>NZ_LIQG01000025.1 GCF_001418015.1 Lacinutrix mariniflava | reverse complement strand
AGCGTTTTTTGTACTCGTATTTTATTCTGACAATCTTTTAGTTTTGGCAGTATGAATGTTAAATTACGAACGTATACTTTAAGTGGTTTATTTTATTATTAATCCTTCTTCTTCGGCTTAAAAATAAAAGTACCTATTGGGAATTTTTTCTGAATTGTTTTTAATGCTTTATCAGCTTCCAATCGCGTTCTAAAATTACCAACCCAAATTTTGTAGTTTGGTGTTTCGTAAACGAGCTTTGAAGGCCATGAATTAAACGAGCTATCAAATTTGTTTTCCGCACTTTCAGCACCGCTTCTAGAACCTGAATAAATTTGGATTTTATAGCGATCACTATCTTCATCTTCATTATTTATCTGTTTTTTTAACTTTAATAATGCTGTAATTTCTGGATCTTGATTTACTTCAACCGTGCCTTCTTGCGCCAAAACGAAACTACTACTAAGTGTTAATCCTAAAGATAAACAAAGGATTTTTAGGGTTTTAATGTTCATGTTCAATATATATTTAATGCAAATGTAAAAGTATTAAACGAAAGAAAATGTATTTTTCTTATTTAGAATTTTTCTAAATTGTAAATTAAGACTTCTTTAAGATTTCAAAAATGGACTTTAAGTATTACTTTTGTCTAAGTTTTTTAGAACTGTATTTTTATATATAGATGAAAAAATCGTACCAAAGTTTAGAAGTAAATTCAATCAACAATATGAAACAGGTGATTCACCGCAGATTAGGTCTTAATGTTTTTCATTTTTGCTTAATTTTTTTAATAGCGTTTTCAACAACTCTTTCTGCACAAGATGGAGATGTTGCAGCTGGTAAAGCATTATTTAATGCTAATTGTGCTTCATGCCACAAATTAGATAAGAAAATGACAGGTCCTGCATTGCGTAATGTAGAAACTCGTTTATCTGACGACGAAGGTTTGGATAGAGCTTGGATCTATGCATGGATTAAAAATAGTGCAGGCATGGTTAAATCTGGAGATGCTTATGCAAACAAGATTTATAAGGAGTATAATGGTACTGCTATGACTGCCTTTCCACAGTTAGCAGATGCAGATATTGATAATATATTGGCTTATACGGCTGCAGAGGCTCCGGCTCCAGTTGTCGTACCGGGTCAAGTTGTAAATGCTAATCCTTCTGGTGATACATCTTCAAATGGATTAATTTTAGGAGCATTAGCTTTATTGTTTGCCTTGTTGGCAGGAGCATTGTTTTTAGTAAATAAAACTTTACGTCGTTTTGCAGATGAAAAAGGTGTTGAGTTAGCAGCGAAGCCAAAACGAACGCCTTTATGGAAGGCTTTTGCTGAAAATCAATTTTTAGTTTTAGTTACTGCTATATTCTTTTTATTAGCTTCAGCATATTTTGTTTATGGTTACTTTATGCAAGTTGGAGTTAATCAGGGTTACGAGCCAGTTCAAGAAATACACTATTCTCATAGAATACATGCAGGAGATAATGGAATCGATTGTAAATATTGTCACTCTTCGGCGAGGGTTAGTAAAACATCTGGTATCCCTTCTTTAAATGTTTGTATGAATTGTCATAAGTCTATTTACGAAGTAGCTCCAGAAACACAGGCTGAAGGTGTTGCTGAGTACGGTGTAGATTATAATTCTGAAATCAAAAAGCTATATAAGGCTGTTGGTTGGGATGATGCAGAACAAAAATACACAGGTGAAACGAAGCCGGTTAAATGGACAAGAATTCATAATTTACCTGATTTTGCTTACTTTAATCACTCTCAACACGTTTCAGTTGCAGGTGTTGAATGTCAAACTTGTCATGGACCAGTAGAGGAAATGGAAGTTATGTATCAGTTTGCTCCATTAACAATGGGTTGGTGTATTAACTGTCACAGAGAG
The DNA here is from genome assembly GCF_001418015.1 of Lacinutrix mariniflava. Classification (GTDB taxonomy): domain Bacteria; phylum Bacteroidota; class Bacteroidia; order Flavobacteriales; family Flavobacteriaceae; genus Lacinutrix; species Lacinutrix mariniflava. The sequence continues at coordinate 47,172 of NZ_LIQG01000025.1, read as the reverse complement.
ACTAATGTCAATGTTAAGGATAACGAATACTATACTAAAATTCATGAACAACTGTCTAAAAAATATGGTGTAGAGGAATTAACAGCTGCACAGATGGGTGGAACAGAATGTGGGAAGTGTCATTATTAAAGACATCGTTTTTAATAATATCTACGAAAGTGGAAATTTTATAAGAGTAAATTAATAATAAATTAAGAAGTAATTCAATTATATAATATGTCATCAAACAAGAAATACTGGAAAAGTGTTGAGGAGCTAAAAGATAGCTCTATTGTTGAGACGCTAAAACAAAACGAGTTTGTAAACGAAATCCCTACAGATGAGTTTCTTGGAGACAAGGAGGCATTAGAGGCTTCTTCTACAACGCGTCGTGATTTCTTAAAGTACGTCGGTTTTAGTACAGCGGCAGCTTCGTTAGCGGCTTGTGAAGGGCCGGTAATTAAATCAATACCTTATGTAGTTCAGCCAGATTCTATCATTCCTGGTGTAGCAAACTACTATGCAACAACGATTGCAGATGGTTTTGATTTTGCAAGTGTTTTAGTAAAAACTCGAGAAGGTCGTCCAATTAAAATTGAAAACAATAATCTTGGTGCTACAGATGGTGGTGCAAATGCAAGGGTTAATGCATCAGTTTTAGGATTATATGATAGTTTAAGAGTTAAAAGTCCAATGAAAGGCGAATCTGCTATTTCATGGTCTGCTTTTACTTCAGAGACGACTCAAAAATTAAATGCATTAAAAGACGGTGGAAAGCAAATTGTGTTATTAACACAGACATATGCAAGTCCAACTACGTCTAAATTAATTGCAGAATTTAAAGAAAAATATGGTAATGTAAATCATGTAGTATATGACGCTGTTTCAGAGTCTGCTGCATTAGATGCATTTCAAGCAAAATATAACGAAAGAGGTTTAGCTGATTATAATTTTTCACTAGCTGCAACAATAGTTGCATTTGGTGCGGATTTCTTAGGAGATTGGCAAGGAGGAGGATTTGATAGTGCATACTCTCAAGGACGTGTTCCAACAAATGGAAAAATGTCTCGCCATATTCAGTTTGAATCTAATATGTCTTTAGCTGGAGCAAATGCAGATAAACGTGTTCCTTTAACACCAAGTCAGCAAAAATTAGCTTTAGCAAAATTACATAGCTTATTAGTTGGTGGGTCTTTTTCGGGAAGTTTACCAGCAAATATTGAAAAGGCAGTACAAGATGCAGCTTCAGAATTAATAAAAGCTGGAAGTGCAGGTGTTGTAGTAACAGGTCTTCAAGATGTAAATGCACAAACGGTTGTTTTAGAAATTAACGAAGCTTTAAGTAGTAAGGCTTTCAATTCTAAAAAACCTATTAAGACAAGACAAGGAAATGATAAGGCAGTTATGTCTTTAGTTGCTGATATGAAGGCAGGTAAAGTTGGTGCTGTTATTATGAGTGGTGTAAATCCACTATATACATTATCGAATGCTTCAGATTTTGCTGAAGGATTAAAAAACACTGAATTATCTATAGCTTTCTCTATGAAAGCAGATGAGACAGCTTTAGCATCGCAATATATTGCAGCAGCACCTCATTACTTAGAAAGTTGGGGAGATGTAGAGTTAAAGAAAGGTCACTTCGGTTTAATTCAACCTACTATTCGTCCTTTGTTTGATACGAAACAATTTCAAGACATTTTAATGCTTTGGAATGGTAAAGATGAAAAGTATAGTGATTATATTAAAACACTTTGGAATTCAGAGATATTAGGTGGTGCATCATTCAACCAAGCACTACATGATGGATCTTATATATCAAAATTCTCAGGAGATTTAGTTGAAGATACAACTGAAACTTCAGAAGAAAATGTAGAAACACCATCTGGAAACGCGGCAAGAGCATTAGCCTCTAGTGCAACTTCAAATGGAATGGAACTTACTTTATATACTAAAGTAGGAATGGGTGATGGGCAACAAGCAAACAATCCTTGGTTGCAAGAGTTTCCAGATCCTATTACAAGAACAACTTGGGATAACTATTTAACTGTTTCAGGAGCAGATGCTAAAGCTTTAGATTTAGTTAATGAGCACGAAGCAACAGGAGCATTAAATGGTAGTTATGCTGATGTTACAGTAAATGGAACTAAAATTACTGTTCCAGTAATTATTCAACCAGGTCAGGCTAAAGGTTCAGTTGGATTAGCATTTGGTTATGGTAAAAAGGCAGGTTTAAAAGAAGAGATGCAAACTGGAGTTAATGCTTATGCATTATATCAAGGTTTCAACAACATACAAAATGTAACTGTAACAAAAGCGACTGGTATGCACGAGTTTGCTTGTGTGCAATTGCAAAATACTTTAATGGGTCGTGGTGACATTATTAAAGAAACTACACTTGAGGTTTTTAATACTAAGGATAAGAAACATTGGAACGCTGTTCCTATGGTATCTTTAAATCATGAAGAAGTAGAAGTAACTTCTCCTGATGTAGATTTATGGGATGAATTTGATCGTTCAATTGGACATCACTTTAACTTATCTATCGACCTTAATGCTTGTACAGGTTGCGGTGCTTGTGTAATAGCTTGTCACGCAGAAAATAATGTACCAGTTGTTGGTAAAGAAGAAATACGTAGAAGTCGTGATATGCACTGGTTGCGTATTGATAGATACTATTCATCTGAAGATTCTTTTGAAGCTGATGATGCTAAAAAAGAAGGTTTCGAAGGTTTATTTGGAGATAATGGTTCTTTAGGAGGATTCGGTGAATTAGAACATCCTGCGGATAATCCACAAGTAGCTTTTCAACCAGTAATGTGTCAACACTGTAATCATGCTCCTTGTGAGACTGTTTGTCCAGTAGCGGCTACATCACATGGTCGTCAAGGTCAAAACCATATGGCTTATAACCGTTGTGTAGGTACAAGATATTGTGCTAACAACTGTCCTTATAAAGTACGTCGTTTTAATTGGTTCCTATATAACGGAAACGATGAGTTCGATTACTTTATGAATGATGATTTAGGTAGAATGGTTATTAATCCAGATGTAACAGTACGTTCTCGTGGTGTCATGGAAAAATGTTCTATGTGTATTCAAAAAACACAAAAGACTATTCTTGATGCAAAACGTGATGGACGTGTTATTAAAGATGGTGAATTCCAAACAGCATGTTCTTCTGCTTGTAGCAATGGAGCGATGGTATTTGGAGATATAAACGATAAAGAAAGTAAAGTTGCAAAACTTTTAGAAGATGATCGTATGTATCATTTATTGGAGAGTGTCGGTACTAAACCTAATGTTCAGTATCATACTAAAGTGAGAAACACGAGAGCATAAAAAGAATTAATTAACGAACAATTTAAAAGGATTATGGCGTCTCATTACGAAGCACCTATTAGAAGACCTTTAGTTACAGGCAACAAATCATATCACGATGTAACCGTAGATATAGCAGCACCTGTAGAAGGAAAAGCCAACAAGCATTGGTGGATTGTATTTTCAATTGCATTAGTAGCTTTCCTTTGGGGAGTTGGATGTATGGTTTATACAATATCTACTGGAATTGGAACTTGGGGATTAAACAAGACCGTAGGTTGGGCTTGGGATATTACTAACTTCGTTTGGTGGGTTGGTATTGGTCATGCAGGAACATTAATTTCTGCAGTACTATTATTATTCCGTCAAAAATGGAGAATGGCAATTAACCGTTCTGCAGAAGCAATGACAATTTTCTCTGTTGTACAAGCAGGTTTATTTCCAGTTATTCACATGGGTCGACCATGGTTAGCGTATTGGGTATTACCAATACCAAATCAATTTGGATCTTTGTGGGTAAACTTTAACTCACCTCTACTTTGGGATGTATTTGCTATCTCCACGTATTTATCTGTTTCATTGGTTTTCTGGTGGACAGGTTTATTACCAGATTTTGCAATGTTACGTGATAGAGCAATAAGACCTTTCCAAAAGAAAATATACAGTCTATTAAGTTTTGGATGGACAGGTAGGGCTAAAGATTGGCAACGTTTTGAAGAAGTGTCATTAGTGCTTGCTGGTTTAGCAACGCCATTAGTACTTTCTGTACACACGATTGTATCTTTTGATTTTGCAACATCTGTTATTCCAGGTTGGCATACAACTATATTCCCTCCTTATTTTGTTGCAGGAGCAGTATTTTCTGGTTTCGCAATGGTTAACACTTTACTTATTATTATGAGAAAAGTGTGTAGCTTAGAAGACTATATAACAGTACAACATATCGAATTAATGAACATTGTAATTATGATTACAGGTTCTATTGTGGGTGTGGCTTATATAACTGAGTTATTTGTAGCATGGTATTCTGGTGTAGAGTACGAACAGTACGCGTTCTTAAATAGGGCAACTGGACCATATTGGTGGGCTTATTTATTAATGATGAGTTGTAATGTATTTTCTCCACAATTTATGTGGTTTAAAAAATTAAGAACGAGCATTATGTTCTCATTCTTTATCTCATTAGTAGTGAACGTTGGAATGTGGTTTGAGCGTTTTGTAATTATTGTAACATCATTACACAGAGATTACTTACCATCTTCATGGACAATGTTTTCTCCAACGTTTGTAGATATTGGAATTTTTATTGGAACTATAGGGTTCTTCTTTGTATTATTCTTATTATATTCAAGAACTTTCCCAGTAATTGCCCAAGCCGAAGTTAAGACGATCTTAAAATCTTCTGGTGATAAGTACAAGAATTTAAGAGATTCTGGAAAGACACTAATGGGAACTGGAGCAGATGCTAGAACATCGGTTGTGACAAATTTCGATAATAAAGAACAAAATAATAATAACGAGTAGCATATGGAAACTTCAAAAGTAATTCACGCTATTTATAACGATGATGATGTTTTAATGGCAGCTGTTAAATCAGTGAAAGCTAAAAGACATCACATTGATGAAATATATACTCCATTTCCTGTCCATGGACTAGACAAGGCAATGGGATTAGCGCCAACAAGAATAGCAATCGCGGCTTTTATGTACGGTTGTGTAGGTTTAGTAGTAGCCACTTTAATGATGAATTTCATTATGATTGAAGATTGGCCGCAAAACATTGGTGGTAAACCAAGTTTTAGCTATTTAGAAAATATGCCAGCATTCGTACCTATTATGTTCGAATTAACGGTTTTCTTTGCAGCACATTTAATGGTAATAACATTTTATTTACGAAGTAGAATGTGGCCATTCAAAAAAGCCGAAAATCCTGATCCTAGAACAACTGACGACCACTTTTTAATGGAAATCGCTGTTCACGGTAACGAAAAAGAATTGCACGATTTACTTTTAGAAACTGGTGCAGTTGAAATAAACGTAGTAGATAATACGCATTAATTATAGACAATGAAGAGCATTTTTAACATAACAATATTAGCGCTGATTTTAGTGTCGATTGTAGCTTGTAAGAAAGATTCGAGACCGAATTATGAATACATGCCTAATATGTACGAATCAGTAGCATACGAAACATATCAAGAATCTGGTGCTTTCGCAAACGGAGTAGAAGCTCAGTTACCGGCAGAAGGTACAATACCTAGAGGTTATACACCTTTCGATATTGATAACACTACAGAAGGTTATAATGAAGCTAAAGTAAGTTTAAAAAACGTTTTAGATTCTACTCAAGTAGATTACGCAAAGGGTAAAGAGCTATTTGATATCTATTGTGGTATTTGTCACGGAACGAAAGGTGACGGTAAAGGAAAGTTAGTGCAAAGAGAAAAGATTCTTGGTATACCAAGTTATGATGATGCTGGAAGAGCAATTACTGAGGGTAGTGTTTATCATACTATCTACTACGGTAAAAACGCTATGGGCTCCTATGCAAATCAGTTAAGTTACGAAGAGCGCTGGCAAGTAGTTTCATATGTTATGAAATTGAAGGCAGATTTAGAAAAATAAGATATAGTTAAAGATTATATAATGGAATACAAAATTTCAAATAGACTAAGATTAACTGCAATCATTTTAATGGTCGTAGGACTATTAGGTGTAGGCTATGGCTTTATAACTTCAAATAAATCATTTGCTGAAGTAGAGACTATGTTGGCAAGTGAAACACATCATGGAGATGGTCATAGTGAAGCTGCAGGTCACGTAGAAGAAACACATCAAGTAGAAACTGTTAGGCATGGTGATCATGGATCAGACGCTGCGCATGATGAAGGTCATGAAGTAGTAGATGAGCATACAAAACATGTAAATCATGTAATGCATGCAATGCATAACAGACCGTGGTCGGCTTTTTATGTTGCAGCATTCTTTTTCATGATGATTGCATTAGGAGCATTAGCATTTTATGCACTTCAATATGTTTCTCAATCTGGTTGGTCTCCATTAATCTTAAGAGTAATGGAAGGTATAACTGCTTACTTGTTACCAGGTGCTTTAATAGTTTTAGCTATTGCTGTTGCTTCAGGAACAATTGGTCATTTTAATATATTTGTTTGGATGAATCCTGATATGGTTGATCCTAGTAGTGCTGATTTTGATAAATTAGTCGCAGGTAAAAAAGGCTGGTTAAACACATGGGCATTTGCAATTAGAGGTTTAATTTTTATTGCAGGATGGTCTCTATATAGACATTTTTCAAGAAAATTTTCTATTGCCCAAGACAAAGCAAATGATAATAAAAACTTTAAAAAGATTTTCCGTATATCTGCAGGATTCTTAGTGTTCTTTTTATACACTGAATCGATGATGTCATGGGATTGGATAATGAGTGTAGATCCACATTGGTTCTCAACATTATTTGGCTGGTATGTATTAGCAGGAATGATGGTTTGTGGTATTACCGTAATTGCTTTTATAACTTTATATTTAAAGAGTAAAGGTTTATTACCAAATGTAAACGATAGTCATATTCATGATTTAGCTAAGTTTATGTTTGCTTTTAGTATTTTCTGGACTTATTTATGGTTCTCCCAATTCATGTTAATTTGGTATTCAAACATACCGGAAGAAGTAACATACTTCGTAACTAGAATTGAAGATTATAAATTACCATTCTTTGGTATGTTAGCTATGAACTTTATCTTTCCATTATTATTATTAATGAACAGTGATTACAAGCGTGTTCCTTGGTTTGTTGTAATGGCGGGTGTTGTAATATTAGGAGGTCATTATATTGATATTTTCAATATGATTATGCCTGCATCAGTAGGTGATCAATGGTACATTGGAATTCCAGAAATTGCATCTTTACTATTCTTTGCTGGATTATTTATCTTTATTGTATTTACTGCACTTACAAAAGCACCATTAGTACAAACAAGAAATCCATTTATTAAAGAAAGTGAGCATTTTCATTATTAATAACACAATTAAATAAAGAAGAACGACAACAATGACGGCTTTATTATCAATTTTAGTATTAGTATTTATTTTAGTTGCCATCTGGCAGATGGTCAAGATATTCGATTTAACCCAAAGCGATTCTGTGGATGGAAATAATCAAGTAGCAAACGACAAAGACAATAAATTAAATGGTTATTTAATGATAGGTTTTTTAGCCTTCATTTATATTATCACAATTTGGAGTTTTGTTGAGCTTGGTGATTTACCATTAATGTCTAACTCAGCTTCTGAACATGGTCCAGGAGTAGATAGTTTAATGATTATCTCAATGGTAGTTATTTTCATCGTACAGACAATAACACAGTTTTTATTACACTATTTTGCTTTTAAGTATAGAGGTGAAAAAGGTAAAAAAGCTTTGTTTTATGCAGACAACAATAAGTTAGAAGCTATTTGGACAATTATTCCAGTAATAGTGTTAGCAGTATTGATTATTCAAGGTTTATTTACTTGGACAACAATCATGAATGTTAATGAAGATAACGATCCTTTAGTTGTAGAATTATATGCTCAACAATTTAACTGGAAAGCACGTTATAGTGGAGCAGATAATACTTTAGGTAAAGCTAACGTTAGATTAATAGATATAGATCGCGCTAATATTTTAGGAGTAGATGAAGCTGATCCTTATGCTCAAGATGATATTATCACTTCAGAATTACATTTACCAGTAGGACGCCCAGTTTTATTTAAAATGCGTTCTCAAGATGTTTTACACTCGGCTTATATGCCTCACTTTAGAGCGCAAATGAACTGTGTTCCAGGTATGATAACCCAATTTGGTTTCACTCCAACTGTCACTACTGTGGACATGCGTGATACTCCAGAGATGAAAGATAAGGTTACAAACATTAATAAAATTAGAGTTGATAAATCTAAGGCTTTAGTAGCTAAAGGAGAAGAGGCTTTAGAACCTTACACATTCGATTATTTATTATTATGTAATAAAATTTGTGGTAAATCTCACTACAATATGCAAATGAAAATAATAGTTGAAACTCAAGAAGAATATGATGCTTGGATTAGAACTCAAAAGGAATTCAAGAATTCTCTAGTAAATAATTAATAAAAGATTATAAAGATATATAGATTATGTCAGCACAAGCAGATACTCACGACGCTCACGACGATCACCACCATAAAGAAACTTTCATAACTAAATACATATTTAGTATTGATCACAAAATGATAGCCAAGCAGTACCTTATTACTGGTACTATTATGGGTGTTATAGGTGTGATAATGTCTTTAATGATGCGTATGCAAATTGCATGGCCAGAAGAGCCTAATGTAATTTTTGAAGCATTATTAGGCAAATGGGCACCAGATGGTGTTATGGATGCAGATATTTATTTAGCATTAGTAACTATACATGGTACCATAATGGTATTCTTCGTACTTACTGCAGGTTTAAGTGGTACGTTTAGTAACTTACTTATTCCGTTGCAAATTGGTGCACGAGATATGGCCTCTGGATTCTTAAACATGGTTTCTTACTGGTTATTTTTTATCTCTAGTGTTATCATGGTATCATCTTTCTTTGTTGAAGCTGGACCAGCAGCAGCAGGTTGGACAATTTATCCTCCATTAAGTGCGTTGCCAATGGCACAAGGAGGTTCTGGAATGGGAATGACGTTATGGTTAGTAGCTATGGCTATATTTATCGCTTCTTCATTATTAGGATCTTTAAATTATGTTGTAACAGTTATAAACTTAAGAACAAAAGGAATGTCTATGACTAGACTTCCATTAACAATTTGGGCTTTCTTTGTAACAGCTATAATTGGTATAGTTTCTTTCCCAGTATTGTTATCTGCAGCATTATTATTAATAATGGATAGAAGTTTCGGCACATCGTTCTTCTTATCAGATATATTTATACAAGGAGAAGTATTACATTACCAAGGAGGTTCTCCTGTATTGTTCGAACACTTATTCTGGTTCTTAGGACACCCAGAAGTATATATTGTAATCTTACCAGCAATGGGATTAGTGTCAGAAATTATGGCTACTAATTCACGTAAACCAATTTTTGGTTACCGAGCAATGATTACTTCAATCTTAGCTATTGCATTTTTATCAACAATAGTTTGGGGACACCATATGTTTATCTCAGGAATGAATCCATTCTTAGGTTCTGTGTTTACGTTCACAACATTATTAATTGCAATACCATCAGCAGTAAAAGCATTTAACTGGATAACAACTATATGGAAAGGTAATATTCAAATGAATCCTGCCATGCTATTCTCTATAGGTTTCGTATCTACATTCATAACAGGTGGTTTAACAGGAATTATTCTTGGAGATTCTGCTTTAGATATTAACGTTCATGATACTTATTTCGTAATCGCGCATTTCCACTTAGTAATGGGTATATCTGCACTTTATGGTATGTTTGCAGGTATTTACCATTGGTATCCTAAAATGTTTGGTAGAATGTTAAATAAGAAACTTGGTTATATCCACTTCTGGATTACAGCTATTTGTGCTTATGGAGTATTCTTCCCAATGCACTTTATCGGTATGGCTGGATTACCAAGACGTTATTATACAAACTCTAATTTCCCATTATTCGATGATTTAGCTGATACAAACCAGATCATTACAATATTCGCATTAGTAGGTGGAGTTGCTCAATTAATATACTTATGGAATTTCTTTAGTAGTATATTCTACGGTAAGAAAGCAGTTCAAAACCCATGGAGAGCTACAACGCTTGAGTGGACAACACCAGTGGAACATATTCACGGTAACTGGCCAGGAGAAATACCTCATGTACACAGATGGTCTTACGATTATAGTAAACCAGGACATGACGTTGATTTTGTAATGCAAAACGTTCCTTTAAAAGAAGGAGAAGAAGAATTACAACATTAAAAAATGACTTTGTAAAAAGGGTCTCTCACTACTGAGAAATCATAACATATTAAAAAGCCTTTCAGTCTAATAAAAACTGAAAGGCTTTTTCTTTATATTTGTGTAAGCTGAAGTTATTCGGTTGTAATTTAACTCATGGAATAATGAGTTTTAAATAGTATTAAATAAGAATACCGCTTTCGCGGAAAGGCCCATGAACGAAAACCTAGATCCTTCCAACGATAATTTTTCTTCTGAAGAGTTTGACATCGAAAAAACATTAAGACCACTATCTTTTGAAGATTTTTCTGGTCAAGACCAAGTGTTGGAAAATTTAAAGATTTTCGTTGAAGCTGCTAACCAAAGAAATGAAGCTTTAGACCATACATTATTTCATGGCCCTCCAGGCTTAGGTAAAACTACTTTAGCAAACATACTTGCTAATGAGTTAGATGTAGGCATTAAAGTTACTTCTGGACCAGTTTTAGACAAGCCAGGTGACTTAGCAGGTTTATTAACTAACCTTGATGATAGAGATGTGCTTTTTATTGATGAGATACATCGATTAAGTCCAATTGTAGAGGAATATCTTTATTCTGCAATGGAAGACTTTAAAATAGATATCATGATTGAGTCTGGACCAAACGCAAGAACGGTTCAATTAAATTTAAACCCATTCACTTTAGTTGGTGCAACCACACGTTCTGGTTTACTTACTGCACCAATGCGAGCACGTTTTGGAATCCAGAGTAGATTACAATATTACGATACTGAATTATTAAGTACAATTATACAACGTAGTGCGCAAATATTAAATGTGCCAATAGCTATGGAAGCTGCAATAGAAATTGCAGGTAGAAGTAGAGGAACACCTAGAATAGCAAATGCGTTATTACGTCGTGTTCGTGATTTTGCTCAAATAAAAGGTAATGGAAGCATAGATATTAAAATTGCAAAGTTTTCTCTCGAAGCTTTAAATGTTGATGCTTATGGGTTGGATGAGATGGATAATAAAATTCTGTCGACAATAATCGATAAATTTAAAGGAGGACCAGTAGGTGTTTCAACCATTGCAACAGCAGTAAGTGAAAGTTCAGAAACTATTGAAGAAGTTTACGAACCTTTTTTAATTCAACAAGGTTTTATTATGCGTACTCCTAGAGGTAGAGAAGTCACAGAGTTAGCGTACAAACATCTCGGAAGAGTAAAAGGTCCAACTCAAGGAGGATTATTTTAATATATTGCTGTTAATGTAGGAATCTTCAATATATGATAAACAATAAAGCTAAATACACAAGTTTAATTAAAACCGAAGCCAAACGCCTCGGTTTTTTGTCTTGTGGTATTAGTAAAGCTGAATTTTTAGAGGTTGAAGCACCACGACTAGAAAATTGGCTTAATAAGAATATGAATGGAGAAATGAGTTACATGGAAAACCATTTCGATAAACGTTTAGACCCAACAAAATTAGTCGACGATTCTAAAAGTGTTATCTCTCTTTTACTTAATTATTATCCTTCAGAAGCACAAAAAGATACCGAAGCACCAAAACTTTCTAAATATGCCTATGGTCACGATTATCATCACATTATTAAGTCTAAGTTAAAAGAGCTTACGCATTTTATTCAAGATGAAATAGGCGAAGTAAGTGGAAGAGCATTTGTAGATTCTGCACCAGTTTTAGATAAAGCTTGGGCTGCAAAATCAGGTTTAGGTTGGATAGGCAAGCATAGTAATTTATTAACACAGCGTGTAGGTTCTTTTTATTTTATAGCCGAATTAATAATAGATTTAGATTTGGAATACGATCACGCTACAACAGACCATTGCGGAACGTGTACCGCTTGTATAGACGCGTGTCCAACACAAGCAATTACAGAGCCCTATGTTGTTGACGGAAGTAAGTGCATAAGTTATTTTACAATAGAACTAAAAGATCAATTACCTAACACAATGAAAGGTAAGTTTGATAATTGGATGTTTGGTTGCGATGTTTGCCAAGATGTGTGCCCGTGGAATAAATTCTCTAAGCCACATAACGAACCACTTTTTAATCCGCATCCGGAGTTATTAGATATGACTAAGAAAGATTGGGAAGAAATTACTGAAGATGTGTTTAAAAACGTTTTTCAAAAAAGTGCAGTTAAGCGTACTAAATTTTCAGGATTACAACGAAATATAAATTTCTTGAAATAATTCTTTCTGTATTGAAAGGATAGGTAATTTATCTCGACTATTAAATATTAATTAAAAAGATAATAATAAAATGAAAACATCAATTAAATTTCTAGGTCTATTTTTAGTATTAAGTATTGTTGCTTGTAAGCAAACAAAAAAAGAAGAAACAAATATTAAAGAGGATGTGGAAATAGCAGAAAATCAATATAATATTCCAAATTCTTGGATTCAAAAAAGAGTAGATGCTGCTAATAAAAGACTTAATGCTACAGACGCGGGTAAAGTTTTATGGAGTGCAATGGAAGCTCATGGAGGTTTAGACAAATGGTATGGAAATGGATATTTCTCTTTACAGTTTAATTATCAACCAGTAAATGGTAAAGGTATTAGAAACTCATACCAAACCATAGATACTTGGAGTAACAAAGCAAGACATAATAGTATTAAAGATCCAAGCTCTATTTTTGGATGGGACGGTAAAGAAGCTTGGATAAAAGCTAAGGATAGTACATCTTTTGAATACGATACTAAATTTTGGGCTTTAACACCATTATACTTTTCTGGTCATCCTTTTGTTTTGGATGGTGAAGGAGTAAATTTAGAGTTATTGCCAGAAACAGAGTTTCAAGGAGGGACTCAAAAAGTAATTAAAGCAACATATAGTGCAGGTGTTGGTTCTGCACCAGACGATTATTATATTTTATATATTAGTTCAAAAACTAATTTAGTAACTGCTTTTAAATATATTGTTTCTTATCCTGAGTATTTTCCAAATGGTGGTCATGCTCCAGAAAAAATAACAGTGAGCCAAGAAAAAACAGTTGTAGATGGAGTTGTTTTTGCTAAAGGTTTTAAAACCTATTGGTCTACTAAAGATAAGGATGGTTTAGGTGAATATATTACCAAAATAGATGTTAGTGATATTAGTTTCTCTCCAACTGTAGAAGAAGGATTCTTCTCTAAGCAAGAAGGAGCAATAATACTTGAATAATATTTAATTAAAAGTAATTCTATTTAAAAAGGCTTAGCACTCATTAGTGTTAAGCCTTTTTTCTTTTTAAATTGAAAAGTAATTTAGTAAAATCTTATTGTAGAAAACAACTGTAAAACAAAACATGTAAGAAATAGATAGAAAAATTTATTAAAATGAGAAATAGAAGTAAGAAGATAAAATTTTTTCATCATTTCTTTTCTTTCAAAAACGTTACATTTGTATGTCAGAGTAAAAGCTAAAATATGAGCAAACAAAGCAAAAGAAGAGAAGCCTTAGTATACCATGCTAAGCCTACTCCAGGAAAAATAAAAGTTGTACCTACAAAGAAATATGCAAGTCAAAGAGATTTGGCTTTAGCTTACTCTCCGGGTGTGGCAGAGCCTTGTTTAGAAATAGCAAAGGATGTCAACAATGTATATAAGTATACAGCAAAAGGAAACCTTGTAGCTGTAATATCTAATGGAACAGCAGTTTTAGGTTTAGGAAATATTGGACCAGAAGCTTCAAAGCCTGTAATGGAAGGTAAAGGTTTACTATTTAAAATCTTTGCAGATATTGATGTTTTCGATATTGAAGTAGATACAGAAAATATTGAAGAGTTTATACAAACCGTGAAAATGATAGCACCTACTTTTGGTGGTATTAACCTTGAAGATATAAAAGCTCCAGAAGCTTTCGAAATAGAAAGGCGCTTAAAGGAGGAGTTAGATATTCCTGTAATGCATGACGACCAACATGGTACGGCTATAATTTCGGCAGCAGCCTTATTAAATGCATTAGAGCTTTCAGAAAAGAAAATTGAAGACGTAAAAATAGTTGTAAGTGGAGCTGGAGCAGCAGCCATTTCCTGTACACGATTATACTTAGCATTTGGTGCCAAGCGTGAAAACGTTGTTATGCTAGATAGTAAAGGTGTAATTAGAGACGATAGAGATAATTTAACGTCTCAAAAAGCAGAATTTGCAACACATAGAAAAATTGATACTTTAGATGAAGCCATGAAAGATGCCGACGTTTTTGTTGGATTATCTACTTCAGACATTGTAACTCCAGCAATGTTATTGGTAATGGCTAAGAATCCTATTGTTTTTGCAATGGCTAATCCAGATCCAGAAATCCAATATCAATTAGCAATAGACACTAGAGATGACATTATTATGGCTACAGGACGTAGCGATCATCCTAATCAAGTAAATAACGTACTTGGTTTTCCTTTTATTTTTAGAGGAGCTTTAGATGTGCGCGCGACAAAAATTAATGAAGCCATGAAAATGGCAGCCGTTGTAGCATTAGCTAATTTGGCAAAAGAACCGGTGCCAGAGCAAGTAAATATTGCATATAATGAAACCAGACTAACTTTTGGTAAAGAGTATATTATTCCAAAACCATTCGATCCAAGACTTATTGGAGAAGTGTCTCCAGCGGTTGCAAGGGCTGCAATGGAAAGTGGAGTGGCATTAGAACCAATAGAAGATTGGGAAAAGTATAAAGACTCATTGTTAGAGCGTTTGGGTAATGATAATAAAATTATTAGACTGCTTTTAAATAGAGCTAAATCTGCTCCTAAGCGTGTGGTTTATGCAGAAGCAGACCATATAGATGTACTTAAAGCTGCGCAAATAGTTCATGATGAAGGCATAGCAATTCCTATTTTATTAGGAAGAAAAGATGAGATAGAGCGTTTAAAGGAAGAAATCGAGTTTGATGCAGATGTGCTTATAATCGACCCTAAAACGGATGAACAAAATGAGCAAAAGAACAAATACGCTCAAGTCTATTGGGAGCAACGTAAACGTAGAGGAGTTACTTTATTAGAGGCTCAAAAATTAATGCGCGAACGTAATTATTACGCTGCAATGATGATTAATGAAGGAGATGCAGATGCTTTAATATCTGGTTACTCTCGTAGTTATCCTCAAGTTGTAAAACCAATGTTAGAGCTTATTGGTTTAGCACCTGGTTCTACTAGAATTGCAACAACTAATGTAATGATGACGGAACGTGGGCCAATGTTTTTAAGCGATACGTCTATAAATATTAATCCTTCAGCTAAAGATTTAATTAAAATAGCACAAATGACTTCTGGTGTTGTTAAAATGTTTGGATTAAAACCAGTAATGGCTATGACAAGTTTTTCAAACTTTGGCTCTTCAAAAGATCAAACAGCAACTAAAGTGCGTGAAGCAGTTTCTTATTTGCATAAAAGACATCCAGATTTAATAGTAGATGGAGAATTGCAAACAGATTTTGCACTTAATAACAAAATGCTTCAGGATAAGTTTCCGTTTTCAAAATTAGCAGGACATAAGGTGAATACACTTATTTTTCCAAATTTAGAGTCAGCAAATATTACTTACAAATTGCTTAAAGAATTGAATAAAGCAGAATCTATTGGTCCAATTATGATGGGCTTACGCAAACCTGTTCATATTTTACAATTAGATGCAAGTGTAGACGAAATTGTAAATATGACTGCAATTGCAGTAATAGATGCACAACAGAAAGGAAAAGAAGCAGTAATGAGTCAAAAAAGTGAGTAATTTTTTAGTCCAAGAATTTTATTACATTTGAAATCTTAACAAGAAAAAGTAAATGATTACACATATTAAGGGAAAATTAGTTGAAAAAAATCCAACAGATGTTGTTATAGACTGTAACGGTGTTGGTTATTTATTAAATATTTCTTTAAATACTTTTTCTCAAATCCCGGAACAGGAAAATATACAGTTATTTACACACCTTCAGGTTAAAGAAGATTCGCATAGCCTTTATGGTTTTGTAACTAAAGGTGAGCGCGAGGTATTTAGATTACTTATTTCGGTAAGTGGTATAGGTACTAATACAGCACGAACAATGCTATCGTCTTTAACACCAAAACAAATAAGGGAAGGTATTGCTACAGAGGATGTTGCACTTATTCAATCTATAAAAGGAATTGGTGTAAAAACTGCTCAGCGTGTAATTATAGATTTAAAAGATAAAATCATTAAAATTTATGATATTGATGAAGTTTCTGTTAATAGAAGCAATACCAACAAAGATGAAGCGTTATCTGCTTTAGAAGTTCTAGGTTTTGCGAAAAAGCAAGCTGAACGCGTGGTGGATAAAATTGTTGTATCTGAACCTGAGGCAAGCGTAGAGTCCATAATTAAACAAGCTTTAAAAAAATTATAGTAGATTTTGAATACACCTAACCTATACTTTTATAAATCGATTAAGCAGAGTGCATTAACAGTATTTGCATTTTTGTTATCGCTTACCGCTTTTGCTCAAGATCCAGATCCATCAGTAGAAAACGATTCTACAAAGACGGGATTTAGTTTTGGTAATATTGTAATGCCAAACCCTAATAGTATAACTGCAAAGTATACTTACGATCCTGAATCAAATCGTTATGTCTATACAGAATCTGTTGGTAATTTTAATATTAATTATCCAATAATATTAACACCAAAAGAATATCAAGATTTGGTGTTTAAAGAAAACTTAAAAGGGTATTACCAAGATAAGATAGATGCTTTCGATGGAAAAAAGGAGACTTCCGAAGAAGCAAAAAAGAATTTGTTGCCAGAATTTTATGTCAACTCAGGTTTTTTTGAAACTATTTTTGGAGGTAATACTATTGAGGTTGTTCCGCAAGGTTCTTTAGAAATGGATTTGGGAGTTTTATTTACAAAACAAGATAATCCATCTTTTTCGCCTAGAAATAGAAGTAATTTTACATTTGATTTCGACCAGAGAATTAGCTTAAGTTTATTAGGTAAAGTTGGTGAAAGACTACAAGTTACAGCTAATTATGATACCGAAGCGAGTTTCGATTTCCAGCAATTAGTAAAGTTAGAATACGATCCTACTTTTGGTGGAGGTGAAGATTCAATACTTCAAAAATTAGAAGTTGGTAATGTAAGTATGCCATTAAACAGTTCTCTAATTTCGGGAGCGCAAAGTCTATTTGGTGTAAAAACAAAATTACAGTTTGGAAAGACAACAGTTACCGCTGTGTTTTCTGAACAAAAATCCGACACACGTTCTGTAATCGCACAAGGTGGTGGTACATTAGATGAATTCGATTTCTTTATTCGTGATTACGATGAAAACCGTCACTTTTTCTTAGCACAATACTTTCGCGAAAACTACGACAAAGCTTTAGCTAATTATCCGTATATTAATACTAATATTCAAATTACGAGAGCAGAAGTTTGGGTAACTAATAGAAGTAATAGTACCGAGAATGTTAGAAACATTGTTGCACTTCAAGATCTTGGAGAATCTGCTGTTATTGGTAACACTGGTGTTGTTGTTACTGCTGGACCTGGAGCTTATCCAGATAATGGTAACAACCGTTTAGATCCAACAAATATTGGTGGGCCAGGTTCGCAAATTACAGATGGAATTAGAGATATTGCAACAGTTCAATCTGGTATTCTAATTCCTGGATATAATGAAGGTTTCGATTATGCCAAATTAGAAAATACTAGAAAATTACAAGAAGGTCAAGAGTATGTTATTAATACGCAATTAGGTTATATTTCATTAAATCAACGCTTAAATAATGACGAGGTATTAGCGGCAGCTTTCCAGTTTACGGTTGGAGGTCAAGTTTTTCAAGTTGGTGAATTCGCAAACGATGGTATTGGTGCGACAGATGTAGAAACCAATAGCGCAGGTGAAGTAACTAACGTAACTAATAACAACTTAATATTAAAATTACTTAAAAGTAGTATTACATCTGTATCTCAACCTATTTGGGATTTAATGATGAAGAATATTTACGATACTGGAGCTTACCAGTTAAGTCAAGAGGATTTTAAATTAAATATTTTCTACAACGAATCTGCACCTTTAAATTTTATTACAGCAGTAGATGGATCTCCTTTTGGAACCGATTTTGAAGGTGAACCAATTGAACAAACTACGTTATTACGTTTATTCAATTTAGATAAATTAAATTATAATGGAGATCCACAAGCTAATGGTGATGGGTTTTTCGATTTTGAACCTGGAATAACTGTAATTCCCGAAAATGGAAAAATTGTTTTTACTAAAGTAGAACCGTTTGGACGTTATTTATTCGATGTTCTAGATAATGATGGTAATGCAGGAAACAATGGTTTCGATTATGAATCGGATACATACACGAATGCTAATCAAGAAAAATATGTTTACGATATACTTTATAAAGCAACAAAAACGGCAGCTTTAGACGAGGTTCAGAAAAATAAATTTCAAATAAAAGGGAGTTATAAATCTCAAGGAGGAGATGGTATTGCCATTGGAGGTTTTAACGTGCCTAGAGGTTCTGTAAAAGTTACTGCTGGTGGTCGTGTACTTGTAGAAGGTGTAGATTATACTGTAAATTATCAATTAGGTCGTGTACAAATTTTAGATGAAGCTTTAAAAGCATCAAACACACCAATTCAAGTTACTACAGAAAACAATTCGATTTTTGGTCAGCAAACAAAGCGTTATACAGGTATAAACGTAGAACACCAATTTAACGAGAAATTCTTAATTGGTGCTACTTACGTTAATTTAAACGAAAGGCCAATTACCCAGAAAGCAAACTATAATAGTGAGCCAATAAATAACACTATACTTGGCTTTAATGGTAACTATTCTACAGAAGTACCTTTCTTTACAAGGTTAGCAAATAAATTACCAAATATAGATACAGATGCGCCATCAAACTTATCGGTTAGTGGAGAATTTGCTTATTTATTACCAGGAGCACCAAAAGGAACAGACTTTAATGGAGAAGCTACAGCTTATATAGATGATTTTGAAGGTAGCCAAAATGGTATTGATTTAAAATCGACTCAATCATGGAGATTGTCAAGTAGACCTATATTATTAAATGAAACGGCAGTTAATGATGTAGACGGTATTGAGAATGGTTACGATAGGGCATTATTAAACTGGTATACTATCGATCCTATTTTCTACGGAGGACAAAGACCATCTGGAATTGACGACGACGACGTGTCAAATTTGTACACCTCTCGTGTATTTGTGCAAGAGTTATTTCCAGAACAAGATATTGCACAAGGTCAAACATCTGTTTTAAATACTTTAGATTTAACTTATTACCCAACAGAAAGAGGGCCTTATAACTTTAAAACGTTAAATACAGATGGTAATACTCTTGGAATACCAACCAATAGTTGGGCAGGTATAACAAGACCATTAACATCTACGGATTTCGAGCAATCTAATGTAGAATATATTGAATTTTGGATGCAAGATCCTTTTCAAGATAATCCAACAAATCCAGGAGGAAAGCTTGTATTTAACCTTGGTAGTATTTCAGAAGACGTCCTTCGTGATGGACGAAAGCAATACGAAAATGGATTGCCAGCAGATGGTAATATTGATTTGTTGCCAACAACTAGTTACAACACTGTAGTACCATTAAATCAAGCGTTAATTTACGCATTCGACTCTACAGGAGAGGAGCGTACGAATCAAGATGTTGGATTCGATGGTTATAACGATGCCGAAGAAGGTGTTAATTTTCCAGATTTTAGTGGTTTAACTGACCCATCAGCAGATAACTACCAATATTATCTTAGTGCAGAAGGAGACGTTTTAGATCGTTACAAGCGTTACAATAATGTGCAAGGTAACTCGCCAGATACATTTAGCGATACCGATAGAGGCTCTACAACACAACCAGATGTTGAAGATATTAATAGAGATAACACGATGAATACTATCGATAGTTATTTTGAATATGAATTAGAATTAACACGACCAAACTTACCTCTAAATAGTACAAATGAAATTACACCAGGGAATCCAATTGGTGACTTTATTAAAGATGTAAAATTACGCTCAAGAGATTTACCTAACGGAAACACAGAACAGGTGCGTTGGTACCAATTTAGAGTGCCAGTTCAAGGAGATCATGTTGAAGCTGTAAACGGTATAACAGATTTGCGTTCCATTCGTTTTGCAAGAATGTACTTAAATGGGTTTTCAGAACAAACAACTTTCCGTTTTGGTACCTTAGATTTAGTTCGTAGCGACTGGAGACGATATCAATTAGCATTAGATGGAGGCCCAACATCTCCAAATTTTGATGACACAGAGTTTACCGTTGGAGTGGTAAGTACACAAGAAAATGATGGTAGTTATGAATCTCCTCCGGGAATTGAACCAGAAAGATTAAATAATAATAATTCTATTATAGATCAGAACGAGCAATCTTTAGTAGTAAACGTGTGTGATTTAGGTGCTAAAGATTCTAGAGCAGTCTATAAAAATATTAGCGTAGACATGAGACAGTACAAACGTCTTAGAATGTTTATGCATGCCGAAGAAGGAGATCTTCCTGGATTAGGAGACAAAGAATTAGTTGGTTTTATTAGAATGGGTAATGATTTAACCGAAAACTATTATCAAATTGAAGTTCCATTACAAGTTTCAACAGGAACAACTAGTGCTGCCTTGTGGCCAACCGCAAATGAAATAAATTTACCATTAGAACTTTTAGAACAAATAAAATCTCTAGGAATTGCAAATGGTACTTTAGCAAATCCTGATGCTACTTTTTACGATGTTGTAAATGGAGAATTAATACAAATCCCAACAGCTACCCAATATGAGAATTATGAGCTAGGTCAAACGAGATTAGCAATAAAAGGGAATCCAAATTTTGGAGCAGTAAGAACTTTAATGGTTGGTGTTAAAAATGGCTCACCTAATACGCAATGTGGAGAGGTTTGGTTTAATGAACTTCGATTATCAGATATGGATAATGAAGGTGGTTGGGCTGCAATAATGAATGTAGATACTAATTTTGCTGATTTTGCAAACATAAGTGCAACAGGTAGAATGAGTACCGCTGGTTTTGGCTCTGTAGATCAAGGTCCACAAGAGCGCAGTATGGAAGAGGTTAAACAGTACGATGTTGTTACTAATATAAATATTGGGCAATTATTACCTAAAAAATGGGGCGTTCAATTACCTTTTAATTATGGTCAAGGTGTAGAATTAATTACACCAGAATACGATGCGCAGTACGAAGATTTAAGGCTTCAGGACAGAATTGATGCTGCTGGAAGTGCTGATGAAAAGAAAACTATCAGAGAACAATCTGAGGAATATACAAAACGTAGAAGTATCAATTTTATTGGTGTTAGAAAGGTTAGGACAGGAGAGTCTAAGCCTCGTTTTTACGATGTAGAGAACCTAACATTTAACCATTCATATAACAAAGTAGAACATCGCGATTTCGAAATAGAACGTTCTATAGATAAGCAAGCAAGAACGGGTGCGAGTTATGCCTATAATTTTGAACCAAAAGTATTCGAGCCGTTTAAAAAGAATGATTCTCTTTTTACTGGTAAATACTGGAAGCTTTTAAAAGATTTTAATCTTAATTTATTGCCTTCAAGTTTTACGGTTAATTCTGATATAAAAAGACAATTTAATAGACAGCGCTTTAGAGAAGTAGAGCTGGGCGGAAATAATATTGGTTTAGAAGAATTATTTAGAAGAAACTATAACTTCGATTTCCAATCGACAGTAAATTGGAATTTAACAAAATCATTATCATTTAATTTTGCAGTCGCAAATAATAATATTGTTAGAAATTATTTTAAAGACAATATTATTAATGGAGAGCAAGATTCGAGTCAAGATGTTTGGAATGGGTATTTTGATATTGGAGACGCAAATATGCGCTCACAAACTTTAGGTATAAACTACGAGTTGCCTTTTAGTAAATTTCCTGCACTTGATTTTCTTAAAGCGACATATTCTTATCAAGGTTTATATCAGTGGCAAAAAGGATCAGATTTATTTGGAGAGCTTGTGGCAGATGATGGTCTAACATACGATTTAGGGAATTCTATTTCTAATGGAAACACACATAATATTAACTCTACGTTAGATATGCGTAAGTTTTATAAATACTTAGGTATTAAGAAAAAACGCGTAATAAAAAGTAACGGAAAAGTTAGTAGACTATCAAGATCGGCTACTCCTCCGGGAACAGTTAGCAAAGAAGATGATAAAAAGGCAGCAGCCAAAAAGAAGAGTGGTTTGGGAACAGGAATCACAAACTTTGGTATTGGAATTTTAACTTCTGTAAAGCGTATTCAAGCTAATTATTCTGAAAACAATGGAACATTTTTACCTGGGTTTTTGGATACTCCAGGTTTTATTAGTGCGTCAAAACCAACATTTGGTTATACTTTAGGAAGTCAAAGTGATATTAGAGATTTAGCAGCTAGAAATGGTTGGTTAACTGTGTTTCCAGATTTTAATCAGCAATACACCAAAAACCATACTAAGCAGTTAGATCTTTCGGCAAACTTAGAGCCATTTAACGACTTAAAAATAGATTTAGTTGGAACAAGAACGTATGCTGAAAATTATACCGAGAATTATAGAATAGATAATAACGAATACACTTCTCTAACACCTAATGTTTTTGGTAACTTTAATATATCAACATTTACATTACCTACTGCCTTTGGCAAGAGCGATGAAATTAGCTCAGAAGCTTTTGATGCGTTTAGAGAGAATAGACTAACAATTGCTAGACGATTAGCAGCAGAAAAAGGAGCTAATGTTGGAGATGTGGATGCAGAAGGATATCCTTTAGGTTTTGGTAAAACAAGCCAAGCAGTATTATTACCAGCATTCTTAAGTGCTTATACAGGTCAAAATGCAGAGAAGACAAAATTAGGAGCCTTTAGAAATGTACCAATCCCAAACTGGGATCTTAAGTACACAGGACTAATGAAATTTAATTGGTTTAAAAAACGTTTTAAACGTTTATCATTATCACATGGTTACCGATCAAGTTATACTATTAATCAGTTTAGAACAAATCTAGATTTTAACGGTATAGATTACAGTGAGCCTTATGCGTCTCAACCATCAGATGACTTAGACCAAGCTGGTAACTTTAAAAATGCTGAGCTATATAGTAATATCAACTTAACCGAGCTATTTAGTCCGTTAATTAAGGTAGATATGGAAATGAAAAACTCTGTAGTTGTTGGAGTAGAGGTTAGAAAGGATAGATTATTATCTTTAAGTTTCGATAATAATTTAATGACCGAAATTCAGGGTAAAGAATATTCGCTGAAGTTAGGTTATAGATTTAAAGATGTACGTATAAAATCTAAATTAGCAGGACCTAAAAAATCAATTGTAAGCGATTTATTAATGGAGGCTAACCTTTCGGTTAGAGACAATAAAACAATTATTAGATACTTAGATTTAGAGAATAATCAAATAACAAGCGGACAAACCATTTACGGTTTAAAGTATAATGCTAACTACGCGTTTAGTAAAAACTTAACAGGTATTTTCTACTTCGATTACACGTTTTCAGAATATGCTATATCTACCGCATTCCCACAAACAACAATACGTTCTGGGTTTACTTTAAGATATAATTTTGGTAACTAAAAAATGGTTTAATTTTTCTATTTGAAAACCCAAAGCATTTAAATACATTTGTAAAAAATCATAAAATAAATACAATGAATATTCCATCAGAATTAAAATATACTAAAGACCACGAATGGGTTAAGGTAGAAGGAGACGTAATTACAATAGGCATTACAGATTTTGCACAAAGCGAATTAGGTGATATTGTCTATGTTGAAGTAGAAACTGTTGATGAAACTTTAGATGCTGAAGAAGTATTTGGTACAGTTGAAGCTGTTAAAACCGTTTCAGATTTATTTTTACCAGTTGCAGGAGAGATTATAGAATTTAACGAATCTCTTGAAGACGAGCCAGAAAAAGTAAATTCAGATCCTTATGGAGATGGTTGGATGGTTAAAGTTAAAGTAACTGATGCTTCCCAATTAAATTCTTTGTTATCTGCCGATGCTTATAAAGCACTAATTAGTGCTTAAGAAATTTAGTCTTTTGGTAAGTATTTTTTACACGCTAACGTTATCTGCTTTATGCTTAATAAAGATAAACGGTATTGTAAAAGAGATGCCTTCATTTAACGATAAAGTTGGGCATGCTATAGCACATTTTATTTTTGTTGTACTTTGGTTTGTAGTATTTTATTATAAATTAAACTTTAAATACAATAAAGCTTTGGCTTATGCGGCACTTTTTTCATTGGTATATGGTGTCTCTATAGAACTCCTTCAAGGTTGGGTGACAATAAGTAGAGAAAGTGACTTTAAAGACGTGTTAGCAAATGTTTTAGGAATGGTATTTGCTTCATTACTTTTGTTATGTGTAAAGAAACACTTGATAAAAAAGAATAATAGCTTGCTTTTTTGATAAATAAATAGTTATTTTAGCAAAGCATAAATAAATAAATTAATGGAAACAAAGAAAAACCCTAAAGCAAACGTAGGCAGAAACAGCTCTCTCTATTTTGCGGTTGGTATGTTGTTAATGTTAGGTTTAACATATACAGCTATCAATTACAAAACATACGACGAGCGTGTTGTAGATAATAGGTCTATTGATGTTGATGATGAATTGGATGAAGAAATTCCAATTACAAATCAAGCACCACCACCGCCACCACCGCCACCGCCACCGCCGCCACCAGCACCAGAAGTTATTGATGTTGTTGAAGATGAAGCTGAAATAGAGGAAACGGTTATCGAATCTACAGAAACAACTCAAGAAGAAGAAATTGTTGAAGTTGAAGAAATTGAAGTAGAAGAAATAGAAGAAGATGTAGAAGTATCTTTTGCAGTTATCGAAAGTGTTCCTGTATATCCTGGTTGTGAAAAGGGAAACAATAACGAGAAGCGTAAATGTATGTCTGACGCAATCAACAAAATTGTTTCAAGAAAATTTGATTTAGATTTAGGTCAAGAATTAGGTTTAAGTGGGAAGCAACGTATTTATGCACGTTTTACCATAGATAAAGCTGGAAACATTGTTAATGTTAAAACACGTGGTCCACATCCTGGATTAGAAAAAGAAGCTAGACGAGTTGTAGGTTTAATACCTAAAATGAAACCTGGTAAGCAAAGAGGGAAGCCTGTTAAAGTAACTTTCGATTTGCCTATAACATTTAATGTACAAGACTAATAATTAGTTTAAAACATATAAATTAAAAACCCGATACAAAATTGTATCGGGTTTTTTGTTTTTGGTATGCTTATTGTTAATTATTCATAATATTAACATCTAAACTTTAATAATTATGAACAATTCAAAGAAAAGTCACGATCTCGTTCGTCAAAACGAGAAAAACGTGCAGAAATCACAAAAGCATGATGCAAATTTACAAAAAAACTCCACGCTGTACTTTCAGGTTGGGTTAATTTTATGTTTATTGGCCAGTTATGGAGCTTTAGAGATGTCTTTTGCATCCAATGAAAACCTTTATGAGCCAACAAAAAAAGAAGTCACAGAGGAATTTGTTTATGTAATGCCAAATTTTAAAATTGTTAAGGAGGTAGAGGCAAAAGAAAAACAAGAAACGAAACAGCCCAAACCAAAAGAACCAAAAATAGAAATCGTAGATAATGATAAAACAGTAAAAGAGCCTGTAGAAAATATTGTTGATGTTGTGGTGCCAAAGGAGGCTACTCCAATTATTTCTGCAGATGACCCTAGTTTAAAAATTGATGATATAGAGCCTGTAATAAATATTTTGGCTGTGCAACAAGTTCCAATATTTCCAGGATGCGAAAAAGAAACGACTAATAATGGTAGACGACAATGTTTGTCGGATAAATTATCAAAGTTTGTACAGAGGAAGTTTGACACCGATGTCGCTACTGATTTAGGTATAACTGGGAAACAGAAAATTTATGTGTCGTTTAAAATTAATAAACAGGGTGAAGTTGAGATTATAGATACTAAAGCCAATCATGCGGCTTTAGGAAAAGAAGCTAATAGAGTGGTTGGTAAGATACCAACCATGCAGCCAGGTAAAAATGATAATGAACCAGTTGAAGTGTCTTATATGCTTCCAATTAAATTCAATATTCAATAAATTTACGACTGTTTTAATTACTTTTAAACCGTTATTACCTTTGGTAGTAACGGTTTTTAATTTTTAATCAAGTATGGGAACTTCAGCATTAAAAAATTTAAAAATGCTATCTTTCGACGAAATTAAATGTAAAATAGACTATGAAGTTTTATGCTTTTATTTTAATACTATGTTTTCAGTCTTTTGCAATGGCTCAAGATAATAATGAAAAACCTCCAGTTTTTGATTCTTGTAAAGAAGAACCGGTGGCTAACATGCAAAAATGTTTCGATACTAAAGTTTTTAATTTACTATTTGAAAATTTCAAAGTACCAGAACATATTAGCGAAGCTGCTTATAAAGGAGAGGTTGTTATTTTATTTGAAGTAGATAAAGAAGGTGGTTTTAGAACAATGTATGTTGATGCTATCTATCCAGAGTTAAAATCAGAAGCTATTAGGGTTATCGAAGAATTTCCAAAAGTAGAACCTGCAACTTATAATAGCAATGCAACGTATAAACAATATTCAATAACATTAAAAATTCCATTAGAAGACCAAACTGCGATTACTGAAGATTTAGCTCTTCAAAATGAAAAACAAACAGGACAGGAGTTAAATGCTTTAGAATTAGCGGCCAAAAATGAGTTGGATAATGTTAAGGCAAATCATAAAAAATACGATAATAGTGAATATTCTAGTCAATTAAATATCCCGTTTTCACATGAAAGTTATTCTCAATTTGATCGTGCAACAAATTTAATAGGGACTAATAGTCACACGGCGTCAAAGCCATTTATTTATGATGACGTTTCTACTTATCACGATTTCAATGCAGAAAATGAAGCCTTAAGAAAAGAAACTCAATCTTGGGTTGGAAAAAAGCTATGGAATGAGCATTTAGTACAATTACAAGGTAAAGACTATTGGTTTACTGTAGATCCTATTTTTGATTTACAAATTGGGAAAGATACAGATGCCGATTTTAGTTACACATATAATAATACAAGAGGTGTTTTTATTCAAGGTGGTTTGGGAAAAAAGTTTAATTTCTCGGCTTCTATTTACGAAAGTCAAGGTCGGTTTGCTCAATATTTTAATGACTACGCAGAAAGTATCAAGCCTTCTAATGGTCCAGCACTAATTCCTGGACGAGGTATTGCTAAAAGTTTTAAAGAAGATGCATACGATTATCCAGTTGCCGAAGCTTATTTGTCTTATACACCATCAAAATTTATAAATGTACAATTTGGACATGGAAAGAATTTTATAGGTGATGGTTACCGTTCGTTATTTCAAAGTGATGTAGCAAGTTCTTATCCTTATCTAAAACTTAATACTAAATTTTGGAAAATAAAATATACAAATACCTATACATGGTTAAAAGATGTTAGGGCTGAAGTTACCGAAGATGGAGCCTTTCTTACTAAGTATATTGCCAACCATTACTTAAGTTGGAATGTTAATAAGCGTTTAAATATAGGATTATTTGAATCTGTAATTTGGGCAAACACTAACGATAGAGGGTTTGATATTAATTATCTAAATCCTATTATTTTTTATCGTGCTATCGAATTTGAAACTGGTCAAGATGCGGGTAACGCTATTGTTGGAGCTTCAGGAAAATATAAGATTAACGATAATGTTAATGTGTATTCTCAATTTGTTTTAGATGAATTCTCTTTGAATGATGCAAAAGGAGGAGAAGGAAGTTGGAAAAATAAATTTGGAATACAATTAGGAGCAAAGTATTACAATGCTTTTAAAGTTAAGGACTTAATGTTGCAGGCGGAGTATAATGCAGTACGCCCTTATACCTATTCTCATAATACAATTACTTTAAATTATGCACATAATAACCAACCAATGGCACACCTTTGGGGAGCGAACTTTAGAGAGGTGGTATTAATTGGGCGTTATAAATACAAGCGCTGGTTGGGTGAGGCTAAGCTTATTGCAGGTGTTCGTGGATTCGATGTAAATAATGGTGTCGATAATTTTAATTATGGAGGCGATATATTCGAAAGCGAAGTAGATAGGCCTTTCGATTCTGGAGTAGAAATAGGACAAGGCATAAGAAATAATACCATTAATGCGAGTGTTCAAGGTGGTTATTTAATAAACCCAGCTTCAAATTTAAAAGTCTTTGCAAATATTAGTTACCGTAATTTTAACCCAGAAGCTGAATCAATGACGGTTTTAAATAATAGTACCGTTTGGTTTAATTTTGGAATTAGAACTGACTTATTTAATTGGTATTTTGATTTGTAGATGCACATTTAAAATGTTTTAATAATCTTCTTTGTTTTTAATTTCAGTTTCTCAAAAGAAAATGACGTAGAAACCGCTATTGATGCAATAAAATAGCGTCTTCGTTATGAATATGCGATAGAAAATTTACACAAAGAAACAGTTACATGATATTTTAAGGCATTTAAGTAGTATAACATATTTGATATTACGAGTTTTTTAAATGTAATAGCGGATTATAATTTTAGGATGCCTAAAATAAACTCTACATGATATTACGATTTTAAGGAAATGGAAATGGATTCAACAACTTTTATAAAGAAAAAGAGAAGAGAGCGTTGTTTAAAACTATATATTATTTAGTTCTAGTGTTACAAAATCTATAGATTGTGATTTAGAGTATTTAAGACTTTCACTTTTCAGATTAATTAAAACATGTAAAAATGTATACATTATAGATGAAGCAGAGAACGGAAGTGGAATAATAACTTTTAGGAATTTAGATGTGACCGCTTTTGTTGCAGATTTTAGTAATAGAATTTTCTAAGTCTACTGCTAACTATAAAATCCTCTAAGTTTTCTTTTATAAATCTACTTTTACAACGTATCTTTGCCTCAAATTTTTAAGGGCTATCAAAAGCTCTAAAAGCAAAGCAATACATTGAGTACTAAAACTACAATAGCACAACCTTCATTAATTTCAGATTTTAAAGAAATCACTAAAATGCGTTTAGCATTAAGTGTCGTGTTTTCTTCAGTTGCAGGTTATTTGCTTGGTGTAGACGAGGTTAATTATACAACATTATTACTTCTCGCATTAGGTGGTTATTTTATGGTTGGAGCTTCTAACGCTTACAACCAAATTATAGAAAAAGATTTAGATGCTTTAATGGACAGGACTAAAAATCGTCCTATTCCTGCTGGCCGTATGACTGTGAAAACGGCATTTGTAATAGCAACGGTTTTTACAATTTTAGGGCTCTCTATTTTATATTATATAAATCCTCAAACAGCTATGTTTGGTGCGATTTCTATCTTTCTATATACTTGCGCTTACACACCTCTAAAAACAAAAACACCTATAGCTGTATTTGTTGGTGCTATTCCAGGTGCAATCCCTTTTATGTTAGGTTGGGTAGCAGCGACTAACGATTTTGGTATTGAACCAGGAACTTTATTCGCATTGCAGTTTTTCTGGCAATTCCCACATTTTTGGGCCATTGGATGGTTTCTATTTAACGATTATAAAAAAGGAGGCTTCTTTATGTTGCCAACTAAAAAACAAGATAAAGGCACGGCAGTACAAACAATTATGTACACTATTTGGACTATATTAATTTCAATTGTGCCAGTTTTTGGTGTAACAGGGAAATTAAAATTGTCTTATGTTGCAGCAACCATCGTCTTTGGTTTAGGTTTGTTTATGTTATATTACGCGATTCAATTATTTAAAAAAATGACTGAAAAAGCGGCTAAACAACTCATGCTAGCGAGTGTCTCTTATATTACATTATTACAAATTATTTACGTAGTAGATAAGTTTATTAGATAATTATGGATTTAACTCAAGGAACCTTAAAGGAAAAGAACGAACGTGCAAAAAAAATGATGCTTTGGTTTGGCCTTATCGCATTATTTATGTCGTTTGCAGGTTTAACAAGTGCAGTAATAATTAGTCGTACACGTCCAGATTGGTCGAAAGCGTTAGATTTGCCACAAGTATTTTTAGTGAGTGTTTTTGTAATAATAGGTAGTAGTATTGCCTATGTTTTTGCACAACGCGCTTTAAGAAATAACAATAGACAACTAACAATGCTATTATTGTTGACTACTTTTGTGC
The DNA here is from genome assembly GCF_001418015.1 of Lacinutrix mariniflava. Taxonomy (GTDB): domain Bacteria; phylum Bacteroidota; class Bacteroidia; order Flavobacteriales; family Flavobacteriaceae; genus Lacinutrix; species Lacinutrix mariniflava. The sequence goes on along the minus strand of NZ_LIQG01000025.1, from coordinate 16,750 downwards.
TAGGAGTACTGTTTATTATACTTCAATTTCAAGGTTTTAGAGCGCTAATAGAGGCTGGGTATTATTTTACGGGTGAGACTAGTGATCCTAAGGCGTCATTTATATTTTTAATTGCCTTTTTTCATATACTACACGTTGCAGTTGGACTAATTTGCTTGTTGGTTGTAATTTATAATCATTTTAAACAAAAGTATTCTGCGGATAATATGTTAGGTATGGAATTGGCCGGAACATTCTGGCACTTTATTGATATACTGTGGGTATTCTTGTATTTACTAATGTATTTTGTAGGTTAGATTTTTACAATATAAGGGCGGTCAAGAAACAGAATTTACTAATCAGATAAAACAAGGCTCAAAAATTATAGTTTAACATTTCTTTAGTAGAAGAAAATGATTATTTTTGTGCAATATTTAAAATTAACGAACTCAACTATATGAATACTACAGTTGCAACTACTGGAACAGAAGGTAAAACTTGGGGAGGCGGAAATGATCCTCTAAAAGCCAGTTATGGTAAAATGATGATGTGGTTTTTTATCGTTTCCGATGCCTTAACATTTTCAGCATTTTTAGCTGCTTACGGTTTTTCTAGATTTAAATTTATTGAATCTTGGCCAATTGCAGACGAGGTTTTTACGCACGTACCTTTCTTTCATGGTAATTATCCAATGATTTATGTGGCGTTTATGACGTTTATATTAATTATGTCTTCTGTAACTATGGTGTTAGCTGTAGATGCAGGTCATCACTTAAATAAGAAGAAAGTAACATGGTACATGTTCTTAACAGTTATTGGTGGTGTTATATTTGTTGGTTCTCAAGCTTGGGAATGGAACACTTTTATTAAAGGAGAATATGGTGCTATACAAACTAACGGAGGAAATATTCTTCAGTTTGGGGAATACAAAACCGTAGAGGGAGAACAAAAATTCGAGCGTGTAGCTATTGCAGACTTTGCAAAAGCGTCACATACTGAGAGAACACAACACGAAAGCAAGTCTGGGCTATGGTTTGTTAGTGAAGGTACACTGCCGGAATACTCTATAGACGAAGTTTATAAAGGTTTAGTTGCTAACGAAAATATATTGATTAGAAATCAAATTATTAACGAGCACGGTCATAAAACAGTTTTATCTCGCGAAGAATCTTTAAAACAATTAAAGTCTGATGGTAAAGCAGTAATACATGGTGCTAATTTAAAAGTAAATGAATATGGGTCTCCATTATTTGCAGATTTCTTTTTCTTTATCACAGGATTCCACGGTTTCCACGTATTATCAGGAGTTGTTCTAAATATTATTGTTTTCTTTAATGTTATTATTGGTACTTACGAAAGACGTAAAAGCTACGAAATGGTAGAGAAAGTAGGATTGTATTGGCACTTTGTAGATTTAGTTTGGGTATTTGTATTCACATTCTTCTACTTGGTATAATTAAAAAATAGTATCATTCCCTATAAAAGGGATTTATATAAAGCATATTAAAATGGCACACGAGCATAAATTAGAAATATTTAGAGGGTTATGGAAATTTAAGTCTAACACTCAAAAAATTTGGGGTGTATTAGCATTCTTAACATTTGTAACTGCGGTTGAAGTAGTTTTAGGTATTTACAAACCAGAAATGTTTATGGGTAAAGTTTTGGGCATGAAAGCACTTAACTGGATATTTATTATCCTTACAATAGTAAAAGCATATTATATTACTTGGGATTTTATGCACATGCGTGACGAAGTAAAAGCATTAAGACGCATGGTAATATGGACAGCCGTATTTTTAATATGCTACTTAGTGTTCATTCTATTGCAAGAAGGAGGCTATATTGAAGGCGTTTATTCTAACGGATTTGTGAAAAGAGATTTTTAGTTAAAAATATAAGTTAAAAGATAAAAAAAGGTGGTTTTTTAAAACCACCTTTTTTATTTTTGTAACTCAAATAAATGTGATGAAGATGAATAAAAAGGCCATAAAAAAATACTCCATTTTAGGAATTTTGTTTTTTCTTCCAGTTGTATTTTTACTTATGTTATATCCGGCTACTAATAACTACAATGTTCTAGATGTTGTAAAAGATGAAGTGCTAGATATTTCAAATTTATCTTCAGTTACAAATTCAGATGTGCTATTAAAAGATCACATTACTGTTTTAGGCTTTTTAGGAAGTGATCCCGAATCTAGAGTCGTAGAAGCTTCCAATCTTAAAGAACTTGTTTATAATAAGTTTAAAGGCTTTAAAAAGTTCCAAATTGTAATGATGGTGACTAAAGAGTCCCAAGACAGGACGACGAGGTTAACTCAAGAATTAACTAGGTATAGCGTACACAAGTATTGGCATTTTGTATATGCTAGTGATAGCGATATTAATAAACTATTTAACAGCCTTAGAACAAGCGAGCAACTTGATAACACATTAGCTACAAATAGTGTTTTTGTTATTGATAAAGAATTAAGCCAACGTGGGCGACTGGACGATAGGTCTAAAAAGGAAATTGAAAAAGAAGCACAGGTTTATCCACTTACCGCATACGATTGTTCTCAAGTTTCTATTATCAAAAATAAGTTAGCGGCAGAAGATATGCGTGTGTTATTGGAGGAATACAGAAAATCTGGAAGAAATAAAATTGATTCTTCAAACCGAAGAGCCAAAGATCTTAATCCTGATAAAGAAACAGATGAAAAAGAATAACTACTCATACATAAGTATCGCTTTTATTATTTTATTATTCGGAATTATATTCGTTCCAAAAATAGTAGATAGAATAAAAAATAACGACATCACTAGAAATGATAGAATTAGTGTTGGGCAAGACAATAATTTTGAAGATAAAGGAGATTTAGCATTTATAGAAATAAATGGAAAACCTAAAAAAGTACCTGCTTTTAACTTTATTAATCAAGACGGTAAAACCATCACACAAGACGATTACAAAGGCAAAGTATATATTGTAGAGTTCTTTTTTACAACATGCCCAACTATTTGTCCAAGAATGAATAGAAACTTAGTAGAGATTCAGGAAACATACAAAATGGATAAGGATTTTGGTGTGGCTTCTTTTTCAATTACTCCAGAATTTGATACTCCAGAAATTTTAAAAGCTTATGCTGAAAAGTATGGTATTACCAATCCTAATTGGAATTTAATGACAGGAGATGAGTCTGAAATATACAAACTAGCTAACGTTGGCTTTAATATATTTGTTGGTAAAGTTGAAGATGATGAAATTGGTTTCGAGCATTCTGGAGATTTTGCTTTAATAGATAAGAATGGATTTATACGTTCTAGATTAGATGACTTTGGTAATCCGAAAATTTTCTATAAAGGTGTTATTAGCGAGCAAGAGAAAATGGACGAAGACGGTAATGAACAAGAAATAACAATGCTAAAAGAGGATATTAAGAAGCTTTTAAACGAGTAAGTCTTAGATTATTATTTCTATTTACTTTAGAAAGCAAAACAGTATAATACAAATGAATACACCAGAAAACATACAAAACGAAAAGAAATATAATAAATGGATTGTTGCACTTTCTGTTATTATTCCTATTGCTGTAGCTATCTTATTTCGTGTTAAACTTAAAGATTTTGGTTTTAATGTAGAGCCATTAACATTCTTACCTCCAGTTTATGCCACTATAAATGGAATAACTGCTGTTGTTTTACTCTTAGCTGTGTCGGCAATAAAGAAAGGTAATAAAGTACTTCATGAGCGATTAATGAAGTTTGCGATCTCTCTATCAGTAATATTCTTATTGCTATATATCGGATATCACATGACTAGCGATTCTACCAAATTTGGAGGTGAAGGCGCTATTGCTTATGTGTATTACTTCATTCTAATAACACATATTTTATTATCTGTTGTAGTCATTCCTTTTGTATTGATTACTTACGTAAGAGCAATTTCTAATAACTTCGAAAGGCATAAAAAAATAGCACGTATTACATTTCCATTATGGTTATATGTTGCTGTAACGGGTGTTATTGTGTATTTAATGATATCTCCTTACTACGTGTAATTTAATCTATTGTCACTTCGAGTGATTTCGAAGCATGAGAAATTGTATCGAGAAGTAATTTTATAAAAATGAAAAACAAAGCAATCGTATTATTTTTATCTCTCCTCACTTTTATTGAGACAAATGCACAATGCGCAATGTGTCGTGCGGTTTTAGAAAATGAAGAAGGTCAAGGTGTAGCAAAAGGTATAAACGATGGTATTATCTATTTAATGGCAATACCATATATTTTAATTTTTGGTGTTGGCTTTGCTATTTATTGGAAGTATTTTAGAGTTAAAAAGGAGAAATAATATTTTGTTTACTAGAGTTTTATTAATCTGTTTAATGTAAATATGCAGGTTTTAACATTTTATTAGCAAAATTCCTGTAACAAATAAAGTCCTTTGTAGTCTAATGGATATGATGTAGTTAACATCTAATCAAAAAACCAACCATTATGCTCAAAATAAATAAGCTACACAAGTCTTATCCAATTGGAGATTCTAGTTTACATGTATTAAAAGGAATAGACCTATCTGTAGAAGCAGGAGAAATGGTAGCTATTATGGGTTCTTCGGGATCAGGAAAATCTACTTTACTTAATATAATAGGAATGCTGGACGAAGCAGATGAAGGTGAATACATTTTAGACAATGTTCCTATTAAAAATCTTACCGAAAAAAAGGCAGCTATTTATAGAAATAAATTTTTAGGGTTTATTTTTCAGTCTTTCAACTTAATAAATTATAAAAACGCTTTAGATAACGTCGCTCTACCTTTATACTATCAAGGCTTAAAACGTAAAGAACGTATAGAAAAAGGGCTATTTCACTTAGAAAAAGTAGGACTTAAAGATTGGGCGCACCATTTACCAAATGAGTTATCTGGTGGACAAAAACAGCGTGTTGCTATTGCACGAGCATTAGCGGCAGATCCAAAGTTATTATTAGCCGATGAGCCAACAGGAGCATTGGATACCAAGACTTCTCACGAAATTATGGATTTTATTCAATCGCTTAACGATGAAGGTAAAACCATATTAATGGTAACACACGAAGAGGATATTGCAAGCATGTGTAAGCGAATAGTTAGACTTAAAGATGGTGTTATTATAGAAGATACGTTTGTAGAACAAGTAAGAGCATCACAATATGTTTGATAGAGACCTCTGGAGAGAAATTTTCCAAAGTATAAATATGAATAGAACCCGATCTTTATTATCTGGTTTTACGGTAGCATTTGCTATTTCTCTATTTGCAATATTATTTGGTATTGTAAATGGATTGGTAAATACATTTGATTCTGCATTTGCAGACGATGCTTCAAATTCAATATTTGTACAATCTGGTATGACATCTAAAGCTAGTAATGGCTTACAAGCAGGAAGACGTATTCAATTTAAAAATGAAGATCAAGCTTGGATTAAAGAAGAATTTGGAGACAAAGTACAATACATTACTTCAAGAGTGTACTTAAATGTTGTTGCTACTTTTAGAAACGAAAAAAGTAATTATAGCATTCGTGCGGTTAACCCGGATCATCAATATTTAGAGAATACAAAAGTAACTTATGGGCGTTATGTAAATGAGTCTGATATTAAAAACAAAACCAAAGTAGTCGTTATTGGGCGTTTGGTAGAAGAAGATCTGTTTTTAAAAACAACAGCTATTGGAAAGTATATAAACCTAAACGGTATTCAATATAAGGTAGTAGGTGTGTTTAGTGACGATGGTGGAGATAATGAAGAACGTTTAATCTACATGCCAATAAGTACAGCACAACAAATTTATGGGAATAACGATTATGTCGATCAAATAAATTTAACCTATAATCCTGATATGAATTTTGATGCAGCTATTGGTTTTAGTAATCTGCTAACAAAAAAACTTAAAGATAGATTTACGGTTTCTCAAAACGATCAACGTGCCATTCGTGTTCGAAATCTAGCTAACGAATCGAAAGCAATTAACCAGTTTACATTTATTCTAGGCTTTCTAGTTTTAGTTATTGGTTTTGGAACCTTAATAGCAGGAATTGTTGGTATTAGTAACATGATGATTTTTATTGTTAAAGAGCGTACTAAAGAAATAGGTATTCGTAAAGCCTTAGGTGCTTCTCCAAAATCTATTGTATCTATTATTTTACTAGAATCTATATTGGTAACTATTATTGCTGGTTTCGTAGGTTTAGTAATTGGTATGGGCGTGGTAGAATTTGCAGGTCCGTTTTTAGAGAAATATTTTATTAAAGATCCATCGGTAAGTTTAAGTATTGTAGTTGGTGCAGCCATTACACTTATTTTGGCAGGTGCGATAGCAGGATATTTACCAGCAAAAAAGGCTTCAAGAATTAAACCTATTGTAGCACTTAGAGACGATTAATTATGATTAACAAAGTAATTTTAATAGGTTTCCAATTTGAATTAATAAAAATTAACGAATGAAATTTTTATTTGAAAGAGATACGTGGCAAGAAGTCTACGATAGTTTAACCAAAAATAAACTACGTACAGCATTAACTATGGTTGGTGTTTGGTGGGGAATTTTATTACTTATTGGACTATTAGGTTCGGCACGTGGTATCGAAAACTCATTTAATAGGTTGTTTGGAAGCTTTGCGACAAATAGTGTATTTGTATGGGCACAAAGTACAAGTAAGCCATTTAAAGGGTTTCAAGAAGGTAGACAAGTACAGCTTAAAATAAGCGATGCTAAAAAGATAGAGGAAAATGTAGAAGGTATAGAGTTTGTTGTGCCAAGAAACCAAAGTCAAGCTTTGGTAGTTCATAATTTTTTATCTGGAAATTTTGGAGTAAATGGTGATTATCCTTTGCTAGATCAGGTTCAGAAAAAGAAAATGATTCAAGGACGTTTTATTAATCAGACAGATATTGATGAGAATAGGAAAGTAGTTGTTATTTCAGAAGAAATATATAAACAACTTTTTGAAAAAGATGCCGAAATGATAGGTGAGTACATTCAGTTAAACGGAATGAATTTTAAAGTCGTTGGTATGTTTGAAACTGGAAATGCAAATATGGGACCTTCAAGCGATATTCATATTCCATTTACAACCTTTCAGCAAATATATAATATGGGCGAAAATATTGGTTGGATGATGATTACCGGAAAACCAGAATACGATATTTCGCAAATAGAAACCGATGCTAAACTTATTCTAAAAAACTTAAATAAAGTACATCCTGAAGATAACCGTGCCTTTGGCAGTTTTAACTTAGGAAAGGAATTTGCAAAAATCACAGGTTTTTTAACTGGTATGCAGTTTCTAACTTGGTTTGTTGGTATTGCTACACTTATTGCAGGTGTATTTGCTATTGGTAACATTTTACTTATTACTGTAAAAGAAAGAACTAAAGAAATAGGAGTGCGTCGTGCACTTGGTGCAACACCATTCGAGATTAAAAGACAAGTAGTTTTAGAAGCTGTCTTTATTACTTTAATCGCAGGATTATTAGGTATAATAAGTGGAGGATCCATACTAATGTTATTAGATTCTTTGTATGGTCAAGGCGATGAGGCAATGTTGGTAAATGCATCAGTTTCTATTAGTATCGTTTTTGTTGCACTAATAATTTTAATAGTTTTAGGAACATTAATAGGATTAATACCTGCATTTAAAGCAACGAGTATAAAGCCAATTGATGCTTTAAGAGAAGAATAATAAACCAATCAAAATAATAAAATAGAGCTTATAGCTTTAAAATCAACCGAGAAATTAAATTAATAAATAATGAAAAAAGCATTAAAAATTATAGTAGGATTAGGATTGCTTATTGCACTCGTATTCGTGTTAAAGTACTTTAAAGATTCTAACTCTAAATCTGTAGAAGATTTTAAAACAGCAGAGCCTTTTTACGATTCAATTAATACTAAAATTGTAGCTACTGGTAAGTTAAATCCAGAAGAAGAAATTGAACTTAAGCCTCAAATTGCTGGAATTATAGATAAAATTCTAGTAGAAGAAGGAGATATTGTTAAAAAAGGAGATGTAATCGCTAAGATTAGAGTAGTACCAAACGAACAAAGTTTAGTTGGTGCAAATGGACAAATATCGTCTGCAAAATTGGCTTACAATAACTCTAAAACTATTTACGATAGAAATAAATCGTTGTTCGATAAAGGAGTAATTTCAAGACAAGATTTTGAAAACAGTGAGTTAGCTTTAAACCAATCTAACGAAACGTTACGTCAAGCTCAAAATAATTACCAAATTATTAAAAGAGGTTCACTTTCTGGAGGAGGCTCTGCAAATACAAATATTGTTGCATTAATTCCTGGTACTATTTTAGAAATCCCTGTACGTGAAGGAGATCAGGTAATAGAAAGTAATAACTTTAATGCAGGTACTACAATTGCTACAATTGCAGATATGAGCAAAATGATTTTTGAAGGTAAAGTAGACGAAGCAGAAGTTGGTAAACTTGAAGAAGGAAAAGATATTAAAGTTGTATTAGGTGCTATTGGGGAAAAAGAATTTCCTGCAAAACTTACTTTTGTTGCGCCTAAAGGTAACGAAGAGAACGGAGCAGTACAGTTTACAATTAAAGCAGATGTAGAAGTAGAGTCTTCAACAAAAATTAGAGCTGGTTATAGTGCTAATGCAGAAATTGAAATGGAATCGAGAGATAGCATTATGGTTATTAAAGAGTCTTTACTTCAATTTAATAGAATTACAGAAAAGCCTTTTGTTGAAATAGAAAAAGGTGAAGGTAAATTTGAAAAAGTAAATGTTGAATTAGGTCTTTCTGATGGTATTAATGTAGAAATTACGGATGGTGTTAAAGAAGGTGATAAAATCAAGGTGTGGAACAAAGCCTCTAAAGAAGATAACGATGATGAAGATTAATATAAAAAGTATTTTAACAAGTGCGTGTTTTGTATGTGTAGGCTTTTCGGCTTATGCTCAAGATAAAGTATGGACATTAGAAGAAAGTGTAAAACACGCTTTAGAAAATAACATTTCTATTGTACAGGCTCAAAATACATTATTGTTAAACGAGCAAGATATTATTGCTTCTAAAGGTTCTTTTTTGCCTTCTGTAAGTGGTAGTGCCGGACACAGTGTATCGGTAGGTAATACAGAATTGTTTCCAGGTCAATTTGCAGATAGAACATCTAATAGTACTAATTTTAATGTTGGTGCAAACCAAACTATTTTTAATGGTTTTAGGTTAACTAATATTTACAAGCAGTCTCAGTTAAGTTTAGAAACTAACAAACTAGAGTTGCAGCGTATTAAGGATGATATTTCTCTTAATGTGGTAAATTCATATTTAAATATTTTATTTAACAAAGAGAATTTAGAGTCTGCAAAAGCGCAATACGAATTTTCAAAAAAACAACTTAACCAAGTTCAAGAATTAGTTGATGCTGGTGTACAGCCAAAAGCTAATATTTATGATGCACAAGCAACATTAAGTAGAGACGTGCAAAGTGTTACAGTTGCAGAGAACAATTACGAATTATCATTATTATCATTATCTCAATTGTTACAAGTAGATTTTGCTGGTTTCGATGTAGAAGTTATTGATGTGGTTGATCCATCGGCAGAGTTAATGTACGATGATGTTACTCCAATATTAGATTACGCTATTGAGAATAGAAGTGAAATTAAAGTAGCTGAAAAAAATATTGAAAACTCAAAAATAAGTACAGAAATATCTAAAAGCGGATTTTACCCAACTGTTTCTGCAGGCTATAGTTTTGGATCTAATGTTTTCTTTACTAATTTAACAGATACAGAAGATAGGTTCTTTCAACAGCTTAACGATCAAAAAGCACATAGTTTTAGATTGAGTGTTAATGTTCCAATATTTTCTGGGTACCAGAATAAAACTGCAGTTGCAAAATCACAAATTCAGGAACAGAATGCATTGTTAGGTTTAGAGCAAGCTAAATTAACTTTAGAAGCAAATGTACAGCGTGCTTTTACAGATGCAAAGTCTGCATTAAGAGCTTATGAAGCTGCAAAAGTGTCTTTAGAATCTCAAGAGTTAGCCTTTAGTAATTCTGAAGAACGTTACAATATTGGAGTTATGAATGCATTCGATTTAGAGCAGTCAAGATTAAGACTTGTAAATGCTGAAGCGTCATTAATTAATGCTAAATATGATTTTGTTTTCAAAACAAAAGTTTTAGATTTCTATCTTGGAAAACCAATAACACAGTAAAATATAAGATATATTAGCAAACTGTTTTATATAAATTATAAAGAGTAAATTAAACCTAAAGTAAAAGCACTAATTTACTTTAGGTTTTATGAATTCTAAAAAAATAAATTGATGTACATATTAAGTATAGAAACGTCAACAACAAATTGTTCAGTCTCACTATCTAAGAATGGTGAGACTTTGCTTTTAAAAGAAGATTACAGCAATAACTATTCTCACGCAGAAAGGTTACATGTTTTTATAGATGAAACGCTTCGCGAAGCAAAAATCGAGCGCTCGCAATTAGATGCAATAGCAGTTAGTAAAGGACCTGGGTCTTATACAGGATTGCGTATTGGTGTTTCGGCAGCAAAAGGCTTGTGTTATGCTTTAGATATTCCGTTAATTTCAATCTCTACTCTAGAAGCTTTAGCGCATCAAGTTAAACCAGAAAGTGGTGTAATTGTGCCAATGTTAGATGCTAGACGTATGGAAGTGTACTCAGCTATTTTTTCTTCAGAATTTATAGAAATAAGAAAGATTGAAGCCCAAATTTTAGACGAAACTTCTTTTGCTAAAGAATTATCTAAAGGCAAAGTGTATTTTGTTGGAAATGGAGTAGAAAAAACAAAAGCACTTTTAAATCATGAAAATGCCATTTTTATAGAAGATAAATTACCATCTGCAGACCAGATGAGCGCTTTGGCTTTTTTAAAGCATAAAAAAAGCGACACCGAAGATGTCGCTTATTTTGAACCTTATTATCTAAAAGATTTTGTGGCTTTAAAGCCTAAACCTAAAAAATAATTATCCTTCTTTATGGATCTCTACTTGATGTGGATAAGGTATTTCTATTCCTGCAGTATCTAGAGCTTCTTTAGTTTGTTCTGTTACTTCAAAATAAACTGCCCAGTAGTCTTCAGCTTTACACCAAGGTCTCACAGCAAAGTTTATAGAACTATCTGCTAATTCTAGAACGTTTACTGTAGGTGCTGGATCTTTTAATACTTTTGGATGATTTGCTATTACGTTAAGTAAAACCGCTTTTGTTTGCTTAATGTCAGACTCGTAACCTACACCAAAAACAAGGTCTACTCTTCGAGTGCCTTCAGTAGTGAAATTAATAATATTACCATTGGATAATGCTCCATTAGGAATAATAATTTCACGATTAGATAAGCCGGTAAGTTTAGTTGTGAAGATTTCGATTTCTTTAACAACACCTACTTCTCCTTGCGCTTCGATTAAATCTCCTATTTTTATAGGTTTAAAAATCATTAGTAAAACACCTCCAGCAAAATTACCTAAAGAACCTTGTAATGCTAGTCCAATAGCTAAACCAGCAGCTGCAATTATTGCTGCAAACGATGCCGTTTGAATACCTAATGTTCCTAAGACAATAATTATTAATACTATTTTTAAAACCCATCCAATTAAATTAAGAAGGAATTTTTTTAGACTTGCATCGTAATTAGCCTTTTCCATTGTTTTGCTAACTCCTTTTCTGAGGTATTTAATAATAAAAGCACCAATTATCCATATTACTATTGCTAGCAATATTTTAGGTGTATATTCTAGCATTAATTCATAGCCTTTGTCAATCCACTTTTGTAATTCCATTCTTTAAATTTAATTTGTTAAAATTTATTAATGCAAAATTAGAAATTTTATAAGGAGATTTGCTTAAACCTATGTTATTTTTAACTTAATCTACTAACGTCTAATTTTATCGGTAAACCGAATTATATCGTACCAAGTAATATTCTAATGAATATTAAACATATAATTGCCGGTCCTGCTTGTACTATAAATAATTTTATTTTTTTTGTAGAGTAAGCGCCATAAATACCCGCAATTATTACACATATTAAGAAAAACTGTACCACAAATACGTTCTTTTCTATAAATGAGAAAAATAGTAAACCTGCTGCCAGAAAGCCATTATATAAACCTTGGTTAGCAGCCAGTACTTTTGTTTCTTCAGCGAAAGCTTCATCTTTAATTCCAAAGGCTTTTCTTGTTCTTGGACGTGTCCATAAAAACATTTCTAATATTAAAAAGTAGAAATGTAGTACAATTACAATAATACTAAAAGTGGTGATAATGGTTGAAATCATTAGTTTGTTTATTTATTTATTAGTGGTTTTAACGCTCTAGATTTGTGTTTTGAGAACTGTTTAGTACAAAACGCATTTATTCTATGTAAAGCTAAATTACTGTCTTTTTTATAAGTAGCAGTTATTTTGTTTTTATAATAGGTAGGAATAATACGATAATGATTGTTATATAAATATAACAATCAAACTGTATTTAAATGCAGTATATAGATAAAAGTACAATTTCATGGTTGTTTGACAACCTAGAGGCTATATAAATTCAGTATTTATTAGTAATATTGTACATAACCTAAATATAAAACAAAAACCATCCATAATGAAGCAATTTACGCTAATAGTAGTTTTATTTTTTTGTTCCTCTGTTCTTTTCGCACAAGATGTGTTAATGCAGAATGGGACTTTTAATCAATGTTCGGGTACCTTATATGATTCTGGAGGCGTTGATGGTACCTATGCAGATAATGAGAGTCTTGTGTTAACAATCTGTCCAGATGGCCCAGATCAGTTTATCCAACTAGCTTTTACTACTTTTGGAACTCAAATAGGCTTCGATGAGCTTACAATTTATGATGGAGATGATACTACAGGTGCAGTTTTAGGTGTTTATTCAGGAGCTGGTGCTGCTAATAATCCTGGCACTATATCAGCTGCAACAACTAGTGCAACAGGTTGTATTACTTTAGAGTTTGTTAGTGATGCAGGTGGTAATACTACAGGATGGGCAGCAGATATTAGTTGTTTACAATCTTGCCAAACAATAACACCAACAATAGATACTACAAATCCAGTAGCAAATGGAGGAGGAATAATTCAAATACCTGTAGGAGATTCTATAGATTTTACTGGTAGTGCTACATTTTCAGACGACGGAACAGGTGCTGTTTATACATGGAATTATGGAGATGGAACTGCTGCTGTTGATGGAGAGTCGGTTAACCATCAATTTAATAATATTGGAACGTTTACAACTACATTTACCGTTACTGATGCAAATCCTACGGGATGTTCAGAATCTGTAACAATTACGATTGAAGTTTTATCGCCTTATATTCAAGTAGACCAAACAACTTACACTGTGCCAGAATTGGTAGAGGATGTGTTAATAGATAGCCCATGTGCGGCAGTCTCAAACATTAATTGGAGTACAGGTACTAATTTTGGAGACGTAAACGGTATTGGTTATTTTTCAGCAATTACTGGAGCTTTTGCTTTCGAAGCAGGAATTGTTTTAAATTCTGGAAATGCAATGGAAGCGGAAGGTCCTGAGTCAGGTATTCAAAGTAGCGGAGGACCAGGATGGCCTGGCGATGCCGATTTAGAAGCTGCTATTAATACAGATTTGGATAATATTGCTGGTGACGATTTACCAGCAGGTGGTTCTAGAAATGCATCATTTATTGAATTCGATTTTGTGCCTATAGCAAATAGTATAAGTTTTGATTTCTTATTTGCTTCAGAGGAATACGGAAATTTTCAATGTTCTTTTTCTGATGCTTTTGCTTTTTTATTAACAGATAATGTTACAGGTGTTACTAATAATTTAGCATTAGTTCCTGGTACTACAGATGTTGTTTCTGTATTTACAGTAAGAGATAATGCATTTGATGGAGGATGTTCTTCAGAAAACATTACTTATTTCGATTCGTACTATGGCGCAGGTGGACAGCCTCTTGCAAATAGTCCAATAGATTATCGTGGTTATACTGTAGCAATGACTGCCTTTTCAAATGTTACGCCTAATAATTCTTATACTATTAAATTAGTTGTTGCAGATGCTAGAGATACGTCATATAATTCAGCTGTATTTTTAGGAGCAGGGACATTTGATTTAGGTGGAGATTTAGGAGATGATTTAACTATTACAGCAGGTACTGCAGAATGTCAAGGGACATCAATAACTTTAGATACAGGATTGCCAACCGCAACTCATACTTGGTATTTAGATGGTGCCGTAATTTCAGGAGAAACTGGTTCTACTTTAGATGCATTAGTAGAAGGAACGTATTCTGTAGATATTGTTTTTTCTGCTACTTGTCAAACTTCAGATTCTATTTTTATAGAATTTATTCCTGGTCCTACTGTCGAGGCAGTTGATGATATTACCGAATGTGATAGTGGAGGACCTGTTATTTTCGATTTAACCGAAAATGAAACTACTGCAGTTGGTACGCAAGATCCTGCTACTATTGTTGTTACTTTTCACAATTCTCAAGCAGATGCAGATGCAGATGTAAACCCAATTACGAACCCATCTACTTACACAGGAACAGATGGAGAAGCTATTTATATAAGAGTAGACGATGTGGAGTCTGGAACATGTTATGCAACTGAAGAGTTTCAATTGTTATACCTAAATATAGTTTTAAATGCTGCAACAGATATAGAGGTTTGTGATGATGTTTCTAATGATGGAGTAGAATCTTTTAACTTAACAAGTAAGGATGGAGAGATTCTAGGAACCCAAGCAGCAACAGATTTTAATGTAACTTATTATACAGATTTTGCAAATGCAGATGCAGGTACAAATGCTTTAACAAGTCCATATTTAAATACTGGAAGTCCTCAGCCTATATTTGTAAGAATTGAAAGTATAGAAGATCCAGTATGTTATATAGCTTCTGCGACAGCGGTATTTAATTTAGTTGTTAATCCATTAGCAATTGCTACTCAACCTATAAATGTTGAAATTTGTGATGACCCAACAAATGATGGCGTTGAGGTTTTCGATTTAACAGCTTTAGAAACAGAAATTCTAGATGGTCAAGATCCAACTGATTATACAGTTAGTTTTTATACTCTACAAACAGATGTAGAGACATCTACAAACCCAATAACTAATCCAGCAACTTATTCTAATACAGATACTCCTACGCAAACGATTTACGTTAGAGTAGACGATAATTTGAATCCAACTTGTTTTGGTGAAACTAGTTTTACTATTACTGTTAATGCTTTCGATAACTCTACTTTCACTATGCAACCTACTTGTGATGGTGCAATAGTAGATACGGTAGTTCTTTCAGGAGGTACTTATGTGTTAAATCCAATGCCAACAGATGGAGCAACAATAGATGCTGCAATAGGAACAATTACTGGAGGAACTTCATTAACAAGTTACACCGTAGAGTATACAACAAATGGTACTTGTCCATCAACAAGCTCATTTACAGTAATGGTTGATGAAACTCTTGATGCTACATTTACTATGACGGCAAGTTGTGACGGTGGAACTGTAGTAACAGAAACAACTCCAGGAGGAACTTATGCTTTTAATCCACTACCAACAGATGGAGCGAGTATAGATCCAGTAACGGGAACAGTAACTGGTGGTACTTCTTCAGCATTATACATTGTTGAATACTCATTTGGAGGAGACTGTCCTTCATCTACTACAGTTGATTTAATTGTAAACCCAACAGACGATGCTCTATTTACTTATACACCAACTTGTGATGGTGCAATTATAAATACAGTTGAAACACCTGGAGGAACTTATAGTTTTAATATTACACCAACAGATGGAGCGACTTTAGATTCTGCTACAGGTACTATTTCTGGTGGAACGCCAGGAGCAGACTATACAGTAGATTACCTTACAAATGGAATATGTCCAGCATCTAGTACTTTGGTTGTTACGGCAAACCCATTACCAACCATAATCGACCCTACGCCATTAGAAGTCTGTGACGATGGTACACCAGATGGAATAACAGAAATAGATTTAACCCTAAAAAACAACGAAATTTCAGGTGGTAATCCAGCATACGCTGTAACGTATTACTTTACGCAAGCCGATGCTGATGGACAAGTAAACCCATTAGTGAGTCCATATACTAACGTTGTACCAAACATGCAAACTATTTATGTAGGTGTGCAAGACACAAACACAGGTTGTTACGATACAACTTCGTTAGATTTAGTAGTAGAACAAGCACCAGTGGCTTTCACACCGGCCGATTTAGAGTATTGCGATCCAGACAGTGATGGCTTTGGAGAGTTCATGCTATCGGATACCGAAGCAGAAATCACTGGAGGTGCACCAGGACTTACTGTAACTTACCATGAAAC
Organism: Lacinutrix mariniflava; assembly: GCF_001418015.1. Taxonomy (GTDB): domain Bacteria; phylum Bacteroidota; class Bacteroidia; order Flavobacteriales; family Flavobacteriaceae; genus Lacinutrix; species Lacinutrix mariniflava. The sequence goes on along the minus strand of NZ_LIQG01000025.1, from coordinate 395 downwards.
TATGGCGGATGCAGATAACAATGTCAACGCTTTAGCAAGTCCGTACAACAACATTGTAGTAAACACACAAACCATTTATATACGTGTAGAAAGTTCTACAATAGCAACAGATTGTGCAACATTTGTAGACTTAATACTTACTGTCAACCCAACACCACAAATAACAACAGCGGCAGTATTAACACCGCTAGAAGTTTGTGATGACAATGCAGACGGTTTTGCAAGTTTTAATCTACCAACAAAAGAACCAGAGATCCTAAACTTATTAGATGCAGATGCAACTAACGATTTAGATTCTACATTATATACTATTACATATTACACGTCAGAGGCTAATGCCGAAGCGCCAATCAATGCAATAGCAACGCCAAACGCTTATGTAAACACAACTGTAG
>NZ_LIQG01000024.1 GCF_001418015.1 Lacinutrix mariniflava | reverse complement strand
ATACTTAGTAGATTTAAACAATGATGGAGAAGTAGATAATGATACTTCAGCATGTTATGAAACAGCAACACTTACATTACAAGTAAACCCAATGCCATCGTTTACATTAGAACCAGAGTATTTATTATGTATTAATACTAATGGCAGTGAAATCGTTAATTCACCAGTGGTAAACACAGGATTAGATCCTGCATTATATACTTTTGAATGGAACTTAAACGGTACAGTGCTTCCAGGAGAAACGGCAGAGTTTATAGAACCAACAGAAGGCGGTACCTATGGTGTTGTAGCAACAGATATTGCAACAGGATGTTCAAGTATTGAAGTGAATACTTTAGTAACAGTAAGCGAGCCACCAGTAGTAACATCAGAGATAACAACACTAGCCTTTGCCGATCAACACGATGTAGTAATTACCGCAACAGGAACAACAAGTACTTCAATAGCAGTATACGAGTTTAGTATTGATGGCGGAAGTTGGGAACTAGGAACGTTAAATGCAGCAGGAGAATACACGTATACTTTTACAGATATTGAAGCAGGAGAACACACTGTAACGGTAAGAGACACGATAGGTTGTGGAGAAACAACAATACCAGTTATGGTTATGGATTACCCATTATACTTTACACCAAATGGCGATGGTTACCATGATACATGGAATGTTTACGATATTGGAACACAGCCAGATGCAGTAATTTACATATTCGATCGTTATGGTAAACTCTTAAAACAATTAAGTCCAACAGGCGCAGGATGGGATGGAACCTACAATGGTAACCCAATGCCAACAAGTGACTACTGGTTTACATTAGAATATAGAGAACCAAGCAGTAATGCTAAGAAATCTTTACGTAGCCACTTTACGCTTAAGAGATAAATAGTAATACTAATTATTAAATAGAAAAGCCTGAACATATGTTCAGGCTTTTCTATTTAGAATATAAGATGCGACTTAATGTTAGGAGCAACTTAAATAAAGAAGTGTTATTAAAACAAAACGCCTGAAGATATCTTCAGGCGTTTTTTATAGTATGTTTTAAATGTAGTTAGTTTACTTCAAACGTAATCTTTAAGTTAACTCTAAAGTCATATACTTCGCCATCTTTAACGCTTGCACTTTGATCTTGAACGTATACTGAACGAATGTTCTTTATACTTTTAGAAGCATGCTTTACCGCTTTTTTAGTTGCATCTTCCCAACTTTTTTCAGAATTTGATAATACTTCAATAACTTTTAATACAGCCATAATTTTGAGTTTTAAATTAATATTGACTCTAAATTACAGAATTTTATAAAAATCGACAAATGGAGTTATTTTAAAAAGAGCTAAACCGATGAAAGGTTTATTTATAAGATTAACCGTTTATAGCTTCAACTGTATTTACTTTACCTTTTAACATTTCTTTTAACATGTTTTCTATACCATTTTTTAGTGTAAACGTAGAAGAAGGACATCCACTACAAGCACCTTGTAATATTACTTTTACAGTTTTAGTAGCTTCATCGTAAGAATCGAACTGTATATTTCCTCCATCACTAGCAACTGCAGGCTTAACATATTCTTCAAGGATATTAATGATTTCTTTAGAGATATCATCCAAGCTTTCAAAATGTGCTTCAACTTTTTCTGTAGACTTTTCTATCACCTCAGGAGCATTCGCTAAAATTATTTCTTTTCCATTTTCAATATATCCTCTAATAAATTCACGTAGTTCATTAGTGATGTCATTCCATTCGGCGACATCATATTTTGTCACAGATACATAGTTTTCATCTATAAAAACGCCTTTAACAAAAGGGAAATGAAAGAGCTCTGTAGCTAGAGGTGAAGATTTAGCAGTGTCTATTGAAGTAAACTCAAAAGCAGCATTTGCTATTTTTTTATTAGCAACAAACTTAATAACACTCGGATTTGGAGTGCTTTCAGCATATACTGTAACAGGTGTCTTTTTAGGAGCAATGTCTTGATTTATTACTTGGTTACCTTCATTTAGGTAGTTTTCAATTTGTTCAGAAACCTCATTTTCAACGTCTTTCCATTCTACAATATTAAAACGCTCTATAGCAACAAAATTGCTGGTTACATAGACTTTTTTTACAAAAGGAAGATAGAATAATTGCTGAGCCAAAGGAGAGGCTTTAGCTTCATCTATATTGTTAAATTCGAAACTCTGATGTTGAGTAATAAATTGATTTACTTCGAATTTTAATATGGTTGGATTAGAAGTTTCTTGTGTAGTAATTTTAAATGTGTTCATTTTGCAACAATTTTTATGCAAAAATACTAAAAGTAAGTAGAGATATCGATATATTTGATACTTAAAAGATAGCGTCAATAGGACTAAAAATTTAGCTTTTTTGTTAAATCCTTTCTATATTGGTAGCTTTAACTTTTGAGAGCCTAAATATTACAAATGAAATTTATATATTTGGCAATAGTAAAATTTATTATACGAAATATAGTTATAGTAGCATAAGCTATACATTTTTGAACCAACATCTACCTTGAAAAAAGATATTATGAGATTACAAAGGTTATTAGTATTGGCAGTTATAGTGTTTTTTAGCACTCAATTTGCTAAAGCACAAGAAGGGCTTCCAATATATTCAGATTACTTAACAGATAACTACTATCTTATCCATCCGTCTATGGCTGGAGCTGCTAATTGTTCTAAAGTTAGAATTACTGGTCGTCAACAATGGTTTGGTGATGATGATGCACCTGCATTATTAACAGCAAGTATAAATGGTAGAATTGGGGAGTCTCAATCTGGAATAGGAGGGATTGTATATTCTGATAAAAACGGTTATCACTCACAAACAGGAGCATATTTAACCTATGCACACCATATTATGTTTTCTAGAAGTGAAGTAGATTTAAACATGCTTTCTTTTGGTTTAAGTCTTGGAGCAATTCAATATAAACTAGATGAAACTACTTTTTTAGCTGATGGTCCAGATCCTCTTATTGGTGGAATTGAACAATCTGCAACTAATTTTAATGTTGATTTTGGATTTTCTTACCACTTGTATGATTTTTATGCACATGCTACAGTTAAGAATTTATTAGAGAATGATGGAGTGAATTTTAATAACAATCCTGGAGACCTTAACTTTAGTAATTTAAGAACCTATTTAGTTTCTGTTGGAAATACATTTAGCAGTTATAGTAACGATTGGAGTTTTGAACCTTCGGTTATGTTTATGTATAGAGACGCGACAGAGGAAGCTTCAATTGACGTTAACCTTAAAGCTTATAAAACAATGGATTTTGGTAAAGTTTGGGGAGGTATATCTTACAGAAGAAGTTTAGATGGAGCAGATTTTAGAGATGGAGACGGTGTAAGTAGCCAAAAATTACAATATATAACGCCACTTTTAGGTGTTAATTTAAACGATTTCATGTTTGCTTATACTTATAGTTACCAAACTAATGCAGTAGTGTTTAATAACGGTGGTTTTCATCAATTAACTTTTGGATATAACTTTGGTTGTGCTAAAGAACGTTACAGTTGTAATTGTCCTGCTATTAACTAAATACAAAAACATACTTTATAAAAATATATCTTATCGAGCATTTTTTATTGGTAATTATTAAAGTATAAAACTATTTCCATGTATAGTTTTTTGCTTTAGCCTGAGATTTTATTGCTTTTATCATGGCGTTCTCTAATCCGTTGCTATTATTTTTATTAGCTTTTAGAATGTAATCTTTTCGTTTACTATTTAATTTTTGAATTTCTTTCTGAATTATTTCACGCTCTTTAATTTTGTTTGAAACATATGATTTAATTTCTGAAGTACTTTTGTTTTTAAGCTCCTGAGGTAGTTCACTTTCATCTAAAGTTTCATATTTAAAAGCTTTATCTTTTGAAGCATCTATTAAGTCCCAAGAAGAATTTTTATACAAATGAGAACTTTTACTAACGGTTCTACTTACTGCATTAGCATTACTGTAACCTTCAGCATTATCATCTTGTTCCGCCTGTAATTTCATTTTTAGATTGCCTTGGCGACCATAAGCTACATAAGTTTTATTTAGTTTATTGTTTTGTGCTAAAATAGCGTCGTCGTATGGTGTTGCAACATGAACGGTTTCTTGGTTATGATTAATAGCCATATAATCTCCATGTGCCAAATCTGCTCCATCTTTCCAGTAACCAGAAATACCTTGATTATAATCACCACAAAAAATAGTGTTTATAGTGATATCGTTATTATGGGCGCGTTTAGATGCACCTTTGTAATTTATTTTTCCTTGCGTAAAAGGTTCATTTCCAGCAATAAATATAAGCTTTAAGTCGTCTGGGCTGTCATTCCATTCTAATTGTTCTAAAACAGTATTAATTACGTAACCACAATACTCATTACCTCCTTTTGTAGTTAAAGAGAAGAGTTGTTTAGAAATCTCGTCTAAATCATCACTAAATGCTAATACTTGTCGAATGTAACCTTCTTCTGCGTTTAAATTATCGTTTCCATATTCGTAAAGTGCTATTTCTAGATTAGGTTTGTCGTCTTTACATTTTGCATAAGATAACTCGTTTATAATTTCCCAAAGTTGTGCTTTTGCTTGGTCTATTAAACCATCCATACTATTACTGGTATCTAATAGTAATGCAACTTTTATGTATTGCTTATCTGGCTTTGAAATAGTTTTAATTGTTTCATTTAAAGCATAACGCTCAGTTTGCTTTTTGTTGTTAGCGTTACAAGCCAAAAAGAAAAAGGCTATCAAGGCTATTGAGATTTGTTTAATTATTGTTTTCATAATTTTTAGTTTTCAAGTTTTAATTCTTTTGCTTTAATTTCCCCATCTTTAGACAGTATAAAATATTTGTTTTTTATAATCTCTTTTACATTTTCTATAATCTGTGGTTCTTTAGGCTTCTCTCTGTATTGAATTTTTATTTCCATGCCAATTTGAATAACAGGTTCTACAATAGATGGGTTAATTACAATATCATAGTCTTTAAAAGACAATGGGTCGTAATAATAAGAGGTTTGTTTTTTTGCTTTTAAGACACCCTTAGGTTTTTTTATAGCTTCTAAAGAAATGCTATTAAACGCTTGATAGTTTTTATAGAATTCGCGTGGAAAGTGGCAGTACTTTATATCTGCCATAGTTGGATTATAATTTGTTAAATCGAAACCTAAGTCATTGTAAAATTGTTTTTTGTCTTTTAATGTCTTTAGTATTTCAGCTCTTAAGTTTGAATAGATGGCTTCAATGTTATTTATAAAATAATCTACTTTTACTAAGTTGTAAATTTCATTCTTAGCACATGCGGCTAATATTTTTTCAAATTGGTTAACCTTAGTGAATTTAATATGTAAGTTTTGTTGTAATTCGAATCCTTTGGGTACTTCAGTATATGTTTTACTAAATAATTTTTTTTCAACTATAGTTTCGTAAACAGGAACGAAAGAAATTACATCTATAATAAAGTCATTACTAAGAATGCCATGAGTCGTTAAAGTGCTTTTTAAGCGATTAACACGTTCGTTCATTAGTTTATTAGTGTCTTCTGCCGTTTCACCAATTTGAACTAAATTAAAGACAGCTGTGTAAGAATCTGCAACAATATTGTTAAGCGCTTTTACATTAATAGTAATTACAGGATTTGGCACTAAGGTTTGCTGTCTAAAAGTATTCAAGTTATTTCCATAAGTATTGGCGTTACCAAGTGATTCTGCTCGGATAACATTTTGCCTAGAAATAGTGGTTGCATTCCCTTTAATTTGCGCATTTAAATTAGAGAAATATAATAGTAAGATTATGTAAATAGAGTATTTCATTTGTTTGTTATAAATTAGAGTGTAAACCTATGTCTAACTCTTATTAATTAAAAACAGTAATGAGTGAACGCTACTTTATAATGAGTAATATCTGTTTGTAGATGAGTAAACAAGGTCGTTTTGTTTAGCTATTACTATAATTTGGATTAAAGGCATTTTAATATGCCAATTAAAGTGTGTAAGTTTATCTTTTAGTATTTAAAAAAAAATGAAAGAAATAAAATTATATATCAGTTGTATTCTTATTGCGTGCAGTACGTTAATTATGTATTCGCAGCAAAATAGCGCTGTTAATAAACAGAATCTAACTATTGAAAAAGATTTTTTCGATGTTCGAGGACTGGTTAAGGAAGACGGTACTAACGAAGCCATTGAAGATGTAAATGTTCAAGTTAATGGTGGCGGATATACATCGTCTAATGCTATTGGTGAATTTAGAGTACGTGCAAAAATTGGAGACGAACTTATTATAAGTCATAAAGATTTTGAAACTATTTATCACACAATTGAGAGTAACGATCGTATTACTGTAAATGTATTAGTGAAATCGTCGCAGTCTGGTGTTAATTCGTTTAAACGAAAACAAGACACGTCATTTAATAACTTAATTGATTCTGCGTTAGTTTATAAAAAGAAATCTGCCGAAAAAAGTATTCAATTTGTAACCGAAAGTATAAAAAGTAGTAGTTCTGTTAAGCAAAATGCTGAAGCTTTTGAAGTACTTGCAGATGTCTATATGTACTGGAAGCAATATGATTTAGCAGTGTCTAATTACAGAATAAGCCTTAATAGTTTTAAGTTTAATGAAGTGAAACTAAAGTTAGGAAAAGCTTATATGATGAATAATAATTATCAAGAAAGCATTTCGGTTTTAGAAGAATTAAATCAGAGTGAATTATCCAATTATCAATTAGTTGAATTGAACGAAGGACTTGGAGACGTGTATTATAGAATGATGGATTATACAAAGTCTGTAGCGTATTATAACACAGCATTGAGTATTGCTCAGCAGCATTTAATTGCACCAAAAGTAACCGATTTAAATTCTAAAATAGCACAAACTTTTGATGCTAACGGAAGTACAGAAAAAGCAGAACAATATTATAATAATTCGCTAAATCTTGCATCGAAAGAAAATAAAAAACGTGCAGTAGAGGAGAAAATTAAATTTGCAGACTTTAATAATTCTAATCAAAATTTTGATGACGAAATTCGCTTAAGACAAGAAGCTATTCTAGATATAAAAGATATTGAAACAGATTCTGTAATTGATATTGAAAGCGATTTTACTACCCAAAAGCAAAACTATAAAATTGGTAATGCTTTATATATGCAGCGTAATTATGAAGATGCCATACCATATTTAGAAAAAAGTAGGGTCGAAGCAAAAGAACGTAAGGATTTAGTAGTCGATAAAGATGCAACACGTAAGTTATCTGAAGTTTTTAAAGAATCTGGAGATTACGAAAATGCGTTAAAAACATATGAAGCATATACCAAGTCTGTAGAAGCACTTTATATTAAAAAGGAGCAGCAAATTACACAAGCAGCACGTTTTAACAAGAATATTGCAGAACAACAAAACCGAATCACTTCGCTAGAAAGTGATCGGGAATTATCTCAAAGTAGATACAACCTAAACCAAGAACAGAATAAGAGTCAGAAACTAATAATTTACTCTCTTATTGGTGGATTGTTATTATTACTTTTTGCTGCTTATTTAATGTATAAATACATAAAACAACAACGTTTAGCAAATAATTTATTGGCTTTAAGGTCTTTAAGAAGTCAAATGAATCCTCATTTTATATTTAATGCATTAAACTCTGTAAATAGTTTTATTGCCACTAACGATGAGCGGACAGCTAATAAATATTTAAGCGATTTCTCTAAGTTAATGCGAGCAGTTTTAGAGAATAGCGAACAGGATTTTATTCCGTTGGAAAAAGAAATAGATCTATTGCAATTGTATACAAAATTAGAGCATTTTAGATTTCAAGATAAGTTCGATTATACAATTACTGTTGATGAAGCTATAAACGTTTCAGATTACCAAATTCCTCCAATGTTGCTGCAACCTTATATAGAGAATGCAGTTTGGCATGGCTTACGTTATAAACAAGAAAAAGGACAACTGGATATTACTATTAGTAAAAAGAGTGAAGATGAAATTATTGTAACCATTGTAGATAATGGTATTGGTCGCGAAAAATCTAAATCTCTAAAAACAGCAAACCAGCAAAAACAGAATTCTAAAGGCATGGGAAATATAAAAAAACGTGTCGCTATTTTAAATCAAATGTATAAAGATAAAGTTGATGTTTCTATAGACGATTTTCAAGCTGAAGGCGATACAGGAACTAAGGTTGTGGTTACTTTAAAACGAGATTAGACATGAAACCTGTAGTTTTATTTTTATTGGTTTTCATAATTTGTTTTGGTTGCAAAGCAGCTAAAGAAAAAAAACAATGTTTAGAATTTGTTGATGGGAAAAAAGAATTAGAAATTAATTCTTTTGACGAATTTAAAATTCATGTTGAAGGATATGTTGATTTTGAAAAAGTTGTATGGGTTAGAGATGGTGTTGTGTCTTCAAAAAATGAAATTTTAGAATTAATAGAAAATAGAAACATATTAACGGTAAATAGTATTAAGGGAGCAAATGGTAGGCAGTTAGATGGTGCTTTACATGGCGTTCTAATAATAACGACAAATAAATGTTTAGATAAAATTAAATAATTAATAAGACTCCTACTTACGCAGGAAATACATATGAAACTAAATTCAATAATAGTAGAAGACGAGCAAGCGAGCAGAGAGATACTTAAAAACTATCTCAAAAAATATTGCCCGAATGTAAACGTTGTTGGAGAAGCCGCAAACATAAACGAAGGCTTAGAGTTAATAAGAAGCAACGAGTTAGATTTGGTTTTTCTAGATGTAGAAATGCCTTATGGTAATGCTTTCGATTTGTTAGATAAAGTAGGCGATAGAGATTTCGAAACTATTTTTGTAACTGCTTACAATAATTATGCGATAGATGCTTTAAATGCACACGCAAGCTATTATTTAATGAAACCTATTGCAATAGACGATTTAATAAAAGCAGTAGATTATGTAGTAGAAATTAAGACCAAAGAAGATGCGCTTCAAGATCAGGTTTTAGTGCCAAAAACAAGTAATAATGTAGAAGGTAAAATTACTATTCCACAGCAAAATGGCTTCGAAGTTATAAGCATTGCTGATATTTTGTTTTGTAAAGCCGATGATAATTACACCGAAATTCATTTAAACAACAAAAAGAAAGTGGTAAGTAAAACACTTAAGTATTTTGAAGAAGCCTTGCACGATTCTAATTTTGCACGTGTACATAAAAGTTACTTGGTTAATGTTAATGAAGTCGTTAAATATGTAAAAGGAAAAGGAGGAAGTGTAATATTAAGCAACGGAAAAGAAGTGATGGTTTCACCATCTAGAAAATCTGAATTATTATCTTATTTTAAATAACATAACGTCATTAATAAGGAAAGCAGCGATGTGGTAATCTTTTAAATTGAAACTAAATTATTATTCGATAAGATTAAACGGATTACTTCATTTAATTCGCAATGACAAAAAAAACGGAATAAACTATGCCAATAATAAAAACATTAAACGGAAAATCGCCACAATTACCAGAAGATTGCTACATAGCTGAAAATGCTACAATAATTGGAGATGTGCAAGTAGGAAAACAATGCAGTATATGGTTTAATGCTGTTTTAAGAGGCGATGTACATTATATAAAATTAGGTAATAAGGTAAATGTACAAGATGGAGCAGTAGTACATTGTACGTACCAAAAATACCCAACTACTATAGGTAATAATGTTTCTATTGGGCATAACGCAATAGTTCATGGTTGTACTATTCAAGATAATGTGCTTATTGGAATGGGAAGTATTGTTATGGATAATTGTGTTGTAGAAAGTAATAGTATTGTTGCAGCAGGAGCAGTTGTTACTCAAAATACAGTTGTTGAGTCTGGGACCATTTATGCAGGAGTTCCAGCGAAAAAAGTAAAAGACATTAGTAAAGAATTAATACATGATGAGATAAACCGCATTGCAGAAAATTATGTAAAGTATTCGGGATGGTATAAAGAGTAGTTGCTGTAAGTAAGTTTAGAACGACTTTTTATAGTTCTAAGGTGTAAGTTTTTTTATTTCACTAATTAAGGCTTTTGTTGAGGAGATAGTCTCAATCCTTTTAGCAGAAATTAATAGTGATAGTTCATCTTCAAATTTAGAAAGAACTACCGGATAATCATATTTGTAACTAGGATGTCGTTTTTCGAACTCATCAATATGTAAAAAGATCATATTAACATGAGATGTTGTTCTAAAAAGTTTCCAGTCTTTATCTTCGGAAAAGGTTCCAAATGTAATAGCACACAAATTGCAATTATATGTTTTTGGACTAAAAATCTTATGCGCTACATCTAAAACACTATTTCCTATTCCAGAGTTAGCGTTGTAAACAAAAAGTAGTTCCATTATATTAAAACTCTAAATAATTAACTTTAGTGCGATGATTACCCAAAAGTGACTGCATTACTGCTGTGTTTTTTAAATTGATATAAAATTCGTTATTAGTATTTAGAATTTCAGTATTTAATAAATTATACTTTTCTAAAACAGTTTTAGTTTGTTTAGCAACGGCAAGACCAGAATCTATAATCTTAACATGCTTGGGAAGTAATTTAAGAAGCATTGGAATTAGATAAGGATAATGTGTGCAACCAAGCACTAGATAATCTATGTTGGCATCAAGCATTGGTTTTAAATAGCTTTTAAGCAATCTTTCCATCTCAACCGACTCTAAGTTTCCGTTTTCAATTAACTGTACAATGCCTTCGCCAATTTGTTCTATAATGGTTATTTCGTTTGCGTATAAACTAGAGGTGTTGTGAAATAAAGCACTAGATAATGTGCCTTTAGTAGCTAAAATGCCAATAGCATTGGTTTGTGTGTTTAGAGCTGCTGGTTTAATAGCAGGCTCAATACCAATAAAGGGAATATTAAATTTTTCTCTTAAAACACTAATAGCATTTGTTGTTGCGGTGTTACAAGCAACTACAATAAGTTTACAGTCTTTTTCTAAAAGGAATTCAGTGTTTTTAATACTAAGGTATATAATGGCGTCTTTACCTTTTGGACCATAAGGCGCATTAAAACTATCGGCTAAGTAAATTGAATTTTCAGATGGCAATAATGCGTGAATCTCCTTCCAAATAGAAGTACCACCAACTCCAGAATCGAAAATACCAATAGGTTGTTTACTCATAAGTTTTATTTACTATATAAAAATACAAAAGCCGACTTAATAAGTCGGCTTTTGGTATTATTTGTTTTAAGATTTTCTTAGAATCCTAATTCTTTTTTTACATCTGCAAGTAAATTTTTACCTTCAGCCATAATTACTCCAGCTTGAGGAGAAGAATCTAATATATAGTCAAAACCTTGAGCTTTACCTACTTTTAATATAGCAGCTTTAGCTTTTTCAGTAATTGGCTTTAAAAGCTCCATTTCCTTTTTTTGTAATTCCTGTTGTGCAGTTGCAGCATATTGCTGAATAGATTGTTGGTCTGTCTGTACTTCAACATAACGCTTTTCGTTCTCTTCTTGAGTTTTCGTAGCTACTTGAGATTCATAAAGATCTGTCTTAGTTTTTAAGTCTTTTTTCATCGCCGTAATATCGGCTTGGTACGTTTTACCAATACGTTCCATATCTGCTTGAGCAGTTTTCATTGAAGGCATTGCTTGAATTAATTCTGTTGTATTAATGTGAGCAATTTTAGATTGTGCATTTGTAAAACTAGTAGCTCCAAAAAATAATGTTGCTGCAATTAATAATGTCTTAATTTGTTTCATTTTTAAAATAGTATTTGTGTGTTATAGTTATTAATGTTAATCGTCTTGATTTTCGTCTTCTGGAGCACTGTCTTTTTCTTCTTTTGCTTTCTTGCGATCCTCTAAGGTTTTTTTTCTTTTTTCGTCAAGTAATTTTTTTCTAGCAGCTCTGTCTGCTAGTTTCTTTTGTTTTCTAGCTTCAAGAATCTCTTCTTTAGTTTTAGGAGCATCTTCAGTTTCTACTTTTTTATCTTCAGTAGTTTCTGTATCAATAGTGTCCTCTTTTGTGTCTTCTTTGTCTTTATTTCTAGCGTCTAATTTATCTTGCTTTATTTTTTCTCTAGCTGCAACAGCTGCAGCCCTTTTATCTGCTATTTCTTTTTTTCTTGCTTCTTCTTTAACTACTCTTTCCTCTCTTTTCTTGTCTAAAGCTAATTGCCTTGCATCTTTACTTTCGTCTATCTCTACAGTAACATCTTCGTCTTTAGCTTCTCTTTTGTCTTTATTAGACTTTAATTGCTTCCTTTTTGAAGAACGTGTAATGGTTCTTAAAACTTGCTCGCTCATATCAAAACGATCTGCCGAATATAACATAACTACGTCTGCAGATTTATCGAAAACAAAATCGTATTTTTTTGCTTTAGCTATATCTTGGACAGCTTGAAAAATTTGATCTTGAACAGGTTGCATTAGTTGTCTCTTTTGGATCATTAAATCTCCATTAGGTCCAAATCGTTTTTGTTGATAATCTAATACTTCCTTTTCTTCAAATGTAATATCCTCTTCGCGCTCTTCAATTAATTCTTTAGTTAAAAGCGCTTTCTCGTTATTTAAGTCGGTACGCTTTTGTTCTACAGTTTTTAATTTTTTATCAATTTCGTTTTTCCATTTCTGAGCTTTAGAATCCAACTGTGAAGTTGCTTCAGAATATTCAGGTACGTTTTGTAAAATATACTCTGTATCTATATAGCCAATTCTAACTCCACGCTGTGCGTTTGCCTGAAATGATAGTAGTAATACTATGGTCAATACAAAAAGAACTTTAATTTTCATCTGGTTAAATTTTAATATTTAATAACATAAATTCAAAAAACAGACAGTTTAGATTTTGATTCTGTCTTCTTCTGAATCAATCAGTTTCCAAAATAACGAATTTTAATTGTAAAAATTTTAATTCTTGTATCAAATCCTCAAAGTCATCATTGAAAATATCGTGCCAAAAATAAATAATTGTTGATATTTAAACATAAACAAAGGTCTTTTTTTTGATAAAAAGACCTTTAGATTATTAAAATTGTTGTCCGATAATAAAGTGTGTTTCCCAACCATTCTTTACGGTGCTTCCTGGAAGAGGATCGAAACCGTGACCGAAATCGATACCTAATAAACCAAAGGCAGGCATGAATATTCTAATACCTAAACCTGCAGAACGCTTTACGTTAAAAGGGTTATAGTCTTTAAAACTATTGTAAGATGCTCCAGCGTCTAAGAAACCTAAAGCGTAAATTTTTGCCGATTGTTTTAATGTAATTGGGTAACGTAACTCTAAAGAGAATTTATTAAAAATCGTTCCTCCATCTGTTTCCGATAGTGCTTGGTTTGGGTAACCTCTTAAGGCAACTGCTTCTCTACCATCTAAACTATAACTTCCTAATCCATCACCTCCAAGGAAGAAACGTTCGAAAGGAATAATACCTCTATCTTGGTTATAAGCTCCTAAGTATCCAAATTCTAAACTAGATTTAAAAACAAATTTGTCTACTAACTTAGTGTACCAATCTCCTTTAAATTTTACTTTGTAAAATTCTAACCACTTAAAACGTTCTTGATCTATTTCTGAAACTCTATCTGAGGCAGCAGTTCTGTCCTCAAGATCATTATTTGTGTCACTTATAATGGCTTGGTTTGCTTCTCTTTCTTCACTTAAAGATGCGTAGTCTGTTCCATTAAGTAAAGAATATGGTAACGATAGTTTAGCTGTAACAGCGAAACTTGATCCTCCGGTTGGAAAAACAGGATCGTTAAAAGTATTGTTTCTACTTAATCCAATAGTATAAGATAAGTTATTTGAATAACCATCTCCAAAAGTAAAGAGGCCAGTATTATAATTTTTTAAATTATAGTGTTGGAAACTTAGAGCTTGAGATAGTGTAAAATAATCATCTGGAACAGATAAGCGTTTAGCTAATCCAAATGTAAGACCTGTTATATTAAAACGTTTGTCTTTATCGGCATTTCCTGTTGAAGCATCATATAAAAATTGCTGGGTATGTGATACAGATGTAGAGAATTGTACAGGTTTTTTTCCTCCCATCCAAGGTTCAGAGAACTGAAAACTATATGTGCGGTAAAAACGACTCGCTTGTAAACGTAACGCTAATTTTTGTCCATCTCCTGTTGGTATTGGTCTATAAGCATCTCTCTTAAATATATCTTTTAAAGAAAAGTTATTAAACGACAAACCTAATGTACCAATAAAACCACCACCGCCATAACCACCTTGTAGCTCTATTTGGCTAGATCCAGATTCTACAACGCCATATTCTATATCTATGGTACCATCTTCTGGGCTTGCATTTTTAAATTGAGGATCAATTTGCTCTGCATCGAAGAACCCTAACTGACTTAACTCACGAACGGTACGTACAACATTAGATTTGCTATATAATTCTCCTGGACGTGTTCTTATCTCTCTGTAGATAACATGATCGTTTGTTTTTTCATTTCCAACTACAGTAATTTTATTAAAATAGGTAGGTTTACCTTCAGAAATTCTAATCTCCATGTCTATTACATTACCATCTGCACTTACTTCTACTGGATTAATAGTAGAAAATAAATAACCATGATCTTGGTAAAGGTTGGTAATATCATCGGCATCTGGGCTCGAATTGTCTGCAATACGTTTTTCTAGTAAAACACCATTATAAGTATCTCCTTTTTCAATTCGTAATTTACGTCTTAAAAAGTCGTCTGTGTATACAGTATTACCAATAAATGTAATGTCTCCAAATGTGTATTTTTCACCTTCTTCAACCTTAATATTTAAATTAACTGTTTTAGCATCATTTACAATTAAAGAATCTGAAATAACACGAGCATCTCTGTATCCACTTTCTTTATACTTATTTATAACACTACCTAGGTCTTCTTTAAAATCTGCTTCAATATATTTAGAACGCTTTAATAATCGAAGTAATTTCTTTTGCTTCGTATTCTTCATGGCTTTTCTAAGTTTTTTATCACTTAATATAGTATTGCCATCAAAATTAATTTTGTCAATTTTCACTTTTTCACCTCTGTCCACAGTTAATACCATATTAACTCTAGCATTATCTAAAGAATCTACAACAGGAATGGTGTTAATATTTACCTTGGTATTTAGAAAACCTGCTTTTCTATTTTTTGTCTGAATATAATTTCTAGTAGTGGTAATAAGGTTTTCAGTGATTTTCACACCTTGATTAAGCTTGTTTTCTTTAATTAAAGCTTCTTTTTTACCCTTTTTAACACCAACGATTTTTAATTCGTTTAGTGCAGGTAGGTCTGATAATCTTATTTCAAGGTATGCAGCGTTACCTTCAATTTTTGATATATAAACTTCAATGTCACTAAACAGGTTTGATGTCCATAATTTTTTAATCGCTGTACTTATTTCTTCACCAGGAATTAATATTTCATCTCCTTTTTTAAGTTTAGAATAAGTGATAATAGTTTGCTCACTAAAGCTTGTATTACCAACAACTTTAATATCTGCTATTGTGTAAGTCTTACTATCCTCGTAAGAGAGGTTTTGTGCTTGAGTTAAAAAACTAGATAGCGCAAATAGTATTGCCAATGTGTACTTTAAAGATGTTTTCAATTGTATGTTTTTAACTAATTTGTTCACTTGTTTTCCCAAAGCGTCTTTCTCTATTTTGATATTCGATAATAGCATCACAAAGGTGTTGCTGTGTAAAATCTGGCCATAATACTTTTGTGAAATACAATTCAGCATAAGCTATTTGCCAGAGTAAAAAATTACTGATACGTTGCTCTCCACTAGTTCTAATAAGTAGGTCTACATCTGGTAAATTTTGCGTGTAAAGATGCTCATTAATAATCGATTCGTCAATATTTTCCGAAGAAATTATATTATTTTTAACTTTATTGCTTATTTCCTTAACTGCATTTACTAATTCGTCACGAGATCCATAGCTTAGAGCTAAGGTTAGTGTCATGTGCGTATTGTTTTTTGTGCTTTCTATTACTTCATTAAGTTCTTTGTACACCTTTTTTGGTAAATTAGTAAGGTTGCCAATAGCGTTAAGCTTAATGTTATTATCTTGAAGTGTCTTTATTTCTTTTTTTAAAGCAGAAACTAATAGTCTCATTAGTGTATCTACTTCTAATTTTGGCCGCTTCCAGTTTTCTGTGGAGAAGGCGTATAGTGTTAGGTTTTTTATTCCTATTTGAGCACTAGCCTCGACGGTTTGTCTTACAGATTTTGTGCCATTTTCGTGCCCAATAGCACGAAGAAGACCTTTCTGTTTAGCCCAACGTCCATTGCCATCCATTATAATGGCAACATGTTTAGGTAGCTTGCTTGTATTTATTTTGCTTGTATCCAAATTATCCTCCTGGGCAAAAACATGGGTTTCTGCCAAATGTGTAAGTTAGTGTAATACCTGTAAAGGTGTACCAGTCATTATTATTAGTGTTTCCGAAAGCTCTACTTTCAAAAGCTTCTTCAGCATCTGGGACACTTCCATCTAATTCGTCTGAAAATGTGTAACGTGCTCCAATTTCGAAAGCTAAAATAAAATCAGTTGATACTGCTACTTTATATCCTAAAACTATAGGGACACCAAAAGCATAGCTTGTAGTATCTTCATCTTCAATAGTACCATCTGGATTGAAAAAGAAATTATCATGTTTAGCTACACTTACTCCAGAGTATAAATAAGGAGTTGAAACAGTACCGCCATTGTGTAAATCGAAATCGAAAAAAGTAAATTCCATTCCGGCTGAAAGTTCTAAAATGTTATTATTAAACTTATAATCTCTAATTTGTCTACTAGGATCGTCAGAATTATTATCGTCTCCTTCTAATTCTGTAAAAGTTAAAGACACTCTATAGGAATGTCTTTTGCTTCTATTCCACTTATAAATTGCGCCAAAAGCTAATTGCTTAGGTGCTATATAGTCTGTCGCACCTACATCTCCAATAAAGTTACTGCCACCAACGAAAATTCCAAATTCGTTAATTTGAGCGCTACTTAGTTGTATGCTAAAGAATGCTATTATTAAAAGCGTTAAATACCTCATAAATCTTCAAAGTTTGCAAATATAATAAATAAGATTAGCCTATTGTGATTTCAGCTAAATAGTTACTGTTTAAAACAGTATTTACTAGAATTTATTGTAGAAATGAATGGTATGCATGCAATAATCGCTAAAAATAGATGACTAATTTCTCTTATCTTCTCCCCAAAGGAGCTTTTTTCTTAAGGTTGTTAAGAAGCTTTCAGAGTTTAATTCTATCATATTAATAGTGAACGGTGCTTTTTTTATTGTAATAATAGTATCGTTAGAAAGTGTCGCAATTCTTGAATCTAAAGACACTAAATAGTTTTCTTCACGACCACTTACTTTTAGTTCTATTGTAAAGGAGTCTTCAATCACCAAAGGTCTTGCGCTTAAATTATGTGGAGCAATAGGTGTTAGTACAAAACTAGTAGTGTCTGGAGTAATAACTGGACCAGCGCAACTTAAAGAATAACCTGTAGAACCTGTAGGTGTCGCTATTATTAAACCGTCACTCCAATAAGAAGTTAAAAACTCACCATTTAATTTTGTTTCAACAGTAATCATAGAGGTTGTGTTTTTTCTACTTACCGCAATTTCATTTAAGGCAAAATTTAAATCTTTTATATCATCATTTTCTGGAGAAGTTTCTATCGATAATAAGGTGCGTTTACTTAAGGTGTACTTTTTATTATAAATATCCTGAATGGCTTCTTTTATATCTTCTGGTTGAATGGTTGCTAAAAAACCTAATCTTCCAGTGTTTATTCCAATTATAGGGATGTTTAAATCTTTTACAAAAGTGATGGCTCTTAAAATAGTACCATCTCCACCAATACTTACAAATAAATCGAAGCTTTTGTCTAGAGTTTTAAAAGTATTGTAAACTGAAGCATTAGTAAGTTCAGTTTCAATATCGTTATAAAAATTATGTTCTAAAAAAAGCGAAGCGTTTAGAGCAAGAAGTTCTTTTGTAAGTACTTTTAAAGAATCTTTAGATTGTTTTTTAGGGTACTGACTGTAAATGGCTACCTTCATGGTTATATATTTAGGTATTTGTTTAAATAATCAGAACGTTCTTTAAGGCCTATTAAATAACTATCGTCTTCGTGTCCAGATAATATGTTATAGCTGTAGCGTCTAAAGGTTTGCATGATTTCGTTTAAATTAGCATTACCTATTTTTAAAGTAATTTGTGCGACATCATTTTCTAATTTAGAAATAAATGCGCCTAAAATTTTCCCATCGTTAGATTCTACAATCTGGCTAACTTCACTAAAAGAATAATCTGCTATTCCTTTTTCTATAATTAATACAGCTCCAGCTTCCGAAAAAAATGGTGTTTCGTTAAAAAGAGTAATAATGTCATTCAATTCATAATAGCCTAAATAGACATTTTTGTTGCTTAAAACAGGCATGATGTTAGCTGAGTTTTGAGCAAACGCCTCAAGTACATCTAACCAATTGGTGTCTTCTCTTACAAAAAAACCTTCGCCAGAATAGCGATAGTCTTGAATTGGTTTTTCGCTATCAAAACAATGTGCATCGTTTTCAGAAATGCAACCTAAATAAACATCTTCCGCATTTTTAATTGGAATGTGAGAATAGGTTAACTGATTAAAAAGTAACTGAATCTCTTTAACTTTGTCAGTATTTAATAGTGGTTTAATATCGTTTATTATGTAATCTAGAAGATTCATAGTGTGTCTTTCAATTTTATGCAAATTAATTAAAAATAAGAACAATCTCGTGTATCTACTTTGTATTTTTGTACATATTAAATCATATTTAAAATGGCAAAATTAAGCGTAAACATAAATAAAATAGCAACATTAAGAAATTCTAGAGGAGGAGATACTCCAAATGTAGTTCAGTTTGCAAAAGATGTACAGCGTTTTGGAGCAGAAGGTGTAACTATACATCCAAGACCAGACGAAAGGCATATTCGCTACCAAGATGCTTACGATTTAAAACCAATTGTACACACAGAATATAATATCGAAGGTAATCCAATCTCGAAATTTGTAGATATGGTTCTTGAGATAAAGCCAACGCAAGTAACATTAGTTCCAGATAGTATAGATGCTTTAACGAGTAATGCAGGTTGGGACACTATAAAGCATAAAGATTTTTTAAGCGAAGTTATTGCAGAATTTAAACGAAATAATATTCGTACATCCATTTTTGTAGATCCAGATAACAAGCAAATTGAAGGAGCAAAAGCAACAGGAACAGATAGAATAGAATTGTATACTGAAGGGTTTGCGGAGCAATACCATTTAGGAAATAAAAATGCAATAGTGCCATATGCAGATTGTGCTGAACTTGCAAATAAAATAGGATTAGGCGTAAATGCAGGTCACGATTTGTCTCTAGATAATATTCAGTTTTTTAAGCAAAATATTCCAGGATTATTAGAGGTGTCTATTGGGCATGCTTTAATTTCAGAAAGTTTATATTTAGGTATAGAAAATGTTGTTAATATGTATTTGAATAAGTTGAAGTAGAATAGTTTTTAGTTGAAGTTACAGTTTCAAATGAAAATTAATTCATAAATTAATGAAATTATAAAATAAGAGTAAGCATGAACGATCTGTGAACGCAGGTGTAGATTGTGTCAAGAAAAACTCGAGTTTAACCCACAGCGAATCTCTGTGTAACAAATAAACAATGCAATTACATTCTAATATAATAGGAGAGGGAAAACCATTTGTAATACTTCATGGCTTTTTAGGTATGAGC
This sequence comes from Lacinutrix mariniflava, assembly GCF_001418015.1. Lineage (GTDB taxonomy): Bacteria > Bacteroidota > Bacteroidia > Flavobacteriales > Flavobacteriaceae > Lacinutrix > Lacinutrix mariniflava. Next base: position 44,396 of record NZ_LIQG01000024.1, on the reverse strand, counting down.
GATAACTGGAAAACTTTAGGGAAACAATTTGCCGAAGCAGGTTTTCAAGTACATTTAGTAGATCAGAGAAATCATGGTAGAAGTTTTCATAGTGCAGATTTTAATTACGATCTTTTATCTCAAGATTTAAAAGCCTATTGCGATACGCATGACTTAAAAGATATTATTTTACTTGGTCATTCTATGGGAGGAAAAACAGCAATGTTGTTTTCTACGCAATTTCCCGAATATGTCAACAAATTAATAATAGCAGATATTTCACCACGTTTTTACCCAATTCATCACGATGCTATATTAGAAGGTTTAGCTAATTTGAATTTTAATGCACTAAAAAGCAGAGGAGAAGCAGAGGAGCAGTTGTCTAATTATGTTAGTGATTATGGAACACGGCTGTTTCTTTTAAAAAACCTATATTGGGTAGAGAAAGGAGTTTTAGGGCTTAGAATGAATCTTGAAGCGCTAACAGATAATGTTAGTGAAGTTGGGGAGGCATTACCAATACACTCAAAATTTGAAGGTAATACACTATTTTTAAAAGGTGATAAAAGTGAGTACATAGCAACTCAAGATGAACCTATAATTAAATCTCATTTCACAAACGCTAAAATTGAAACTATCGAAAATGCAGGACATTGGTTGCATGCTGAAAATCCTAAAGATTTTTACAGTGCAGTAATCAATTTTGTAAATTAAAAATATTTAAAAACAAACAATCATGAACTTAATAATTAAACTTCTTTTAAATGCGTTAGCCGTATTTGTATTAGCTAATGTTCTTAGTGGTGTGCAAGTAGATGGCTATGCGTCTGCAATAATTGTAGCAGTTGTATTATCAATTTTAAACTTATTAGTAAAGCCATTATTGGTTATACTAACATTACCAATAACAATAGTAACATTAGGATTGTTTTTATTAGTAATAAATGCAGCAATAATTCTTTTTGCAGATAAATTAATCGATGGTTTCTCGGTAGTTAATATCTGGTGGGCAATTTTATTTAGTATCCTATTGTCAATCTTGCAATCGGTGCTGCATTCATTTATGAAAACAGATAAAGAGAAAGTATAATAAGGGTTGAAATCCAATACGTTAAAAACTTTGATGGAGTGTAAAAAATTAGTATTTTTGCACTCCATTTTTAGTTACATTAAATAGATTATTCAAGATGAATATTACAAGAGAAAATAAAGACGCATTAAATGCTGTAGTAACAGTATTAATCGAGAAAGATGATTATACAGCTAAAGTTGAAAAAATCTTAGTCGATTATAGAAAAACGGCAAACATTCCTGGATTTAGAAAAGGTCAAGTGCCTATGGGAATGGTTAAGAAGCAATACGGTAAAGCGATATTAGTTGATGAGGTTAATAAACTAATTCAAGAAGGATTAAATAAATATTTAGCTGAAGAAAAGTTAGATGTTTTAGGTCAACCTTTACCAAAAGCTCAGGACGATATCAATTGGGATTCAGATAGTTTTTCTTTTGATTTCGAATTAGGTCTTGCACCAGAATTTGATGTAGATTTAGCAGGTAAAAAAGATATTACACATTATAATATTGTTGCAGACGACAAGTTAATTGATGATCAAGTTGAAAACATCAAGAAGCAATACGGAACATTAGTAGCTTTAACAGAAGTTGCTAAAGACAGTGAAATTACTGGAGTTTATAAAAATGAAGCTGAAGAAATTGAAAACACTGTAACTTTAACTTTAGATAAGTTTAAAGGTAAAGCAACAGAAAAGAAATTTGTAGGAGCTAAGGCTGGAGATGTTATTACATTAAATACAAAAGGCCTTTACGAAGATGATCACGAGTTAATGCATGCATTAAAATTAGAGCATGATAAAGCACACGGTTTAGATATTGAAGTTGCTTTTGAAGTCACTGAAATTAATAAACGTGAGCCAGCAGAATTAGATCAAGAGCTATTTGATAAGTTATTTGGAAAAGATAACGTAAAAACAGTTTCAGAATTAAAAGAGAAGATTAAAGAGGATGCTGAAAAGCAATTCATTCAGCAATCAGATCAGAAGTTTTTAAATGATGTTACAGAAGATTTAGTAGCAAATACTAAATTCGATTTACCAGCAGAATTTTTAACAAAATGGATGCAATCTGCGGGAGAGAATCCTATGGATGAGGCAACTGCAAAAGAGGAATACCAGAAGTCTGAAAAGAGCTTACGCTACCAGTTAATTGAAGCTAAGTTAATGCAGGCTAATGATATTAAAGTTGATTTCGAAGATGTAAAAGAAAGTGCTAAGGCAATGATTAAAGTGCAAATGGCACAATTTGGTCAAACGAATCCTAGTGATAAAGAGCTTGACGATATAGCAGCTAGAGTATTATCTAACCAAGAAGAAGTAAAGCGCTTAAGCGAACAAGTGGTGAGCCAGAAACTATTAGGACTTTACAAAGAAAAAGCAAACGTAAAAACTAAAGAATTAAGTTACGATAAGTTTGTAAAAGAGGTTTACGGAGATAAATAATTTTATTAAAATGTCTCACTAAGTGCAGTTGTAGTACTTGGGGAATTTAATTATAAAATCATTATATTTAGGCATTGAATTAATTACAATTCAATGCCTATTTTATTAGCGTTAAATTCAACATAAAAAGTTTGACAACTGTTGATTTAGCCATACATTTAAGCGTTCCTGAAGTGATTCAGGAGCTAAACAAAAATATCAAATTCAATAAATACATATGGATTACGGAAAAGAATTCGAAAAATTTGCTATAAAAGACCAAGGAATAAGTAGTACGTACTATGATAAAATCATTAGTAGTGTTACACCTCAAAACATGACGCCTTATATTATTGAAGAGCGTCAATTAAACATCTCGCAATTAGATGTGTTTTCAAGATTAATGATGGATCGTATCCTTTTTTTAGGGACGGGAATTAACGACAATGTTGCAAATATTGTACAAGCACAGCTTTTATTTTTAGAAAGTGTAGATGCTAATAAGGATATTCAAATGTATATAAACTCTCCAGGAGGAAGTGTATATGCAGGATTAGGTATTTATGATACTATGCAATTTATTAAACCAGATGTAGCAACTATTTGTACAGGAATGGCAGCCTCAATGGGAGCTGTTTTATTGTGTGCAGGAGCAAAAGGGAAACGTAGTGGTTTAACACATTCTCGTGTCATGATTCATCAACCTTTAGGTGGAGCACAAGGTCAAGCAAGTGATATAGAAATTACAGCTCGCGAAATCTTAATTTTAAAGGAAGAGCTTTATAAAATTATAAGTAAGCATTCTGGTCAAGATTACGACAAAGTCTTCGAGGACAGTGATCGTGATTATTGGATGAAATCTGATAAAGCAAAAGAGTACGGAATGATTGACGAGATTTTAGCTCGTAAATAAAATTATATAATGCATTAGTGAGTTAAGTTAAATGAACTTTGAAAAGATCGAGTAAGAACTTTTCACTTTTCGCTTTTCACTTTTAACTGAAAGAAAATGGCAAAGGAAGAATTAGAATGTTCGTTTTGTGGTAGAAAAAAGCCAGAAACAAGTTTATTAATTGCAGGTTTAGATGCACATATTTGTGATCGCTGTATAGAGCAAGCGCATGGTATTGTAATAGAGGAATCTAAGGAGAGCGATAGCGAAGATTTATCTGCGGAGCTTATGTTGCGTAAACCACAGCAAATTAAAACGTTCTTAGATGAGTATATTATTGGGCAAGAGTCTACTAAGAAAGTGATGTCTGTAGCAGTATATAACCACTATAAACGTCTATTGCAGCCACCATCAAATGATGATATCGAAATTCAAAAATCGAATATTATTATGGTTGGTGAAACTGGAACAGGTAAAACTTTAATGGCGAAAACAATAGCTAAAATGCTTAATGTGCCTTTAGCTATCGTAGATGCAACAGTATTAACTGAGGCAGGATATGTAGGTGAAGATGTAGAAAGTATATTAACACGTTTGTTACAAGCAGCAGATTACAGTTTAGAGAAAGCCGAAAAAGGTATTGTTTTTATAGATGAGATAGATAAAATTGCTCGTAAAAGTGATAATCCTTCCATAACTCGAGATGTTTCCGGAGAAGGTGTGCAACAAGCATTACTTAAATTATTAGAAGGAACAGTGGTAAATGTGCCGCCAAAGGGAGGTCGTAAACATCCAGATCAAAAATTTATAGAAGTAAATACAGAGAATATTTTATTTATTGCTGGTGGAGCTTTCGATGGTATAAATCGTGTGATCTCTAAAAGATTAAACATGCAAGCCGTTGGTTATAGCGCGTCAATTAGTGATGATGTTGTAGATAACGATAATTTATTACAGTATATTATTCCTAAAGATTTAAAAGACTTTGGTTTAATTCCAGAAATTATTGGAAGATTACCTGTGTTAACCTATATGGATCCCTTAGATGCTGCAACGCTTAGAGCTATTTTAACAGAGCCTAAAAATGCTATTATTAAGCAGTATAAAAAGCTTTTCTCTATGGATGAGATAGAGTTTAGTATAACAGATGGTGCTTTAGATTTTATAGTTGGTAAAGCTATAGAATATAAATTAGGAGCAAGAGGATTGCGTTCTTTATGTGAAGAGATTTTAACAGATGCAATGTTCGAACTACCAGGAAGTGATACTAAGAAAATAAATGTTACTAAGGCTTACGCCGAACAAAAAATATCTAAAAATACTATTAAGAAATTAAAGGCAGTTTCTTAAAAATATAATGACACTATTAATTGAAGCCTACTTTTTTATAAAGTAGGCTTTTTTATTTCTTATAAAATGAAACTATCAAATTTAAAAAATCCTGAAACAGATAGGCTTGTGTTTACAAATACCAACATGGAGGATGTTGCTCATGTTTATGCTTCTAGATCTAGTCCAATTGTTAGAAAATACATTATGCAACCTTTGTATACAAAGGAAGAAGAAGCAGTGGCTCACATTAATAAACTAATGGGTTTCTTAGAGGAAGATAAATCTATTAGTTGGACTTTAATAGATAAGGAATCTAATAAAAAAATTGGAAGTATTTGTTTATGGAATTTTTCTGAAGATAGGAAAACAGCTGAGGTTGGTTACGATTTGTTACCGGACTATTTTAAGAAAGGTTACATGTCTGAGGCTTTACAAGTAGTTATTTGTTTAGGGTTTAAAGATCTTAATTTAAATACAATTGAGGCTTTTACGCATACTGAAAATGAAGACTCAAAGAAACTACTGATTGCAAATGGGTTTGTATTTGAGGAAGAAAGAGAAGATCCAGGTTTTCCAAAAAATAGAATATATACTTTAGAGAAATAAAAAACCACTCATAAAAAATTAGGAGTGGTTTTTCTTGAATATGGATTAACTAATTAATACCTCTTCAATTTGGATATAGTCGAATAATAGCAAAGTGAATTTAACGATAATTATTTGATTTTCAAATAATTATTTTATTTATTATTGTTTTTTTTAATAAATAAAGACTCGTCTTTATATTAATTATTCAATTTTATTAATTCGTCGATATAATCTCGAGTGTTAGATAAGCGTGGTACTTTATGTTGTCCGCCCAATTTGTTGTTTTGTTTCAGCCAATCATAAAATAATTTTGTTCTAGCTATGTTTATTTTTGGCTTATTTAATGTAATGTTATTGTAGCGTTTGGCTTCATAATCCGAATTTAAGGCCTTCAAGGCATTGTCAAACAATTCGTTAAAGTAGTCAATATCTTTTGGAGGTGTTTTAAACTCAATTAACCATTCATGAGCACCTTTTTCTTTGCCTTCCATAAATATTGGAGCAGCAGTATAATCTACAATTTCACTTTTCGTTTTCTTACAAACCTTCTTTAATGCATCTTCTGCATTTTCAATAATTAACTCTTCACCAAAGGCATTAATGTGATGTTTTGTTCTTCCTGAAACCTTTATTCTATAAGGTGAAATAGATGTGAATCTAACAGTGTCACCAATTTTGTAACGCCATAACCCAGCATTTGTAGTGATAATTACTGCGTAATTTTTGCCTTTTTCTACTTCGCTTAATCGAATAACACGTTCGCTAGGCGTACCATGAACGTCCATTGGAATAAACTCATAGAAAATACCATAATCAAGCATTAATAATAACTCACTAGAATGGTTTAAGTCTTGAATAGCAAAAAAACCTTCAGAGGCATTATAGATTTCATAATATTTAAAATCCTTTTTTGGTAAAATATTTTTGTATTGTAGAACATATGGGTTAAAACTAACGCCTCCATGAAAGTAAACTTCTAGATTTGGCCAAACATCAAATAGCGAGTCCTTTTCGGTTTTATCTAGAACATCATTAAGTAAAACTAGCATCCACGAAGGCACGCCTGCTAAACTAGTCACATTTTCATTTATCGTTTCGTTTACAATAGCAGCCATTTTGTTCTCCCAATCGCTCATTAAAGAAACTTTGTTGCTTGGAGTACTGCTAAACTCTGCCCAAAAAGGCATATTATCTATTAATATGGCGCTTAAGTCTCCAAAAGCAGTTCCATTTTCTTTATATAATTCTTTACTTCCGCCTAGTCTTAAACCTTTTCCTGTAAAGAGTTGTGAGTTTTCATTATTATTTAGATACATGCACAATAAATCTTTACTTGCAGCGTAGTGACAATCTTCTAAAGAGTCTTGACTCACCGGTATAAACTTGCTCTTTGCACTAGTTGTACCGCTAGATTTTGCAAACCATTTTATTGGGGAAGGCCAAAATATATTATGCTCTCCTAGTCTAGACCGCTCAAATAAATCTTGGTAGCCTTCGTAGTTTTTTACAGGAACTCTATTGGCAAATTCTGCATAAGTTTTAATAGAAGAATAATCATACTGTTTACCAATCTCAGTGCCTTTAGCTGTTTCAATTAAGTTAAATAATAATTCTTCTTGTACTTCGTTTGGATATTTTAAGAATAAATCGATTTGGTGAAACCGTTTCTTTAAAAACCATGAAGCTATAGAATTTACTAAAGTAATTGGCATATATTTATGGTATATTTAGACACTAAAAATAATACTTTTTTTTATGACTTACCAAGGCGTGCTAACAAAAATGGCAACAGAATTTTCTAGCCCAATTCAATATTATTTAGTTTTCGAAAACGATTTCATTAATATGAATCAATTATTAAATAAAACATTGAAGTTTAAATTTGTTAAGCACCAATGTTTAAACTGTAGTTTAGACAAACCAATCTTTAGACAAGGCTTTTGTAAAAGTTGTTTTTTCGATATGCCTCAAGCAGGAGATTGGATTATGAGACCGGAATTAAGTACTGCGCATTTAGATAAAGAAGATCGCGATTTAGAATACGAAAAAAAAGTACAGTTAAAACCACATATTGTGTATCTAGCGAATTCTAGCAATGTAAAAGTTGGAGTAACTAGAAAAACACAAGTGCCAACACGTTGGATAGATCAAGGTGCCCACGAAGCTATAGAAGTTGTAGAAGTACCTAATCGCTATCTTGCAGGTATTACAGAAGTTGCTTTAAAAGATTATGTAGCAGATAAAACCAACTGGCGAACCATGCTTAAAAACGATGTAGTCGATGAAAGTTTGGTAGAGTGGAAAGACAAGCTAAAACAATACATTCCTGCCGAAGCTCAAGAGTATTTTATAGAAAATAATAATGAAACACATTTAGAGTTTCCTGTACTATCTTATCCTGTTAAACCTAAAAGTCTAAACATTGAAAAAGTAGGTAGTTTTGAAGGTGTTTTAAAAGGTATAAAAGGACAGTATCTTATTTTTGAAGACGATACTGTTTGTAATATTCGAGGTAATGAAGGGAAAGTAGTCAGTATTGAGATTGTTTAAGTTTTTTTTGAAATGGTGTTTAATGAGGAATTTAATAATATAATCAAAAATAGTAGAGACCTAGCTATTCAGTATGAAAGTAGATTTATTTTTTCCTACCACTTTCTCTTAGCATTAAAAGATTCTAAAGGTATTGCTGGAAAAATAATAAAAAGTAATAATTGGGATTTTGGTCCTATTGAAGAGGCTTTGCTCAGAGATGAAGCGACAGAGATTCTTGATAAGTACTTTTTATTAAGAGAGTTTGAGAACTCTATCAAGAATTCAAATTTTTATTCTTGGGTTTATAATCAACATACAGTTAAGCCAGAACATGTTCTTTTTGCAATGCTAGCCGATAAAGATAGCTTAGCGGGAAAACATCTTAGGAGTATTGGGGTTACTTATAGTTCTTTTAAAAAAGACTATCAAATCTTAAAAGAAACTAATACAAAATCGTTTTTTGAGATTTTAGGAAAAAATATATTTTTTGTGACAATAGGTTTTCCTAGATTTATAAAAAAGTGATTTTTAGAATGTTAATATTTGTGTTTTTATATTTGAAAGTTATATAGTCTCCTATGTAAACAAAATCTTTAAACTCATTTGATGATTTAAGACTCAGTTCATTTGTTGTTTGTGTGTCTTTATAGTTGTAATGATGTTTATTCGTAAAGCCAACTAAACGAAATCGTAGGATGATTTAGAATTGGAGTTAAATCGCCATTTAATATTGTTGTATTGCTAAACCTGAAGTCTATTAAGTTAGGGAATTTCTTTAGGAAATCTAAGTTTTCTAAATTCTCACAAGAGCTTAGTCTTAAAACTTTTAGTATTTTTATTTATTAAATTCAGATTTGATTTTAAGTTTTTTTTTTGATTTATTTATTCAAACCATATCGTGTTAAATCTCCAATCCATTCTCAATCTTTATTAAATTGATGCAAACTCAGTAAAAACGAAGTTCATTCTTTAAATATAAATCATCTAAACAGAACAAACCAAAAAAACCTCGCATTCAAAAGAATGCAAGGTTTGTATATTATAAAAGAAAAAGTATGTACTATACGTTTTCTGCGTCTCTTAATCCTTGGATATAAGATGCTTTTTGAATTTGGCGACGACGTGTTACAGATGGCTTAGTAAAGTGTTGACCTTCTCTTAAGTTCTGCATTACTTTAATGTTACGGTGCTTTCTTTTGTAACGTTTTAAAGCTCTTTCTATATTTTCTCCGTCTTTAATTTCTATTCTTAACATATCTTTATATTATGTGTATTCTTAAATTTCAGGTTGCAAATATAAGTTTATCTTTTAATTTAAACAATAGACTTATACAATTTTTATAATTTATTTTAATATTATTTAATTGTGTCTTTTTTCTTCTTGCTTTTTGCAAACAATCCACCTAAAACATCTTTTACGACATTAACAGGTTGTTTAGTCGAATCTGTAGGTGTACTTGGGTTTGTGCTTGGTGTATTTCCGCTTGAGAAAATATCTTTTATAACATCTTTAACAGGAGAGTTAGTTTGAGTGCTAGTACTGTCGTTAGTGGTTTGGTTGCTTCCGTTAATGCCTAGCAGATTTTTAATTTTATCTTTTCCATCGTTAAGGAGTTTTTGCTTCTCAATTTCTATTAACTGAGTTGTTAAGTCTTTTACGCCACTTGTTAAATCGGTTTTTACAGTAGGACTTGTAAACGACCCAGTTAAATTTGCCGTTATAGGAATGCTTATTTTATTAACGTCATTATCGTTTATTTTACCAATAAGTCTATTAACTTCTCCTCCTAAATACTTTGCAGGTACATTAAAAACAACATTGTAATCCATAGATTTATCGAAACCATGATTTCCTGCCACTGTAATACCAACGTCTTTGTAGTTTAGATTAAAAGGTGCGATGTTTACACGGCCATTTTCAAATTTTAAAGCTGTTTTTAAATCTTTTAAATCTAGATTATCGAAATCGATAAAGCTTAATTTACTTGTTAAAGCATCAAATAAAGCCGCATTTTTTGGCTCTACCTTAGTGGTTAGTAATTCGGCTAAAGCACCACCAGAAATAGAGCTCATAAGAGGTGTAAAGTCATCTCCTAAAGTTCCGCTTAGGGTAATCGCACTGTTTAGTTTTCCTTGCAGTACTTTTGCAATAGGCGCTAAGTTTTGAAGCATATCTAAATCTTTAAAAGATTGAGAGATATCAAAATTGCTCATACCTAAATCCATTTTAAAAGTAGGTGTTTTGCTTTTAGTGTTTACTAAGCCAGACATGTTAAGGTTTCCGCCCAATAAATCTGAAGTTACGTTCTGTAGATTAGCAGTTTCGTCCTTAATTAATAATTTACCTTTTACATTAGTAAGCGTTAAATTATCGTAAACCACCGTTTTTGCATCTGCTGTAATTGTACAGTCTAGAAATGCTGGAATTTTAAGAGCATCGTTTGGTTCTGCGCTTTGGTTTACAGGCCTGTCGCTTCCGCCTTCAACCATAAAATCGCTAATTAAAAAGGTGTTTGAGATAACATTAAAATCACCTTTTAGCTTCTTATCGCTTAATAAAAAGCCTAATAGATTATTAATGGTTCCTGTTGCGTTTAAATCTGTTTTTCCAGTTGTAGCTTTAAAATTTTCTAAGGTTACAGTACCTGGTTGAAAGCTAACATTAGCTTGAGATATATTTAATGGATTGACAATGTCTGCAGACGAAAACACGAAATCATTTACACTAATATTACCATTGTTTTTAATACGATCATAAGCATTTGTTTCTATCGCATTCATATCGAAACTAGTGTTAAGCTTTGCTTTAATAATACCGCTAAGTTTATTTTCAAGTTCTATAGGATAGGCCTTAGTAACGTTTGCTAAATTTAAAACACCATCAATATTGGCGTTTACAAGCATGTTTTTGGTAAGGTTCTTTACAACAGCCGAAGATTTAAATTCATCTTCGTCAATTTTAAAATTAAGTGTTTTTAAGTCTAAAAAAGTATCATCCACATTACCAGTAGTATTTTTTATAGCAGCATTAATGCTAATATTTTCAACACGTTTTGGTAAGTCTGGATATTTAAACGATGCGTTATTAGATGCAATGTTGATATCTAAAGTAGGTATAGTTGTTTCAGTTACCAATCCTTTAATCTTTCCATTTACTTTAAAGTTTCCACTAGTTTCAACATTACTAATGTTTTTAGAGTATGTTTTAGGAATAACTGCTAAAAAGTCTTTAAAAGTTGAACCAGGATTTTGGAAAGTAATATCAATATCTTGACCACCTTCAACCAGTTGCAAATAACCTGAGAATTCTAAAGGGAGGTCATTTACCAAACCTTTATTTTCTTTAAAAGTGTATTTGCTGTTTTCTAAATCAAGATCTATTAAAGCATCTAATTTAATGCGGTTGTTACTCAAGTATTCGGTACTATCAATACTTAGTGTAACATTAGCTTCACTTTTTGTATTTAGTTCAGAAACACTTTCAGAAAACGTTCCATTTCCAGAGTGATCCAATTCTGTAACATGAAGTTTTGTATTCGATCCTTCATCTAAATAGGTGAATACACTTTTTGTTATCGCATAATCTTCAATACTTAAAGAGAAATTTCCACTTTCTGTAGTGCTTGCGTCTGTGTTTTCTTTCTCCTTGGCAATGTCGTAATTAGCATCTCCAAATTTGTTTATTTTTAGGTTAACAAGTGCTTCATCTATATAAATAGAATTAACAACAACTGGCCCTTCATCTGCCTTTTTAAAAAGTTCTTTAATAGACATATCGAAGGATAAGGATTTTACGCTCGCTAGCGTTTCATCCTTAAAAGGTTCAAAATTGGTTATTTTAAGAACATCGACTGTAACATTGGCCTGCGGAAAACTACTTAAAAAACTTAAGCTAACATCAGCAAACTCAACATTGGCATTCACGCTATTATTAATAAAGTTACGAACCATGTTCTTTATCTGATTCTGAAAAATAAAGGGCGCAACTAATAAAAGTATAACTATAATTAACAGCGAGATACCTGTGATTTTTAATATTTTCTTCATATTTAAACCCGAGTTAGGGGATAGATTTAGTTTTGTTAAGTTTAGTATTTACGTACAATCTAAGTATTTAGTTGTGTTATCAAAGATTTTAATAAAAGTTTAGCATTTATAATAAAAGGCTAATTTCTTCATTTAATTTTAAAATCAAGGTTTTACTAATAGAAATAAACATACCAATGTAAAAAAAACGTTAGGTTTTACGATTGTTTTTGTTTGCAAGTGTCTTGTAGAGCGCAGTCTAGGTATTTGTAAAAATCTTTCTATAGATTCGTTAATAAGTTCTTGAACTAAATTTAAAGTAAACCATTTACTTTTAGTTATTTTGCCTTCTCGATTAAAAATGGATTCACAAAAAATTTATATATCTCTTGGAAGCAATAAAGGCGACAAATTTAAAAATTTGCAAGCTGCTGTGGATGCTATTCATTTAAAAATTGGAACAGTAAAAATTATATCTAAAATTTTTAAAACTCCTGCTTTGGGTTTTGAGGGAGACGATTTTTTTAATGCCTGTTTATTGGTTGAGAGTTATTTGACACCTAATAAAGTACTTAGAGAGTTGTTAGCGATAGAAACAGACTTAGGTAGAATTAGAACTAGAAAAAAGGGTTATGAATCTAGAATTATAGATTTAGATATCTTATTTATAGACGAGCTGTTGATTGATACTAAGTCTCTTAAAGTGCCGCATCCAGAATTGCACAACCGTAAGTTTGTTTTAGAGCCTTTGCATTCTATTGCATCTAAATATAAGCATCCTGTTTTAGGTAAACAGATTTCTGTTTTGTTAGCCGAATGTGAAGATGAAAGTGCTTTAGAAGCAGTAAGTATTTGGTTGAAAAACCCAAGTAAGCAACACGACTTTTCGAAATACAATTACATTGCAATTGAAGGAAATATTGGAGCGGGAAAAACAAGTTTGGTTACAAAAATAGCTCAAGATTATAATGCTAAACTCATTTTAGAACGTTTTGCAGACAATCCTTTTCTTCCAAAGTTCTATGAAGATGCACAGCGTTACGCTTTTACTTTAGAAATGTCTTTTCTTGCAGATCGGTACCAGCAAATAAGTGACGATTTATCTCAGCTCGATTTGTTTAAGGATTTTATTGTTAGCGATTATGATATTTTTAAGTCGCTAATTTTTTCTAAAATCACACTGCAACCAGACGAGTTTAAGTTATATAGAAAGCTGTTCTACTTAATGTATAAAGATATTGCAAAGCCTCAACTTTACGTTTATTTGTATCAAAACACAGAAAGACTTAAAGAAAACATTAAGAAACGCGGTAGAAAATACGAGCAGAATATAGATAGCGAGTATCTTGATAAAATTAACTCTGGTTATTTAGATTTTTTAAAAAACCAAACAGAACTTAATGTAAAGATAATCGATATCTCAGATCGTGATTTTGTAAAAAACCGTGAAGATTATTTATTTGTTTTAGATGCTATTTGTAAATAGCTAGCAATTAGTTTTTTAACGTAAAAAGTGCTAGAATTTTGTTATTTTGGTTAGAAAGTTTATATTTAGTTTTAAGCCAACAGTCATATGAGAATAATTACACTCTTTTTGTTAGTTTTCCTTTATTTTTCATTTAATGTATTTAGTCAAAACAAACCTATTGATTCAATTATTTCTTCATTAGAGAAAGAGCAATTGCTTTTTGAGAAAATATTTATTCATACAAATAAAACAACTTATTTAAATGAAGATGTCATTTGGTATAAAGTCTATGTTGCTAACAACAATAATAAACCTTCGTCTAAAACGGCATTAGTATATGTTAGTTTGTTTTCTAGAGATGGAAATCTAATTGAAACAAAAAACGTTTATATAAAAGATGGCGTTGGGAATAATCAGTTTGAGCTTAATGAAAATTTAGCTTCTGGCGAGTATTTTATCCAAGCACATACAAATAACATGTTAAATTTTGGAGAGCAAAATAAGTTTATTACCAAAATTACAATTGGTGAAAACGTTCAGAATAAAATAACTTCAAAGGCTATTTACGATATTCAGTTTTTTCCAGAAGGTGGGCGTTTTTTAGAAAATGTTAAAAATACAGTTGGTGTTAAGGTTTTAATAAATGGGAAAGGATGTGATTATAAGGGAAGAATAGTTAATTCCAAAAACGAGGAAGTTGCATTGTTCTCAAGTATGCATTTAGGAATGTCTAAATCGCAATTTAAATACGAGAAAAACGAAAGCTATAAGGCTATAATAGAAGTAAACGATACTATACTAAATAAAGCATTACCAATAGCTAGTAAAACAGGTGTTGCTATTAGTAGAATTGGGAGTAATAAAGACGTCGTTAAGTTTCAATTATTGGCAAGTGATAGCAAAGATTTAAATGATTATGTATTGTTATTTCATCAGAATAATAATATTATAGATCATCTTGAAGTTAATTTTAAAGATTCTAATAAGAAGACTTTTACTTTTAGTAAAGAAGATTTTTTAGAAGGTGTGAATGCTGTCTCTGTTTTAGAAAATAACAAGCCTGTGTTAGAGCGTAAGTTTTTTGTGCGAGGGAAAATTAAAAACGATTTTTTAATAGAAAGATTAAACAAGCTCGAAGACTCAATTATATATAAACTTAAGATGAAAGACGTAACCTCAAAAAGTAATATTAGTCTTTCTGTTTTATCTTCAAATGCTAATTATACAAGCGAAACGGATATTGCTAGTGCAATGTATTTAACGCCTTATGTGAAGGGTTTTATAGAGAAGCCTAGTTTTTATTTTAATAAAGAACATAAAAATCGAGAAGCGTATTTAGATTTGTTATTGTTAACTCAGGGTTGGACACAGTATTCTCAGGATACATTTGTTAATAAACTAAATCCAAAATTAACACATGCTTCCGAAACAGGATTTTCTGTAAAAGGAGAATTAAGTCCGGTGTTAACAAATAATCTAGGTGTGTTTACAACGGGTGGTCAATTAATTACTAGGCAATTTTTAAATAGTCAAACCGCTTTTTCGTTTAATAGTTTAGTAGCTTTTAAAGGGGATTCTGTAAAACTGGCTTTCATAGAAAAAGAGGTTGTGAAAAGGAGGCCAAAAAAAATTAAATTCGATTCTATTTCACCAAAAAACCATAAGCTTAGTTATGTTTTTAGCCATAAGTATGTAAAAGAATTTAAATTATCTGAAAGGAAAAACTTAAATAGTTCTACTGTAGTTTCTAGTTATGATAAACAAGATGGTGTTTATAATTTAGAAACAGTAGATCTAGAAACTAAGAAAAAAAGTCAAGCTTTTTTAGATAGAAAAGCCTTTGATAAAAAGCATAGGAAAGAGGTTTTTAAGATTGGTGCATATTCTTTATTGGAGATACCAGAAAAATTTAAAATGGAAAATTTCACACTTGAGGATTACTTGAAAAAAGACAGAGCTTATGATATACGTAAAACTGTTCAGGGTAGCTTTATTATAAATGGTAGAAGGCTTGTTGTTGTAACAATAGATGGTAGTCCGGTGTTTCCGTTAGATTTTGGTATGCCTCTAGAATCGATAACTAGCATTGATATGAGTTTAATTGAAGATATCGCTTTTCATCCTTTAGTTCTTCCTTATGCAGATGGGCTTGCTATTTTTACAAATAAATTTTACAAAAATGGTACAACAAATAATTTCAGAAACTACGTTTTTAAAGATGGGTATAATAAAGCAAAAAAATATTATGTACCATTATATTCTACAAATTCAGACAAGAAGAATCAAGAAATAGACTGGAAGCCAAATTTAATATCCAATGCAAATGGAGAAGTCGTTTTTAAACTTAAAGATGAATTTTTAGAAAAAGGGCTACTATTTTCCGTTCAAGGTTTTTCAAATCAAGGCCAATTAATTAGTGGCTTTTCTAAATTAGAAAACGCTAAGTTTGACTAAGAAAATAGAATTAGATTTTATTTGTTTTCTCTATCCAAAGGTTTCTGCCAAATAGCTTTTTCTTTAGGGCTTGATGCTGGAGGTAACCCGTTTCTACCTCGAATATGCCATAAAATATATTCTTTTTTATATTCTATCATTCTACCGGCTTCATGTTCTTTGTTAACCAAGCCTTCAACTTCTTTTTTATAATAGTTTGCCGTATGTGTAAATATCATATAAGCTTTAGATCTTTGCACTCCTAATCTTCTATTGTTAGGGAATCCATAGTCCTTTGTTAAGTCTATTAGTAACTTGGTGTTTAGGCTATCGTTAATTTTTAAGATGCTCCAAACGCTATCTATAGATTTTTGGTAAATAGGGTAGGTTAATGAATCTAAATACCGTCTTTTAAAATCTTCAGTTTTAGAGAACGTATTCTTATTAACGTTGTATTTTTTTATCTATAGTATTAAAATGAAGTCTAACGTTCTGGTCTAAATCAAAAATAGAGTCTACCGTTTTGTTTAAATAGGCTTTGTCGGCTACTGTTAGATTGTATTTGTTTTTTGTGCAGCTCGTAATTGTTACAAGTAAAACGGCTAATATTAAAAATTTTATTTTCATATAAATTTAAGCTTTTAAAGTATTTAATTTCGAAAACAAGTCCCAAACTACAACACCGCAACTAACAGAGATGTTAAGAGAATGTTTAGTTCCAAACTGCGGAATTTCAATAACGACATCACTTTTTGAAACCACATCTTGAGCAACGCCTTTAACTTCGTTCCCAAAAACAAGAGCATAAGTTGTATCGGCTTCAGCTTTAAAATCATTTAACATCGTTGCATTTTCCGCTTGTTCTATCGCGCAAATTTTTACATTTTCAGCTTTTAGCTTCTCAATTAATTCAACAGTGTTCTCAACGTGTTCCCAGATTACCGTATCTGTGCTTCCTAATGCTGTTTTGTGAATATCCTTGTGTGGTGGAGTTGCGGTTATGCCACATAGGTAAATTTTTTCTACTAAAAAGGCATCACTTGTTCTAAAAACAGAACCAATATTGTTTAAACTTCTAATATTATCAAGAACAACAATTATAGGTGTTTTGTTGGCTTGTTTAAAGCCATCAACACTTAATCTGTCGAGTTCGCTATTTTTTAGTTTGCGCATAAATCAATCTATTATTGTTGCAAGTTTGCTAAGTCTGCATTATGAGCAGTTGAATTGTAGCAATCTCTTCTAATTAAATTGTGAATAATTAATAAATAACTAAATTAAAATTGATTTCAAAAAAAATCAATATTTAGTTACATTGCAAACTTATATCCAATAACATTCAAAACAAAATTTCTTTGGCAGCAAAAACGAAAAAAGTAACACCGTTAATGAAGCAGTATAATGCTATAAAAGCAAAATATCCAGATGCTTTATTGCTATTTCGTGTTGGAGATTTTTACGAAACTTTTGGAAGCGATGCTATAAAAGCTGCTGGTATTTTGGGGATTACTCTTACCAAAAGAGGAGCAGGAAGCGAAAGTGAAATAGAGCTTGCTGGTTTTCCGCACCACTCTATAAACACCTATTTGCCTAAGCTGGTAAAAGCTGGAGAGCGTGTTGCTATTTGCGATCAGTTAGAGGATCCAAAACAAACAAAGAATATTGTAAAACGTGGTGTTACAGAATTGGTAACGCCTGGTGTTGCATTTAATGATGAGGTTTTACAGTCTAAAACAAACAATTTTTTATGTTCTGTTTACTTCGGGAAAACTACAATTGGAGTTTCGTTTTTAGATATTTCAACTGGTGAGTTTTTAACTAGTCAAGGCAATCAAGAATATATAGATAAATTACTTCAGAATTTTAATCCAAGTGAAGTGTTGGTGTCTAAGCAAAAACGACTTCAGTTTAACGAGAGTTTTGGTAGCGATTTTCATACTTTTAATTTAGAAGATTGGGTATATCAAACCGATTACGCTAACGAAACATTACTTAAGCATTTTAGTACAAAATCGTTAAAAGGTTTTGGGATCGAAGATTTAAACGAAGGGATTATTGCTTCAGGTTCTATTCTTCATTATTTAGCAGAAACGCAACATAATAAATTACAGCATATAACCTCGGTTTCTAGAATAGCCGAAGATGAGTATGTTTGGATGGATCGATTTACTATTAGAAATTTAGAATTATACAATTCTACAAATAATAATGCTGTAACCTTACTTAATGTTATCGATAAGACAAGTTCAGCAATGGGAGGCCGTTTATTAAAACGTTGGTTAGCACTGCCATTAAAGAATGTCGAAAAAATAAAACAACGTCACGAAGTGGTGTCTTTTTTAAAGGGTAATAAAAATGTACATCAAAAAATTCAAGATCACATAAAAAGTATTGGAGATATTGAACGTTTAATATCTAAAGTAGCTACAGGGAAGGTGAGTCCTAGAGAGGTTATTCAACTTAAAAATTCTTTAGAAGCTATAACTCCAATAAAAGAATTGTCATCTAAAAGTGAAAATGAATCTCTAAAAATTATTGGAGATACTTTACAGAGCTGCGATGTGTTGAGAGGTAAAATCAAACAAACACTAAACGAAGAAGCTCCAGTAAATGTTTTAAAAGGAAATAGTATAGCTGAAGGCTTTTCTACCGAATTAGATGAGCTTAGAGGATTATCGACTTCAGGTAAAAACTACTTGGATCAAATGCTTAAAAGAGAAAGTGAACGTACTGGAATCACTTCCTTGAAAATAGCCTCTAACAATGTTTTTGGTTATTATATAGAAGTACGTAATACGCATAAAGATAAGGTTCCAGAAGAATGGATTAGAAAGCAAACCTTAGTAAATGCAGAGCGTTACATTACCGAAGAGTTAAAAGAATACGAAGGTAAAATACTTGGAGCCGAAGAAAGAATATTAGCAATCGAACAACAATTGTTTTCGGAGTTAGTGATTTGGATGCATCAATATATAAAGCCTGTTCAACAAAATGCACACTTAATTGGACAACTAGATTGTTTATGTGGTTTTGCACAATTAGCAAAAGATAATAAATACGTTTATCCTACAATAGACGATTCTCACGATTTAGAAATAAAAGATGGTCGCCATCCAGTAATTGAAAAACAATTACCAATTGGTGAAGCGTATATTGCTAACGACGTGTTTTTAGATAGAACAACGCAGCAAATAATAATGATTACTGGGCCAAACATGTCTGGTAAATCTGCAATACTGCGACAAACAGCTCTAATCGTTCTATTGGCTCAAATAGGAAGTTTTGTGCCTGCAAAAAGTGCAAGAATAGGTTTAGTGGATAAGATCTTTACTAGAGTAGGCGCAAGCGATAATATTTCTATGGGAGAATCTACTTTTATGGTAGAGATGAATGAGACGGCATCAATCCTTAATAATATCTCAGAAAGGAGTTTGGTGCTTTTAGATGAGATAGGAAGAGGAACTAGTACTTATGATGGTATTTCGATTGCTTGGGCAATTAGTGAGTATTTACATGAGCATCCAGCAAAAGCTAAAACGTTATTCGCAACGCATTATCACGAGCTTAATGAAATGACCGAAACATTTGGTCGTATTAAAAATTTCAATGTTTCGGTGAAAGAATTAAAAGACAATGTTCTTTTCTTAAGAAAACTCGTTGAAGGAGGTAGTGAGCATAGTTTTGGAATTCATGTTGCAAAATTAGCAGGTATGCCTCAGCAGGTTTTGCATCGTGCAAATACCATTTTAAAGAAATTAGAACGATCACATTCAAGCGAAGAACTCACAGATAAGGTGAAATCGATAAAAGATGAGATGCAATTAAGTTTTTTTAATTTAGACGACCCATTACTGCTACAAATTAAAGATGAAATACTATCAACTGATATTGATACGCTTACGCCTGTTGAAGCGCTCATGAAATTAAATGAAATTAAGCGTATGCTGGTGAAGACTGAAAAAAAATAAAAAAAATCAAAAGTTTTTACGAAAACGCTTTGGTATTTGTAAAAAAGACTTAAATTTGCAACCGCAATAGCAATATTGTTTGTTCATAAAAACACTGCGAAAGTAGCTCAGGGGTAGAGCATCACCTTGCCAAGGTGGGGGTCGCGAGTTCAAATCTCGTCTTTCGCTCTGAGATATTTTTATTAAAATAATTCCAATGCTGAAGTGGTGGAATTGGTAGACACGTTGGACTTAAAATCCAATGTCCATTAGGACGTACGGGTTCAAGTCCCGTCTTCAGTACAAAAGAAAAGTCGAAACGAAAGTTTCGACTTTTCTGTTTTAAAGACATTTCAGAATCCTCTTTTATGGTAAGCTAAAAGTGATGTTTTTTTTTTTATGAACCTTGATTTTAATTTTAGTCTTCAATAGAATCAACCTCTCAATTGTTATATAGCCTTATGAGAGTAAGAGTCGAAAAACCAATTATATTTTTTTAAATTTTTAAGGTAAGTATTCGATGTAGATAATCATCACTACTGTTGCCAGAACATTGTATTAAGTTATTCTCAATTTAAAGCGTAAAAGGTCTTTTTTTATTGAATTCACAGTTTTTTTAATTTAGAAGATGAAGAAGTATTGTACATTTTCGAAAGCAGGAACTTTTGGGCTTCAGGATGCTTCTTTCGGTGGTGCTAAATCTTGTTTGTGCTAAAAAACGCAATGGTGATGTAAAGAACGACATGGTCTTCTTATTTGATATTAACTTCGCACCAAGCTTTATAGTTGTCTTCTAGTTCTTTTACAATTTCTGGATGCATTTTAGATACGTCGTTACGTTCTCCAGGATCATTTTCTACATCAAATAGCTTAATAGTTAAATCGTCTCTAATTGGAGCTATGTATTGAGTAGATGGTTCGCTCTTCCAATGGTTTTCTTTTGCGTTTGTTATTTTCCATTTACCCTTACGTACTGCCCAAGTTTTTTGCCATTTCCACACCAATAGTCTATCGTCTTTAGCGTCTTCGAAAAGGTCTATTCCGTCAATGTCTTTATCTGTAATAACTGCGCCTCCAGCTTTTGCTAGGGTTGGCAAAATATCTGTTGCAGATACGTATTTAGTTTCTATTCTTCCGGCTTCTACTTTTCCTGGCCAACTTACTGCCATTGGTACTCTTATACCGCCTTCCCAAAGTGAATATTTTCCTCCTGTTAGTGGTGCGTTGTTAGAACCTGTTAATGGAGAGCCTCCATTATCTGATATGAAAACAATCAATGTATTCTTGTCTAATTCTTGTTCTATTAATGCGTCAAGTATGCGTCCAATATTATCATCTAAACAATTTAAGTTGGCTAAGTAGTAGTAGCGTAAATCATTTTTATTTATGGCTCCAATTCTAGAGTATTTGTCATAATAAGCAGAGTATGTTCCTGCATCGTGTTTTTTAAAAGCCATCAAGCTGTCTGGTTCGTAATTTGGGATTTCTTTGACGTTATACTTATCTAAATATTTTTTTGGCACTTCGTGAATTAAATGGTGGACTGCATTATAAGATAGAGTTAAAAAGAAAGGCTTGGTACGTTTTTGTTTTAAAAATGCTATAGATTCATCTGTAAAGATATCTGTTAAATAGCCTTCTTCATAACTTTTCTCACCCATGTTATGCATTAGTGGGCCAAGTAAAGCGCTGGTGCCAAATGGATCTGGCGTGCGGTCTTTAATACTTTGAGAATTTAGCCAATAATCATGTGCGTGAGCAGAAAATCCTAAAAACTCGTCGTAACCATGATTTAATGGGTATTCTCTAACATCATTTTTGTGAAAATTTCTACCTAAATCATTTTTACCAATTTTAGCAGTTGCATAACCAGCTTCTTTTAGATATTCGGCAATTGTCTTAACATTACTTGGTAATCCTGGTCCCCAACTTGCGGGTTTGTCCCATCTAAATTGGTTTTTTCCTGTTATAATTCCTGCTCTCGATGGGCTGCAGACGGGTGCGGTAACATAAGCTTGTGCGTACACAGTTCCAGCTTGTCCAAGTCTGGTGATATTGGGTGTAGAAATGGTTTTGTCGTGATCTTTAAAAGGAGAGAAATCATTATAACCTTGGTCGTCAACTATAATTAGGAGGATGTTAGGTTTTTCTTGAGTTATAGCTATTTCCTTATTATTTTGTGAGTTACAAGAAAGTAGGGTGATTAATAAGAGGATTAATAGCGGTTGTTTCATCTTAATTTATTTTATTTCTAATTAACGATGGTTACTTTAATATCTTTCTCTTTAAGTTTTTTTATAATGGAACTGGAGATGCCTTTGTCGGTAATTATTTCATGTATTTGAGACAGGTCGCATATGCGAGCAAAACTCTTTTTTCCAAACTTTGAAGAATCGGCTAAAACAATAATTTTCTGAGCAGAATTCAGCATTTTTTTGTTCAGTTCAGCTTCTTCTAAATTGGTTGTCGATAAACCATATTCCAAATCAATACCATCAACACCTAAAAATAATTTACTACATGAAATATTCTTTAAGATATATTCAGTGTAATTACCAATAACAGAAGCGGAACTATGTCTAATGTAGCCACCAAGTTGAAGGATTTCAATACTCTTATCGTGAATTAAGTTTAACACAACATGAAGAGAAGATGTAATTACTGTTAATTTGTTTTTTGGTTGAATAAATTTAGATAGTGCTTGAACCGTTGTTCCTGATGCAATTAATATAGAGTCGTTTTCTACAATTCTGCTAGCAGCCATTTGGGCTATGCCATTTTTTTCTTCTACGGAAACCTTCTCCTTATCAATAACAGTACGTTCGTTGATGTAAGGATTTTCTAGAGATGCTCCGCCGTGAGTTCTATGTAATAGTCCTTTTTGTTCTAGAAGTTTTAAGTCTTTTCTAATTG
This sequence comes from Lacinutrix mariniflava, assembly GCF_001418015.1. GTDB lineage: Bacteria > Bacteroidota > Bacteroidia > Flavobacteriales > Flavobacteriaceae > Lacinutrix > Lacinutrix mariniflava. The sequence continues at coordinate 21,791 of NZ_LIQG01000024.1, read as the reverse complement.
TTACTGCAGATACATCTAAAATCTCACATAGTTCTAAAACTTCGAGGTGTTTTTCTTTAGCAAGCCTATTTAGTATGTCTTCGTGTCTCTTCATATAAACAAATATATAAAAACGAAGCAATATGAAGTGATTATATTCTATAGTTTATTTCGGTTTATCAAAATTTAGTTTCGTTTTGTTTCATTTTGGATTAATTTTAATATATTTGAAACTAATTGTAAAAAATAAAAGAATCAGTGTTCAAAAGAGAAGCCTTAATAAATGAGATAGAAACTCCTAAAAACTGGGATGTTATTATCGTTGGTGGTGGTGCGACAGGATTGGGAGTTGCTTTAGATTGTGCAACGAGAGGATATAAAACATTATTGCTAGAGCAAGTCGATTTTGCAAAAGGAACGTCAAGTAGAAGTACTAAGTTGGTGCATGGAGGTGTTAGGTATTTAGCTCAAGGTAATATTGATCTCGTGCGTGAAGCTTTGTACGAGAGAGGCTTAATGCTTAAAAATGCTTCACATTTAGTGAGTAATCAATCTTTTATTATTCCTAATTATAGATTGTGGGATAATATTTTTTACACGGTTGGATTAAAGGTTTACGATTTTCTTTCAGGGAAATTGAGCTTCGGGAAATCTGTTAGAATAAAGAAATCTGAAACTATATCAAGGTTATCTACTCTAAAGGCGTCTGGTCTAAAAGGAGGAGTGGTATATCATGATGGTCAGTTTGATGATTCTAGGTTAGCCATAAACATTGCGCAAAGTTGCATAGAAAATGGAGCAACTGCTATAAATCATTGTAAAGTTAAAAATCTTTTAAAGGATGAAAAAGGCATAGTTAATGGTGTTGTCGCGATTGATGCAGAAACAAATAAAGAATATGTATTACATGCAAAAACAGTAATTAACGCCACAGGTGTTTTTACCGATGAGGTTTTAAAAATGGATGATATTTCTGCTAAAAACACTATTAGACCAAGTCAAGGTGTTCATTTGGTTTTTGATAAGTCGTTCTTGCCAGGAAACGATGCAATCATGATCCCGAAAACGGATGATGGTCGTGTATTATTCTTGGTGCCATGGCATGATAAAGTAGTTGTAGGAACAACAGATACATTATTAGATAGTCATAGTTTAGAGCCAAAACCATTAGACGAAGAAGTAGATTTTATCCTTGAAACTGCCAATAGGTATCTAAATAAAAAAGCAACTAAGGACGATGTGTTGAGTGTTTTTGCTGGTTTGCGCCCATTAGCGGCTCCAAAAGATAAATCTGAAAAAACTAAAGAAATCTCTAGAAGTCATAAAATTATAGTTTCAGATTCTGAATTAATCACCATCACTGGAGGGAAATGGACTACTTATAGACGTATGGCTCAAGATACTGTAGATAAGATAATTGAATTAAAAAAATTACCTAGCGCGAAGTGCGCAACGAAAGATTTACTTATTCATGGAGCAAATGGTACTGTAGATCGTTCCAACCATTTATATATTTATGGAACGGATAAAAAGAAAATTGAGAAATTAATTGAAGAAAATCCTAGTTTGTCTGAACGCTTGCATCCAAGATTACAATTTACAAAAGCTGAGGTTGTTTTTGCGGTACGACATGAAATGGCAAGAACCATTGAAGATGTTTTAGCAAGACGTGTGAGAGTGCTATTTTTAGATGCTAAAGCTGCTATAGAAATTGCACCAATGGTTGGTGAAATTATTCGTTTGGAGCTAAATGAAACAGACGGTTGGAGAACACAGCAAATATCTGAATTCATAGAAATTTCAGACCAATACGTTTTAAAATAATATACATTTATTCGAAAATTTTCTTCAATAAATTTTAACTAAAACTCACTATAATGGGAAAATATATTCTGTCATTAGATCAAGGAACAACGAGCTCTAGGGCTATTGTTTTTGATAAAAAAGGTAATATCGTGTCTATGGCACAAAAAGAATTTACCCAATATTTTCCAAAGCCAGGATGGGTAGAGCACGATCCATTAGAAATTTGGTCTACACAAACGGGTGTGGCTGCAGAGGCGCTTGCAAAAAAAGGACTCGATTCGCAGAATATTGCAGCTATTGGTATCACTAACCAACGAGAAACCGTTGTTGTTTGGGATAAGAATACTGGGAAGCCAGTGTATAATGCTATTGTATGGCAGGATAAGCGAACATCAGATTATTGTGATGAGTTAAAAAAACAAGGTAAGAATGATCTTGTTAGAGAAAAAACAGGATTGGTTATAGATTCGTATTTTTCTGGAACTAAAGTGAAATGGATTCTTGATAATGTTGAAGGCGCTCGCGAAAAGGCTGAAGCCGGAGATTTAATTTTAGGAACTATTGATACGTGGTTAATTTGGAACTTTACGAAAGGAGAACAACACATTACAGATGTTACTAATGCATCCAGAACCTTGATGTTTAATATTAATACAATGGATTGGGACGATGAGCTTTTAGAATTGTTAACAATTCCAAAAAGCATGTTGCCTAAAGTAAAACAATCTAGTGAAGTGTACGGTCACACAAAATCAACATTTTACGATACAAAAATTCCAATTGCCGGTATTGCGGGCGATCAACAAGCTGCATTATTTGGGCAGATGTGTACAAAACCAGGGATGGTAAAGAATACATATGGTACAGGTTGCTTTATGCTCATGAATATTGGAGATAAACCTATTGTTTCAAAAAACAATTTATTAACAACAGTCGCTTGGAAGATTAATGGAAAAACAACTTATGCTCTAGAAGGGAGTGTGTTTATAGCTGGAGCCGTTGTACAATGGTTACGTGACGGTTTAAAGATTATTAGAAATTCTTCTGAAGTAGAGAAACTTGCCTGTTCTGTAGATAGTTCAGATGGTGTTTATTTTGTACCTGCTTTTGCAGGTTTAGGAGCTCCGCATTGGAATCAACATGCCAAAGGAACACTGTTCGGGTTAACTAGAGGGAGTACAGATGCTCATATTGCAAGAGCTGCCTTGGAGTCTATAGCATTTCAAACTATGGATATTTTAAAAGCCATGGAGGCAGATGCGGATATTTCTATTCAAGAATTACGAGTAGATGGTGGTGCAACGATTAATAATATGTTGATGCAATTTCAGTCTGATGTGTTAAACACGCAAACCGTTCGACCAAAAACAGTAGAAACCACAGCAATGGGCGCAGCATTTTTGGCGGGATTAGCTGTTGGTTATTGGGAAAGTACTGAAGAAATTCAAAATATTTGGGAAATAGATAAAACGTTTAAACCAATTGAAGATAGAACAGAAACTGAAACCAATATTAAAGGTTGGTACAGAGCAATTGATGCTCTCGAATACTGGACAACTAATAATTTAAAATAAAAAAGATGACACCATTTGTAGCAGAAATTATTGGAACCGCCATTTTAATTTTATTAGGAGGAGGTGTTGTAGCTAATGTTGTATTAAATAAAACCATTGGGAACAATAGTGGTTGGATTGTTATTACAACAGGATGGGCTTTAGCAGTTTATGTTGCGGTGGTTATTGCAGGACCTCATAGTGGTGCGCATATTAATCCAGCAGTAACAGTTGCTTTGGCAGTAGCAGGAAAGTTTCCATGGGCAGATGTTCCATTGTTTGTTTTAGCTCAAATGATTGGAGCCATGATTGGGTCTTCAACCGTTTGGCTCATGTATAAAAGTCACTTTGAAGCTACAGAAGACGCAAGTGCAAAAAAAGCAGTTTTCTGTACTGCTCCGGCAATTAGAAATACATTTACAAATTTTTTTAGTGAAGCAATAGGAACTTTTGTGTTACTCTTCACTATATTTTATTTCACAAACGCTAGTATTACAGATACCGAAACTGTAGTTGGTTTAGGTTCTCTTGGAGCGTTACCAGTTGCCTTTTTAGTTTGGTCAATTGGTTTATCTCTTGGAGGTACAACTGGTTATGCTATTAATCCTGCTCGTGATTTGGGACCTAGAATTATGCATGCTATTCTTCCAATTAAAAATAAAGCGAAAAGCGATTGGTCTTACGCTTGGATTCCGGTTGTAGCTCCTTTAGTTGGTGGTAGCTTAGCAGCCTTACTAATGTTGGGGCTTTCTTAAAATAGTAGATAACTCATAAAATAAAAAATGCCAATTCATGTTGAAATGGCATTTTTTTTCGATCATTTTTTTAAAATTATTATTACTATTTTAAAGTTGCAATGGTATAATAGTATCTTTACAAGACAGATGAAACATATTTTCTCAATTATTATTTTGTTTTTCACCTTGTCGCTTCAAGCGCAAGATTTACCTCCTATTGAAAAATTTATAGCTACAGATTATGGTGGTGATAATCAAAATTGGATGATTTCTCAAGGACGCGATAAGTTTATATACGTGGCTAATAATAAAGGCTTGTTAGAATTTAATGGTTCGGTTTGGAGGAGTTATGGTTCTCCAAATAATTCTGTTATGCGAGCAGTAAATGTTATAGATGATAAAGTTTACACAGGTTGTTATGAGGAGTTTGGCTTTTGGAGTAAAAACGAGTTTAAGCAATTGGAATACAAATCATTAATTCCTAAGTTGAAGGACGAAGGCTTAAAAGATGATCATATTTGGAATATTATCGATTATAATGAATGGATTTTATTTCAATCTGGAAATGGTCTTTACTTCTACAATAAGAATAGTGAAACTTTTAAAATAATTTCAACAAAAAATATTATTTATAAAGTGTTTTTGGTTGGTGATCAAATTTACTATCATGTCGCTAACGAAGGTGTTTATAAGATAATTGACGGAAACCCAAGTTTAGTTAATAATGATTCTGTTGTTTTAAAAGATCGAGTTATTAATATTTTTGAGCATGACAATCAGATACTTTTATTAACTAGAAGTTCGGGTTTTTTCTTTTTAAATAATAACAAACTTGAACAATGGGAGGTTTCAGGTATTGAGAAATTAAAAGGAATTAGTGCGTTTAATAGTATTCAGTTAGAAGATGGAAGTTATATTATTGGTACGATTTCCAATGGTATTTTTAAAATAAATACTAATGGAGAAGTTGAGTATATTATTAATCAAAAAAAGGGTTTAAGTAATAATACTGTTCTTTCTCTCTTTGAAGATAGTGATCATAATGTTTGGACTGGTTTAGATAATGGAATTAACTGTATTAATATAACATCTCCAATTAGAACGTTTATTGACTATGAAGGTGTTTTAGGAACTGTTTATGCTACTGTAATTTTTGATAATAAACTCTACGTTGGTACTAATCAAGGACTTTTTAGTAAATCTTTGGATTTTGAAAATCAAGATTTTGAATTTATTGAAGGGACTTCTGGCCAGGTTTGGAGTCTTTATAATGATAACGATAAGAATTTAATCTGCGGACACCATCTTGGAACTTTTTTAATTGAAAACAATAAAGCCAAGAGTATTAGTTCTGTTTTAGGGGCTTGGAATTATAAGAAAATACCAAATCATGAAGACTTGCTATTACAAGGTAATTATAGTGGGTTGTATCTTTTTGAAAAAACTAATGGTAATTGGAGATTAAAACATAAAGTAGATGGTTTTAATAATTCTTCTAGATTTTTTGAAATCAATTCTTCTAATCAAATTTTTGTTAATCATGAGTACAAAGGTTTGTATAGTATGCAATTGAATAAGTCGTTAGATCAAGTTAAGTCCTTAATACAACATACGGAAGTTCCAATTAGTAAAAGTTCTAGTTTAATCTCTTACCGTAACACTATTTTATATGCAGCCAATGATGGGATTTTTAAATATGAAAAAGATACATCAGTTTTTAGTAAGGATACACTATTAAGTAATTTGTTAATTCCTACGGATTATACTTCTGGTAAAATGGAATATGACGAAACAGGAAAACTTTGGGTCTTTTCTAAAAACAACATTAGTTTTATAAAAAATAATAACCTTACTAATAAGCCCGAGATTACCAATATTCCAATTCCGTCTTATTTAAGGGCTGGTGTTTTGGGTTTTGAAAATATTCAACACATAAAAAATGAAGTTTATGTTTTAGGAACTACTAATGGTTATTTAACTATAGATTTAGCGAGCATAGCAAACCAAAAAGAGTATAGTATTTATCTTAACGAAATAAATATTAAAAATTTAGAAGAAAAAGTTCAGGGCGTTTCACTTAAAAAAAATGGAGTTTTTCATCATAAAAATGGAATAATAACTTTTGGATATTCTGTACCTCAGTTTGATAAATATCTTGATGTCAATTATCAATATAGATTAAATGGGCATTTAGATAAATGGAGTGATTGGACTCATAAAACCAGCGTTCAATTCGAAAATTTACCATTTGGGGATTACATGTTTGAGGTTAGGGCGAAAGTTGGTAATAAGTTGTCGCAAAACATAAGTCATTATAATTTTAAGATAAATAGACCTTGGTTTTTTTCTAACATGGCACTTGTTATTTATTTTTTAGTTTTGATAGGTCTTGGTTTTTTAATTCATAAGGCTTACAAATTTTATTTCTTTCGAATTTTAAAGCATGAGCAGATAAAGAATGAAAAAACAATCATTCAAATTCAAAATGAGAAATTAAATCAAGATATAGAAAGTAAAAATAGAGAATTGGTGATTTCCACAATGAGTATTATTAAAAAGAATGAACTCCTAAATAAAATTAAAAAGGAGTTGAAGAATAGTACTACGAAAGAAGATTTAGGTGATGCAATAAATTTAATAGATACTAATTTAAATAATAATAAGGATTGGAAATTCTTTAAGCAAGCTTTTAATAATGCCGATAAAGATTTTTTAGATAAAATTAAAGCTCAACATCCAGAGTTAACACCTAACGATCTACGTTTTTGTGCCTATCTAAGACTCAATTTATCGTCTAAAGAAATTGCGCCATTATTAAATATTTCGACTAAAAGCGTGGAAACCAAAAGATATAGATTACGAAAAAGACTGAATTTGAACCATGATGATAGCTTAGTTAATTATATCTTAAAATTCTAATACCACGACGGCGTTGTTTTTTACCACGACTTTACCACTACAGAGGTCTTTTTTTTTAAATTCGGTTCTTTTTTATAGGATTTTAATATTAAGGCCTTGCAACCGTGTTTACTGTATGTTTGAGTGTATTTTTCTTAAAATTAGAGTTTTATATTGCGATGTTCGTTTTTTATCGAGGTAAAATTTACCATACTATCATTATTAAGCTTTTAAATTTACAAAAACGTATTGTGGGTTTAAATAAAGCCATCGGTGCGAAGAGATAATTTTGATATCTAATTTTAATATAACTCAACAACCAATGAAATTTAAATTACGACAACCAAAAATTAAAATGCTATGTAGCCTTTTATTAATATGTAGTTCGTTTGCTGTTTTAGCTCAAACTACTGTAACAGGTATTGTGCTCTCCGCCGAAGATAATATGCCTTTAATAGGTGCTTCGGTTATTGAGAAGGGAACAAGCAATGGAGTATCAACAGATTTTGATGGAAACTTTACTCTAAATGTAAAAGATTCGGCAGGTCTATTATTAGTTTCTTATGTAGGTTTTATACCTCAAGACGTAACTATTAAAGGAGGAGTAACTACTATAGTTTTACAAGTAGATGCTAATGCTCTAGACGAAGTGGTAGTTGTTGGTTATGGTACGCAAAGAAAAAGTGATTTAGTAAATGCTGTAGCAACAACAGATTTAACGAAAGCTACTTTAACACCAACATCAGATGTTAACGAAATGTTGAGAGGTCGAATTGCTGGTCTACAAGTTAATGTAGGTGGTGGAACCTTAAGGCCTGGAGGAACTTCAGATATTATTTTTAGAGGTCAAGGTTCTATTGAAGGTAATGTAAGCGCTATTTACGTAGTAGATGGTATTATTAGAGATGGTGGTATTGAGGATATAGATTCAGACGACATTCAGTCTATCGAATTTTTAAAAGATGCTTCTGCTCAAGCAATTTACGGTTCTCGAGGAGCAAATGGTGTTGTATTAATCACAACCAAAAGAGGGAAGAATAAAAAAATACAGGTGAGCTATCATGGTTTTCTATCTACAAAATCTATAGAAAAAAACTTCGACGTTTATAGTGGTCAAGAATTTGCACAACTAAAAAGAGAAGCCTTCAGAGCGACTAATGCAGACGATTCTTATTCCGATGATGATTTTGTTTTCTCTGAACTTGAATTAGAGTCTATAGCCAATAACCAATTTGTAGATTGGGAAGAAGAATTAGTAAAAAGTGGTATAGTAAATAGTCAGGCTATTAGTATTAGTGGTGGAACTGAAAGTACCAAGGTTTTTGGTAGTATTAACTATTTTAAAGAGGAAGGATTAATACCTACTTCCAACTATACAAGAAAAACATTACGGTTAAATGTAGATCAAAAAATTAGTGATAAGGTCTCTGTTAATTTCGATTTAAATATATTAAACGATGATACCGAGAGAGCAGCCAATGTAAACGTTATAACATTTTCACCATTAGGAAGAGCTTACGACGATAATGGAAATTTAACACAATTTCCTAGTGGAGAAGAATCATCTGCAACAAATCCATTATGGAATCTTAGAGAGCAGGATAATGATGAGAAAGGAAACGATTTTGTTATTAATGTAACGCCACAATGGCAAATTACAGATAATTTACAATACCAACTAAAAACAAACTTTACGAGAAGGAATTCTGAAAGAGGTCAATATTTGTCTTCTTTAAGTTCTGCCGGAGATGATGATAATGGTATTGCTAGAATAGATAATCAATTAAGAGAATCTTATTTAATTGAAAACATATTAACTTACAAGAAGACAATAAACGAAAACAATAAGTTCGATGTTACTTTAGTGCAGTCTGCTCAAGAAACAGAGTTTAGTAGAACTTTTACGCAAGGACAAGGGTTTACAAACGAAGATTTAGGCTATAATGGAATAACCAATGCTATTGGTCTTGTTTCTGTTGAAAGAGATCAAAACAAACAGAGATTAGTTGGTTTCTTAGGTAGAGCACGTTATAATTTTATGGATAAGTATTTAATAGAAGCAACAGTAAGACGAGATGGAGCTTCTGTTAATTCTGCAGATAATAAGTGGAGTAACAATGGCGGAGGTTCTTTTGCATGGAAAATGCATAAAGAAAGCTTTTTAGAAAACGTAGAATCTATTCGAGAACTAAAACTACGAGCAAGTTATGGTTCTTTAGTTAATAGTTTAGGACGTGCTTATACATCGCTTTTTACAGTAGATGCTCAAAATTATATTTTGGATGATCAGTCGGCTTCAGGTTATGCGCCATCTACAATCTTACCTAATCCAAACTTGAAATTTGAGAGAATTACAACCTTAAATTTAGGATTAGATTTTGGTGTATTTAATAATATATTAACTGGAAACGTAAATTATTACGATGCTAGAACAACAGATTTATTATTAAAACGTGGTGTACCTGCAATTACAGGTTACAATTTTACATACTTTAATGCTGGAGAACTACAGAATAAAGGTATAGAGGTGAGCTTAACGGCTAATATTATTAATAATGACGATTTAAAATGGTCTGTTTCTACTAACTGGTCTAACAATGAGAACAAGTTATTAGAATTATATAACGATGGAGACGGAAATCCTGTTTTAGAAGACGATACATACAATTATTTTGTTGGACAGTCTGTGGGAGTTATTAGACAATATCAATTTGATGGTATTTGGCAAGAAGGTGAGGATTTCGCAAATGCACCTCAAGCAAATCCAGATTCTACTATTTCTCAACCAGATTTAAGACCTGGAGATATTAAAATTGCCGATGTAAACGGCGATGGAGTAATAACACAAGATGATCGTGTGTTTACAGATCAAAATCCAGATTGGTTTGGTTCATTTTCTACAAATTTAGAATATAAAGGTTTCGATTTGTTTGTAGACTTCTATGTGGTAGAAGGAGCAACAAAAGTTAACCCATTTTTATCAGACTTTAATAATGGAGGAACTTTACAAGGAAAAGTAAATGGTGTAAAGGTCGATTATTACACGCCAGAAAATCCGTCTACAACATTTCCTAGACCTAATAACGATGCTACGCCGTTATATTTAAATGCGTTGGCCGTGAAGGATGCTTCTTATGTTAGATTAAGAACTGTTAGCTTAGGATACTCTTTACCAGATTCGGCTTTAGAACAAATTGGTTTAGACCAAATTAGATTTTATGTAACAGGATCAAATTTATTTACACATACAGATTACATTGGCTACAGCCCAGAAGTAAACATTAGAAGCACATTTTCTAATGCAGATACAGGTTATCCAGATGCTAGAAGTTTCACTTTTGGAATGCGTTTAAAATTTTAATTTAAAAAAAAAGAATATTATGAAAACAATACTTTTTTATAAAAATACAAAGTATAGTATGTTGTTAATGTTAACCTTACTATTTACTTTCTCTTCATGTGAAGAATATCTTGAAGAGCAACCAAGTACATTAATTGATGCAGATTATGTGTTTACCACAGAGTCAGGATTAAAAGCAGGTGTCGTAAGTTTATATAAGTTTGAAAGAGATCGTTATGATAATGGTACTGAAGACTTCATGGGTTCTGTTTTAATGTCTTCTAGAAGCGACTTGGCTTTTAGTAGAACAGGATATACAGGTCTTATGGGAAGATACGAAAGAGGTATTTCTCCTATCGATCAAGGTGCTAATTTTGTATCTACTTTATTCTGGAAACACTATTATAATATTGCAAATAAAGCGACAGCTCTTATCAATGCTGCTGAGGTAGTTGAAGGTGTGGATGAAGATGTTAGAAAAGAGATTATAGCAGAAGCAAAATTCTTTAGAGCACACGCTTATTTCTATTTATATAGAATGTTTAATAATATCTATGTAACTACCGAAACTGTTACAGTTGATAATGCTTTCGATGTTGTAAATGATAAATCGTCTGAAGAAGAAATTTTCACATTATTAAATAATGATTTAGACTATGCTTTAGAAAACTTAGAGTGGATACGTGATTTTGGACGAGTAACTAAAGGGACAGCAAAGCATGTGAAGGCTAAAGTTGCTATGTGGCAAGGTGATTGGGTAGAAGCTAAAGCACAAGCCTTGGATGTTATTGAAGGTCCAGATACACCGCATAGTTTAGTGAGTTCTACTGCAGATGTTTTTGCAGGTGATAGAAATAATTCTGAATCGTTATTTGTAATACAATCTCCAATAGATGAGGTTCTTGGTGGAGGAGCAGAGACAATGATGAATGCAAACTATGTTACTCAGTATTTTCAAATATCGGGTATAGAATCTAATAACGATCAAGGAGGAAGAGGGTTTTCGCGTATTTTGCCAAATGAATATTTATTAAACCTTATAGCTGAAGATCCTAACGATACCAGAGATAACGAGACCTATTTTAGATTAAAATACTATTATACTTCAGGAGATGATATTGGTCAAGAAGTAAATAATTATGCACCATTTCCTGCTAGTTCATATCAAAATTATTATAAGAGAATGCACCCATCTTGTATAAAGTTTAGTCAAGAAGATGGTAATGAAGATTCATATTTAATAAGAGGTAACGTTTTAGTATATAGGTTAGCGGAAACTTATTTAATAGCTGCAGAAGCAATTATGAGATCATCAGGAGATCCTTTGCCTTATATTAATGCTGTAAGAGATAGAGCAAATGCTTCACTTTTAACAAGTGTAGATGAGCAGGCTATTTTAGATGAACGCGCAAGAGAATTAGCTTTCGAAGGGCAGCGTTGGTTTACATTAAAACGTATGGGACAAAATGTAATAGATGCGCAAATAACAAGTTATGCTGGAGATGGTGATGCATTTCCTGCAAATTTAGGTACAAAAGATCCTAGAACTAACTGGATGCCTCATTTCATTAACTGGCCAATTGCACAAAGAGATTTAGATTTGCTAGGTGCTAGCTATCCTCAAAATGATGGATATTAATCTCTAATTAGATAGTTTTTAAAAAAAAATAAATAGTAATAAGCTCATCATTAATTTTTTTATAATTAGTCTAATGGTGAGTTTTTTATTTTATAATAATTCCCTGATTAATAGCAGCTATAATCGCTGTACAACAAAATCATTGATTAGCTTTAAAAGTCAAAATTATGCGTTTTAGTTTTATTGTTTTAGTTTTTATTTGTTTCAATTCTTGCGACTCATCTATAACTACAAAAGATATTGTTTTTGCAGATAATCAAGTTATAGCACATCGTGGTGCTTGGAAAGCCAATGGGCTTCCTGAGAACTCTATTGCTTCGTTAAAACATGCAATAGAGTTAAACTGCGCGGGTTCAGAGTTTGATGTTAGAATGACACTAGACAATGTGCTTATTGTTACTCATGATGCTACTTATAACAATCTTAATGTTGAGGAGTCTACCTATAAAGAATTAGCGGTGCATAAGCTAGCTAATGGAGAGTCACTTCCAACGTTAAAAGAATATATTTTGGCTGGGATGAGTAATAATAATTCCACAGGATTGGTATGTGAAATAAAACCATCTAAAATAAAACCAAGAAATATTGAAATTACCAATAAAGTAATGGCATTAGTTAAAGACCTAAATGCAGAGAATTACATTTCTTATTATATAAGTTTTAGTTACGAAATTCTTAAGCGTATAGAGGAAATAGATGCTAATGCAAAAACTCAATACTTAGATGGTTCAAAAGCTCCAAAAGAGATTAAAAAAGACGGTATTGATGGCTTAGATTATTTAGGGTATAAATTTTCAAAAAACCCAGAATGGATTAAAGAGGCTAAAGGTTTAAATTTAGTTTTAAATGCTTGGACTATAAATAAAACAGACGATATTGATTGGTTCTTAGCTAATGACTTTGACTATGTTACAACCAATGAGCCAGAATTGGTTTTTGATAGAATAAAAGTGAGTCCAACACAATCTAATTATAAATTGGTTTGGAGCGATGAATTTAATTACTCCGGAAAACCAGATTCTTTAAAATGGAGTCATGAAATAGGGTTGAAGCGTAATCAAGAAAAACAATATTATACAGATAGTTTAAAAAATGCAAGAGTCGAAAAAGGTTATCTAATCTTAGAATCTCACAAAGAACAAATTAAAAATGCTGGGTTTGAAAATAAAGACGTTAAAAATTGGAGGAAAAATCAAGCCTTTGCAGATTACACTGCGGCAAGTTTAACCACTAAAAATTTAGCTGAGTGGACATATGGCCGTATTGATATTAAAGCAAAGCTCCCAAAAGGAGTAGGATTGTGGCCTGCCTTCTGGATGTTAGGCGCAAATTATAGCAATGTTGGCTGGCCCGAATGTGGAGAAATAGATATTATGGAACATGTTGGTTTTGATGCTGATTCTATTTTTGGAACCATTCATACAAAATCTTACAACCACATGAAAGGTACTCAAAAAGGAAAAAAGATTTACATTGATAAACCTTATGATATGTTCCACACCTATACACTTATATGGACACCAGAACACATGGATTTTATCCTCGATGGAAAAGTTTATAACCACATAAAAAATGAACACAAAACAACTCATGAGTGGCCTTTCGATCAGGATTTTCATTTAAAGATTAACGTAGCAATTGGCGGAATGTTAGGTGGGAGAAAAGGAATTGATGAACAATCTTTTCCAAATAGAATGATGATAGATTATGTTAGAGTTTACCAAAAAGAACATTAAAATATGAAATGGAATACATTATTTATTGGATTTGTATTTATTGCTTTTGCTAGTTGCGAAACCAAAAGAAACTCCAATCAAAATACAGAAAATGATATAACTCCAATACTTCTAAAGGTAATGACCTATAACATGCGTTTAGATGTAGCGTCAGATGGAGAAAATGCATGGCCAAACAGGAAAGATTTTTTTAGTTCTCAAGTGTTATTTTTAGAGCCCGATATTATGGGAGTGCAAGAAGCAAGGCCAAATCAAATTGAAGATTTAAATACTTCATTAACAGATTACAAGTATATTGGTACTGGACGAGATGGTGATAATAAAGGTGAGTATTCTGCAATTTACTATAATTCAAAAAAAGTAAAAGTAGAACAAGAAAATACATTTTGGTTGTCAAAAACGCCTAGCGAAATGTCTAAAGGTTGGGATTCTGCCTATCCAAGAATATGCACTTTTGGACTATTTACGGTGTTAGAAAATAACCAAAAAATTTGGGTATTTAATACGCATTTAGATCACATAGGGGCAGAGGCTCAAAAAGAAGGAACAAAACTTATTCTCGATAAAATAAGTTTAGTAAATAAAGAAAACCTACCTGTAGTAGTAATGGGTGATTTTAATGTGGAACCAAATAGTGAAGTCATTTCATCAACAAAAGCAACGATGGATGACTCTAAAGACATAGCAAAAGTTAAATTTGGATCAGATGGTACATTCAATGGATTTAAGTATAATGAACTTGCTACAAGACGAATTGATTATATTTTAATTTCTAAATTATCTAATTTAAAAGTTAATAAATATGCTGTCTTTTCAAGCGCGATTGACTTTAAGTTTCCTTCAGATCATTTTCCTGTTTTTGTTGAATTAGAATTTTAATATTATATTTTATGAGATTATCTCCTTCATTTTTTTACAAATTTATCATTTCGGTTGTTTTAGTAATTTCAGGTTATTGTAAATTATCAGCACAAGAAAAAAATCAGCTTTTACCGGCTTATTTAAATACAAAAGTGAACGCTACTAATATTTATAGTAGTGTTACAGAAAAAAAAGTAGACTCTGTATTAGCATTAATGAGAGTTAATGAGAAAATTGGGCAACTTGTTCAGTATAGTGGTGGATGGGATGTTACTGGCCCTTCTTCTTCAAAGGGAGATCAATATAAATTAGATAAACTTAAAAAGGGAGAAGTAGGCTCAATGCTTAATGTTACATCTGTAGCTTCAATTCGAGAAACACAACGTATTGTTATGGATAACTCTAGGTTAAAAATTCCATTAATTTTTGCTTACGATGTCATTCATGGTTATAAAACGATTTTTCCTATCCCATTAGGAGAAAGTTCAAGTTGGGATTTAGACATTATAAAGCAATCTGCCGCTATTGCAGCAAAAGAATCTGCAGCATCAGGTTTAAACTGGACGTTTGCTCCAATGATAGATGTATCAAGAGACGCGCGTTGGGGAAGAGTTATGGAAGGTGCTGGAGAAGATACTTTTTTAAATTCTGAAATAGGAGTAGCTAGAATAAATGGTTTTCAAGGAAATGATTTGTCTAGTAATCTTACAATAGCAGCTTGTGCAAAGCATTTTGCAGGTTATGGTTTTGGAGAAGCTGGCCGTGATTATAATACGGTAAATATTGGAGAACACGAATTGCATAACATCATACTACCTCCATTTAAAGCTGCTGCAGATGCTGGTGTAGCGACGTTTATGAATTCTTTTAATGATATTGATGGTATTCCGGCAACAGGACATAAGGCGCTTCAAAGAGATTTGTTAAAAGGAAAATGGAATTGGAACGGTTTTATGGTTTCCGATTGGGGAAGTATTGGTGAAATGGTAGCGCACGGTTATGCTAAAGATAAAAAGCATGCAGCGGAAATTGCCTTAAATGCTGGAAGTGACATGGATATGGAATCTTATGCTTACGAGGCATTTTTAGAAATTCTTTTAAAAGAAAAAAAAGTAAATCTAGCCCAATTAGATGATGCTGTAAAACGTATTTTGAGAATTAAATTTGAATTGGGATTGTTTGAGGATCCTTATAAGTATTGTAATGAAGAACTAGAACGTACCGAAGTGTATTCTCCAGAAAATTTAGAAATTGCGCGTGATGTGGCTAGAAAGTCAATTGTTCTTTTAAAAAATGAAAATAATATACTACCGCTTTCCAAAAGTATTGGAAGTATTGCAGTTATTGGTCCTTTGGCAGACGATAAAAATGCTCCGCTAGGTAATTGGAGAGCTAAAGCTCAGTATAATTCTGCTATTTCATTATTAGAAGGCGTAAAAGCTTCCGTTGATAAAAATACTAAAGTACATTATGCAAAAGGAATTGATTTAACCATACCTACTGTTGAGCCTGGTGAAAATCAATTTTTACATCCGTTAAAATTTAATACTACAGATCGTTCTGGTATTAAAAAAGCGGTTGAGGTAGCAAAGCAGGCAGATGTTGTTTTATTAGCTATTGGAGAAGATGCATATCAAACCGGTGAAGGACGAAGTCAAACAGATATTGGCTTTAAAGGACTTCAAATGGAATTATTAAATGCTGTAAAGGCAGTGAATCCCAATATTGTTATTGTATTAATGAATGGCCGACCTATGGATTTAAGTCGGCCAACGGAATTGGTGCCTTCTATTTTAGAATGCTGGCATTTAGGCTCGCAATCCGGACATGCTATTGCAGATGTCCTTTTTGGCGATTATAATCCGTCGGGTAAATTACCTATTTCTTTTCCGCATAACGTTGGTCAAGAGCCTTTGTATTACAATCAGAAAAATACTGGAAGACCTTATAATCCTACGCATGTTACATTTTCAGGATATCGCGATGCGCCAAAATCGGCATTGTATTCTTTTGGTTTTGGATTGAGCTATACAACTTTTGAATATAGTAATTTAGAGATTTCTAAATCGGAAATAAAATCAAATGGAATCCTAAAAGCTACTGTTAATGTTACTAATACAGGCGATCGTACCGGAGAAGAAGTTGTACAACTTTACATTAGAGATTTAGTAGGAAGTATAACGCGGCCAACAAAAGAATTAAAAGGCTTTCAAAAAATCATGCTTAAATCAGGAGAAACTAAGACTGTTACGTTTTCTATAGATTCTAAAGCATTACAATTCTATACCGTTAATAAAATATGGGAAGTTGAACCTGGAGAATTTAATGTTTGGATTGGTGGTAGTTCTCAAACAAAAAACAAAGCTAGTTTTACGGTTATTGATTAATCTATAATGTTTTTAGATTCTTATAGATTTAAATGTTTTTTAATAACCTTTTATTAAAAAAGCGGTTTGGTATTATTGTAAAATTAATAATCATTTAATCTTATAGAAGTATTAATAGCAAAATTAATTCAAGATCATTGTCACTAATGGGCTGTGCCAATTTTATTTAAGTGCAAAAAAAAATCGTCTAAATTTATTTAGACGATTTTAGTAATACTAAGCTTTATTATTAAAGCTTATAATTTATCTGCTTCTTTTTTCATTGCGTTAGCAGCGTTTTTAACACCGTCTTTAGTCGCGTCAGCAGCATTTTTAGCACCTTCTTCTACTTTGTTAGCAGCATCTTTTGCTCCTTCTTTTACAGAGTTAGCACCGTCTTTAATAGCATCTCCAGTTGCTTCAACTGCATTTCCAGCAGCATCTACAGCTCCTTCAGCAGCATCTCCAACAGCTTCTCCAGCGTCTTCAAGTGCATCTCCTGTTGCATCAACAGCATCTTCAAGAGTATCTCCTGTTGCGTCAGCAGCATTTTCTAAAGTATCTCCTACAGAATCCGTTCCTTCTTTTACCTCTCTACAAGAAGTAAATGTTACGCTTAATGCTAATACTAGAGCTGCGCTTAATAATAATTTTTTCATTGGTTTTTAGTTTTAAATTAATTCAAGTGGTGAAATTACTATTTTGAAAACTAATTTTAACATTTTCAAATCATATTTTTTAACAGTTAATTGATAAAAAGCAATAACTTCAGTTTAAATACGTAAAAAGTGGAGTATTTGGACCACTGCACCTTTGTTTTTTTTAATATAATTGAAATTATTCTCTCCGTATCTAGTTCTTTGCTCATTATTTGAAATGAATAAATCTAGAGCATTAGTAAGTTCTTCTTGATTAGAAATAGAGATCATACCTATGTTATTAATCATCGTTTGAGCTTCAGGAAACTTAAAGTGGTTTTTACCTATTATTATAGGCACCCCAAAAACCGCTGCTTCTAGCGTATTGTGTAAACCTGTTGTGCCCATTGCTCCACCAATGTAGGCTATATCAGCATAACTGTAAACCTTAGTTAGTAAGCCAATGGTGTCTAATATTAATACTTCATAATCGTTAAGCCTTTTTCCTTTCTTCTCAGAAAATAGAACACATTTTTTGGAGATGCTGCGTTTTAAACTTTCAATTTGTGCAGTCTTTATATTGTGAGGCGCAATAATAAATTTCGTTGTTTTGTTCGCTTGAGTGTTTATGTAATTTACAAGTAGTTTTTCGTCTTCAGGCCAAGAACTTCCTATAACTACACAAAGGTTATCGTCTTTAAATTCTGAAATAAAGTCTAAAGTGTTGTCTTGTTTTAACTGGTTTGTAACGCGATCAAATCTAGTGTCACCAGAAACAGTTACACTATTGTAGTCAATGCTTTCTAGAAGTAGTTTCGACGCTTCATTTTGAGTAAAAATATGTTCAAAAGCAAATAAGGCTTCTTTTGTATGCTTACCGTACCACTTAAAAAAAGATTGATTCTCTCTAAATACCGCCGAAATCAATACAGCCTTTAACTCTCTTTTTTTTAATTCATTTAAAATATTAGGCCATATTTCATATTTAACAAAAATGGTTAATTCAGGATTTACTAAATCTAAAAAACGTTTCGCATTTGCTCTACTATCTAAAGGAAGATAAATTACAACATCTGCAAAAGGTGCATTTTTTCTTATTTCGTAACCCGATGGTGAGAAGAAGGAGAGAACAATTTTATGTGTTGGGTAATCCTTTCGTAGTTCTGTAAAAACAGGCAGGCCTTGTTCATATTCACCTAAAGATGCGCAATGAAACCATAATGTCTTATCATTAGCAGTTATAATCGTTTTTAATTTACTAAAAGTATCGGCTCGACCTTCAACACCAAGTTTTATTTTAGTATTAAAAATTGCAATAATTTTAAGTAGTAAACCAGCAATTAAGATTCCAAAAGAGTACAATAAATTCAATTTAAAAAAGCTTTGTGCTAAAATACATAATTCATTGTTTAGCATTTGCGAATTTTGTAAATTCGTTTCATGAAAAAAATACAAATGGTTGACCTAAAAGGTCAATACGCCCAAATAAAACAAGAGGTTAACGACTCTATTCAAGAAGTTTTAGAAACTACAGCCTTTGTAAATGGACCTAAGGTTCACGAATTTCAAAAAAACTTAGAAACCTATTTAGGTGTCAAGCACGTTATACCATGCGCAAATGGGACAGATGCTTTGCAAATTGCAATGATGGGATTGGGTTTAAAACCAGGAGATGAGGTTATAACTGCCGATTTTACTTTTGCTGCAACCGTAGAAGTCATTGCGCTGTTAAACTTAACACCCGTTTTGGTAGATGTTAATCCAGACGATTTTAACATAGATATCGAAGCTGTAAAAAAAGCAATTACGCCGAAAACCAAGGCTATAGTTCCTGTGCATTTATTTGGACAATGTGCAAATATGGAGGCATTAATGGCTTTAGCAGAAGAACATAATTTATACATAATAGAAGATAACGCACAAGGAATTGGTGCAAAATACACCAATAGTAAAGGAGAGAAAGCCATGTCTGGAACCATTGGACATGTAGCATCAACTTCTTTCTTTCCATCTAAAAACTTAGGATGTTATGGAGATGGAGGCGCAATTTTTACAAACGATGACGATTTAGCTCATATAATTAGAGGTGTCGTTAATCATGGAATGTACGAACGTTACCACCACGATGTTGTAGGTGTAAATTCACGCTTAGATTCTATTCAGGCAGCCGTTTTAAATGCTAAATTACCGCATTTAGACACTTATAATAATGCGCGTAAAAAAGCAGCTCGGGCATACAACAAAGCATTCGCTGGTCATTCAAAAATTATTACACCAAAAACGGTAAATAATTGCGAAGGTATTTGCGACACTTGCGATTGCCACGTATTTCACCAATACACACTTAAAATAGTAGATGCAGATAGAGATGCTTTAGTAAAGCATTTAAACGAAAATCAGATTCCATGTGGTGTCTATTATCCAATTCCATTACACAGGCAAAAAGCATATGTAGATTCTCGTTACAATGAAGCAGATTTTACAGTAACAAACCAATTGGTAAAAGAAGTGCTTTCTCTACCAATGCATACAGAATTAGATCAAGAACAAATAGATTTTATTACCAAAACAGTAATAGATTTTATAGACAATAATTAATTTATTTTGGGCGAGACTTTTGGCTTTTATGAGCCAAAAGTCAGGCTGTCCACTATATCTTTTCTGCAGAAAAAGCAAAAAAGGATGCCGTTTCCATCCTTCTCGCGAGACTAGAAATAGTAATAAAAACCGAAGACTTAAGTTTCAAAAAATGTCAAAGATATTAGTAACAGGAGGATTAGGTTATATTGGTTCGCATACAGTAGTTGCTTTGCAAGAAGCGGGTTTTAAAGTTGTAATTATAGATAATTTATCTAACGCCTCAACTAAAGTCTTAGACGGTATTTTAGCCATAAGTGGAGAATTACCTGAATTCGAGAACTTCGATTTAAGAAATAAACTTAAAACTCAAGAGTTTTTTAAAAAATACGACGATCTTTCTGGAGTCATTCACTTTGCAGCAAGTAAAGCAGTAGGAGAGAGTGTGGGTAATCCATTATTATATTACGAGAATAATGTAAGCACCTTAATTTATGTCCTTCAAGAGCTAAATAAAAAAGACAACGCTAATTTTATTTTTAGTTCGTCTTGCACTGTTTATGGTCAAGCAGATAAAATGCCAATAACAGAAGAAGCGCCAATAAAAGCAGCCGAATCTCCATACGGAAACACCAAACAAATAGGAGAAGCCATACTAAAAGATACTTGTAAGGCAAACCAAAATTTTAATACTATCGCTTTGCGATACTTTAATCCTATTGGAGCGCATAAATCTGCTCAAATTGGAGAATTACCAATTGGAGTACCACAAAATTTAGTGCCATATATTACCCAAACAGGAGCTGGAGTACGGGAACAGCTATCTGTGTTTGGAGATAATTACCCAACCAAAGATGGTACGTGCGTTCGCGACTATATACATGTGGTAGATATAGCAAAGGCTCATGTAATTGCGCTTAAAAGGCTATTAAATAAAAAATATAAAGAGAATTTTGAAGTTTTTAACTTAGGAACAGGAACACCTAGTTCTGTCCTAGAAGTGATTCAATCTTTCGAGCGTGTTTCTAATAAAAAGCTTAATTATAAAATTGTAGACAAGCGAGATGGCGATGTTATTTCTGCTTATGCAGATACTAATAAAGCGAATGCGGTTCTAGGTTGGAAAGCAAAATCTACTTTAGATGATGCTATGGAATCTGCATGGAAGTGGCAGCAAACACTATAATTCCCATTATCAAATCTTAAAAATAAACAGTAACTCTTTACGAGTCTAATAATTTTAACCACTTTTTTTTATTGATGTGATATTAATAAATTGGTTAACAAAGACTTAACTCGTTATGTTTGTAGTTGGTCTTATATCTTGGTTTCTTTGTATTTAATGAAATAGATATTATGAAGCGAGCGTGTTAATAATTTTATCACTTATAAAAGTGATAAATAGCAAACACATGTTACCTTCTAAGAACTATAGAAAAGAGCATATGAGATTGATACAAGTAAAAAGAGAGACAATTCAAGAAAACAGATTCGGACCTAAAATGGGACGATTAAACGCTAAGGTAACTTACATTAAAAAGCGATTTCTTGGTATACCAGTTCAGACATTACACAAATACAGAGAAACGTATTATGGTGAAGTTAAAGATTGCAAAGAATGTGTTTTAGCAAAATAAACTATAAAGTATAAAAAAAAAAAA
>NZ_LIQG01000023.1 GCF_001418015.1 Lacinutrix mariniflava | reverse complement strand
TTTTTTTTATGATTTTTTCTTAACAAAATTAGCGAGAATAAGTAGTCCCATTCCCGTCATTACAGAGACGTCTGCTAAATTAAAAATTCCAGTTCTAAAGACACCACCTAGGTCTATATGCCAGAAATCTGTTACTTGTCCGTAGAGTACGCGGTCGTATAAATTAGCCATTCCTCCTCCTATAATACAGCAGAAGCCTATAAGGGAAAATTTATCTAAAGTCTTGTCTCTAAAAATATGAAAGAGTACTAATGTTAGCACTACTATTGGTAAGACGTTTAGAAGAATAATTTTTAATATTGGGTTGAAATCGCTTCCTAACCCAAGAAATGCACCTTTGTTTTCTACATTGTGCAATGTGAAATAGTCACCTAGTATTTCAGAACGACTTCCAGCAACAACATTAGCTCTTACCCAAAATTTTGAAACCTGATCTAAAACAATATTGAATATAATAATTAAAACGATAAATAGCGTTCTATTTTTTTTCATAATTAAGAAGCGCTTTCTATAGTTGCAGAAGCAGTTTGTGCTTCTCTATTTATTTTTCTTACTAAACCTTGTAATACTTTTCCTGGTCCAACTTCTGTAAATAAAGTAGCACCATCTGTAATCATTTGCTCTACAGTTTGGGTCCAACGTACAGGAGCCGTTAATTGTGAAATTAAATTTGCTTTAATTTCGGCTTCATTAATTACAGCCTTTGCAGTAACGTTTTGGTAAATAGGGCAATTAGGTTTGCTAAAAGTTGTGTTTTCTATTGCCGCAGCAAGTTCTTCGCGAGCAGGCTCCATCATTGGCGAATGAAAAGCACCTCCAACAGGTAGTACTAATGCACGTCTTGCTCCAGCTTCCTTCATGTTTTCACAAGCTCTGTTAATAGCTTCAATCTCTCCAGAAATAACTAATTGTCCCGGACAGTTGTAATTTGCAGCAACAACAATACCCTCGGTGTCGTTACATATTTTTTCAACAATGCTATCTTCAAGACCTAAAACAGCAGCCATTGTACTTGGTTGTATTTCGCAAGCTTTTTGCATTGCTAAAGCACGTTGAGATACTAGGCGTAAACCGTCCTCAAAAGTCAAAGCGCCATTGGCAACCAATGCAGAGAATTCTCCAAGAGAGTGGCCGGCAACCATATCTGGTTTAAAGTTTTCGCCTAAAGTTTTTGCTAAGATTACTGAATGTAAAAAGATAGCCGGTTGTGTAACTTTGGTTTCTTTTAAAGCTTCAGCAGTACCTTCAAACATAATATCTGTAATGTTGAAACCTAAAATACGATTGGCGTTTTCAAATAAATGTTGTGCTTCTGGTGAGTTTTCGTATAAGTCTAAGCCCATTCCTGAGAATTGAGCACCTTGACCTGGAAATATATATGCTTTCATTTGTTTAATTTTGAATGACAAAAATAGGGATATTTATGGTCTAAGGAAAAACTAAGGCTATTTATTCTAATTCGGTTAATGTTTCATAAACAGTATTTATTACTTGAGTCATTTTTGAGATATTTAATGTATTCATTTTATCTTTAGCACTATGATAGTTTTTATTTCGATAAAAGGCGGTGTCTGTAATCATTAGGGCGCTATAATCAAAACTCCAATAATTCAAGTGGTCTGAAAAATCAACACCAGTTATATGCTTTGGTATAGAAATTTCTTTGGCTTCAATATGCTTTTTTTTAAGAAAAATAGAAGTGAATTTTTGAGCGAAATCTCCTTTCTTTAATTTATTTACAAGAGAAATGTAATTGCCTTTATTTCCATAAAATTTAGATAGATCATCTATTGGGTAATCCTGCGAATCAATCGTGTCGTCAAAGTAGCCGATCATTTCTAAGCTAATCATTCCATAGACATTAGAATTATTGTGTTTTAAAGATTTAGCATGTATATAGCTACCCATTTTATTTGTTCTAAAAAAAGGAGGTTCTTCAAGTGTATAAGCAACAAGTTCTATTTTATGTTTTAAAGTTTTCCTTGTTAACATTCTTGCTAGTTCTAATAATCCAACAACTCCACTTGCATTATCATCTGCGCCTTCTTGATCTCCGCAAACATCATAATGAGCTCCAATAACTATAGTTTGTGAATTATAGCTTCCAAAAGTGCAAATTACATTCTTATAAGTTTTTCCATTAACATTAAATTTTTGAAAATATGTTGAATCTGCATACGTGCTAAATTCATTATGAATATAGCTTGCAACTTGATTAAGAGTAGTTATGTTTTTGTAATTCCGTGCTTTTTCGGTTTTAGTTATTTTTATGAGATGTTCTTTTATTTTTAAAGAATCAGAAGTTTGAGAATAGGTGAATTGGAAGGTGCATATTAGCAGAATAGATAATAAGTTTTTCATAATTATAGATTAGAATTTGAATCCAAAACTAAATTAGAAAGGTTTAATATTGATAGGGTTTAAAGCCTTATGTGGTGAGTTATAGCTTTTTTGTGGTGAAATTAATAGAAGATCTTACATTTTCAGTATAAGTTTTTGAAACAGGTATTGGGATGTCATTTTTCAAAATCACTTCTAACTTATTTTTGCTAGAATTCCATTGTTTAAAATGGAATGGATTTATTAGATATGAACGATGAGTGCGTAATAAATCAGTAAATGTTTTTTCAATATTTGTTAATAGAGCTCTAATAATAGCTTTTTTTAAAACCCCAGATTCTAAGTATGAAACTTCAATATAATTATCTGAGGATTTTATATAAACAAGGTCGTTAAAATGTAAACGTAAATTATCATAGTTACCTGAGCCTTTTATTTCTATTTTTTTGTTTTCAATTCTTTTTTGAGAATAACGACCTAAAGCCCAACGAACAATAATTATTAGTGGCAGTAAAGTTAAAACAGCAGGAATATAAAACTGTTGAGTAAAAGGTTTGAGGAGGCTAATGTTTCCTTTAATAGGAAATATTAAATTAGAAAAAATGGAATATGTTAAAGCAAAAGTATTTATTATAAATAAAATTAAGAAAACAATTTCATTTGTTACATGCCAGATGGCATTGTTTTTTTTGAAGAAATAATTTTGTAGGGGTAAAAGAATAATGTAACATAAAAAGATACTTATACTATAAAGCGGAAGGTATTTTAATTTTTTAGAATTACTGAACATTTCAATTCCTAATGGTTCAGTATAAAAAAGAAAGATAAATATCCAAATTGAAAAAATAAAGGCTATAATTAAATGGCGTTTTATTGATGAATCAAATGGATATAGCGTTTTCAATATTTTTAGTTCTTACAATCCAACAACAGCAGCTTCAGCACAACGCTCACCATCCATTGCAGCACTAATAATTCCTCCAGCATAACCGCCGCCTTCACCACAAGGGAATAGGTTCGATATTTCTGGATGTTCTAAAGTTTCATTTCTTGGGATGTTAACAGGTGATGAGGTTCTAGATTCTACACCTATAACATTAGCTTCTTCTGTATAATAACCGTTCATTTTTCTTCCAAAGGCTTCAAAACCTTTTCGTAATCTACCACCAATAGATTTTGGTAATAAAGAGTGTAGTGGAGCACTATTTAAACCTGGCTGATAAGACGTGTCATTTAAAGAGTTTGATAAATTACCTTTTACAAAATCTGTTAAACGTTGTGCGGGTGCTGCTTGTGTTCTTCCTCCAGAAGTATAAGCAATACGCTCTAAGTTTTTTTGGTATTCTAACCCTTTTAAGGCTCCAAATTTTTCATATTTAGGAATATCTCTATCAACATTAATCTCTACTACAATACCCGAATTTGCATATTTGTTATTACGTCGTGAAGGAGACATGCCATTAACAACTACTTCACCGTTTGCCGTAGCAGCTGGTACAATAAAACCTCCTGGACACATGCAAAATGAATAGACTCCACGATCTTTTACTTGTTGTACTAAACTGTAAGCTGCTGGCGGAAGTAATTCGTGACGATCACCAGAACAGTGGTATTGAATAGAGTCTATAATATGTTGTGGATGCTCTACCCGAACTCCCATAGCAAAAGACTTTGCTTTTAGTGCAATTTGTTTTTTATCCAACAGATAGAAAATATCTCTAGCTGAATGTCCTGTTGCTAAAATAACACGATCGGTAACCATTTCTGTTCCATTTTGAAGGACTACAGATTCTATCTTATTATTTTTAATATTAAAATCGGTAACTCGTGTTTCGAAGTGTACTTCGCCACCATAATTAATAATATTCTCACGAATATTCTGAATGATTTTTGGTAATTTATTGGTCCCAATATGTGGATGCGCATCAACAAGAATTTCGTCTGCTGCACCATGAAAAACTAAATTTTCAAATATTTTTCTAACATCACCACGTTTTAAACTTCTGGTGTATAATTTACCATCACTATACGTTCCGGCTCCTCCTTCTCCAAAACAATAATTAGAATCTTCATCGACGTGATGATCTTGATTTATGGCTTTTAAATCACGTCTACGATCTTGTACATTTTTGCCGCGTTCTAAAACAATGGGCTTAAAGCCTAATTCGATACAACGTAATGCTGCGTACATTCCTGCAGGTCCAAATCCAATAATATGTACTGGTTTTGCTTTAGAAACATCTTTGTAATGAAACTGATATTCTGATTTTTCAGGTAACGCTTCCTTAATATAAATAGATAATTTATAATTAAGTATAATCTTTGCTTTTCTAGCATCTATAGATTTACGTAATACTTTTATACCTGTAATATCTTCTCTACGAATACTTAAGTACTGTGCAGATTTTATTAATAATATATCGCTACGTTCTTCGTCTTTTAAAGTTAAACGAAGCTGAATGTCTTTTACCATGTTGCAAAATTAGGGAAAAATGATGGATTATTATTTGATGATGACTATTCTTGGTAGAATTACTATTGAAGACATTTTAAAGTGCGTTGTTATTAAGAATCAAAAATCTTCTTAAACTTCTCAGGTAAATCATCTTTTATCTTTAGTTTTTCTTGTGTAAAAGGATGAGTGAATTTTAAAGAATAAGCATGCAAGTACAAGCCTTTACCATTTAAAATTAAATTGTCAATATTATAATCTTTATCTCCAAGAATAGGGTTTCCTATACTAAGTAAGTGTTTTCGTAGTTGGTGTTTTCTACCTGTTTTAGGTTTAAGTTTTACCAAATTTAGAGAGCCAAATCGTTCTGAAGCTACACTTGCTTTTACTTTGTAAAGGGATTGAGATGGTTTGCCATCAATAGCTGTAGTTATTTCACCTTTTGGTAGCATTGCACCAATAGTTGTAGCGTAATAAGATTTCTTAATCTTTTTATCTTCGAACAATTTGTTTAAAGCACGAATGCTACTATTTGTTTTGCCTATTAATAATAAGCCTGTTGTTGGGTAGTCTAACCTATGTACCGGTTGAGGTGTAGTTCTATCAAGAAGATTGCTAGGTTTTAAGTTTTGAATCAACCCATTAGCTATCGTCTTAAAACTATTGCCACTTACCAAAATACCACCTGGCTTGTGGATTATTGCTAAATAATCATCTTCAAATAATACGTTTAATTTTAAAATAAGTTTGGTCCTAGGTTTTCTATTTTCGGGTATGGATAAACTAATAGTTTCTCCGCCAGATATAAAAGTTGCAGAAGTTGCAACAATACCATTTACAGTAATATATTGTTTCTTTAAAGCTTTTTTTAATGCAGATTTTGTAAATACTAAATTAAAAATTCCAACACCATATTCCTGAAGTCGAATTGACTTTGCGAGTTTTGGAACGATGTGAATCTTTGTTTGGCACATTGAAATTGAGGAGGTAATTTGTACGGATTTAAGGTTTTATTAGATCAAAAAAAATGTAGTTGTACGGAATGAATTGATGTAACTGACTTCTTTAGTGCTTTTGGTTTTTTTAGTCATTTTCATATTCGGTATGACTAAGAGGAAACTCTATTTTAATTCGCTCTATTATTTCTGCTCTATTTCGAGCCCAATTTGGGTATTCTAGCCATTCTTCTTCAGTTTTTAAATATATAACGAAACCTATTTTTCCTATTAATATTTCTCCCGCTATTTCAATCCCTTGCCATTTATCACTTATTTTTTGCATGTAGAAAATTTCATCGCGACCTTTTCTAAAGACTTTCCATCCTTGCTTTTCCTCTTTTCTACTAAGGAGTTGTTTCTTGGTTATCAATACGATAATGATTCCTATAATAAGAATAACGAGTATCAAGTAAGTATTCATTGAATTGGTGTTTTTTTAAATTAAACACAACTTTATAGTCTTTTAAAATATTAGAAGTCTACTTGGAACAAGTAACTAAAAAAGTTAAACCTCCTCAACCATACCTTCATTCAACTCACCAATATATCCAAGTACTTCATCTTTACCAATATCCTTAGAGCTCGAAGTAATAAAGTGTTTAGGCATTTCTTCCCATGTTTCTAACATGACATTTCTGTAATCTTCAACATGTCTTTCAATAGCCTTAGGTTTCAACTTGTCGGCTTTAGTGAAAATAATGCAAAAAGGAATACCAGCTTCACCCAAGTATTGCATGAAATCTAAATCTATAGGTTGCGGTTTGTGTCTAATATCTACCAAGGCAAACGCGCAAACAAGTTGCTCGCGTTCTTGAAAGTATTTAGTTATAAACTTCTGAAATACTTTTTTAGTACTCTTAGAGACTTTTGCATATCCATAACCTGGTAAATCTACCAAGTACCAGTCTTTATTAATAATGAAATGGTTTATAAGTTGTGTTTTTCCTGGTCGCCCAGAAGTTTTTGCAAGACTTTTTCTACTAGTAAGCATATTAATAAGTGACGACTTACCAACGTTACTTCTACCAATAAAGGCATATTCAGGTAGCATATCTTTTGGGCATTTTGCCACATCAGAATTACTTAATACAAATTCAGCAGACTTAATTTTCATCGCGATTAGCGTTTCCGTGAAAACGGAAATCTTATTTTAGATTAGTAAAGCGCAAAAGTAAGCACATAAGAGTAAGTAACCAAAAGTAATCATTCAAACCAATCATGACAGTATCTTTTCTTAAGAAAAAGAGTTTAAAAAGGATGTGAGATTTGAGTAAGTGCTGGATATTCGACTGTAAACTAATTTAGAAACTAAAATTTACGCGCTTTCAACCAGTCTCCAAGAATGGTGTTAAATTCCTGTGGATGTTCCATCATGGCAGCATGGCCGCATTTGTCAATCCAAAATAAATCCGAATCAGGAAGTAATTTGTTAAACTCATCTGCAACTTCTGGAGGAGTAACAATATCGTTTTTACCCCAAATAATACAGGTTGGTGTATTCATTTTTGGTAGATCTTTTGCCATATTGTGTCTAATAGCACTTTTGGCAATAGTAAGCGTCTTGATTAATTTAATTCTATCGTTTACAGTTTCGTAAACTTCATCTACTATTTCTTTTGTCGCTACAGCAGGATCGTAAAAAACATCTTGTGCTTTTTTCTTAATCACTTCGTAGTCACTACGTTTTGGGTAGCTTCCTCCCATTGCGCTTTCGTATAAACCAGAGCTTCCAGTAATAATTAAAGCTTTTACTTTATCAGGATTCATTTTTGTAAAATAAAGACCAATATGTCCACCAAGAGAATTTCCTAATAAAATGACTTCGTCAAAATTTTTAAAGTTTATAAACTCACCCAAGTATTTAGAAAATGCCTTAACATTGGTTTTTAAAAGTGGCATAGTATAGACCGGTAACTGAGGGATAATTACTTTGTAACCTTCTTTGCTAAAGCGATTTATAACCGCATCAAAATTGCTTAAGCCTCCCATAAGTCCGTGTAGAACAATTATTGGTGTGCCTTCTCCAGCTTCAATATAATTAAATTTTCCTTCAGTAATAAGTGTGTGCGACATTAGGGTTTTTTAGTCAATCCGTTAAAGCAAATATAGTTATTTCAAATAAAAAAAAGGAGTATTATTTATATACTTCGTAAAAGTATGCTATTACGCATATCAACAGTTGTTCATTATTAATTTTATTGTTTTTTAATCTATTGAAAACGATGTAATTAAAGGTTTTAGGTGTTTTTAGCTTCTTTAAAACGGTAGTGTATTTGAATTACTTATTAACAATGTGGTAGAATGTGGTAAAAAGTGGTAAAATTTTCAATATATTTGACTCTTATACGTTTACATATAAAAAAAACACATTGAACTCATTAATAGGAACATACGAATGCAAAGCAGACGCAAAAGGAAGGCTAATGCTTCCTGCTGCGCTTAAAAAGCAGTTGTCTCCTGTGTTGCAAAATGGTTTTGTGTTGAAACGAGCAGTTTTTCAGCCGTGTTTGGAACTGTATCCAATGGCGGAATGGGAAGTGTTAATGCAGAAGGTGAACAAACTTAATCGATTTAAGAAAAAGAATAACGATTTTATTCGAAGATTTACTGCAGGCGTTAAAATTATTGAGGTAGATGCGAGTGGGAGATTGTTGATTCCAAAGGATTTAACTGTTTTTGCAAGTATTTCTAAAAACGTAGTAGTGTCTTCGGCAATTAATATTGTGGAGATTTGGGACAAAGATAAATACGAACAAGCCATTGACGATGCAGCTGTAGATTTTGCAGATTTAGCTGAGGAGGTAATGGGTCAAGATGAAGACGAAGATGGAATATCATAATCCAGTATTATTAAAAGAAACAGTCGATGGTTTAAATATTAAGCCAGACGGAATCTATGTGGATGTCACTTTTGGTGGTGGAGGACATAGTAGAGAAATATTAAGTCGCCTTGGTGAAAACGGAAAGTTGTTTGCTTTCGATCAAGATGCGGATGCGCTTGAGAATAAAATTGATGATCCAAGATTTACACTTATTCATGAAAATTTTAGATTCATAAAACGTTTTCTAAGGTTTCATGGTGTGAAAGCTGTAGATGGTGTCTTGGCAGATTTTGGAGTATCATCTCATCAATTTGATGTTGCCGAGCGTGGTTTTTCAACACGATTTGAGGCTGAGTTAGATATGCGAATGAATCAAAAAAGTCAACTCTCAGCATATCATGTTATTAATGAGTATGACGAAGACCAGATAAAGCAAGTGTTGTTGCAATACGGTGAGTTGCGTGCAGCTCCAGCAATGGCAAAGTTAATTGTTGAATTTCGTAAGGATGAAGAGATAAAAACGAGTGATCAGCTTAAAAAGGTGATGAAACAATTTTTATCTCCTAAGCATGAAAATAAAATTTTAGCCCAAATATATCAGGCTATTCGTATTGAGGTGAATCAAGAAATAGAAGCATTAAAAGAATTTTTAGCACAAACGCCAGAGATTTTGAAGCCTAACGGAAGATTAAGTTTAATAAGCTATCATTCTTTAGAAGATAGATTAGTAAAACGTTTTGTAAGAAACGGATTGTTTGAAGGTGAGCCAGAAAGAGATGTCTTTGGTAATTTTGAAGTGCCTCTAAAAAAGGTTGGGAAGTTAGTTATTCCTTCGGCAGAAGAAATAAAAGTAAACAATAGGTCTAGAAGTGCTAAGCTTCGTATTGCTGAGAAGATATAGAGATTGTCACTTCGAGTGATTTGTGAAGCATGAACAAATTGTATCGAGAAGCAATTAGAATAATAAGTAAATAATAGATACTGAAATAAGTTCAGCATAAATGAAAAAAAACATCTATAGCGTATTAAGAGGAACGTTTCTAGTAAGCGACGACTCCTTTAAGAATTGGAGAATGATTTTCTTTATTTCGGGCTTGGCTATAGTAATGATAGCAAGTTCGCATAGCGCAGATAAAAAAGTGTACGAAATTGCAAGATTAGGTAATGAAGCAAAAGAGTTGCGGTCTGCATTTATAGAAGGTAGAGGTCGATTGATGGAATTAAAAAAAGAATCTGTCGTCTCCGCAAAAATGAAAGAAAAAGGCTTGAAAACGTCAGAAG
Organism: Lacinutrix mariniflava; assembly: GCF_001418015.1. Taxonomy (GTDB): domain Bacteria; phylum Bacteroidota; class Bacteroidia; order Flavobacteriales; family Flavobacteriaceae; genus Lacinutrix; species Lacinutrix mariniflava. The sequence goes on along the minus strand of NZ_LIQG01000023.1, from coordinate 181,115 downwards.
TTCCGCCTCAAAAAATAAAAGTAAAACCAAAAAATAAAGAATAGTTCAGTCTTGGCAGTAAACGAAACGAACATATTAAACCGATTGTATTTTGTGGCTGGATGTATGTTCATCTTCGGCCTTGCTGTGGTTATAAAACTGTTAACCATTCAATATATTAATGGTGATAAGTATCGTGAGCTAGCAGATAAAGGTACAATTGAAAATAAGCCAATTCCTGCAAATAGAGGTAATGTGTATTCTGTAAACGGAAACTTATTAGCAACGTCAATTCCTAAGTACGATATTAGAATAGATACAAAAACGCCAAAGAAAAAGGTGTGGCAGGAGCAAATAGGTCCGTTATGCGATTCGTTATCAAAATACTCAGGAAGATCTTCGAGTTATTATAGAGAAAACTTAAGAAAAGCGAGAGCGAAGAAAAACCGTTATTATTTGTTAGCTCGTGATATTGGGTATTCAGATTATATAAGGTTGCGCGATTTTCCATTATTAAAATTAGGTGCTTTTAAAGGTGGTTTAATTGTCGAGCAAACAACAAAACGCGAGCATCCTATGGGTGGGATTTCTATGAGAACCATAGGTTATGAGCGTACAGACGAAGATGGTAATATAACACGTGCAGGATTAGATGGTGCATTTGGAGAGAAATATTTAAAGGGTGTCGATGGGCATCGAATGAAACAGAAAATAGGTAAAGGACAATGGAAGCCTATTAAAGATTCAAACGAGATTGAGCCACAAGATGGTTATGATATTTATACCACCATAAATGTAAATATTCAGGATATAGCACATCACTCTTTATTAGAGCAATTAGAGAAGTACGATGCAGAACATGGTTGTGTTGTTGTAATGGAGGTTAAGACAGGTGAGATTAGAGCAATTTCAAACTTAGGGAAATCTAAATCTGGTAAGTATTACGAAAAAAGAAATTATGCGGTTTGGGAGTCTCATGAGCCGGGTTCGACTTTTAAGTTAATGGCTATAATGGCTGCTTTAGAGGATAAAGTCATAGATACTTCTACTATTATTGATACAAAAAGTGGGTATAAGACATTTTATGGTAGAGGGATTACAGATACGCGTGGTTATGGTAAAATTTCTGCAGGAAAGGCGTTCGAGAAGTCGTCTAATATTGGCTTAGCAACTATTGTTGACGATAATTATTCTAAAAACCCAAAGAAGTTTATAGATAGATTGAAACAGTGGAAGCTTCATGAAAATTTAGACTTGCCAATTGTAGGAGAAGGTAATCCAGTAATACCTGAGCCAGGCGACAAAATATGGAGTAGAAACGCATTGCCTTCTATGGCTTATGGTTATAATATGCAGTTAACACCGCTGCAAACATTAACGTTTTATAATGCTGTTGCAAACGATGGTGAGATGCTTAAGCCTCGTTTTTTGCGTCAGGTAAAAGAATTAGACAGGGAGATTGAGAGTTTTGAAAAAGTAGTTCGTGTAAAGAAAATTGCTTCAGATGCAACGATAAAAAAAGCACAAAAGCTTTTAGAAAATGTTGTAGAGCATGGAACAGGAAAAGGAATGTATTCAAAATACTTTTCTATGGCAGGAAAAACAGGAACGGCAAGAACGGACTACAGCAATTTTGAGAAGTGGAAAAAAGATAAAAAGTATGTGTCGTCTTTTGCAGGTTATTTTCCTGTAGAGAATCCTAAATATTCGTGTATTGTGGTAATACATAAACCAAGTATAAAAGTTGGTTTTTATGGTGCAGATGTAACAGGTCCAGTATTTAAGCGTATCGCGCAAAAGATTTTTACAGATACGCCTATAATTGACGAAATAGAATCTTTAGAAGTTGAAAATGCTTCAATAGATAAGGAGTATCAAAATTTTTATGATACTGCAAACACCTATTTAACAATCATGCCAAGTATTATTGGTTTGCCAGTAATGGATGCTTTGGCGTTATGTGAGAATTTAGGGTTAAAAGTAAAAATGAATGGTGATGGTGTTGTGAAATCGCAATCCATTCCAAAAGGACAAAAAGTAAAGAAAAATCAAACTATAGTTTTAGAATTATCGTGAAGTTATTAAAAGACATATTATATAAGGTTACTGTCAATAGCGTTGTTGGAGCAACAAGTGTGTCTATTGGTGCTATTCATTTTAACTCAAAAAACATAGCTGTAAACGATGTGTTTGTGGCAATAAAAGGTAGTGTTGTAGATGGTCATGCTTATATAGAAAAAGCAGTGGAGCAAGGAGCAGTTGCTGTTGTTTGCGAGGAATTGCCAGAAATGTTGCAAGATGGCGTTAGTTATATAGTGGTCGAGGATTCTAGTTCGGCTTTAGCGGTTATGGCTTCTAATTATTATGGTAATCCATCATCAAATTTAAGGTTGGTTGGTGTTACTGGTACAAACGGAAAAACAACAATTGCAACGTTGTTATTTCAGCTCTTTAAAAAAGCGGGTTATAAAGTTGGTTTATTGTCTACTGTGGTTATTAAAGTGGATGAGAAAGATTATAAAGCAACACATACAACACCAGATTCTTTAACGATTAATCGTTATTTAAAAGAAATGAATGATGAAGGTGTAGAGTTCTGTTTCATGGAAGTGAGCTCTCATGGTATTCATCAAAAAAGAACCGAAGGTTTGGAGTTCGCAGGTGGTGTTTTTACTAATCTTACTCACGATCATTTAGATTATCATAACACGTTTGCAGAATATCGAGATATTAAAAAATCGTTTTTCGATAACCTCGGAAAAAATGCGTTTGCAATAACAAATGCAGATGATAAAAATGGAGCAGTAATGCTTCAGAATACAAAAGCTAAACAGTATAAATACGGATTAAAAAATTACGCAGATTATAAGGCTCAAATTCTTGAGAATTCTTTTAGCGGCATGTTGCTAAAGGTTAATAATAGCGAAGTTTGGACAAAATTAATAGGTGGATTTAATGCTTCTAATGTTTTAGCTATTTACGCTACTGCGGAATTACTAGGACTTGAAAAAACAGAGATCCTTCGTTTAATAAGTGTGCTTGAAAGTGTAAGTGGGAGATTTCAATATTTAATTTCTGAAGGAAAAATAACTGCTATTGTAGATTATGCACATACACCAGATGCTTTAAAGAATGTATTGGAAACAATAAATAGTATTCGTGCTAAAAATGAAGAACTAATTACTGTTGTTGGTTGTGGTGGTGACAGAGATAAAACAAAGCGACCAAAAATGGGCCATATTGCTTCAGCTCTAAGTACTAAAGCGGTTTTTACAAGCGATAATCCAAGAACTGAAGTTCCTGAAACTATTATTGAAGAAGTGGAGAAAGGTGTCGAGCCTCAGAATTTTAAGAAAACGTTGTCTATTGTAGATAGAAAACAGGCTATTAAAACCGCATGTCAGTTAGCAAATGAAGGAGATATTATACTAATAGCAGGGAAAGGCCATGAAACGTATCAAGAAGTAAATGGAAAGCGTAGCGATTTTGATGATTTCAAGATTGTAAAAGAATTATTAAAACAACTAGACAAATAATATGTTGTCTCCTGCAAGGTTTTAAAAACCTTGTAGGTATGAATATTAATAAAATAAAATAGATTCCCACCTTGGTAGGAATGAAAAAAAATAAGAATAAATAATGTTATACTACCTATTCGAATATTTAGAAAAACAATTCCAATTAACAGGAGCGAGTGTGTTTCAGTTTATAACGTTTCGTGCTGCTTTAGCAATTATTACGTCGTTGTTGTTTTCTACAATTTTTGGAAAGAAAATTATTCGCCTACTGCAAAAAATGCAAGTAGGAGAATCGGTTAGAGATTTAGGTTTAGAAGGTCAAGTTGAAAAAGCAGGTACACCAACAATGGGTGGTTTAATTATTATTTTTTCAACATTAATTCCAGTATTGTTGTTTGCTAAGCTTGAAAATATTTATGTTATCATGCTGATTGTAACAACCATTTGGATGGGATTAGTAGGTTTTACAGACGATTATATAAAAGTATTTAAAAAAGATAAAGCAGGTTTAAGTGGTAAATTTAAAGTTTTAGGGCAAGTAGGTTTAGGAATTTTTGTTGGTGCAATCATGTACTTTCATCCTGGAGTTACTATTAAAACTGAAAAAGTGAATCCGGTTTATGAAACAGAATTAATTACGCAAAACTCAGCTAAAGAATTTAATCCAGAGGAGCAATCGCTTAAAACAACAATTCCATTTGTAAAAGATAATGAGTTCGATTATTCTAGTTTGGTAACATGGCTTGGAGATGATTATGCTAAGTATGCATGGTTGGTTTTTATTCCAATAGTAATTTTTATAATTACAGCCGTTTCAAATGGTGCTAATCTAACCGATGGTATCGATGGTCTCGCAGCAGGAAGTTCTGCTATTATTGTTTTTGTGTTAGCCATATTTGCTTTTGTTTCAGGGAATATTGTGTTCTCAGATTATCTCAATGTCATGTTTATTCCGCGTTTAGGAGAGCTCGTTGTGTTTATTGCAGCTTTTGCTGGAGCATTAATTGGTTTTCTATGGTACAATACGTATCCGGCTCAAGTGTTTATGGGTGATACAGGTAGTTTAACTATTGGAGGAATTATAGCGGTAATCGCGATAGCGGTTAGAAAAGAGCTTTTAATTCCGTTGTTATGTGGAATCTTTTTTGCGGAATCGCTGTCTGTAATTTTACAAGTAAGTTGGTTTAAATACACAAGAAAAAAATATGGTGAAGGACGACGCATTTTTAAAATGTCGCCGCTGCATCATCATTATCAAAAAGGAGGTTATCACGAAAGTAAAATAGTAACACGTTTTTGGATTGTCGGTATTTTTCTGGCTATTCTAACGATTGTGACGTTGAAATTAAGGTAATGTTTTCCGGCAAGGTTTTTAAAACCTTGTAGGTGTTAAATTAAGAAGTGAGTTTTGAGGTTTCTGCCTTTGTAGAAATGACAAAAGAAAAATAAAAAAATGAAACGATTGGTAATTCTTGGAGCAGGAGAAAGTGGAGTGGGTACTGCGCTTTTGGCGAAAGCAAAAGGCTATGCTGTGTTTGTTTCAGATAAAGGAATAATAAAAGAGAAGTACAAAAAAGTTCTTATACATAATGAGATTGAATGGGAAGAGCAGCAGCATACCGAATCTAAGATTCTAAACGCAGATGTTGTCATGAAAAGTCCTGGAATTCCTGATAAGGTGGCGTTAATTCAAAAGCTTATTGGTAATAAAATTCCAGTCATTTCTGAAATTGAATTCGCAGCCAGGTATACTAACGCGACAATTGTCGGTATTACAGGAAGTAATGGAAAAACGACAACAGCGTCACTAACACATCATATTCTAAAACAAGAATTAAATGTTGGTTTAGCTGGAAATATTGGAGATAGTTTTGCGAAGCAAGTTTTAGAAGATGATTTTAAAAACTATGTGCTAGAGATTAGCAGTTTTCAGTTGGACGGAATTGTAGATTTTAAGCCAAACATTGCTGTGCTTACCAATATTACACCAGATCATCTAGATCGTTATGATTATAAATTTGAAAATTATATCGATTCAAAATTCAGAATTGCTCTAAATCAAACAAAAGAAGATTATTTGATTTATGATGCCGATGACGAAGTAATAAATAACTGGTTAAGTGAGAATACGATTCAATCTAAATTATTGCCGTTTTCATTGGTGAAAACAATAGAAAATGGTGCGTATTTGGACAAAGAAAATATAAAAATAACAATTGATAATAATCAAATAATTATGCCAACAAAAAATCTAGCTTTAGAAGGGAAGCACAATGTTAAAAATGCAATGGCTGCTTCAACTGTAGCACATTTGTTAAAAATTAGAAAACAAACTATTCGTGAAAGTTTAGAGAATTTTCATGGTGTAGAACATCGTTTAGAGCAAGTGCTTAAAATTAATAAAGTACAGTATATAAACGATTCGAAGGCTACAAATGTAAATGCTACATATTATGCTTTAGAAAGTATGGATTCGCCAACGGTTTGGATTGTTGGAGGAATAGATAAAGGAAATGACTATACAGGTTTGTTTCCGTTTATAAACGAAAAAGTAAAAGCTATTATTTGTTTAGGCGTAGATAATGCGAAGTTATTGGAAAACTTTGGTAATATGGTTGATGTTATTGTTGAAACTCAATTTATGAGTGAGGCTGTAAAGATTGCTTATAAAGTGGCTGAAGCAGGTGATAATGTATTGTTGTCTCCAGCTTGTGCAAGTTTCGATTTGTTCGAAAACTATGAGGATAGAGGAAGGCAATTTAAAGATGCCGTTAGAAATTTGTAAAAAGTGATGTTATTTAGATAAGTTTTATAGTATGAAACTTGTTGATTGTTAGAGTGGTATAATTAAGAGTAAAAAATAAATAAATCGAGACGCCTAAAAGCGTCTTGATAACGTATAATTAAAAGTAAAAGTGCAACAAGTATTTAAAAATATAAAAGGAGATCGATTAATCTGGGCAATAGCTGCTTTACTGGCTATTTTCTCATTTCTTCCTGTGTATAGTGCTGCTAGTAATTTGGTGAATATTGGTGGGAACTCTAATACGTTTTCATATTTTATAAAACACTTTATGCATTTGTTTTTAGGCTTCTCTATTATGTATGGTGTTCATAAAGTGCCGTATCGTTATTTTAGAGGTTTGTCTATGATCATGATTCCAATTGTGTTGGTATTATTGGTTGTTACAATTCTTCAAGGAACAACAATTGAAGGCGCTAATGCAAGTCGATGGATTCGTATTCCATTCGTTAACATGTCTTTTCAAACATCAACATTAGCATCAGTGGTGTTAATGGTTTATGTGGCAAGGTATATGTCGAAGACAAAAGATGAAAATGTATCTTTTAAAGATTCAATTTTACCACTTTGGATACCTGTATTTCTAGTTTTAGCGTTAATTTTGCCATCCAATTTTTCTACAACAGCATTAATATTTTTAATGGTTGTAATTTTGGTGTTTTTAGGAGGTTATCCTGTGCGTTATTTGGCGGTTATTATTGGTTCAGGAATTTTGGCGTTAGTCATGTTTATTTTGGTTGCTAAAGCATTTCCAGATGCCATGCCTAATCGTGTAGATACATGGATGAATAGGATTGAGAATTTTTCTGGTGAAGGAGATTCTGATGGAGATTATCAAATAGAAAAAGCTAAAATTGCAATAGCCTCAGGAGAATTTTGGGGAGTGGGTCCAGGAAAAAGTACACAAAAAAACTTTTTACCTCAATCGTCGTCAGATTTTATTTTCGCAATTATTATTGAGGAATATGGTCTTATCGGAGGATTGTTTTTGCTAGTGTTGTATATGTGGCTGTTATTTAGAATTGTTATAGTAGCGCAAAAGTCTGATACTATTTTTGGTAAATTATTGGCGCTAGGTGTTGGTATTCCAATAGTATTTCAGGCCATGATAAATATGGCGGTTGCAGTAGAGTTGTTTCCCGTTACTGGTCAAACATTACCATTAATTAGTAGTGGAGGAACCTCTATCTGGATGACGTGTTTGGCAATAGGAATAATATTAAGCGTAAGTGCTAAAAGAGAAGAGATAAAAGGAAAAGAAAATGAAGAAGGTGTGGAGCAAAATCCACTAGAAATTCTTTCGGAAGCGATATAAATGAGTCATTATAAAATTATATTATCAGGTGGTGGTACAGGTGGACATATCTATCCTGCTATTGCTATTGCAAACGAGTTAAAGTCTCGTTTTCCAGATGCGGAGTTTCTTTTTGTCGGAGCAAAAGATCGTATGGAAATGGAAAAAGTGCCTCAAGCAGGTTATAAAATAAAAGGCTTGTGGATTACTGGAATAGAAAGAAAGTTGACGCTTAAAAATTTAATGTTTCCGTTTAAACTTATTAATAGTTTATGGAATGCTAGAAAAATTGTAAAACAATTTAAGCCAGATGTTGCTATAGGAACCGGAGGTTTTGCTAGTGGTCCTTTATTGCAAATGGCAGTTTCTAAAGGGATACCGAGTTTAATACAGGAACAGAATTCTTATCCAGGGATTACAAATAAATTATTAGCTAAAAAAGTGCAGAAAATTTGTGTTGCTTACGATGGTTTGGAGCGCTTTTTTCCGAAGAATAAAATATTAAAAACAGGAAATCCTGTTCGTCAAGATTTATTAGATATTGCATCAAAAAGAGAGGAAGCAATAAAGTATTTTGGTTTAGTTGAAGGTAAAAAAACACTTTTAGTTCTAGGCGGAAGTTTGGGAGCGAAAGCAATAAACGAATTACTAAAAAGAGAGTTAGACTTTTTACAAACACAACAAGTGCAAATTATCTGGCAGACAGGTAAATTGTGTTATAAAGATTATAAAATTAATGGAGATATAAAGCATGTGCAGGTGCATGAATATATAAATAATATGGATTTAGCTTATGCAGCTGCAGATATTATTATCTCAAGAGCAGGAGCAGGATCAGTGTCAGAGTTGTGTATTGTTGGGAAGCCTGTAGTTTTTGTGCCTTCACCATATGTGGCAGAAGACCATCAAACTAAAAATGCAAAAGCAATTGTAGATGAAAATGCGGCTTTAATGATTGCTCAAGAGGATTTGATAGTTGATTTTAAAAATAAATTTTCTCAGTTGATCGCTTCCGCGGAAAAACAGAAACAACTAAGTGATAATATTAAAAAATTAGCATTAGTAAATGCTACAAAAGAAATAGCAGACGAAGTTGAAAAACTTTTGAAGAATTAATATGAATTTAAACAACATACATAACATCTACTTTGTGGGTATTGGAGGTATTGGAATGAGTGCAATTGCACGCTATTTCAAGGCAACTAATAAGCATGTTTCTGGCTACGATAAAACGAAGACGGTAATAACTGACGGACTTGAAGCATTGGGAGTTGATGTAGTTTTTAATGATAGTGTTGAAACGATAGAGAGTTCGTTTTTAAATCCTAACGATACGCTTGTCGTATACACGCCTGCAATTCCGAAGGATAATAAGTTGCTTAATTATTTTAAAGAGAATGGTTTTGAGGTTTTAAAACGTTCAGAAATATTAGGGTTAATTACAGAAAACACTTTTTGTTTAGCTGTTGCAGGAACGCATGGTAAAACAACGACAACAAGTATATTAGGACATATTATGATGGAATGTAATGTGCCGCTAACTGCTTTTTTAGGTGGTATTAGTGAGAATTATAATTCTAATTTAATACTAAATGGAGATGAAGTAAGTGTTGTTGAGGCTGATGAATTTGATCGTTCGTTTTTAACGTTGTCTCCAGATTTAGCATGTATTACTTCAATGGATGCAGATCATTTAGATATTTACGGAGATGCTTCAGAATTGATAAGAACGTTTGAAGATTTTTCTAAAAAATTAAAGCCAAACGGAAAGCTATTTGTTAAAAATGGTTTGCCTTTAAAAGGAATTACTTACGGAATAGAAGATGATTCTGATTATTGCGCTCAAAATATAAAAATACAAAATGGCGCTTATGTGTTTGATGTTAAAACACCAAATACAGTACTTGAGCAAGTTCAATTTAATCTGCCAGGTAGGCACAATTTATCTAATGCTTTAATTGCTTTAGCAATGGCTTTAGAATATGGTGTTTCTGCGCCGGATCTTGTTAAGGCATTGGCGTCTTACAAAGGTGTAAAACGTCGTTTTACGTATCAAATAAAAACCGATGATCTTGTTTTTATAGATGATTATGCGCATCATCCTGAAGAAATTAATGCTGTACATCAAGCGGTTAGAGAAATGTATCCTGAAGATAAAGTGTTAGCGATTTTTCAACCACATTTATTTTCTAGAACTAAGGATTTTGGAGCGGAATTTGCACAGAGTCTTTCGCAGTTCGACGAGGTGCTTCTGTTGGATATTTATCCAGCAAGAGAATTACCTATTGAAGGTGTAACATCGCAATGGTTATTAAGTCAAATAGATAATCCTAATAAAGGATTAATTAGTAAATCTGAAATCATTCAGACAATAAAAGAAAGTAAAGCTAAAATTATCCTCACTATTGGTGCGGGAGATATTGGTGTAGAGGTAAATAAGATAAGAGAAGCGTTGATTCATGAAGGTTAATTGGAACTACATAAAAGGTATAGTGCTGCTTAGTGTGGTCGTATTTTTATTTGCGTTTTCTTCGGCAAGAAATGGCGGTAGAAAGGTGGTGAAAACAACTGTTGAATTTGTAGAAGAAAAGAAGCCATTTATAACGCATGAGACTGTTAGTAAATTGTTAATACAAAATCATGAACCACTTACGAGTGTGCCTAAAGAAACTTTAGATTTGAATGTATTAGAATCTGCTCTAAATGCTAATGCCATGATTGAAAAAGCGGAAGTTTTTTTAGACGTAAATGGAAATTTTTCAGCAAAAATAAAACAGAAAGAACCTATAGCGAGAGTCTTGGATGAAAGCTCTTATTACATAGATAATAAAGGTGGTTATATGCCATTATCAGCTAATTTCACTGCACGAGTACCGATGGTAACTGGTGAAGTGTCAAAGAAAAATTTAAGCAATATTTTTGCTATAGCTAGCAGAATTGAGAATGATGAATTCTTGAAAAAGAATGTTGTAGAAATTATTCAGAATAAAAATATGTCTATAGATTTAAAGTTAAGACAATGCAGTTTTATAGTGCAAATTGGAAAACTTGAATATTTAGATAAGAAAGTAAACAACCTTAAAGCTTTTTTAAAAAAAGCAATTAAAGATAAGAGTTTGGATAAATACAGCAAAGTGAATTTGCAATTTGAAAACCAAGTTGTTTGCACTAAAGTATAAATTATGGAACAGAATTTAGCAGTTGGATTAGACATTGGAACCACAAAAATTGTGGCAATGATTGGACGTAAAAATGAGTATGGTAAAGTCGAAATTTTAGGCATTGGTAAGTCTAAAAGTTTGGGTGTGCATCGCGGTGTGGTAAATAATATTACACAAACTATCCAATCCATTCAGTTGGCTATTCAAGAGGCCGAAGCTGCCGCTGCGACAAAAATAGTTGGCGTAACTGTGGGTATTGCAGGACAGCATATTCGTAGTTTACAGCACAGTGATTATATTACTAGAGCAGATTCTGAAACTGTAATTGATGAGGACGATATCGATCGTTTAATCAACCAAGTGCATAAATTAGTAATGCTACCTGGCGAAGAAATTATTCATGTATTGCCACAAGAATATAAAATTGATGGACAAGCAGAGATTAAAGAGCCAATAGGAATGTATGGAGGGCGATTAGAAGCTAATTTCCATGTTGTTGTTGGTCAAGTGTCTTCTATTAGAAATATTGGGCGTTGTGTAAAAAGTGCAGGTTTAGAGTTAGAAGGTATTACGCTTGAACCTTTAGCATCTGCCAATGCAGTGTTAAGCCAAGAAGAAAAAGAAGCAGGTGTTGCTTTAATTGATATAGGAGGCGGTACAACAGATTTAGCCATTTTTAGAGATGGTATTATACGTCATACCGCAGTAATTCCATTTGGAGGAAATGTTATTTCAGAAGACATAAAAGAAGGCTGTTCTATTATAGAAAAGCAAGCAGAGTTATTAAAAATAAAATTTGGTTCAGCATGGCCAGGAGAGAATAAAGACAACGAGATTGTTTCTATTCCAGGCTTGAGAGGTAGAGATCCAAAAGAAATTACATTAAAAAATCTATCTAAAATTATTCATGCTAGAGTAGTTGAAATAATAGAACAAGTGTATGTTGAAATTAAAAACTACGGACACGAAGAACAAAAGAAAAAACTAATAGCCGGTATTGTATTAACAGGTGGAGGAGCACAATTAAAACATCTTAAACAGTTAGTAGAATATATAACAGGTATGGATACAAGAGTTGGCTATCCAAACGAGCATTTAGCGGGAGATAGCGACGATGCTATTACAAGTCCATTGTTTGCTACGGCTGTAGGTTTAGTAATGGATGGTTTAAAACGTCAAGAGCGAGTTAAAGCAGAAGAGGTTATTGAGGAAATAGTAGAAGAGGTTATAGAAACTACAATAGAAGAGACTATTGAAGAAGAAGATGAAGTAGTACAGCCAGTAATAAAACAAAAACGCTCTTTTTTAGATGCGTTAACAGAGCGTGTTAAAGATTTTTTAGACAACGCAGAATAATTTAAGAATAAAGAATAAGCAATTAATTGATTAAAATAAACAGAATTTTATGAGCAACAAAGAATTCGAAAGTATCGCCTTTGATTTACCTAAAAATCAATCTAACGTCATCAAGGTTATTGGTGTTGGAGGAGGTGGTAGCAACGCTATTAACCACATGTTCCAACAAGGAATTAAAGGAGTAGACTTTGTAATCTGTAATACAGATGCACAAGCACTTCATAACAGTGGTGTACCAAATAAAATACAATTGGGCCTAAACCTTACAGAAGGATTAGGAGCAGGAGCAAACCCAGAAGTAGGTATGCAATCTGCAGTAGAGAGTTTTTCAGAAATCCAACAAATGTTAGGAACGAATACTAAAATGGTATTCATTACTGCTGGAATGGGTGGAGGAACTGGAACTGGAGCTGCACCTATTATAGCTAAAATGGCCAAAGAAATGGACATTTTAACTGTAGGTATAGTAACTATGCCTTTTCAATTTGAAGGAAAAATGCGTAATGAACAAGCGCAAATTGGTATAGAAAAATTACGTAGCGAAGTAGATTCGTTAATTGTAATTAATAATAATAAATTAAGAGAGGTCTATGGTAATCTTGGTTTTAAAGCCGGGTTCTCGAAAGCCGATGAAGTATTAGCTACAGCGTCTCGTGGTATTGCCGAAGTAATTACACACCATTACACGCAAAACATTGATTTACGTGATGCTAAAACAGTATTAAGTAACAGTGGAACGGCTATTATGGGTTCTTCTATATCTTCTGGGCAAAACAGAGCATTCGAAGCGATTTCAAAAGCTTTAGATTCGCCTTTATTAAACGATAATAAAATTACTGGTGCCAAAAACGTATTGTTGCTAATCGTTTCTGGTTCTCAAGAAATTACTATTGATGAAATTGGTGAAATTAACGATCATATTCAAGTAGAAGCAGGCCACGGAGCTAACATTATCATGGGTGTTGGTGAAGATGAGTCTTTAGAAGAATCTATTGCTGTAACTATTATAGCAACAGGTTTTAATATAGAGCAGCAAGACGAAATTTCTAATACAGAAACAAAGAAAGTAATCCATGCTTTAGAGGAAGAACAAAGTATTGAAAAGGATTTAACACCTCCTGTTATTATTACTCCTGAAGTAGTTGTACAAAAACCAGAACCACCAAAAGTGGTTAAGCATACTTTAGATTTAGATGAAGATACGGAAGATTCTTTAAGTGTAATGGAAATGAATTTTGTAAACAAGCAGAGAAGTGTTTCTTTAGAAGAATTGGGATTGATTCCAACTTCTGAAGTGATTAAAAACATTGATGTTGTTTACGACGAAGTTTTGGCTAATTTTGATACAGAAGAAGATTTTGTTATTACTTCAACAGAAAACAGTGTTAACACTTTTCAATCTAATGAAATTGAAGAAGAGGAAGAGAAAAAACAAATTACTTTAAGTTTCGATCTACCAATACATGAAGAAAGTGTAGAGGTGGAATTAGAAACAGAAGAGAATATTGTTTTTAATTTAAACGAAATTGAAGTAAACGAGCCGGTTGAGTTTACTCCAGTAGCCGAGGTTCTAAAAAATGAAGAAGTTCGTTACGTTCTAGATGATTATGAAGAGGAGACTTCTAGTATAAATACAAAAAAAGAAGAAGTTAAAGTTGAAGAAATTGTTGATAGAGAAGTTGTTTTCGAGAAGAAAGTAATTACTCAAGAAGAAGTTGTTACGACTCGAGAAGAAGATTTAGATCCTATGAACAGTTCTATTTCAGATATTTTAAAAGAGAGAGCAAATGATAGAAGATCAAAAATGAAGTCTTTTAATCATAAATTCAATGCTTCTAAAATTGATGATATCGAAAAAATTCCAGCTTACAAACGTCAAGGTTTAAGTTTGGATGAAGCTCGACATTCATCGTCTGAAGCTAATGTATCTAAAACAACACTAAGCATAGATGATAATGATGATATTCAATTAAGAAATAACAATTCATTCTTGCACGATAACGTAGATTAATAAAATTCTGTTTTTACAAGACGCAGTCTAAATAAAAACAGCTAATAGAACTAATCTCGTTTTCAGAACGGAATCTTATAAATGAATTTAGGTTAAATTGTATTTATTAATAGTGTAAGCAAGATAATTAATCCATTTAAACCCAAAACGTCCCTCAACGTTTTGGGTTTTGTTTTTTAATCCTTAGAGGTCTTATCAAACGTCTTACTTTTTCCTATCTTCGTAATCCAAAAACAATAATATTATGAGTTTATCAACAAATATAATGACAGCCCTAAAAACGGCTATGAAGAGTAAAGATACGGTTGCATTAACTGCTTTAAGAGCAGTGAAATCTGCAATATTATTAGCGCAAACTGAAAGTGGAGCTAAAGAGGAATTAACCGAAGAGCAGGAGCTTAAAATACTTCAAAAGCAGGTTAAACAGCGTAAGGATAGTGCTGCAATTTTTTTGGAACAAGGTAGAGAAGATTTAGCAACACCAGAATTAGAAGAAGCTAAAGTAATTTCTCAGTTTTTACCAGAAGCTATGAGCGAAGAAGAAGTGGGTAAGCTTGTTGAGGATGCGATTGCTAAAACAGGAGCACAAGGCATGAAAGATATGGGAAAGGTAATGGGCATAGTTAATCAAGCAGTTGCAGGACGAGCAGACGGGAAAACTGTTTCTACAATTGTAAAAAATAAATTGTCTTAGACATTATTAAAAAGGCTGTGTAGCTCAATTGGATAGAGTATTGGATTTCGGCTCCAACGGTTGTAGGTTCGACTCCTATCACAGTCACGAAGAAAGTAAGTTGTAGTTTTATTTCAAGCTTTGTTTTTAATCAACATTAAATATAATGAATACACTTTTTAAAAAAACAAGTAATGTAAATTATGTAATTATTTTTTTGTATTTAATGACTCTATTTGTACCATCGCTAGGTGCTTTTGATTTTGCTGCTACTCAGTGGTTTTATATAGGGACATTAAATGTTGTAGTTTTTTTGTATTATTTATTTGCACCAGGATATTTGGCTTTTACTTTTCCAAAACACGTAAAATTATTTTTTGGAATTCAAATCATGACTTTTATTGTGTCTTGTTTGTCTATGACTCAATCAATTATTATTGATGAAAGTATATTATATTTATCAAGAATATTCACTTTTATATTTAGTGTTTTTAATTTATATATAGTTTTTAGGGATAGAAAATTCTTTAGTTTTTTTGGATTAAGCCTAATAATTAGTGTTATTTTATTTATTGAATCTTTTGAGGTTGTTTCTTATTTTTATTCCAAATCAAGTGAGTTAAGAACACATGAGCTAATGATGAGTATTCCTCATCGATATGGTAATCGAAACATTCTAGCAACTGCAATTGTAATTAAATTACCATTTTTATTGTTTGTTTTTCAGCAGCTTAAAGGTTTTAGAAAAAATATTTCTTTAATAGTTGTGTTATTTGTAATTACAAGTCTATTTTTAATAGGAGCTAGAACAGCAGCTGTAATTATGGCTATTGTTCTGGTTGTTTTTTCAATAGCTTATTTTGTTATTTCAAAATACTCTATCCAGAGAAGTGTTAATACTATTTTGCCGTTAGTAATTGTAGCTTTTATAGCTTATGGTTTTTCTATATCAATAAATAGAATTTATAAAGACAAATTAAATTCTTATGTAGAGTTGTTTTTTACTAAAGCAGAGAAGGATTTATATAACCCAAAAGGGAAATCAAATTTGGTTGATGGCTCTGGTAGAAAAGACATTTGGAATTCCGCAATTACTGACTTTAAAAAGTCACCAATTATTGGTGTTGGAGTTGGTAATTGGAGACATAACTCTAAAATAAGCCTTTATCTTAATAGAAGAAATAAAGGAGTTGTATTTAGTACACATGTTCATAATGATTATTTACAATCATT
The DNA here is from genome assembly GCF_001418015.1 of Lacinutrix mariniflava. Taxonomy (GTDB): domain Bacteria; phylum Bacteroidota; class Bacteroidia; order Flavobacteriales; family Flavobacteriaceae; genus Lacinutrix; species Lacinutrix mariniflava. Next base: position 165,087 of record NZ_LIQG01000023.1, on the reverse strand, counting down.
AGCAGAAACAGGAATAATAGGCTTTTTGTTATATATAAGTATTTATATTATTTGTTTCATAACACTTATTAAACATTATTATAAAGCAAAAACGGATACAAGTAAATTTATAATTATTAGCCTCGCTTTAGCCTTGTTAAGCTATATGATTGATGCTTTTTTTAATTTCCCTCACCACAGAGCACCAATTCAAATAGTTTTTGCGTTAGTTCTCGCAATTATTTTAGGTTTTTCGAACAATAATGAACAAGTTCCGGATAAGCTTAAAATTAATAAAGTACAAAAAGCATTAGGCTATAGTTTTGTTGTTTTATTACTCTTAAATGTTATTACTCATTATATAGACTATAAAGCATCTACAGTACAGTATGAATTAATGAGAGAAGTAAAGAGTAAGGATGCTTTTACTTTAAAATATAAATATTCATATAATCAAGTTATTCAAATGTTGCCTAGTTTTCCTTATGTAAATCAAATAGGTATGACAAATGATGATATTAAGGGATTATTTGCAATTAATAATAAAAAGTACGATAAAGCATTATTACATTTAAATAACTCTATTTCTAATGTAGAAAATAATTTATGGCCAAAAACATTAAAAGCCATGATGTTTAATTTTATAAAGAAAGAAGATAGTGCATTTGCTTATTCTAAAGAAGTTTTTGATGTAATGCCATGTATAGAATCTAACTTTTATATTTTACAAGGAATCTATAAAAAACAAAACGATACTATAGCTTTGTTTGATTTGTATGATAGACATTTTATGGTTAGGCCAGATCACACAGTCGCTTGGTTAAATATGTGTAACGATATAAGAAAATATTATAGAGACAATTCTCTATCCTTAAGTAAAGTTAATTATGCATTAGAAAGTTATCCTTACGATAAAGAACTTATAAGTTTTAAAAGTGAACTTGTTAAAATAATGTCTAATAAGTCTAAATCTGATATTGCAGCAAGTAAATTGGGTAAGAATATTATTGATGAGATGACAGAACATTTTAAAACAGCGAATAATTATTTCGATCAAAAGGATTATACTAATGCTAGAATTCAATTTTTAAAGGTTTTAGAATTAGAGCCAAATAATTTGCCGACGCATTTTAAATTAGGCCTACTTGAGAACTTAACAAAAAACTATAAAGACGCAATTCCTTACTTTACAAAAGTAATCAACGATAAGTATTTAAATAACGGAAGACCAGAATACAGTAGAGGTGTTTCCTATTTAAAGTTAAAGGACAACGCTAATGCTAAAAAAGATTTTATAATAAGTAGAAATAAGAATTGGCCAGCTGCATTAAAACTTAACGATGCTTTCTTTAAATAGTAATTAGTTTATTAGGCCTCGTAGTTCAACTGGACAGAATATCAGATTTCGGCTCTGAGGGTTGGAGGTTCGAATCCTCTCGAGGTCACTAGTAAAAGTTAAAGTTATGTATCAAATCAAGCGCCCTTGAATTTGTAAGCGGAGCTTTAAGTATCAACCTTGCAAATCCAAATTAATTTCTCAGTATATTTTCAAATCGAGCATAGCTTATTTTTATAACGTAACTTATTAGGATATTTTGATCCTTTAGAGTTTATAACTGGCATAAATGATTAATATTTTATTAAGGATTACTTATCTATTACAAGAAAAAGATCCACCTTTAGTATTTAAAATTATTCTTATTATTCTTGCGGTTGTTACAGGATTATTAGTGGCTTTTATAGTTTTTCGTGGTCTGTTTCTTTTCTTCGAAATGGCTTTTGTAGAGTATGTTAAAAAGAAACAGTTTTTCACTCATTTACATTTTTTTAAAAACAAACTTCCAGAATCACATAAAGCGATCTTAGAAAATGAGTTTGCTTTTTATAATAAGTTAAATACTAAAGAGAAGAAAAATTTCGAGCATCGTATTCAGTATTTTATAAAAAACTGGGAGTTTATTGGTAAAGATATTGAAGTTAATATCACCATGAAAGTTAAGATTGCTGCAACTGCAACAAAGCTAACCTTTGGTTTTAGGGATTATAAAATAGGTGTTCTTGATAAAATTGTTATTTATCCAAAAGCCTATTTCTCGAATATAAACCAAACATTTCATAAGGGAGAGTTTAATATGTCTTACAAAGCTTTGGTTTTTTCGTGGGAAGATTTTGAAAAAGGTTACGCTACAGAAGACGATAATTTAAACCTAGGAGTACATGAGTGTATTCATGCCTTACATGTTTCATTTTTAAAATCTAGAAAATACAGTACGAGTGCTGCTATATTTTTAGATTCATTTCAAGAGCTTACTACAGATATTGATGAGAATGTTGTTGTAAAGCAAAAACTTCTTACTTCAGGATATTTTAGAGAATATGCCTTCGAAAATCATTTTGAATTTATTTCAGTTTTAGTAGAAAATTTTATCGAAACGCCTTCAGAGTTTCAATCTCAATTTCCAAAAATTTACATTAAAGTAAAGCAAATGCTCAACTTTAATTTTGCTGGATATTAATCTCAATAATCTCTACTAATAATTATTCTAGAAGCTAAGAGAAATAAATTGTATTACTTATTGGCTAATCGTTTAAGATTGGCAGTAGCTTCCATTTGGTCTTCACTTTTAAAAATATGACTTCCAGCCACAAAAACATCTGCTCCGGCTTCAACTAGCTTTTCAATATTTTTATCTGTAACGCCTCCATCAATTTCTATTTTGGTGTCTAAACCTTGGTCAGTAATCATTTTTCGTAATTTCTTTACGCGTTGGTAAGTAATCTCTTCAAATTTCTGACCACCAAAACCTGGGTTAATAGACATTAATAATACCATATAACATTCTGGTAATATATCTTCTAAAACAGAAACGGGAGTCGTTAAATTTAAAACAATACCAGCTTTACAACCAGCATCTTTAATTTGTCTTAGCGTTCTGTGCAGGTGTACTGTAGACTCGTGGTGCACTGTAATGATATCTGCTCCAACTTTAGCAAACTCTTCAATATAGCGTTCAGGCTTTTCAATCATTAAATGTACATCTAATGGTTTTGTAGCATGCTTTTTAATAGCGGCAATTACAGGCATTCCATAAGAAATGTTTGGCACAAAATGGCCATCCATAACATCAATATGAAACCAATCGGCTTCACTATTATTAACCATTTCTGTATCGCGTTGTAAGTTGCCAAAATCGGCAGCAAGCATTGAAGGAGCAATTAACTTTGTAGACATTATATGTAGTAGTTTTGTTTTTACAAAGCTAAGGTTTTTTATTAGTCGGTAGTTAATAGGTCTTCAATAATTTTTAAAAACAGAGTGCTATTTTCAAAATGATTATTCTGTAAATCGGTAATATAAATTTGTAGACCATAAAGTTCATCTATATCATCAATTAGAGTATAACCGGTGTCGAAAGCCTTAAAGCTTAATTGTGAGATAGGTTTGTTTAAAAGTTCGATAATATCAGAATGCCTATTATCTTTTTTTATTTTTTCAAAAAGAGAATCAATTGTCGCTACGTCTCCTTCTATTATTTGAAAAAAAATATCTTTACTTTTTACTAAAACGCCAGTAATATTAGACTTATCGTTACTTGTTTGTGTTTGGTTAAACAAAGATTCAAACTCTAAAATACTTAAAGTGGGTTTTACTTGGCTTTTATAACAAATAGATTTTAACATAGTAAAGAAAGATGTTTGGGAATACAAATATCATACAATATTAATTAAAAATAGATTTCAAAAGGTCTTCAACTAAATACTCTTAAACGCGAATAAAAGCAAATTAATACGATTAAGTGTGATTAAAAGCAATGCGTTTGAATTTAAACACTATTAGAAAGTTTATAAAATGAGTGAACCCGAAGTAATCAGCTTCGGGTTCTTTCATCAATCAAAAAACGAACAGTTATGAATAACTGTTTGTTACTATAACTTAGATTATCCTAAGTAAGTTTTTAATATTTTACTTCTAGACGTATGTTTTAATCTACGAATAGCTTTTTCTTTAATCTGTCTAACACGCTCACGTGTTAAGTCAAAAGTTTCACCAATTTCCTCTAAAGTCATTGGGTGTTGGTTTCCTAGTCCAAAGTATAATCTAATAACATCTGCTTCACGAGGCGTTAAAGTTTCAAGAGCACGTTCAATCTCAGTACGTAAAGACTCGTGTAAAAGGTTACGGTCTGGATTTGGTGACTCACCAGAATTTAATACATCATATAAGTTAGAATCTTCACCTTCAACTAAAGGCGCATCCATACTTACGTGACGGCCAGAATTTTTCATAGACTCCTTAACATCGTTAATAGTCATGTCTAATTCTTTTGCAATCTCTTCAGCACTTGGCGGACGCTCGTGTGCTTGCTCTAAGAAAGCAAAAGTTTTGTTTATTTTATTAATAGAACCAATCTTGTTTAACGGTAAACGTACAATACGAGATTGCTCTGCTAAGGCTTGTAAAATAGACTGTCTAATCCACCATACAGCATAAGATATAAATTTAAAACCACGCGTTTCATCAAAACGTTGTGCAGCTTTAATTAACCCTAAATTACCTTCATTAATTAAATCTGGTAACGTTAAACCTTGATTTTGGTATTGCTTAGCCACCGATACTACGAAACGTAAGTTAGCCTTTGTCAATTTCTCAAGTGCGATCTGGTCGCCAGCCTTAATACGTTGTGCTAATTCTACTTCTTCATCTGCGGTAATTAAGTCAACTTTTCCAATTTCTTGTAAGTATTTGTCTAATGATGCGGTCTCACGGTTGGTTACCTGCTTGGTAATTTTAAGTTGTCTCATGTATGTAAGTTGTGATTTATGCCCTAAAAAACGGACGTGAATATTTTACTCTCACTAGTTATACGTAGAAAGAGTACATTTTGTTACAAAAAAAATTAATTATTTTTTTGGCGTTCCTTTTTTAGCCGAAAAAAGCTTAAAAAAGTCAGGCTTTACACTATATCTTTTTTTGCCATATATGGCAGCAAAAAAAGGATGCCGTTGCAATCCTTAACGCACTTACTCTTATGGCTTACTCAAAATCTAAAACCTGTGTTGCTTCAATTAATTTTTTTAATGCATTAATTTTAGCATAAATCTTATTAAAAAAAGTATTGCGCTCTTTCTCTCCAGTAGTATTTAATAATTTAGAATTCTGTAATTGCTTCCTTAAAAAGGCCTCGGCTTCTTTGCATGTATGTTTATCGCTTGTTTTGTAATAGGACAATAAAGTAAAAGGGACATAGAGCATTTGTGCATTTGGAGTATTCACTAAAACATTATTATTCATTAAATGCAGTTCGTTGTAATACATTTTAAATTCTAAATCTGTATTTACCAATTTAGCAGCAATAGTCTCAATTAGTTTTTTTAATAAGTCACAAAAATGTAAAGCGGTTTCGGTAGCAACCTGCCCAGCTTCAAAATAAAAATGAATTTGTTTTAGCGTACTATTAATAGATGTTATATCCCAAACCTCTTGAGTATTTAAATTACTATATAAACTACCTAATCTCTTGCCAGCTTCAATCAAAGCAGAGCTAGGAGCAAAGTTTTCGAAACTTTTAGTCGCTAATTCTGGATTTAAAAGTTTTAGCCATACATAGTATTTAAACCTGCTTAAGGCATCTCCATTTAAGTTGTAAAATAAAGGAATATCCTTAGCTGAATATAATATAGAGCTATTCTTTTGTTTTAATAAAGGAACAAGCGAATTGTAAGAGTCTTCAAAATAGTATTGCAGCTCAGCCTCGTTCTCAATATGTTTTGTTTTTTCTATAGTTACAAACTCTGCAGAGGTGGTTTCAAATAGTCGATCTAAAGAGAGATTGTAGTACTTGGACAACACAATCGTTTCATCTAAAGAAAATTTGCTTTTTAAACTAACACGCCTATGTGCAGCATCGTAACTAATATCTAAAGCCGTAGCAACAGCTTCTATTATAGATGTGTTTTCTGGTAATTCAGTCTTTAAAAACGTAAGAAAGGCAGTTTGGTACATACTCAAATGTATCTAATATTTGCGATAATCGCAAATATTAGTTTTCAAATTCGTGATTAACCACATTTAAGGTGCGTTTATAGCAATAATTTTGACCTGAATTTAAAAACTAAACTCATGAAAAATTCAATATTTATTATCACAATGCTATGCTTTTCAATTTTTGCAAAAGCACAAAACGACACCATTTCAGTTTATAATAGTCAACAATATTTTAATAAATACCAAGACTATATGCAAGACGTTTCCTTTAAATTAGGAGTAGGAATGCTAATTCCACAAGAAGGTTTGAAGGAGTATTTTGGTGCAAGTCCAATGTTAGATTTAACAGTGAATTTTCCAATTAAAAATAGAAAATCTATAGATTTAACCTTACAATTTGCTATTCCAAACCAAAAAGATGAGTTCACTTATTTACGAACCATAGACACCATTCAAGTAAAAAGCACTTTTATGTTTAATGCTTTTTTGAAATTTAAAAAAGACATTATTAAAACTGAAAAAACAACTATTAACGTTGGTTTGGGAGTAGGTATGTCTCATGTAACTACAAATGCTAGAAACCCGTTTTACGAAGGTAAAGAAGAGGACGAAGAAAAGTACGAAAGTATTACTGCGTTTTTAGCTTCTCCAGCAATAGAACTAGTTAAAACTTTTAAAAATAACGATGAGATTACTATTGGTTTTGGTGTTCAATATTCTCCATATAAAATAGAAGGAGCCGTTAGAGAGGATATTGGTGGTTTATTTTATGTACCTAAAATTGCATATCGATTTTAGGTGTATTTTATAATATTTAAGCGTCAAGAAATAAACTTAACAAATAAAGCTCATCAAATTTTGATGAGCTTTATTTGTTAAGTTAGAATATATTATTACTCCGTTAATTCTCTAGTTAACCAACCACTTCTACCGGCAGTCGCTATGGCATATGGAGTAATCCAGAATAAACCAAAAGTAAATAGAATGCTATACGGGTAGGCCCAAAATCCTTGAGAAGATTTATGTTGATTAGTAAAAAAGGCTAATGAAAAAGTAGAAAGAATTAAAATACTAACCATTGTAGAGCCTATAAAAAGTAATGGATGTGCCGAAACAAAAAACAGCATAAAAATTACTACAGGAAAACTCATGATTAATTGCGTAGAATGATTGATAAATAATAATCGAGTGCCTGTTTTTTTTCCTTCTCTAAAATTTGTAAAAACGTACTTTGCCATTTCTATACTTTCACGAACATTACTTCGTCCCCATCTAATAAACATTTTATACAAACCTAAATATTCTTCAGGTACATTAGTGTAAGCAATTGCATTTTTTTGAAATAGAACGTGCTCTCCTTGTTTTAGTATCATGTTTGTTAGTGCACGATCTTCGCCAATGTCTGAGGGTTTTCCATTAAATTTTTGATCTATCCACTCTGGCAAACATTTAAATACAGCAGCACGTCTATAAGCAGCTAAAGCGCCTGGTGTACATAATACAGAGTTTAAGTTACTTTCTGCAGAACGCACAAATTCAAAACTCATTACAAAACTTACATCTAACATTTTAGGAAGCATTTCCTTTTTATTATTTAGAACTCTTATGTTTCCAGCAACAGCTCCACATTGCTCATGCTCCACAAATGGGCTCACGAGGTTTCTAATGGTATCTTCCGTTACAATAGAATCACTATCTACTGTTACAAATATATCTCCGGTTCCTATATTAAATCCTCTGTATAAGGCATGACGCTTTCCTTTATTTTGTGGTTGTTTATAGATTTCTAATCGATCTCCAAGTGCTTCTTTTGCATCTTGCATCCATTTCCAAGTGTCATCTTTACTACCATCGTCTATAGCTAATAACTGAAGCTTTGAATCTGGGTAATTACTTTTTGCAAGACTCATAAGTGTGTCCCAAACTTGCTTACCTTCATTATAAGCAGGTACTATTACTGTACATGTTGGTAATAGACTATCTTCTGCCGATGCAATAGGTTTGTATTTTATGTAGTGGTAGGTTGTATAAATAAAAAATAACAGTTTGTATATAAATAGAGTTGTAGCAATAACTATAAATGTAAAGCCGAGAGTAGAATTTGTTACGAGACTATTGAATTTTTCAAAATCATTATGGAATACAGAGAAAAAATAGATACCAAATAGTATAATTATAAAAGTACTTAATAGCACAACTCTGTTTTGCGAACTTTCTGTTTTTTCATTTATATGAAAAAAATTAATTAGAGTATGCTTTAGACTATTGCAGCTTGATTTAAGTTTGCTTAAAATTGTTGATTTTGTTTTCATAAATCTTTTGTGACGATTGGTTATAAAAGATTTACGCGTCAAGCTATAGTCTAGATGTTTGTAAAAGTTAAATTAATATTAATTTATGAATAGCTTTTTTTAAGTGATTGATGCTTAGTTTGTTTTGGTTTTTAAAAGAAAAGTCTAAATGGGGGATTTCTATTTATGGTTCTTATAAAATGTGAAATTACTCTTCTTTTTATCTTGTTTTGGTTTTCTATCATCACTACCTCTATCGTTACCAAAACTTCTGTTATCCGTCCATTAAAATTTTTATAGCTTCTTGATGATCTTATTAGGTAACCTTTAGTTTTTTATGAAATCCCTCTCGTTTATAACATTAGCAATCTATACTGAAGGAGGTCTAGCATTAGGTGCAGATGTATGTTTAGGGCGTGAGAAATACATTTTCACTTTGTCTGCATCAACTGGTTCTGAAGTTTCCGTTTTAGGGAATAACAATAGTTCCAAGCAGTTAAATGTTATGTGTAGTAGAGAACTAATGCTGAATATAACACTATATTGATACACATTTGGGCTTAGGCTATTTTACTTTTAAGTCAAATGGAGTTTCAGAAGAAAGGTCGTTTTTTATCTTGGTGTTCCTTTAGCGATAAAGTTGAGATTTAAAAGTGGTGATAGCTTCTCAATTGGATTGCAACTTCAAACAAATATTAATTCTATCGATATCGCCTTCACTTTTGGGTTGCTTTTACAATGGAATAAAAGAAGACAATAAAAAAAAGCCCAACATTTCTGTTGGGCTTTTCTAATATATTAAGAGTGTTTAAAAGAATTAATCTTCTTTTCTTGGCTCTCTTGGTTTTCTGTCATCACGACCTCTATTGTCACGAGAACCTCTGTTATCACGTCCACCAGAACGTTTATCATCTCTTGGTGGTCTTGCAACATAACCTTCAGGTTTTTCTAATAATGCTTTACGAGATACTTTTTCTTTACGAGTTCTTGGATCAAGTCCAAAATACTTCACATTAAAAACGTCACCCATGTTTACAACGTCAGTTACATTTTCTGTACGTTCCCATGCTAATTCACTTACGTGTAATAACACTTCGTTTCCTGGAGCATCCATATACTCAACAACAGCACCAAAATCTAACATCTTGATTACTTTTACTTCGTATGTGTTGCCAACTGTAGGTTTAAATAAGATAGCATCTATTTTTGCCATAACAGCATCAATACCTGTTCTACCAACACCTAAAATCTCTACAATACCTTCTTCAGTCACTGGATCTTCGTTTATAACGATAGTTGTCTCAGTTTCTTTTTGCATCTCTTGGATTACTTTTCCTCCAGGTCCAATTAAAGCACCAATGAATTCGTTAGGAACACGTCTTGTTACCATTGTTGGTGCATGTTCTTTAACGTCTGCATTTGGAGTAGAAATAGTATCTGTTAATTTACCTAAGATATGTAAACGACCATCTCTAGCTTGTTTTAGTGCATTCACTAAAATCTCGTAGCTTAATCCTTTTACTTTAATATCCATTTGGCAAGCAGTAATACCTTCTGCAGTACCAGTTACTTTAAAATCCATATCTCCTAAGTGATCTTCATCACCTAAAATATCAGATAATACAGCGTATTTTCCAGATTCTGCATCAGAAATTAATCCCATTGCAATACCAGAAACTGGTCTTATCATTTGTACACCTGCATCCATTAAAGCCATAGTTCCTGCACATACAGTTGCCATAGAAGAAGAACCGTTAGATTCTAAAACCTCAGAAACAACACGTACTGTGTAAGGACAATCTTCAGGAATCATTCCTTTTAAACCACGTTGTGCTAAATTACCATGTCCAACTTCTCTACGAGAAGTTCCACGAATTGGTCTAGCTTCACCTGTACAAAAAGGAGGGAAGTTATAATGTAAATAGAAATTCTCCTCACCTTCGTAAGATGGCATATCTATTTTGTTTGCGTCTCTAGATGTTCCTAAAGTTACTGTAGCTAATGCTTGAGTTTCTCCACGAGTAAAGATTGAAGAACCATGCGTAGATGGTAAGTAATCAACCTCACACCAGATTGGTCTAATCTCGTCAGTCTTACGACCATCTAAACGTAAACCTTCATCTAAAGTTAAATCTCTAATTGCAGCTTTCTCAGCTTTACGGTAGTAATCAGAAATTAATCCACCATAATCCGCAGTTTCTTCTTCAGAAAAAGAAGCTTTAATATCTTCTTTTATTTCTTTAAAAGCAGCAGTTCTTTCATGCTTAGAAGATCCAGCTTTTGCAATTGCATAAACCTTATCATAAGCCATGTCATGAATTTTCTTAGATAAATCAGCTTCTACTCTTTCACCTTCGTATTCACGAACGGCTTTTTTTCCGAATGCTTCAGCTAATCTTAACTGTGCAGCACATTGTACTTTAATCGCTTCGTGTGCAAACTTAATAGCGTCAGCCATTTCGTCTTCAGAAATTTCATCCATTTCACCTTCAACCATCATTACAGAATCGGCAGAAGCTCCAATCATCATGTCGATGTCAGACTCTGCTAATTGTGCTCTCGTTGGGTTGATAATAAATTCTCCATTAATACGTCCAACTCTTGCTTCAGAGATAGCACATTCAAATGGGAAATCTGATAATTGAATAGCTGCTGATGCTGCTAATCCAGCCATAGCGTCTGGCATAACGTTTTCGTCATGAGACATTAACTGTATCATTACTTGCGTTTCTGCTGTGTAATCTTTAGGGAATAATGGACGTAAAACACGATCCACTAAACGCATAGTTAACACTTCGCCATCACTTGGTCTTGCTTCTCTCTTGAAGAAACCACCTGGATAACGACCTGCAGCTGCAAATTTCTCTCTATAATCTACCGTTAACGGTAAAAAACCAAGATCTTTTTGTTCGTAATTGGAAACAACTGTACATAACATCATACATTTTCCCGATGTTACAACAACAGAACCATGTGCCTGTTTTGCTAATTTTCCGGTTTCGATAGTGATTTCTCTACCATCTCCAAGGTCTATGACCTCTTTAAATACTTTTGGAATCATAAATAAGTTTTAATTCTAATACCGACGATTTAGTTTCTCAATCGGAATTTTGTTAAACATTGGTAGTTGTGTTGTGTAGTAGTAGTGTCCAATGAAAAACTATAATTAGCTTCTTCAATTTTGGTGTTTAGACTCTTCCAAATCGAGTTATTATATACTAAAAAACCACGCTGTTTGGCGTGGTCTTTATATTGAGATTATTTTCTTAATCCTAATTCTTTTACTATAGCACGATATCTTAAGACATCTTTCTTAGTTAAGTAATCTAGCAGGCTTCTTCTTTTTCCTACTAACATTACTAACGAACGCTCTGTATTATAATCTTTACGATTACTTTTTAAGTGTTGTGTTAAGTGCTCAATTCTTTGTGTAAATATTGCAATCTGTCCTTCTGCAGAACCAGTATCTTTTGCGTTTTTACCGTGTTTTTTAAAGAGTTCCTCTTTAGCTTCTTTTGTTAAATACATTCTAATATTATTGTAAATGATTGTTATGTAAACGAAAGCTTGTCTTTCGAGCCGCAAATATAGTAAATAATAATTATTTCAAGATATTTTTTATAAGAATAACATATTAAAAAAAAGGATGACCCAAAAACATGGAATTAATCAATCTAAGTAATAGTTTTTTTTTATTTTTAGCGATGATAAGCCGCTTATAGCTATATGAAGGAAAATATTATAAACTCATTAGATGTAAATTTTTTAACTAATATCCTAGACCATAGTTATCATGGCATTGCGATTGTTGGTTTAGAAGGAGAGTGGATATTGGTTAGCAATAGTATATGCGAGATGCTTGGGTATAGTGAAGCTGAATTATTGAGTATGACATTTCAAGAAATTACTGTTAAAGAAGATTTAGAAAATGATTTATACGAATTAAAAAAAATAATGAATAATGAGATTGATAACTATGAAATAAAGAAACGTTATTTTAAAAAAGACGGATCGGTAGTTTGGGCTCAACTATCTGTTTCTTTAGTTAGAGATGACTATAATAATCCTAAATATTTTATTTCTCAATTACGTGATATTTCGGATAGGGTTATCGCAAGGGAAGAGCAAAAAGTATTATTGGAAATAATAAAAGAGAGAAATAAACGATTAGTTAATTTTTCTGATATCGTTACTCATAACTTAAGAACGCATGCGGGTAATTTAAAGGCTTTATTAGATTTCGTTGAAGAGGATATTGAAGATTTTAAGGCTTATGAAAATGTACCAATGTTATACGAAGCTTTTAATGACTTAGAAAACACTGTTAGTCATTTAAATGAAATAGCGAGCGAGACTAGATATGATGAGTCTAAGCTAAAATCAATTAACCTTAATAAGTTTGTTGCAAGTGCTATGCATAACGTTAGTGGTTTAGCCAAATATCACGATTGTATTATTGACAACCAAGTAGATAATTCTTTGTTTGTTATTGGTATTGAGGCTTATTTGGATAGTATTTTACTTAATTTTTTATCAAACGGGATAAAATATAAATCTGATGATAGGCAGTGTAAAATCACTTTAAGTACAAAGGTTGAAAATGAATTTGTATTAATAAGTATTACAGATAACGGCTTAGGTATCGATTTAGAATTATATGGAGATAAAATGTTTTCTTTATACCAAACGTTTCATACTAATATAGATTCTAAAGGTCTAGGTTTATTTGTTACAAAAAGTCAAATTGAGTCTTTAGGAGGTAAAGTGACAGTAAAAAGTGTTATTAATGAAGGTACATCTTTTACTGTTTATTTAAAAAAGGCATAAAAAAAACCTCACAGTTTTTTTTGAAACTAATGAGGTCTGTGATACCATTTAAATAAATGTTATGCTCTTAATGGTGCATTGGTAATCAAATCTATATATTGATTAACTCTATTTTTTAAGTCTCTACGTAATGTAATAAAATCAAGGAATCCATGATCTAATAAAAATTCAGACGTTTGGAATCCTTCTGGTAATTCTTTTCCAGTAGTATCTCTTACAATTCTAGGTCCTGCAAAACCAATTAGTGCACCTGGTTCAGCAATATTAATATCTCCTAACATAGCAAAAGAAGCTGTTGTTCCTCCAGTTGTAGGATCTGTACAAAGCGATATATATGGTAATCCAGCATCAGCAAGCTGAGCTAGTTTAACAGATGTTTTAGCTAATTGCATTAAAGATAACGCTGCTTCCATCATTCTTGCTCCTCCAGATTTTGAAATAATCATGAATGGTAGTTTGTTTTTTAGAGCATAATCTGCGGCACGAGCAATTTTTTCTCCAACTACAGAACCCATAGAACCACCAATAAAAGCAAAATCCATTGCAGCAATAACTAAGTCTTTACCTTTAGACTTGCCGACAGCACATCTTACAGCGTCAGTTAATTGGGTTTTCTCTTGGGCAGCTTTTAAACGGTCTGGATATTTTTTGGTGTCTACAAACTTTAAAGGATCCTTAGAAGATAAATCTTTATCTAATTCTTTAAATTTATTATCATCAAATAATATTTCAAAATATTCTTTACTTCCAATTCGTACGTGATAGCCATCTTCTGGACTTACGTAGAAATTTTTTGCTAATTCTTCAGAATCTACAACTTTACCTGTTGGAGACTTATACCACAATCCTTTAGGGATGTCTTTTTTGTCTTCAGTAGAAGTTTGGATTCCTTTATCTTTTCTCTTAAACCAAGCCATATTGATTTACTGTTTTTAGTTTGTAATTCTAGAGTAAACTAGAATAATTGCTATTAGTTAGTTTTCGGGTTTTGTGATAACACAAGATGGCAAAATTACCATTTTTATCAATACAACTCAACATTTGATGTGGCTATATCTTAGGACTTTGTTTTTTTATATAAAAAATCCCATTCTAACAGCGCTAGAATGGGATTTGAAAAATAATATTTTATATATTATAATGTGTTTACATTATTTAAATCTTCGAAAGCTTTCTTTAATCTTTCAACAAAAGTAACTTCACCTTCTCTTAACCATTTTCTAGGGTCATAATATTTTTTGTTTGGTGATTCAGGACCATCAGGAGAGCCAATTTGAGATTTTAAATATTCAACTTTATCTCCCATATAATCACGCACACCAGTCATAAAGGCATATTGCATGTCTGTATCTATATTCATTTTAATAACACCGTAGCCAATTGCTTCTTGTATTTCTTCTTCAGTAGAACCAGATCCACCATGAAAAACAAAATCAATGTGGTTATGCTCAACACCATATTTTTTTGAAATGTGCTCTTGAGAATTCTTTAATATTTTTGGAGTTAATTTTACGTTTCCTGGTTTGTAAACACCGTGTACATTCCCAAATGCAGCTGCAATTGTAAACTGGTCGCTTACTTTGCTTAATTCTTCGTAAGCATAAGCAACTTCTTCTGGTTGCGTGTAGAGTTTAGACTCATCTACATCACTATTATCTACACCATCTTCTTCACCACCGGTGATACCTAATTCTATTTCTAAAGTCATTCCCATTTTGCTCATGCGCTCAAGGTATGTTTTACAAATAGCTATGTTTTCTTCTAAAGGTTCTTCACTTAAATCAATCATATGAGAACTATAAAGCGGCTTTCCAGTCTCTTTAAAATATTGTTCACTTGCATCTAATAAACCATCAATCCAAGGCAGTAATTTTTTAGCACAATGATCTGTATGTAAAATTACAGGAACTCCATAAGCCTCTGCCATTAAATGTACATGTTTCGCACCAGCAATAGAACCAGCAATTGCTGCTTTTTCACCTTCATTACTTAGGCTTTTTCCTGCATTAAATTGTGCACCACCATTAGAAAATTGAATAATTACCGGAGCGTTTAAAGCTGCAGCTGTTTCTAAAACACTGTTAATCGTGTTAGAGCCAATAACGTTTACTGCTGGTAAAGCAAAGCCTTTTTCTTTTGCTAAGTTAAAGATTGCTTGAACTTCCTTTCCAGTAGCTACTCCTGGTTTAATATTATGTGACATTTTTCTAATGTTTTAGTTAAAAATTGAGATTCAAAAGTAAACAAATTTTGAAGATTTGTTATGAAATTTATCTATAAAACCGCGAAAACGATGTAGTAAAAGACGAGTAGTTTGATTCTCGAATTTGCATTAGTAGTAATTTCAATTCCAACAATATTAAAATAATCAAGGTGTGTTTTTGGCTCTAAAAAGGATAGTTAATACCTATGTTGTATGCTGCATTAGAGAAATTGTAATCATTAAACCAGCGGTTGCCGTCACCATAAGATGGATCGTAGGTTTTAAAGCCTATATCTCCTCTTAATACGAAGAAGTTAAAGTCGTATCTAAAACCAAATCCAGAGCCAACAGCTATGTCTTTTATCGAGGAAAGCGAGCTAAACGTTGCTGCATCATCATTAACATCGTCAAGTACGTTCCATATGTTCCCAGCATCTATAAATAAAGCACCATTTAGGGCGCCAAAAAGATTAAAACGTTGTTCGGCACTTAAAGCAATTTTCATGTTCGCTTCATTAAATTCGTTTACAGATTGTGTGCTTCCTGGGCCTAAATTATAAGCGGACCATGCGCGATTATCGTTTGCGCCACCACCAAAGAAACTTTTAGAAAACGGAATATTGGTAGAGTTTCCATAAGGAATTGCAATCCCGAAAAAGGTGCGAATTGCTATCACATTTTTCCCTCCTAAATC
Organism: Lacinutrix mariniflava; assembly: GCF_001418015.1. Classification (GTDB taxonomy): domain Bacteria; phylum Bacteroidota; class Bacteroidia; order Flavobacteriales; family Flavobacteriaceae; genus Lacinutrix; species Lacinutrix mariniflava. Next base: position 149,107 of record NZ_LIQG01000023.1, on the reverse strand, counting down.
CCAATATTTAACATAGTCTAATTCTGTTTTCACATATTGTGAAAATGCTACATTAAACAACTCATATTTATTATTGTTGTTTTTTTGAAGTCCTAGAATATTTGAAGCTGCTGAGAAAACATTTCCCGCGAGCTCTAATTTTAATCTAAAAATTGAGAAATCATTATCGAATAAATTATCTCGCCTATCTTTAGTAAAACTAAAATTTGTGGCTAGTATAAGATTGTCTTCTGTTAACCTTTCTTTTCTTTCATTTATAGAATTTACAGTTTGTAAGTCGTCTGCACTTATAGCATTTGTTCCGTTAATTACATCTGCTATAAACTGATTGGCTTCATCTGGAAGCGATAACTGTTCTCCGGCACTAATAGATCCCGAGTTTACTGCAATAGCATTTAGTGTATTAAATGAGCTTTCGTAGACATTAAAATAGTTGTCAATATTTAAGTTTTTTACAAATTGAATATTAAGCATATCTAATTTGTTTGTTACTTTATCATTTGGAAACCATTTGTAATTAAAAGTTCCTGTTGCTGTTTGCTTGTCTAAACCTACATTAGTTTGGCTAGTAGCTGCTAAACTAATTTTTGTAGACGGAAACATGGAACTGGGAATTATTTTTGAAGTATTAAAAGGAGAAAATATACGCGGAATTGTTAATCCTAAATTTGCACCAATCTCATTAATGTCAAAAAATTGATCGCGCTCGTTCGATCCGTCTTTAGAGGCTCCAATAGAGGCAATACCAGATAACTCAAGTGTTTCAGCTCCTTTAAAGACATTACGCATTAATACACTTGGGTTTAAAGAGAAGCCAATAGTTTGTATGTTACTTTGCGATGCTTCTGCTCTAAAATCTAATCCAAATTTCTTTAATGGCGTTAATGCGATATTAGCAGTTAATGTTGTGTCTGCATCATTTACTATGTAATCTATTTTAGGATATTTAAAAGTCTTCAAATTACTAATCCGTCTTGACGTTAATGGTTTATTTTTATCGCGAAAAAGAGTATTTGGCTTAATAAAAATAGCATCAGTTAGCATTTTAGAGCTGTATCGTAATTTTTCTTTGCTATATATGTTATAGCCATTATAAGTTGTAGAATCTGTAACGGGCTTGTCTTTATCTTCAAAAGCGCTGTTAGTGTAAATATTTACATCTTTTACTTTATATATTTTAAAAGGCTCGTATAATATTGTGTCTTGGAGTCTTATTGCTTTTTCACTTATCTGTAAATCGATATTAACTTTTTTAGTTTTACCAATAGTATCTATTTCAATATAAATGTTGTCTTGGGAGAAGTGATAAACTCCAGAATTTCTTAGTGTCTCTGTTATACGGTCGCGCTCATCTATAAAATTATTGGTGCGGTATTGTGTTTTAGTTTTTATTAAAGATTTGCTTAATGTACTTTGGTATAGCGAGTCTATTACTGGAGTCTTGATGCTTGTAGATAAAGAGTCAATTATATAAGGTTCACCTGTAGAAACCTTGTAATTAACAGATGCTCTTTTGTTATCGTTTCTAATAGTTTCAAATTCTGCTTTTACCTCAAACCAACCATTGTTATAATAATAGTCCTCTAATCTTTTTATGGATTTTTTAGATAGGGTGTCGTTTACAATAACGGCCGCTTCACCAGTTTTTTTTAGCCAATTATTAAAATTAAGTTTGTTTTGTAAACGTTGATCAAATTGCTTTTTAGATAGAAATTTAATTTGTCTTGCAGTGCGTTTAGGATTGTTTGCAATTCTGGCTTTTAGAACAGAATCTAAATTAGGTCTTGCTAAATTATGAATATAAAGCCTAGTTTTAATATTTGTATAAGGAATGCTACTGTTTGGTTTTTGGTATATTAGATTAGTTATAGCTTCTTTTTCCTCATTATTACCGTTTACCTTAATAGAAGTCTTAGTTAATAAATGTGCATTACTAGGTACGCGTCTAACAGAGTTACACGCGGTTAGAAAACCAAAAATTAAAATAATAAGTAGTATTTTTGAATCTTGTATTTTCAACTAAACAGTCTTTTAAAGGATTTGTTTCGACTCTAAACTTTTAATTTGAATCACTTAAGATTCAAAAATACATTTTTTAAATGCTATCAAAAAGCCAAATAAAATTAATAACGCGTCTCAAACAAAAAAAATATAGAATCGCTGATGGTTTTTTTGTTGCCGAAGGTATAAAAGTGATTAATGAACTTTTAGAATCTTCTTTAGAGTTACATTTATTATTTACAACAGAGTCTTTTAAAAGTGATATTAAAAATGAAACATTAATTACCGAAAACGAACTAAAGAAAATTAGTTTTCTTACCACACCAAATAAGGCGTTGGCAGTTTTTAAAATACCAACACCAAAAAACAGTAAATATTTAGGTTTAATAGTTGCTTTAGATAGCATCCGTGATCCGGGAAACTTAGGTACAATTATTAGATTATGCGATTGGTTTGGTATAAAAGAATTGGTGTGTAGTAAAGAAACGGTAGATTGTTATAATCCAAAAGTTGTGCAAGCCACAATGGGATCTATTACTAGAGTAAACATTAATTATTTAGATTTAAATACTTTTTTAGCTGAAGCTGAAATGCCAATCTTTGGTGCTTTTATGGATGGTAAAAATGTATATAAAAGGGAATTGCCTAAAGCAGGCATTATAATTTTAGGAAATGAAGCGAATGGAATTTCTGAAGCTATAGAAAAACAAGTGACAGAGCGCATTGCAATACCTCGTTTTGGCGATTTACAGGCTACTGAAAGTTTAAATGTTGCTACAGCTACTGCTGTATTGTTGAGTGAGTTTAGGCGTGGTTAATTTTAATATTTCAAGTAGATGGGTTTGTTCTTATCTACCTAAACGTAAAATTAATAAAAATCCCACGCGTTTTCATAGAATTAATATTTCCTGTCCATGGACTATTAGGGTCGACATCTTTTACTAACTCATCGTTTAAAGCAAAAATACCACGAATAGAAGGTGTGAATTTAAACCATTCTAAGTAAAAGTCGATACCAAAACCAATATCGTAAAACTGTGTACTTTTAGTTGTTCTAAATTCACCTCCACTATTATCTTCAGGATTTTCTTCATTACTAGATAAATTTAAAGACGTTGCAATACCAAAAGTAATATAAGGTTTAATATTATTAACGCGCTTTGTAGAAAGTCTCATTAATAAAGGAATATAGATGTAAGTAGATTTTACTTCACGTAAAAAATCCGATTTGTTTAAATCGTCTGCAGGAATACCTTCAAAAAAAGTTTCGGGATAATTTAGCGTTCTAGCAGAAATAACTAAACCGGGCTCGAGTCTAAAGTTAATATAATCGTTAATACGAATATCTCCAACTAAACCAACGTTAAAACCAAAGGCTTTTATTGTTTCTATATCGCCTTTATTATCGTTATAGTCTATTTTATAATCTAGATTGTTAGTACCAAAGTAATAGCCCCAACTTAGGGATTGTTTGTCCATGTTTTGATTATTCTGGACTTTTTCTCTAGTAAAAAGTTGAGCAGAACACATAGTGCTTGCTGTAATACATATAAATAGGGCAATTAGTTTCCTCATGTTACTGTTTTGATGCTGTATAAATTGTGGCCACTCCAAAAGTTTGTGGTAAATCTTTCACATTTATAAACCCAATATTACGTAAAATATTGTTTAGAGCTTCACCGTAAGGAAAAACAGAAGCACTATCACTTAAATATTTGTATGCAGTTTTGTCTTTAGAAAACAAACGACCAACAGTTGGTAGTATCACTTTAGAGTGAAATTTATAACCTTGTTTAAAAGGGAATTTTGTTGGTACAGAAGTTTCAAGAATAACAAAAGTTCCACCTGGTTTTAAAACACGTAAAATATCTTTTAATCCTTTTTCTAATGTTTCAAAATTACGAACACCAAAGGCAACAGTGATAGCATCGAAGGTGTTGTCTTGAAAAGGCATATTTTCACTGTCTCCAATAATCATTTCAATTTTAGTGTCCAGATTTTTAGCGGCAATTTTTGTTTTTCCAACTTCAAGCATACCACTACTAATATCTAAACCTACAATTTTTGTAGCGCTAGTTTCAGCAAGATTTATGGCTAGATCACCAGTTCCAGTAGCAATATCTAAAACAATTTCAGGATTTGTAGCCTTTATAATTTCTACTACTTTTTTTCTCCATTTAATATCTATACCAAAAGAAATAACACGATTTAGGCCATCGTACTCTCCAGAAATGGTATCGAACATTTTTGTAACCTGTTCCTTTTTACCTAGATTACTGTCTTTGTAAGGGTTTACTTTTGTCAAAATATTTTTTTTTCAAAGATAATACAATGAACAAGCATTAAAAAACATGCAAAGAATTAATTAATTATCTTTGCATTTCCTTTATATAAAATAAATAATGAAAATAATTATTGCTGGAGCTGGTGAAGTTGGATTTCATTTAGCAAAATTATTGTCCTATGAATCGCAAGAGATTACGTTAATAGATACCAATAAAGAAAGTCTTTCTTACGCAGACAATCATTTAGATATAAAAGTGTTAAAAGGAGACGCGACCTCAATTGCCATTTTAAAAGATGCAAGAGTTGAGAATAGCGATCTTGTAATTGCGGTTACAGCGTCTGAAACCACAAACATTACAGTTTGTGTTTTGGCTAAGCAGTTAGGTTCTAAACGTACCATTGCACGTATTTCTAATACAGAATTTATAACGCACAAAGATGAGGTTGGTTTTACACGTTTAGGAATAGATGAGTTAATTTCTCCAGAAGCGCTTGCAGCTTCAGAAATTCAATTGCTTCTTAGCCGCTCTGCTTTTAATGAAAGTTACGAGTTTGAAGATGGTGCATTAGCAATGGTGAGTTTAAACTTAGCCAGAACTGCATCTTTTGTAGGTAAATCTGTAAAAGAAGCTGCTAAATATTTTCCAGAAATTCATTTTGTGCCTATCGCTATCCAACGTTTTGGTACACAGTACACAATAATACCAAGAGGAGATACATTATTTAAAGAAGGTGATACTGTTGTATTTATTACATGTGCAGGAGGAGGAGAGGAGTTATGTAAAATGACAGGGAAAGCAAATTCTACAATTAAGGATGTTATGATTCTTGGTGGTAGTAAAATTGGATATAAAGCAGCTCGCGATTTAAGTGCTAAGCAGTTTAAAGTAAAATTAATTGAAAAAAATAGAGATATCGCAATAGATTTAGCCGATGAACTTGAAAAAGTATTGGTCATTAATGGAGACGGTAGAAATGTAGAGCTTTTAGAAGAGGAAAATATTGGAGATATGGACGCTTTTATTTCTGTAACAGGAAATTCTGAAACCAATATTATGTCTTGTTTAGTTGCAAAATCTAAAGGTGTAAAAAAGACCATTGCTTTAGTTGAGAATATGGATTATTTCGAGTTGTCTCAATCTATAGGTATTGATACTCTAGTAAATAAAAAGTTACTTGCAGCTAATAATATTTTTAGATACATACGAAAAGGAGAGGTTGTAGCCATGACAAAGCTTAACAACATGAATGCAGAGTTGTTAGAGTTTAGAGTAAAGCGCGATTCTAAAATATGCAATCAACAAATTAAAGATGTAGCGTTCCCTCGTTCCGCAATTATTGGAGGAGTTATTAGGGATGGTAAAGGGTTAATAGCTTTAGGAGGTTTTAAAATTGAAGAAGGTGATTATATTGTAGTTTGTTGCTTACCAAGGTCTATTAAACAAGTAGAAAAATTGTTTTTATAATTATGGGTAAAGGTCTAAAACTCAATTATAAAATTATCTTCCATTTCTTTGGTCTACTATTTCTTTTTAATGGAGGCTTCATGCTTATATCTGCATTGGTTAGTCTAATTTATAAAGATGGTGTTACTTTAAAACTATTTTTGTCTGGTTTAGTTACAGTCTTAATTGGTGTTTTTGCAATGGTTTATACTAGAAACCATAAAAAAGAAATGAATAAGCGGGAAGGTTATATAGTCGTCTCGTTTGGGTGGATTGTTATGGCATTATCTGGTTCTTTACCTTATGTTTTTACAGAAGCTATTCCAAGTTTTACAGATGCCTTTTTCGAAACGATGTCTGGTTTTACAACCACCGGAGCTTCAATTTTAAATGATATTGAAGTGGTGCCTGAAGGTATACTATTTTGGAGGAGTTTAACCCATTGGATTGGTGGAATGGGAATTATTGTGCTTGCAGTGGCCATTTTACCATTATTAGGAATTGGAGGTATGCAGCTTTTTGCAGCTGAAGCTCCTGGGCCGAGTGCAGATAAATTGCACCCACGAATTACAGATACAGCAAAACGATTATGGTTAATCTATTTTGGATATACAGCGGCAGAAACTATTTTGTTAAAGGCAGCTGGAATGTCTTTTTTCGATGCTATTAATCACTCTATGAGTACACTGTCTACAGGTGGATTTTCTACTAAAAATGCTAGTGTTGCCTATTGGAATGATGTGCCTTTAATACAGTACATTATTATTGTTTTCATGTTTCTTGCAGGAACAAATTTTGTATTAAGTTATTTTGCTTTCAAAGGAAAGTTTTCGAAAGCATTGCGTGACGAAGAATTTAAACTTTACTTTAAGTTTGTTGCTATTTTTACCATAGTTGCTGCTGTTATTATTTATTTTAACGCAGATATGAGTATTTCTACTATAGATCATCCGCAAGTATTAGGAGTAGCAGAAAGCGCCTTTAGACATAGTTTGTTTCAAGTATTGGCTATCATTACCACAACAGGATTTGTGTCTGCAGATTACACTCTATGGACACCGTTTTTAACTATCTTTTTCTTTGGAATGATGTTTCTTGGAGGATCGGCAGGTAGTACCTCTGGAGGAATAAAAATAGTACGTCATTTAATAACCATTAAAAATGGTTTTTTAGAGTTTAAACGTACATTACATCCTAATGCAATATTACCTGTTCGTTATAATAAGCGTTCTGTTTCTGGAGAGATTGTATTTAACGTTCTTGGTTTCTTTATACTTTATTTATTAGCATTTATTGTTGGGACGCTGGGATTCTCCATGATGAAAATTGACTTTGAATCTGCTATTGGTTTAGCTGCATCTAGTTTAGGAAACGTTGGGCCTGCTTTAGGAGATTTTGGACCAGTAAATAATTATTCGGCTTTACCAGCTATTGGTAAATGGTGGTCTTCTTTTTTAATGCTTATTGGTCGTTTAGAGTTATTTACTGTATTGATATTGTTGACGCCTTTCTTTTGGAGGAATAGGTGATTTTTTTTCTTTTTTCTTCGGAAGTATGAAGTTTTATAACCCAAAAGTGTAACATTTTTAATACAATTGCTACTTATATATAAAGCAGCTTTTCTTTTTTTATTTGAAGTATTCATACTTCAGCTAAAACCAAATAGATATTTAGAATTTGCAAGTTCTAAGTTAGCATATCTATTCATTTAACTTATTTATTAACCTTCCGAAATGACTTCGGAATAATACTTAGAACTTATGAGTTTTGGAGCTGTACAATCTGCTATTACTTCTATGAAGAATAATAGAAATTTATTATCTAAACGCGATAGATTGAAGAAAACGTTAAGTGGTTCAGAAATAAAAAAGCCAGAATATAATTTGCCAAAATCGACACCTGAAACTATAAAAAGGATCAAGGAAAAAATTATACGTGAGGATAAATTAAGAAAGCAAAAGCGAATACTATTAATTGTGATATTTTCAATAATACTAGTTTCGACTTTTGTGTATATTATGTTATAAAAAAAGCCTCAGAAATACATCAGAGGCTTTTTAAATATTCTATAATAGTGTTATTTTAAACCAAAGCAGCTTTAATTCTTTCTACAGCTTCTTTAATTTGCTCTTGACTTGCAGCGTAACTAATTCTAATGCAATCTGGGTTTCCAAAGGCATCACCTGTTACTGTCGCAACAAGTGCTTCTTCTAATAAGTATAGAGAAAAGTCTGTAGCGTTATTTATTGTTTTTCCTCGTAACGTTTTTCCGAAGAAAAAAGTAACATCTGGAAATACATAAAATGCTCCTTCTGGAGTGTTTGTTTTAAAACCTTCGATACTACCAAGTAATTCTAAAACCATATCACGACGTACTTTAAATTCGTCAACCATATAGTTTACAACACTTGGGTCTGCATTTAAAGCCGTAATAACAGCACGTTGTGCTATACAGTTTGTTCCACTAGTTACTTGTCCTTGCATTTTATTACAAGCACGTGCAATCCAATCTGGAGCACCAATAAATCCAACTCTCCAACCTGTCATGGCAAAAGCTTTAGATACACCGTTTACTGTTATGGTATTATTAAACATACCATCAATTCCAGCCATACTTGCATGTGGCTTTCCTGTATAGTTTATGTGTTCGTAAATTTCATCTGAAACTACATAAATATTTGGATGTTTTATTAATACAGTAGCTAATGCTTCTAATTCCTCTTTACTATATAAAGAACCACTAGGGTTACATGGAGAACTAAACCAAAGCATTTTTGTTTTTGGTGTAATGGCAGCTTCAAGTTGAGCCGGAGTAATTTTAAAATCTGTATCAATAGACGTTTTTACTTCTACTGGGATACCTTCAGCAACCTTAACAATATCGCTATAACTCACCCAATATGGACAAGGTAAAATAACCTCGTCTCCTTTATTTAACATTACTTGTGCAATGTTATATAAAGATTGTTTTGCTCCTGTAGAAACTACAACTTGCGGTAATGTATATGTTAAGTTGTTATCGCGTTTAAATTTTGTAATTACAGCTTCTTTTAACTCTACATAACCATCTACAGGTGAGTAAGAATTGTAATTATCATTTACTGCTTGAATAGCCGCATCCTTAATAAAGTCAGGAGTGTTAAAATCTGGTTCTCCCAAACTTAAACCTATAATATCTTTACCTTCTGCTCTAAGTTCTCTTGCTTTTGCCGCCATTGCTAAAGTAGCAGATGTAGCCATGTTAGTTATTCTATCTGAAAGTTGATTCATTGTGAATTGTTATTTTGTAATACAAGAATTAATTAAGCTATGTTAGGATTCTGACCTAATACTTTTAGTTGTTGGTAATGCTCACCTATTGCTTTCCACATCGTTTTGTATTCGTTATATGGTAAGCTGAATTCGTGTGCAGTATCTTTTACAATTTTTGCGATATTTTTGTAATGCACATGACTAATGTGTGCAAACAAGTGGTGCTCTACTTGTCTATTTAAGCCACCTGTATAAAATTCTACTAACCAGTTTTTAGGTGAAAAATTAGAAGTCGTAAATAACTGGTGTATAGCCCATGTGTTTTTCATGTTTCCAGCTTCATCAGGAATAGGCATATCTGTATTAGGCATAACGTGTGCTAATTGAAAAACGACACTTAAAATAATGCCAGCAGTATAATGCATAATTAAAAAGCCTATTAATACTTGCCACCAAGCAAAACCAATAACTAAAGGCAAGGCTACCCAAATAGAGTAATATAATATTTTACCAATAATTAACTTTGTCCACTGTGTTGCTGGTTTTGGAAATTCACCATAAGACAGTTTGCGTTTTAAGTAAATATAAGTTTGCTTAAAATCGGTAGTAATCGCCCAGTTTACTGTTAATAAGCCATATAGTAAAAAAGCATAATACTTTTGATACTTGTGGATTTTTAACCATTCAGAATGTTTAGAAAAACGAATAATTCTACCAGCATCAATGTCCTCATCATGGCCTTCAATGTTTGTGTAAGTGTGGTGTAATACATTGTGTTGTACTTTCCAGTTATAATCGTTACCAGCTAATATGTGTATGCTGCTACCCATTAATCTATTAACCCATTTTTTGCTAGAAAAAGAACCATGATTTGCATCATGCATAACGTTCATTCCTACTCCAGCCATTCCAACACCTATAACCATTACAGATAGTAATTGAAGCCATGCAGACATATCGACTGTTAGTAATAGTACTAGAGGTCCAAGTAATAATGTAAACATTACTATGGCTTTAATGTATAATCTCCAATTACCAGTTTTTTTAATTTCATTCTCCTTAAAGTAATTATTTACACGTTTGTTTAGTGTTTTAAAAAACTTAGCAGGGTCAGTTCTTGAAAATGTTATTGTTTGTTTTGACATAATTTTTTTTTTGAATACTACAAGTGCAAAAAATGTACCATCCATATTTATGCTACAAAGATAATTAATAATTATGAGTGAAGTAATAGAGAATTTCATAAAAATATGAGCTATTAATTTCTATTTTTGCACAATAATAAAAGCCTATGGAACTCATATTAAAATACTTCCCAAATCTAACTCAAGATCAAATTGAAAAGTTTACAAAGCTGGAAGCCTTGTATCAAGATTGGAACTTAAAAATAAACGTAGTATCTAGAAAAGATATAGACGAATTGTACTTAAGACATGTACTACACTCTCTTGCTATTGCTAAAGTTATAGATTTTAAAGATGAAACAAAAATTATGGATGTTGGCACAGGTGGTGGCTTTCCTGGAATTCCACTAGCGATATTATATCCAGAATGCAATTTTCATTTAGTAGATAGTATTGCGAAAAAATTAAAAGTTGTTAATGATGTTGTTGAAGGATTAGGTCTTGAAAATGTCAAAACAACACATTCTAGAGTAGAAGAAATTAAGGATACTTACGATTTTATTATAAGTAGAGCAGTAGCAGCAATGCCAACTTTTGTACATTGGATTAAAGGAAAAGTATCTAAACATCAAGATAATGACATTAAAAATGGTATTCTATATCTTAAAGGAGGAGATCTAGACGAAGAACTTCAGGATTATAAAACTGCAACCATATATAATATTTCAGATTTTTATTCTGAAGATTTTTACGAAACAAAAAAGGTTGTGCACTTACCTGTAAAATATAAAGGTTAGTTAAATTAATTGTTCTATCTAAAACGTTTTAGTTTCATTAAATTGTTATCTAACTGTATTTTAGTTGTAGAAAGCTAAATAATCTTGTACTTTTGCACCCCGAAAAACGAATGGTTTTTCGAAAGAAAATAAAAGAAACACGTTTTCCTTTTTTATAATCTTTAAATAATTCAGGAAATAAAAAAAATAGAATATGAGTCCAGCAGGAAAATTAACGTTTGACGTTTTAATAGAAATACCAAAAGGAAGTAGAAATAAGTATGAGTACGATTTCGAATTAAATAAAATTCGTTTCGACCGTATGTTATTTTCTTCAATGATGTATCCGGGAGATTATGGTTTTATTCCAGAAACTTTAGCATTAGATGGAGATCCATTAGATGTTTTAGTAATGGGAACTGAGCCTACATTTCCAATGTGTGTTGTAGAGGTAAAGCCAATTGGAGTTTTCCATATGGCAGATGAAAAAGGACCAGATGAAAAAATCATTTGTGTACCAGTTACAGATCCTATTTGGAATAGTTATAAAGACATAGGAGATTTAAACCCACACAGAGTAAAGGAGATTACTCATTTCTTCCAGGTTTACAAAGATTTAGAAGAGAAGAAGGTTGATATTGGTGCTTGGGGAGATGCAAAAGAAGCTTACGAGATTTTAGAAAAATGTGTTGAGCGTTACGAGAATAGCGAACATAAAACTAATGGGAATTTTAAAATATAATTTTTACCATTATATATTATAAAATAAAAGCCTTTCAGAATTTAATTTTGAAAGGCTTTTAACATTTAAAAAGTTTTTACTTACTATATTTGTAACGTGATACAATTAGCAACATTTTTATTTATAGGAGGACCAGAGATGATTTTAATTATTCTAGCAATAATTATGATTTTTGGGGCCAAAAATATTCCTGAAATAGCTCGTGGTTTAGGAAAAGGTATGCGCATGCTCAAAGATGCAAGTAACGATATTAAGACCGAAATCACCAAGACTGCAGAAAAACAAGGTTTAGATACCAGCATCACCAAAGATGTTCAGGATGAACTAAAAAAGGTGAAAGATGAATTCGAAGATTTTACCGGTTCCATTAGTAGAAAAATGTAATTCTTATTATTTTTAACCGAATTTCATTTATTTCGTATTTTATTTACTAATTAAGTGTTAATTATTTAATATATTGATGGTCTAATCCATTAAAACATATTAAATGAAAACCAACGCTTTCAAGCTGCTTTTAGTAGCACTCATCATTATGTCTTCTTGTGCTAAAGACACAACAAGTGATTTTCAAGAAGAAGCTCAACAACTTGCAGACGAATCTAAACCATTAACTATCCAAGAAATTAATGCCGAAATTGAAACACAAATCAATAAAGGAGAAGAATTTGACTGGAAAAACGAATCGGATCATTTTCTTTGGAGTGCTGTAACTCACGGAAATAATATTTTAACTATAGGTTATGGCGAAGAAAATGAAAGTTTTAGCGAAAACCGCTCGCAAGAACTTCTAAAAACTAAAGACGACCTTTTAAAAATTGTTGAAGGTTTAGAGAATTATAAACGAAGTGAAAAAACTGTCGTTGAACATGAAATAATAAATGTTTTCGATGTAAAAGTTGAAAATATTGAAACTATAAAAGCGCTTAGAAAAAGTGGCGGAATTCGTTATTTGGAGCCTAATGGTTACAATCATTATGGAACAGATAATGCTATGCGTTCAAGCTCTGGTTGTAATAAAAGTGGAGAGTCTATTAATAGCGCACATTACACAACAGTTAATCCTAATAATGCACAAGTGTCCTGGCATTTTAATGAGCATAACATTCCGCAAGCATGGAATTATAGTACGGGAGCTGGTATAACTATTGGTTTAATAGACACAGGAGTTTCGCAATCACAATCACTTTTAAACGGTAATGGATTTAAAGATGGTTATTCTTCTAATTCAAGATACATTCAAAAATATGGAACGTTTATAGATTCTAATTGGTGGTGGTCTAGTAATTATGATGGTATTCATGATAAATGTGGTCATGGTACAGAAATGGCTTCTACAATTGCTGCACCACGTAATGATAATGGAATGCCAGTTGGTGTTGCTTATAATGCCAATTTAGTAGCTTATAGAGCTACAGAAGATGTCTTATTAAACGACTACCACGAGCGTAAAGGCGTTTCTAAAGCCTTAACAGAATTAGCAAATAGAAGTGATGTAAAAATTATATCAATGTCTATTGGTTATGTTTGGTCTATTGGTAATGTAAAGGATGCTGTTAAATATGCTTACAGTAAAGGAAAATTAATATTTGCAGCAGGAGGAACTTCTACAAGTTTTACCAATGGTTATGGTGTAATCTTTCCAGCGAGCATGAGTGAGACGGTTGCTGTTACTGGAGTAGACGATGGATCTAACTACGAAAGATGCGAAGTTTGCCATAGTGGAAGTAAAATAGATTTTACCATTATCATGGAAGGAAATAATAACACAAGTAAGCATCCACCTGTTTTAGGTTTCTATAATAACCAAAGAAGTTACACAGGAGGATCATCTGTAGCAACAGCAACTACGGCTGGTATTGCAGCTTTAGTTTGGGCAAAACATCCAAGTTGGAGTAGAACGCAAGTTTTAAATAAATTAAAACAATCTGCAGAATTCTACCCTAACAAAAACTCGAGTTTTGGTTATGGAAATATTGATGCTTTACAAGCAGTACAATAAAATTTCACTTAATATTTAAAACTAAAAAAGCCTCTTCAATAGTGAAGAGGCTTTTTCTTTTATTATAATTATTGTCGTAACGTTTTTACAAAACATATTTTTCAAAAATATCTTCTAGTTCTTTTTCTGGATTATCTGTAATTCCTGAATGCGTTTTAGAACTTTGTATAACAGTACTTCTCGATGCTGCTAACCATCGAAATCTATCGGATAATTCAAACGCACCAATAACTCCAGCCGATTTGTCTCCTTTGCAAATTAAGTCCCAAGATTTTAGGTAGCTATTTAAAGCTTCTAAATCTAATTCGCATGAAAAAGCATTTAATTTTGCATTGTCAATGCTGTATTTAACATCAAGAAATTTTTTTCTTTTAGAAAATAAAATCACTCCAATATTAAAAAACTCCTCGCGTTCTACTCTAGGTGCCAATCTAATAATGGCGTATTCAAAAGTTACTTTATCTTGCATCTTGAGCTTCTTTAACTAGTGAATCAATCATGGATAGCTTAGCATTTAAATACTCAATATAAGCAGCTCTTATTTCGTTTGGTTTTAAGGTGTCAGATTCGTTTAATAACCAATCCTCAGGAATCGTGTTTATAATTTCTTCAATAGTATTCTTATCTAAAGCCTTTATTATGTCTTTAGATGCATTTTCTAGATCTGTAGCACGACTTAATAGCACATGGTCTTTTATTAAAGGAAACGTTCTTGTTAAATGATTTCTCCATGTTTCCCAATTATGGTGAAAATAGAAACTCGCGCCATTATCTATAACCCATAATTCTTTATTCCAGTTTAATACATTTGGATTTTTAGCAGTTCGGTCGATATTGCTAATAATACTATCTAACAATACAACCTTAGATGCCGTTTTAGCATCTGCAACAGACGCTAATGGATCAAAGGTTATAGAGCCACTTAAATAATGTAAACCTAAATTTAAGCCTACGCTAAATTTAAGTAAATCTTGTATTTCTTCGTCTGGTTCGGTTTTACTAAAGGAATCGTCTAAATTCATAAATACCAACTCAGGTACTTTTAAACCAATAGCTCGTGCTAATTCACCACCAATAAACTCGGCAATCAAAGCTTTTTTACCTTGGCCAGCACCTCTAAATTTTAAGACATATAGAAAATCGTCGCTAGCTTTAACAATAGCAGGTAAAGAACCACCTTCTCTTAAAGGCGTAATGTATTGTGTAACATCAACGGTTCTTATGTTTAGTTTACTCATAATGTATATTATAATTTTCTACTAATAGTTAAGCCATCTCGAATTGGTAAAACCACCGTTTCTACTCTTTTGTCTTCTTTTAAAAGTGTATTGTATTCTAAAACCGCTTTTGTCATTTTATCTTTAGGATTAAGTGTTTCAATTACTTTTCCACTCCATAAAACATTATCAGATAATATAATTCCACCAGGATTCATTCTATCAATAATTAAGTTGAAATAGTTAACATAGTTATCCTTATCGGCATCTATAAAAACCAAATCAAAAGTTTTATTAAGCTGCGGAATTACCTCTAAAGCATTTCCTAAATGTTGATTGATTTGCGATCCATATTCAGATTTATCGAAAAACTCACGTTGAAAATCGAAGAGCTCTTCATTTATATCTATTGTATCAAGAGTTCCGCTAGGTTGTAAACCTTCAGCCAAACACAAAGTTGAATAACCCGTAAAAGTTCCTATTTCTAGAATGTATTTCGGATTAATTAATTTAGAAATCATACTCAAAACACGACCTTGGTATGGTCCGCTAGACATGCGTGGTTGTAATATTTTCCTAAAAGTATCTCGTGTTAAGTGCTGTAGTAATTCGGGTTCGTTTTCAGAATGCGCTACTACGTAATCGTCTAATTTTTCTGGTATAAAATGCATGTATATTTACTAGATATTAAAGGTGTAAAAACCTTATAACTTCTACTTTTTTTAATTAACCTAAAATTCGTTTAACCAATTTATCTTTAGCTGCTTGATCGTCTCCACATAGCCATTGGATTACGTTATCTTCCCAAATAGCATCACGTTCTGGTTCTGTAATAATCTTTCTATCTATCGCTAAATCTAAAATTTTTCCAGGATAAGAACTTTGTTTCTCACTTTCCATTTCTCCTAAAGGATATGGATCGTCAAGTCCCATTAAAACTTGTTTAGAACCTTGGTTTTTTAATAACAAATCTAATCCACCAGTGTCGTGTACTAAAGTATCAAAAAAGATGTTTTTATGTCCAACTGCTTTTCTTGGGTGACTTTTGCCTTCAAATAAATCTGGTCTACCATCAAAACCTTGAATACGTCGTCCTAAATTTATTTGTGCTAATTGTCCGCCATGAGCAAAGCAAGTTCGCATATTTGGGTATTTATCTTGATAACCGTTTAAAGTTAAAAAGTGGTATGCATCTGCACATTGTGCTAACATCCATATTAAATGAAAACGCCAAGACGTGTTCTCTAATTTTATAAATTTCTCACCATCGTAAGGATGGATTTCTACGGCTAAATTATACTTGTTAGCCATTTCAAAAATTGGCTCGTTTTCCTCATCAAAAATACAACGCCAAGTGCCAATAGTATCCATATAGTGTGTAGGCAAACAAAGTAATTGCATACCTAACTCCTCTACACAACGTTCAATTTCCCAACAAGCACCTCTTACAAAACCAGGATGCACCACAAAACCACAGGTAAATTTACTTGGGTTTTCGCGCTGTACTTTAGCATTAAAATCGTTTTGAAATTTAAGCGCTTGCTTCATTTCTTCCACACGCAAACCGTTACCGTACAATTGCGATAAGTTTAAAACTACGGCATGATCGATTTTAAAACGCTCCATCCAAGCTAGCTTTTCATCTAAGAAAAAACTAGAATCTGTAATTGGTCTGTTCCAATCTTTTTGAAGCATGAATTTTCGATCCTTATCCACCCAAAAAATTTCTTTGTCTTGCATAAACTGAGGAATTTCCTCTGGATATGGCAATAGATGTGAGTGACCGTTAATTCTAAGTTTACGTTTCATAATTATGTCCTGAGAGGTCAGGAATCTTTAAAGGTTGGTTTTTATTTACTATATTTTTACTTTCGAAGGCGCTTCCATAATTGCACTACAATTTGGGCACGTACGCTTGTCTAAATCTCCATAATATTTATCGAATATTTTAGGCATATCTGTTTCAATATTTTTCACCGTAAAATCTTCTTCATATAATTTGGTTGTGCAATTTTCACAGAACCAAAGCAATGCATCTTGCACGCCTTTATCTCTAGGATATTCAATTACTAATCCTACGGTATTTACACCACGTTGCGGTGAGTGCGGTACTTTAGGAGGCAATAAAAAGATTTCACCTTCTTTTATATGTATGTCTTTAGGCATACCTTCATCAATTACTTTTAAGATAATATCTCCTTCAATCTGATGAAAAAACTCAGGTGTTTCGTTATAATGGTAATCCTTTCTATTATTTGGCCCACCAACAACCATAACAATAAAATCGCCATTTTTCCATACCACTTTATTACCAACAGGTGGCTTTAAAAGATGTCTATTTTCTTCAATCCAAGCTTTAAAATTTATAGGCGGAAATAATTTACTCATGATACAAATTTTTAATTTTTATCATCCTGAATTAAATTCAAGATCTTAATATATTTTTGGGCGTTACCCTAAAAAGGGTCAGGCTTTCAAGGCTCGCTCTCTGCGAGGAGCTCAAACAAACCTTTCAATCCTTAACGCAAATTCATCAATTCAATAAAATTAGTGATAAAAAACGGAATACAGCATTATAAACTCTTCGTTCTTCCACCATCAACCGGAAGATTAATTCCGTTAATATATGCCGCACGTGCACTTGCTAGAAAAGTAATAGCATCTGCTAACTCTTCTGGCTTAGCGAAACGTTTTGCAGGCACTGCACTTTTCATGGCATTAGCAGATTCTTCTTCTGTGTTTCCAGATTTAGCCGACTTGTTTTTAATAATTTCAGCCAAACGATCTGTTCCTGTTGCTCCAGGCAACACATTGTTTACCGTAATACCAAATTGTCCAAGTTCGTTAGCCAACGTTTTACTCCAGTTAGCAACGGCTCCACGAATAGTATTACTTACGCCTAAACCATCTAAAGGCTGTTTAACAGATGTAGAGATTACGTTTATAATTCTACCAAATCCTTCACTTTTCATAAACGGAACAACCGCTTGTGCTAATACATGGTTGCATTTTAAATGCTGTGTAAATGCTGCTTCAAATTCATCTACATGAGCAGAAAAAACTGGACCTCCTTTTGGTCCTCCAGTATTATTTACCAGAATATGAAAGCCATGATGGTTAGATGCATATTCTGACACTTTATATTTTAATTCCGAAGGATTAGAGAAATCTGCAACTATATAATTATGGTCTCTATGTTGAGGCAACTCTTTTAAAGTTGCTTTCAATTTATCTTCGTTTCTAGCAATAAGTGTTATTTGCACACCTTCTTCGGCTAAAGCCATAGCTGTTGCTTTTCCTATTCCTGCTGTGCTTCCGCAAACCAATGCGTATTTGCTGTTAAGTTGTAAATCCATATTTTTATTATTCCTGCGTAGACAAGAATCTATTTAATTTAATTATTTTTTCATTTAACAAATAAGCTATTGATCGTCAAATAGTCCTTTTGCTTTATTAAAAAGGCTGTTACTTTTCTCTTTTAACGATTGACCAGCTTCTTCTAAGGCTTTTCCGCTTAATTGATCGTCTATTTTTTGCGATAGTGTTTTTAAAGTCTCTATCATCTCAAAAATTTCTTTGGTATGCGAAACATCATTTTCAATTAATACTTTTTCCCAATCAATAGCAGATAGTATTGAAAAGATATATTTTGTTGCTATTTTACTTAAAAAGTATTTATCGTAAAAACCGTTTAATACTTTGTCTGGTTCTCTGTTTTTTAAATACGTTATCGACTCATCAATATTGGCTTTATCACCACTAGAAACAAATGCACTTGTTTTTAATTTTTGTAGAGATATTATTGCTTTTTCATTGTCTTCATTCTTAAGATATAAATAAGTTTCAATTGACCAAACAACTTCATTATCTACTCCTAATTTTTTTGAATCGGATAAAAACACTTCAAAGTCCTCAAGTGCTCGTTCTTCATCAATTTCTCTATCCATCATGAGTCTATCGAAACCTCTAAATAAATGATTTAAAGAATGAAAACCAATATGTGTTTGTTTGTTATCTAAATTTCCCCATTTAAACATCGATCTAGTTAAAGGTAAATCTACATCTTGATGCTTGTCGAGCCAATTTATATTCCTGGTAATCTCATCTTCAGAAAGGTAGTGTAAGCCTTTTTCAAAAAAAACAAAACCTCTATAATATTGAATGAGTGTTTTAAGCTCTGAATCTGTTAAAAATTCAGGTTGTGTTTTTGAGCATTCGTACAAAGCAACTTCCTTACCCAAATCTTTACTTAATAATACAATTGCACTTAAAATAGCATGCTCAAAAGCTTCAGCTTCTTTCTTTTTAACACCTGCTAAATAAGGTTCGTTTTTAGATACTTCTCCATACGTGTTGTTTAATGCTTCGATTAGTGTTGGAAATAAATCTTCATCTGTTTCCATTATAAAATCTTGCATCTTTTTATAATCACGATATATAGAAATATACTCTAAAATAGAGAGTTCTTCATTTTCACTTAGCTTCTCTAGTTTTTTAAAGGTATTATCTAAATTACTTTTAAATTTTAGAAAGCCTTCTGCATCAATCTCAGTTCCGTCTTGCGAATAAAACGTAGAATCTCTCTTTGCAGATGCTCTAATTAATATTTTACCAAACTTATAACCTGCTACTTTTCCGGCATCTAAATTTTCAATAAGTGTCTGTTTGTCTTTTTCTAAAAGTGCCTCATCTGTTTTATCTTCTGTAGAGCAACTACATAAAATTAATATGAATACAAATATTACTTTTCTCATTTTTAATCTACTAATATTTTATACAAACATTCTTAGTTTCTGTGAAGAAGCGTAAAGCTTCAAAACCGCCTTCGCGTCCAACTCCAGAAGCTTTTACACCTCCAAAAGGTGTTCTTAAATCACGCATCATCCAAGTGTTAACCCAAACAATTCCTGCCTGTAATTCGTTACTCATTTTCATGGTACGCTTTAGGTTATTTGTCCATAATGTTGCAGACAATCCATACTTTACTTTATTTGCCATTTTTAAGACTTCGTCTTCTGTATTAAAAGGCATAATTGTAACTACAGGTCCAAAAATTTCTTCTTGGTTGACTCTGCATTCATCGTTTGGGACTTCGATAACTGTAGGTTCTAAATAGTAACCATTTTCATAACCTTTTACAATCACTTCATTTCCTCCACAGAGTATTGTTCCGTTTTCCGCTTTAGCGATATTGATATATTCTTTTACTTTTTCTATATGCGGTTTGGATACTAATGCTCCAATATTAGTTGATGCTTCCGCTGGATGACCAACTTTTAAAGCCTTCACTTTGGCAACAAAATCTTTCTTGAACTTTTCATAAATAGAAGCTTCTACAAAGATTCTACTTCCGCATAAACAAATCTGACCTTGATTAGCAAATGATGAACGCACTGTTGTGTCTAACATAGCATCATAATCGCAATCTGCAAAAATGATATTTGGATTTTTTCCTCCTAATTCTAAAGATAATTTTTTAAATAGTGGAGCTGCTACTTTTGCAATATGTGCTCCTGTTGCTGTTCCTCCTGTAAAGCTTATTGCTTTTATGTCTTCATGTTCTATAATGGCTTGTCCTGTAGAGCCACCAAGTCCGTGTACAATATTTAAAACGCCTTTAGGTAAACCTGCTTCGTTACAAATCTCACCTAATAAATAAGCAGTCATTGGTGTGACTTCGCTTGGTTTGGCAACGACACAGTTTCCTGCTGCAATGGCTGGAGCGATTTTCCATGTAAATAAATAGAGTGGCAAGTTCCAAGGCGAAATACAAGCTACAACACCAATGGGTTGGCGCAAAGTATAATTTATGGCTTGCCCAATACTTTCGTGACTTTCGCTTGCAAACTGTGTTATTGCATTTCCAAAAAAACGAAAGTTACTTGCAGCTCTTGGTATGTCTACTGCTTTTGCTAAGCTAATAGGTTTCCCGTTGTCTTTACTTTCTGCTTCTGCGAAACGTTGTAAGTTGGCTTCTAATAATTCTGAAATCTTTATTAATATTCTGCTGCGTTCTTCTATACTTGTTTGTGACCAATTTGGAAAAGCAGATTTGGCAGCTTTGTATGCATTTTCTACATCCTCTTTACTGGAGTTTGGAATTTGACCATATACTTCGCCGTTACTAGGATTGTAGTTGTCTATCCAATTGTCTTTAATTGGGTTTTGGAATGTGCCGTTGATGTAGTTTTTGATGTTCATAGCAATACTTTTAATTGACATACTGATTTAGAATCTTAACGAATTTCCAATTGGAATTTTCTTTAACATATAATAAATCATATCCATGTGACATAAAATAGCCTACAGATACGTATGCTTTATTTAGTTTTTTGTTAAAAATAGGTTTGCTTAACATTAGCTGCCCTTCTTTTTCATTGTCTGTAATTAATTTTTGAATTGAATCTTCAGAGATTAATCTGACTTCTTTACTATTCTTGTCTGTATATCTGACTTTAGACCAATCAATAATGTTATGTCCATATTTTGAAAGTTGAAACACATTTAGATTGTAATTATCTTTTATTTGATTAATTATATATACAGTATCGTTCTCTTTAAAAAAATGATTAACATATTCTGGTAAAGTTGACGGTTTTCCTAAAGCAGCGATATATGCGACATCTTTATTTCCTTTATATTCAATGGAATTAAACATTAAATATGGCTTTTTATAATCATAAGGATATAAATATTCATCTTCTTTATTACTTAAAATATCATTTAAAAACTCTAGTTTAAATTTATCAGTAATTATTGGCCTTTCAACTTCTTCAACAGTTTGTTGTTTTTCTTCTTTACAAGAAGAAATTAGTAAAATCACTATATATAAATATTTAAAAGCTAATTTCAAACTAGAGTTTTTGGATTTTATTTATACAATTCCTGCTCTTGCAGGAATGACAGTTATTGTTTCTTATAAGCCATAACCTTAATCTCCACCACCAAATCGGGATGTGGTAATTGGTGTACTGCTACAGTTGTTCTTGTTGGTCCTGTTTCCTTATCAAAAAATTCAGCGTAAGCTTTGTTGTAATCGGCAAAATCATTCATGTTTACTAAAAATGAAGTAACATCTACAATGTCTTTTAAACTGGCTCCAACTTTTTTAAGATTGGTGTCTATGTTTTTTAAAACCTCTTGCGTTTGTGTGTAGGAGTTTAGTTTTTTAGTTCCCATTTCGTCTATAATATCTACTCCAGCAATGGTGTTGTCTGCTCTACGAGAACTTGTTCCTGAAACGAAAATGAAATCGCCAACTTGTTTTACGTGTGGATATGCTCCTCTTGGTGTTACTTTAGTTCCTTCCATATTTGTCATTCCTGCGAAGGCAGGAATCTTTTTAATGTTAGTTTTACTTCTGTTTTTATATTTTTTTTCTCGTTTGTGTCATGACGAGATTTTTTAAATCGTGGCAATTTCATCTTTATTTTCTCTTATTCATTTTGCCTTGATGCAAAACGAACCAAAAAATCACGATCAAGTCAAGGAATTTTCAGTTTTATAAACTGAAACCGATTTGAAAACTTCGCGTCGAACTGCGTTCTCCTGTTCTCGAAGCTTTTCTAAATCTATTCTTCGCCTTGACGTTCAATTCTTCCGAATTGATTTAGGACTTTAATTTTTACTGCGTTTTTGTTTTGTCCAAATTATTTTCATTTTAGCTTACTGCTTACTGCTTACTGCTTACTGCTTACTGCTCACTATTTCAATCCTGCAATCTTATCGTCTTGCAAAATCGTTTCGGTTTCTTGTTGTACTTTTTTTAAGATACTATTTAAATCTTCGGTTGTAGTAATTTCTTTATTTACTAATAAGTTTAAAATTGCTTTATCTTGTGCTCTTCCTTTTGTCATAGCTTCATAATACGGAATGTCTTCTTTAAAAGTCACCATAGAGTATTTTGAAAAATAAGCGTTTGGAAATTCTTTTTCTAGAGCCATTTCAATAGTACGTTTTTCTTTAAAAATAGGATTAGCAACGTGGTCACGCATTTCGTAATAGTTGTCTATTGCTAAATCTGCAATAGCATCTGTATCTGCTTTTCTAGTTTTTTCGTAGACTTTAAAAATGGATTCCCAATCGCCTTCGTGTTGTTCTAAAATAGCATCAAAAACGGTTACGTCTTCAAAAGAGGCATTCATACCTTGTCCGTAAAAAGGAACAATAGCATGTGCTGAATCTCCTAATAGTACATTTTTGTTTTTGTAATGCCAAGGTGAACATTTTACTGTACCTAAAGCTCCTGTTGGGTTATTAGAAAATTCTTCGGCTATATTAGGTATTAATGTTAAAGCGTCAGGGAACTGTGTTTTAAAGAATTCCTTTATAGTATCTTCTGTTGTTAAGTTGCTGAAGTTGTATTCTCCTTCTTCATAACTTAAAAATAATGTTACTGTAAAACTTCCGTCTAGATTTGGTAATGCAATAAGCATGTATTCTCCTCTTGGCCAAATGTGTAAATAATCTTTACTTATTAAGTGTGTGCCTTCTTTAGAAGCTGGGATTTCTAATTCTTTATAACCATGTGTTAAGTAGTTTTGCGAGTAGCTAAATAGAAATTTACGTTCTAAATAATAGCTTTTTCTAAGTGACGATCCTGCTCCGTCTGTACCAAAAAGAACATCGCCTTTAACTTCAAATTCCGTTTTAGTTACGTAATCGTATAGTTTTGCAATGTTGTTTTCAATATCGATACCATTACATCTTTTATTAAAATGAATAGTTAGATTATCATATTTATCGGCTTCAGTAAGCAGTAAACCGTTTAAATCTCCTCTAGAAATAGAGTTAATATATTCGTTATCTCTTCCTGAATAATTAGATGGAAACGTGTTACCTTCTGTATCATGAACCAAACGACCATGCATTGGTATGCAAAGTGGTTTTACTTTATCTTCTACACCTGCAAGACGCATGGCTTTTAAGCCTCTGTCTGACAATGCTAAATTTATAGAGCGTCCTGCAGAAATATCTGTAGTACGTAAATCGGGTCTGCTTTCGTAAACGCTTACTGTATAGCCTCTTTGAGCTAAACGTAAGGCTAAGAGAGAACCACAAAGTCCAGCTCCAATGATAAGTATGTTGTCTTTTTTACTCATTTAAAATCCTTTTTAATTTATCTACCATTCTATAAACATCCTCAAACGTATTATATAATGGAACAGGAGCACAGCGTATAACATCTGGCTCTCTCCAGTCTGTAATAATATGTACTTCGGTTAATTTTTTGTGTAAATTTTTATCAGCATCCTTAACTTGTATAGAAAGCTGGCAACCTCTTTCTTTAGGATTAGAAGGTGTGATGATTTTTATCTTATCGTTATTTAATTCATTAATTAAAAATTCGAAATAACCAGTTAGTTTTTTAGACTTCTCTCGAAGTGCATCCATTCCAACTTCATTAAACATATCTAAAGAAGCCTTAATTGCAGCCATAGATAAAATTGGAGGATTACTTAATTGCCAACCTTCGGCTCCCGGAATAACGTCTAATGGTTGTCGCATATTAAAGCGGGTTTTCTTGTTATGACTCCACCAACCTGCAAAGCGTTTTAAGTCTTTATTATGTGCATGTTTTTCGTGTACAAAGAGTCCGCCTAAACTTCCAGGTCCAGAATTTAAATATTTATAAGTACACCAAGCTGCAAAATCGACTCCAGAATCATGAAAGTCTGGTTTAATGTTTCCTGCTCCGTGTGCTAAATCAATACCAACCATACAGTCTTTTGCGTGGCCTAGTTCTGCTATCTTCTTTATATCTAAATATTGTCCTGTGTAATAGTTTACACCTCCAATAAGTAGTAGTGCAATTTCGTCTCCTTGTTCTTCAAGAATGGTTTCTAAATCTTCAATATTTAAAAGATCTTCTCCTTTTCTAGGTTTCCATTCTATTACACCTTGATTGGCATCGAAACCATGAAACTCTAATTGTGTTTGCACTGCGTAACGATCACTAGGGAAAGCGTCGCTTTCAATTACAATTTTATATTTTGTTTTTGTGGGTTGGTAAAAACTTACCATTAGCAAATGCAAGTTCGTAGTTAGCGTATTCATGATAACTACTTCTATTGGCTTTGCTCCAACAATTTTCGCCATAGATTCTGTTAAGAATTCATGATAAGGTAACCAAGGGTTTTTTGCTTCAAAATGACCTTCTACTCCAAGGTTTGCCCAGTCTTTAAGCTCTTGAGCTATGTAGTCTTTTGTTGCTTTTGGTTGTAAACCGAGTGAGTTTCCTGTAAAGTACAACCAATCATTTCCATCTTTATCTTTTGGAATATGGAATTGATCTCTATAATGTGAAATTTTATCTTCTTTGTCTAATTGTTTAGCGTAATCGCTGCCTAATTTATAGTTTGACACTTGATTGATTTTAGGGATTATTCAGTAATAACTTTAATATTGGTAAAATTAAGATTCCAATTACCTTCGGCTTTTTTATGATCTTGAGCGACTTTAATACCATTAAAATCTTTGTAGTTTTCAAATGTATTAACCATCGATGGCTCGACTGCATTAGCTTCTCTAAAAACCCATTCTTGAATAACGTAATTATCATCATAAAAAATATCGTAAGCATCTCCAGGAGTATAACCTCCTTTTGCAGGGTATGTTAACGTTACTTTATTTAGTTCTTTTTTACTAATTGGCGCTTCAGCTTTAGAAGTTACTCCAAGAGTAGCGCTAGTATCCCAAATTAATTGAAACGGGAATAATGCCCAATATTTATCGTTTATAAAAGCGCGATCTGCTTCTAAGCTTTCTTGTTCAATTTTAAAGGTTTTGTATGTAATGGTGTCTTTTGCTGTTAGCATTGTCACTTCGTTAACTTTGGGTTTCCAGATCCAAGAGCGACCAAAATGAGAACTGTCTTTATCTACATTAAATGAAAAGTGAAATTCTTTTACTTTATCCCAGTTTTCTAAACCATGAGCATTCGCAATTTTTTCGGCAAGCGTATATTCTTTTTGAGGTTGTTCTTTTTTACAAGATGTAAAAATAAGTAAGCATACAATTAACAATCTGTACATGGATTTCGGTTTTCTTTCAAAGCTAAGAAATATTAATTAGTTTTGAAACGAGCATGTTCGTTTTTAATTATCAAAATTAAAAGAGAACAACATGTGTCTACAAAAAGCAACAATTACAGGCACATGAAATAAACCAACAATGAAATTATGAACAATAATTCAGAATATTTTAGCGCCAATAAAGCGACGTGGAACGATAAAGTAAAAGTACATTCAGAAAGCGATATGTATGCAATGGATGCTTTTAAAAAAGGAAAAACATCTTTAATGCAATACGAGTTGGATGCTTTAGGAGATGTAAACGGCAAGTCTTTACTGCATTTACAATGTCATTTTGGACAAGACACCTTAAGTTGGACTAGATTAGGAGCTAAATGCACAGGAGTAGACTTAAGCGATGCAGGTATAAAATTAGCGCAACAACTTAATGAGGAATTAGAATTAGATGCAAAATTTATTTGTTGTAATGTTTTAGATACGGCAAAGCATTTTAAAGGCTCTTTTGATATTGTTTTTACTAGTTATGGTGTTATAGGTTGGTTACCAGATTTAAAACCTTGGGGAAAAATGATTGCCGAAAAACTTAAAAAAGGTGGTGTATTTTATATGGCGGAGTTTCATCCCATTGTTTGGATGTTCGATTATTTAGATGGTAAGCCAATTATGAAATATGGTTATATGCAAGATGAGGTAATTTATGAAGAATATGAAGGTACTTATGCTAACCAAGAATCTAAAATGATAACCAAAGAGTATGGCTGGAATCATGGTTTAAGCGAAGTAATAAACGCTTTAACTGAAGCAGGCTTACAAATTGAATACTTAAATGAATATAACGAAAGCCCTTATAACGTATTGCCCGAATTAGTCGAAACCAAATCGGGCAATTATGTAACAAAGGATAAATTATATCCTCTTATCTTTGAAATTAAAGCAACTAAACTTTAGTTTTTAATAACCAGTTTAGAATTTACCAATTGGTCCTGTATATAGAACGATAGCAGGTAAGAACCCGAAGCGAAATCTGATAAATCTAATGTAGCTTGTCTTGCATTAGTATTAACAGAGTCCATTTCCTGACCTAGTAAATTAAAGACTTTTACTTTAGAGATTACTCTATTGGCTTGGTATTGTATTGTATTCTTTGTTGGGTTTGGAAATAATTTGAAAGTAACATTCTCGAAAGAGTCTATGCTTAAAGTATTATCTATTATTTCAATATTTCTTGTCGAAGAATAGTAACCACAAGATCCAGCTGCAAAGGTAACAACGTAATTTCCAGGTGTAGAAGCAGAGGTGTCTATAAGACCTGTAGAGTTATCTATTGCTAATCCATTAGTACT
This sequence comes from Lacinutrix mariniflava, assembly GCF_001418015.1. GTDB lineage: Bacteria > Bacteroidota > Bacteroidia > Flavobacteriales > Flavobacteriaceae > Lacinutrix > Lacinutrix mariniflava. The sequence goes on along the minus strand of NZ_LIQG01000023.1, from coordinate 121,889 downwards.
TGAAAATATTCCATTTGGAACGCCATTAATAGTTGGTGTTGGATCGGAATCTGTTGTATTGTATGAGATTGAATCGAATTCAAAATCAGAAAAGTCATTATAATGAATATCAATATAATCTAAAACAACAGCAGCATAATCTTTAGCAAAAGGCACTAAGGTTTGAGGTCTAGTATCGTAAACATTTCCATTGTATGTTCCTAAATCTCTTACTCTTCTATTTACTTCGGTCATAATACCATCTATAGTTCCTCCTCCATCTTCTGCACCTGCATTTGTTCCACTTCCACTACCAGATCCATGTCTTCTATTGTTATAAAAATTACCATCAAAATAGGCGTTGCTATGTGGTTGTGTATCGTCACAACTAGTATTTCCATAATCTGAGTTACTTGGCACAGCTCTATAACCAGACGTGACACCACAACCAGGATCTACATTATTGTTATAAAAAGTTCCTGGTGCAGTTTGAAATAATTCACCTAAACTATTATTTCCTCTTACTAGATCTTCAATACCTAGGTTGTTTATGTTATTGCTTACTAGGTTTTTTATTGTTGACTTATTAATAATTGTTGTAGTATTAATCGTACTACCATTTAACTCGCCAGCAGTAATATTATATCCAATTTCTATTCTTGGAATAGTATGACTTTGACCGTGTAAATCGATATATAATCCTTTTCCCCAATTATTATTAACAGCAGTACTAGCTTGGTCTATAAAACTATGCCATGCATTCCAGTGATCAATAGCATCAGCGTCTCCACAGGTAGCTTCGCTTTGTGCTCTGTTTGGATCTAATTTTGATCTATGTAAATTGTTAATTATTATGTGTGCATAACAGCCTGTTAAGTTGAATATTTCTTCTTGAATTTCTCTAATTAAAATATCTGTATTATCATCTCTTTCATTAGTTCCACAGCTTCTGTCTGGAAGCGTAGAATCGTTATCTGGATAATTTGTTCCACCAATAGTAGATCCAGATTGTTTTACACCACCATGAGGTGCTGAAATAATTATAGGTAAATTGCCTGGAATATATTCTATGTATTCTCTGGTATCACCAGCAAATTGCTCGTAAAAAACGGGAACTCCTGGTCCAGGAACAGGTGGGTTTTCAACGGCGAAATATATAGTTTGAGTTATTTCGGAACTTGTTGCACTTGTATTAAAACTCCCATTAAAGGATAGTGCACTCACACCATCAGCTGTGATATTTAATGTTCCATTTCCATTCCATCCATCACCATAAGTATCGTAAACAATCACATAATATCCGGCCGTTGTGGATGCGTTGATAGGGTAACTTACTGACGACGTGGTTTCGGTATATGGATTTGCAGCGACTCCACTTCCATCATACCCATTGTCTATTGTTTGTAATAATGTATTGTCTGGACTGTATAGTTCAACCTTATTTTCTGTAGACCATTGCGGCCATTCTACGGTAATAATTACGTTTGCATTTTGTGAAAACACAATAGAATTAAGAGTTAAGGCAATGATTAATAGTAATATTTTTCTCATTTTAATTTGGGTTTAAATGCGTAGTGGAGCAAAAATACATCTAGTAAGAACGAAACGATTATTTGTTCAAATCAAGATTATTTTCGTCGACAAAATAACACATTTAACCGATAAAATGCAAAATATTAATGTTTTTCTTTTAAGACATCAGGCATTTTTCTTTGAAAACTCTCCAATCTAGGTATTGAAACATTTCTAATGTAAGAATTGTCAGGATGCAATCTTTCGTAATTTTGGTGATAATCTTCACCAACCCAAAACTTTTTAAAAGGATACACTTCTGCTGCAATTGTTTTACCTAACTGTTTAGCCAATGTATTTTTTTTCGTTTCAATAATTTTTTTCTGGATATCATTTTGATAGAAAATAATAGAACGATACTGAGAACCTCTATCAGGACCTTGACCATTAACTTGTGTTGGATTTTGTGATGCAAAATAAACATCTACAAGTGTTTCGAAACTCACAACTTCTGGGTTGTAAATAATTTCGACAGCTTCAGCATGTCCAGTTCTGCCAGTATTACTAGCCGCGTAGGTTGGGTTTTTAGTATGACCTCCAGCATAACCGCTTATGGATTCTATAACACCATTTACACTTTCGTAAACAGCTTCTACACACCAAAAGCAACCGCTAGCAAAATATGCTTTTGCCATTCCGTTTTCTAATGCTACTTCTTTAGGCTCTCCTGTTTTTACAGAATCATTAGATTTTTTATTTTCTGTATTCTGCGCAGTATTTTTACAACTGAATAATAAACCTATTGCAACTAATAATATTATCTTTTTCATAAGGATGTTTTAATTTTAGTCGGTAGAAGTTAAAGGGTTTTACAACGGAAAATCTAAAGTTTTGTTAAATAAAAAAAGCCTTCATAAAAATATGAAGGCCTAATTATAATATTCAGAATGGAATTATAGTTTTTTAAACATTTTTTCCATTTTTGCTTTTTGTTCATCAGCTAAAACTTCATCAACTAAAATACGTCCTGAATGCTCATCTGTAATAATTTTTTTACGTGCAGCAATTTCCATTTGTACCTGTGGTGGAATTGTAAAGTAAGAACCTCCAGCAGCACCTCTTTCAATTGGCACAACAGCTAAGCCATTCTTTACATTAGTACGGATTCTGTGGTAAGCTTTTACCAAACGCTCTTCGATTTTTTTCTTGTAATCTTCAGATTTTTTAAGTAACGCTTCTTCTTCTTTTTCAGTTTCTGCTAAAATAGCATCTAACTCATTCTTTTTATGCTTTAGGTGTGTTTCACGTTCCTTAGCATGCGCTTTTGTTTTGTCAACAACTACTTTTTTCTGCTCAATTTGCGCTTTAAACTCTCTAATGTGTTTTTCAGCAAGTTCTATTTCAAGTTCTTGAAATTCTACTTCTTTAGTTATCGAGTTAAATTCTCTGTTATTTCTAACATTTTTTTGTTGCTCGCTATACTTTTTTATTAAAGTTTTTGCTTCTTCAATTAGGTTCTTTTTATCACTAATCTGAGAATCTGTAGACGCTAAATTGTCTTCAAGTTTCGCTAATCTAGTTTTTAACCCAGTAACTTCATCTTCTAGATCGCTAACTTCTAAAGGTAGTTCTCCACGAACACTTCTTATTTCATCTATTCTAGAATCGATTAGTTGTAAATCGTATAAAGCTCTTAAACGTTGTTCTACACTTATTTCTTTACTCTTTGCCATATTTTAAAAATACTTAACTGGATTGGTGTTTGTCGTCGATAAAACGATTGCAAAATTACTAATTTTTTTTGTAAGATGTGCTACTAAACCGTTTTTTGTGTATTGTTCGCTTTCATAATGTCCAATGTCTGCCAGAACAATACTGTTTTCTGCAGAAAAGAAGTCATGATATTTTAAATCTGATGTCACATAAACATCCGCATTTGCTGACTTTGCAGCTTGAATAGCAAAACTACCAGACCCACCTAAAACTGCAATTTTTTGAATGGGTTTATTAATAAATTTAGAATGACGAATGCATTCGGTATTCATTTTAGTTTTTAAGAAGTTAAAAAAATCTGTTTCAGACATTGGTTTTTCTAAAACACCAACCATTCCCATTCCAATATTTTGGTTGTTATTTTCTAAGGTTGTTATTTCGTAAGCAACTTCTTCGTAAGAATGATTTTCAAATAGTGCGGCTAGAACTCTCGCTTCTAAATGTTTGGTAAAAGTAACGCTAATCTGTGTTTCTTCTTCAAAATGAGTTTTTCCTTTAATTCCTTTTGTTGGATTAGAGTTTTGGTTACCCATATAAGTCCCAACGCCTTCAATATTAAAACTGCAATTGCTATAATTACCAATGGTTCCAGCACCAATATTAAAAATAGCTTGTCTTAAGTTTTCAGCTTCAACTTTTGGAACGTAAGTGGTTAGTTTTTTTATAGTTTCAGATTGAGGAATTAATATTTTACGATTTAAAAGACCTAATTGATCGCAAATCATATCATTTACTCCATTTACATGATTGTCTAATGCTGTATGAATAGCATAAATAGCAATGTCATTTTTTATTGCTTTTTGAACTGTGCGCTCAACATATGTTTTACCTGTTAACTTTTTTAAACCTTTAAAAATTATAGGATGAAAACTTACAATAAGGTTACAGTTATTAGTTATCGCCTCGTCTACAACGGCTTCCAAAGTGTCTAGAGTTACTAATACACCTGTTAGCTTTGCGTTTTTATCACCTACAAGCAAACCTACATTATCGAAATCTTCGGCATAAGCCAAAGGCGCAAAGTCTTCTAAATGATTAATAACATCTTGAATTATCATATGTTTTCAGTAATTGATTATTTGAATTATACTTTAACAAATATAAAAATTTTACTTTCGTTATATTGAAACAACATTAATGAAATTTATTAGACTCTTATTATTTCCAATTGTACCCATTTATTACATGGTGACTTGGTGCCGCAATACATTATACGACTTAGGCGTAAAAACTTCTAAAACTTATGACTTTCCTACAATTTGCGTTGGGAATCTAAGCGCAGGAGGCACAGGAAAAACACCAATGGTGGAATATTTAATTCGATTATTGACAGACGACTATAATTTAGCAACCCTGAGTAGAGGTTATGGCAGAAAGACCAAAAGTTTTGTATTGGCTTCTAAAACGTCTTCTGCCGAAACACTAGGTGATGAGCCTTTTCAATTTTATAATAAATTTAAAGAGCGTATTCAAGTTTCTGTTGATGAGGATAGGCAAAACGGAATTTCCAGTTTAAGAAAACTTAGTAACCAACCTAATCTAATTATTTTGGATGATGCTTTTCAGCATAGAAAAGTAAAAGCTAAACTTAATATTTTATTGACTACGTACTCAAATCTCTATTACAAGGATATTGTTTTGCCAACTGGTAATTTGCGTGAGCCTAGAGCGGGAGCAAAGCGAGCACAAATTATTGTAGTTACCAAATGCCCGAATAATCTATCTAGAGATAAAAAGAATAGCATTGAATCTAATTTAAAGCTGCAAGAATATCAAAGTGTTTTTTTTAGCAGTATTAGTTATGCAAGTGAGGTTATTGGTAAGAATAAAACTATTGCTTTAAAAAGTTTAAAAGCATTTACTCTTGTTACAGGAATTGCAAATGCGAAACCACTAGTTGAATTTTTAAGAAATGAAGGATTAACTTTTAATCATCTAGAGTATAGTGATCATCACGAATTTACTAAAAAGGAGATTGAAACAATATCTAAAAGTGATTTAGTTATTACTACCGAAAAGGATTATGTTAGATTAATTTCAGAGGATGACTTAACTTCTAAGCTATATTATTTACCAATAGAGATAGCTATAGATAATCCAGACGCTTTTAATGATTTAGTGCAAAATAGAATTGAATACTAACTTTTTTCTTTAAGTATTAAAGCATCGAATAATTTCTTCTCGAAATCTTCCTGTTTAAAAGGTTTACTAATAATATCCGTAAAACCGGCTTCATCAAACTCTACCATTTTGTCTTCTATGGTTACGGCTGTAAGCGCAAAAATTGTTAAATCCTTATTAAAAGTTCTAATAATTTTAGTGGCTTCAATACCACTAATTCCAGGCATATGTATGTCCATTAAGACAACATCGTATTTGTTGGCTTTTACTTTTTCTACAGCGTCCTCTCCATTTTCTACAACTTCACAGTTAAGTTTCATCTTGGTTAGAATCTTTTTTGTAATCATTTGGTTGATCTTATTGTCTTCTACTATAAGAATCTTAATATCGCTTAATTCCACTTCGCTTATATCTTTAAAATAACTGATTTGTTCTTTTTCTATCGCTTCTTCTGCAAATTCAAGAGGTAGCTCAAAGAAGAAAGTTGAGCCTTGTCCTAGCATACTTTTAAGATATATTTTACCTTTTAAAATATCTATTAATCCTTTAACTATTGAAAGTCCTAAACCGGTACCGCCATATTTTCTATTTATTTGAATTGAGCCTTGAGAAAAACTTTCGAACATATGTTCTTGTTTTTCTGTGCTAATACCAATCCCATTATCTTGAACTTCGAAACGAATATTATAAAGCCCGTTCTTTTCATTAATTTTTACAGCACGAACCCAAATATCTCCGTTTTTGGTAAATTTAATAGAATTACCAATAAGGTTAATTAATATTTGAGATATTTTAAGTTGATCTGCATTGTAATTGTGTGGTAGACTTTCATCAAATTCAAAATGCATTTTTACATTATTTCCAACAGCAGAGTTGTTTAAGGCAGAAATAACATTAGCTATTTTCTTTTTTAAATTGAAAACTTCACTTTCAACTTCTACTTTATTTGCTTCAATTTTATTAATTTGAAGGATGTCATTAATAAAAGTTAATAAATAATCTCCAGAAAATTTTAACGACTTTAAATGCGGTATTTGTTCTGGTTTTGGGTTTTCGTCTAAAAGCATGTTTGTTAATCCTGTAACAGCATACAAAGGTGTTCGTAATTCGTGAGTTACAGTAGATAAAAAGTTGGCTTTTGTTTTAGAAGCTAATTCGGCTTTCTCTTTACTAACTATTAATTCGCTGTTTTTTTTATGTAAAACATTATTAGATTTTAATCTAATATTATTGTTTTTATATAATGATAAAGTTAATAGAGATAAAATTGTAATAAGTGCAATACTTAAAATTGTAATTAATTGAGTGAAAGTGCTTGAGCTTTCTTCTTCTTCTTTTAAATTTGCTTTGCTATTTTGCTGGTAGTCAATCTCTTTAGCTGCTAAAACTCTTTTAACATTCATTAAAGAATCTGATAATTTTAAATATGATTTCAAATATTTATTTGCAAGTTGATAACTTCCATCAGCTTCATGCAAGTTACTTAAAGTTAAATACCCTACGCTTAAGACATCAAAAACTTTATTTTCTTTGGCAATAGAGAAGCCTTCGTTGGCATTTTTTAGAGCTAGGCCTAAGCCTCCATTCTTGGATTGTGTTTCGCCTAAATAAATTAAACTACTACTTAGTAACTTATCAAATTTAAAACGACGAGATAATGAAATGGCTACGTTAAATGTGTTTTCTGCGTTTTTAAAATCTTCTAGACCTAAATACGCTTGTCCTTTTTTTAGAATAACTTCTGTTTCTTGTTGCTGTAAATTCTCTTGGTTAAATAGCGCTTCTGCATATTTATAATAGTCTAAAGCTTTTTCGAGCTTATTTGTTGCCAAATATACATCGCCCAGTGTTTTATGCGTTTCTGCAATGTTAATATTGTCTTTAATAGAACGTTGTATCTCAATTGCTTTAATAAGAGTGGTGGTGGCTTGGTTATGCTCTTCTAGTAAATATTGAATTTTCCCTAATTTAGAATACGCTAATCCTAAACTCTTTTTGTCGTTAAGAGCTTTTGCATTTTTTTTAGCATTTTCGATATCATCTTTAGCTTGAAAATACTGAAAGTTCTCAATTTTTTTTTGAGCTAAGGATAGGTCGTTATTTACTTTTTCTTGAAGGGAATTAAGTTTGTCTAGAGTAAGTTCTTGTGCATTTACAAGTACTCCAAAAAACAAAAATATAATATAAAGTGTTTTGCGAAATTGGGACATTATAGCATAATTTTTGAGTCACAAATATAATTATTAAACCGATAAAAGTGTGTTTTTTTCCGATAAATTGATAATCAGGTCAATAAGGCGGCTAGAGTATCCTGTTTCATTATCGTACCAACCAATAATTTTCACCATGTTTCCAATCACAGAAGTCATTTGAGAATCGAAAATACAAGAGTGAGGATTGCCAACAATATCAATAGATACAATTGGGTCTTCAGTATATTCCAAAATACCTTTGTATTTGTTCTCTGATGCCACTTTAAAAGCCGCGTTTATAGCTTCAATAGAAGCTGTTTCTTTTACATTAAAAGTAATGTCTGTAAGCGATCCGTTTGCGACTGGTACACGAATACCACAACCACCAATAACGCTTGCTAATTCTGGGAATATTTTTGTTAAAGCTTTTGCTGCGCCTGTTGTTGTGGGAACTATAGATTGTCCTGCTGCTCGAGCGCGACGTAAATCTCTATGAGGTTGATCGTGCAAACTTTGATCTGTAGTGTAAGAATGTATCGTTGTAATATAAGCTTGATTGATACCACAGAGTTCGTTAATAATAGCAATCATTGGTGCTGCATTATTAGTTGTACAAGATGCGTTAGAAATTATTGTTTCTGTTCCATCTAAAGTGTCTTCGTTAGTTCCAATAACAATAGTTTTAATGTCATCATCTATGGCAGGTACACTTAATATTACACGTTTAGCTCCATTTTTTAAATGAAAATCTAAGTCTCGTTTTTCTTTAAATTTACCTGTTGCTTCTATTACAAAGTCAGGCTTAAAAGGTTTCCAGTTTATGTTTTTGGGATGTTTTTCGTTTAGAAGGGCAACCTCATCGCTATCAACGAGAATACTGTTTTCGGTATGGGATACTTTACCTTTAAAAACACCGTGAATACTATCGTATTTAAATAAATGGCTTAGCGTTCTGGCATCTGCTAAATCATTAATAGCCACAACCTTTATGTTTTTATGTTCTTGTAATAGTCTAAAAACGCGACGACCAATACGACCGAAACCGTTTATTGCAATTGTAATCATTTTAGTTAATGTGTTTTTGAGCTTTGTAAGAAGAGCGCACCAAAGCACTACTTTCTACATGACGAAAACCTAAACTTAAACCAATTTCTTCATATTCCTTAAATTGATCTGGAGTAATAAATTCTTTTACAGGTAAATGTTTTTTACTTGGCTGAAGATATTGTCCAATAGTAACAACGTCTACATCATTAGCTCGTAAATCGTGTAAAGTTTCTATAACTTCTTCACGAGTTTCACCTAAACCTAGCATAATTCCAGATTTTGTTCTACGTTGCCCTTGTTGTTTTAAATATTTTAAAACACCTAAGCTGCGTTCGTATTTTGCTTGAATTCTAACTTCTCTTGTTAAACGTTTTACCGTTTCGATATTGTGTGATACCACTTCCGGTGCTACGGCTATAATTCTATCTATATGCTTTTCTATGCCTTGAAAATCTGGAATAAGTGTTTCTAAAGTGGTTTCAGGATTCATTCTGCGAACAGCCTTAACTGTTTCTGCCCACATTATGCTTCCCATGTCTTTTAAATCATCTCTATCAACGCTAGTTAAAACTGCGTGTTTAATTTTCATGATCTTAATTGAGCGAGACACTTTTTCTGGTTCGTCCCAATCTACAGTTTCTGGTCTCCCAGTTTTTACACCGCAAAACCCACAAGAACGTGTACAAACATTTCCTAAGATCATAAAGGTAGCAGTTCCTTCTCCCCAACACTCGCCCATATTAGGGCAACTTCCTGAGGCACAAATAGTATTTAATTTGTACTTATCTACTAAACCGCGAAGTTCTGTGTATTTTTTTCCAGTGGGTAATTTTACACGTAACCATTTTGGTTTTGGTTGTCTTTCTTTAGGTAATATAATTGAAGCCGTTTCTGTATTCATAGTTTTATTATCTGGCTACAAAGATACGAAGTATTCTATACAATAGTAAGTGGTAATTTTATCAATTATCTTTTAATGATTTCTGCCAATAATTTTTTAGCTCTAAGGAGTTTAACTTTAATGTTATTCATTGGTTCATTAAGTTCTTGACTAATTTCAGTATAGGTTAATTCTTGAAAATAGCGCAGATTAATTACATCTTGATAATGTGGTTTTAACTTTTTTATATCTTTAAGTAATTTTGCTAGATTTTGCTCTGTAATTAATTTGTCTTCTGGAGAAGGAGAATCGTCTAAAACTCGATAAATTTTATCATCTTCATTATCTGTTATTTTCGAGTGGATAGAGCTTTTTTCTTTGCGAACTAAATCAATATGAATGTTTTTAGAAATGGTAATAAGCCATGTTTTGAATGCATATTTTTCATCAAAATTAGCAATTTTATCAAAAGCTTTTGAGAAGGTTTGTATCGTTATATCTTCGGCATCATATTCGTTTGTAACACGTTTTAACTGAAATCCATAAACGTAATCCCAATATTCATCCAGTAAAAAATTGAATGCTTTTTGGTTATTCTGTTTTGCTTGAGTAATAGCTTCTTCTATTTCCAATACTTAGGTTTTGAGATAAGATTTGCGATAAATATAGTTAATTGGAACCCAATTAAAAATAGTTCGAGAAAAGGAAGCAAATACAAGACATCAGTTTCATTTAATTTTTTGGCTGAGAAACCAACGGATAGATACTGCACTATAAACCTAAAAACGACCAAGCCTACAATAAACGGCCAATAATAAAGACTACTAATTAAAATAATAGAGAGTACCCAAAATAAAATTTGAGAGATGTAAAACAAGGCTAGTAAGGCTTTGTGTTTAAATTGATATCTATTTGCTGTAGAAACATGACGACGCTTTTGGCGGAACCATTGGTTAAAAGTTGTTTTTGGGTTGGAGGTCGTGAAGCTTTCTTTTGTACAACAAATGGTTGTGTTTTTAGAATTTGCCGCTTCGTTAATAAATAAATCATCGTCTCCAGATCTAACATCTATATGCTTGATAAAGCCGTTAGTTTTGTAAAATTCTTCTCTATTGTAAGCCAGGTTTCGACCAACACCCATAAACGGAGTGCCTAGTTTTGCAAACGAGAAATATTGAATAGCCGTTAATAGTGTTTCGTATCTTATTAATTTATTAAGAAATGATTTTTTTATTTTATTATAAGCACCATAGCCTAGTATAATAGTATTCTCTTTGTTAAAACACCCAGCCATTTCACTAATCCAATAGTTTGAAACAGGTTTGCAATCTGCATCTGTAAATAATAAGTTAGTATGTGTTGCCGCTTTAATTCCTAATGTTAGTGCGTACTTTTTATTTGCCCAAAAAGCTTCAATATTTTTTACATTAACAATTTTTATATTGTCATGTTTTGCGGCGAAGGCTTCCATGACATCTAATGTGTCATCAATAGAAGCATCGTTAATTAAGACAACTTCAAAATTAGAATAGCGTTGCTCGAGAATAGAAGGTAAGAATTTTTTAAGGTTCTTAGCTTCGTTTTTAGCGCATATTAATATGGAAATAGGAAGGCTTGTTTGCTTACTCCTTTCTTCCTTTTTAAAAGAAAAGCTGCCAAAAAGTACACCATAGTATACCACTTGAATAGATGCCACAACAACAAAGCTGTAGAATATAACGTCAAGTAACATCATAAAATATTACGAGTGTTGAATATCCTCGCAGTTTTCGAATTGGTCTGGAGTTTTACCGCAAAATCCACAAGCATCTCCATCTTTATTAAGCATAGGATTCTGGCTAGCGCAAGTACCTGCAAATTTACCATCCTTTTTTGCCCAAATTTTAATGGCGATTCCTGCAACGGCAATACCTAATAATGCTAAAGTAAGTAGTAAAAGTTTCAATAGAATTTATTTTAAATTTCTTCTACAAAGATACTATTTTATTCTTTTTTATTTAAATTTAGTACTAATAAAAAAAGCTTCACAAATTTGTGAAGCTTTATATTGGTAATGTAAAGTGTTTTTTAATCTTCAAGTTTTAACTCTATCTCTGCGACAGGAGTATCTGTAGAGTTGTTATTGGGATTAATTCCTTTCTGTTCAATAGTAATGCTTATACCTAAAGCATCTTTAGTGTAAGGTATTTGCTGTAAGCGTCTATCTTTAACACTTAGAATTCCTAGATTAACTTTTTTATCCTGTAAATCTGCCCACATTTGAAATTCTTGATCTTTAGATAAAATAGGGAGCGAGACAACATCTATCATTGATGTTCTTTCTTTAGGATTTATATAAACTATAGTTTTTAAATTTTTAGCACGACGGTTACCTTTTAAAATATATTTTTCAGTTTCCGTATTATTTAATTGAGAAAATTGTTCTGCCAAGGCATCGAACTTTAAACTGTTGTGATCTATGTCACTTCTTAAATCGTATAGTTCATCTACAATTACTTGATTTTCATTTAATAAATCTTGATTCTGAAAAAAGAAATATACTGAACTACCAGCAAATACTAATGCTGCAACGCTAGCTGCAATTCCAAAATTAAACCATGATTTCTTTGTTTTTTTAGTTAAAGAAATAACTGGTTTGTCATCTAGGGTTTCTAATATATCACCAAGAAGATGCGTAGGAGCTTCTTCTGCATTTGCAAAGGCAACTAATTCTAATTTGCTCTCGAGAGCATTATAAGCTTCCTTAACTTCTGGAAAAGTGTTTATATAGGTTTCTACCTCAAGGCTCTCTTGGGTATTGGTTAGACCTATTAGATATCTTTCTAACAAATCAGATTTTAAAAATGTGTCTTTATCAACAGTCATCATTTCGCGGTTTTACAATTAAGGGTTGTAAATTTTTTTTAATTCTCGTAAACCTATTTTTAATCTAGATTTAATTGTTCCTAATGGAATATTCAGTTCTTCGCTTGCTTCTTGTTGGGTCATGCCTTCAAAAAATAGCGCATTTAAAACTACCTGATATTTTAACTCTAAACTACTCAAGTGCTTTTGTATATCTAAAGTGTCTTGATTTAAACTATTGGTCGTCAGTTTATATACGTTGGAATCTTCTATTTGGACTTCTTTATTCGTTTTGTTCTTTAAAGAACGCACTTTATCTATTGCAGAATTATAAAATATACGATATAACCACGTAAATAATTTTGCTTTAGAAGGGTCGTAAGTCTTTCCTTTTTTCCAAACTTTTATAAAACTTTCTTGCAGTACATCTTGCGCAATATCCTCATCTGAAATCACTTTTCTAACAACACCTAAAAGTGCTCCAGAGTAGTGTTCGTATAGAAGTGAAATGGCTTTTTTGTTGCCATTTTTTAATAAAGCTATAATGTCTTGTTCAATTGAAGTACTCAAACTATGTTGGTGTCTTTTATTAGTTAGTTTAACTTTACGATTGGAAACTTATTGTTTAAAGAATATTAACTTCTGCTTCAATCGAGATATTAAAGATACGATAAATTGTTTTTTGAATTAGTTTTGATAGCTCAAGAATATCCTCGCCTTTTGCTCCTCCATAATTAACTAAAACAAGTGCTTGCTTTTTATGAACACCATAGTTATTAAAGGTCTTGCCTTTAAAGCCTGCTGTTTCGATAAGCCACCCAGCTGGAATTTTAACTTCGTTGCTTGAAACAGGATAACTAGGTGCATTAGGAAAATTTTGTTTTAAATTCTCATAATTTTCACTTGAAATGATTGGGTTCTTGAAGAAACTACCACTGTTGCCAATTTTTTTTGGATCTGGAAGTTTACTCTGTCTTATTGCTATAACGGCATTAGAAACATCTTGTATTGTAGGGCTTTTTATTTGCATGTCTTCTAACTGCGAAATAATAGCACCATAATTAGTATGTAATTGATGATTATTTTTAGAAAGCTTAAATACAACACTTGTAATTACGTATTTGCCTTTAGCTTCATTTTTAAAAATCGAATTTCTATATCCAAAATGACAGTCTTTATTTTTAAAAACTTCAATTTTTAAAGTTTCTAAATTTAAAGCTTCACATGATATAAAATTGTCTTTTAGTTCGATACCGTATGCTCCAATATTTTGAATTGGAGAGGTGCCAACATTTCCAGGGATTAGAGACATATTCTCTAATCCTCCGAAATTATTATCTAAACACCAAAGTACAAATTCGTGCCAGTTCTCTCCTGCATTGGCTTTAATGAGCACATGGTTTTCTTTATCTTCAATAACCTTAGTGCCTTTTAAATTAAGATGAATTACAAGTGCATCGACATCTTTTGTTAAAAGCATATTACTGCCACCACCAAGCATTATTTTTTGTGGATAGTCTTCGAGTTGTAAAATAGAAATTAATTCAAGTAAAGTAATTACCGAAATAAAATGACGTGCCTTTACATCAATACCAAAGGTGTTGTAGTTTTTTAAGGATATGTTATGTTGAATTCGCACTAATCTTTATACACTTTAAGTGCTTCTTTAAGAATATTTACTGACTTTACTAAGCTTTCTTTGTTAAGTACGTAAGCAATCCTTATTTGGTTTAAACCAACTCCAGGAGTAGAGTAGAAGCCTGCTGCAGGAGCAACCATTATTGTTTCTCCATTCACTTCAAAGTCTTCTAAAAGCCATTGTGCAAATTTATCACTGTCTTTTATAGGAAGCTCTGCAATACAATAAAAAGCGCCTTTTGGGTTTCCAACTTTAACACCTTCAATTTTATTTAATTCAGTAATTAAAGTGTTTCTTCTTTCTACATACTCTTCAATAACATCATCAAAATAACTTTGTGGTGTTTCTAAAGCTGCTTCACTAGCAATTTGTGCTAGTGTTGGAGGACTTAATCTTGCTTGAGCAAATTTTAAAGCCGTTTTTATTACTTGTTTATTTTTAGAAACTAAACAACCAATTCTAGCACCACACATGCTGTAACGTTTCGAAACAGAGTCAATTACTATTGCGTAATCGTCTAGTTCTTCTTCTTGTAAAATAGAATAATGTTTAGCACCGTCGTAGGCGAACTCTCTGTAGACTTCGTCTGCAATTAAAAACAAATCATGTTTTTTTACAATGTCTGCTAATTTTTTAATTTCTTCTTTAGAATATAAATAACCTGTTGGGTTTCCTGGGTTACAAATTAAAATCGCTTTTGTTTTAGGCGTTATTAATTTTTCGAACTCTTCTATTGCAGGTAAAGCAAAATTATCTTCTATTTTAGAAATAACAGGAACAACTTTTACTCCAGATGCTGTTGAGAAACCATTGTAGTTTGCATAAAATGGTTCTGGAATAATAACTTCATCGTCTACATCCATAATGCTTCCAAAGGCAAATAAAAGTGCTTCACTTCCGCCTGTAGTAACAATAATGTCATCATGCTTTACATGAATATCATTTTTAGCATAATAGTCTGCTATTTTTTGTCTGTATGTTTCAGAACCTTCAGATCTAGTGTAAGCTAAAATCTCTAAAGAGTTATTTTTTACAGCGTCTAAAGCTATTTGAGGTGTTTTTATATCTGGTTGTCCAATATTTAAATGATAAATACTTTTACCTTGTTTAGTTGCTTTTTCTGCAAATGGAACAAGCTTTCTTATTGGAGATTCAGGCATTGATAGCCCTTTTTTAGAAATAGATGGCATATGATTGTATTTTAAAAAACAAAGTTGCAAAAAAAAGTTTAATCTGTGTTAATATATTCTTTAACTTCAGTTGCTATTAAAATTAAAATCACTTTTCCTTTTTTTAGAATCTCATGTTGGGAATATGCCAATTATCTTTTTGCAAGAACTGGATGTTCTCGAAATTTATAATGCATCAACCATTTAACTTAAAGGCTCAATAAGTCGTGGTTAAGTGGAAGTATTATAACCGTTATGAAATTCGTTTAAGATACGTGACGCCATAAATAATAACCAATATTTTTTTTAAAAAAGATTGAAACGGTAGTTAGGAGAAGTAAATTAAGGTAGTTTTTAAATTAGAATCCTTTATAAAATAAAAAAGCCGAAAACAATTGTTTTCGGCTTTTAAAATATTTTGGAGGATGGATTATTTTTCCATAACACTTTTAGTTCTTGATTTTTCTAATACGCTTGTTTTAGACGGATCAATAACTTTTCCTTTAATAGATAATGAAACAGTAGGTGTTGTAGCATTAGATAAAACAGTAATTGTTTTTCTAATTGGGTTAACACGATTAGTATCATATTTCACTTCAATTTCTCCAGTCATTCCTGGCATAATTGGAGCTTTAGGCTTTTTAGGGACTGTACATCCACAGCTAGAACTTACTTTAGATACAATTAATGGAGCATCTCCGGTATTTGTAAATTCAAAAACTCTAATGCCATCTGCACCTTTTTCAATGGTACCGTAATCTATTGTTGTTTCTTTAAATTCAATTTTTGCTACCTTTTCTTGAGCATTAATTGAGAATGTAATTAATCCTACAAATAATAATGTTATTAAATTTTTCATTTTATTTTGATTTTTAATGGTTCGTAAATTTAACTACTTTTTATTCCTTCTGCAAAAATATTAGATGTAATACAATCTCGCAAGTACATTCAGTATATTTAACTATACATTAATACTAGTTAATATTTCGCAGAAACAGAAATATAAGTATTTTTGCTAATCAATATTCAAAAACTATTCCAAAGTATGAGCATTCCATCTAAATATGATGCAAAAACGGTAGAAAACAAATGGTACAGCTACTGGACAGAGCATAATTATTTTCATTCTACACCAGACGAAAGAGAACCTTACACCATAGTAATTCCACCTCCAAACGTCACAGGTGTACTGCATATGGGACATATGTTGAATAATACTATTCAAGATGTCTTAATTCGTCGCGCACGTTTGTTGGGTAAAAATGCATGTTGGGTACCTGGAACAGATCATGCTTCTATTGCTACAGAAGCAAAAGTTGTTGCACGTTTAAAAGAGCAAGGTATTGACAAAAATGACCTGACAAGAGATGAGTTTTTAGCACACGCTTGGGATTGGACTGAAGAATATGGAGGTGTAATTCTAGATCAACTTAAAAAATTAGGTTGTTCTTGCGATTGGGAACGCACGAAATTTACAATGGACGACGATATGTCTGAAGCTGTAATTAAAGTGTTTGTCGATTTACATGAAAAAGGATTAATATATAGAGGTTACCGTATGGTAAACTGGGATCCTGAAGCTAAGACAACATTGTCTGACGAAGAAGTAATACATGTAGAGCGCCAAGGAAACTTATACTATATAAATTATAAAATTGAAGGTAGCGACGATACTTTAACTATTGCAACTACAAGACCTGAAACTATTTTTGGAGATGCTGCAATATGTATAAATCCAGAAGATGAACGTTTCACGCATTTAAAAGGAAAGAAAGCAATTGTGCCTATTTGCGGAAGAGTTATTCCTATTATAGAGGACGAATACGTTGATTTAGAATTTGGAACAGGTTGTTTAAAAGTAACACCTGCTCACGATGAAAATGATAAAGTTTTAGGTGATAAACATAAATTAGAAGTAATAGATATTTTTAATGATGATGCTTCACTTAATAGTTTTGGATTGCAATTTGAGGGACAAGATCGTTTTGTTGCAAGAAAGAATGTGGCTAAATTATTAGAAGAAACAGGTGTTTTAGTTAAAACTGAAACGCATATTAATAAAGTAGGAACTAGCGAAAGAACAAAAGCAGTTATCGAACCAAGATTAAGCGACCAATGGTTCTTAAAAATGGAAGAGTTGGTAAAGCCAGCAATTGAAGCTGTTTTAGGTGAGGATGCAGAGATTAAATTATTTCCTAAGAAATTTGAAAATACATACCGTCACTGGTTAGAGAATATTCGCGATTGGAATATTTCTAGACAATTACTTTGGGGGCAACAAATTCCTGCGTATTTCTATGGCGATGGAAAAGAAGATTTTGTAGTTGCAGAAACTATTGAAGCTGCATTAGAAAAAGCTCAGAAAGTTACAGGTAAATCAGATTTAAAAGCTTCAGATTTAAAACAAGATACAGATGCTTTAGATACATGGTTTTCTTCTTGGTTATGGCCAATGAGTGTTTTCGATGGTATTAGAAATCCAGAAAACGAAGAAATTAAATATTATTATCCTACTAACGATTTAGTTACTGGGCCAGATATTTTATTCTTTTGGGTAGCACGTATGATTATTGCAGGTTACGAATATAAAGACGAAAAACCTTTTAATAACGTATACCTAACAGGGTTAGTTCGTGATAAGCAAAGACGTAAAATGTCTAAATCTTTAGGAAACTCTCCTGATGCTTTAAAACTTATCGAAGAATATAGCGCAGATGGTGTACGTGTTGGTATGTTATTTAGTAGTGCTGCCGGAAACGATTTAATGTTTGACGAAGCACTTTGTCAACAAGGAAAAGGTTTTGGAAATAAGGTTTGGAATGCTTTTAACTTAACAAACTTATGGGAAGTTAACGATACGATACCACAACCAAACTCAAGCAAAATTGCTTTAGATTGGTACGAAGCAAAGTTTCAAACGGCTTTAATAGAAATTGAAGATCACTTTAGTAAATACCGTTTAAGCGATGCTTTAATGTCTATTTATAAATTAATTTACGATGATTTTTGTGGTTGGTTACTAGAAATAGTAAAACCAGCTTATCAACAACCAATTGATGCTAAGACGTACAATAGAGTGATGTCGATATTCGAGGAAAACTTGATAATATTACATCCTTTTATGCCATTCTTAACTGAAGATATTTGGCAATATATTGCCGAACGTTCTCCCGAAGAAGCATTAATTGTAGCAAAATGGCCAGAAGCTAAACAAATAAATAAAGATTTAATTTCTCAATTTGAATTTGCTTCGGAAGTTATATCTGGAATAAGAACCGTTAGAAAAGAAAAGAATATAGCGTTTAAAGATGCAATAGGTTTTTCTGTAATAAACAATGAAAAATCTAACACTACTTTTGATGAGGTGATTTCTAAATTAGGAAATCTTGAAAGTATAGAATATGTTACTGAAGCTGTAGAAGGTGCATTAACCTTTAGAGTGAAGTCTAACGAGTATTTTATACCAATGGATGGAAATATAGATGTAGAAGCTGAAATTATAAAACTTACTAAAGAGTTAGAGTATACTGAAGGTTCTTTAAAAATAGCACAAAAGAAGTTATCTAATGAGCGTTTTGTTGCTGGAGCTCCAGAGCAAGTTATTGCTTCTGAGAAGAAGAAAGAAGCAGACGCTTTAGCTAAAATTGAAACTTTAAAAACAAGTTTAGCGAGTTTAAAATAATATTGCAGAGGATAAATAGAATAAAAAGGCTTCCAATTTGGAAGCCTTTTTTTTATTATACTTAATTATTAAATTAACTTAATAGTGCTTTGTATTTGTGTTTGTAACCTATTAGAGCAACTATATTCAAAGCTAATAGCGCCAAAGCTGGTACAATATTTCCAGGATCTAAAACGGCATGAAATAATACTGCATTTACAGAAACACTCATTAAAATTACAGCCATTAATGCACCAAATTTATTGAATATTAATGCTAGACCAGCAACTATTTCTACTAGAGCAACTAGGTCCATGGTTTTACCGTTTACTAAGGCGCCAAAGTAAGCGCCGGCATCTGCACTCATGCCTTCTGGTGCAGGTAAAAAGTTTAAAAATTTATTTAATCCGAAGATTAAAACGAAAATTCCAAGTAAAATTCTTAGAACCATAAATACTTTTGGATTCATAATAGTTGTTTGTTTTGGTTAGTGATTTAAGTTAGGAAATATATTCCATGTAATTAATTCAGTTGGTCGTGAAATAATTAGATTCTTGCTTGAGTTTTTTTTTATAATTAGTTTAAAACTGACTTTAATAGAGAATAGAAATGTTATATGGTACTTTAATTATAATAAGTATTAATACATTTAGAGAATAATAGATGGATTTTTTTTTTTGTTAATATGTGATTTTTTTTGGCTAAAAATTAATAATTTTTGCAATTATTGTTAATTTAAACAGGTGTTATGTTAATTATGTGTAAAATTTTAAGATTATTTTATTGTCAGTTTTTTTTAAGAGGCCTGACTTGGTTTTAAATTTGCATCGAACCAAAACTTTAAACTATAATTATGAAAAATTTAAAAATAACATTATCAGCTTTAGCCATGTCAGGATTAGCGCTTACGTCTTGTATGGATGAAAAGAAATCTAAGGATGCTGATATGGATAAAGTTGAGATGAATGCTCAAAAAGAGAATAAGTCTAACATGGAAGGAAGTCATTCTGACGCAGAAAAAATGATGGGTCATAAAAAGGGCAACAAAATGAGATCTAAGGATGGTAAAGTTGTTGAACGCTCTATGAATGTAGATGTAAATGCAATGCAAATTAGTGGATGGAGTGGATTTAATACGCTATCTGTAGAAATGAAAAAGCTTGAAGGCGCCGATTTAAATACAATGAAAGCAGCGTTACCAAATTTTAAAAACACTATAGCGTCTTTACAGTCAACAAGACCAGAATGGATGATGACAGAGGAGATTACTGAAGATATTGAAGATGTACAAAAAGAATATAATGAGTACATTAAAGAGCAAAATAGTAATGAGAAGAATGTAAAGGAAAATATTGAAGAACTGAATGAAGCTTATGATGATTTAGTTGAAGAAATAAATGAGACTTTTGATAAATACGTAAAAATTAACCGTAAGGCTAGGGAAGAGTATAGAGAAGAGATGGAAGATGATGGAGATATTGATGATGCTCGTGAAGAATACAATGAAGAAATTAAAAAATTAAATAAAGTAGCAGACGATAAAAAATAATTATTATCTAGTCTAAATTTAAAAAACCTCGCAGATGCGAGGTTTTTTGTTTTATAAACTTAAAAGTACAAGTTAAAAAAAGCTGTTAGTTTTATTCAACGATAATCCTAGTACCTTCACTATGGCTACTAAACTCTGGAGCATACATACTTTGTATTGTTGTAATACCATTACTCATATTTCCTGCATTGCTAACACGTAAATCGTATTCAAAAACATAAATACCTTTTGGTAAATAATCGAAAAAGAAATTTGTTGAAGCATCTTTTGTTGCTTCATAATATCCTAAACCATCTTGATATTTGTATTTCGAGATAACATTTACAGGTTCTAAACCTGCAGCTCGCATATCTTTCATGTGTACAAATTCCATAGCACGATCACTTCTTAATTCTATACGCACTCTTACTAAATCTCCAACTTCAAGTTTGGTGTCTTTTGTAATATCTGTTATTACTTCACCTTTATCTGTATTTGTTTTTTTGAAGAGTTTTTTCTTCAATTTTAAAGGTGTTTCTGCCGAGGTAATTTTATCCAAATCCTCGAAATATTGCCAGTATAAACTTCCCCAAGCAATACCATTTCCTTTTTTAGTAATTTTTACATCTGCCATTTCAGGAGTAATTTCAGAACCAGACCAACTGGTTTTATAATATCCAGTTCCAGCTTCTACTTTTACAGCCTCCAATTTGGAAGGCTCAATAGGTTTGTTGCCAACAATAACTTCTACCATATCTGTAACACTTAACCAATCGCTTCCTTGTAGCAGTAAAGCATAGACTGCATCTGTTGTAGCTTTAGTAGTTTTCCAACGGTTGGTTTGCTTGTTTTTAAGTAACCAAATTTTAAGTTCATCTATTGTACTAGTGTTTTGTGCTTCGCTTTGAATAGTAGTTCCAGCTTCAGAAAACGCTTCAATCATTAATGCTTGCGTTTCAATAGGTGCTTGATACCAATACCAAGAATTGGTATTTGCTTTCCAATACATGCCTAATTCTTCGCTAGTAATACTTGTTTCTTTTAACGAGTTTAAAATTTTAGCGGTGGTTACTTCATCTTTATTTCTATGTGCAACCAAAGCCATCATACCTTTTGCGTATAATGGTCTTTTTAGCCAATAGGTTTTAATTTGAGAATGGTAATAATCCATAATCTCGCTAACATCTTTGTTTGGCTTTTTTTCAGGAAAGAAGCTACGCATGTATAAATAGTGTAATTGTGTATAGCTTAGTCTATCAGTATTTAAGTCTGCATCTTTGTCGTATTTTCTAATGTCTTTGTATTCTTTTATGAATTCAGCATCAAGATATTTTAAAGCTTTATTAATCATAGAAGCTTCGCTATCGCTTTGGACGACATTTAGCTTGTCAAGATGTCCAAAACCTGTAATAATATGTTGTGTGATGTATCTATTTGGTCTGTAATCTCCAAACCAAGACCATGCACCACTAGACATTTGATTTTGCTTTAGTTTCTTTTTAGCTTTAGATAATTCGTTATTCATTTTGTTTAAATCGAATAACAACGCAATACGTTTTTTCTGTTCCGTTTCACTTTGTGCATCTCGTAACCAAGGTGTTTCTTGAATTAAAATAGATTTTAATTCTTGGTTTTTTTCAAGGTTACTTAATAAAGCATCTGTGTTTTTCCATTGGTTAAAAACCTCTTGAATTCTAGGATTTGAGTTTGCAATATGGCTAGCCAATGCATTAGCATAGAAACGCGAGAAGGTTTGCTCGTTACACTCATAAGGATATTCCATTAAATATGGTAATGCTTGTACTGCATACCAAGCTGGATTACTCGTTATTTCTAAGGTTAGTTTATGGTTTTTAAGTGTTGTTGAGGTGTTGTCTTTTAATTTATCTAAAGTGAATGTTTTAGTTTGATTACTTCTAATCCACATTGGTAAACTCTCTGTTACTAACATTCTGTTGGTTAAAACAGGTAATGCATTTTGTTCACCATCGCTATAACTTCCAGATTTTGCTATTATCTTATATTGAACGGCTTGAACATTATCTGTAACATCTAAATTCCATGTTACACTTGTGTTGCCTTTAGCGTCAACTGTGAAGCCTAATTCGTTATATGAATTTGATAATTCATTATCTATGGATTCTCCTGTTAAAGCATCGAACAACTGAAGCACTGCAACACCTTTTAATTCCTTTTTAGTAAGATTAGAAATTTTAGTTGAAATTTTTATTTGATCGCCTTGACGTAAAAAACGTGGCACGTTTGGCAACACCATTAATTCTTTTTGTGTTACTGTTGTAAGCGATGTTGTTGCATTTTCTAAAGTTTTAGTATGCGCAAGTAATTGTAATTTCCATTTGGTTAAAGCTTCTGGAGTTGTAAAACTAAAAGACACACTACCAGATTCATCTGTTTGCAATTGTGGAAAGAAAAACGCAGTTTCTTGAAGGTTTTTACGGATTTTGACGTCGTCAAAATTTGCGCTAGCATTGTTTTTGTTAGTAATAATAATTATAGCACCATTTGTTCCTTTAGCTCCATATAGCGCTGTTGCTTCAGGTTCTTTTAAGAAATTTGATGAAATTATACTTTTTATGTTTAACTCGTTTAACATTTCACTCGTAGAAATTATACCATCAATAACTATAAGTGCTTTGTTGCTTTCAGTAATTGAATTA
Organism: Lacinutrix mariniflava; assembly: GCF_001418015.1. Taxonomy (GTDB): domain Bacteria; phylum Bacteroidota; class Bacteroidia; order Flavobacteriales; family Flavobacteriaceae; genus Lacinutrix; species Lacinutrix mariniflava. Next base: position 98,866 of record NZ_LIQG01000023.1, on the reverse strand, counting down.
TATCCACGTAAAATAATTTTAGCATCTCCTTCAACATCAGCCTCTAGGGAAGGAGCAGACTTTTTCAAAGTTTCTGTACTATAAGCTAAACTTTTTGCACTTCTTTCAATGCCCATTGCAGAAATAACAACTTCTTCTAATTTGCTTTCATCTTGATTTATATAAATTTTTAATGAATTGTTCATGTCTAAAGTAATATAGGTATTAGTATCTATATACTTTATAATAATTTTATCCCCAATTTTAGCTTTTATTGAAAAATAACCATCAAAATCTGTAATTACACTCTCATTATTAACAAGTACTTTTGCTCCTGTAACTGGTAGATTATCACTGTCATAAACATAACCTACAATTATCCCAGCTTTTAAGTCTTTATCATAAGTACCAATAGTTTGTTTTTGTCTTAGTTTTTGCAAATACTGCTGGTATTTCCATTGGTTATTCAAACTAAAACCAAACCAATTTAATTGATCATATTGCTGAGTTGGTGAATAGTTCTTAAAAGAAACATGTCTATTCACATTAAATCCTGTATTACCAAAACTCTTATTAGCATTACGTCTAAACCTAGAGTAGTAGGTAGCACGATTAATAGGATTAAAACTCCAGTTGTGAGTTTTAAATTCGTCTAAAGAAGCATCGTACATGCTTGCTAAAAGTTCAGCAGCGATTTTATCTCCTTTTGGACCTTTAATTTTAAATTTCCAAGTTTCGTCTGTTCCTGGTTGTAGCTTATCTCTAAAGGTTAGTGTTTCAATCTCTAAATCTGTTTTAGGATAAGGCACGTTTATTTTAACTGTATTGGTATGAAAACTATTAAAAGCCGCAAAGCTATAATGTACCACAAAACCACCGAGATCTTTTGTGCTTATTGGAATACGAATGGTTTTTCTGTTTCCGTTTAATTTTGTAATTTCAGTTTTAATAATTTTTTGATCCTTTTCAATATCTACAGTAACCCAAATATTATCTGCTGCAGTTGCTAAGCTTATTTCTACTGTGTCGTTAGTTGTGTATTGCTCTTTGTCTGTTGTAATACTAAATAATTGATTGTCCGCTAATAGTTCGTCTTTGTCACTAAATAATCTGGTTTTAGCTTCATCTTTTACATCTTGATCAAACTTATCTTTGGTTTCAAGAATTACAATATATTCTCCAGATTGCCATTTTTTAATGTTACCTAAGTCTAGGTGTTTAGACTTTTCGGTGTCGAATTTTTTATCGAAAACCAATTTGCCTTTTTTCCAGTTTTCCGTTTGGTGTTCGTTTGTGTACGCTTCATTTGGGAAACGGTTTTTAAAGTCGGCTTCTGTAAAGTTTTGATAATCTGGAGCATTCCAAGGTCTTGGACGTAATACATTATTTGGCGCTTTTAACTTGTAAATTTTAAGTGTGCCTTTAGCAGCCACAAATTCCCCATTTAAGTTTTTTGTGTCTATAGTTATTTTATGGTCTTTATTGGTTTTGTCTAAATTATTATCAATACCAATAGTTGCAGTTAAAGCATGATAACCAACATTTACAATAGTTGTTGCGCTGCGTGTTTCGCCATTAATATCTGTAACGTCGGCAGTAATTTCGTAATTAAAAATAGGTAAACTTGTTTTGTCTACACTTTCATCTGGAATAGCTTTAAAGGTAATCTCGTAATTTCCAGATGCATCTGTAGTGGTTTCACCTTGTGTAATTTCTTGACCTTGATCTCTAGTATTATTAGGTCTTCTCCAATAGTACCAACGTGGATATTGCACATTACGCTTTACACGGTATACTACTTTTGCATCACTAATAGTTGAGCCTGCAAAAGCTAAAGCTTCACCAGTTACTTTTACACTATCGTTAACTTTTATGGTTTCAGTTATTGGCTTAAAGTTGGTTTCGAATTTAGGACGTTTATATTCTTCAACTTGAATATTTGTATAGCCACTATGCGAGTTTTTACCAGTTAAACGAATTGAAAAATCACCTGTCAATCCGCCTTCTGGGAGTATAAATTCTCCAGCAACAGATCCATAGTCGTTTGTTTTTAAATCGAGTTCTTTTACCGTTTCTCCGTTAACATTATATAATACAGCTTTTATGTTTTGGTTTTCTAAAACTTCAGATTTATTATCTTCAGTTTTCATAGAAATACCTTTAAAAAAGACGGTTTGTCCTGGTCTGTAAATACTTCGGTCTGTAAAAACAAAAGTGCTATATCTTGGTTTATCGTCTTGATTGTAATCTCTATAATAATTATTTATATATAGATTCGAGTAGTGGGCTACATCATTTGTAGTTTCAATTGTCACATTAGCACTATTACGTCTCTTACTAGATTTAGTAATGGATAATTTTCCATTCGAGTCTGTGGTCGTATTTACCGTTTCTACCTTTTCATTTCTATAAGTATATTCAAGTTTAACTTTTGCATTAGCAATAGGCTCGCCATTATTTCTATCAATAAATTGCAAATGTTTATTTTCTGAATCGTCATATTCTAACATTGCAATATTGGTAATTTGTACCAATGTAAGCGCCTTGAAGTTTTCATTTAAAGCTGAAGTATTAGCAGTAATAATATAACGGCCATTATCTAGCTTGGGTAGCAAGATCTCTGCAGCATGTCTCTGGTAGTCTTTTTCGTTTTTAAGTGAAGCATCCCAGTTCTTTACAGCATCTAGTTCTTTTATAAACGTTTCTTGTTCGTTGTTTCTAGATATTTTTATAAAGTCTTTATATTGTCTTTCTGTTAATTTATATGCTGCAAGATTAATAGCATCTAATGCTTTATAAGTTACTAAAAGACGCGCTTCGGTTTGAATAGGAAGTATACTTTCTGTGGTTATTTGCAAACTTGGGTTTTCCATGTGCTGCTTCAACACGCCACATTGTTCTGCTCCTTTGCTTTTAGGGAATTTAGAAATAGCAAAATCGCAAATGGCAATCGCTTCTTTAATTTTCCATCTCACATCTGTATTAGTTTCAGGGTTGTAAGACGAGCCTTGCTTATTATAATTAGAAGCCATTTGAAAACTATATAATGCAGAAACCTCGTGTGTTTTGTGTTTTTCAATTTCGGCATTAAGAGCAGAAATATAAAGATTGTCGCTATCACTAAAAGTACCATATTGCTCTACAAATTTTAAACGCTCAATATTAACATCTGCTAAAGCATAAGGTTCTTTGTCATTTAAATGAAATTTTATAAGCTCCTTGTATAAGTTTAAAGCGTTTAGTTCTAAAGAAGACGTGTCTTTAGAAACTATGTTTAAATTAGCAAAGGCATCTGAAGCTGATAAATAACGAGCATCATCAATAATAAATTTATAAGCAGGTCTTGTAATTCGGCTTTCTTGATGCTTATAGAAAATTAGTGCGTTGTGTGCTAGAAAATCGAATAAACTTGGTCTGTAAATTTTCGAATCTTTTTGTTTGTTAATAATAACATCAAAATCCTTTAAATGGGTTTGTTGTAAAATTAATCCATTATCAAGCGAATTTTTGTACTGTAAATGCACTTCCTCAAACAGCGTTTCTAAATCCCAAGTTCTAAAATCGGTAACATCTACTTTATCGTTTGTTTTCGTTCTGTTATAAAATTTATATCTATTTTGCTGAAAATATTGCCAATATAAAGTTGCCAAAACATTCTCTAAAACATTTTTAGTTGGTGCTTTGCTTATTTTTATTTCGGCTTTAAAAGCATCAATAATATTAAGTTGTGCATCTTCTTCAAGCGTAAGCATGAACTTGCTTTTAAACAACATTATTTTAATAAGTTGCGGAGAATTATTTTCGGCTTTAGCCTTAACTTCAATTTTCTCTAAAGCTTTTAACGCAGATTTTGGCAAACCGTCAACCTCAAAATTTTCAACCTCACTCCATAATTTGGAATAGTTGTTGGTTTGAGAGAAAGCAGTATTGGCAAAGAGAATAATCATTAATAGAGTAACTAATTTGTTCATTTTAATCGGTTTTTTAAGCAATATACTTGCAAAGTATCATCTAGAAAACACTAAATGCGTAACACTAGCGTTTGAATGAGTGAACTAAGCAATATTAAAAGTAAAGCTTTTATTTTCCTTGTGAAAATCAAAAACAATACCAATAGATTATTATTTTAGCATTAACTTAAAGTTATTATGAATAAAGCACTTCTCGTTATCCTATTTCTACCTTTATTATTAGTAGGGCAATCAAGCCTTGTTGATGCTGAAACCTTAATTAAAAATAAAAAATTCGCTAAGGCAGAAACAATCCTAATTGCATACATAGAAGAAAATCCAAATAATTTGCAAGCTTCCGAATTATTAGGAGATGCCTATGGACATCAGAAAAAATGGGACGAAGCCATAACATATTATAAGCAGTTAGTAGAAGCAAAACCAACCGAAGCCAATTTTCATTATAAATATGGAGGTGCTTTGGGTATGAAAGCGCTAACCATTAGTAAATTAAAAGCTTTAGGCATTATTGGAGATGTTAAAACTGCTTTTTTAAAAGCAGCAGAGCTCGATCCAAATCATTTAGATGCACGTTGGGCATTAGTAGAATTATACATGCAATTACCAGGTATTATTGGAGGTAGTAAAAGTAAAAGTTTTAAGTATGCGAACGAGTTAGAGAAACTATCTGTAGTAGACGGTTATTTAGCCAAAGGTTACATTTACGAGTATGACGACGAACCAGAATTAGCCGAAAAATTCTACAAAAAAGCCATAGAAGAAGGAGGTTCTATTACTTGTTACGATAAGCTGACAAAGCTCTACGAAAAAGAAGGAAAATCTACAGAAGCTATAACCAATCTCGAAGCAGCGCATGTAAAACACAAGCGCAATGCTATGCATTATCAAATAGGTAAAGTGTGTGCAGATTATAACGTGCAACTAGAAAAAGGTGAGTTTTGCCTAAAAGTGTATATAGAGAATTATAGTGCAAAAGATGGTGTGCCAAAAGCTTGGGCTTATTACAGATTAGCACAAATTTATACACATAAAAAGAATAAGGAAGAAGCGACAATCTGGATTGATAAAGCCATTGCAGATTTACCTAAAATAGACGTTTTTAAAATCGAGAAGCAAACCATAAATAATCTTTAATTTTTGGGCGTTACCTAAAGGTCGCGCTGTCACAAGTCGCTATCAGAGATGAGCTCCAACAATTGTTCCATCCCTAACGCAGAAATCCTGACACTTCATTAAAATTTAGTATTACAATTCATATATTTACACTTCATTAAACAACTCTATGAACGTACATTTTATAGCCATTGGAGGTAGTGCCATGCACAATCTCGCATTAGCATTACATAATAAAGGATACCAAGTAACAGGAAGTGACGATACTATTTTCGAACCTTCAAAATCAAGATTAGAAGCTAAAGGTTTATTGCCTGAAGTTTTTGGTTGGTTTCCAGAGAAAGTAACGTCTAATTTAGACGCTATTGTTTTAGGTATGCATGCTAAAAAAGATAATCCTGAGCTGTTAAAAGCACAAGAATTAGGCTTAAAAATTTACAGTTATCCAGAGTTTTTATACGAACAGTCTAAACACAAAACCAGAGTTGTTATTGGTGGAAGCCATGGAAAAACAACTATAACATCTATGATTCTGCATGTTATGCATTATCACGATCGCGATGTCGATTATATGGTTGGTGCACAACTTGAAGGTTTCGATGTTATGGTTAAACTAACCGAAGACAACGATTTTATTGTTCTTGAAGGCGATGAGTATTTAAGCTCACCAATAGACAGACGACCAAAATTTCATCTCTATAAACCAAATATTGCGTTATTAAGTGGTATTGCTTGGGATCATATTAATGTGTTTCCAACCTACGAGAACTATGTAGAGCAGTTTAGTATATTTTTAGACTCGATAGTGCAAGGCGGAAGTATTAATTATAACGAAGAAGATGCTGAGGTAAAAAGAGTAGTGGAAGCTAGCGAAAATCAAATTAGAAAACTCGCATATAAAACACCAGAATACACAGTAGAAAATGGTGAAACATTGTTAGAAACTCCCGAAGGTCCTTTGCCAATAGAAGTCTTTGGAAAACATAATCTTAACAATCTTGCAGGCGCAAAATGGGTTTGCCAACACATGGGAATCGATGAAGACGATTTCTACGAAGCTATTTCTACATTTAAAGGCGCAAGTAAACGTTTAGAGAAAATTGCTGAAAGCAAAAACAGTGTTGCTTATAAAGATTTTGCACATTCGCCAAGTAAAGTAGAAGCCACTACAAATGCGGTTAAAGAACAATACGAAAACCGAACTTTAGTAGCGTGTTTAGAATTACATACTTATAGTAGTTTAAATGCTGAGTTTTTAAAAGAATATAAAGGCGCTTTAGATGCAGCAGATGTTGCAGTGGTGTTTTATTCTCCACATGCTGTAGAAATTAAAAAATTAGAGGAGGTAACGCATGAGCAAATAGCAAACGCTTTCCAACGAGACGATTTAATTATTTATACCAATCCAGAAGAATTTAAAGATTTTTTGTTTTCTCAGAATTTTGATGATAAAGCGTTGCTTTTAATGAGTAGTGGTAATTATGGAGGTTTGGATTTTGAGGCTTTGAAAGCTTTGATTGGGTAGGGTTTTGGGTGCAGTTCGTTTAACGGGTTTGTGTATAAGGTTAGATGCGTGGTTATTTTTATATTAGTAAACCTCTTTCAAATTTATTTAAATTAGGTTTAAAATTCTCAAGGGATTCTTTTCCTAATTCGACAATGTTAATCCATTTTTTATCATTCAGAATTGCTTTATGGTCATAGTCATTATTGTTCGGTGAATCATATTCGGAAAGTAGCCTATTCCATTCAGAAATTGATTCGTATTCTTTTTGAGTTACTAATCCTTTTTTAATAGACTTTTCGTAATTATCTGATAAATCCAAATCGTCAAAATATGAACACATAAATTCTACGAAAGAATAATATGGATTTGTATTATTTTGGTCGAGCCAAGTTCGTTTTTGGTATTCCAAATTTGTCAAATCCTTAATCATTAAAATCCAAGTTCTTTTCCAAGTTTCGGCATCCATTTTCGGTTCAATAATTTCTATTTTTTTGGGAACTCTATTTCTCGGAATAAAACCGTGAATTTTTCCATCTGGTGTCTTACTTTCATATCTAGATTTAATGTAAGGTCTAGCTCCATCTGCGGGTTCAAAAGTTTCTTTTAAGTAACCTTTTTCTTCTCTAGATAATTCTCTTATAGTTCCATTTTCTTCTACGTGTACATATTCAAATTCATCTTCCGTTTTCCTTAATGGAACAAAATACAATAAGTAAATTGATAAAATTATTAGAATTATAATTCCTAAAATCCAAAGAAATATTGTCATTCAATCGGTTTTTTATAATATTGCACGATGTTTTATATCATAAGTTAAACGAAGTTCGACTATTTTTTTGACAAATTCAATTACTAGAAACAGCTAAAAGTTTTCTCGATAATAGATGGCATTTGCTATTAATAAAATCTTTTAATTATGGAGGTTTAGACTTTAATTGAGGTTGTTAAATAGGTTGTTAATTAAGCGAATACCGTGCTTTTTCTATAAATTATTTGTTGTTAAAGGTTTGCTAATAATAATGCCATCTTTAAAATAAGATATGTTGTAGTTTTTAAAGTAATCTAATAAAAATTCCTTTGAGACAAAATAGCCTCTATTCATTTTATTAAAAAGTAGGATGTCCCTTTTACCCAAGGCTACTTCTTTGGCCATAAAACTAATATCCTGAGTAAACTGTTCGCTTTTAGCAACAGGAACAAGAGTGGTCGTTATATTTTTATGTAACCTCATAACGCCATAAGCATTACTATAAACATCCAATAAATTATTTTGAAATGCGTGCTGTAAGACCTCCGAGTTTTTCCATGCTAAAGAAGTATATCCAGAACCGTTATTATAATGATTTTTCCATATTGATTTGTTGTTGTCTATCGAGTGGTAAAATAGAAAAATAAAGCTGAGAGATACTACCAAGTTCAATTGCTTGTATTCTATTTTAAAGTTTAAAATTAGAGCAATTAATAATATAATTAATGGAAAAACACAAGAGAAAATACGGTTACCAATTGGAATTTCAGAATCAAAAAATGATAATGCTACAATTATAAATAGAACGTAACTTACTATTAAAGTTGTTAATAGGCGAACATAAGGCTTATAAGTAACTATGTTATTCTTTATTAACCTCGGGATTAAGGTAATTTGTGTCTTTAGTAATCCTACAATAATTAATACTAAAAAAATGGCATTAACGAATGTAAGCGAAACAAACCAGTGCGCTATAGTTTTTAGAATACGAAATAGCTGATGCAGACTTACAGGATGAAAATAAAATTCTCTAATGTTTCTAGGTGCATCCATTCCATAGGAGTAAAGTAGCCATAATAGAAATAAAGAAGCAGTACAAAGGGAGTATATAATTAGAGTCCTTAATTTAAAACCAATAGTCTTAGGCTGAATAAAGAGAAGGTAAATACAGCAACCTGTAATAAAACCTATACCAGCATACCTTGTTAAAATTAGCAAGCCAGAGACAATACCAGATCCTATTAAGTATTTTATATTATCATGTTTTATAAACTTTAAGAAAAGTAGAAGGATAATTAGTAATAGACTTAAAAAGAGACCTTCACTAAGTAGGTAAGTATGCCTTAATACTGCTGCAGAAGTAACAATAATAATGGGTAATGTGATTTTGTAAAAGAACTTTAATTCAAGAATCTTTACTATTTTATAAGTTATAAGTGGTAGACTAAATATTAAAAAAGCATTTAAATACCATCCCGCCAATTGAACGGTTGTACTAGTTATTTTAGAAAATAAAGCAAGCATTATAGAATATAGCGGTGGCCAATGACTTACAAAAATACCATCTTCATCTACAAATCCATCACCATTTAAAAGACTTTCTGCAACAAACATATACTGTACAGAGTCTGAAGTAAGACCAAGTTTAAAAGAATGAGTAAAGCATAAGTAACTCCCTAAAGATAAGATTGATACTAGTAGGACAAAAAATTTAGCTTTCATTTTTTTATTTTAAAACACCATATTCACCGATATAGTAAATAGTTCGAGCACTGTCATTCCAATTTATTTATTTTCTTCATTTATTCTCATCAAATTAAAAACTCCTATTTGGAAGGCGCATTCTAAAAGAGATAGAGTAGTCTGTTCTTTGTAATAATTAGAAATTAATAGCGGTAATTTTTTAATACTCAAGGTTTATTCTAATTCATAACTTATAGCTGATTTTAATTTTTTGTATCAGCTATATAATATGTAAAAATACATTTTTTTCTAACTCATTTATGTAAGATGGATAGTATAACATTGACTTTAATTAATAATGATTTAATTTTATTTAGTAACCAAACAATATATTAAGTGTAACATTACACTTGGTTTTTATACTCATAAAGTATAGTTAACCTAGTATGCAATTTAAAAGACTCTTTTTCGATAATTATATAAAGTTTGAAGACATTTCAAAGCGGAAGTTAGTTTTATGCATTGTAATTGGCTTGTTGTCTTCATTTGCAATCTACTCTGCTTTTTATATAATAAGAGAAACCTTTAGAGTTATATCTTTTAGTTATGGGTTTATACCACTAATATTCACCGAGAATGGCAGATGGCTTTCTAATTTATTTTATGCTTATTTATCTTTAATTTTCGGCAATTCTGTAGCCATAAGTTTTCTGTTTAGAAGACCTCAAAGCATATGTGCAAGACGAAATACTAAAAGAGTAAGAATATTAAATGAGCAAGTATTTTTAAATCTAAATTTTATGTTTTGGTTTGGGAAGATAGCGATGTCTTTTGGAATAATGACAGTTAGTATGTTAGATTTTGAGTTCTTTCCAGAATACTATATTTCGTTTATACTATTAGTTTTAGTCATGTATTTAGAAACATGGAAAACCTTATTGAGAGTTATAAAACGAAAGAAACAGCTCTATCTTTTTTATCATTTTCTAATCTTATCTTGTTTAGCATTTGGTTTGTCTACAATAGAGCTTGTTGATTATAAAGAGATAGATAAAAGTTATTTAGTTGATAATCCAATAATGGATTTGCCAAAATCGTTTTTTCATGATTCTGATAGGCATTATTACCGAAACCATCCAATGCTTCATTTTAAGTTGATTACTGATGATAACGATAATTTGAATATTATTTTTGAAGGTGAAAGAAAAATAAAACTGGAGGAAGTTCGCTCATTTATAGCAATAGAAAGTACAAGTTATCCTGAAGAATTAGTGTATCAAATTTTAATTTCAATAAGTGCTAATAAAAATTTAAAATTAAAACATCTTAAGGCGTTTGAAGCAGAGGTTTATTATACAGGTTTAAGAACCGTTAGATATAATGTTATAGATAGAGATGTTGAGCAGAATAGATTTCAATCAATAGGATTTAATAGCGTTTTAAGTAAGTCTGTATTGGATTACAAAGTTGATTTTGGTTATCAGGTAGCGCCACCAATACCATCTCGACCACAAGTGGATGTTGATATTTTAAAATATAAAAAAACGATACCCGTAGTAATAAAAGATACTATTAATAGTATTGGTTTTAATGAAAAGGAAGATGATTTAGTAAGATTTTTCGAAAAGGAAATTAATCCAAATACTTTGTTTTTATTAGAGGTTAACAGTGAAACCTCGTTTCAAAACTATATAACTGTAATCTCGGCTCATTTAAAAGCGGTACATAATGTAAGACAGAAACATGCTACGTCTGGTTTCGATATTTCTAAACCTAGACATATGTATAGTCAAAAAGAATATGAAGAATTTTCTAAAGAATTATCTAGGTTAAAAGATAGGTTTCCAACAGCTATGTATGAGTCTAATCAATAGTATTACGCAAACACACTATCTAAAAACATCGTAATACTTTCTTGGTTAGCACGAAGCAATTCCGCTCTAGCGTTTTTAATATCTTTTGGATGTTTGTCTTGAGAAAGTTTAAACTTACCTTCCCAAGAATCAATTTCAATTTCAAAGAGTTTAATGTACTTAAGGTTGGCATCTAATCTTGGATTATTAGCATCCAAAACATATTTATGGTCAGGCGCTTCTAGAAACTCAGTCATTGCAATAAGCGATTCTTTTAAAGCTTGAGTGTTTTCTAAAGCTTTTACTTTTCCTTTTAAGTGTACACGAATATAGTTCCAGGTTGGCAATTGCGCAGTATTATAAATGCTTGGTGAAATATAACATTGCGGACCGTAAAACAGAATGGTTACGTCGTTGTTATCTTTTAATAACTCGGTTTGTGGATTGTAGATATCTATATGGCCAACCAGTTTGCCTTCATTTAGAATGAGCGGTAAATGTGTAATTAGAGGTTGGTTATCTTTTACTGAAACGATAGTAGCCAAAGGATAGGTTTTAATCACTTCTATTATATGATCTCTATCGTTGTCTTGATGATGTTTTGGTGGATAATTCAAAAAATATATAGTCTATTGTTTCAGATTGAAATTTACGACTTTAATATTAGTTTTAAAATTTATAAGATTCAAAATGTATAGTCTTGATTATAAAGTCGGTAAAAAAATGTAGATTTACTAAATGACAGAAAAATCCGCATCATTTTCCATAAAAAATTGGTCTCAAGACGATCAACCTCGAGAAAAGTTGCGAGACAAAGGCAAAGCAACTTTAAGTGATGCTGAGTTGGTAGCCATACTAATAGGATCTGGAAACAGAGAAGAAAGTGCTGTTGCTTTATGTAAACGTATTTTAGCTAGTGCCGAGAATAATTTAAGTGAACTTGGTAAATTATCCATTAAGCAACTCATGACGTTTAAAGGTATTGGAGAAGCAAAAGCTATTTCTATAGTTGCGGCTCTAGAATTAGGACGAAGAAGAAGAGGAGGAGAGGCTTTAGAGCGTAAAAAAATAACATCAAGCAAATCTGTATTCGAGCTTATGCAACCCTTAATAGGCGAGTTGCCACATGAAGAATTCTGGATTCTATATTTAAATAACTCCAATAAGGTTATTCAAAAAAAACAATTGAGTAAAGGTGGCATAACAGGCACTTTGGTCGATGTACGTTTAGCGCTTAAAATAGCTTTAGAAGTAGGAGCTGTTGGTCTTGTTTTGTCGCATAACCATCCGTCTGGAACGTTAAAGCCAAGTCAAGCGGATAAAGACCTGACGTTAAAATTAAAAACAGCAGGACAAAGTTTAGATATTAAAGTGCTTGATCATTTAATTATAACAGAGAATGGGTATTTTAGTTTTGCAGATGAAAATATACTTTAGCTTAAAGTATCAAGTTATAGTAAGGTCAAATAAAATACGAAAGTCCTTTTAATAAAATCAGAATTACAATTTGTAACAGTAATTTGTACTTTGAATTTGGTATTTTTAGCCTTTCGGAATTTTCCACTGCCTATGTTATTAGTTTACACTCACAAAATCACTCCTAGATTACGCTACACATTTAAGCAAATTTGTACGCGAATTTTAGGTATACCAGTGAGTTTTACTACTACAGTCGAAGATTTTATTGCTCATGATAGCTTAAAAATGTCGTATTCAAGACAGCCTTTAGGAAAGGAATTTTTTGTCCGTTCTCAAGAGCTATTATTCGAGCAAGGTTTAAGCGATGTAGAAACTAAAGTAAGTGATTGGGAGGAAACAAAATGCTTTTTTCCAAATGGAGAACAAAGCGCCTTACCATTCGATATTTTTGCAGCATCTTTTTATTTATTAAGTCGTTACGAAGAGTATTTACCTCATGTAAAAGATGAGTTTGGTCGGTTTACTGCCGAAGAAAGTTTAGCTTATAACAACGGTTTTTTAAGAGAACCTGTTGTTGATATATGGGCCTTTAAATTTAGAAAAGCTCTAGAAGCACAATTTCCAGAATTTCTATTTCCAGAACGTCACTACAAAATAACGCCGGTAATAGATGTGCCGTCCGCTTATAGTTACAAATTAAAAGGGATTATGCGCACAATTGGAGGCACGTTTAGTGACTTATTTCGCATTAGATTAACAAATATCTACAAACGCTATTCTGTAATTTTTGGTTTTCAGCATGACCCGTTCGACACTTTTAAATACATTATAAATAAGCAAAAACAAGTTAAAGATAAATTTATATTTTTCTTTTTAATAGGTGATTTTTCTACATACGATAAAAATATAAATGCTCAAAAAAGCAAATTTATTTCACTTATAAAAGAAGTAGGAGATTACTCTAAAATTGGATTGAAAGCGTCTTACTTTGCGTTAGATAATTTAGCAATTCTTAAAACTGAAAAATTGAGAATGGAGGCGATTATTAATCAAGATTTATATGCATCTAGGCAATCTTTTTCTAAATTAAATTTACCGGAATCTTATAGAAATCTTGTAGAATTAGAAGTTCCAGAAGATTTTACAATGGGTTATATTAACCAAATTGGTTTTAGAGCTGGTACATGTACACCATTTTTCTTTTATGATTTGGATTACGAAATACAAACACCTTTACGCATCAATACGTATCACGTACTCGACAATGCATTGCTAAAGTACCAATCTTCTCTAGATAAAAAAATGCATCTAAATCAAATAATTAGAGCGGTCAAAAAGGTGAATGGTGAGTTTGTTTCTGTGTTTCATAATTATACCTTTGGAACTGCAACAATTTGGAAAGATTATAAAGAACTTTTTAATATTATATTAGATTCAAAAGATGAAAACTAAAATAACAGATGTCTTTTTCGATTTAGACCACACGCTTTGGGATTTTGATAAAAACTCGGCGCTTACTTTCGATATTATTTTTAAAAAGAATAATGTTGTTATTGATTTAGATCGTTTTTCTGAAATCTATCGACCAATAAATTTAAAATACTGGAAATTATATAGAGAAGAGAAAGTGTCTAAAAGTAATCTGCGTTACGGAAGGCTAAAAGAGTCTTTCGATGCTTTAGAAATAATAGTAGAGGACAATGTTATAAATCAATTGTCAATAGATTACATAGACTATTTAACGGCTTATAATCATGTTTTTGAGGGTACAATAGAAATACTTGACTATTTGAAATCAAAATACAAATTGCATATAATAACTAACGGATTTAAAGAAGTGCAGCAAAGCAAATTAGAAAAATCTAATATTGCGCATTATTTTGATACCGTTACTAGTTCTGAGGCAGTAGGTGTAAAAAAACCAAACCCAAAAGTCTTTAACCATGCTTTAAAGATGGCCAATATTACCAAAGAATATGGCATAATGATTGGTGATAATTATGAAGCAGATATTCTAGGAGCCTTAAACATTGGTATGGATGCAATTTGCTATAATTACCACAATGTAGATTTAGAAAACGAAATAAAAGAAGTCAAGCATTTACTTGATTTAAAGAAATACTTATAAATATTACTATGAAAAAAACAGTCTTAATTTTACTTGCTATAGTGGCGTTAACTTCAGTTTCTGCACAACAAAGTTTAAACGATTATAAATACGTAATCGTCCCAAATAAGTTTGAGTTTTTAAAAGAAGCAGATGAGTACCGATTAAATGCGTTAACACAGTACTTATTCGAAAAATATAATTTTGAAGCTCTAATGGAAGACGAAACTTTACCAAGTGATTATGGTAAAAATAATTGCCTTGCCTTAAAAGCAGATGTTTTAGATGAGTCTACAATGTTTAAAACTAAATTATTGATACAATTAAAAAATTGTAAAAACGAGATAATTCACACCAGCTCTCTTGGTGAATCTAGAGAAAAAAACTATAAAGTGGCATACAATCAAGCTTTAAGAAGCGCTTTTGCAAGTATAGAAGCTGCTAATTATAGTTATAATTTTAAAAATGCGGTAGTAGTAAACGATGAGGTAAAGGAAGTTAACAATGAAGCAGCTGAAATTGAGATTTTAAAAGAGGAAATTAAAATTTTAAAAGAAGAAAAAGAAGCAGTTATAAAGCAACCTGTTGAATTTAAGGAAGTTGTTGATAATGAAGAAGTTACAGAGCAGGAAGAAGTTGGTGAGGTAAGCGAAGTTGCTAAAGAAACAGTTGCCGTGTCTACTATCTCAGAAATTAAACAGAATTTAGATGTTTTATACGCTCAAAAAATCCAGAATGGATATCAATTGGTTAATAAAACACCAGAGGTACTTTATAAAATTAAAGAAACAGGAATGTCTAATGTTTATTTAGTAGAAGGAGAAAACGCAATACTATATAAATTAGATGCAAACTGGATTTTAGAATATTATCAAAACCAAAAATTGCAAACTAAAATAATACACATTAAGTTTTAGTATCAAGTCGATAGAGAAAATTAATAACCATATTTTTCTTTCCAACGGGCTTTTAAAAAATCGCGTTGTGCATTTTCCCTAGCATTATTTCCTGGGTCGTAAAGTTTAGTGTCTATTATTTCCTTAGGTAAAAACTCTTGGGAAGCGAAGTTATTCTCGTAGTTATGAGAATACTTATAGTTTTCTCCATAACCGATCTCTTGCATAAGTTTTGTAGGAGCATTTCGCATTGCTAAAGGCACAGGTAAATCGCCAGTTTGCTTTACTAACTGTTGAGCGTTACCAATAGCCATATAAGCAGCATTACTTTTTGGTGAACAGGCTAAATATGTTGCGCATTGACTTAATATAATTTTAGACTCTGGATAGCCAATGGTTGAAACGGCTTGAAATGTGGTATTAGCCATTACTAATGCTGTTGGATTGGCATTACCAATATCTTCACTAGCTAAAATTAACAATCGTCTTGCTATAAATTTAACATCTTCACCACCTTCAACCATACGTGCTAAATAATATACAGCGGCATTTGGGTCACTGCCTCGAATCGATTTAATAAAAGCCGAAACAATATCGTAATGTTGCTCTCCAGTTTTATCATAGCGAACAGTGTTGTTTTGTACTTTCTCTAAAACTAATTCATTGGTAATTGTTAAATTATCTGAAGCTTCAGAACTTACTATAAGCTCAAATATATTCAACAATTTTCGTGCATCACCTCCCGAAAGACGAAGCAGTGCGTCCGTTTCTTTAAGTTTTATATTCTTTTTAGATATTTCTATATCTGTTTCTATTGCACGTTTTAAAAGCACCTCTAAATCCTTTTTCTCAAAAGGTTTCAATATATAAACCTGACAGCGTGACAATAATGCAGGAATAACCTCAAAACTTGGGTTTTCAGTTGTAGCACCAATTAAAGTTACCCAACCTTTCTCTACCGCTTGTAATAGAGAATCTTGTTGAGACTTACTAAATCTATGAATTTCATCTATAAAGAGAATTGGGTTTTTGGTCGTAAACAACCCACCACTTTGTTTAGCTTTCTCTATTACTTCACGCACATCTTTAACACCAGAGCTAATAGCGCTTAATGTGTAAAAAGGTCTGCCAGAAGTTTCTGCAATAATATTAGCGAGTGTTGTTTTTCCTATTCCAGGTGGTCCCCAAAAAATCATAGAAGCGATCATTCCTAGATTAATCTGTTTGGTTAACGTTCCGTTTTCTCCCACTAGATGTGCTTGGCTAACGTAATCTGTTAATGTTTTAGGTCTTAATCTTTCAGCTAAAGGAATATTCATAATGTAAAATTAAACTTTTTTTTGTGTTATGTCGAGCGTTTCTTGGTCATAGTTTGCAATATTAGTTTTGAAGGCCGCATGAAGATTTTTACTATTAAGAATCAAATTCTATGCATTCGTATTGGTTTATTCCATAATTATAAGGTTGATAATGGTTGCTTAAACTGACATTGTAACACTATATTAAGTATTGGATTATAAATTGCTATACTTATTTTAATATGAAGAAACAAGAACAGCCTTTCACATTTAGTAGAGATACGCTTATGTATCCATTATTATTTGTGCTTTTAATTTGGTTAATTTTTGCGATAGAAATTCGATTTGGCTTGCGTTTTAATAAATATGGAGTTTATCCACAAACATTAAAAGGCTTACGCGGTATTATATTTAGTCCATTTATTCATTCAGGAATAAAGCACTTATATTCTAATACCATTCCATTATTTGTTTTGTCTTCAGCTTTATTTTATTTTTATAAACCTATCGCATTTAAGGTCGTAATTTATGGAATTTTATTGTCAGGGTTAATTACCTGGTTAATAGGAAGACCTTCGTACCATATAGGAGCAAGCGGATTAATTTATGTATTATTTAGCTTCAACTTCTTTAAAGGCATTTTTGCTAGACATTATAAACTTATTGCGCTATCGTTGGTAGTTGTATTTCTTTACGGAAGTATGTTTATGTACGCATTTCCTATAGATGAACAAATTTCTTGGGAAGGACATACGGCAGGCTTAATAACAGGTTTTATATTTGCTTTAATTTTTAGGAAAGCAATAGCCAAGCCGAAACGTTACGCTTGGGAACAAGCAAATTATAATGAGGAAGAAGATGAATTTTTAAAGCATTTTGATGAAAGTGGTAACTTTATAGAGTTACCACCAGAAAATGAATGGTTCACAGAAACTTCTGAAATTTCAAAAGAAATTTCAGAAATCAATTATATTTTTAAAGAAAATAAGGAGTAGGTTATAGTCGTTGTCTTACCGCTTCATATAGAAAAGCACCACAAGCAACAGAAACATTTAGCGATTCTATTTCTCCCAATAAAGGTAATTTAGCTTTAGCATCTACAAGTTTTAATACCGAAGGATTAATACCACGGCCTTCGCTTCCCATTATAATAGCGCAAGGTTCGTTAAAAGAAACATCAAAAATAGTATCATCCGTTTTTTCTGTAGCAGCAATAACTTTTATGCCGCAAGCTTGCATGTGAAACATCGCATCTTTAATGTGGTCAACCTTACAAATTGGTACTTTAAAAACAGCTCCAGCACTGGTTTTAATAGTGTCTCCATTTATTGGAGCACCACCTTTTTTTTGTATTATTATTCCATGCACGCCTGTGCACTCTGCAGTTCTAATAATTGCTCCAAAATTTCTTACATCACTTATCTGATCTAATAGAAGAAATAGAGGAGTGGCACCACTTTCAATCGTTTTTTCAACGAGTGCATCTAAATCGTGAAATGCGATTGGTGATATTTGAGCTACAACACCTTGATGGTTGTTTTTAGTTAGTCTGTTTAATTTTTCTACTGGTACATAAGAAGAATTTGTGCCTTTTTTTCTCAAGAGAGCTTCAAGTTCATTAAACAACTCGCCTTTAAGGCCTTTTTGTAAAAAAACTTTATCTACTGTCTCTCCTGCATTAATTGCTTCAATTACTGCTCTTAAACCAAATATTTGTGTGCTATTTTCCATTGGTGTAAAGGTATAAAAAAAGAGCCTGATATAAATCAGGCTCTTTAGTATAAATTTAAACGTTTTAATTTTTTATTAATTTCTTTGTTATTATTCCTTTTTCAGTTTCTATTTTAATTATATACAGGCCAGAAGTTAAGTTTTGTAAATTGATAGTTTTAGTATTATTGGCTGTAACTAGAATTTGACCTGAGATAGTAAATATTTGTAAGCGTTTAATTTGTTCTTTGTAATTTATATTTAATATATCTATAACAGGATTTGGGTAAATATTAATAGCGATGTTTTGCAATAAAAATTCGGGAGTACTTAAAAGGTTACAATTATCAAGGTTTGGGTTCAGTTCTATGGGATCCATAGGTGTTAGTGTTCTATTATCAAATGCAGGATAATCTAAAGGGAATTTTAACGCTCTAAAAACCAGATTAGAAAATGGTACATCACCTTGTGTAGCTATTCCAAGAGTGGTGTCAGGGCTTACATAGTCCCATACAATTTCGTTAGCTGTATTAATTTCAAAAAAATGACCAGAATCTCCTTCACAAATTAAAGTATTTCCATTTGGTAAGCGTTGAGCACTTGATAGAATTACAGAGTAAAAATCGGTATTAATTTCTGCTGTGTAACTACTTTCTGCTATTAATGGTCCATAACCAGTAGTAGAATTATAGGTATAGTTACCAGGAGTTGTAGTTAATGGTTGTATTATATCTACAGAGGAATAAGGTCTTGTACTGTTGCCGTTATTATAGATTAGTATTTTACCCTCATCGTTTAAACCATTTGCTATCCAATGTGGATAGTGTTGTCCGTACAAAGTACGATCCGCTGTATTTCCCTTAGCATAAGCCTCTTTGTTTCCCCATCTATAAAGAATATCACCACCTTTACCATAATCGCCACCGAGTGCGGTTGCTGCTTCTAAAGAGGTTGTAGAATGGTCGATAACGTATATTTCACTAAGAATTCTACTGCTTAACATAATTTGATCTAAATCCTCATTGTATTGTAGAGAATTCATATGGAGCCAATTTTCATCACTACCAGTTGTGTTGGTATAGTTGAAATTTAACAGTTGTGGATTGTTTTCAATAATTCCAAAATTATCTTTTGTAGCATCAAGATCTTGAATAAGATGATCTTTAACATTCCATTCCCATACAATATTTGCTTGATTTGTTCCTATAGGTTCAATTTCAAGAACTTGTTCATTAAATACTCTTCCGTCTTCTAAAAGGATAGGACTTCGTCCTGCTTGTATCGCTTCTTCTAAAGGCATTATTTCTGCAGACAATAATAATATATTACCATTCGATAATGGGTATATATCGTGGTGTTGTGTAAATGTAGATGACGAGTGTGTGTATTCCCAAAGTAAATTACCATCCCAATCAAATAGTTCTATTTTACCACCTAATCCACCAAAATTTATTTCACTATTTGTAATTCTTCCGGTTCTTAGTAGGTTTCCATTCTCAAGTAAATAGACTGATGCACCAGGTAAAAAGTTGCTATTCCATTGGTTAATTATTTCACCACAATTATTTATTAAATAAGTCTGGTTTGATGTTATTGGCGCAAATAGGGTATAGGCATTGTTTGCCGCATCTGTGTTTAACAATGTGCCGATTGTATTCTGACTATATACGGCTACTATGCTTGTTATGTATAAAAAAGTAACTAATATATTTTTCATTTAGTCTTAAAATTAAAAAGCCACCTTGTTTTACAAGGTGGCTTTAATAAATATTTAAAATATTTTAGTTTAGTTACAAGAATCTGCACCACTAGCAATTATTCCAACAGTTGGAACAGGTCCATCACTATAAACTGTACCATTTGTAGCAGTTAACGTGTAAGAGTTTTCTTCTTCATAACCTGGAGCATCAGCTACGTTAGGTTGATCTCCTGTAGTTCCAGAAGTATAAGTAAACGCATAGTTAGTTCCTACTGGAATTTGGTATAACTCTTCAAAGTCATTCCAGTCTTCTGTAGGATATGTAGCGGTATGGTGGTCGTCTTCAATTGTAATTGTAGCACCTTGCCATGAATCACCATAAGCATCTAATACTTGAAGATCCCACATGCAATATGTAAAATCAACTATTGTAACATTAACTAAGTAAGGAACAGGTGTTAAAATAGTTCTGTTTCCTGTAGCAGAGATTTTTAATGTAATAGTCTCAGTACCTTCAGTTTGATCTAAATCAAGGATTGTACTTACAGGGATCTCAAATGATTCAGCGTAAGCTGGAACAATCATTTCAAAACCTTCTCCTGATATACCATTTTCTCCTACAATATCACCTGTACCAGCTGTGTAATCTGTGTCCTCTTCAGCACTACCAGATACAACATCAATTCTAAATTTTGCTGTTTTGTTTATCGGATTACTAATAGTAAAAGGAATTAAACCTGTTCCTCCTTCAAATATCATTAATTCAGTAACAGTTGTTACGGCAGTTGCCTTATTCGTGTTATCTCCAAAAACGTCATCATCATTAACACAAGATGCTAATAGTGCGATAATGCATGGTAATACCAATAACTTTATATAATTGTTATTTTTCATTTTTTTGTTTTTTTATATTTATAGTTTTGTGTATACACCAGTGAAGTTAATAACACCTGTTGCTCCACCATAATCAGCGCTATATTTTAGTTCAAAATCACCATTTGCATCTATACTTGTCGCTTCAACTTGTTCTACTAAGTTACCAGCAAATAAACCTTGCAATAATCCTTGAGTAGGTATGTTTATATCACCACAAAGAACACTAAAATCGATTCCACTTTCATCAACAGGTGCTCCATTACCACCAACTGCAAGACTTCCTGAAGATGTAGTTCTAAAGTTATTTACACTTTCAAAGTATACCGTTTCGATACCTAAAACAAATACGTCTCCTGTATCTTCTCTTGTTGTCACTACCGAATATTGAAAATCTGATGCATTAGAAACGCAACCAACGAAAGATATAGATAATTTGTTGACGTTTGAACCAACAGTAGAATTACCATCTGTTGTTGATATAAGATTTAATATTAGTTCTGTACGTACAGAAGTATCAAATGAACCTGTATTAATATTAAGAGAAAAATTTGTAGTTAAATCTCCTGCATTAATTGTTACAGCACCACTATTGTCAGTGAAATCAAATTCTTGCCCTTCTGTAGCTGTAGAAGCTGGGTCAATTTCATAGTTTATAGTTATATCTTGACCTGCAGGTACACTTTGCATACCACCTAACAACTCAATCCTAAAATCTCTACCAACGATACCTTCGTCTTCGAAATAACTTACAGCATCAAGGTTAGTAGTGAAACCAACAACATAAGGGCTCTCTCCAAAGCTTGTGTCTTCTGTATCATCTACTAAACAAGAAAAGTTTAGAAAAGAGATTACAGTTACTAAAAGTATTAATTTATAGTTTTTCATTTTTTTAAGTTTAAATTTTGTTATTAGTTAATATCCCAGAAGATTCTGTCTGAAAAAGCATCATCTTGAGTTTGAGCAGGAACATTTGCCGAGTTAGCAGCATATTCGCTGTCAGGGTACATTAATCTCACTGGTCTAGCTGGTCTTTGAGCAGTCAAAGCTAAAGGCACATCAGGGAATCCTGTTCTTGTATATTCAATCCAAGATTCACCACCATTAATACTATTTAATGCAATCCACTTTTGAGTCATGATTGCTTCAATTTTGTTAGCAGAACCATCCCATCCAATTAAATTTACACTTTGAGAAGAAGTAATGTATCCACTAGCATCACTAGCTGCACCTAAAAGGTTAAAAGAAGCTGTAATACCTTGCTCAAAAAGAGCTTTAGCATTTCCACTAGTTATCCATCCATTTTGTACTGCTTCAGATTGTAAAAATAAGCTCTCAGCGCTAGTAAATAACCATCCAACTTGTTCAGAACCGATTAAAGTTCCTGGTCCAAATCCTGAAAGAACAGTAGCTGTACTTAATACACCTTGTTCAGCTCCATTAACTACACCGCTTTCTAAAGCGAAAAGTCTTTCAACTCTAGTGTCATATACTCCTGTTGATACAGAAGATGCACCAGGAGTTGCATTTCCTTTTAAAAACTCAGCAACATAACCAGCAGCAACGTTTCCAGATCTTTCAGAACCATTTCCTGCAGCATCAGCTCCATAAAGAGCATAAAAAGGACTTTGCTTATTTGCAATATTCTCGTAAGGAGGATTAACAACTACATCACTAGTTATAAAATTTAAATCTAAATTAGCAAATTCATCAGCGATATAAGCTGCAGAACCAGAAACTCCAGATTCTCTTATTAATATTCTTAATTTTAATGTATTAGCTAATCTTATCCATGAATCCATGTTACCTGCAAAGATTACATCTTCACCACCAACAACAGTTACTTCTTCAGTAGTATTAGCTTCTTGTATTGCTAAATCTAATTGAACAATAAAATCACGATATATAGATTGAGCATCGTCATATCCAGGATTTAAATTTTCTCCTTGTAATAAGGCTTGAGAATAAGGTACATCTCCATAGATGTCAACTATTTGTTGCATATAAAACGTTTTCAATATTCTTGAAATTGCCTTATGGTGTGCATAATTCCCTCCTTCAAAGTCTATTATAGCTTGTAGAGAAGATAGATCTTGATACATACCATCCCAAATAATATCCCAAAAACTAGGAGTTATCTCTAATTGGTATATCGTTAAATTACCGCCTGTAAAATTGTTAACATCAGAAGCCCAATTTTGCATGAAAACATTACCAAGTTGGTTAGCACCTCTCATGTGCGCATCGTAAGTGTTAAGTATAGCACCTGCTAATATTAATTCAGGTGATACATTCTCTGCCGTAAAACCGGTAGGAGTCTCATTTACGTCTAGAAAGTCGTCACATGACGTTAGACTGAGTAGCATTAAAAACGCTACTATATATATATTCTTTTTTTTCATGATTTTTTTATTAAAAAGTTAAGTTTAAATTCACTCCAAAACTACTAGTTGTAGGATACGATGAAGTAGTTTGTATTCCTGCAAGGTTACTATCAGTTGAGAATGAAGATTCTGGATCTGCATATCCTTTATTTTCTTCAGGAAGAACGATAAATGGATTTCTTGCATAAGCTCCAATAGAGAAAGAGTCTAAACCTAATTGGTTAGCAACATCTTGGTCAAAATCATAGTTTAATGCAATTTCTCTAACTTTAAAAGCAGAAGCATCAATAACAGAGTATTCTCCAATGTTAGAAAGCGTAGTATATAAACTTATAAATGCAGCATCACTTGTTCCTGATGGAGTCGATGTGTTAGCAACATATACACCTGTATTTGTACCTGTTTCAATAGCTGAATTAGGATAGATAAAAGCTCCTCTACCACCATCAGCACTTTCAGATAAATGTCCACTCCATGTTAATTCTCTTTTAGTACTTGAGTAAAACACATGTCCTGTTCTATAATCCATAGTTGCAGATAGTGAAAAGTTTTTGTAACTAACTGAAGAGTTTAAGTTAAAAATATGATCTGGAGTAGTTTGGCCTAAGTTTTTTAATGCTACTTGTTGAGGAACACCTGATGCGTTAACAACAATTCTTCCTTGATCATCTCTTAAAAAAGCAGAACCTTGAAGTACAGGGAACGCTTCACCTTCAACAGCATAAACTTGTACATCACCACCACTAGATAACTGAACTTGGTCAGCTTGGTCACTAATTTTTACAACTTCGTTTTCACTGTGTTGGTATCCTAGGTTTACATTCCACTTAACATTATCCGTTTGGATAATTTTTACACCTAAATCAAGTTCATACCCAGAACCTTTAGTTTCACCAATGTTTACTAAACTCGTATTTAATCCTGAAGCAGATGAAGTACTAATTTGTGTAATCTGGTTCTCTGTATCAAATGTATAGTAAGCAGCATCTAAAGTAATTCTATTCTTCAAAAATGCTAAGTTTAAACCAAATTCTAAATTCGTTGTAAATTCTGGTTCAATGTTAGGATCTGTAATATTTAAATTTGAAACGAATGAGTTTTGTCCAGAGATAGGGAATTGAGTTGCTTGAGCAAATACAGGTGTAATGTCATAAGCATCTACACTACCATCATTACCTACTTTTGCGTAGTTAGCTGTTACTTTAGCATAACTTAAAATATCTCCTTTTAAATTAGTAAAGGCTGCAGTAGGTATAAAAGAAGCACCAACTCCAGAGTAAAAGAACGAATTGTTATCTTTTGCTAAAGTAGAAGTCCAATCGTTACGTGCTTTTAAATCAACGAATAAAAAATCTTTATAGCCAAAAGAAGCTAATCCAAATACACCAACTCTAGAATCAGTTGATCTAGCATCGCCAGTACGTGCATTATCAAATCCAGTATTTAAGTTACCCGATGTAAATACACCTGGAATAGTTAAATCTGTTCCACCAACTTGTACACTTGTAGTCTTTGTGTACTGTAAGTTTCCACCAATAGTAGAACTTAAAGAAATATCCTCTGTTAAATCGTAATCTGTATTAAATAATAAATCAGTGTTATATAATTTAAAATCAGAAGTCGCATAGCTAAATTCTTCAGAACGATTTCTTCCCGGTATACCATTAGAAATGTTACCTGTAATATCAATAACAGATTGAGGTTCTACATATGCATTTTGAGTTAATAAAGTTGTTTGAGAATTAAAGTTACCGTTAGATCTTAATAAAATATTTAAGTTATCGTTAATAAAATACTGAATTTCTCCGTTGATATTAAATCTATCTGAATCTCTTTCTTGTCTTTGGTTATTGATACTCCAATATGGATTAGTAAAATATCCATTCCAGTGACCTTCGTTTCCTGAGTTTGCAAATGCAGATACCGGTACGTTTGTAGGTGTTTGTAATAATTGTGTATATAATCCTTCTGAAGTTAATCTAGAAGAGGTTCTTTCAAAACCACTATTAACGTAAGTAGCACCACCAGATATTCTAAATTTACCTAAAGTTTTACCTGCTTGTAAAGCAAAATTGTTTCTTTTCAAAACATCTTTATCAACAACAAATTCTTGTCTTAGATTTTGAGCAGATAAGTTAATGTAAGATTCAGAATCTCCAGCAGAAAGTGTTACGCTGTTTTGTCTTGTAGTACCTGTCTTAAAAAAATCTTTAATGTTATCCTCACCTAAAGACGAATATGGTGCTGTTATGAATGAACCATCAGCTTGTGGTAAACCTACCGGTACTGGTTGTCCGTCAAATTCAGCTCCCCAGCCTCCATTTTCATATAAAACATTTTCAAAACCATTTCCAACATCCCATCCTTGACCATATCTTGTTTGTCTTACAGGTACGAATGCTACAGATTCTAGTTCTACTGTACTTTTAAAACCAACAGTGATTTTCTCATTTGTTGCTCCTTTTTTAGTAGTAACAATAATTACACCATTCGAACCTTGAGATCCGTAGAGTATAGAACCACTTGCTCCTTTAATAACGTTTACAGATTCAATAGTGTTAGGATCTAAAGCATCTAAGTAATTTGTTGAAGAAATAGCTCCATCAACTACAATTAACGCTTCATTGTTTCCTGAGATAGAACGATTACCTCTTAATACTATTGAAGAGTTACCAGCAACTCCATTCGAAGTCTGGTTAATTTGTAATCCACTAACTTTACCAGTTAAACTTTGAATAGCACTAGGGTTATTTGCTTGTGTTATTAACTCGGTTTCTACCACTTCGTAAGAATTGGTAACCTCGTCTTTCTTTTTCTTGATACCGAAAGCGGTAATTACAACTTCATCAAGAGCATTTTCACTCATTACAAAACTGATGTTACTTTCGGTTCCAACAGTTTCTTCAACTGTGTTACCAACATAAGAGAATACAAGAACATCTCCTGTATTTGCTGAAATTGAATACTTACCGTCAAAATCTGTCGTAGTACCATTGCTAGTACCTTTAACAAGAACATTTACTCCAGGTAACGGTAGATTGTCTCCATCGGAGATGGTACCTGAAATAGTTTTTCCTTGTGCGAACGTGAGTTGCACAACAAACGCTAGTAATAGCGTTAAAATTCCACTAAACTTTGTTTTCATTTTATATTTTATTTGAATTAGTCTGTGTCAAAAATCATAATAAAAAGTTAATAAAACAATAATTAATGGTTAAAATTTTAAATTTTTTTCAAAAAAAAGGTTTTATCCATCAATTAAAACTAAAAAACGGTTATTAAACTGATGTGAATTTTACTATTCGAGAACTTAAAGTTTTGTTCTTCTGTTTTTCCATTAGCAAAATTGAATTTTAATAAACCTGAGTTTGTGCGTATCCCAAAACCTAGACCAAAACCATAAAGATTTTCTCTAATATTAGAGATTCTGTTTTCGAAATTGGAAAAATCTAATATGGTATGAGCGTATATATTAGAACTTAGTTGATATCTGTATTCTGTATTTAATACAATGTATCGGTTAGCTAATATGCTGTTTTCTGCGAAACCTCTTATGGAATTTATGCCTCCAAAAGTATAGAGCTCATTTTCAAAATATGTATTCGAGTTTATTAAAGCTGCACTTACTTTCGTGTAGAGGCTATTTTTGTTATTCAAATAGAAGCTATTGAATGCGTCTAAGGTTATTTTCTCTTGATTTTCAGTGCTATTTGTTATTTCTCTTTTACCAAAACCCAGCTCTATTTGTATTTTGCTTTTTATTCGAAACAAAGAATTGAAACTATATCTGTTCTCAAAAATATATTTTAAGTTGTAGAGATTGCTTTTATAGTCTGTTATATCTGTGTTTATGTCATCTTCTAATAAGTTGCTGGATTCAGTGCTTTCAATTCCTATAAATAGTCTGTTTTTTGAATTCAACTGATAAAAAACATTAGCTTTTTGGTTAACGGATGTGAAGGAGCTGTCTCGTTTTAGAATCCGTAATGAAAACTCTGTGCCAATAGGTGTTGAAAATAAATATGGTAAGTTTAATCGTGCTTCAAAATTTCGTTGTTCACTTTCGTCACTCTTATAAAGGAGTTTGAAAGTTTCTCCATAATTAAGATTGTTGTTTAATTCTAAATTAAGATAACCGTTAAAATCTATTTTGTTTGTTTGTTCATTGGTGCTAAATCCTAAAAAGCCATCAAAAGTGTTACTCTGCGTTTTTTTTAGGTACATATATAAGGTCGTGGAATCTTTCGTGAATAGTACTTCAGAATCTTTCGTTTGTTCTGCAAAGCCTAAATTATTTAATGCAACCATTTTCTTTTTGATGGTCTCAATATTAAATATTTTTTCAGGCTTAATTTTTAAATACCTTTTTAAGTAAGATTTTGGAAATTTATCATAACCTTTAATAATTATTTTGTCTAAACGGCGTTCGTTTTCTTTGTTTTGAATAATTAGTGTTGCAATTAAGGTGTTGTTGTCTTTTGTCTTAATTTCGGATAGATTTATTTTTGCGAATGGAAACCCATTATTAGCTACCTTTATATTAATATGCTCTAATGTTTTTTCTATGTCTTCAAAAGGTATTACGAAATAGGTGTTGAAGACTTGTTTTGAAGTTAAATTAATTATGTTTTTATTGATTTTAGTGGAGTCGTAATTTATCTCAATAGTTTCATATTTGTTATTTAGTTGAAATTTAACGTGAAAAGAAGTGTCGTTCGTTTTGCTTATTGTTGAACGTTTAAGATCTATATATCCAAATCTGATTATTTTATCACGGAGTAAGTTAGCTTCAGTTAGTATGGAATTATAATCAACATGTTGAGAGTTGTAGTTTAAATCCGAAATTAATGATGTTTCTTCATCGGTAGAACCAATGATTGTTAATTTTAAATTCTGAGCAATTAATTCTGATGAAAAAAATAGGAGTATTAAAATAATAAAAGGGTTGTAATTTTGCACGTATTCTATATATTTTATGTGATGTAAATTTAACGGAAAAACTAAACATTTAATATGGACCTAACCAAAAAAATAAAAAAGTATTGAAAATTAATCTTTTACGGTTTGAAATTAAATAAAATATTTTTACCTTTGCAGCCCTCTTAGAAGAGGTCAATTAAATTTATATATTAAAATATATGCCAACAATTTCACAATTAGTAAGAAAAGGAAGAGCCAAAATAACCAAGAAGAGTAAATCGGCTGCTTTAGATTCTTGTCCACAAAGACGTGGTGTGTGTACTCGTGTTTATACAACGACACCTAAAAAACCTAACTCAGCAATGCGTAAGGTAGCAAGGGTTCGTTTAACAAACGGTAACGAGGTTAATGCATACATCGGTGGTGAAGGACATAATCTACAAGAGCACTCGATAGTATTGGTTAGAGGTGGAAGGGTAAAAGATTTACCAGGAGTTAGATACCACATTGTACGTGGAGCATTAGATACCGCAGGTGTTGATGGTCGTACGCAACGTAGATCTAAGTATGGTGCAAAACGCCCTAAGAAGTAAAAACAAGTTAAAAGTTAAGCCGTTGAAAGTTTTTAAAACTAACGGGAATAACTAAAAACTAAAAAACTCAAAAAGAAGACATGAGAAAAAGAGCAGCGAAAAAAAGACCGCTTTTGCCAGATCCTCGTTTTAACGATCAATTAGTGACTCGTTTTGTAAACATGATGATGTGGGATGGTAAGAAGTCAGTAGCTTTCAAAGTATTTTATGATGCAATTGACATCGTAGAGTCTAAGAAAACAGACGAAGAGAAAACAGGTTTAGAAATCTGGAAAGAAGCATTATCTAATGTTATGCCTCACGTAGAAGTGCGTAGTCGTAGAGTTGGTGGAGCAACTTTTCAAATCCCTAATCCAATAAGAGCAGATCGTAAAGTTTCTACGGCTATGAAATGGCTTATTAGCTATTCAAGAAAGAGAAACGAGAAGTCGATGGCGCAACGTTTAGCATCTGAAGTTTTAGCAGCAGCTAAAGAAGAAGGAGCAGCGGTTAAGAAAAGAGTAGATACTCATAAGATGGCTGAAGCAAACAAAGCATTCTCTCACTTTAGATTTTAAGAAATGGCAAGAGATTTAAGATACACAAGAAATATAGGGATTGCTGCTCATATTGATGCTGGTAAAACAACAACAACAGAGCGCGTTCTTTATTATACAGGAGTTTCACATAAAATTGGTGAAGTACATGATGGTGCTGCGACAATGGACTGGATGGAGCAAGAGCAAGAACGTGGTATTACTATTACGTCTGCAGCTACAACTTGTACATGGAAGTTTCCACTAGAAAATGCTGAGCCTACTCCAGATACAATGGATTATCATTTCAATATTATTGATACTCCTGGTCACGTAGATTTTACTGTAGAAGTAAATAGATCTTTACGTGTATTAGATGGATTAGTATTTTTATTTAGTGCAGTTGATGGTGTTGAGCCTCAGTCTGAAACTAACTGGAGACTAGCAGATAACTATAAAGTACCAAGAATTGGTTTCGTTAATAAAATGGACCGTCAAGGATCAGACTTTTTAGGTGTTTGCCAACAAGTTAAAGATATGTTGAAATCTAACGCGGTGCCAATCGTTTTAAACATTGGTGACGAAGAAGATTTTAAAGGTATTATTGATTTAGTAAAGAATCGTGCTATAGTATGGCATGATGAGACTCAGGGAGCAACTTTCGATGTTATCGAAATTCCTGAGGATATGAAAGAAGAAGCTCGTAAATATCGTGCACTTTTAATTGAAGAAGTAGCAAGTTATGATGAGAATCTTTTAGAGAAATTCATGGAAGATGAAGATTCTATTACAGAAGAAGAAGTGCATAAAGCACTTAGAGCTGCTGTAATGGATATGGCAATTATTCCAATGATTTGTGGTTCTGCTTTTAAAAACAAAGGTGTTCAGTTCTTATTAGATGCTGTATGTCGTTACTTACCTTCTCCAATGGATAAGGAAGGTATTGTTGGTGTAAATCCAGATACTGATAAAGAAGAAATTCGTAAGCCAAGTGTAAAGGAGCCTTTCGCTGCTTTAGCATTTAAAATTGCTACAGATCCTTTCGTAGGACGTTTAGCATTTTTCAGAGCTTATTCAGGTCGTTTAGATGCTGGTTCTTACGTTTTAAATAATCGTTCTGGTAAAAAAGAACGTATCTCACGTATCTATCAAATGCACGCTAATAAGCAAAATGCAATTGATTATATAGAAGCTGGAGATATTGGAGCTGCTGTTGGATTTAAATCTATCAAAACAGGAGATACGCTTTCAGATCAAGATCATCCTATTGTTTTAGAATCTATGGACTTTCCAGATCCAGTAATTGGTATTGCAGTTGAGCCTAAGACTAAAGCAGATGTTGATAAATTAGGTATTGGATTAGCTAAACTAGCTGAAGAAGATCCTACATTTACTGTACGTTCAGACGAAGCGTCAGGACAAACTATTATTTCAGGAATGGGTGAGCTTCACCTTGATGTAATTGTAGATCGTTTAAGACGTGAATTTAATGTTGAAGTAAATCAAGGTCAACCTCAGGTTGAATATAAAGAAGCTATTACACAAGCTGCAGATCATAGAGAAGTTTATAAGAAACAATCTGGTGGTCGTGGTAAATTCGCAGATATTGTATTTACGGTAGAGCCAGCTGACGAAGGTGTTGTAGGTTTACAGTTTGAATCTGTAATTAAAGGTGGTAATGTTCCTAAAGAATTTATCCCTTCAATTGAAAAAGGATTTAAAATGGCAATGGTAAATGGACCTTTAGCAGGTTTCGAAGTAGATGCTATGAAAGTGACATTGAGAGATGGATCTTATCATGATGTCGATTCAGATCAATTATCTTTCGAGTTAGCTGCTAAATTAGGATTTAAAAACTGTGCTAAGGCTGCTAAAGCTGTAATCATGGAGCCTATAATGAAACTAGAAGTTATTACTCCTGAAGAAAACATGGGTGATATTGTAGGTGATTTAAATAGAAGAAGAGGTATGATGGAAGGTATGGGAGACCGTGCAGGCGCAAAGACAATAAAAGCTACAGTGCCACTTTCTGAAATGTTTGGTTATGTAACGACATTAAGAACATTATCTTCTGGTCGTGCAACGTCAACAATGGAATTTTCACATTATGCTCAAACACCTTCAAATGTATCTGAAGAAGTGATTAAAGCAGCTAAAGGAGAACAATCTTAAAAAGTTAAGAAAATGAGTCAAAAAATCAGAATAAAATTAAAGTCTTACGATCATAACTTAGTAGACAAGTCTGCTGATAAGATTGTAAAAACAGTAAAAAGTACGGGTGCTGTAGTAACTGGACCAATTCCATTACCAACACATAAGAAAATTTTCACTGTATTACGTTCACCTCACGTTAATAAGAAGTCTAGAGAACAATTTCAGTTAAGCTCTTACAAGAGATTATTAGATATTTATTCTTCATCTTCTAAAACAATTGACGCTCTAATGAAGTTAGAGTTGCCAAGTGGTGTCGAAGTAGAAATTAAAGTGTAGTTTTTAAAACACTTAATTATATAAAAAATCCTAAGATTTATTTCTTAGGATTTTTTTGTTTAAAACATTTTTTAGATTTTAATAGTTTAAAGTGAATATTTTATGAGCTAAATCATTCGACGTTACATGGTTATCACACTAGTAACATCGGAAGGGTGGAGTTTATATTGTGTTATTTATTTAAGGTATTTTTACAATAGATTTGTTTGAAAAATATTGATTTTAGAAATTAGTAATTTTACAAATGAGAACGGTTGTTATGGTTTTTTAAAGAAATAGCGGTTATGGTTTTGTTAATCAGAAAATTATAACTACTTTTGCAATCTTAAATATAGGTTACTTGTGTTTTATAAGTAGTTTGTATACATGTCCTAAGCTGCGTGCGAGGGAAAAACGGTAAAAATACACTTCAAGGCTGAAACGTATTTTCAGCCTTGAATGTTTTTAATAAATAGTAATAACAAATAAATAATAATTATGTCTGGGTTAATTGGAAAAAAAATCGGTATGACCAGCATCTTCGATGAAAATGGTAAAAACATGCCATGTACAGTAATCGAAGCTGGACCATGTATCGTTACCCAAGTCAGAACTGAAGAGGTTGACGGCTATACAGCTATTCAACTTGGTTTCGATGACGCGACAGAAAAAAGTGCTACTAAAGCGGACTTAGGTCACGTGAAAAAAGCAGGAACTTCTGTAAAACGCAAAATCGTAGAATTTCAAGGTTTTGATGAGGAGTACAAATTAGGTGATGCAATCACTGTAGATCACTTTAAAGAAGGTGAGTTTGTTGATGTTGCAGGAACATCAAAAGGTAAAGGATTTCAAGGTGTTGTAAAACGTCATGGTTTTGCCGGTGTAGGTCAAGCTACTCACGGTCAACATAACCGTTTAAGAGCGCCAGGATCTATTGGAGCTGCATCTTATCCAGCAAGAGTCTTCAAAGGAATGAAGATGGCAGGAAGAATGGGTGGAGACACTATAAAAGTTCAAAATTTAAGAGTTTTAAAGGTAGTTGCTGAAAAGAATCTACTTGTGGTTAAGGGATGTGTTCCTGGTCATAAAAACGCTTATGTAATTATTAGAAAATAATGAAAGTAGCAGTTTTAGATATAAACGGAAAAGAAACAGGTAGAAAGGCAGACCTTTCTAGCGATGTTTTTGCTATTGAGCCTAATAATCATGCAGTGTATTTGGATGTTAAACAATATTTAGCAAATCAAAGACAGGGTACTCACAAGGCTAAAGAAAGAGCTGAGATTACTGGGTCAACACGTAAGATTAAAAAGCAAAAAGGAACTGGTACGGCACGTGCAGGTTCTATTAAGTCTGGTGTTTTTAGAGGAGGTGGACGTATGTTCGGACCAAGACCTAGAAGTTATTCAATCAAGCTTAATAAAAACCTTAAACGATTAGCTCGTAAATCAGCTTTTAGTATTAAGGCAAGTGAGGAATCAATTGTTGTTTTAGAAGACTTCAATTTTGACTCTCCAAAGACTAAAAATTTCACTAATATTTTGAAAGCTTTAGACTTACAAAACAAAAAATCACTCTTCGTGTTGGGTACGTCAAATAATAATGTATATTTGTCGTCACGCAATTTAAAAGGCTCTGATGTAGTAATGGCTTCAGAATTAAGCACTTACAAGATTTTAAAAGCAAATAAAGTAGTGCTTTTAGAAGGAGCTTTAGAAGGAATTGTAACGAATTTAAGTAAATAAGAAACAAATGAGTATCTTAATTAAACCTATTATCACAGAGAAAGCGACTAAAAACAGTGAATTAAACAACTGTTTTAGCTTCTTCGTGAAGACAAAGGCGAACAAGGTGGAAATTAAAAAAGCAGTTGAAGCTGCTTATGGAGTTTCTGTTGAAAAAGTTCGTACTATAAATGTCCGTCCAGATAGAAGTACTAAGTTTACAAAAACTGGTATTCAACATGGTAAAACTAATGCAATGAAAAAAGCATTAGTACAACTGGCGGAAGGTGAGATAATTGATTTATACACTAACATGTAATTAAAAGACAAATGTCAGTAAGAAAATTAAAACCAATCACACCAGGACAGCGATTTAGAGTTGTAAATGGATTTGACGCCATTACAACTGATAAGCCGGAGAAAAGTTTATTAGCTCCGAAAAAACGTTCAGGTGGTAGAAACAGTCAAGGTCGTATGACTATGCGCTACAAAGGTGGTGGTCATAAGAAAAGGTATCGTATTATCGATTTCAAGAGAACTAAAGCGGGAATTCCTGCGGAAGTTGCTTCAATTCAATATGATCCTAACCGTACAGCGTTTATCGCATTATTAAATTACCAAGATGGTGAGAAAACTTATATCATTGCTCAAAATGGTTTACAAGTTGGACAAACTATTGTTTCAGGTGAAAATGTAGATCCAGAAATTGGAAATGCAATGCCTTTAGCTAATATACCTTTAGGTACAATTATTTCTTGTATCGAGTTACGTCCAGGTCAAGGAGCTGTTATGGCTCGTAGTGCTGGAGCTTTTGCTCAATTAATGGCAAGAGATGGTAGGTTTGCAACTGTAAAATTACCTTCAGGTGAAACAAGATTAATCTTGGTTACTTGTATGGCTACAATTGGAGTAGTATCTAATTCAGATCATCAATTGTTAGTTTCAGGTAAAGCAGGTAGATCGAGATGGTTAGGTAGAAGACCAAGAACTAGACCAGTTGTAATGAATCCAGTCGATCACCCAATGGGTGGTGGTGAAGGTAAATCTTCTGGTGGACATCCACGTTCAAGAAATGGTATTCCTGCTAAAGGATTTAGAACTCGTTCTAAGACTAAGGCAAGTAATAAATATATAATCGAACGTAGAAAAAAATAAGACATGGCAAGATCATTAAAAAAAGGACCTTACGTTCATTATAAATTAGAGAGAAAGGTGGCTACTAATGTTGAAAACAACAAAAAAACAGTAATTAAAACTTGGTCAAGAGCAAGTATGATTACTCCGGACTTTGTTGGTCAAACAATAGCAGTACACAATGGACGTCAGTTTGTTCCAGTATATGTTACTGAGAACATGGTAGGTCATAAATTAGGAGAATTTTCACCAACAAGATCTTTTAGAGGTCATGCAGGTGCTAAAAATAAAGGTAAAAAGTAGTAAGCTATGGGAAGTCGTAAAAAACAAATGGCAGACGCGATTAAGGAAGGTAAAAAGCAAATCGCTTTTGCTAAACTTAATAACTGTCCTACATCACCGAGAAAAATGCGTTTAGTAGCCGATTTAGTAAGAGGTGAACGCGTGGAAAAAGCACTTAACATTTTAAAGTTTAGTTCTAAAGAAGCATCAAAACGTTTAGAGACGTTGTTAGTATCTGCAATTGCAAACTGGCAAGCTAAAAACGAAGATGCATCTATTGAAGAAGCAGAACTTTTTGTTAAGGAGATTAGAGTTGACGGAGGATCTATGTTAAAAAGATTACGTCCAGCACCTCAAGGTCGTGCACACAGAATAAGAAAGCGTTCTAACCACGTTACAATCGTAGTTGGAGCTAACAATAATACACAAAGCTAAGATAGATATGGGACAAAAGACAAATCCAATCGGAAATCGCTTAGGAATTATCAGAGGATGGGAATCTAACTGGTACGGAGGTAACGATTACGGAGACAAACTTGCTGAAGATTATAAAATCAGAGAGTATGTTCACGCACGTTTATCTAAAGCAAGTGTAAGTAGAGTAATAATTGAAAGAACTTTAAAACTTGTAACCGTTACTATCACAACTGCTAGACCTGGTATTATTATCGGAAAAGGTGGGCAAGAGGTAGACAAGTTAAAAGAAGAACTTAAGAAAATTACAGGTAAAGAAGTTCAGATCAATATCTTTGAGATTAAAAGACCTGAATTAGATGCGTTTTTAGTAGGAACAAGTATCGCTCGTCAAATTGAAAATAGAATTTCATACAGACGTGCAATTAAGATGGCTATTGCTGCTACAATGCGTATGAATGCTGAAGGGATTAAAATCCAAATTAGTGGTCGTTTAAATGGTGCTGAAATGGCACGATCGGAACACTACAAAGATGGACGTATACCTTTATCTACATTTAGAGCCGATATTGATTATGCTTTAGTTGAGGCACATACTACTTATGGTAGATTGGGTGTTAAAGTATGGATCATGAAAGGTGAAGTATATGGTAAAAGAGAACTTTCTCCTCTTGTTGGATTATCTAAGAAGCAAGGAAAAGGTGGACGAGGCGGAAGAGATAATAAGAATCAATCTCGTCGTAGAAAGTAATTTTTTAAAGAACAAGAAAAATGTTACAGCCTAAAAGAACAAAATTTCGTAAACAACAAAAAGGACGTATGAAAGGTAATGCCGGAAGAGGGCACCAACTATCAAACGGAACTTTTGGAATAAAATCACTAGACTCGAATTTTTTAACTTCGCGTCAAATAGAAGCAGCACGTATTGCAGCTACTCGTCACATGAAAAGAGAAGGTCAACTTTGGATTAAAATATTTCCAGACAAGCCTATTACAAAGAAACCTCTTGAAGTACGTATGGGTAAAGGTAAAGGTGCCGTAGAATATTGGGCAGCAGTAGTAAAACCAGGTAGAGTCCTTTTTGAAATAGGAGGTGTGCCTTTAGACGTTGCAAAAGAAGCATTACGTTTAGCAGCACAAAAATTACCTGTAAAAACAAAGTTTTTAATCGCTAGAGATTACGAAGCATAATTTATTTGATATTATGAAACAATCAGAAATTAAAGAATTATCTGTAGCTGAGTTACAAGAGAAACTTAGTGAGACAAAAAAGAGTTATTCAGACCTAAAAATGGCACATGCAATATCTCCTTTAGATAACCCAATCCAATTACGTTCTGTAAGAAGAGATGTAGCAAGATTGGCAACGGAATTAACTAAAAGAGAATTACAATAATTCTGCTGAAAGATGGAAAAAAGAAACTTAAGAAAAGAACGTATAGGAGTAGTTACTAGTAACAAAATGATGAAATCAATCGTTGTTGCCGAAGTAAAAAAAATTAAACATCCTATGTACGGAAAATTCGTTTTAAAAACGAAAAAATACGTAGCACACGACGAAACAAACGACTGTAACATTGGTGATACAGTAAAGATCATGGAAACAAGACCTTTATCTAAATCTAAATGTTGGAGATTAGTTGAAATAATTGAAAGAGCGAAGTAATTATGGTACAACAAGAATCAAGAATAAAAGTAGCAGATAATACTGGTGCAAAGGAAGTTTTAGTAATCCGTGTTTTAGGAGGTACTAAAAGAAGATATGCTTCTGTAGGTGATAAAGTTGTTGTTTCTGTTAAAGATGCAACTCCTAATGGAAACATTAAGAAAAAAGCAGTCTCTACAGCAGTAGTTGTACGTACTAAAAAAGAAGTAAGACGTCCAGATGGATCTTATATTAGATTTGATGACAATGCTTGTGTACTTTTAAACCCAACGGGTGAAATGAGAGGAACACGTGTATTTGGACCTGTTGCTAGAGAACTTCGTGATAAACAATTCATGAAAATTGTATCATTAGCACCAGAAGTGCTTTAAGACATTTATAAAGATGACAAAGCTTAAAATAAAATCTGGAGATACTGTAAAAGTAATTGCTGGAGATCATAAAGGATCAGAAGGGAAAGTACAAAAAGTATTAGCCGATAAGAACAAGGCGATCGTTGAGGGCGTGAACATGGTAAAGAAACATACTAAACCAAGTGCACAAAGTCCACAAGGAGGAATCGTTGAAAAAGAAGCTCCTATTCAAATTTCAAACTTATCATTGTTAACTTCTAAAGGAGAAGCAACAAGAATAGGATATAGAATGGAAGATGGAAAGAAAGTAAGATTTTCAAAAAAATCAAACGAAGTAATATAGTTATGGCATATTCACCTAGACTTAAAGAAGAGTATAAAAGCAAAGTAATTGCAGCTCTTACAGAAGAATTTGGTTATAGTAATGTAATGCAAGTACCTAAACTTAAAAAGATAGTATTATCTAGAGGAGTTGGTGCAGCAGTTGCAGATAAAAAATTAGTTGACTACGCTTTAGACGAGTTAACAACTATAACAGGACAGAAAGCAATAGCTACTTTGTCTAAAAAGGATGTTGCGGCTTTCAAATTACGTAAAGGTATGCCAATTGGCGCTATGGTTACGTTAAGAGGAGAAAGAATGTACGAATTTTTAGACCGTTTAGTAACATCTGCTTTACCACGTGTTAGAGATTTCGGAGGTATTAAAGCTAAAGGTTTTGATGGAAGAGGTAATTACAATTTAGGAATTACTGAACAAATAATATTCCCAGAATTAGATATTGATAAAATCAATAGAATTTCGGGTATGGATATTACTTTTGTAACTTCTGCTGAAACTGATAAAGAAGCAAAATCATTATTAACTGAATTAGGTTTACCTTTTCAAAAAAACTAAGTTATGGCTAAAGAATCAATGAAAGCCCGCGAGGTAAAAAGAGCTAAAACGGTAGCAAAATATGCTGAGAAACGCAAAGCTTTAAAAGCAGCTGGCGATTATGAAGCATTACAAAAGTTACCTAAAAACGCCTCTCCAGTTCGTATGCACAATAGATGTAAATTAACAGGAAGACCTAAAGGTTATATGCGTACTTTTGGTGTTTCTCGTGTTACATTTAGAGAAATGGCTAACCAAGGTTTAATACCAGGAGTTAGAAAAGCAAGTTGGTAAAATTTTAAATTGGTCTTAGGTTCACGATATTGTGAAAACCAAGTCCGCAAATTAATATATATGTATACAGATCCAATTGCAGATTTCCTTACAAGAGTTAGAAACGCAGTGCGTGCTAACCATAGAGTAGTGGAAATTCCTGCATCAAATTTAAAAAAGGACATAACGAAAATATTATTCGATCAAGGATATATTTTAAGTTATAAGTTCGATGATTCTTCAGTACAAGGAACAATAAAAATTGCCCTTAAGTACAATAAAGAAACAAAAGAACCTGTAATTAGAAAATTACAAAGAATCAGTAAACCAGGTTTACGTAAGTATTCTAGTTCAACAGAATTACCTCGTATTCTTAATGGTTTGGGTATTGCAATCGTTTCAACTTCTCACGGAGTAATGACAGGAAAGCAAGCTCAGCGTGAGAATGTTGGTGGTGAAGTTTTATGTTACGTTTACTAATCTATAAAACAAGAAAGAGATGTCAAGAATAGGAAATAATCCAGTGGCAATTCCAGAAGGAGTTACTATAGAAGTAAAAGATAACATTGTTTCAGTAAAAGGTAAGTTAGGAGAGCTAACTCAATCTTTTGATACTGTATCAGTGAAAATTGAAGAAGGAAGTGTTATAGTTACACGTCCGTCTGATAATAAAGAAAGTAAAGCTAAGCACGGTTTATATAGATCACTTATCAACAACATGATTGATGGTGTATCTAAAGGATGGACAAAAGAGCTTGAGCTAGTAGGAGTAGGATATAGAGCAAGTAATCAAGGCAACAAATTAGAGTTAGCTTTAGGTTTTTCTCACAACATTGTTTTAAGTGTTGCACCAGAGGTGAAAGTGGAGACAGTTTCAGATAAAGGTAAAAATCCAATCATTAAGTTAACATCTCACGACAAACAACTTGTTGGACAAGTAGCTGCGAAAATTCGTGGATTTAGACCACCAGAGCCTTATAAAGGAAAAGGTGTGAAGTTTGTAGGTGAAATACTAAGAAGAAAAGCTGGTAAATCAGCATAATAATTAAGTTATGAAGTTAACAAAGAACCAAAGAAGACTAAGAATTAAAAGCAGAATCCGTAAGGTTGTTTCTGGTACAGAAGCAAGACCAAGGTTAGCTGTTTTTAGAAGTAATAAAGAAATTTATGCTCAGGTTGTTGATGATGTTACTGGTAAGACTTTAGCAGCAGCATCTTCGAGAGATAAAGATATTAGTTCTGCAAAAGGTAACAAAAGTGAAGCCGCTACGTTAGTTGGTAAAGCAGTTGCCGAAAAAGCAATTAAGGCAGGAGTAGATACTATCGCTTTTGATAGAGGTGGATATTTATATCATGGTAGAGTAAAATCATTAGCTGAAGGAGCTAGAGAAGCAGGACTTAAATTCTAAGAAATTATGTATAAAAAATACAGAAGCGCAGAGTTAGTAAAACCAAGTGGGTTAGATCTTAAAGATCGTTTAATTGGTGTGCAAAGAGTTACTAAGGTAACAAAAGGTGGTAGAGCATTCGGTTTTTCGGCAATCGTTGTGGTTGGTGATGAAGCTGGTGTTGTAGGACATGGTTTAGGTAAATCAAAAGATGTAGCGAGTGCAATTGCAAAAGCTATTGAAGATGCTAAAAAGAATCTAGTACGTATTCCTATTATAAAAGGAACATTACCTCATGAACAAAAAGGTAAGTACGGAGGAGGAAGAGTGAATATTATTCCTGCAGCTCCTGGTACAGGAGTAATTGCTGGTGGAGCTGTAAGAGCAGTTTTAGAAGCAGTTGGTGTGCATGATGTATTATCAAAATCTCAAGGATCATCTAATCCTCATAACGTAGTTAAAGCGACATTTGATGCATTATTGCAATTAAGAAGTGCTCAAACTATTGCTCGTGAAAGAGGGATATCTTTAGAGAAAGTTTTTAACGGTTAATATTTACAGAAATGGCAAAAATAAAAGTAACGAAAGTTAAAAGCGCGATCAACCGTACTAAAAGACAAAAGTTAACATTGTTGGCTTTAGGTTTAAAAAAGGTTGGACAAACTATTGAGCATGATGATACTCCTAATATTTTAGGAATGATTCGAAAAGTTAATCACTTAGTTTCTGTTGAAGGAACTAAATAACATATACTGAAAAATGAATTTAAGTAATTTAAAACCTGCAGAAGGTTCAGTAAAAAACCAAGGAAAAAGAATAGGTAGAGGACAAGGTTCTGGAAAAGGTGGTACTGCTACACGTGGTCACAAAGGAGCAAAATCTCGTTCTGGTTATTCAAAGAAGGTTGGTTTTGAAGGTGGTCAAATGCCTCTTCAAAGACGTGTACCTAAGTTTGGTTTTACAAATATCAACCGTAAAGAACATCAAGGTATTAACTTAGATACTTTACAAAAGTTAGTTGATGATAATAAAATTAAGGATACATTAGATTTTGATACTATCGTTTCTTTAGGATTAGCTGGTAAAAACGAGCTTGTAAAAATCTTAGGAAGAGGTGAGTTAAAATCTAAGTTAACTGTAACTGCACATAGATTTACTGCTACTGCAAAAGCTGCTATTGAAGCTGCTGGAGGAGAAGTAGCAACTTTATAAGACCTACTAGAGAATATGAAATTTATAGAAACGATAAAGAATGTTTGGAAAATCGAGGAACTAAGAAACCGAATCATATTTACTTTAGGTTTATTATTAGTTTATCGTTTTGGAGCACAAATTGTATTACCAGGAATTGATGCTACTCAGTTAACAAATTTACAGAATAGTACTCAAGATGGTATACTAGGTGTTTTAAATGCCTTTACAGGAGGAGCTTTTGCTAATGCATCTGTTTTTGCTTTAGGTATTATGCCTTATATATCTGCTTCTATTGTAGTTCAGTTAATGGGAATTGCTATTCCTTATTTACAAAAACTACAAAAAGAAGGTACTAGTGGACAAAAGAAAATAACGCAAATTACAAGATGGTTAACAATTGGTATCTGTTTAGTTCAGGCACCAGGTTATTTAGCTAGTTTGCAGCCAATGTTTGGTATTCCAAATTCTGCTTTCCTATTAGGACAAGGAGGCGTTTTCTACTTTTCATCTATAGTAATATTAGTAACAGGTTGTATCTTTGCCATGTGGTTAGGAGAAAAAATTACTGATAAAGGTATTGGTAATGGAATCTCATTATTAATTATGGTTGGAATTATAGCAACATTACCTAAGTCTTTCTTACAGAACATGAGTGCTAGATTTACTACAGGTAATGGACCAATGATGATTCTTTTTGAAGTTGTAATTTGGTTTGTTATTATTGCATTATCTATATTGCTAGTAATGGCAGTAAGAAAAATTGCAGTTCAATATGCTAGAAGATCTGCAACAGGAGGATATGAAAAAAATGTTTTTGGTGGAGCAAGACAATTTATTCCATTAAAACTTAATGCTTCTGGTGTAATGCCAATTATCTTCGCACAAGCAATTATGTTTGTTCCAGGATTAATAGGAAGTTCTTCTTTATTGAAAGATACTTCTACAGGATTGTGGATGCAGGCTAATTTTTCAGACATGTTTGGTTTATGGTATAATGTTATGTTTGGATTATTAATAATTATCTTTACATATTTTTATACTGCGATTACAGTACCAACAAATAAAATGGCTGATGATTTAAAACGTAGTGGTGGTTTTATTCCAGGTATACGTCCAGGATCAGAAACATCTGAATATCTAGATAAAATAATGTCTCAAATAACATTACCAGGTTCTATTTTCTTAGCTCTTATTGCTGTTTTTCCAGCATTTGTATTTAATTTAATGGGAGTACAATCAGGATGGGCATTATTCTTTGGAGGAACATCATTATTAATTATGGTTGGAGTTGCGATTGATACTATGCAACAAGTAAATTCTTACTTGTTAAATAGACACTATGATGGCTTGATGAAAACTGGTAAAAACAGAAAAGCAGTAGCTTAATGTAAATAAGGTTTAGAAATCTAGGCAAGGTATTTGCTTATAGATTACTAAAAAGAACATATATGGCAAAACAAGCAGCAATAGAACAAGACGGAACAATTATAGAAGCATTATCAAATGCGATGTTTCGTGTAGAATTAGAAAACGGTCACATTGTGACAGCACACATATCTGGTAAAATGCGTATGCATTATATTAAGTTGTTACCAGGTGATAAAGTAAAATTAGAAATGAGCCCTTATGATTTAACTAAGGCTCGCATAACTTATAGATACTAATTACGATGAAAGTAAGAGCATCAGTTAAAAAGAGAAGCGTAGATTGTAAAATCGTACGTAGAAAAGGTAGACTTTATGTCATTAACAAAAAGAATCCTAGATTCAAACAAAGACAAGGATAATTATGGCTAGAATTGCAGGTGTAGATATACCAAAAAACAAAAGAGGAGTGATCTCATTAACTTATATCTACGGAGTAGGTAGAAGTAGATCACAAGAGATTTTAGCGTCAGCTAAAGTAGACGAAAGTATTAAAGTTCAAGATTGGGACGATGATCAAATAGCAGCCATTCGTGATGCCGTAGGAACATTTACTATTGAAGGCGAATTACGTTCTGAAACACAATTAAACATTAAGAGATTAATGGATATTGGATGTTACAGAGGTATACGTCACAGAGCTGGTTTACCTTTAAGAGGTCAACGTACTAAGAACAACTCTAGAACTAGAAAAGGTAGAAGGAAAACTGTTGCTAACAAGAAAAAAGCAACTAAATAATAATTAATCCCGGTGGTTATCGGGATAGTCTTTAGTGTTTAGACGTTGGAAAGAATCTGTTTGAAATTATTTAGGTTTAGGATTCTAGCGACTATCAACTAACTACTTAGAACTATAGAAATATGGCAAAGACAAATGCAAAATCAGCTAAAAAACGTAAAGTTATAGTTGAATCTGTTGGAGAAGCTCACATAACTGCGTCTTTTAACAACATTATTATATCATTGACAAACAAAAAAGGTGACGTTATTTCATGGTCATCTGCTGGTAAAATGGGTTTTAGAGGTTCTAAAAAGAACACACCTTACGCAGCACAACTTTGTGCGGAAGATGCATCAGGCGTTGCTAAAGAAGCTGGCTTGAAAAAAGTAAAAGTTTATGTAAAGGGACCTGGAAATGGTAGAGAATCTGCTATTCGTTCTATTCATAATGCAGGAATTGAAGTAACAGAAATTATTGATGTTACACCATTACCTCATAATGGATGTCGTCCTCCAAAACGTAGAAGAGTATAGTAACATTATTAAATAGTGTTATACA
Organism: Lacinutrix mariniflava; assembly: GCF_001418015.1. Classification (GTDB taxonomy): domain Bacteria; phylum Bacteroidota; class Bacteroidia; order Flavobacteriales; family Flavobacteriaceae; genus Lacinutrix; species Lacinutrix mariniflava. Next base: position 55,122 of record NZ_LIQG01000023.1, on the reverse strand, counting down.
TCAAAAATTAATATCATCTATTTTACATAGTTGATATTAATTTTTTGTGTAAATTTGCAAACTGAAAATATTATTAACAAGTATCAACGAGAGATCAACGCTAGTCGAAGGATAAGATTAAGACCTTAATTCACCAAGCACTCTCAATAAAACAATTTAAAATGGCAAGATATACTGGTCCTAAAACTAAAATAGCTCGTAAATTTGGCGAGGCTATATTCGGAGATGATAAAGCTTTCGAAAAAAGAAATTACCCACCGGGACAACATGGTAATGCACGTCGTCGTGGTAAAAAATCTGAATATGCAATCCAATTAATGGAAAAGCAGAAAGCTAAATACACTTATGGTGTATTAGAGAAGCAATTCAGAAACATGTTCAAAAAAGCAACTGCGTCTCCAGGGATTACAGGTGAAGTTTTGTTACAATTATGTGAATCTAGATTAGATAACGTAGTTTTTAGAATGGGAGTGGCTCCTACAAGAAGTGCAGGTAGACAATTAGTATCTCACAGACATATTACTGTAAATGGAGAGTTGGTAAATGTACCGTCTTACCAATTAAAAGCTGGTGATGTTGTAGCTGTTAGAGAAAAATCTAAATCTCTTGAAACTATTGAAAGATCATTATCTAATTCAAGTAATGTTTTTGAATGGATTACATGGAATACTGCAACAAAGGAAGGAACTTTTGTTTCTGTTCCTGCTAGAATTCAAATTCCAGAAAACATTAATGAGCAATTCATCGTTGAATTATACTCTAAATAATAATTAATCATATTGGTATTTAGCCAAAGGGTTTTTAGTGTTCTTCAAACTTATTAACCGCGCAACTAAATAACAATTAAAACGAAGAAAACATGGCAGTATTTAATTTTCAAAAACCTGATAAAGTAATCATGATTGATTCTACTGATTTCGAAGGTAAATTCGAATTCAGACCACTAGAACCTGGTTACGGATTAACAGTAGGAAACGCTCTTAGAAGAGTTTTATTATCTTCTTTAGAAGGTTTTGCAATTACGTCTATTAGAATAGAAGGTGTCGATCACGAATTTTCTGCAATTGCAGGAGTAGTAGAAGATGTAACTGAAATTATATTGAACTTAAAACAAATGCGTTTTAAGCGTCAAATAGAAGATGTAGATAATGAATCTGTATCTATTTCTATTTCAGGGCAAGATACAATTACAGCTGGTGATTTTCAGAAATTTATTTCAGGATTCCAAGTGTTAAATTCAGATTTAGTAATCTGTAATTTAGATCCTAAAGTAAGTATTTCAATGGAAATTACTATTGAAAAAGGAAGAGGATATGTTCCAGCAGAAGAAAATAAGAAAGCTTCAGCGCCAATAGGAACTATTTTTACTGATTCAATATACACGCCAATAAAAAATGTTAAGTATAGCATTGAGAATTACCGTGTAGAACAGAAGACGGATTACGAAAAGTTAGTTTTCGAAATTCAATCGGATGGATCTATAACGCCTCAAGACGCTTTAACTGAAGCAGCTAAAACGTTAATTCACCACTTCATGTTATTCTCTGATGAGCGTATTACATTAGAAGCTGATGAAATAGCACAAACTGAAACTTATGATGAAGAATCTCTTCACATGAGACAGTTACTTAAAACAAAGTTAGTCGATATGGATTTATCTGTACGTGCACTTAATTGTTTAAAAGCTGCTGAAGTAGATACATTAGGAGACTTAGTATCTTTTAATAAAAATGATTTAATGAAGTTCCGTAACTTCGGTAAGAAATCTTTAACAGAGCTTGAAGAGCTTGTAAATGTAAAAGGTTTAAATTTCGGAATGGATTTATCAAAGTACAAATTGGATAAAGATTAAATGTTTTAGAGAGAGTAATATTTTACTTAATATTACTCTCTAAATATTTATAATAAAATAATTAATTAATCATATTTTGCTCCTCGATAATTGAGTTTAGTAGCAAGATGATAAAACAAATGTCATGAGACACGGAAAAAAAGGAAACCATTTAGGTCGTCAAACGGCTCACAGAAAAGCAATGTTAGCAAACATGGCTTGTTCTTTAATCGAGCACAAACGTATCAACACTACAGTTGCTAAAGCTAAAGCTTTAAAAGGTTTTGTTGAACCAATGATTACAAAGTCTAAAAATGATACGACACATAATCGTCGTTTAGTTTTTTCTAAATTGCGTCAAAAAGAGGCAGTTACAGAATTATTTAGAGATGTAGCAGCAAAGATTGGTGATCGTCCAGGTGGATATACTAGAATTATCAAGTTAGGAAATCGTTTAGGTGATAACGCTGATATGGCAATGATTGAGTTAGTAGATTATAATGAAATCTATAACGCAGATAATAAAGCTAAGAAGACAACACGTAGAAGCCGTCGAGGTGGAAAAGCAACAGCTACTCCAGTTGAGACTAAAGCAACTAACGAAGAAGAAGAATAAATGTTAATAAGCATTTAATATAAAAAGGATAAACTATTTTAGTTTATCCTTTTTTTTATGCAATTTTGCTAAACTTTTTGACACAATTACTATACATATGAAATATCAAAAATTAAAAAAGGCATTAATCTTATTAGCAGATGGGACCATTTTTCATGGTAAAGCCGTAGGAAAAGAAGGAAGTGCGTTTGGAGAAGTATGTTTTAATACAGGAATGACCGGTTATCAAGAAATCTTTACAGACCCTTCTTATTATGGACAGTTAATGGTGACAACCAATGCTCATATTGGAAATTATGGTGTTAACAATGAAGAAGTCGAATCTGACTCGGTTAAAATTGCAGGTTTAATTTGTAAAAATTTTAGTTACAATTTTTCTCGTGATGCAGCAGATGGTTCGTTGGAAGATTTTCTTAACGAGAATAACTTATTAGCGATATCAGACGTAGATACCAGAGCACTGGTAGCCTATATTCGTGATAATGGTGCGATGAATGCAGTTATCTCAACAGAAGTTGATAATATTGAGGCTCTTAAAGAGCAATTAGCAAATACGCCAAATATGAATGGTTTGGAGCTTGCTTCGAAAGTTTCTACTAAAGAACCGTATTATGTTGGAAATGAAAATGCTTCAGTAAAAATAGCAGCATTAGATCTTGGTATTAAAAAGAACATCTTAAGAAATTTAGTAAAGAGAGATGCTTATGTAAAAGTCTTTCCTTTTAATTCTAAATTTGAAGATTTAGAGGCTTTTAAACCAGATGGTTATTTCTTGTCAAATGGACCTGGAGATCCAGAGCCATTAACAGAGGCTCAAGGCTTAGCAAAAGAAATTATAAAAAGGGATTTACCATTATTTGGAATTTGTCTAGGACATCAAGTAATAGCATTAGCAAATGGTATTTCAACTTACAAAATGCATAATGGACATAGAGGTATTAATCATCCAGTCAAAAACCTAGTAACAGGAAAGGGAGAAATTACTTCTCAAAATCATGGTTTTGCTATCAACAGAGAAGAAACAGAAGCACATAGTGATATCGAAATTACACATGTGCATTTAAATGATAATACTGTTGCGGGAATAAAAATGAAATCTAAAAACGTTTTTTCTGTACAATATCATCCAGAAGCAAGTCCTGGACCACATGATTCATCTTATTTATTTGATGAGTTCATCAAAAACATAAAAAATTAACAATATCAAATAAGCAATAGAATGTATTTTCTGTTGCTTATTTGGTTTTACTAAAACGTTATAGATATGTTTTTATTCAATTCTGATATAAATACTATATATGATATAAAATTAAAACGTAAATTTAAAGGTTAAACAAAATTTAAAAGACCAATTATGAGTATAATTATTAATGTTCACGCAAGACAAATTTTTGATTCAAGAGGAAACCCTACAGTAGAAGTTGATGTAGAAACTGAGAATGGATTTGTAGGAAGAGCTGCAGTACCATCTGGAGCATCAACAGGAGAACACGAAGCTGTTGAGTTACGTGATGGTGGAGATAAATTTATGGGCAAAGGTGTTACTAAGGCTGTAGAAAATGTAAATACTATTTTAGCTCAAGAGCTTTTAGGAGTAAACGTTTTCGAACAGAATTATATAGATACTTTAATGTGCGAATTAGACGGTACACCAAACAAAGCGAAGTTAGGAGCAAATGCTATTCTTGGTGTTTCTTTGGCAGTTGCTAAAGCAGCAGCGGCAGAATTAGGTATGCCATTATATCGTTATGTTGGAGGTGTAAGTGCTAATACTTTGCCTGTACCAATGATGAACATTATTAATGGAGGTTCACATAGTGATGCACCTATTGCATTCCAAGAGTTTATGGTTATGCCAGTAAAGGCTGAGAGTTTTTCTCATGCATTACAAATGGGGACAGAAATTTTTCATAATCTTAAAAAGGTATTACACGACAGAGGTTTAAGTACAGCAGTTGGAGATGAAGGTGGTTTTGCACCTAATTTAGAAGGAGGAACAGAAGACGCTTTGGATACAATTAAAAAGGCTGTAGATAATGCAGGTTATACTTTAGGAGATGATGTAATGATTGCATTAGATTGTGCCGCAGCAGAATTTTATGTTGATGGAAAATACGATTATACTAAATTTGAAGGTGCAACTGGAAAAATTAGATCGAGTAAAGAACAAGCTGATTATTTAGCAGAACTCTCTCGTAATTATCCTATAATCTCTATTGAAGATGGTATGGACGAAAATGATTGGGATGGTTGGAAATATCTAACGGAGCAAATAGGGGATAAAGTACAATTAGTTGGTGACGATTTATATGTGACCAACGTAGAGCGTTTATCTAAAGGAATTAAAAATGATATTGCTAATTCAATTTTAATTAAAGTAAACCAAATTGGTACTTTAACAGAGACTATTGCAGCAGTAAATATGGCTCATAATGCTGGTTATACATCAGTAATGTCTCATAGATCTGGTGAAACAGAGGACAACACTATTGCAGATTTAGCTGTAGCATTAAATTGCGGGCAAATAAAAACAGGATCTGCATCTCGTAGCGATCGTATGGCAAAATACAATCAATTACTACGTATTGAAGAAGAATTAGGAGCAGTAGCTTATTATCCAAAAATGAATGCTTTCAAAATAGGATAAACAATTTCATTACACGAAGAATTAGAGGCCTTTCAGTTTAATACTGAAAGGCTTTTTCTATGTAATAACTTTTATCAATATCTTAATTGTTAAAACCTTGTAAAGAAGCTTTATAAATTGCGACTTATTTTGTAAATTAGCATTCCGCATAAACAAGTAAAAATTCAATAAAATATGTCAAAAACTGCTACGTTAGAAATCGACGGAAAAAAGCATGAGTTCCCTTTAATAGTAGGAACAGAAAATGAAGTTGCAATAGATATTAAATCATTAAGAGCTGTAACAGGTGGTGTAACAACTCTGGATCCTGGATATAAAAATACAGGAGCATGTGAAAGTGCTATCACTTTTCTAAATGGGGAAGAAGGAATCTTAAGATATAGAGGATATTCTATTGAAGAGTTAGCAGAGAAAGCAGATTTTTTAGAAGTAGCTTACTTGTTAATCTTTGGAGAGTTACCAACTCAAGAGGAATTAGATAAATTTAATGCAGACATTAAAGAGGAATCTGTAGTTGATGATGATATAAAAAAAATAATTGATGCATTTCCAAAGTCTGCCCATCCAATGGGAGTCTTGTCTTCCTTAACAAGCGCATTAACGGCTTTTAATCCATCTTCAGTGAATGTAGATTCTGAAGAGGAGATGTATAAGACTGTATGTAAAATAATGGGTAAGTTTCCAGTATTAGTCGCTTGGACTATGCGTAAGAAAAAAGGTTTACCATTAAATTATGGAGACAGTTCTTTAGGTTATGTAGAGAATATCTTAAAAATGATGTTCGCTAAACCAAATGAAGATTATAAGCAAAATGAAATTCTAGTAAATGCTTTAGACAAGTTATTAATCTTACATGCAGATCACGAGCAAAACTGTTCTACTTCTACTGTAAGAATAGTAGGTTCTGCACATACAGGTTTATTTGCATCTATATCTTCTGGTATTTCTGCACTATGGGGACCATTACATGGTGGAGCAAATCAAGCAGTATTAGAAATGTTAGAAGCAATTAAAGAAGATGGAGGAGATACTCAAAAATTCATGGCTAAGGCTAAGGATAAAGAAGATCCTTTCCGTTTAATGGGCTTTGGGCATAGAGTTTATAAAAATTTCGATCCTCGTGCAAAAATTATTAAAGTTGCTGCAGACGAGGTATTGGCAGATTTAGGTGTTGAAGATCCAGTACTTGATATTGCTAAAGGATTAGCTTCTGAAGCTTTAAGTGATGAGTATTTTGTAAAGCGTAAATTATATCCAAACGTAGATTTCTATTCTGGGATTATTTATAGATCAATGGGCATTCCTGTAGAAATGTTTACAGTAATGTTTGCTTTAGGTCGTTTGCCAGGTTGGATAGCACAATGGAAAGAAATGCGAGCTCGTAAAGAGCCAATAGGTCGTCCTAGACAAATTTATATTGGTGAAAATCTTAGAGCTTTCAAACCTGTTGAAAAAAGATAAAATTTTAAATTATATACAAAGCTTCATAAGAAATTATGAAGCTTTGTTTCTATATTACTATCATGTTAAAACTCAATGTTAAAAACGAAACATCACGCCTTAGAGCTGTTGTTTTAGGTACAGCAAAAAGCAATGGTCCAACACCAAGTTTGGATGAGGCATACGACCCCAAATCTGCCCAACATATTAAAGCAGGAACCTATCCTATAGAAGATGATATGGTTAAGGAGATGGAGGCAGTAGAAAAAATTTTTAAAAAGTACGATGTTAAAGTTTATAGGCCAGAATTAATAGAAAATTGTAACCAAATTTTTGCAAGGGATATTGCTTTTGTTATCGACGACACCTTTGTTAAAGCAAATATTTTACCAGATCGCGAGAATGAACTTGACGCTATTCAATATATAGTAGATCAAGTAAACCCAGAAAAAGTAATTAGACCTCCGGAAGAAGTACATATCGAAGGAGGAGATGTTATGCTTTGGAACGATTATATTTTTGTTGGAACTTATAGAGGAGAAGATTATGCAGATTATATTGTAGCAAGAACCAACGCGCATGGTGTTGCGTTTTTAGAGAAAACATTTCCAAATAAGAAGGTTAAATCTTTTAATTTAAGAAAATCTCAAATCAATCCTGAAGATAATGCGTTACATTTAGATTGCTGTTTTCAACCTATTGGAACAAATAAAGCAATCCTACACAAGGAAGGTTTTCTTGAAGAAGAAGAGTATGAATGGTTATTAAATTACTTTGGAAAAGAAAATTGCTTTATAATTTCTAAACAGGAAATGTATAATATGAATAGTAATATATTTTCAATTTCTGAAGATGTGATTATTTCTGAAAAAAACTTTACAAGATTAAACACTTGGTTACGTGAGAATGGTTTTACTGTAGAAGAGGTGCCATATGCGGAAATTGCAAAACAAGAAGGTTTGCTTAGATGCAGTACTATGCCGTTAATTAGAGATTAATTAATTTCTTTTTAGGTTTGAAAATCGGACTGTAACAGAAAGAAGAGGTTCAATATTTATAGTTTATAACTAAGAAAAGTGAATTTCTATGCAAAGTATCATAGAAATTCACTTCTTATAAAATTACGACTTATAATTATACAATGGCTATTTCTGTGATTGTATGCGGCTTATTTCAGAAATATATTTTTCGGCATTTACATTTTCTGGATTTAATTTCAATGATGTTTTATAATTTACCAAGGCTTTATTATTATCTCCGATACTAAAATAAGCTTCTCCAAGGCTATCAAATAAGTTGAAGCTTTTAGGATATTTTTGGGTTGCATATTCAAAGATTTCAATAGCTTTACTTGCGTCTCTATTTGAGTATAATAATTCGTATCCAAGACTATTTAATGCACTAGGAAGACTTGTGTTAAAATATTTTTCATCTTTATTTAAAGAGTTAAATTGTACACAGGCCTGATCTATATCTTTTAGGAATTCTGATTTTAAAATTGACTTTAAATTGATTTTCGGAAATTTAATTAAATCTTTTTCAACAGTATTAAATAAGTTTCCCCAATCGTTTGAAGATGCTTCCGAGTTATTGTTTATTATAATTATTTGCCCATAATTACTGTCAGGGCATAGTAGCAAACCGCTTTGGACACCACTAGAGGTTCCTGTTTTAGAGTAGAAGAAGCCTTCTTCTTTCGCGGTTCCCAAGTCTTGCCATAGGTATCCTAAGGTACTATCATCGTCTTCAAATAAAACGCGTGTTGATTCTTTAATTAAAGGATTAGTGCTTTCTAATTGAAAGACCATAAACTTAGATAAATCTGGTAAAGTAGTTACCAAGCCGTAGGCTGCTCCTAAAAGAGGATTCTTGCCTAAATAAGCAAGTTGGCCTTGACTTGTGTAGTTGTTTATTACAGGCTTATTGTCTGTTTTATTCTCTTGTAAATAAGTGTTGTTCATGTCCAACTCATTTAAAAAATCTTCTAATAATTTCTTGTAAGGCTTATTGTATGCTTGTTGTAATATATAGGCTACTAATTCTGGGCCTACAGAATTATAGTTGTAAAAAGTTCCTGGTTTTTTATTTAACTCCACAGTTTTAAGTTCGGATAATAGATTGTTTATGTCATAATCGATCAAACTATTTTCATAGTCTCCATTATTCATTTTAGACATAACATTCTTTAAACCTTTAGGTGTTTTTTGTTTTAAACCAATTGTATGTGTAAGTAAGTTTTTAATAGTAATTGGAGTGTTTTCATATTCTAAATTTGAATAATTACCTTCTAAATAGATTCTAATATCATCATCTAAATCAATTTTTTTTTCTAAAACAGCTTTAGCAGCGAGTGAGCCAGCAAAAACTTTTGTTATTGAAGCTATCTCGTAATGTGTAGAGTCATTTGGTAGGTTTTGAGCTCCTTTATCTATTGCTCCGTAGTAATTATGATAATACTTTCCATCTCTATAAATTGCTAAGGCAATTGAGTTTATATTACCATTATTTAAAGACTCTTTTGCGTAGTTGTCCATTAGACTAGTAAGTTGGTCGAAAGGTTTTGGCTCGGTTTTAATTTCAGATTTACAACTTAATATAATGATAGCTGTTATAAGGAGTATTAGCTTTTTCATAGAATGGATTTTATAAAAAGACAACTGCAAAGTTTTTTTGTTACAGTTTAGTAAGCTGTTTTTTTTCTTTCAATTATTTAAAGTATTATCAAAAAAAGATTCTTGTTAAAGTCATTTTAATAATTTTTTATTCGTTTTAAAGGTGAAGGGAAGTCAAAAAACAACTAATCTATTCTTTAAAAAGAGCTATTTAAGATTAAGTTGCTAATCTAAATTATCGATTTTTAAGAGTGTATTCTAATGAAGAGTTGCTGTAATAAAATTTAAATAATTTAAAAGAAGTATTTTTTTATTGAATTACTATCTTTTTTGTAACTCTCGTATTCTCATTTTTTAAAATAGTTAAATAAATGCCTTTATTTAAAAAGCTTAAATTTATACTTTCTGTTTGATTGTTTATTTTAGCTGTGTAAACTTCCTTTCCTAACACGTCTAAAACAACTAACTCTAAATCTTTAATTATATTATTGTTTAATTTAATATTGAATATACCGTTAGAAGGGTTCGGGTAGAAGCTAATATTACTTTTTGAATTAAAAGTTAGGGTATTTAAACTATTGCTGCCTACAGCAAACTCTAAAGCAGCACCTAAAGCTCCTTTAGTAACCTCGAAAAGATAGTTTACATCCATATTTGCTAGAGTATCTGAACTTGTGTGTGCGTATGGTGTTTCATTTTTTTCGTAAAGGCCAGTAATTATTTGATTGTTATTTTCAAAAGGAATATAGTCTGAAGCATAGGCAAAAGATATTTCTGTGTTTAAATTGGAATATAAGCCAAAACAGTTTGCTAAAATTGCTGTTGAGGCGGCGGAAGCAGCATTGTTAGAGGTAGGAGAGTTATCTAAATCTTTTTCGCAAATAATAGTGTCGTTAATAAGGCCATTAACACCTCCAACTTCATCGATGTTTAAAACTAGTAAAATATTTAAGTTTTCTGGTATTACTGTATTATTTACATAATAATTACTGCCTATTAAGCCATCTTCCTCTCCACTAAAATGAATGAATTTTATAGAGTATTCTGTATTTATGTTTTTTAATAAACGGGCTAATTCCATAATTAATACAGTACCACTTCCATTATCATTTGTGCCAGTTCCGTTTATGGTGTCGTAATGTGCATCTATTATGAGATATGTGTTTGGGTAAACAGATCCCGTTTTTGTTATAATAATATTATTAGTTGTATTTCCTCCATAACTAAAAGGTTGCTCTACAATGTCTGTATAACCTAAGTTTTGATATCTTGTTTTTATCCAATTTTGTGCATTACCCAAAGCTGTAGACCCAACATTTTTAACACCGAAGTTTTCAAACGTGGTTAAATCTGATAAGATATTTGGAGAAGAAACATTAGAAACAACAGTATTGTAATATGAGTTGAAAGTTTGAGCATTTAAAGAAGAAATGCTTAGAGTAAGTAGGATTACTAAAATATGTAATGTTTGCTTCATGATTATTTGATTTTGGACACAAATGTATGTTATTTAAAACGAATCTTAAGACTCAGATTAGGAGTAAAACCAAGTGACTTATTGTCGATTTTGGAGATTGAATTGTCTCCGTTTATAATGTAATAACTATTTAAACTGTTCTTTCTATTTAATAGATTCCAAATAGAAAAACCTAATTCAATTTTTGTGTTTTCAGCTAAATTAAGATTATATGTTCCTGATAAATCAGTTCTAAAATAGTCATCTAAATTGGTATTATTAGCAGTGTTATAATTAATATTATTATCAAATATTGGTTGTTGCTCATTTGGAGTTGTAGTTGGCTTTCCCGATTGCCAGTTAAAACCAAGTGCTAGTTTTAAATTATTAAGCGTGTAAGTTCCGGCAAAAGTTAATGAGCGAGAAATAGCAGTATTATTAGCAAAGGCCTGAGCATTGTTTAAAGTAGGGAACGAGTAATCGTTATCACTCACAGAGTAACTAAGCCAAGTACTAAACGCATTAAATTGTTTATTTATTAAAAAATCGATGCCTTTGGTTTCGTAGTTTCCAATAGCATTGATATTTTGATATTGGTTTTGAAAGCCTTGGCTTCTTGTAGTTATGCCATCAACATGTTTAATAAATGCTTCAGCACTTAATAAGAGTTTGTTTTTGTTGTAATGCAAACCAACAGAAGTTTGCCTACTTTCAATAATAGGTAGTGTTGTATTATTTGCTAAAACCCATCGGCGTTTTTCTATACCTAAAAAATCGTTTTGGCGATCAATAACTTGCGACGTAACTTGGCTTTTAAATTCACCTAAAATTTCAATTTTAAAATGTTTTAAAAATTTATGGTTAAAACTTAAACGAGGTTCTAATAGTAAAAGATTAAATGGTTTGAAATAGTTACTTCTAGTACCAATTTTTAAATGTGTTCTATTATTAAAAGAAGAAAAAGTGAATTCACTAAATGTGGAATGAGTACTAACTGTATGCTTCGTTTCATTTGTAAACTCTGGATTATTTAGTTCTTCTAAGTTGGTAACGCCAACTTGGGAATATTGGTAACCATTGGTCCAACGCAAACGGTCATTAAAATCTAATTTAAGTTGTAAGGTGATACCGTAATCTAAAACTTGATTGTTTTGTTTTAATCTTTGGTTATTTTCAATATCAAAGTTGGTGGCGTTTAATTTGTAGTCCGATATATTAAGCTGTACTTCGCTACTTAAAAAATTACTCCACTGTCTATTGTAATTTAATCCTGTAGCAAGATTTCGTTGCGTAATACCACTGTTTAAAGAGGTTGTAATATTATTACTTGTGTTATTTTCTGCGTAATCGAGCGCGTTAAAAATAGTAGTAAAACTAATTCTAAGCTTATCTTTTGTTGAAAGGTCATGTAATAGTTTTGCGCTTATGTCGTAAAAATAAAAATTTTCGTTTGCTGTTGAGTTCTGGTTATTCTCGGAAGGATTGTTGATATCTGAATCTTGAAAAATACGATCGAAATATTGTTGATATGTTGGAGTGTTTACGACATCTGTAATAGAGCGTCTTGCAGAAAGTTGCAATTCCATATTATCTTGCAATTTTAATTTGGTAAATGCATCTACTTGAATTAAATTTAATCCTAAGCCAGATGAACTCTCTTCGTTTAAATTAGTGTCCAAACGCATATCTATTGTACTGGAAACACCGTCACCATACAAGGCACTTGTGCCATTTCTAGAAATTACAACGTTAGAAACGAGGTTAGGGTTAAAGGCCGAAATTAATCCGAAAAAATGACCAGATTGATACATCTTTATACCATCCCAAAGTATTAAATTTTGATCGTGTGTGCCACCTCGCACATTAAGGTTAGAGACAGATTCGTCAACACTTAGTACTCCCGGAAGTGCTTTTACTGTTTGTAAAACATCAGGTTCTATTAAGCCGGGAAGAATCCCAAACTCTTCAGGGTCTAAAACAATTTCTCCCGTTTTGGTTTTAGTAATACCTGTTGTTAAATAGGTGCTTAATTGTACTTCTTCAAGAGCTTCAATTGGCCTTGTTACTTTTCTACTTGGAGCGATGGCAACAAAACGGCTGTTAATAATTTTGAAGTTTAGATTGGTATTTGTTCTTAGGTAAGTAATTGCATCGTTATAAGAAAGTAGTGTTGAAGGTTCATTAATTTCAACGCCTTCTGTAGTTTTATCGGCAAAAGTAAATCGGATATCAAAACGTTTTTCTAAAGCTTTTAAAACTTCGTTAAGCGATAGCTTTTCAGTTTTAAAAGTTTGTGAGTTCACACTAATAAAACTAAAGAAGAATAGGATAATTAAGAGAGTGAATGTAATATTTTTATTCACGCTTTAGCGATATCTTTTTGTTGTTTATAGTATAAGCTAAGTTAAACGGAGTAGTAATAACTTGCAATGCAATATCTAAATTGTCATGCGTAAAACTTCCAGTAAACAACTGGTTTGTGTCTATGTCATTAACGCTAAAAGTAACATTATATTGTCTTTCAAGTTCTGCAATTACTTGTGTGTAAGGCATACTGTAAAAAGTAGATTCATTGGTAATCCAAGTGGGACTGGTATCTCTTATTTTAGGTTTGTCAACTAATTTATTATCTAAAATTAAAAAGCTTTCTCCAGGTTTTAAAATGCGGATTGTGTTGGCGTGTGCTACTTTAACAGAACCTTCATAGCAAATAACTTCAAAAAGATTATTTCTAGTATTAATATTAAACTCTGTGCCTAAAACAGAAATATCTCCTACCGATGTATGTACAGTAAATTTAGAACCTTTGGCAACTTTAAAATAAGCTTCTCCAGTTAAATCAAGGTTTCTATTGTCTTTCCAACTGTTTTTGTTAAAGGCTAAAGTAGATTTAGCATTCAATTTTACTTGAGAATTATCAGGTAAAACTATATTTTCTTTTTCAGCAAATTTGGTAGCTATACTTGTATCTAGGGTAGTTGTGTAATAAAAAGAACCAAGGCAGATAGCCAAAATTGCAGCTATACGTAAAAACGGTTTTCGCCAGTTATTTTGCTTTTTATGTTTGTTCTTTAATGCTAAATTAAGTTTTTTTAACTCAATGTCAGATTCAAAATCAACCGGTTTAAATTGCTGTAAAGCAAAATCTAACCGCGTTAATTCCTCGAAGTCTTCAAGCTGTTTAAAAGCTTCAAACTCCTGAGAATTCAGGTTATTGTCTAACCATTTTTTTATTAAATCTTCTCGTTCCATAATTCTTATTCAAGTATATAACAACTATATATTAAAAACTCCTACCTTTTTATAAAATCTACTCCTTGTTACAGTTCTTTTATGTCTTGGCGTAATTTTTTTAAAGCACCGTAAATACGTTTTTCTACAGCTTTAGTGCTTATGCCAAGTAACTCGGCAATTTCTTTATGTCTTTTACCTTCCACACGATTCATCATAAAAGCAACACGTTGGGCATTTGTTAAATTAGAGAGTGCAGTTTGTAATTTTTGATTGTATTGCTGTTCCTCCATTAAAAATTCTGGAGACTCAGTAGTATAATGTTTGGGTTTTGTTTGATGGTGTTTTAAAACAATTTTATGATGTTTTACTTCATTTAACATTAAGTTATTTGCAATAGTAAAAAGAAAGCTTTTTGCTTTTTCAGGTGTTACCTTTTTACAATTCTCCCATAATTTTATAAAAGCATCCTGTGTCTTATCCTTCGGGTTTAGATGATCACCAAACTTATAATACAAGAAGTTACTCAAATCTTTTGCGTGCTTTTTAAACAACGCATTAAAACGAATTTCGTCACAAATATTATCATGTAAATTTTTTGCCATAGATGTTTATAAAAACTGTCTAAATGTAAAAAAAAAACAAATACAGAGCTAGGGGTTTTTGAAAGTAAATTGTTTTAGTATTGAATAATACAATTAAATATATCCAAAATTATGAATTTTATGTCGCTTAGGTTTTTAGGAAAAAAGAGTATTGTTTTATGTCTCATCATCGCGTCGGTGTTTGCTTGTCAAGAGGAATCTAATGATATCACACCAACAAGTAATCAAGAGGTAATTACTCCAAACTCTAGTTTAGCAATAATGTTACAAAACACAGCAACTTTAGATGGTTCTTTAGATAATGTAATTGATAATGCTAACTGTATTTTAATTAATTTACCAGTAAATGTTGAAGTAAATGGTGTTTCATTTTTAATCGATAATGTAGGAGATTACCAAGTTGTTGAAGCTGTTTTAAATGAATTTACTACAAGTGAAGGTAATCTTGAAATCGTCTTTCCTATAACAATAACTTTAAACGATTACACACAAATTGTTATAGCTAATTATGATGAATTAGAAACTTTTATAAATGAATGTTCAGGAGAAAATGAAGCCGATGACGATATTGAATGTGTTGATTTTCATTATCCAATAACATTTTCAACATATGATGCTAATTTTCAAATTGCTGAAACAGTCGTAATTAATAATGACGAGGCGCTTTATAGTTTTATAGAAAATTTAGAAGGAGGCATTTTAACGAGTTTAAACTTTCCTATTACTATGATTTTAAGTGATGGCTCCACAGTAGAAGTGAATAGTAATCAAGAGCTAGAAACTACAATAAGTGAGGCAGAAGACGATTGTGATGAAGACGATGATAACGACTGGAGTGATAACGATACATGTAGTATAAGTGATGTTGAAGCTAATTTAATCGAATGCGAATGGACTATTTCAAATTATAACAACGACACCGGTTTTAATATTTTTAATATAGATTTCATGGATAATGATACTGCAACGATTGCATCATTAAACGAATCTTATATAATGGATTGGTATGTGTCATTAGATGAAAATATATACTTGGTATTATATAATGTCTCTGGAGGAAATGTTCAAGTTTTAAACGGTGATTATATTTTGGTAGAATGCACGCCTAATCAATTGGTGTTTCAAGATCTAAGTGATATAAGTGTAGAATTAGTTTTAGACAAAGATTGCGAGCAAGATGCGAATCCTTTCCAGTGTTTCGAAGATTTAGAAGCTGTTTTTGTTGGTTGTGATGATGATAATGATGGTTTTGGAGAGTTTTATTTAGCTCCAATTTTCGAAACTTGTCAAGCTTCTGGGCTGTTTGAAGTTACGTATCACGAAACGTTAGTAGATGCTCAAGCCAATGTAAATATGCTAGCGTCTCCATACAGTAATATAATTGCACCTGCTCAAAATTTATATGCTAGAGTAGAGCTTTTAAATACTGGTGAATTTCAAGTTTTTGAAGTCGCTTTAACGCTTGAAAATTGCAATGCATCTGGCTGTACAGAATCTGAAGTTGATGCTTATTTAGTAGAGTGTCTTTGGAACGTTGTAAACCTAAACGGTAATGATGATTTAGTGCTATTCGATTTAGATTTCGATGCAAACGGAACAGTAATAATTACAGGAAATGGGCAAACTACAAATTCTACATGGTCTACAAGCCAAGCAGACGATGGTATTTGGGTAGAATTTAATGGAGTAAATGCTGGTAATATTCAAGCAATTTCAGGGAATTGGCTTATTGTTGAATGCGAAACAGATCGTTTACAAATGAATCAAGGAAACAATACTATGGTTATTGAACAAGATTGCACAACGGATAGTAATTGCAATGTAAACGATGTTGAAACCAATTTAATGGATTGCGAATGGACCATTTCTAGCTATAATAACGAAAGTAATTTTAGTATTTTTAATATCGATTTTCAAGCTAATGGACAAGCGATTATCCATACGCCAAACAGTACTCAAGATTATTCAGCGAACTGGACAGTGTCTTTAGATGGAGGTATCTACTTAGATTTTTCTAATATTTCAGGCGGAAACGTTCAGGTTTTAAATGGTAATTATATTTTAGTAGAATGTACTCCAGACCAAATGATATTTCATGATCCCAGTAATACTAATATAGAATTAATTTTAGATAAAGATTGCGATTAATAATAAAGATTAAAGTAATGTTATAATTACTTTTTTTAGTTGGTTATTTATTTGAAAGGTTACTAATTTTAGTAGCCTTTTTTTGTGGAATTATTTCTTAACATCACTTCTTTAATACACTTCAAATCATTAAATTTGCGAATCTTAAGAACGAGTCAGGCTGCCTACTGCAAACTGATGACTGAATACTAAAAGACTATGTTTAATAATTTAAGTGAAAAGTTAGATAAAGCGTTACACGTACTAAAAGGTCACGGAAGCATTACAGAAGTTAATGTTGCCGAGACTTTAAAAGAGGTTCGTCGTGCACTTTTAGATGCCGATGTTAACTTTAAAATAGCTAAAGATTTTACCAATCGCGTAAAAGAAAAAGCATTAGGTTCTAATGTATTAACGTCGTTACAGCCAGGGCAATTAATGGTTAAAATCGTTAAAGACGAGTTAACCGAGTTAATGGGAGGAGATGTTGCAGGTATAAATTTATCTGGAACTCCAACTGTAATATTAATGTCTGGTTTACAAGGTTCTGGTAAAACTACCTTTTCTGGTAAATTGGCCAACTTCTTAAAAACTAAAAAAACAAAGAAACCATTATTAGTTGCCTGTGATGTTTACCGTCCAGCAGCAGTAGATCAATTACACGTAGTAGGAGATCAAATTAAGGTTGACGTTTTTAGCGATAAAGGAAATACCGATCCAGTTGCTATTGCATTAGCAGGTATTGCACATGCAAAGCAAAATGGACATAACGTGGTAATTATTGATACAGCTGGTCGTTTAGCTGTAGATGAAGCCATGATGACCGAAATATCAAACATTCATAAGGCTATCCAACCACAAGAAACACTATTTGTAGTGGATTCTATGACAGGTCAAGATGCTGTAAACACAGCAAAAGCCTTTAACGATGTCTTAAATTTTGATGGTGTAATTCTTACCAAGTTAGATGGTGATACTCGTGGTGGAGCAGCAATCTCTATTAAATCTGTAGTAAACAAGCCAATTAAGTTTATTGGTACAGGTGAAAAAATGGAGGCGATAGACATTTTCTATCCTTCACGTATGGCAGATCGTATTCTTGGAATGGGAGATGTTGTGTCTTTAGTTGAAAGAGCTCAAGAGCAATTTGACGAAGAAGAAGCAAGAAAAATACAGAAAAAAATTGCTAAAAACCAATTCGGGTTTGATGATTTCTTAAAACAGATTCAGCAAATTAAGAAAATGGGTAATATGAAGGATCTTGTAGGTATGATTCCTGGAGCAGGAAAAATGATGAAAGATGTAGATATCGACGATGATGCTTTTAAACACATCGAAGCTATTATTCATTCTATGACAGTACAAGAAAGAACAAATCCTTCAGTAATAAACGCAAGTCGTAAAAAACGAATAGGAAAAGGATCAGGAACATCAGTTACACAAGTAAATCAGTTGCTTAAGCAGTTTGACCAAATGAGTAAAATGATGAAGATGATGCAAGGCGGAAAAGGAAAAGCGATGATGAATGCAATGAAGAATATGAAGTAATTCATGTTTTTTAATTCATAATATTAAATCTAAGTTCGACGAGATAAAAACAACCAATTAAAGGAATACAATAATGACTATACTTGACGGTAAAAAAGTAAGCAACGATATTAAAAACGAAATCAAAGCTGAAGTTGATAAAATGAAAGCTAATGGTGAGAAAGTACCTCATTTAGCAGCTGTTATCGTTGGAAATGATGGAGCGAGTTTAACTTACGTTGGAAGTAAAGTTCGTGCTTGCGAGCGTGTTGGTTTCGAATCTACAATGGTGCGTTTATCTAACACAACAAGTGAGGTCGAATTATTAGATAAAATTGAAGCATTAAATAATAATGACGATATCGATGGTTTCATTATTCAGTTACCATTACCAGACCAGATAGATACCCAAAAAGTATTAATGGCTGTTAATCCAGATAAAGATGTTGATGGTTTTCATCCAATGAATTTTGGAAAAATGGCATTAGATATGTCTACTTTTATTCCAGCAACACCATTTGGTATTTTAGAATTATTAGATAGATATAATGTAGATTCTAAAGGAAAACATACTGTTGTTATTGGACGTTCTCATATTGTTGGAAGACCAATGAGTATTTTAATGGGAAGAAAAGGATTCCCAGGAAACTCAACAGTAACATTAACACATAGTCACACTAAGAATATTACACAAATTACATCTCAAGCAGATATTATTATTTCTGCATTAGGAGTTCCTAACTTCTTAAAAGCCGAAATGGTAAAAGACGATGTTGTTATTATAGATGTTGGTATTACAAGAGTTCCAGACGAGTCGCACCCAAAAGGTTATGTAATTACTGGAGATGTAGATTTCGAGAACGTTAGTAAAAAAGCAAGTTTTATTACACCTGTACCTGGTGGAGTAGGACCAATGACAATTGCAATGTTATTAAAAAACACTTTACTAGCAAGAGAGCGTCACAGAGCAAATGTTTAATTAGCATTTAACATAAAAGTTTAAACGCGTTGTTTAACTTTAATATTTTAATAAAGAATCGAATCTTAACTACTATTAAATTGGTATAAGGTTCGATTTTTTCTTTTTCTAGATATTTCACACTATAATAAAGAAGGAAAGGTGTTTTTTAATGGCTACGCTAGTAGTGCTTTAAGGCTTGACTTTGTTGTTTTTTTTCACTAACTTCGATTAACATCTGATAAAAAACATTGAAACGATTTTTTACCAATGAAATATTACCTGCAAGCTGAAAAAACATTATAAACATAAATGAAATTTCCAGAAATAAATAATATAATTCCCATTTGTGTTGCTTTGGACATAGCAATAATAGGTATCGCGTATCCAATAATTATAGACAAGATTTCGAATATTGGGAGTAAATACTCATCTGATTATCTTTCTGAACTATTTGAAAAAGAATTTCCACAAAGTAAATTTGGAATTAAAATTTTTGGTAAAAATATTTCCTATTTCATTTTGGCTATTTACTTAACAGTATTATCATTTTTACCTTTAATTTTCAAGTTTGAACCTTTATATGACTGGGGGAAATATTGGATAATAAATAACTCTGCTGATTTATTAGTCTTTCTAACATCAACAGCTTTGATTATATTCTTTTTTATTTGGCTAGATAAAGTCTCAATATATAATCACAAATCCACCAAACTATTAAACTATCTGATTTCTAAATACAATAACTCTAAAGAAAACGAAGAGAATTATCATTTAAAAACTATTAATGAATTTACATATTATGCTATAAGAAATCAAGATATACATATACAGAAAACGCTAGTTAGCTTTTATTTTGACGAGTTTTCTAAATTACAAAAAAATCACGATAATGAAACACCGTTAATATATCCAATAGACCTCTATCAGCTAAATTATAACGTTACTTCAGAGTTAGTAGATAGCCACAAAAACAAGCTTCGTGTATTGGAACACAGAGCTGTAAGTGGAATATGGATTTTAGGAGAAGGTTTTAGTGCAATATCTACATCGAAAGAATCATACACTTGGCTTTGGAGAAATATCAACTTAATTGTTGAAAAAACGGACTTTTTAAAAATGTATTGGGAACGTGCTCATCAACATTATGACCACAAATTACGACATATTCAAGGCGAAGAATATAACCTTGAAACAAATCAATATAGTAATCAACAGTCCATTGATAAAAGAATTGAAGAACGAAAAGAATTTCTTGAGTTCAATTACGCTTTTGGTGGTCTTTTAATGTTTAAACAAAATTTTAATGCAATAAAATTTGTTTTTAATCACTCAACTAGCTTACCGCCAAATTACGTTCTTCTTCCGACACATATGACGGAGATTTTTGAGATGTTACAAAATTTTTCAGATGACAACAACTTGTCTGAGAATAATATAGAATTTAAATATCACTTTTCTGGACTTGATGATTATTGGGGACAGAAAATACGATTTTGGATTAACTCTTATTTGGCATTATTATTTATTCGTCAATTTTCTTTACGTCCATTTATGACATTTCACGATTTTAAAGGATTACCAAATTTGCCGACTAAAACTTATGAACTTAATTATTGGCTTCGTAACATTCTAATCTTTGAGAATGATATTAAAAAAGTTAAGTCTAACACACAACTGATGGATGCTTTAGGCTATAATGATATTATCGTTGAAGATTCTACAAATAATACTTTTTCTAAATTTTTGGATGAACTTAAAACGAAAATTGAAGAAAAAATTGAGTACAATGAAAATAACATTACGTTACATCCACCAAAAGTGAAACAATTCACAGAAAAAACTGATGAAATTTTAGAAAATGCTTTCAATAAATATAAAGTAATCCAAAATCCAAATGATATATCAAATCAAGACGATGTTTCTAAATTTGGTGTAAATGGATTACAAACTGAATATCCAAAACAAGCATTTACAGAAGATGATTCACATATTGATTATGACACCTTTTTTGCAAATCAAGTTGTTAGAAATAGATTGGATTATTACATTCCTAATTCGTTTCTAACAGCAAGAACAAAAAGATATTTATTTAAAGAAAGTGAATTAAACTCTGCAATCAAAAAGCTTAAAATTGACTCTAATTATGTGATTGTTGCGATTAATCCATCATATGGTAAATTAGATTTAATAAAAGAATTTAAGGATTTAGTAATAAATTTAAGGTCTACAAATAATGCAATTCAAGATACTTTCTTCGTACTAAAGAAAAGTGATTTACCAACAATAAAGAATTTAGAGTTTGAAGATTCTGAAACTGAAGCAGACTCTCTGACAACAAGAAAGAATAATGTTTACACATCTGTACTTGATTTGAATTTGGAAGAGAACAAAGAAATTAGAGAAAAATGGTTAGATAGAGGAACTGAAAGTGATTTAAGAAAACAAGTACAGATTACTATTGCTTTTAAAACCATTATCATTTGGCAAAACCAAAGAAACGTTATTCAACTGAATATTTATTCTCAATTCCGTGAACAAGGAATAGTAAGTGAATTGACAGATGTTAAGGCATTGGAATAAAAGCCAGACAGGTAACAATGTATAAAAAAACATAGGGCGTTTGTGCTAAACCGAAAGGTCTGTGAATATTAACAAAGTCCGCTAAATATAAAATTTGGCATTTAAGAGAAAAAATAAAAGCATAATATTTATATTTAGCTAAGTAAAAAACCGAAACGATAGTGCTTATTTATCGCCCTACGTTTCTTATACTAAACGTTAATCGAACCTTCATCAAAAACCCACCTCAATAATACCTAAAGGATATAAAATTTCAATTTGTATATTCGCAGCTTGATTTCTTTAACATACTATACTATCGACTCACTAGAAATAGGAAGCTTTCAGCATATTGCTCCAATTGTTATAACTTCAGTTCTTGCTTTGGCGTTGATATTGTTTGCTAAACGTAAGCTTGACCAAGCAAAACAAGAACAGATGTTTAAAGGCTTAGGTTACTTTGTGTCTTTAACTGTTTTGGTATATCATATAAATCTAATTATAAAAGGAAACTATAATCTTTCTACAGATTTGCCGTTATTTCTATGCAGTTTTATGGCACTTTTTATTTTTGTTTTTACAAATAGTAGAAAATATTGGGTCTTCGAAATTTTATTATTTTGGATTATTGCAGGAACGTCTCAAGCGGTAATAACACCAGATATTTCAGTAGGTTTTCCAAGCTTTGATTACTTTAGGTATTGGATTGCGCACTTGGGTTTAATTGTGATTATTTTTTATGCCATTTTTGTTTTTAAAATGTATCCAACTTGGAAGAGTATGTTTAAATCCTTTTTAGCATTACAAGTGTATATGTTTGTGATTTTTGGAATTAATTTTCTTTTAGATGCTAACTATTCATATTTAAATAAAAAGCCAAACTCGGCCTCTGCTCTAGATTATTTAGGAGACTGGCCAACATATTTATTGGTAGTAGAAGTATTTTTAATTCCCTACTTTCTTATTATTTATCTTCCATTTTTTATTGCAGGAAAATTAAATAAAAAAGCTATTTAGCAAATAGCTGACTTTCATCTTTAAAGGCTTTAAATTCTAAAGCATTTCCAGCTGGATCCTTAAAGAACATAGTAGCTTGTTCGCCAACTAAGCCTTCAAAACGAATGTATGGTTCTATAATAAACTTAATGTTATTTTGGTTTAGTTCTTCCGCGAAAGCGTGAAAAATATCCCAAGGTAAAACAACACCATAATGTGGAATGGGAACCTGTTTACCATCTACAGGATTGGAAGCTATTTCTTCAATAGATTTTTCTTTATAATGAATAACCAATTGGTGTCCAAAAAAGTTAAAATCGACCCAATGATCACTACTTCTGCCTTCTTCACAATTTAAAACATCGCGATAAAAAGCACGACATTCTTCTAGATTATGTACTGGAATAGCAATGTGAAATGGTGATAATTGAGACATAATTAATTAGATTTAGGTCGTTACTCTTTTCTTCTATTTATAGAATGAATTTTATTGGTTTCTTTAACTTCTGGTGTTTCAGCAATTTGTTTAGATTCTTTATAATGCTTGTCTGAATCTTCTAAAAGCATATTTAAAGTCTTTAACTCATCTGCCGTAAATTCACGGTATTCACCTACTGGAGTGTCAAGTTTAATATTCATTATTCTAGTACGTTTTAACGACGTTACTTCGTACGTTAAATATTCGCACATACGACGAATTTGCCTATTTAAACCTTGCGTTAGAATAATACTAAACGTTTGAGAATCTATTTTTCTAACCGTACACTTTTTAGTCGTTTTATCTAAATCTTCAAGATAAATACCGCCAGCCATACGCTTAATAAAGGTTTGCGAGATAGGTTTGTCTACAGTTACAAGATATTCCTTATCATGGTTATTACTAGCACGAAGTATCTTGTTTACAATATCTCCATCGTCTGTAAGGAAAATTAAACCTTCACTAGGTTTATCTAATCTACCAATTGGGAAAACACGTTTTGGGTATTTTATATAGTCAATAATATTGTCTTTTTCAACACGAGTATCCGTCGTACAAACAATACCTACTGGTTTGTTAAAAGCCAGATATACAAAATCTGCTTTACGTTCTGTAATCGATTTTCCATCGACTTCAACAATATCGCTTTGGGTCACTTTTGTTCCTAATTCTGGAACAGTTCCATTAATAGTTACGCGTCCAGCATCTATAAGCCTATCTGCTTCTCGACGTGAACAATATCCTGCTTCGCTAAGGTATTTATTAAGTCTAGTGAGTTTTTCTTCCATAATGCAAAGTTACAATTTAACTAGCGATATATTCTAGAATATGATTGTTTACAACTTGATTTCGTAAACCATGGCCATATCCTGTTGTAGTAATAAATGTTGCGTTTTTATGATTTTCGACAATCATTTCAGCGTCATTATATGGAATGATGCTATCTTCTACATCATGAATAATTAGTGTTTTTGTTTCTATATTTTGCGCAAAATCGGCTAAAGAAAAATAAGAAGGTAGATTATTAAAACGCTTTAAAACTAAATTGTTTAATCCGTTTTCAATGCGTTTATTATAACCCATCATATCGACATAACGTTTAAAAACACCAGTAAATTCTGAAGGTGCTCCGAGTAAGATAAGTTTTTCTAAATTTTTATTTTGATACTTGTTTTGGTAAAAGCCAGTTGCCATTCCTCCAACCGAATGTCCAATTATTATATCTGCTTTGTAATATTCCGCCGTAAGGTGAATACATTCAGAATAAATAACTGCATTAAATTGCTTTCCGCTTGAAGCGCCATGTGCTGGAGCATCAAGAGCAATAATATTGTAATTTAACGCTGTAAGTTGATTTATTAAAACTTCCCAACGGTGTGTGTTGCTTTCCCAGCCGTGGGCCAATAAAATAGTTTTACCAGTGCCTTTCCAATTATAAGTTGAAATAGTAAGATTCTCATATTTTAATTGATGCGTCTCAGCCGAATCTAAAAAAGTTTTCTGCTCTTCTGAAACACGACCTTTTTGTGGTGTTGAAAATAAATGTAACGCTTTAGATGAAGCATATTTGGGTGAAATATAACTTATCGCATTTAACGAGTTTCCTATTATTTTTATTATTGGGTTGGCCATACTATTCTTCTCTGTTTACTAAGTCCATAGAAAAAGCAGGAGTACATATTGCTATATATTCGCATGCTATAGTAAATGGGTTAGAGTATTGTACACGCGTATTTTTTTCAATTTTAATAGATTGTCCGGCTTCTAATATTATTTCTTCGCCATCAATAATAAATTGCTTTTTGCCTTTTATAATATAGGTGTACTCATCGAAACCTGGAGTTTGAAACGGTTCACTCCAACCTGCGGGAGCTATCATGTGTGCAATACTAATATCTTTATTTGCGTCTGTGGCTTGCCCAAAATGTTCTTCTATAACTTTGCCGTCAGTTGTTGGTACAACAAATGGTGTGTTTTGTATTGTGTATTTTTTGTTCTTCATATTAATTGACTTCAAGTTTAAATCTTATTTTAAAGGTTTCTTCTTAATCATTCCGCCTCTTAAATCTTTTACAATGCCCATAACTATAAAAGCGCTCTTGTCTATTTTATCTATTTCGGTATGTAACTTGGCTAGTTCTAGTCGTGTTACAATGGTATAAATAATATCTTTGTCGTGACCTTTTCCTTTAGACTCATAACCACCTTTTCCAGCGTAAATAGTACAAGCTCGACCTAATTTAGTGGTAATCATATCTTGTAACGCATTATGGTGTGCCGAAATTATAGTCACACCAACATATTCTTCTACACCATCAACAACAAAGTCTACTGTTTTTGCCGCAGCTAAGTATGTTAAAATAGCGTATAAAGCAGTTTCTATAGAAAGGGTATAAGCTCCAACTGAAAAAATAACAATATTAATTAAGAGTAAAACATCACCAATGGTTAAAGAAAATTTTCGGCTTAAATAAATAGCTAAAACCTCAGTGCCATCAATAACACTGCCTCCACGCATTGCCATCCCAATTCCTAAGCCTAGAAAGAAGCCGCCAAATACTGCAATTAGTAATTTGTCTTCTGTAATAGTTGGGTAATTTACAAAATGTACAACAACAGCTAAAAAGGTTATGGCAATAAAACTTTTTATAGCAAATTTGGTGTTAATGGTTCGTGTTGCTAATAATAAAAATGGAATATTAACAATGAGTAATAAAATACCAAGTGATAATGATGTTATATTTTGTAATAATAGAGAAATACCTGTGGCTCCACCGTCTATAAAATGATTAGGTAATAAGAAACCTTTTAACCCAAATCCAGCAGAAAAAACACCTATTATAATAAATATAGACTCTTTTACTGCGTGACTTATTTCTACTTTTAGATTGTTAACAACAGGAACAATGTCTTGATAAGTTATGGTTCCTTTTTTTAATTGTCGTTTTTCTATTCTTTTACGAGCAACATCTACTAGTAATTTTGAAAAAAGTGGATTCATTGCTTTTTGAGGGTTTTATTTATGTGTAATCATGGGCTTTTATTTAAAGCAAGTGCATGTGAAGTTTACCAGCCAACCATAAAATACTTAATCTTGGCAGTATCAGGAATATTTGCTGCTTCAATTTTTTTAGACATATCGAAACGTAAATCTCCCGGTAATTCTTCCTTACTTATTGTAAAAAAAGTATTGTTTTCGTTTACTAATATCACGACGTTTTTTAGAGTGTTTTCTATGCTTGATATTTTATGCTTTGCTCTAATATCTCCAAATGTACTTAAAGTTGAAATGCCTGTTTCCGTTTTAAAACGAGAATCGATAACTTTAATAGAGCTTATAGTAGCGGTAGAATCTAGTGCTTCTTTTGGAGAGAGTTCTAAAAGTTTTTTTCCGCCTTTTTCGAATATTAGAATATCGTTTACGTTTCCTATAAATTCATCTCCAGCTATTTTTTTTACTATAGAATCTTTTGCGAAAATAGTTTCAAGGTCTTTTACTTGGGTAGAGTCTGTTAATAAACCGATGTTATGTTTCGAAATTGAAAACGTATTAACCTCTTTATTGCAAGAGCTCATTAGTATTGAAAGTGTAAGTAAAGCAAAAATTGTTTTTTTCATTTATGTTGTTTTGTTTTTCCGCGAAAGCGAAAGTGATATTTTGTTGGTTTAGTTAGTTCTGCGTTAGAACAGATAAAGAGGATTAATTATTTTTAAGTAAATGCAAAGCGCTCTTTTTACATGATTTTCTTTAAAATTCCAAAGACACTACGAATAAAAGTAGCGCTAGTTAAAACTTTAATAATAGGATTTTGCGCAGTACTTTGTCTTCGCGTTGTTGTCCTACTTGCTTTTTTAGCTTTAGCTGCAGCTTCTTCCTTTTCTTCTTTTTCGTCAGCTTTAATTTTTGCTTCTTCAGCCTTGTCTATTCTTTTATTAAGAATTTCGTAAGCACTTTCTCTGTCTATTTCTTGATTATATTTTAATACTAATTTAGAATCGTCGAGTAGGTTTTGTAACTCATTTGGAGTTAAAATATCCATTCTACTCATTGGTGCACGCAGCATTGTTGCCGCTAATGGAGTAGGGCGTCCTTTCTCGTCTAATGCAGAAACTAAGGCTTCTCCTGTTCCAAGAGAGGTTAGAATTTCGGCAGTATCATAATAATCTGTATCAGGGTAATTTTGTGCTGCTAATTTTATTGCTTTTCTATCTTTTGCGGTAAAAGCACGCAATGCATGTTGGATTTTTAAACCTAATTGACTTAATACACCTTCAGGAACATCGGTTGGGTTTTGGGTTACAAAGTATAAGCCAACACCTTTACTACGTATTAATTTAACAATACTTTCTATTTGGTTTAATAGAGCTTTAGAGGCTTCGTTAAAAATTAAATGTGCTTCGTCTATAAACATTATTAATTCTGGTTTTCCAGAATCGCCTTGTTCAGGTAAGGTTTCATAAATTTCTGCTAATAAGCTTAACATAAATGTTGAAAATAATTTTGGTTTATCTTGAACATCTGTTAGTCTAATAATATTAATGTAACCTTTTCCATCTCGAGTTGTTCTTAATAAATCTTCAACTTCAAAACTTTTTTCACCAAAAAATAAATCACCTCCTTGTTGTTCTATTTCTACTATTTTACGTAAAATAGCTCCAGTAGAAGCACTTGATATTCTACCATACTCATCAGAAAACTCTTCTTTTCCTTCCTTGGTAGCGTATTGTAATATTTTTTTGAAATCTTTTAAATCTAGAAGAGGTAGTTTATTATCGTCACAATATTTAAAAATAACCGCTACAACACCAGACTGGGTATCAGATAAGTCTAATATTCGAGAGAGTAAAACAGGTCCAAATTCTATAACTGTTGCACGTAAACGGACGCCATCTTGTTCAGAAAGAGACATCACTTCCACAGGAAAGCCTTTGGCTTCAAAATCTAAACCTATTGCAGCATGACGTTCATCAATTTTAGCATGTCCAGGACTTGGTTGTGCTAGACCACTTAAATCTCCTTTAATATCCATAAGTAATACAGGAATACCTTTGTCGCTTAAATTTTCGGCAAGAACCTGTAAAGTCTTAGTTTTTCCAGTTCCAGTAGCTCCAGCAATTAAGCCATGACGATTCATGGTTTTTAAAGGTATTTTTACAAAAGCATCCTTAATGGTTTCTCCATCTAACATTGCAGAACCTAAGGTGATAAATTCGCCTTTTGTTGTGTTTCCGTCTGTAATATGTTTAAAGAATTCGTCTTGTCTGCTCATGTTAGTTTAATTTTATAAAATATAGTAAAAATATAGTAGAAAAACACCTTTTTTTTTGCTTTCAAAAAAAATGATTTTGAAGTATTTGTATCGTCAAATCTTAATCTAGTTTGCTAATACCCAAATTTATGAATCTAGCATCTAGGGCAGCTCCTCCATTATTTAATACATAACGAAATGTAACATAGTCGTTAGCTGAAACAGGATACATTACATTTCCACTAGTTCCCCAATAATCGCTACTTGGTAAGCTTGAAAAACCTCTGGATAAGTAGGCCACTAAATTACCATTAATTTCTAAAGCTAAAATGTATTTTTTATTACCACTTGGCAAGTTTCTAGTTGAAATGGATGCACTAAATAAGTAATTGCCATCTTCTTTTATTCTTATTTTGCCATCACTAATAACGTGATAAATGCTTGAGTTTGTAGTAATAACATTTTCAGATCCAATTGGGAAATTTATATAGTTATTGTTTGGTGTTGCTAATGCATTATTTCCAGCAGAATAACTTTTATTTAGAACTATACTGCTATTTGATATGGTAGACCATTCATCGTTTTTATAAATACATAAAGAATTCAATGTGGTGTTAAAAACTAAAGAACCTGTTAAAGGTGTCGTGATTAAGTTCATTTGTTCTGTAGTCATTCTTGGCGGAACAAAAGTTCCGGTTGTACTATCTACTTGAAGCGCAGAGCTACTGTCGGGAGTTGATGTGCCAATGGCAACTTGTGAGTATATTGAGGTTGTGTAAAGTAAGGCTGTAAATAATAGGGAGAAGAAAATGTTTTTCATTAATAATTGTTTGAAAGAATTGTTGTTTGCTATTGTCACAAAATTAGAACAAAATAATTAGAATAGTTAAAGACTTAAAAGATTAACTTAATTTCTATCTTT
This sequence comes from Lacinutrix mariniflava, assembly GCF_001418015.1. Lineage (GTDB taxonomy): Bacteria > Bacteroidota > Bacteroidia > Flavobacteriales > Flavobacteriaceae > Lacinutrix > Lacinutrix mariniflava. Next base: position 25,865 of record NZ_LIQG01000023.1, on the reverse strand, counting down.
GCAAGCTATGACGGAAGAAGTTCAAGGTTTAGTAAATCAAGGAAAAATGTTACCTTTAATGGAGGAGTTTTACACCATTCAAGGTGAAGGATTCCATAAGGGTACAGCTGCTTATTTTATAAGAATAGGTGGTTGCGATGTTGGTTGCCATTGGTGTGATGTAAAGGAAAGTTGGAATGCAAAACTACATCCTCCAACAGGAATCGAGAAAATTGTTGCGAATGCCAAAAAGTACAGTGACATTATTGTTGTTACAGGTGGTGAGCCCTTAATGTGGGATATGACAGAGTTAACGAAGCAATTAAAAGCTGAAGGTATGAGTATTCATATTGAAACTTCTGGTGCTTATGAATTATCTGGAGAATGGGACTGGATTTGCTTGTCTCCAAAAAAGATGAAGCTTCCAACACAAGGTGTTTACGATAAAGCAAACGAACTCAAATGTATTATCTTTAATAAGGATGATTTTCGCTTTGCGGAAGAGCAGGCCGAAAAAGTAAATGGAGATTGTATTTTATATCTACAACCAGAATGGAGTAAACGAGACATCATGGTACCTTTAATTGTAGATTATGTTATGGCTAATCCAAAATGGAAAGTGTCTTTGCAAACTCACAAGTATTTAAATATACCGTAGAAAACAGAGGCAGTGGTCATTAGGTAGTTTGGTAGACGTTATAAAGCATTAAGATATTTTGCATTGCAAACATGTTTCATTATACAAAATGCGTGGCAATCTCATGATGCACTCTTAAGATGCTCTGTGAATTTCAGTGTAAACTCTGTGAATCGCTACAAAACAATTAAATTTTAAGTTAAGAGCAAGAATTTTGTCTATTCCTTCAAATAAAAAGTGTCACGTTGTTCCTGCTTTACTTCTTCTAATGAGGTATTCAATCATTTTCCTATAAATTTATTTAATTTAATTTCATTTATTTATAAATTGAATCATTTTTGTTTCAATTTAAAAGCAATTACTTGTTTTGTGTTTTAAATATGAAACATTAACTTGATATTTGCTTCACAATCAATAATAAAAGAATTTAAAATATATAAGTTATGTGTGGAATTGTATGTGCTTTCGACCTTAAACAGAAAACTGAAGATTTAAGACCTCAAGTTTTAGAAATGTCTAAAACCATTCGTCATCGTGGACCAGATTGGTCTGGTATTTATAGTGATGACAAGGCTATTCTATCGCACGAGCGTTTAGCAATAGTAGATCCAGCTTCTGGAAAACAACCATTATTTAGTCCTGATAATAAATTAGTATTAGCAGCAAATGGAGAAATTTACAACCATAGAGAATTACGTAAGCAATTTGAAGGGAAGTATGATTTTAAAACAGAAAGTGACTGCGAAGTTATATTAGCATTATACCAAGAGAAAGGTGTTGATTTTGTAGATGAAATGAATGGAATCTTCGGATTTGCAATTTACGATACAGAAAAAGACGAATATTTTATTGCTCGTGACCATATGGGAATTATTCCTTTATATATAGGATGGGATCAAAACGGAACATTTTATGTGGCTTCAGAATTAAAAGCATTAGAAGGTATTTGTACTAAAATTGAATTATTTCCTCCAGGACATTATATGTCTAGTAAAGATGGTGAATACGTAAAATGGTACAAAAGAGATTGGAGTGAGTATGATGCAGTAAAAGATAACGAAACAAGTATTGCTGAGGTTAAAGAAGCACTTGAAGCAGCTGTGCACAGACAATTAATGAGTGATGTGCCTTACGGTGTATTACTTTCAGGAGGATTGGATTCTTCAGTGGTATCGGCAATAGCAAAAAAATATGCTCAAAAACGTATAGAAAGCGATGATACGTCTGATGCATGGTATCCACAAACACATTCATTTGCTGTAGGTTTAGAAGGTTCTCCAGATTTAGCTGCGGCACAAAAGGTGGCAGATCATATTGGGACAGTACACCATGAAATTAAATTTACAATCCAAGAAGGTTTAGATGCAATTAAGGATGTAATTTATAATATTGAAACGTACGATATAACAACTATTCGTTCTTCTACACCAATGTATTTAATGGCAAGAGTTATTAAATCTATGGGAATTAAAATGGTATTATCTGGTGAAGGAGCCGATGAGATTTTTGGAGGTTATTTATATTTTCATAAAGCGCCAAATGCGCAGGAGTTTCACGAAGAAACAGTGCGTAAACTAGATAAGTTACACATGTACGATTGTTTAAGAGCTAACAAGAGTTTAGCTGCTTGGGGAATTGAAGGTCGTGTACCGTTTTTAGATAAAGAGTTTATGGATGTTGCTATGCGCATCAATCCTCAAGATAAAATGATTAACGGAGAACGCATGGAAAAATGGGTTATACGTAAAGCGTTTGAAGACATGTTACCAGAAAGTGTAGCTTGGAGACAAAAGGAACAATTTAGCGATGGTGTTGGTTACAGTTGGATAGATACACTTAAAGAAATGGTAGATGCCGCAATAACAGACGAACAAATGGAGAATGCAGCCTTTAGATTCCCAATACAAACGCCTACAAACAAAGAAGAGTTTTATTATCGTTCTATTTTCGAAGAGCATTTTCCAAGTGATACAGCAGCTTTATCTGTACCACAAGAAGCAAGTGTAGCTTGTAGTACTGCTATTGCTTTAGAATGGGATGAAGCGTTTAAAAACATGAACGAACCTTCTGGAAGAGCGATTGCTAATGTGCATGATAAATCTTATGCGCAATCGTAATTTTATCAATTTGTGAATAATTAATATAGATTAATAGTTTTAAAACCTCGCTTCGGCGAGGTTTTTTTATTTCTACTAAACACTAATTATTGGCAATTAGGATTCTTAATTGTTAAAAGGAGGGCTTTTTTTTGGCTGTAATTTTGGTTCAAAACCATCAAATTTCACAAAAACTATGTCGTTTGTAACATAATCATGTCGTTTGTGATATTTATTTTTTTGTTGTAGTTGTAAGATGTAATGTTGCAGGAAATTTATAAACCCTAAATCACAAAAAAAAACATGAAACAAATTTATTTTTTCCTAATTATTCTTTTTACTTTAAATTCTTATTCTCAAATTGGAGCTGAAATAACATCAGTAACAACAGGGACCTTGTCAGGTGTGCCTTTTACTATATCTTATGCCAATAATTCTACTGATACAGCAGTATTAAATTTGTCTGGAGGAGGTTTTTCTGGCGCACCATTAAGCAGTAGTCAGCCAGTATTTGTAGTAGGTGCTGACACTAATTGGTCTGTAACATTTGACTCGCCAATATCAAATTTAAGACTTTATTGTGTGTATTGGAGAACTACAACCTTTGAGTTTGACCAAGCATTTACAATTGTTTCTGGAACTACAAATTTTCTAAATTCGACTGGTAACGAACTTAGTACAGTCGAATTTTCAGATGGCATTATAGAATTTACAAATCCTGTTACAACATTAAATTCGACTGTTATTTCAGGAGATGCTAGTCAAATAGTCTTTACATTTGGACTACCTGAAGTTTTATCAACTGAAGAAAATGAAATAATAGCTAATAAATTGACGGTTTATCCAAATCCTTCAAGTGATTTCATAAAGATAAACGGATTAACTGAAATAGAAAATTATGGTATTTATAATGTATTAGGCGCGCAAATGTTAAAAGGTTCTGTGTCTAATAATCAAGAAATAAATATTCAAGACCTAACTAATGGTTTGTACTTCTTGAAATTCGAAAACCGTAACACCATTAAATTTGTAAAAGAATAATTAAGCAACGAGTAATTATTTTTTTTAAAACTATAAAAGCTTCCACTTTGGGAGCTTTTTTATGCGATTTAGTTATTTTGACAACTCAAAAACAGCACTTTTAATCAGTTTTTGTATTTTCAGTCTTTCTGAATAAAAAATAATCACCTTGAATTGAATGTAAGGCGCTTTAAAAGCGATTTAAGCGACTTTTATGAAATCAACAATTGTTAATAAAAATTAACCTAATTCGTTAAACAGCGTGATAAAGCCTTAATGTTTTCGTATATTTGGTTGTCTCTGAAAACTCAGTTTTTCAGTTTGAAAAGAATTAAATAAAGCAATATAAAATATTATATATGAGCGAAAAGAAAGAAGAGTTTAATAAGCATAATTACTCTGCAGATAGCATCCAAGCCTTAGAAGGGATGGAGCATGTACGTATGCGTCCTTCAATGTATATTGGAGATGTTGGTGTGCGTGGATTACACCATTTAGTATACGAGGTTGTAGACAACTCTATTGATGAAGCTTTAGCCGGACATTGTGATAATATTACAGTAACCATTAACGAAGATAACTCTATTACTACAGAGGATGATGGTCGTGGTATTCCTGTAGATTTACACAAAAAAGAAGGCGTTTCAGCACTAGAAGTTGTAATGACTAAAATTGGTGCAGGTGGTAAGTTCGATAAAGATTCTTATAAAGTATCTGGTGGACTTCACGGTGTGGGTGTAAGTTGTGTTAATGCATTATCAGAGCACTTAACAGCTACTGTTTATAGAGATGGTAAAATTTGGGAACAAGAGTATTCTAAAGGAAAAGCTTTATATCCAGTAAAAGCAATTGGTGAAACAGACAAAAGAGGAACTACTGTTACTTTTAGACCAGATGCTACAATCTTTACCCAAACTTTAGAATATAACTACGATACTTTAGCGAGTAGAATGCGTGAGTTAGCGTATTTAAATAAAGGAATTACGGTTCATTTAATTGATAAGCGTTTTACTAAAGAAGATGGTTCTTTTGAAGGTGAAACTTTTCATTCTGAAGAAGGATTAAAAGAATTTATCAAGTTTTTAGATGCGTCAAGAGAGCCTTTAATGAAAGATGTTATTTCTTTTGAAGGTGAAAAAAATGGAGTGCCTGTTGAGGTAGCGATGATCTATAATACATCATACGCAGAAAACTTACACTCTTATGTAAACAACATTAATACACACGAAGGTGGTACACACCTTTCTGGTTTTAGACGTGGTTTAACACATACATTAAAGAAGTATGCTGATGAATCTGGAATGTTAGACAAATTAAAGTTTGATATTGCTGGAGATGATTTCCGTGAAGGATTAACAGCTATTATTTCTGTAAAAGTTCAAGAGCCTCAGTTCGAAGGACAAACAAAAACGAAGTTAGGAAACAGAGAGGTTTCTGCAGCAGTAAGTCAATCTGTTTCAGAAATGTTATCAGATTACTTAGAAGAAAATCCTGACGATGCTAAAATTATTGTACAAAAAGTAATCTTAGCAGCTCAAGCACGTCACGCAGCACAAAAGGCTCGTGAAATGGTACAGCGTAAAACAGTAATGAGTATTGGTGGTTTACCTGGTAAACTGTCTGATTGTTCAGAGCAGGATCCTGCAAAATGTGAAGTATACCTTGTCGAGGGAGATTCGGCCGGTGGTACTGCAAAGCAAGGTCGTGATAGAGCATTTCAAGCTATTCTACCTTTACGTGGTAAGATTCTTAATGTTGAAAAAGCCATGAAACATAAGGTTTTTGAAAACGAAGAAATTAGAAATATATTTACCGCTCTAGGTGTTACCATTGGTACAGAAGAAGATAGTAAAGCATTAAACCTTTCAAAATTAAGATACCACAAAATAGTCATCATGTGTGATGCCGATATTGATGGTTCGCATATTGAAACTTTAATTTTGACGTTCTTTTTCCGTTACATGAAAGAATTGATAGAAAACGGACATATTTATATTGCAACACCACCTTTATACTTAGTTAAAAAAGGAGCTAAAAAGCAATACGCTTGGGACGACGAATCTCGTTTAGCGCTTATGGCAGAATATGGTGATGGCGCAAAAATACAACGTTATAAAGGTCTGGGTGAGATGAATGCTTCTCAACTTTGGGATACAACAATGAATCCTGAGTTTAGAACATTACGTCAAATTCAAATTGATAATGGAGTAGAGGCAGATCGCGTATTCTCAATGTTAATGGGAGACGAAGTACCACCACGTCGTGAGTTTATAGAAAAGAATGCTGTTTATGCAAATATTGATGCATAACACTTAATATATAACTAAAAAAAACACCTTCAGTAAAACTATTGAAGGTGTTTTTGCGTTAATAAATATAGAACCCAAATCTAAACATATATTAAAATGAAAAAAACAGGATTAATTATAGTTGCTTTAGCCCTAGCGGTAAGTAGTAACGCTCAAGAAAATTTAAATCAATTATTAGCAGCAGGTGTTGCAGATGCCGAACGTTTTTCAGCAAGTTATATAAAACCTGCAAACGATGGTTTAGCTTATGGTATTAATACAGGCTGGTTTAATAACGCTAAAACACCAAAACGTTTTGGTTTTGAGTTGTCTATTATTGGTAATGCAACATTTATTAGTGACGAAGATAAGCAGTTTGTGTTAGATGTTTCAGAATATGAAAACATTCGCTTTCCAGATAATAGTCCAAATAAAGGAGTTGCAACTGCTTTAGGACATAATGATCCTGCTCAAACAGTAATAATAACATATGATGATCCTATTTTTGGAAATCAAGAAAGAGAATTTGAGTTACCAACAGGAATAGGTTCTCAAAATATTAATTTAATACCAACAGCATTTCTTCAAGCTAGTTTTTCTCCGTTTAAAGGCACGCAATTAAAAGCACGTTATTTCCCGAAAATAGATCAAGAAGATACCAAGTTAGGCTTGTATGGTTTTGGGCTGCAACAGGATTTTACTGCTTTTCTATCTGAAGATAATCTACTTCCAGTTACTATATCTGGATTAATTGCATACACCCATTTAGATGGGAGCTACGATTTTACAGACGAAGGTGTTGTTGAAGGTGAAAACCAACGAATAGAAACAGAAACAAACACTATGTTATATCAGTTAATAGTTAGTACAAGACTAAAAGTTATTAATTTTTATGGTTCTGTTGGGTATTTAAGTGGGAAAAATAAAACAGATTTATTAGGAACATATCGCGTTTCAGATGGTTTTTTGTTTTCAGAAGAAATAACGGATCCTTTTTCTATAGAATCGGATACTAAAGGAGTATTAACAACAGTTGGAGCAAATTTAAGTCTAGGTTTCTTCGGGATAAATGCCGCTTACACAATAGCAGATTTTAATAGCGCTTCTCTTGGAATGAATTTCAGCTTTTAAAAGTCTAGTTTTTAGCCGATTTTTGAAGCAAAATTTGTAAATTCGTACTTTAAATTTATACACAAACTAAAAACATATTAAAATGAAGGTAACAGTAGTTGGAGCAGGAGCAGTAGGTGCAAGTTGTGCTGAATATATTGCTATTAAAGATTTTGCAAGCGAAGTTGTAATCTTAGATATTAAAGAAGGTTTTGCAGAAGGTAAAGCAATGGATTTAATGCAAACCGCTTCATTAAACAGTTTCGATACAAAAATAACAGGAAGTACAAATGATTATTCTAAAACAGCAGGTTCTGATGTTTGTGTAATTACTTCAGGAATTCCTAGAAAACCAGGTATGACTCGTGAAGAGCTTATTGGTATTAATGCAGGAATAGTAAAAATGGTATCTGCTAGTTTAATAAAGCATTCTCCAAATACAATTATTATTGTAGTGTCTAATCCTATGGATACTATGACATATTTAGTACATAAAACAACTGGACTACCAAAAAATAGAATTATTGGAATGGGTGGCGCTTTAGATTCTGCACGTTTTAAGTATCGTTTAGCTGAGGCTTTAGGAGCACCTATTAGCGATGTAGACGGAATGGTAATTGGTGGACATAGCGATAAAGGTATGGTGCCATTAATTGGTAAAGCTGCAAGAAACAGTGTAAAAGTTTCAGAGTTTTTATCTGAAGAAAGAATGGATCAAGTAGTACAAGATACTAAAGTTGGAGGCGCAACGCTTACAGGTTTATTAGGTACTTCAGCTTGGTATGCTCCAGGTGCAGCAGTATCTGCAATGGTTCAAGCAATAGCTTGCGATACTAAAAAAATATTCCCATGTTCTGCTTTATTAGATGGTGAATTTGGATTAAGCGATTTATCAATTGGAGTACCTTGTGTATTAGGTGCTAACGGAATTGAGAAAATTGTTGAAATAAGCTTAACAGATGCTGAAAAAGCAAAATTAGCAGAATCTGCTGAAGGTGTTAAAGTAACTAACGGATTGTTAGAATTATAATCCAAACATAAATAATTAATTAAACCTCACTTGTTTATACTTGTGAGGTTTTTTTTATTTTTAAAAATGAAGAATATTAAAATTGTATTAGCTCTTATAGTTTTTTTTAGTGTAGTAAGTTGCCAAAAGCAAACTGAGCACCAATTTATCTATGCGTTTGAAAATAAGGAAGAAGTAACAATCGAGAATATTAATAAAACGATTAAGGTTTTAGAAGATAGATTATCTAGCTATGGATTAAAATTTGTTATTGAGCCTTTTCAAAATAAATCCATTAAAATAAATGCTTATTCTAATAGATTAAATGTGGAAGGCTTTAATAGAGTTGTTGTTAATAAAGGGAAACTTGAATTCTGGGAAACATGTAATGCTAATAATTTTAGAACTAAATTATTCGATATTAAAGATATGCTTTCAAAAGATTCTGATAAAGAAAAGTATAATACAAGTACTTCTATTTTAGAAAATGCAGTTTCAGGTGACTTTTTGAATGGTTCGATATTGTTATATTTTAAACCAAGCGATACTTTAGATGTTGTTAAAAAGCTGGATTCTTTAAAATTGAAACTTTCAGGAAAGGAAAGGTTTGTGAAATTCTTATATGGATTACCAAGAGAAGATAAAACGCTGCCAATACATGTTATTCAATCAAATAGAGAAAATAGAGCAGCAATTACGGGTAGTGTAGTTGCTAAGGTTAGACAAAGTTTCAATCAAGTTAACCAGCCAATTGTTTCTTTGTTTATGAATAAGGAAGGAGCCTTGCAATGGGAACGGTTAACAGAAAAGGCATATAATGAAAACAGCCAAATAGCTATGGTTATTAACGATATTGTTTTTTCGGCTCCAGGTGTTGCAAATGGCCCTATAAAAGAAGGTCGTTCTGAAATTTCAGGAAATTTCAACGTTATAGAAGCAGTAGAGTTATCTGCTATTCTTTCTGGTAAAGAAGAGATTCCGCAATTGAAGTTGTTTAAATACACAAAACAACCGCAATAAATTAATTTAAAGCACTTTAGCTGTTTTATTAATAATCGAGATTTATACAAAGACTGTAGCAATACAGCCTTTATTTTTTTATATTTGGCGCATGAATAGGAAATGGTACTTTGGTGCTTTAATTATAATACTCACTTTGTTTGGAGCTAGTCAAGAAAACTTGACAGTCCCAAACCAAGAGATTGTATTACAGTTTTCTAGTGTTTCTATTTCTTCAAACGAAGCTCAGCTTACTATTGCTAATGTAAAAGAGCAATTAGAAACTATAGGTGTTTCAAAAGTCGATATTCGTGAAGAGGCTAATGGTCGCCTAGTTATTTCATATTTTAGTGACGTTACAGTTGCTAATGTAAAAGATTCCTTATTGGCAGTTGATTATGCATCTAATGAAGATAATCAATCAGATTTCCCAAAAGAACACACTTACAATCTCGATGTTTTCGAAATTATTAAAAGTAGTGACCCTGGTTTTGGATCTACGGGAAAATCAATATTCGAATTTAAACAAGATTACGATAGATTCTCGAACCCAAACGTATTCGTTTCTGCTTCAGATATTAATGAAGTAGAAAATAACGTTGAGGTTCTAGTCGCTTACAAGCAAAATAAAACGATTGCAATTGCAATAAATAATATTCCTCATCAAATTCCTGAATGTCGAGCTGGACCAGTTTCGTAAAAGGAAAACTTCCTAAAAATAGTTTTTTTTGAAATAGTAAACTAAGGCTTCAGTTTTAGTTATTGTTTCAAAATCTATAGTTTTCATTATTCACATTGAAAACTATTATTTCATATTAAAAACCATTACTAACAATTGTCAGCTTCGAAAATTCGGAATAAAAACCTGACGCAAATAACAAAACAATGCAAAATAAAGGATTAATAAAGCTGTTCGCAGTTTTATTTGGACTGGTAAGTATTTACCAATTGTCTTTCTCGTTTAAAAACAGCTCAATCGAGAAAAACGCACAAGAAATAGCAGCTTCAAAGTTTAATGAAGATGTTGTAGATTTTAAAGATAAGCGTAAGGCTTATGAAGTAAACTATCTAGACTCTCTGTCAACTTCTAATGAAAGTGTATTCTTAGGAGAAGATTATGCTAAAGTAAAAGATAATGCCATGAAATTGGGTCTTGACCTTAAAGGTGGTTTAGAAGCAATTTTACAAGTATCTGTAAGAGATATCTTAAAAGGATTAGCAAACAACTCTAAAGATCCTGTATTCAATAAAGCATTAGACGATGCAGATGTTTTACAAACAAACTCTCAAGACGATTATATTGATTCTTTTTATGAAGCTTTCGATGCAATTAAAGGAGATAAAAAATTAGCATCTCCAGATATTTTTGGAACGCGTTCTTTAGTAGAAGCAGGAACTGTAACTATAGGAATGAGTGATGCTGATGTAAAGAGTGCCTTAACTAAAAAAATTGATGAGTCTATAAACTCTGCATTATTAGTATTACGTACTCGTATTGATCAATTTGGTGTTGCATCTCCAAACATTCAACGTTTAGGGTCTTCAGGACGTATTTTAGTAGAATTACCAGGTGTTAAAGATGTAGAGCGTGCAAAAGCATTAATTACAGGAACAGCAGAATTAGAATTTTGGTTTGGTTATAAGGCACAAGATTTAGGTCAGTATTTTAACGACTTAAACAATGCATTAAAAGCAAAACAAGCAACAGCAGGAGCAACTACAGAAACTGAAGCTACTCAAGAAGCTGGTGAAGATACTGCCGATGATATTATTGGAGATTTAACAGGAGCAGAAGATGAAACAGCAGTAGCTGTTAATCCATTTTACGATCTTGTTGCTGTAAACGCAGCAGGTCAATATTCTGGAGCAGGTTTAGTTAAACTTACAGATCAAGATAAAGTATTAGAAATATTAAATTCTAAAGAAGCGATTGCATTACGTCCTGCAGCTGCAAAGAATGTAAGATTTGTATTCGAAAAGCCTAAAAAAGATAGCGAAATAACAACGTTACACGTTTTAGAAGGTAATAGAGATAACGTGCCACCATTACATGGTAGTATTGATGATGCAAGAGAAAGTTACGATCAATCAAACAATGTTGTGGTAAACATGCAAATGGATGCTGCAGGTTCTAAAGTTTGGGAAGAAATGACTGACCGTGCATATAAAGAAGGAAGTAACATTGCCATTGTATTAGACGATGTTGTATATTCTGCACCAGGAATTAGTAGCGGTAAAATCGCTGGAGGTCGTTCAGAAATTAAAGGAAACTTTACAATTAACGAAGCGATTGATTTATCTAACGTTTTACGTGCAGGTAAATTACCAGCAAGAGCAACTATTATCCAAAGTGATGAGGTAGGACCAACTTTAGGTCAAGAAGCTATTGATAGTGGTACAATGTCATTTTTAATAGCATTAGCATTAGTGTTATTATGGATGGTTGTTTATTATGGTAAAGCAGGTGCTTTTGCAGATGTTGCAATGGCATTAAACATATTATTAATCTTTGGTATTTTATCTGGATTAGGAGCCGTATTAACATTACCTGGAATTGCAGGTATTGTATTAACAATAGGTATGTCTGTAGATGCAAACGTACTAATCTTCGAGCGTATAAGGGAAGAGTTAGGTAAAGGAAAAGACCAGAAATCTGCCATTAAAGACGGATTTAGTAATGCATTATCTTCTATTTTAGATGCTAACATTACAACAGGTTTAACCGCTTTAATCTTATTCTTATTTGGTACAGGACCAATTAAAGGTTTCGCAACTACTTTATTAGTAGGTATTGGTACATCTTTATTTACAGCAATCTTTATTACTAGATTATTAGTAGACTGGTATGCTAACAAAGGTGGTAAATTAGAGTTCTCAACAGGTTTAACTAAAAACTTATTTAGAAACATCAATATCGAATTTTTAAAGAAGCGTAAAATGGCTTACATCATTTCAGGAGTATTAATACTTGGAAGTTTAGCATCATTATTTACAAACGGATTAGATCAAGGTGTAGATTTTGCAGGTGGTAGAACATACCAAGTGCGTTTCGATCAGCCAGTAAGTGCATCAGAAATAAGCGAAACATTATCAGATGCAGCAGTTTTTGGTAGTGCAAACGCTAAAACTTTTGGTGACGATAACCAATTAAAAATTACAACAAAGTTTAGAATCGACGAAGCATCGGAAGAGGCAGACAACGAAATTAGACAAACATTATTTAATGCTTTACAGCCACATTTAAATGGTATGAACTATGCAGATTTTATCTCTAATAAAGAAGGTAAAACAGCAGGTTTAATGAAAAAGTATAAAGTAAGTCCAACCATTGCAGATGATATTAAGCAAGAGTCTTTCTGGGCTGTCTTAGGATCGTTAATCGTGGTGTTCCTTTATATCTTATTCCGTTTTAAAAGATGGCAATTCTCACTTGGTGCAGTAGCAGCAGTATTCCACGATGTATTAATCGTATTAGGAGTATTCTCTATTACATACAAGTTTATGCCATTCTCTTTAGAAATCGATCAAGCCTTTATTGCGGCAATACTTACAGTAATTGGGTACTCATTAAATGATACCGTGGTAGTATTCGATAGAATTCGTGAGTACTTTAACGAGCACACAGACTGGGATTTCGATAAAGTAATCGACAAGTCTTTAAGCTCTACATTAAGTAGAACATTAAATACCTCTTTAACTACATTAGTAGTATTATTAGCAATTTTCATCTTTGGAGGAGAATCTATTAGAGGATTTATGTTTGCCTTAATAGTAGGTGTAATAGTAGGTACATACTCATCTTTATTTATCGCAACACCAATTATGTTCGATTCTGTAAAAGGAGATGCAGCAGATGCATTAAAAAACAAAGTAGTAGAAGAAGAATTAGAAGAAGGAGCGAAAGCATAATTCTTAAATTCCTTGATATTAAAAAGCCTTTCAGTTTTAAACTGAAAGGCTTTTTTTATTTATAACAAACAAGTTATTATAATTTACTTGTTTTCTTTTGGGCGTTACCTTGCGAAAAGCAAGGTCAGGCTCTCGCAAGTCGCTCTTTTCAAGGAGCTCCAACAATTGCTCCATCCTTAACGCGAGACTAAGTACTCTCTTTAAACCAGTGTTTGGTCATTTTTCAAAGAGAATTTTTAAAAACTAGCTCCTAAGAGGTAAAATGTTTAATATTAGAAATTAAATGTTGCTTCTCTGTTTTAATATTAATAAAAAGGATGTTTTTGAAAATATTAATATTTTAACGAAAATACTTTTGTAGTATTTAGCTTATCGGATTTGTATATGGAAAGTAGCAGATTGAAAACACTACACTTTTTAGCTTATAAATAAAGATAACAGAAAAGAACCAAACATTTTGATTTAGCTCTTAACTGCTATTTTTTATATGCTTTGTTAGCAAACGTTTTTTAATTATTCGAATGCAATATTGGTATTACCAAAACCATTTCCTTCAGAAAAGGAAACAAAAACAGTAGTGTTTCCAAAACCAATTACATCAGCATTACCATCTCCATTAATATCAGCTACTGTTCTGACATGAGTTGTAGTATTCCATTCATTTGTGAATCCACCGTTCCATATTGTTGGAGTTCCAAAACTACTTCCATTAGAAAGAGAAACAATTATATCATTATCTCCAAAACCAATTACATCAGCTTTACCATCTCCGTTTACATCAGCTATTGTTCTAACATGGTTTGTATTGTTCCACCCATTTGTGAATCCGCCATTCCATGTAGTTGGGGTGCCAAAACTGATTCCATTAGAAAGAGATACAAGGATGCCATTATTTCCAAAACCAATTATATCAGCATTTCCATCACCATTAACATCAGCTACTGTTCTAACGTGGTTTGTGTTGTTCCATCCGTTAGTGAATCCGCCATTCCATGTAGTTGCGGTGCCAAAACTGCTTCCATTAGAAAGAGATACAAGGATGCCATTGTTTCCAAAGCCAATTACATCAGCTTTACCATCTCCGTTTACATCAGCTATAGTTCTGACATGGTTTGTATTGTTCCATCCGTTAGTGAATCCGCCATTCCATATTGTTGGGGTTCCAAAACTACTTCCATTAGAAAGAGAAACAATTATATCATTATTTGCGAAACCAATTACATCAGCTTTACCATCTCCGTTTGCATCAGCTATTGTTCTAACATGGTTTGTATTGTTCCATCCATTTGTGAATCCGTCACTCCATGTAGTTGGGGTGTCAAAACTGCTTCCATTAGAAAGAGATACAAGGATGCCATTATTTCCAAAACCAATTATATCAGCATTTCCATCACCATTAACATCAGCTACTGTTCTAACGTGGTTTGTATTATTCCATCCATTTGTGAATGGACTATTACTTGGATATAAAAACCTTAAAGCTATGATATCAAAAGCTGAAAATCCATTCCAAGAAGAAAGAGCTGTTCCTCCATTCATTACAGAATTTGGATCTTGATCAGGAGTTCCAGGTATTAAATTTGCTCCAACTCCTGTTATACCCTCACCTCTAATGTCCCAGTTTGTATGACGAAGTCCAATACAATGGCCTAATTCATGAACCATGTTATATCTTTTCCTTTCTTCAGAGATATTAAGATTGTTAAAAAAATCTAAATTAACTAGAATAGAATTATGTGGTTGATTATTTACAGGAAATCCTGCTGAAGCAATTGTGTTATTAGGTAATACCCCATTATCACTTCTAATAATTATATCAGCATTATCACTGTTTGATAATACAAAATTGATTTTTGAACCAGTAACATCATTTAAATCATTAATTGCAAAATTTACTGCATCTGTCCAATCATCTATTCCAGATGATTGGATAGATGGACTAACAAATATACTCATTGAAGTCACATTTTCTTGAGAGACTAAATTATTAGTACTTGCATGCCTAGCATGTACATCATTATTTTTGTAATAATCGTCAATATTTTTTGAAAACATTAAATCACCTTGTACTAGATAAAAATCAGTAGTTTCAATTATACTTTCACGTTTGTATCCCATTTCTATAAGCTTTTCAATTATGTAGCTATCTTGATGGCTGATTTGAGAACTTTCTTCAATAGAATCATCTTCAAGTGTCGATTCTTTCGTACAATTTTGAAATAAGAATAATGTAATTAAAAAAGTAGTAAATAGGATTAGTTTTTTCATTGTTAAATTTTTTAAGGTTATTTGTTTTTAAGTTTTTATTGTTACGTGTTTCAATATTTGCTAATGTTTCGTTGATATAAAATCGTTTCAATGTTTTATATCAGACGATAAGCTAAGCTCGGCTATTTTTTTGACAAAGTCAAGTTGTTGAGAAAGAAAGTAAAGCTAAAAGAACTTCAATATTGAGTGACAATATTGGTGTTTTTTTATCAACATTTTAATACTATAATTTTTATTGTGTTTAGCTTATTGGTTTCTCTTCAATCCAGCTTTCTGTCATCTTCCAAAGCGATGTATCAAAACGCTCTCTAAAAAATCCAAAATGTCCAATGTCAGGAATATTTAAAGCTTTTGGTTCTATATGTTGTCTATCTACTTTTGCATTAGTAAAAATATTAGCTAACCAGTCTACAGTTTTCTTTGGTGCAAAACGATCATTAGGAAAGCTTAAAACTAGAACAGGACAAGTAACCGACTCTAGATATAAATCTCCCTTTTTAGCTTGACTTAAAAAGTAATCTTTTTTATTTCCCCAATTTCGCCATTGGTAAGCAACCTTTTTTGGAATGTTTTCGAAGAGCTTTAATTTTCTAGCAGGAAAATAACCATAGATAGAGGTTGCAATAGGAATAACAGCATTCCAAAATAAGAACATTTTCACTTTCTCAAGACCATCAAATATATTCCAGTAACCAGACTGTGATGCTACAGTAATAATCGAGTCTACGATCTTAATATTTTTATTAAAAGCAATAAGTTGTCCACCAATACTATGTGTAATTAGTGTAATCTTATGTTCGGGATTTTCTGTTTTTGCAAAGCTTAAAACCGACGCTTGATTAGAAGCCCAATCGTATAAATTAGAAGTGTTGTTTTTTACGGTTTTACCATGAGATAAGCCAATGCCAGAATAATCAAAAGTGTAAACCGTAAAACCTAAAGCACAAAAGTGCTCTGCAAATTTGGAGTAATAAGATTGTAAAACACCAGTTGCAGATGAGATAACTATGCTTTTGGCATTGGAAATTTCAGATGTAAATTTAGTCGTAAAAATAGAATGAGCATTAGATTGTTCTATTTCTATAACTTTATGTTTCATTACTCTTCAATCTTATAAACAAAGTAGTCCATTTTGTCACCAACTTCAAGCAGCCATTCTTCGGCTAAACCAGCATTAACCTCTAATACAAATTGTGCTAGTGCATTAGATGGAAGAGAAGCTTCGTTAAAAGGTTGTGCGTTTTCTTGAAAGCTTACTATTTTTTTATTGTGGTCTAAAAAGATAAGATCAAGAGGAAAACGTGTGTTTTTCATGTAAAAGTTACGTTCTCTAATTTCGTTAAAAACAAACAACATACCTTGGTTTTTTTTCATCGATTCGCGATACATTAAACCGGTTTCAATTTCAAAAGGTGTTTGTGCAATTTCAATGCTTAGTTTTGTAATAATAGTGTCTACCGTACTTTTATATAATGTAAGCTCTCCTTCTTTTGTAAAAGTAACTTCTGGTGTAGTAATAGATTTTGGTTCGCTTTTACAAGCCACAATAGTTAAACTAAAGCTTAATAATAGGAATGCTGTTTTAAATAGTTTCATTAGTTGTAAGTAGATTTTTGTTTGTAAAAGAACATAAAGTATATTCCAATTAATATAAAAGGAATACTAAGCACTTGTCCTGTATTCATGAACCAAATGTAATCGTCTCTGCCATCTACTTGTGCAATTTTTACAAATTCTACAAAGAAACGAACCGTCCAAAGTAGCACTAAAAACAACCCAAACAAGAAACCTGGTTGGTTGTTTTTTTCTGTTTTTAAATAAAAATATAATAGAATTAAAAACACAAAGATGTAGCAAAACGACTCATACATTTGTGCTGGGTGTCTGTAAGGTACTGCTTCTAATAAGCTTATAAATTTAGGGTTGTTAGAAACCGCTTGGTAGGCTTCTTTGTAATCTGCTATACCTGTTAGTCTTACAATTTCGCCTTTAGTATATTCTTCTTGAATAAAACGTACACCTAACGGAAAGTCTCCAGATAATTTACCTACTATTTCAGAATTAATAAAGTTTCCAAAGCGAATAAATATGGCTCCTGAAGCTACGGGTATTACAATGCGGTCTAATATCCACATTAGTGATTTGTACTTGTATTTTCTACGGTATAAATACATAGCAACAATAATTCCTATTGCCGCACCATGACTTGCTAATCCTGAAAAGCCTGAAAACTCAAATCTTGGGTTAAAGTGAAATGGTAGGAAAACGCTAAAAAAGTCTTGCGAAAATAATTCTGGTTGATAGAAAATAACATGACCTAAACGTGCGCCTAACATGGTCGCTAAAACGGTATAGATAAATAGAGGGTCAAGATATTCTATCTTTACATTTTCTCTATTAAAAATGCGTTTCATTATATGCCAGCCTACAATAAATGCAGAGACCCACATTAGACTGTAAAAATGAATTTTGAAATTCCCGATAATGTCAATTCCAGTTATAGGATTCCAGTTGAATTCTAATAAATACATAGATTATTTTTTATGATTGTAAATATAGTATTTATGATGTATTTATTTTAGTATATCACAAATCATTAACAAAACCGCTGTGTTTATTTTAAGAAGTAGTCTTAGGTGTCTGCGTTAAGGATGGAAAGGTTTGTTTGAGCTCTTTTTTTTATTTCCGAAAAAAAAGCGAGCCTTGAGAGCCTGACTTTTGCTCTTTTTAATAAGTTTTTTAACTTTTTGAAAGGAGTAAAAGAAACGCCCAAAAAAATATTATGGCACTGGATCATAACCTTTTCCTCCCCAGGGATGACAACTAAATATACGTTTTATACTTAATTTCATGCCTTTTAAAAAGCCATGTTTTTCTAGTGCTTCTTTAGTGTAGCTTGAGCAGGTTGGCTGGTATCTACACGTGGCTGGTGTAAATGGAGATATAAAAGTTTGATATACTTTTATTATAAATAAAAAAGGTGCAATTAATAGTTTTTTCATGACTATTGCGCAATGCAAATTATAATTAGCGGTCTTATATGGACTTAGTTTGTTGAAAACGTGGTGCCTTCTCTACTGTCGTTTAATGTTATGCCAACTTCGGCTAGTTCATCACGAATTTTATCGGACAAAGAAAAGTCTTTATTAGCTCTTGCTTCTTGTCTTAATTTTATTAATAACTCGACAGCTCCAGAAAGTTTATTGGGTCCTTCGGCAGAATCTTTTGCGTTATTTAAACCTAATAATTCGAATACAAAAGTGTGTATTGCGTTTTTAAAGGTTTCTAAGTCATCGGCAGTAATGGTTGTATTGCCTTCTTTTATGCCATTGATATGGTTTACGGCTTCAAATAAATTAGCGATTAAAATTGGTGTATTGAAATCGTCGTTCATTGCGTTGTAACACGCTTGCTCCCATGCTTTAACATCAAAAGAAGATGTGCTTGATGCTTTTAAATTATCTAAATCATCGACAGCATTCATTAGGCGATTAAATCCTTTTTCGCTTGCCAGCAAACCATTGTCTGTTAGATCTAAAACACTTCTGTAAGCAGATTGCATCATGAAAAATCTTACTACATTTGGGTTGTATGCTTTAGATAAAATATCGTTTTTACCAGAAAGTAATTCGGCAGGATTAATGTAATTACCTGTAGATTTACTCATACGAGCACCATTAAGTTCTAGCATGTTGGCATGCATCCAGTAGTTTACTGGCGATTTTCCTTTTGCAGCTTGGTTTTGTGCAATTTCACATTCGTGATGCGGGAACTTTAAGTCCATTCCACCACCATGAATATCGAATTGTTCGCCTAAGTACTTTGTACTCATTGCTGTACATTCTAAGTGCCAACCTGGGAAACCATCACTCCAAGGAGATGGCCAACGCATAATATGTGTTTCTTCAGCTTTTTTCCAAAGTGCAAAATCTTGAGGATTTTTTTTATCACTTTGCCCATCGAGTGCACGTGTATTATGGATTAAATCTTCAAGCTTACGTTTGCTTAAAATACCATAATTATTAGTCTCGTTATATTTATGAACATCGAAATAGACAGAGCCATTTACTTCGTAACCAAAACCATTATCTATAATAGTGCTAATAAGTTCTATCTGTTCAATAATATGGCCAGTTGCAGTTGGCTCTATACTTGGTGGTAAGAAATTAAATTGATTTAACACATTATGAAAGTCTACAGTATAACGCTGTACAATTTCCATAGGTTCAATTTCTTCTAAACGCGCTTTTTTAGTAATTTTATCCTCACCAACGTCTGCATCGTTTTCTAAATGTCCAGCATCTGTAATGTTTCGAACATAGCGTACTTTATAGCCTAAATGTTTAAGGTAACGAAACACCATATCGAAAGACATAAATGTTCTTACGTTTCCTAAATGGACATTACTATAAACTGTTGGGCCACAAACATACATACCAACGTAACCTTCTGTAATAGGCTTGAAAGATTCTTTTTTTCCGGTTAAAGAATTATAGACTTTTATGTGTTGATTTTTGTACAGTTGCATGTTTTATAATATAAAGCTGAAAATATTCTGGTTTAAAACAGAGCCTTTCTAACGCGTTAATTTATTAGTTATAGATTTAACATCTAATCTAATAGTTTTATAGTTTTCTTCAGAAATAAATTCTAATTTTTTTACTTATTAGAATTTAGTATCTAATTTAATGTAATCTAAGAATTCGCGTTTTGTTTCTTTATTTTGAAACTGTCCACCAAATTCTGAAGTTACTGTGCTACTTTCTATATCACGAATACCACGAGAGTTTACGCATAAATGTTTAGCATCAATAACACACGCAACATCGTCTGTGTTTAATACTTTTTGAAGCTCTTTAACAACCTGAATAGTTAGGCGTTCTTGTACTTGAGGTCGTTTTGAGAAATAATCTACAATACGATTCATTTTAGATAAGCCAACAACAGTTCCGTTAGAAATATAAGCAATATGTGCTCTTCCTACTATTGGTAGTAAGTGGTGCTCGCACGTAGAGTAAACAGTAATGTTTTTTTCTACAAGCATTTCTCCATACTTATATTTATTATCGAAAACAGAAGCTGTTGGTTTTTTTTCTGGATCTAAACCTCCAAAAATTTCATTAACAAACATTTTAGCAACACGCTTAGGTGTGCCGCTTAAACTATCGTCTGTTAGGTCTAAGCCTAGCGTTTGCATAATATGACGAACATCGCCTTGTATTATGTCTATTTTTTCTTTGTCTGAAAGCTTAAAAGCATCAGCAGTCATTGGTGTATCAGAAGAAGTTCCAACGTGGTTTTCTCCTAATTCGTCGTCTGTGTTTGTAGTATTCTCAATTTTCATGTGTTCAAATTCTAACTATAGTCATAAATATATTGAAAAATAGTCGTAAAAAATACGCTATACTTTCAGCATTTTAATATTGAAAAAAAAGGGATAAATATTCCCATAAATATTAGGTCAGCAAAGATAAGTAATAAAAAAATGAGAGCAATAAGGTAGGAGTTTTTATATTTTGGTTGTTATATGTTATGAGGGCAAAAAACTCTCATTATTAACAGTTGTTTTATTAAAATTTTCTTAATTTTCACAACTTATTTAAAAATCCAAATTTATATATAAAGTATGAGAACTATTATTACCCTTTTTAGTTGTATGTTTTTTATGATTACAAATAGTGCAATGGCTCAGTCAGATTGGGCTGAAAAAGCAGAAGTAGAATATGCTAACGCTAAAAACGTAGAGGCTAAGTTAACACAAGATGAGAAGCAGTTTATAGATGCTGTTTTTGGTGATAAAGTAACTGAATTAGTTTATAATAATCCGGATTTTTTGAAAAGTTTAAAACACTTAATTAGAAATAGAATAAGTATTGTTAAAGTTGAATCTAATTCTAAAGCAAAAAAAGGGATGCTGTTATCTAAAATTCCTCTAGCAAGCGATTTTGCTACTCAGGAGATAAGTAAATTTAGTAGCATTGAAGGTTTTAATCCTTTAAAATATAAAATGGAATTTTTTTCTAAAGGTACTTACATGTATATCATTGATAATACAGACTATGTAATAGAAATCACATCTCAATTCAGAAAATAACAATAGCATTATGAAACATATTATTACACTTTTAACTATTTTTATTTCAATGCACTGTTTTGCGCAAGATGTTTTAATGCAAAACGGAACATTTAGTCAATGTTCAGGTTCCTTTTTAGATTCAGGAGGTGCCAGTAATTATGGTAATAATGAAGATTTTGTTGTTACTATTTGCTCTCCAGTAGCTGGAGAGGCTGTTATTTTAAATTTTTCAGCCTTTAGTACCCAAATGGGATTAGATATCATGACTATTTATGATGGAAACGATATTACAGCACCGGTTATAGGAACTTATTCTGGAGGTGGTGCACTTAACACGCCAGGTACCGTTGTAACTTCAACGAGTAATACTTCTGGGTGTTTAACAATTGCTTTTGTAAGTGATGCAGGAATAAGCACAACTGGTTGGGAGGCTAGTATAGAATGTGTTTTGCCTTGTCAAGATATTGTCGCTTCTATAGATAGTACAGATCCAGTGGCGACAGGAGGTGTTATAGCTGTTTTACCTGGTGATGTAGTTACTTTTAATGGTAGTGGTACGTTTTCTGGTGATGACTCTAGTGCTACTTATACTTGGGATTTTGGAGATGGTTCTCCTACTGAAACAGGATTGAGTGTCACGCATGCTTATGGTATTGCGGGAGATTATACTGTTACTTTTACTGTAGATGATGATAATACTCTAGATTGTGCAGATACCGATACGATACTTTTAAATATTTTAACGCCAGATGTTTGTATTGCAGCACAGCCTATGTGTTCGGATATTGTTAATGTTCCTTCTCCGGCAGGAGGCACTTCAGCAGAAGCAGGAATGGATTATGGTTGTTTGGGCTCGCAACCTAACCCAATTTGGTACTTTTTGCAAACAGGAGATGTTGCAGGTGATTTAGATTTTGAACTTACACAAAATACAGGTGAAAATGGTTCAGGATCAGGAATTGATGTTGACTTTATTATTTGGGGACCATTTACAGAGCCTCAATGTGGAGCAACTAATTTAAACGCTTCAACTCAGGTGGATTGTAGTTTCTCTGGATCTGCAACTGAACAAATTTTAGTTACAAACGCAACTCCAAATTCATATTACATGCTTTTAGTAACTAATTATAATGGTGGTGCGGGTTATATTAATATGGTTCCAAATCCAGGATCTATAGATACTAATTGCGATATTATTTGTCAGGCAGACTTAGGACCTGATCAAACAATTTGTTCTGGTGATGCTTTTACAATTTCACCTAACTATAACGGTACATTTAATACTTTCGAATGGCAATTAGATGGTGTTACTATTGCAGGAGAAACAAGTTCTACTATAACAGTTAGTGATTCTGGTACATATACTTTATTGGCAGACGGTACGGATGCTGTTTTTGGAGATCCATGTAGCGCACAAGATGATATAATTATTAGTTTTCAAGCAGATGTTACAGCAGATGTTTCAGCTGTAAGTGATTCAGTTTGTTCTGGCGATGATGCTGTTTTTACTATAACAGGTATGGCATCGCATATTGTTGATTATAATATAAATGGAGGAGGAAGTTTACAAACCACTCTAGATGCCGCAGGAGAATCTGTGATAACAATAACAGGAATTACTGGAACTCAAACATTAACTTTAGAATCTGTGTCTGATGCTTCTTCTACTTGTAGTTCTGTTCTTTCGGGTACTGCACAAGTAACTTTAAATCCAAGTCCTACAGTTGTATTAACAAGTAATACAACTACATGTTTAGGGGATGATGCAGTATTTACAATAACAGGAGATTCAGGAGATATTGTAGATTATACAATTAATGGAGGTGCTGTTCAACAAATAGTAATAGATGCTACAGGAGAGGGAGTTGTTACTATTTCAGGAGTAACAATGGATCAAGAAATATTATTAAGCTTAGTAAGTAATCCAACTACACTATGTTCAAGTGTTTTAACTGATGCAGAAACTGTAACAATAGTTGCAAGTCCTGTGATAACGGGAGTAACTACTAATACGGATATTTGTTCAGGGTCGGATGCTATTTTCACTATCAGTGGAACTTCTGGAGATGTTGTAGATTACAATATTAACGGAGGTGCAACAGAGCAGGTAACTATTGATGCTGCAGGAGAGGGAGTCGTGACAGTAATAGGAGCAGTTATTAATCAAGAAATAACATTGGTATCAGTAGCAAACCCTGTAAGTACATGTTCTAGTGATTTAACAGATACGGCAACAGTTATGGTTAATGCTAATCCAACATTAGTATTAACAAGTAATACAAGTGTTTGTCCAGGAGAAGATGCTATATTTACTATCATAGGAACAACAGGTGATATTGTAGATTATAATATAAATGGAGGAGGAACTTTACAAACAACGCTTGATGCAGCAGGAGAATCTGTTATTACAATAGTAGCTCCCACTGCAGATCAAACGATGACCTTAGAGTCTATAAATAATCCAACAACAACTTGTACTAGTGTTTTAACTGATTCAAATACAGTTGTAATTAACCCACTACCAACCATAATCGATCCTACACCATTAGAAGTTTGTGACGATGGTACACCAGATGGAATAACAGAAATAGATTTAACCCTAAAAAACAACGAAATTTCAGGTGGTAATCCAGCATACGCTGTAACGTATTATTTCACACAAGCCGATGCTGATGGACAAGTAAACCCATTAGTGAGTCCATATACTAACGTTGTACCAAACATGCAAACTATTTATGTAGGTGTGCAAGACACAAACACAGGTTGTTACGATACAACTTCGTTAGATTTAGTAGTAGAACAAGCACCAGTGGCTTTCACACCGGCCGATTTAGAGTATTGCGATCCAGACAGTGATGGCTTTGGAGAGTTCATGCTATCGGATACCGAAGCAGAAATCACAGGAGGTGCACCAGGACTTACAGTAACTTACCATGAAACTATGGCGGATGCCGATAATAATGTCAACGCTTTAGCAAGTCCGTACAACAACATTGTAGTAAACACACAAACTATTTATATACGTGTAGAAAGTTCTACAATAGCAACAGATTGTGCAACATTTGTAGACTTAATACTTACTGTCAACCCAACACCACAAATAACAACAGCGGCAGTATTAACACCGTTAGAAGTTTGTGATGACAATGCAGACGGTTTTGCAAGTTTTAATCTACCAACAAAAGAACCAGAGATCCTAAACTTATTAGATGCAGATGCAACTAACGATTTAGATTCTACATTATATACTATTACATATTACACGTCAGAGGCTAATGCCGAAGCGCCAATCAATGCAATAGCAACGCCAAACGCTTATGTAAACACAACTGTAGATGCACAAACCATTTGGGTACGTGTAGAAGATAATGCTACAGGTTGTTACAAAACGGTGGCTTTAGATTTAATAGTAAATCCATTACCAGTATTAGTACAGCCAACAGCACTAAATTTATGTGATGTTAATAATCCAGGCGACGAAGTAGAAGCCTTTAACTTAGAAGATGCTAATGCAGAAATACTAGACGGACAAACAGGTATCACTTTAACTTATTTTAGCACACAAGCAGGAGCAGATTCAAACGACGGCGCTGTAGAAATTTTTAGTCCATACTCAAATACAAGTAATGCACAAACAGTTTACGTAAGAGCAACTAATAATGTTACAGGTTGTGTAAGTACAATCACTTTAGATTTAAGAGTAAACCCATTACCATCACCAATAGTTTCACCAATGCCATTAGTAGCCTGTGATGATGATAACGATGGTTTCTTTGATATGTTCGATTTAGAGAGTCAATCTACAATTATCGAAAACGGAGAGCCAAACGTAAGCACTCAATATTACGAAACACAAGCTGATGCTATGAGTGGAACTAACCCATTAGCAAGTCCTTATGCGAATATTGTAGAAGACCTACAAACAGTTTATGTGGTAGTCACTAACGATTTAACACTTTGTAGTACAATCGTAACTTTAGACTTAGAAGTATTACCTTCACCAGTAGTACCAATAGCTATCGCCGATTATATTATTTGTGACGATGATAACGATGGTATTAATCAATTTGATTTTGATGCCGTAATTACACCACAAATTTTTACAGCAGGACAAACAGCAGCAGATTTCACACTAAGCTACCACACTACACAAGCCTTAGCAGACTCAGGAAACAACCCAATAGTAAACACCAGTAACTATACTAATGTTTCTAATCCGCAGACTATTTACATTCGTTTAGTAAGCGTTGCCAATGGCTGTGTAACAACGGGAAGTTTTGTTATTCGTGTAGAGTTTCCACCAGTAATCGATACCAACTACGATAACATCTTAACACAATGTGACGATTTAGATGCCAATTACATGGAAGCTAATGATGGCTTTACATTCTTCGATTTAACGGTTGAAGATATCGAAATCACAGGCGTAGCCAACGTAAGTTGGATTGTTACTTATTACGAAACATTAGCCGAT
>NZ_LIQG01000022.1 GCF_001418015.1 Lacinutrix mariniflava | reverse complement strand
TATTTTTTTATATCAATTTTATAAGAGTTAATAGTTATGATTTTTTTTAATCAAATATTTAGTAGCGTATACGGTAAGTATTCAAATTGGTTCGGATACATAATCTCAAAGTGTTATTTCTTAGTGTAGAATAAGAGCAATTATAATATAGCTTACGTGTAGTCTAAAGTAAATTAACTCAATGAGTATGCGTTAAGGATGGAAACGGCATCCTTTTTTTACTTGTATATGCAACTAATAGGTATAGTAGAAAGACATCTCTATGTTAAAAAGCTGATAAATAAATTGAATAAAAAAAAGATATAGTGGACAGCCTGACCAAGATGTTGCTTTTAGCACATCTTGGTAACGCCCAAAATAAGGTGAAATTAAAGGATAAGTTACTTTCTAAATACGTGTTATTTAAATGAGATATATAAAAACAAGCAATAACCCAATACTAATAGTAAGCCTTTGTATCTGCTAATTTGCATGAATTTAGGAATTAAAATTAATATTATTAAAATTGCAGAAAAACCTATCATCCAGAAAATGTCGCTGGATAATATATTTGCGTCCGTAACAGGAATGTCTTTTATAATAGAGGTTAATCCTAAAACAGATCCAATATTAAAGATATTAGAGCCTATTAAATTACCTAATGATAGTGCTTTTTCTTTTTTGGCAGCAGCAATAATGGAAGCTGCTAACTCTGGTACACTTGTGCCAATGGCAATTACGGTTACCGCAATTACGGCATCGCTAACGCCTAATGCTTCTGCAAGGCTTTTAGCACCATCGACTAACCACACTGAGCCAAAATAAAGAGCTGTTGCTCCAATAAGCAACCAGATTAGGATTTTGTAATTAGCGACCGTTGCAAGGACATCGTCTACATCTTCAGATGGCGTGTCTGATTTAGAACTTCTAACTAGCACTACAATAAAGACTACTAAACAAGTGAATAGAGTGATACCTTCTATACGCGATAGTATATTATCATTTACTAAAAAATAATAAAGTAGAAAAGAAAATAGAAGCATTACAGGCCAGTTAAGCTTATAAAAAGATTTATCTACTGCTATTGGTCCTAAAAGTGCTGTGATACCTAAAACTAGACCTATATTGGCAATATTAGAGCCTACCACATTGTTAATAGCAATTGCTGGAGCATTATTTAAAGCTGCTTGTAAACTTACTAAGAGTTCTGGTGCTGACGTTGCAAAAGAGACAACCGTCATGCCAATAACCATTTTAGAAATATTTAATTTAAACGATAAAGCTATGGATGCTTTAACTAGAAAATCTCCTCCTACTACTAAAAGTATTAGACCTAAAATAACCCAAAGTATGCTCATGAAATAAGTTTTTTGCGAAGATACTATTTAACTAGAAACTTTTTTGTTTCTGTTTTGCCTTCGGAAGAAATTTTAGCAAAATACATTCCGGTTGATAAATCTAAATTGAGAGGCGCGTTGTTTTTAAGTGTTTTGGTTTGTAGTTTTCTACCTTCAGAAGAATATATAACAATTTGGTATTCGCTATTTTGCCCAGAAATATAAAGTTGATGATTTATTGGGTTTGGGTATAGTTTTATGCTTTTAGCTTCGAAATCGGTAACACTTAAGTTATTATTCCATTCGGTTCCTGTATTTACGCCCCAAATATAATCTACTAATTCTGGCATGTCTATTAAAGGATTTCTATTAAATTGCCATGTATAGATTACGTTGTTTCTATTCATTTCGAAATCGTCTGGCGGATCTTGATTGTGCCATTGTAATAAGGTTGCTAAATCTCCCATTTGACCTGTAGTTGTTGGAAATCCGTTTACAACAGATAAGCCATTATAGCGTAATTGCATATACAAAACACTACGCGCTACATCTCCTTTAAAACTCCCAACGTTATTTATTGGACCATTATATTCGCCATAATGTTGATTGCTTCTGGAACTATTTTCTGGGCCATCTGCAGCTCTTAGAGCGTGGGCATCTGAGTTGCCATGGCGTAAAGAATCTGCTGTTGTATTCCAGTAAACTTCAATACCGTCTGCAATATCATCGAGATCAATACTATTGTAACCTGCTAAAGATCTAGGGAAAGTGTGCTCTCTGTTCCATTTTCCTGTACTAAGTGAGGTTATTTGAAAATCTAATTTAGATCTTCCTTGTTCTGAATAGACTAACCAAACTTGGTTATTATTCTCAGGATTTTGGTCTGCTTCTTTTAAAATAGTGATAACATCTGAATAAGTTTGGCCTCTAACAACACCTTCTTCTGCAATAATGTTTTGTATCGCTTGTTCTAAATCTACTCCAGACTCTCCGTTTAAAGAAGAGTAGTAGCCAGCTGGTTGTGTACTTTCAACTGCGCCTGTTGCTATTGGATTGGTATCCGATGGAATGGGTGCATTAAAAGGAGATGCAACAGCATTAGCATCTACAACACGTAGTTTTACGAAGTTATTGAACGGTATATAAGGAGAAGATAAATTAGTGAATTTAATTATTGCTTCTTCATCTCCGTCATTAATACCATCATCTAAAATAGAGATTGATGTTGTTATTGTATTTTGTCCATTAGGTATTGTAACAGTTGTGTTTCCTGTAAAGTCTGAAGTGTTAAATCCAAAATTATTTAGTGTAAAGTTAATTGTAGCATCTGCCGTTACATTAGTCTCTGTAGTAAAGGTGATGTCTAATGTGTCTCCTTCATTATATTGAGATTGTGTCGTAGAAATTGTCACCGGATTAAAAACAACACCGCTTCCATCGTTTAATTGTCTTGGAGTTGGTGTGGCAGTTGTATAGGTTCCGTCGTTATTAAGTTGAATAGATTTTGGATTTGCATTGGTGCCATTATCGTTTATCTGCTCTAGTGATTCAAATCCAGGAGCATCATTAAAGAATTCGAGTAGATTTGTAACAGCAGAATCGTTAGTTTCATAAATAACAACATCTACAATGTTAGCTAATGTTGCGTCTGTTAAATCTGGGAAATCTGTAGCATTTGCCTGGTAAATAACTGCAGCATCCGGTCCGTTTTGTATTAAATTTTGAGATATGATTAATTGTGGAAAAGGAGTAACTAAATCACTACCGATAACAAATAGCCCATTAATATCTGTAGTTAAGCCATCGAGATCTAGTGCATAATAGCTTTTACCTCCCGTACTACTCGTATTAGAGCCATTAAATAGCACTATAACATAGCCGTCTAAACTTGTGCTTGGGTTTAATGTTTTTAATTCTATAAATTCTTTTGTATCGATACTTGGTGTATCGCAGTCTATTTCATTTATAACAACTGCTTGACTAAAAGCAATATTACATATAAAAAACAAAACTAAACATTCGATATACTTTTCCATTTAGAGCCTTTTTTGTAAATATATGATTATAACCTAACTGGAATATTATCTAAAGGTTATTTAATTTTTTGAAATTGAGATTAATGAAAACATAAAATACAGTGTTTATTTAACGAAAACGCCCTTGTATATCCAAATGAACGACATAAAGGCTCTACAATTATATAATATTTAGAGTGATATGCTTATTTATGATTGTTAAATGATACTTTTTTTAAGGTTATGTGTTTTATATTGAAATAGGATACGTGTTTTTAGTTGTATAAGTAAAGTTAATTGCATTAATTCTTAGCATTTTGTTTGGTTGATAATATAGAAAAAATATATCTTCAAAAAACAATCATGAGAATGGCAGTTATTATTAACCTTAAACTAAAATATTATGCTAACACTTGCTAAAATTATTATTGATATTATATTATCGATATTTCTGTAACTATAAGAGGTAAAACTTAGTCTAGAATAAGTTTCACTATTTTATAAAGGAATCAGTTTTTGGCTAACACCAATTAAAAGTATAGTTTTGAGGTCTTAAATAATGATAGTTTATTTTTATTATATTATGAAGAAACAAGTATTTAAAATACTAGCTAAAATTAATAAGGCTGTTTTGCCGAGTTATACTAAAAAGAGATTAGATCTAAGTAAAGCCACTAAATTACAGATGGCTATTTTTGGTTGGAAACTATACATTACTAAAAACGCGTTAAATTAATTTTGTTAGCGATTTTGGTATTCATTTAAATTAAATTTATAATTTTCTCTTTTTATTTTGAAGATAGTATAAAAAGATATATATTTGCACCCACAAAAAAAGGCCTCGTGGCGCAACTGAATAGCGCACTTGATTACGGCTCAAGAGGTTACTGGTTTGAATCCAGTCGAGGTCACTAGAGTAAAAAGGGTTTCAATTTATTGAAACCTTTTTTTTATTTCCTATTTGCAGAATATTTGCAGACTTTCAATCTTTATATGATGTTATATTGTTGAATTTCGAGGAAATTGTAACTAACCATATAGTGCTTTTGGTTTACTATTCCGCTTCCCTTTATTAAGTTTAATACCAAACATTTTTTTTACTTTCCGTTATCATTATTGAAAATAATAATTTACTCTTTAGTATGAGTTTATGCTTTATGAGGACTCTTTTCTAGTTTTAAAAAAAATAGAGATTCTCTCTCTCTCTCTCTCTCTCTCTCTCTCTAAGTTTAATTATGTTGGTTTTAAGTCAACTAAGACATATTTATGATATGATTACAATCAAATAAAAAGAAAACATATTAATTAAGTTAACCTTTTAAATTTTGTGTTATTAAGTAGTAAATAAACACTTTAAAATTATGAAGAAAATTTACATTAACTTACTATTTATATGCTTTAGCATAGTAAACATTAACGCACAAGTTGTACAAGTAACAGATATAAATCCTGGTATTTCTGATTCTAGCCCTCAAAATTTTGCTATTATAGGAGACGATCTTTTATTTAATGCTTTCAATCCATCTATAGGCTTCGAGTTATATAGATATAACAAGACTAATAATACCACAGTTTTGGTTCAAGACATTACACCAGGAGGCTCATATTCTAGTAGTGATATAGACAGTTCTGTAGAGTACAATGGAGATCTCTATTTCTCTATTAATTCGCAATTGTATAAATACGAAACAAGTACTAAAACGGTGAGCTTGATACCAAATATATATATTGGAGACGAATTGATAGTTTATAATAATAAAATTTATATGAAAGGATGGGAGAACTCGACGATAGATCATGAGCTATACAGTTATGATAGTGTTACAGATACAGTAGCCTTAGTTAGTAATATTTATAGTTATAATGGAGGAAGTAGTATTCCGTACGGTTTTATAGTTTTTAATGATAAGCTGTATTTCTCGGCAGAGACACCAGTTATTGGTCGTGAATTGTATGAATTTAATAGCGTTACGGGAGTAACAAGAATAGTGGAAAATATAAATAGCACTAATCAAAATAATGGTAATGGAACACCTAAAGATTTTACTATTTATAATAACGAGCTGTATTTTGGAGCTTTTGAACCTTCGGTAGGATACGAGTTATTTAAATACGATCCTATTGCAGATGATGTTGTTTTAGCCGCAGATATATTTCCTGGTACTGATCAATCGGGTTTAAAAGATATTTTTTTACACAATAATAAATTGTTTTATCAAGCGAGAAGTAGTACCAGTACAGGTGTCGAGCTTCATAGTTTTGATGCGTCAACAGGCTTGGATACATTAGTTAAAGATATTATTATAGTAAATCAACAAAATTCTTCACCAACTGAGTTTTTTACTTTTAATGATAGATTGTTCTTTTATGCTTCAAGTGCTACTACAGGAGGACTTAGAGCTTTATTTGCTTATAATGATGTTACAGATGAGCTAACGGAAATAGCGCCTTCTGGTTTTAATAGTTTGTATGTTGATGATATTATTGAGTTTGATAGTAAATTGTATATTGGTGGAAGGACAGAAAATAGTGCTGTTGGCCAAGAACTTTATGTTTACGATGATGTTTCGGTAACATTAGTAGAAGACATTTATCCTGGTTACACTAGGTCCGAACCAAAACATTTTACCGTTTATAAAAACGAGCTTTATTTTAGTGCACAAAACACTACTTCTGGTTATGAGTTATTTAAATATAATCCTGAAACACTTGGAGTTGATAGTTTTAGTAACAATATAGGTGTTAAATATTATAAGAATGCCTTACACATTGAAGACGATACTAATAGTGTTAACACTATTATTTATAATATGTTAGGACAATTTATTATGCGGTCTAAGGCTAACACTATATCTACTGAAACTCTAAAACCTGGTGTCTATTTAGCAATCGTGACTAAAGGTAATAGAAGGCAAACTTTAAAGTTTGCTAAATAATATGTAGAGTAAAAAAAATCCCAATAGCTAAATTAGCTATTGGGATTTCTTATTTATTATAATAAAATAAGGGATTCTAAATAATCTCGGCATCAATTCCTGCTTCTAAAATACTGGAGCATATAGGTTTTAAGTCTTTTAACTCACCTGTTTTAACTGTACATTGCCCTTTGTAATGTACCAAAATTGTACATTGCTCTGCTTGTTCGGGAGTGTGTTTACAGGCTTTTATAAGTGTTTCTATAACGTGATCGAAAGTATTATAATCGTCGTTATAAACAACTATTTCGTTATTCTTTTTGGTTTCTGTTATAGTATCAGTTTGTTCTAATACTTTTTCTTGGGTATTCATTTTTAATATTTTAAACTAAATTAATTTTTTAAAATGAATTAAAAGAAAAAAGACGCCAATTTTTGGCGTCTTTGATATAAAATTTAACTTTTTATTTTATTTAGTACATGTATTGTAATCCAATTACATCGTCACTGTCAAACTCTCCATCTTCGCCATTACTAAAACAAGCAACCATTATAGAGTCTGGATTATAGCCTGAAGATGTTCCAGGAATTGAAATAGCACCTACGCCAGCTGTACCTTCATTAGAGTTTTGACCACAACTTTGTCTTGAAAACCAATCTGTATGTCTAAAACCTACAGAGTGACCAATTTCATGCGTAATTACATGCTCAACAACATTAGTGTCGTAATTGTTTAAGCCATAAATTTGAACGAATTTATTAGGCAAGCCATTGCTAGGGAAACCTGCTGATCCACCAGCACCACTTTGATTAGGATTGTGATATACAACCATATCTTTACTTTGGTAGTTTGTACTAAATGTAAGTGTAAATGAAATAGAAACACCACTAAGATTATTGTAGTTGTTTACAGCCCATTGTAAAGCTGTTTTTTCTTTGTCAGAAAGTCCAAAGCCACCGCTACCTGTGTATCCAACAATAGAAATGTTTCTTCCTTGAGATACTAGATTATTTGTACGGTAATTTCTATCTGTAATCCCATTATTTATTTCTAGTGCCATAATTTGCTTTTCTGAAAGCATAATATCTTCCTCAACTTGATACATATCCATGGTTGTACCATCTGGAAGAAGAAAGTCTACCTTTTTAATACCATCTGTATTCATGTAAAACTCTGCAAGTTTATTAACAATTGCATCAGGAATATTATCGTTATCTAAATCTTCTAAGATTTTAGACTCTTCAATAGAATCGTTTAGATCTTCTGTTTGGCAAGATTGAAGACAAATTGATAGAGAGAATAGAGCTATAAAAGCTATTTTAAAATGTTTCATTGTTTTTGGTTTAAATTAATTAAAAATTAAGTTTACGTAAACAGTGTGTATAGATTTCTAGTACCAAAATGCTTTTGGTATTTTCTAAAAATCAGATATTTTAAAATAAATTTATTTGAAGCAAAGGTAAGTAATATAAAAAGATAATATTTACGGGTTTTACCGTAAATATTATCTTTTTTAATGAATAATTTAATTTTTTAACTAAAAAAATGAATTATTGTTTAGTGTAGTGTAGAGAAGCCCAATCATTACGTTTTAGCTTATTTTTCAAATTTAAGCCATTTGCGTTGCATTCTTTTTCAATAGTAGGAATATCTGCTTCATAGAAACCGCTTAAAAATAAAGAGCCATTTTCGTTTAGACACTTTGCGTAAGTATTAATATCGTTTAAAAGAATGTTACGGTTTATGTTTGCAATAATAGTGTCGTACTTTTTATTAACTAATAAGCTTGCGTCTCCTTCGTAAACGGTAATGTTTTTAGCGTTATTACGCTCTGCGTTTTCTATACTGTTTAAGTAACACCAGTTATCTATATCTATAGCGTCTATTGGGTTTGCACCTTTCATTTCTGCTAATATGGCTAGAACAGCTGTACCACAACCCATATCTAGAACAGATTTTCCTTGAAAATCGTTTGCCATAATGTGTTGTAACATCATGTGTGTTGTTTCGTGATGTCCTGTGCCAAAACTCATTTTTGGTTCGATTATAATATCGTATTGTGTATCTGGTTTGTCGTGAAATGGAGCACGAACAGAACAGAGGTTGTCTACTATTATTGGATTAAAGTTTTTTTCCCATTCGCTATTCCAGTTTACTTGTTCGATCTCGTCGAAGGTGTAAGAGATTTCGAATTCATCGCTTGTTAAAACGTAAATATCTTGTAATATATTTTCTCTCCATTCTTCTTTTTGAATGTATGCTGTAACTCCAGTTTCGGTTTCGACAAAACTTTCGAATCCTGCGTAACCTAGTTCTGCTATTAAAATTTCGGTTGCTGGTTGTAATGGTTTTACTGTAAAATAATAACCTATGTAAATTGTATTTGACATTGAGTAGTCTTTGTTTCTAGCAGGTAATCCTGCGTTAGCGGTTGTAATGGCATCCTTTTTTGTGAATTACTTTAATTTACACTCGTTTTAGGAGGTAATAGTTTTAAAAGATCCCAAAACAAATTTGGGATTACTTCGGAAAAAAGATATAATGGAAGACGCGACTTTTTGTATTCCTACAAGTTTTTTTAAGCTTGTAGGAATACAAAAAGTAACGCCCAAATTGTTTAATTAAAATGCGTTTATTATAGCGTAAAAATCTTCGGCTTTTAAGGCTGCTCCACCTATAAGTCCACCGTCTACGTCTGGCTTACCAAAAATCTCTTTAGCGTTTGCCGGTTTTACACTTCCACCGTAAAGAATACTCATATCTTGAGAGACTTGCTCACCGTATTTTATATTTAGTGTTTCTCTAATAAATTGGTGCATGTCTTGTGCTTGCTCAGGACTTGCTGTTTCGCCAGTTCCAATGGCCCAAACAGGTTCGTAAGCTAAAACAATGTTTTTAAAAGCTGGTGCTTCTAAATGGAATAGTGCGTTTTTTATTTGATTTCCTACAATTTCTTCTTGGTCGCCAGCTTTTCTATCGCTTAATTCTTCGCCAAAACAAAAGATAACTCTCATGTCATTTTTTAAGGCTGCATCAACTTTTTGAGCTAATAATTCGTCTGTTTCATTAAAATAGGCACGACGCTCACTGTGTCCTAAAATAACAGTTTGTACACCAACGCTCTTTAACATTGTAGCACTAATTTCACCTGTGTAAGCTCCGTTATCTGCAAAGTGCATGTTTTGTGCTACAACTTCTATATTAGAGTTTTTTGTGGTATTGAATGCCTGATATAGATTTACTGCTGTTGGAGCAATCATAACTTCTGCATTAGAGGTTTGCTTTTGTTTTAAAAGATCTACGATTAATGCTTCTGTTTGCGATAAATCGTTATTCATTTTCCAGTTTCCTGCAACTATATTTTTTCTCATAATAAATGGTTTTTATTCTAATGTTACTTTTGGATCTAACCAAGCGTAGATTATATCTACAAAAATATTAATAATTATAAAGAGTAAGGCTATAATTAACACAGAACCCATAATTACAGGTAAATCTAATGTGTTAAGTGCGTTTACTATTTCTTTTCCAAGTCCGTTCCATCCAAAAATATATTCTACAAATACCGCTCCTGCTAGCATAGAGGCAAACCAACCTGAAATGGCTGTTACAACTGGATTTAATGCGTTTTTAATAGCATGTTTTCTTATAATTTGAAACTCGCTTAAGCCTTTTGCACGTGCTGTACGTATATAATCTTGGTTAAAGACTTCTAATAATGAATTTCGCATAAGTTGAATAACGACTGCTAGTGGTCTAATACCTAAAACTAAAGCGGGTAGGATTAAATTTTTAAGTTTAATATTTACGTTTTCGCCAAAATCGTCGAGTTCGAAAAGGCTACCTGTCATTTCTAGATTAGTGTATTTGTGTAATACAAAACCAAATAGCCACGCAAATAGAATGGCGCTAAAAAAAGAAGGCACACTCATACCAATAGTACTTAATATTTGTATTGTTTTGTCTAAAAAAGTATCTTTTTTTAATGCTGAAATTATGCCTAAACTAATTCCTAATAATAGCGCGATACCAATGGCAGAAATTGCTAAAACAAATGTATTAGGTAATGTTTCTGCTAATACTGTACTTACTTTTTTGCCTTGTTTGGTAAAGGATTCTCTTAGGTATGGAAATTTTATAACCGTTGTTGTTTTACCAACGGTAAATAGCTTTGAGGCTGAATATTTATTGTCTCTTAAAAAGGTGTAGTCGTCTTCTGTATTAGAGTGAAATGAAATAGGAGAGAGGTCGTTTAAATAATATAGGTATTGTGTGCCAATAGATTTGTCGAAACCATACTTTTTTTTAACGATTGCTAACTGCTCGCTGTCTTCGTTTTGTCCCAACATCATTTGTGCTGGATCTCCTGGTAAAATATTAAATAAAAAGAATATGACAGTGACTACTCCAAATAAGGTGAGTAGTGCGTAAAATGTTTTATTTAGTAAGTAGCTTATCAGGTTAATCTTCTTTTAGTGTTATTTTTATTATTCCAGTGTAGTTACTTGATGTCATTGAATTAAGAATATCTAATTCTGATCCTTCTTTTACAACATCCATACTTTCAATTGTCTCAGGATCTATCGCTTCAGCTTCAGCTTTAGTTACTTCTTCTTCGTTAACAAAGTAAGCCGTGTTTATTGTAATAACAGGCTCTGGTTTACGCTCGACTTTAGGTAAATCTATTTCTTCGGCATCGTTAAAATGTTCTTTTTGCATTACTGTTCCTTTCTCTAATTTTAAAATTCCAGGATTAGAACGTACTACTGTTTTTAATGCTTTTTCATCACATAAGTAAAAGTCGAAATCGAAACCGTATTTTTCTTTTGTATATTGTTTGTCTTCGTCTCCTGAAGATGATAAGCCAATTACTGTGTAACCGTTTTCAATAGCTTTATCTGTTACTTTTTTAATGTTTTTTAAGCCTTGCGCGTTAGCCTTTTCAAGGTTGTAAGCGACTACCATAATAAGGTGGTCTTCAGCTAGAAATTTAGTCGTAAAGTCTTCATCTTCACTTTCAATAGAGAAATCTTTAACTGGAGGATCGTAACCTTCTTCAATAATTTCAACTTCATAACCAACATATTCTCCATCTACTGTTGGGTAACTTCCATCGGTAACATATTCTAGGTTTTCTCCACCAACATTAAAGGTCCAAGTATATTCTTGTACAGCTTTTTGAGCATCTTCTGGCACAACCATACCTTCGGCAATATTTTTGCCAACAGCATAGGCTCTAAAATCCCAAGTTGGTAAATGCATTAATACATGGTATCCAAACCATAAACTACCAACAAACCCAAGTAAAGCGAGAATTGTAGTTGGGAATTTACCTAAAATTGGTTTTATGTGTTTTATTCCTGCCACTAACACTAGTATAAGAATAAGTAGAATTAAATCTTTAGTAAAACTTTCCCATGGTTTTAAAGGAAGGAAATCGCCAAAGCAACCACAGTCTTTTACAACTTCGAAATATGCGGCGTAGAAAGTTAAGAATGTAAAAAATACAATCATTCCTAAAAGCATCCAAATGGTGAATTTACGTTTGTAGCCAAGTAATAAGAATACTCCTAAAACAACTTCTAAAACAACTACAAATACCGAAATGCCCAAAGCATAAGGGTCTAAAGATGGTAGGTTTAATACCTCTGTACTAAAGTATTCTTGTAATTTGTATGAGAAACCTAATGGGTCGTTAAGCTTTATTAATCCTGAAAAGATGAATAATCCTCCAACTAATAGTCTGCAAAGGTGTACTAAGTATTTCATAAATTTTTATTAAAAATTTCTAAATTCCAAATTCTAAAAACAAAACCACACAGGTTTCTCCGGTGTTTAAAAAATGAAATCTATTTTAATTATAACAGTTTATTAATGGATTCCTGCCTTGACAGGAATGATAATTATTTTTCAGTTAAGTGAATCATGGCAAAAATGGCATAATTAATCATGTCTTGATAATTAGCGTCTATACCTTCACTTACAATGGTTTTACCTGCATTGTCTTCAATTTGTTTTACTCTTAATAATTTTTGTAAAATCAAATCTGTTAAAGAACTTACACGCATATCTCGCCAAGCTTCACCATAATCATGGTTTTTATCTAGCATTAATTGTTTGGTGATAGCTACTTTTTCATCATACAAAATAGTGGCTTCTTCGGTAGATAAATCTGGTTGTTCTACAACACCTTTTTCAAGCTGAATAAGTGCCATTAAAGAGTAGTTTATAATACCAATAAATTCACTCTGTTCTCCTTCATCAACTTTTCTAACGTCATTTTGTTGCAAGCTTCTTATGCGCTGTGCTTTAATAAAAATCTGATCTGTAAGCGATGGCAATCTTAAAATACGCCATGCACTTCCGTAGTCACTCATTTTATTAATAAACAGATTGCGACATGTTTCTATAACAGCATCATATTGTTTTGAAGTATCTTGCATCAGTTGAATCAATTTTCCGTAAATTTCGCATAAAATTGTCTAAAATTCAAGGTTTCACATCTATAGTTTTTAAATGTGTTACAAACAACAAAAATAAAGGTACCAATGACCATTAATTGCAAAGGCAAGCTTATCGATTTATCTACTCCAAAAGTAATGGGTATTCTTAATATTACACCAGATTCTTTTTATGATGGTGGTATGTATAAAGACCAATCCAATATTGTGCATCAAGTGCAGAAAATGTTGGACGAAGGTGCCACATTTATAGATGTAGGTGCTTATAGTTCTAAGCCAAATGCAGATGAGGTTTCTTTAGATGAAGAACTAAGTCGTATACTTCCAATTATAACGTTATTGATTAAACAGTTTCCAGATATTATAATTTCTATAGATACATTTCGAGCTGAAGTTGCAAAACAGTGTATTGAAAAAGGTGCAGCTTTGGTTAATGATATTTCTGCGGGACATTTAGATGGAAACATGCTTGAAACAGT
This sequence comes from Lacinutrix mariniflava, assembly GCF_001418015.1. Classification (GTDB taxonomy): domain Bacteria; phylum Bacteroidota; class Bacteroidia; order Flavobacteriales; family Flavobacteriaceae; genus Lacinutrix; species Lacinutrix mariniflava. The sequence goes on along the minus strand of NZ_LIQG01000022.1, from coordinate 68,324 downwards.
GACTAAATTAAATGTGCCATATATTATGATGCATATGCGAGGCAACCCAAAAACAATGCAGCAACAAACCAATTACGATAACATTCTAAAAGAAGTGCTTTTTTATTTTTCTGAAAGAATAACCACTGCCAGAGCATTAGGTATAAAAGATATTATTATAGATCCAGGTTTTGGTTTTGCAAAAACACTAGAGCAAAATTTTGAGTTGCTAAACGTTTTAGAGGGTTTTAAAATTACCAATTTACCTTTACTTGCAGGATTATCTAGAAAATCTATGATTTATAAAACACTAGAAACGTCTTCAGCTGAAGCTTTAAATGGCACAACAGCATTAAATATGATTGCTTTGCAAAAAGGAGCTAGTATTTTACGCGTTCATGATGTTAAAGAAGCAATAGAATGTGTCACACTTTTTAATCAACTTAATTAAAATGAAAAAAATATTAATAGCTTTATCTGTAATCGTTTTATTGGGTTGTAGTGATAAATCTGTATTACTTCCAGAAGTTGAAAACGCTACAATTACCGAAATTACAGATGTGTCTCCTGCTTATATTTTTTACGATGAAACAAAACCAGATAGTTTAGAATTGAATAAAGGGAATTTAATAATTTCGACTAATTGGTTGGTAAATGTAGATAAACGTTTAACTTTAAAACAAGTAATACCTTCCATTATTGAATTGCAAGAGAAAAAGCGAAACTCTAGCCATAAAAAAGAAAGTGCCCGTAATTATTATACATGTAATGATACTAGTATTAAAAATTTAGGGTTTATTGATTTTACTGATGTTGTTTATATTCAAGGTGGAAATGAATTTGATGAAAAAGGGTATAAACTTATAGTTAAGGAAAAAGATTCGTTCTTAATTTATAGGCCAAATAATGATGATGGTTTTTTTTTAGATTCGGAAAATTTAATTACCAATCTTAAGGAATTTCTGGATGAATCTGAGTTGCCTAACTTATTAGTATTGTCGTTTAATGAAAATATTAGTTTTCAATATTACATCTCTTTAAAATCAAAACTATCTCAATTAAATTTAGAGAATACAACAATTAATAAGGAAGAATATATCTTTAATTAATATATTTAATCATTATAAAATAAATATTATCATTGGAAATTTTCGATCACATACTAAACTTTGGCATAATAGACTACATAGATGTATTTCTAGTAGCCTTGCTTTTATATTACATATATAGATTAGTTAGAGGTACAGTTGCTATTAATATTTTTCTAGGTATTGTAGTTGTCTACTTTATTTATTTAATTGTAGAAGCGCTAAAAATGGTGTTGCTAACTAAAATTCTTGGTGGGTTTATTAGTGTAGGTTTCATCGCTTTAATTGTAGTTTTTCAACAAGAAGTTAGAAAGTTTTTATTAATGATTGGTTCTACAAACTTCGCCTCAAAACGTGGTTTTTTAAAACATATCAAGTTTTTGAAAATTGAAGGTGTCTCTACAGGATCTACAGATATCGATACTATTATTGCAGCTTGTAATAAAATGTCTACGTCAAAAACTGGTGCACTAATAGTTTTAGAGCGCGAAAATAATCTCGATTTTTTAGTCTCTACAGGAGACGAGATGAATATAAAAGTAACACAGCCTATTATAGAAAGTATATTTTTTAAAAACAGTCCGCTTCATGATGGCGCCATTATTATAGAAAACAATATAGTAAAAGCAACACGTGTAATATTACCTGTTAATAATGAAAAAACAATTCCGCAACGTTTTGGATTAAGGCACAGAGCAGCAGTTGGTATTACTGAAAAAACAGATGCTATCGCAATTACTGTTAGTGAAGAAACCGGACAGATTTCATGTTTTAGAAATGGAACGTTTGTAGATTTTAAAGATTCTACAGAGCTAATAGCAATTATAAAAGAAGATTTAATTTAAAATGGTTTGTAAAAATTGTAAACGTTTATTGCCGCAACAAATAAACTTCTGTAATGGTTGTGGCGCAAAAGTGATTAAAAATAGATTAACGATGCGTAATCTATTCGAAGACTTTGCTTACCGTTATATGAATTATGATAACCAGTTTTTAAAAACATTTCTACATTTATTTACTAAACCAGAATTAGTAATAGGAAGCTATATTAATGGTACACGAAAAAAGTACGTTAATGTCATTAGCTATTTTACTATTGCATTAACCATATTCGGTTTGCAACTTTTTATTATGAATCTCTTTTTTAAAGACGCTTTAGATTTAACAGCTTTTAATAAAGAAATGGCTTTAAATATGAAGGATCCTGAAGATTTTGCTAAAAATCAAGAGCAAATTCAATCAATAATAGGTAATTACCAGAGTTTAATATATATAATTACTGTTCCTATTACGGCTTTTATTACATGGTTAGTTTTTTACATAACTAATACTCGAACCTATAATTATACAGAGCATATTGTAATAAATTTATATTATTCTTCTCAAGTAATAATAGTAACAGCGTTAGCTACACTTTTATTAATGGTTTTTGGACTCGATTTTTTTACGATTAGTTTTATCTTTTCTTTTCTATCTTTTATTTATTTGGGCTATATTTTTAAAAAAACATATGACTTGAAAATAGGAGAGACTATACTAAAAACTATATTGTTTATAGTGTTTTATGGATTAATGTTATTGTTCATTATAATAGCCATTGTAATTGTAACACTTGTACTAATAAAAGGTTTTGGTATTGAGTTTTAATAACTAAGCCACATCAGCCTTCAAAAACTGTACTTCATACAAGTTTCTATAATAACCATCTTTTACTTTTAGTAACTCTTCGTGAGTTCCTTGTTCTACAATTTCACCAGCATCCATAACAATTATTTTATCTGCTTGTTGTATGGTTGCTAATCTATGCGCAATTACAATAGACGTTCTGCCTTTGGTAATTTTATCTGTCGCATTTTGTATTAATTGTTCAGAATACGAATCTACGGAAGAAGTCGCTTCATCTAAAATTAAAATACTAGGCTTTGTAACATATGCTCTCAAGAAAGAGATTAACTGTCTTTGACCAGAACTTAGCATAGCACCACGTTCTTTTACGTTGTAATTGTAACCGTTTGGGAGGCTAGAAATAAAATCGTGAATACCAATATCTTTAGCAGCTTGTATAACTTGCGCTTCAGAAATCTCTGGGTGGTTTAAAGAAATATTAGCCATAATAGTATCGGCAAACAAAAAGACATCCTGTAATACTACGGCAATCTGGCTTCTTAATGACGCTAGTGTTACCGTTTTTATGTCGATATTATCTACTAAAATTTCTCCACTATTAATTTCGTAAAACCTATTGAGTAAGTTTATTATTGTAGATTTTCCTGCTCCAGTAGAACCAACAATAGCAACGGTTTCTCCGGCTTTTACATTAAGCGAAATACCTTTTAATACTTCTTCATTTTCAACATAACTAAACCTGACATCTTTAAAAGTAATGTCGCCTTTAAAGTTTGAAACTTCTATAGTTCCATTGTCGTCAATTTGAGATGTAGTGTCAATAATTTTAAACACACGTTTAGCAGCTACCATTCCCATTTGTAGCGTGTTAAACTTATCTGCAATTTGTCTAAGAGGCCTAAATAATTGAGGAATCATCATAATAAACATAAACAATTCACCAGAAGTAGCAGTACTTCCAACAACAACCATTAAACCACCAAAGTACACGATTAGGCCAGAAGTAATACCCGAAAGGAAATCAGCAATAGGAAAGAAAATGGAGTTATACCAAATAGTCTTTAACCAGCCTTTTTTATGACGTTCATTAATAGCTTTAAAGTTTTTGTTTTCGGTAGCTTCTCTTGTAAATAATTGGAGAATTTTCATTCCAGTAACACGCTCTTGAACAAAAGAGTTAAGGTTTGAAACTTCCGTTCTAACTTCTTCAAAAGCCGTTTTCATATAACGCTGAAAAATTTTTGTAGCGTATAAAACAATTGGCATGGTTACAAATACAATTAAACTAAGCTTAAAATTTGTGTACATCATGAAAATTGAAATAACGAGCATAACCATTAAGTCGCGCATTATCATAAACAAACCTTGTCCAAAAATATCTGCAATACGCTCCATATCTGTTACTGCACGCGTAATTAGCATTCCAACCGAAGAATTATCATAATACTTCATCTTGAACTTTAGCATGTGGTTAAATAGTAAAATCCTAACATCTTGTACAATGTTTTGACCTAGCCAAGCGGCATAAAACTGAAAGAAAAACTGAAAGATTGTTTGAATTAATAACAAAGCAATCATTAAAATAATATAATACAAAAAGCCTTCTTCTTGCATCGTTTTTATGTGATCGTCAATAACTATTTGCAGTAACTTTGGCGTAGCAATACTTAAGCCTGCAATAATTAATACAGATAAAAGTACGCCATAAAAAATAGTTTTGTATGGTTTTGTGTATTCAAACAAGCGTTTAAATAGTGTAATGTCGAATATGTTTTCCTTTTTATTGCTCAATGTGTAATTTTATTGTTTCTGGATAGTCAACTTCTGTTAAATATAAAGCGTGAGCAGGAACAGAAAACCCAGCTTCACTTCGGTTTTTAGATTTAATAATATTGTGGAGCATTTCTACTTCAACCTTACCAATTCCAATATTAATAAGTGTTCCAACAATAGCGCGAACCATGTTTCTTAAAAAACGATTAGCTTTAATAGTAAACTGTAACTCGTTATCTACAATCTGCCATTCGGCTTTCATAATATCACAATTATACGTTTTTACATCAGTATTACTTTTAGAAAAGCATTGAAAATCTTTATAGTCCAATAAAATGTTGGTCGCTTCCTTTAGTCTTTCAATATCTAATTTTGGCTTTAGTAAAAAGGCTTGTTCTGTATTAAACGGACTTTTTTCTAGGGCAATTCTATATAAATATTGTCTACTAGTTGCATGAAATCTAGCGTGCGCATCGGCTTTCACTTTAAAAATATCATGAATTGCAATATCTTCTGGTAAAAACGAATTTAATTTATATATAAATTGAGATGTTTCAAAGGGTACTTCAGTATTAAAATGAGCAAACATTTGTTTAGCATGAACACCAGAATCTGTTCTACCTGCTCCCATGGTAACAATAGGTTCTCTTAATAAAGTAGACAGTCCTTTTTGTAAAACTTCTTGTACCGAAATAGCATTGGGCTGTATTTGCCAACCATGATATGCTTTTCCGTTGTATGAGAGTTCTATAAAATATCGCAAAGAAACTTGTATTTTTGATTTCTGAAAAAACAAAGATAATCGTTTTTGTTCCTAAAGAAATGCTAAATAATAATAAAATTAACGCTTTCGCGGAAGCATTAGCGACTAAAAACAAGTTCATCATAAATGAAAAAAATCCTACTATTATCAGATACTCACAGTCATATTGACGACGATATTTTAAAATACGTTAAACAAGCCGATGAGGTTTGGCATGCAGGAGATATTGGAGATTTAAAAGTAACAGATGCTATTGCGAAATTAAAACCTTTACGTGGTGTTTATGGTAATATTGATGATGATAAGGCGCGCATGGAATTCCCGGAAAACAATCGTTTTATGTGTGAAGGTGTAGATGTTTGGATAACGCACATTGGTGGTTACCCAAATAAATACAATGTAAGAGTAAGAGAGGAGATATATAAAAATCCACCACGTATTTTTATTTGCGGACATTCACATATTTTAAAAGTTATGCCAGATAAAAAACTGAATTTAATACACATGAATCCTGGAGCAGTTGGTATACATGGGTTTCATAACGTAAGAACAATGCTTCGTTTTACTATAGATGGGTCGAAAATTGAGAATTTAGAGGTCATAGAATTTCCTAAAAGACACCTATAAGAGATTATATAGTTATTCTCAATATTTTTTTCTTCTTCCAAAAATATTAAGGATTAGACATAAAAAAGCCCAAGATCTTCACCTTGGGCTCACGCACTAATACTACTAAGATGTTAGGTTTATCGTAACCTATCTACAGATTTTACAAGATCTTCATCCTTTTTAATCGCCTTATTAGCTAAAACTAATAATACAATAGACAGAATTGGAAGAAAGATCCCAATACCTTTCTCAGAAACCAAAGCTTCTCCAGATACATTTAGAGATTGATATACAAAAAATCCTAGTAAAATAACGTTCAATATGATGTTAAGTCGTCCCAATACAAATTGTAACTTCCTATTTTTAAACATAAATATAGATAACAAAGATAAAGCAGCAGAACCTAAAAATAGTCCAAAATATAAAAGCTCATCCATAGCAAAGATTTTTACATCTTCGTTAGTTATCCATAAATGAAAAACGAAAATCAACCCAGCCGAAATTCCAGCAGTAAGCAGTAAATAGACAGATTGAATGCGTTGTATCATTTATTTTAATCGAATAATTTCAGGTCCAAAAATATAACTTCTTTTGGTAATTTTAACTAAAAATTTAAAATAAAGTTGTATAATTGCATCAGCGCGTTGCAATAGTCACATTAGCAATACGTTAATTCTTCAGAATCACATTATAATTTTCTTCGGAAATTTTCAAAAACATATTTTTCTAAAAATATTCAATTAAACAATTCATGTTTGAAATCTCACAATTAAAAGAAATGAAGCTTCCTGAGTTGCAGGACATGGCTAAAAAGCTAAGTATCCCAAAGTTTCGTTCATTAAAAAAATTAGACTTAGTTTATCAAATTTTAGATAAACAAGCAGCCAATCCTAAAGCTGTAGAAGTTGTAAAGGCAGATGTGCTTGCTCCAGCTCCAGTAGCTGCGGCAAAACCTAAAAGAGAACGTGTACGTGTTGCTGCAAATAAGCCAAATCCAAGACCGAAAGCACAGCCAAAACCTAAAGAAAAAGCGCAACCAAAACCTCAAGCTAAAGTAGAGCCAAAGGTAGAGCAAGAGACTATTACGTTTAAAGAGGAAGTAAGTAAAGAGGTAAAAGACACGAAAGAAGTTAAAGAAGATAATAAACCGGTAAAAGCGCCAGCTAAAGCACAACAGCCAAAGCCACAGCATAAGAAACCTGTTCATAATCATCAAAATAAAAAAGAGGATAAAAAGGATAATAACCCAAATCGTCAAAATAAGAACCAGAATAAAAACCAAAATAATCAACGTAACCAAGGTAAAAATGGAAATACGCATGGAAGCGATGAAACGCGTAACCGTTATCGCGAGCCAGATTTCGAATTTGATGCTATTATTGAAAGCGAAGGCGTATTAGATGTTATGCAAGATGGGTATGGGTTTTTAAGATCTTCAGATTATAATTACTTATCATCTCCGGATGATATCTATGTATCTCAATCTCAAATTCGTTTATTTGGATTAAAAGTAGGAGATACAGTATTAGGAAATGTAAGACCTCCAAAAGAAGGTGAAAAGTATTTTCCGCTTATTAAGGTAAATAAAATTAATGGACAAAGTCCAGATGTAGTTAGAGACCGTGTGTCTTTTGAGCATTTAACTCCGTTATTTCCTCAAGAGAAATTTAATATCGCAGGTAAGCAAGCTACAATTTCTACGCGTATTATGGATTTGTTTGCTCCAATAGGAAAAGGACAACGTGGTATGATTGTTTCTCAACCTAAAACAGGTAAAACAATGTTACTTAAAGATGTTGCAAATGCAATTGCAGCTAACCATCCAGAAGTATATCAAATGATATTACTTATCGATGAGCGTCCAGAAGAGGTAACAGATATGCAGCGTAATGTGCGTGGTGAAGTTATTGCTTCTACTTTTGATAAAGAAGCTCATGAGCATGTAAAAATCGCTAATATAGTATTAGAGAAAGCAAAACGTTTAGTAGAATGTGGACACGATGTAGTAATCTTATTAGATTCTATTACCCGTTTAGCTAGAGCTTATAATTCTGTACAGCCAGCATCAGGAAAAATACTTTCTGGTGGTGTAGATGCAAATGCATTACACAAGCCAAAACGTTTCTTTGGAGCCGCTCGTAACATAGAAAATGGTGGATCACTTACCATAATTGCGACAGCTTTAACAGAAACAGGTTCTAAGATGGATGAGGTAATTTTCGAGGAATTTAAAGGAACAGGTAACATGGAGCTTCAGTTAGATCGTAAGATTTCTAATCGTAGAATATTCCCAGCTATCGATTTAACATCTTCAAGTACACGTCGTGATGATATCTTATTAGACAAGGTTACAATCCAAAGAATGTGGGTTATGCGTAAATATCTTGCTGATATGAATCCTGTAGAAGCTATGGAGTTTATTAACGAGCGCTTTAAGCAAACAAGAAATAACGAAGAGTTTTTAATTTCAATGAACGGTTAGGTTTATCCTGATTTAGTTTTAAGAACTAATTACAAATAAAAAAGCCTTGATTTTATAGTCAAGGCTTTTTTGTTTTATAAAACGAAATTGATATTAAGGCAAAAAAAAACAAGCATAGACTAAATAAAGAGTCAATGCTTGTTTTTAAATTTCGTTTAAAAAAAAAACGAATAAAATTATATAATTGTAATTACTAGTAGGCTAATAATAACTCTTTATACTCTTTTAGGTCAGAGATATTATCCTTGTTATTAAGGTTTCTAGTACATGCTATTAAATATTTAAGACTTTCTACAGGAGATATATCAGATGTATCATTGTCTTCTTCCGTAAGTTCTTCTTCGTCCTCTTCTAAAGGCTCATCTTGAGGAATAGGAAGAAGGAACGCTTCATGTTCTTCTATGTGCTCACAGGCAAGTCTAAGTACTTTTACCACTAAAGGAACTTCCTCCTCAATAGCATAAACCCGCAATGCTTTTATATCATCAATTAATGTATCTGTATTGATTCCAGATGTATCAAGGTTATTAAGAATTTTATCAATTACTTTAATTGCGTTTGTGTTTTCCAAAAGAGTAAGATTTATGTGAATGGTTGTTTTATGATAATTGCAAATTTATACTTTTAGAAATTAAATCATAGACCTTATTTCGAGTAAATTTACATACTCGCTAAAAGAATTTTTGTAAAACAAAAAAGCCTATCGAAATTTCGATAGGCTTTTGTTTCTTGTAGAATTAATTTGACTATATCGCAGAAACGAATTTAGTTAAACCAGATTTTAAGTTAGCAGCTTTGTTAAAATGAATAACATTTTTCTTAGCTAATTTATCTAACATAGAGTGTACTGATGGTAATAATGCTTCAGCTTCTTTCTTGTCAGTTAACTCACGTAATTTTTTTATAGCATTACGAGTAGTTTTATGCTGGTACTTATTTCTTAAGCGTTTAGTTTCGTTACTTCTAATTCTTTTTAACGCTGACTTATGATTTGCCATTTGTTTCTTTTTTCTTTATTAAAAAATTGTAGCCCGTAGGGGAGTCGAACCCCTCTTACATGGATGAAAACCATGCGTCCTAGCCGATAGACGAACGGGCCATTTATTTTTGAGTTTGCAAATATAAAACCTTTTTTAGTTACTGCAAACTTTTTTGCAATAATTTTTAAAATATTTTTTTTGCTGATAAACTTTTCAAATAACTTACACAACGTTTCCATTGCGGGTGCAAAAATACAACTATTTTCTACTTTTGCAAGACCAAACTAATTTTTTTTTCAAAAAAATCAATTAATATGCTTTTGCGAACAATACTCGACGTTTTGAAGGCTTCCCAGAATAGACACAAATGCCGTTCTCTATCTTTCCTTCTAATGGAAGACATCTAATAGTTGCTTTTGTGATTTCTTTAATCTTATCTTCTGTTTCAGCGGTACCGTCCCAATGTGCAGATATAAACCCTCCTTTTTCTTCTAAAACAGTTTTGAATTGTTCAAAATCTTCAACTTCTGTTGTATGGGTGTCTCTATGTTTTAAAGCTTTGTTAAATAAGGAGTCTTGAATCTCCTTCATTAAGCCTTCAATTTTTTCTATTAAAGAATCTAAAGGAACAGTTTCTTTAGTTAATGTATCTCTACGTGCTAATTCTACTGTACCGTTTTCTAGATCTCTAGATCCAATAGCAATACGAAGAGGAACGCCTTGTAGTTCGTGTTGTGCAAATTTTGCACCTGGACGATAGGTTGTTCTATTATCGTATTTAACTGTAATATGCTTCGATCTTAAATCTTTTATTATTCCGTTTACAACCGTTGTGATTTCCTCTAGTTGTTCATCGGTTTTATAAATTGGAACGATTACAACTTGGTTAGGTGCTAGGTTTGGTGGTAGTACTAAACCGTGATCATCACTATGTGTCATGATTAAAGCTCCCATTAATCGCGTTGAAACTCCCCAAGAAGTAGCCCAAACATAATCTTGTTTCCCTTCTTTATTTGTGAATTTTACATCAAAAGCCTTTGCGAAATTTTGGCCTAAGAAGTGAGACGTTCCAGCTTGTAGCGCTTTACCGTCTTGCATCAATGCTTCAATACAGTAAGTTTCATCTGCTCCAGCAAAACGTTCGCTTTCAGTTTTTAGACCCTGAACAACTGGCATGGCCATGAAGTTTTCAACGAAAGTTGCATAGACATTATTCATAGTTTCTGCTTCTGTTATAGCTTCGGCTTTTGTTTCGTGGGCTGTATGTCCTTCTTGCCAAAGAAACTCTGCTGTGCGTAAAAATAAGCGCGTACGCATTTCCCATCTAACAACATTTGCCCATTGGTTTATTAATAAAGGTAAATCTCTATAAGATTGAACCCACCCTTTAAACGTACTCCAGATGATTGCTTCACTTGTTGGTCTTACTACAAGTTCTTCTTCTAATTTTGCTTCTGGGTCTACACGAAGCTTTCCTGGGTTGTCTGGGTCGTTTTGTAATCTATAATGAGTTACTACTGCACATTCTTTTGCGAAACCTTCAGCATTTTTTTCTTCAGCTTCAAACAGACTCTTAGGTACGAAAAGTGGGAAATAAGCATTTTGATGACCTGTTTCTTTAAACATTCTATCTAATTCTGCTTGCATTTTTTCCCATATAGCATAACCATATGGTTTTATTACCATACAACCTCTAACTGCCGAGTTCTCAGCTAAATCGGCCTTTACGACCAATTCGTTATACCATTTTGAATAATCTTCTGCTCTTGTTGTGAGTTTTTTGCTCATATATAGGGTTTTGGCACAAATATTGTGATTATGTTAAAAAAAGAAATAGTTCGACAAAACTAACTATTTTTGTTATGTTCAACAATAAAAACAAACAGTTATGCAATTAAAAAAACACTTATTAAGTAAATTACCAACGTTTGCCATGGTTTTATTTGCTTTAGGACTTACGTCTTGTGGATCTTATCAATATGTTGGACAAAATAATGATGGCGTTTATGGAGAAGATGAAAGGCAAGAGGATGTTGTTCGTGCCGATGCTGAAGACTCCGGAGATAATACATACTACAAAAATTATTTCAAGGAAAAATCGTTAGAGATGGGTTCTGACAGGAATGAAGAAGTATTTGTGGATATTGATTCTTATGAGGGTTCTTACTCTGAAGATTATGTTCAAGAGGAAGATGTTAATACTGGATATGGTGCTTGGGGAGAGAATAATAGTGATGTGTCTATAAATATATATAATAATGGTTTCAATAACTATTGGAATCGACCGTATTATGGTTGGAATAGATATGGTTGGAATAGACCATATTCAGGATGGAATTTAGGTTTTGGAGGCTATGGTCATTATTATTCAGGTTATCAATATGGTGGGATTTATGATCCTTTCTGGTCTCCAGGTTTTGGTTATGGATACGGTTATGGAGCTGGTTCTTATTATGGAGGTTACTATGGCGGTAATGGTTATGGCAGAAACAGCTTGTCTTATAATTCTACTCGAAGAGGTAGTACTTATGGAAGAAATTCTGTTTTAGGAAGAAGGGTTGAGGGGGCAAGAAGAAGTAGCTCTACATCTACTCGCACAAGAACATCTTCAACACCTAGAACTAGAGCTACGACACCAAGAGTTAGAACAAATAATTCTACACCTAGAGTTAGGACGTCAACTCCAAGAGTTAGGAGTAATAATAGTTCTACGCCTAGAGTAAGGACTACTACGCCAAGAACGAGAACAAGAACAACTACTCCTAGAACGTCCACTCCAAGAACGTCTTCTCCAAGCAGATCTTCTACTAGAAGTTCTTCGGGTTCATCTTCAAGATCATCATCTGGAAGTAGAGGTAGAGGTTAGACTGTTGGTCTACTAATAAATTTGAATTAAAAAAATAATATGAAAAAAGGAATATTCTTATTCGTAGGTGTTATGTCTATGTTGACAATTAATGCTCAAGATATTAACGATGCTTTACGATATAGTACGGGAGAGGTGATAGGTTCGGCGCGGTATAGAGCATTGAGTGGTGCATTTGGAGCCTTAGGTGGAGATTTAAGTGCTATTAGTGTTAATCCAGCCGGCTCTGCTATATATACAAATAGTTTTGCTTCGGTTTCGCTAAATGTTAGTGATATAGATAATGAAACTGACTATTTTGGTGGTAAAAGTGCTACTTCAGATTCCAATATATCGCTAAATCAAGGAGGTGGTGTTTTTGTTTTTGAAAATAGAAGTAGCAATTCGCCTTGGAAGAAATTTGCTTTTAGCGTTGCTTTTGATAATACTAAAAATTACGATGATAATTGGGAGGCTCGAGGAGTAAACACGACTTCTATAGATCAATATTTTTTAAATAATGCTCAAGGCTTGCGTTTAGATGAAATCTCTGCTTTTCCTGAGGAATCCTCATCAGATGCTTATGCGGGAATAGGGAGTACATATGGTTACACCGCTCAGCAAGCGTATTTAGGCTATGACTCATTTATTTTGGAACCTGCAACGGATGCAGATGATAATACTTTATACTCTTCTAATATTGCGGCCGGAAATTTTGATCAAGAATATACTTATGCAGCAACAGGATACAATGGAAAGATTGCATTTAATTTAGGGGCTCAATATGGAGATGATTTATATTTAGGTTTGAATTTAAACTCTCATTTTCTAAATTATGAACGTTCAACTTTCTTATACGAAAAAAATAATAATACGGGTTCCATAGTGAGTCAAGTAGGATTTGAAAACAATATAATAACAAATGGCTCTGGATTTTCATTTCAGTTAGGGACTATTTATAAGCTGTCCAACGAGTTTAGAGTTGGGTTTACATATGATTCTCCTATGTGGATGACTATTACTGAAGAAACTTCGCAGTATATTGAGTCGGTAAGGGTTGAAGGAGGTGTTAATGTTTTGCAAATTGTAGACCCTCAGGTAGTGAATTTGTTTCCAGATTATAATCTTCAATCACCTTCTAAGGTTACGGGAAGTTTGGCTTATATATTTGGAAAACAGGGATTAATTAGTTTTGATTATTCTAGAAAAGATTATAGTAAAACAAAGTTTAAGCCAAAATCTGATGCTTACTTTAGTGCGCAGAATGATATTATCGCAGATAACTTAGTAGCGGCAGCAACCTATAAAATAGGTGGAGAGTATAAAGTTAATCAGTTTAGTTTTAGAGGTGGTTATCGATTTGAGGAAAGTCCATATAAGAATGGAGAGACTGTTGGCGATTTAAACGGATATTCTTTAGGTTTAGGTTTTGATTTTGGTAACACTAAATTAGATTTAACCTACGATGCTTACAATCAATCTAGAGAATATCAATTATATAATACAGGGTTAACAGATGCTGCGTCAATTGATGCTAATAATTCTAATATTACTTTAACATTAGGATTTCAGTTATAGAGCTATATTGAGTATTCATTATTTAAACGATGAAATAATTTATATAACAAAAAACTCCTTTGCGCTAGCAAAGGAGTTTTTTATTATGTTGAAATCTTAGAGAGATTATTATTTAACTGGTTTAACAGTTTTAATAATTCTTGCCGCAATTTTGTATGGATCTCCATTTGAAGAAGGACGACGGTCTTCTAACCATCCTTTGTATCCTTTTTCTACAGCGATAATTGGAATACGAATAGAAGCTCCTCTATCTGAAACTCCCCAAGAGAAATCATGAATAGATGCCGTTTCGTGATCTCCAGTTAAACGTTGTTCGTTATGCTCACCATAAACTTGGATGTGTTCTTTTACTAGTGGACGAAAAGCTTCACAAATTTCAGCATACTTTTCTTTAGAACCGCAGGTTCTTAAGATTGTGTTAGAAAAATTAGCATGCATTCCCGATCCATTCCAATCAGTATTTCCTAATGGTTTTGGGTGGTATTCAATATACATACCTTTGCCTTCAGTTAAACGATCTAATAAATATCTTGATATCCAGATTTCATCTCCGGCTTTTTTAGCGCCTTTAGCAAATAATTGGTATTCCCATTGTCCAGAGGCAACCTCTTGGTTAATACCTTCAAAGTTTAAGCCAGCATCAATACACATGTCAGCATGTTCTTCAACTAAATCTCTACCATGAGTGTGTTTTCCGCCAACAGAACAATAGTACATTCCTTGTGGAGCTGGATAGCCACCTCTTGGAAAGCCTAACGGTAATTCTGTACTTGTATTCATGATAAAATATTCTTGTTCGAAACCAAACCAGAAATCGTTATCATCATCTTCAATAGTAGCACGTGCGTTAGAAATATGAGGAGTTCCATCCGCATTCATTACTTCAGTCATTACTAAATAACCATTTCTTCTTGTAGGATCCGGATAAATTGCAACTGGCTTTAAAATACAGTCAGACGCTCCACCGGAAGCTTGTTTTGTAGAAGAGCCGTCAAAAGACCAAAGTCCTAATTCTTCAACTGTTCCTTGAAAATCTTCATGTTCTTCAACTTTGGTTTTACTTCTCATGTTCTGAGTTGGGAAATAACCATCTAGCCAAATGTATTCTAATTTTATTTTTGCCATAGTACTTACAAATTATATTAATAATATATCTACAAATATAAAATGATTTTTTTTTAGCCCGTAATATTTGATAGGTAAAATATTAATTTTTATTAAATTCATGTTTATAACCCTGATTTTTTAAGGGTGCTATTGGTTTTCGGATTTATTGTGGCTTAGAATTAATATATTTGTAAAAAAAATAGCAATAAATATGTCTACTTTAAGATTTTTCGCAATAAAAGAAACGTTAAACAGGAAACCTGTTGTAATAACGGAGGAAAAACGTCGTTCTGAAATTTTTGGACAAAATGTTTACGATTCTAAAAAAATGCGTCAAACCCTTACAAGTGATGCTTTTGTAAGTTTGACAAATGCTATTGAAAAAGGAGGTAAAATTGATAGAACAATTGCAGATCAAATAGCTTCTGCTATGAAGGATTGGGCATTGTCTAAGGGTGTAACCCATTATACGCATTGGTTTCAACCGTTAACAGGAGCAACTGCAGAAAAACATGATGCCTTTTTTGAAACGATAGAAAATAATGGAGCAATAGAGAAATTTGGAGGTACTCAATTGGTTCAACAAGAACCAGATGCATCTAGTTTTCCAAATGGTGGTATTCGTAATACATTCGAAGCAAGAGGATATACGGCTTGGGATCCAACTTCTCCGGCATTTATTTATGGTACTACATTATGCATACCTACTGTGTTTGTTGCTTATACTGGAGAAGCTTTAGATTATAAGACACCTTTGTTGAGAGCATTGCAGGCTGTAGATACTGCGGCAGTAGCAGTATGTAAGTATTTTGATAAAAATGTAAAAAAGGTAAACGCTTCATTAGGTTGGGAGCAAGAATATTTTTTAATAGATAGTGCTTTAGTATCCTCTCGTCCAGATATCCAATTAACAGGAAGAACGTTATTAGGTCATGATTCAGCTAAAGGTCAACAATTAGATGATCATTATTTTGGTACTATTCCTAATCGCGCGATGTCTTATATGCGTGATTTAGAAACTGAATGTATGTTATTAGGTATTCCAGTAAAAACAAGGCACAATGAAGTGGCGCCAAATCAGTTTGAATTGGCTCCTATATATGAAGAGGCTAATTTAGCGGTTGATCATAATGCCTTATTAATGGATGTTATGGACAAGGTTGCGGAACGTCATAATTTTAAAGTACTGTTTCATGAAAAACCTTTTAAAGGTATTAATGGATCTGGAAAGCACAATAACTGGAGTTTAAGTACAGATACAGGTGTTAATCTCTTGAGTCCAGGAAAAACACCAATGAGTAATCTTCAGTTTTTAGCGTTCTTTATAAATACAATAAAAGCGGTAAATGATAATGAAGAATTGCTTCGGGCAGCAATAGCGTCTGCAAGTAATGATCATAGGTTAGGGGCAAATGAAGCACCTCCTGCAATTATTTCTGTGTTTATAGGGGAGCAATTAACTCATGTCTTAAACGAGTTAGAGAATGTAACCAACGGAAAATTATCACCTCAAGAAAAAACTGATTTAAAACTAAATGTTGTCGGTAAGATTCCGGAAATACTTTTAGATAATACCGATAGAAATAGAACTTCGCCTTTTGCGTTTACGGGAAATAAGTTTGAATTTAGAGCAGTCGGTTCTAGAGCAAACTGCGCAAACCCAATGACCGTGCTTAATTCTATTGTAGCAAAACAACTAAAGGATTTTAAAATTGAAGTTGATGCGTTAATTATTAAGAAGGACCTTAAAAAGGATGAAGCTGTCTTTAATATATTAAGAGAGTACATTAAAAAGAGTAAATCTGTTTTGTTTGAGGGTAATGGCTATGGAGATGCTTGGGAAAAAGAAGCTAAGAAAAGAGGGCTTAGTAATAATAAATCAACTCCTGAAGCATTAAAAGCTAAAATCTCCAAAAAAGCATTAGACTTGTATAAGGACCTAGGTGTTATGAATGCCACAGAAGTTGAGGCGAGATATGAAATAGAGCTTGAGGATTATATTATGCGTATTCAAATTGAAGGTCGTGTGCTTGGAGATCTGGCTAGAAACCACATTGTGCCAACTGCAGTTAAATATCAAAACATTTTAATTGAAAATGTAAAAGGGTTGAAGGAGATTTATGGTAAAGATTTTAAAAAAGTGTCTCTGGCACAATTAGAATTAATAGAGGAGATTTCTAAACATATAGAATCCATAAATAAACTAGTTAATAATATGACTGAAGCTAGGAGGAAATCAAACCAAATTAAATCTATTGAAGATAGAGCGAGTGCTTATTGTAATACAGTAAAACCTTTGTTGGATGACATAAGGTATCCGTGCGATAAATTAGAATTATTGGTCGACGATGAGCTTTGGCCACTTACCAAATATAGAGAGTTGCTGTTTACTACGTAGTTCTACGTAGTGAAATCTACGTAGAACTACGTACTTGATAAGCAGGGAGTTGAAGGGGTTGAGTAGTTTTTTTCTTACTCAAAATAGCATTTCGTCGAAGTTAATCAGGAACTAATCGAAAAATCAGTTAAATCAGCCTTTTTTTAAGGTGTGTTGAAATTTGTATTGAAATATTTCTCTATATTTACATTGCTATTAATCAATATATATTTAACATGAAAAAAGTAATTTTCGGTGCTGCGGCACTATTATTCTCGGGTGCCCTTATGGCACAAACTAATGATGTAAATGCTGGTACTATGACTGGTATTAACGGAACTTCAGCAGTAGATGCTGATTATGTATCACCTCTAGCTGCCTCTAGTTTTGGGGGAAATTCAGGAGAATCTATCCAAAATGGTAACGGTAATAAAGTTATGGTTAGACAGGCTGGTATCTTTAATTCTACTTACACAGATCAAGCAGATGGGTTAGGTAGTGGTGGAAACCAAGCACGTATTTGGCAAACAGGTGAGGTTTTGCCACCACCAAGTGCTTTTAATAACGAAGCTGATGTTAGACAAAGAGGTACTAACAACAAGTCTACTTCTATTCAAGAAGGAGATTTTAACGAAGCGATTACTCGTCAAGGTATGAAAGAAGGTACGTTGGGTTTAAGTAAGGACAACGTTGCGTTAATCCATCACGGTACAGGTCAGCAAGGAGAAGCTAATTTTGCTATGACAGAGCAAGATGGTGAAGGAAACTCTTCTAAAACAGTTCAGCAGTTTGATAATAGTGATGCTAGAACAATTCAAGAAGGTGATTTTAACATTGGTGATATAAAGCAAAATGCTGGACCAGATAGTTCTGCAGGTCACGAAGCTTTATTAGAGCAGTATGGAGATAGTAATGTTTCTAGAATGCGTCAAAATGGAGATAACCGTAACACGGCACGTTCAGTTCAGGTTGGTGATAGTAACTTGTCTAATCAAAATCAAACTTCTGTTGGAGGTTCTGGTGTAGGTAACAACGCTTTAGTTGATCAAGGAACTAATTTTCCATTTGCTGCGTATGGTAATTCACAAAGTGCATTAGCTGGTGTAGATAATATTACAAACGCTGGTTTTAATGGAGATTCTGAAAATGCAGAGGCTTTACAAAACCAAGTAGGTAATGCAAATGATGCTTACATTGGCCAATTTGGTGATGGTAGTTCTGTTGGAAATCATGCAGCACAAAATCAAAATGGTCAAAGTAACGAAGCAGGAATCATCCAAAATGCATTTGGTAATGCAAATGGAGGTGATAACTATGCTCGTCAAGATCAAGGAGAAATGGGAGTTTCTACTGGAGATAGTAACATAGCTCATATCGGTCAAAATGGTACAGATCATAAAGCTTACCAAAGGCAATATGGAGATTCTAACTCTGCTTTATCTACGCAAAGAGGTACAATGAACTATACTAGTACATATCAAGGTGGAAACGGAAATGCTCTTGAAACTGGACAAAGAGGTACTATGAACGAAATATTAGTAGTGCAAAAAGAACAAGGATGGGGAGGGCACAGTTATAAAGTGTCTCAAAATTTACCAGGAGGAACTCCAGTAGGGAATCCAAATGGTGGTAATGTTGCAGATATTTTACAATTAGGTCCAAATGGTGATTTCGCTACAGATGGTGAAGGAATGGATTTTCAATCTAATCAAAATGTGGTTTCTCCAAATGCTCTTAATGCAACTTGGGATATAGCTAACCCTTGTGGTGCTCCTGGATCTGGATGCTAATTAGCATTTTATTATAATAATGTTTTTTTTAATCATTATTGTTATTACATAACTAAAAGGAGGATGTCTAAATAGCAAGCATCCTCCTTTTTTAATATTCAAAAATCATGAAAAAGTTAAACATAAATAACAAAACAATATTTTTAATAATTTGTCTATTCTTAAGTGCTCAAATGATGTTTTCTCAAACATATACAGATGACGAAAATAATTCAGAAGGAAGCACTCAGTTAGGTGGGCAAAATGTTTCGCATGAGTTTTTTAGCTCTTTTTTTGATACTACAATAAATCCTAAATTAAGTACCGTACAAGGTAATTCGGTTTTTATAACTCAAGTTGGTCAATACAATGGAGTAGCTGCAGATATAGAATCTAATGCAAGTGAAATTACAATTTCTCAAAATGGAAAGTTTAATAACCTAAATTTAGAATATAATGTAGATAAAGTGGTTGCGAATTTATCTCAAAATGGAAATAGTAATATTATTAAAGACTATGTAATTGATGCTAATGCTGAAGTTTCTTTAGATTTGAAACAAAATGGAAATAATTTAAAGTTTGATAAATTTGGAACTAATAGTATCACAAAGAATATTAAATTTACTCAAACCGAATCTTCTCCTTCAATAATTATTAGAAGTTTTAATTAGTATTATGTTTCTCAATTTTAAGATATACCTTACTATTGTTGTTTTAGTATTCTCTGTTTTATTTGTTAATGCGCAAAAATTTTATAATAAAGATATTAATGCGCTAATAAAGATTGAAAAGAAGAGTGAATTTACAACCTTTAGTGCAACAGCACAGAATTTAACATATTCAGGAGTTAATTTAAGGTATGAGTTTATAGTTTTTAAAACAGATACAATTAATAATGTGTCTAAATCGTTACAAAGCAATCGTTTTTTTTTAGAAGGGAATGAAAAAAAAATATTATCTTCCATTACTTTAAATAATAATGTAGATGTTAAAACAACTTTGTTATTGCTTATCTATCCTATTATTGATGGAGAAAACAACGTTGGAGCCATTGGCAAAGATAGAATAGTTTTAAGTATTAGTGAGAATGGACAAATTAGAATTGAATTAGATCCTAATAGAAAAGAATTAAAGGAAACAGTATCACTAGATGTTGTAGCAGATGGTGAAGATGGAGTGCTTATGCAAGGATTAGTGATTCAAAAAACATTAACAAAAGCAGGTAGAGATTTTCATCGTTATTTCTATGCGGAATATTTTAATAAGCAAATTAAAACCAATAAGCATATTCTCATACATGAAGTACCTGGGCAAAGGCGTAGTACAAGAATATCTGTAAAAGTAGATGGTCAACTAGTATGGCAGTTTTTTGCAAACCCTAAAAAAGAATTCTTAATTGAAATGGCTAACACAGCAATACAAAGAAGTCTCGCTCATTTACAACGATTACAACAACAACAACAACAAAAAGAAATTATAACACGCTATTAATAATGAAATTTAAATATTTTTTAATATTGTTTCTTGGGGCTTTCTCTTTTGCGTTTGCGCAGCAATTTAGTTACAAACCATTGAACCCTGCTTTTGGAGGAGATACATTTAATTATAATTGGCTGTTAAGTTCTGCGACTGCCCAAAATGGCTTTACGCAACCTAGAGCAGCTACTGTTCAACAGTCTGATTTAGATAGGTTTGGAGAGCAATTAAACCAACAAGTATTAAGCCAAATTTCAAGAGTTTTATTAGCTCAGCAAGTTGAGGCTGTTGGTGATTTTGATCAAGAAGGCACTTTTACTTTTGGGACACTTAATGTTGAGGTTTTCGATTCTGATGAAGGATTGGTAATTAATATCTTAAACACAACAAATGGTGAGCAAACCCAAATTGTTGTTCCAAATCCTTAAATCTAGTTTAACCTTTTATGATAGATTATAAAAAAATCGTAGTATTATTTGTTATTAATTTATGCTTAAGTTCATGTGGAACATATTTTAATCAACCCTTTTCTCAGCAACCATCGAGAATTGGAGAATTTTCTCAGTCTACTAGCATATTATTAAACCTTCCCCCAGCAAAGGTTCCTCTTGAGGTAGCTGTTTATAATTTTAGTGACCAAACAGGACAGTATAAAGCGGTTGAAAATGGGAGTACATTTAGCACAGCTGTAACTCAAGGAGCTACAACTATGCTTATTAAGGCACTTGGAGATTCAGGATATTTTATTCCTCTAGAGAGAGAGAATTTTAATAACTTATCTACCGAGCGGAATATTATACGCTCTACAAAGCAAGAGTATGTAAAAGGTCTTAATCCAAATGAACCACCTATAGAGCCACTGCTTTACGCAGGATTGCTACTTGAAGGAGGTATAATTTCTTACGACACCAACATAGTAACAGGAGGAGCTGGAGTTCGATATTTTGGAGTAGGAGGATCTACAAGATATAGACAAGATAGAATAACTGTATACTTACGGGCTATTTCAACTAAAAATGGTGAGATTTTAAAAACAATTTATGTTTCTAAAACAATATTATCTCAAGCTGTTGATGTTAGTTTATTTCGTTTTGTTAAATTTCAAAAACTGTTAGAAGCAGAAACAGGTTTCACTCAAAACGAACCAGTACAATTGGCCGTTAAAGATGCTATAGAAAAAGCTGTACATGATTTAATTGTTGAAGGAATTCAAGATGGATATTGGTCTACTAAAGCTGGTATAGAAGAAGATAATAAACTTGTTTTAAATTATAAAGATGAAAAAGAAGCAGCAAATGTAACAGAGTTGTTTAATAGATTTCAATTTAAAAGAAGAACAGATAATGTAATTCATGCATCAATTGGGGCAGCTAAAATAAACGGAGATTATATAAACCCAGAGTTTGAATTAAATTCTCGGTTAGGATATAAACGTTATTTAAACTCTCACTTTAACCTCAGTTTAAATGCAAATAAATTTAACTTATCAAATCAAGGGATTTTAAATAAAAGTTTTGTGTCTATAGACGCTAATGTAGAATATACAGTTTTACCTTATGATAAATTTACACCTTTTGTTTATGCTGGTGGAGGAACAAATATTTCAAACGATTTTAATAATATTAACCCTAAATTACAAGTTGGAGCAGGTTTAGAATACTTAGTCACTGAACGTATTGGAATTACTGGCTATTTAGAAAATAACTTTGTGTTTAGTGATTTAGTTGATGATTTAGAAAGAGGGGCTAAAGATGATATGTATTTAAGATTTGGAATTGGTTTAAACCTGTATATTGGCAGTTATAATACAAAAAAAGATTTAGAACGTGTTAAAGCACGTGAACAAAAACGAGAATTAAAAGAGATTAAAAAGTCCAATATAAATAAGGAATTACAGAAGAAAAGAGCACAAAAAGAAGCTGAGAAAAGTAATGATGTAAATGAAGAAGACAATTAAACAAATCTAACAACAATGAAAACAATAAAATTTTTAGTCAGTCTTTTATTATTAGTGTTAGTTATTACAACATGTAGTGAAGAACAAATTGATGGCGTAAGAATCGGAACCATTAATGGTAAAGTAGTTTCAAGTGGTACAAATTCACCTTTACAAAATGTAAAAATATCTACAAATCCAGTAACAAGTACAGTTTTTTCAGATGAAGAAGGTTATTTTTTTATAAATAATGCTTTGGTGGAAACTTATGCAGTGCAAGCAGAGTTAGATGGATTTGTTACAGCTTTTGAATCTGTTACAGTTTTAGAAAATACTGCTGCTGTTGTTTCATTCGAATTAATTACTTCCAATGCAAATAATCAATCACCAGCGATACCAATTTTAGTATTTCCTGAGGATTTAGTGACTGAAGCAGATTTAGAAGTTGAGTTTACTTGGGAGTCTAGCGATCCTGATGCTAACGACGAGTTATCTTATACTTTAGAATTAAGAAATGGAAGCACCAATGAAATTGAGTTATTTGAAACAGAGCAGGATACTTTTTATTTAGCTAGTAATCTGCAATTATCTACTACATATTTTTGGCAAGTAAAAGTTAGTGATGACACAAATGAAGAAGTAAGTTCTTCAATTAGCCAATTTACAACTATTACTGCGCCAAATAACTCTTTTGTTTTTGTAAAAGAAGAAAATGGGAATAGTGTTGTTTATTCTGGAGATGAGGGTGTTAGTGATTCTGGAGACGATGAAGTTGATGTAAGTTTGTTAAAGTTAACTAGTGAAACTAATAACAGTTTTAGACCTAGAACAAATGCAATAACAAATAAAATAGCCTATTTAAGAACTGCGGAAGGAGGAAATACGCAAATATTTACTATGAATACAGATGGTTCGAATAAAACACAAGTTACTAATACTATTCCAGTTGCTGGCTTTAGATTTGATCATGTGGATTTTTGTTGGGCGCAAAATGGTAGTAAATTGTATTACCCTTATTTTGATAAGTTGTATGATATAAATCCAGATGGTAGTGGAGGAGGAGTTCCTTTATTTGCAACTACAGATGGGTCATTTATCTCAGAGGTAGAAAGTGTAGTTTTTGATAATGATTTGGTAATTTTAAAAACAAATACAGTAGATGGTTATAATGCTCGAATTTTTACAGTAAGATTATCTACTGAAACCGAAGAAACTGTAATAGTCGAAGGATTGCCTGGAGCATTAGGAGGAATAGATATAACCGCAAATGGTAATCAGGTTGTTTATACCAGAGATTTATCAGGTAGTCAAAATCCAAATTATAGACAGTTTCAAAGTCGAGTTTTTATTTATGATATCAATGCTTCAACAAATACACAGGTAGATACTGATGTTTTAATTGGAGAAAACGATTTAGATGTTAAATTCGCGCCAAATGAAGGTGGCTTTATTTTTACAAGATCAAGTAGTAGTATAGATGGTATTCCGCGCATTCTTAAGTATCAATTTGGAACATCAACACAGGAAGTAGAACTTTTTACAGCTGCATCAATGCCAGATTGGGATTAAATTATAATATTTAAAAACTTTATTATAAGAAGCACACAAATAATTTGTGTGCTTTTTATTTACAACTATCTTTGCTTTTCAATACATAACTATGAGCTCGGAAATAAGTAAACGTTACAGTCAAAGAGGTGTTTCAGCATCAAAAGAAGATGTGCACAATGCAATAAAAAACATAGATAAAGGCTTGTTCCCAAAGGCATTCTGTAAAATTGTACCAGATTACCTTACAGGAGACGATGATTATTGCTTAATCATGCATGCAGATGGAGCAGGAACAAAAAGTGCTTTAGCATATATGTATTGGAAAGAAACTGGAGATGTTTCAGTATGGAAAGGTATCGCTCAAGATGCTCTAATAATGAATATCGACGATTTACTTTGTGTTGGTGCTACAGATAATATTATGCTGTCATCAACTATAGGTAGAAATAAAAATTTAATTACAGGAGAAGTATTATCTGCAATTATTAATGGAACCGAAGAGCTTATTCAAGATTTAAAAACCTTTGGAGTAACTATACATTCTACTGGAGGCGAAACTGCAGATGTTGGAGATTTAGTACGTACAATAATTGTAGATTCTACAGTTACTGCTAGAATGAAACGTAGTGATGTTGTCGATAATGCAAACATAAAAGCTGGAGACGTAATAGTTGGTTTAGAGAGTTTTGGTCAGGCCACTTACGAGAAAGAGTATAATGGAGGTATGGGAAGTAATGGCTTAACTTCCGCACGACATGATGTGTTTGATAACTACCTAGCAAAAAAATATCCAGAAAGTTTTGATGCAGCAGTTCCAGAGGATCTTGTGTATTCTGGACAGGTTAAATTAACAGATAAAGTAGAAAACAGTCCAATAGATGCAGGCAAATTAGTCTTGTCCCCAACAAGAACGTATGCTCCAATTATAAAAGAAATTTTATCAAAATTTAATTCTGAGACGCTACACGGAATGGTACATTGTTCTGGTGGAGCACAAACAAAAATTCTTCATTTTATAGACAATTTACATATTGTAAAAGATAATTTATTTCCAATTCCGCCTTTATTCAAATTAATACAAGAACAGTCTAAAACAGATTGGAAAGAAATGTATCAAGTATTTAACTGTGGACACAGAATGGAACTTTATGTTTCTCCAGAAATTGCAGAAGAGATTATTTTAATTTCTAAATCATATAATGTTAATGCTCAGGTTGTTGGTCGAGTGGAAACTTCGGAAGATAAAAAACTTACAATAAATAGTGAATTTGGCACGTTTATTTACTAATGTTTTTTAATTTTTAAAGTAGTATAAAATGAGATTTTGTTTAATAGTTTTAGTTATTCTCTCGTTCCAATTTGTAAAAGCTCAAGACTCTGTTGTCAAGGTTTTAGATACTGTAAAGTGGGTTCAGAAAAGTACAGCAGGTTTAGATATCAATGAGGTTACTTTTGTTAATTGGAATGCAGGTGGAAGTAATTCTGTTTCTGCTCTTTTGAAATTGGTATCAAGTTTAAGATATAAAAGAGAAAACCTTATTTGGAAAAGCTCGGTTAGAACGCGCTATGGTGTTAATAAACAGGAAAGTCAAAGGTTAAGGAAAACAGAAGACGAATTAGAATTAATTTCGACTATAGGTTATAGAAAAGATACTTTAACCAATTGGTATTATTCAGGGAGATTTAATTTTAAAACACAATATTCTAACGGTTATACATATCCAAATAGAGATAATCCAATTTCGCGTTTTATGGCTCCAGGATATTTATTTATCGGAGGAGGCGTTGAGTATGGTAAAAATCTTGAAAAATTATCTTTTTACCTCTCTCCTTTAACCTTTAAGGGAACGTTTGTTTTAGATCAAGATTTGGCAGATGCAGGCTCTTTTGGTGTTCAAGCAGCAGAATACGATGAGTTTCAAAATAGAATAAAAAAGGGAGAAAATGCTAGAACAGAAATGGGTGTTTTAATTACAAATGCCTTTGAAGCAGAAGTGTTTGAAAATATATACCTTAGAAATCAATTTAGTTTATATACAGATTATCTTAATAGTTTTGGCAACATTGATGTTGATTGGGAAGTTGTGCTCGACTTTAAGGTTAACGATTATGTAAAGGCAACTTTAGGATCCCATATTAGGTATGATAATGATATAAAAACGCAGCAAGAAACTACTGTTGTAGATGTGTTTGTGGATAGAGGTGCTAGATTACAGTGGAAACAAATTCTAGGAGTAGGTGTTACTATGGATTTATAACTATATATCCATTTTATAGATTAAAGCGTTTTTGTATGATATTCGTATAGATTGTATTCTTTTTTCTATTTAGAACGTGCTTTATATTTTTTTTAGGATTTATGTTTTTCTCTTTTTAAATAAAGCCTTGTATTAATAATAGAAAACTACAAGTAAAAAAGCAATCTATAATGTATAACATAAAAACAAGCTTCAAGTTAGATGTTCCTGCCATCTTATAAAATTTTAATTTTCTTCGCATACTCCTATCATTAATCATTAACAAAAATAAAACCATTAAAAATAATTTGGTCAATAAAGCACTAACTATTTCTGGACTATAAATAGTTATAAGAATAGTAGCAGCAAAGGACCATAAGGCAATAGATTTATAGTAAAATAGTATAGCGCGAAATTGGTTTAACATAGTTTATTTATAACGCAAACTGTAGCGAATTATTTTAAACGTTAATTAACATTTGTAAATGTGAGGATGGCCTTGCTGTAGGAAATAATTATTATTACTATCTTCACAAGCCTAAATCATAACCTATTTAATCTTGTATTATCAAAAGCTATTATATTCTATAGCAGTTATTCTATTTTTAACTGGTATTTACACTGTCTTAGAGATGTCATTCGATGTTTATGTAATTCATACAATAATTACATCAATAATTTTTACACTTGCTTACTTTTATATAGGTTGCTATAAGCATAAAAGAGCGACAATTATTATGCTTTTGTTTGTTGTTTTCGATATGCTTACATTTTTTGTAGAAGAACCAATAGTAACAAAAATAGCAATAGTAATTCGGGCAATTATATTTGGTCTATTATGCAGTTTAGTGATAAAAAAGATCACGATTAAAACTAAGAATTATGCCATGATTTTAATTTTTTCAATCATCGCATTGTTAAACGTGTATTTAATTTATTTGCTAGTGTCTTCTGTAGATGTTTCAAGATTTGGTTTAGTTGATAGAGTTTTTTTTATGTTTCCAAGCATCGTAATGATTATAATGTGCGTTTGTTCTGCAAATTATAATTTTAATAGATTTCACTTGCGTTCAACGTTGTTTTTGTTTGCAACATTTTGTTTCGCTTTTGGTGATATAGCAATGTTTTGTGGTTATTTTCTAGAGGTAAAATCGTTATATTATTTAGAACGGTTTTTTTCAATTTCAGCCTTTTTAACTTGGGTAAACTACGTAATGTTAGAAATCAAGAAAAGAGAACAAAATTCAGTATCAAAAACGGTTTATTATTATTGATTATTTATCGTATTTTTGCTAAATAACGCAAAAACATTTATGTTAGATAAATTACAAATAGTAAAACAACGTTTTGATGAGGTGAGTGATTTAATCATTCAGCCAGATATTATTTCAGATCAAAAAACTTATGTTGAGTTAACTAGAGAATACAAAAGTTTACGTTTATTAATGGATAAACGTGAGTTATATATAGAGCAGACAAATAATTTAGCTGAAGCTGAAGAAATAATTGCAGATGGTAGTGATGCCGAAATGGTAGACATGGCTAAAATGCAATACGACGAAGCTAAAACAGAAATTCCTTTATTAGAAGAAGAAATAAAAGTACTCTTAATACCTAAAGATCCTCAAGATGCTAAGAATGCAGTTGTAGAATTACGCGCAGGAGCAGGTGGAGACGAAGCAAGTATTTTTGCAGGAGATTTATTTAGAATGTACAGTAGGTACTGTGAAGGTAGAGGATGGAAAGTCGATACTGTAGATTATAGTGAAGGTACAAATGGTGGTTTTAAAGAAATTCAATTTGAAGTTTCTGGAGAGGATGTTTACGGAACTTTAAAATTTGAAGCAGGTGTACACCGTGTGCAACGTGTACCACAAACAGAGACTCAAGGTCGTGTACATACAAGTGCAGCAACAGTAATGGTTTTTCCAGAAGCCGAAGAGTTTGATGTAGTTGTAGAAGCAAAAGATGTAAGAGTAGATTTCTTTTGTTCTTCAGGTCCAGGAGGGCAATCTGTAAACACAACCTATTCAGCAGTACGTTTAACGCATATTCCAACAGGATTAGTGGCACAGTGTCAAGATCAAAAATCGCAGCATAAAAATAAAGAAAAAGCCTTTAAAGTATTACGTTCGCGTTTATACGATTTAGAATTAGCTAAAAAGAACGAAGAAGATGCAGCTTTAAGAGGAACAATGGTAACCTCTGGAGACAGAAGTGCTAAAATTAGAACTTATAACTATTCTCAAGGTCGTGTAACGGATCATAGAATAGGATTAACACTATACGATTTACAGAACATTGTAAATGGAGATATTCAAAAAATATTAGATGAATTAATGTTGGCTGACAATACTGAAAAGTTAAAGGCCAATAGCGATATATTATAAATTTTAAGCCTCTTTTTTAGAGGCTTTTTTATTTTTTAAATTTGAAAATATTTGTCCTTCTGCGCACTATGCAGAATCCATAATTTTAGAGCATGACAACACAAGAACTTACAGTACAAATTAAAAAAAAGAACTCTTTCCTATGTATTGGGTTAGATGTCGATTTAAATAAAATACCAAAACATTTATTAGAATTAGAAGATCCTATTTTCGAATTCAATAAAGCAATAATAGATGCAACGCATCATTTATGTGTAGCTTATAAACCAAACACAGCATTCTACGAAGCTTATGGTATTAAAGGTTGGCAAGCATTAGAAAAAACAATTAAGTATTTAAATACTAACCATCCAGAGATTTTTACTATTGCAGATGCAAAACGTGGAGACATTGGTAATACAAGTACAATGTATGCTAAAGCTTTTCTAGAAGACTTAGCATTCGATAGTGTTACAGTAGCACCATATATGGGAAAAGACTCAGTAGAGCCTTTTCTTGCCTTTAAAAACAAGCACACTATTATGTTGGCGTTAACGTCTAACGAAGGTGCTTTCGATTTTCAAACAAAAACAGTCGAAGGTAAAGAGTTATATAAGCAGGTTTTAGAGACTTCTAAAAGTTGGAAAAACTCTGAAAATTTGATGTATGTAGTTGGGGCAACAAAAGCAGAGTATTTTGCAGATATTAGAAAAATAATTCCAAATAACTTTTTATTAGTTCCTGGTGTTGGAGCACAAGGCGGAAACTTGCAAGATGTCTGTAAATATGGAATGAGTGAAAATGTAGGTTTATTAATAAATTCTTCAAGAGGAATTATTTATGCTTCAACAGAAAAAGATTTTGCGCAAGCAGCTGCAACTAAAGCAAAAGATTTACAGCAACAAATGGAAGTTGTCTTAAATAACTAACGTCATTGCAAGGAGCTTCGATTGTAATCGAGCATACGAAGCAATCTGATAAAATGGATTAATATATTTAAAAATCGAATTCTAAGTCAAAACCATTGAATACTAATTTGCTAAAAAAAATAAAACTAATTAACCATGAGAACATATATTTTTTTACTAAGTAGTATAATAGCTTTTTTTAGTCCTAATATTATCAATTCAGACACCATTAATAATTATACAGGAGGTGCTATTAATGTTGTGGAATCAGTATCTTCTAGTAGTATGTGTGTTGGTGTTGGAGATGAAATCACTTATACGATTACAGTTACTAATGTGGGTACGCAAGTAATTAATTCAATAACTGTTACTAGTGATTTGTTAGGAGGTGATATTACTGCTTCATTACCATATACAGGTGATCTTAATAACGATGCATTATTAGATACTTCTGAAACATGGGTCTATACAGCGCCTAATTATATAGTAAATTCAGGAGATCTTGATAATGGTGCCATTGTTAATAGTGTAACAGTAGATGGTTTAGAGCCTGATAACACAACGGCAGTGCAAGGAATAGATATATATGTAGTTGATGCTGAGGGCAATAGTGATGTAACTTTGTGTAGCGATGCTAGTTTTACTGTTGTTAAGTCGGCAATTAATGCAAATGGAGGTACGTGTTTAAGTGTTGGGAATGAAGTTACATATAGCTTTACTGTAACTAATATTGGTAATTTGTCAATCAACAATATTTCAATTACAGATGATTTATTAGGAGGAGATATAACTGGAATTTGCAACTTTACAGGAGGAGATACTAACAACGATAATTTATTAAGTACATCGGAACAATGGATATTTACAGGTCCTAATTATACGGTAACTCAAGATGATGTAACTACTGGGATTATTACTAATACTGTTGCTATTAATGGTGTAAAACCAAATGGCACTCCGGTGATGCAAGTAACAGATACATATATAATAGATGAAAATAATATAGATCTCTTTTTTTGCAGCCCTAGTGATGGGATAGTAAATATTCCTGATGTTAATTTTAAAGCGGAATTACTAAATAATAGTAGCATCTCTACTACGGAAAATTTTGATTATACATATGGGGAGTATAGTATTTTTACTTCTACTTTTGGAGGGACTCCTACTTTTTCGGCAACAGGTGTTGATCTTAATAATGACGGAGAAATTCAAGAATCAGAAGCTTTATTAATAACAGGTTTAGTATTAGATAATTTGAATATTAATTCTTTAGAAGGATTAGAAGCATTTAGTAATTTGCAATATTTGAATGTTTCTCAAAATTCTATTATTTTATTTGATCCTTCCAGTTTGCCTTTATTAAAGTTTGTAGATTGTTCTTATAACAATATTTTGAATTTAGATTTTAGCCTAAATTCAAGTTTAATATTGAGTTTTTTTGTAGGAAATCAAGCATTAGAAACTGTTAATTCAAAAAATGGTGTAAATGATGTTTACACTTTTACTCCTTCAGGTTTAATTAGTTTACAATTTATTTGTGCTGACGAATCTGAGATATTATCATATAATCAATTAATTCAAGCAGATTTATTACCTGCTCATGTAAATACGTATTGCTCCTTTATGCCTGGAGGAGATTTTAATACAATAAATGGAATAGCAACTTTTGACATTGACACCAACGGTTGTAATGCTAGCAATTTGGTGTTTCCAAATTTAAAACTAAATATTAACGATGGCTCAAATACAGGAGCTACTTTTACGAATGATATAGGAGAATATAGCTTCTACACAGAAGGTGGAGATTTTATAATAACGCCAGAATTTGAAAACCCAACATTCTTTAATGCAACACCAATAGATGCAACAGTAAACTTTCCTGACACATACAACAACATTACAACACAGGACTTTTGCATTACAGCAAATGGAGTACATAACGACGTAGAAATTGTAATGGCTCCAACCATTCCTGCACGACCAGGTTTTGATGCAGAATACATTATTACCTACAAAAACAAAGGTAACCAAACGCTATCTGGAGATTTTGTTTTTAATTATGATGAGACTGTTTTAGATTATATAAGCGCAACAGAAGCACCATTAACAGAAACCACAGGATTACTAAGCTGGAATTATATAGATTTATTACCTTTTGAAAGCAGAAGTATTTACGTAACATTAAACGTAAATAGTCCACAAGAAATACCAGCAATTAATATTGATGATGAGTTGCTTTTTTCAGTACAAATTAATCCAATAACAGGAGACGAAATACCAGGTGATAATACTTTTGGTTATAAACAAATAGTAGTTGGAAGTTACGACCCAAACGATATAACTTGCTTAGAAGGAGATATAGTAGATCCAACAGAAATAGGAGAGTATTTACACTATATAATTAATTTCGAAAACACAGGTAATTTTCCTGCACAAAATATTGTTGTAGCCACAGAAATAGATCCAACAATGTTCGATGTTTCAACATTGCGTGTAATGAGTAGTTCTCATGATGTTTATGTAAAACAAACGGGAAATAAAGTAGAAATTATATTCGAATCTATTTACTTGTCTTCTGGAGGGCATGGAAATATTTTATTAAAAGTACAATCTCAAGAAGCTGTACAAATAGGCGATACCGTAACTAAAAATGCAGAAATATTTTTCGATTATAATTTCCCAATAGAAACAAATAATGCCAATACAACCTATGCTGTATTGAGTACTACAGAGTTTGATGTTGATGAAACAGTGTCAATCTATCCAAATCCAGTAAGAGATGTAGTACTAATCTCAGCTAAAGATAATATAAAATCAGTATCGTTATTCGATGTGTCAGGTCGAGTTTTGCAAACAAAATTAAACTCAAGTCAAGAAGTGAAGCTAGACTTGTCTAGTAGAGCAAGTGGAGTGTATTTTATTAAAATACAAAGCGAAACAGGAGTGAAAGTAGAGAAGATTATAAAAAAATAAAAATAGTTTTAGTCAGTTCTTTTTTATAAACCATTGTAGTTTGCTATAGCTACAAAGGTTTTTTTATCTTTGTCATTGCGAGCAAAGCGAAGCAACCTTATAGATGAAACATAAAGACCAAATAGGAAGACTTATAGAGCTAGAATCAACTCCAAAACGTATTGTCTCGTTAGTGCCTTCTCAAACAGAATTACTCCATGACTTGGGTTTAGAAGATTCTGTAGTTGGTATCACTAAATTCTGCATACACCCAATTCATTATAAAAGCACAAAACAAGTAGTTGGAGGCACCAAGCAAATTAATATAGATAAAATTAAGGCGTTAAATCCAGATATAATTCTCTGCAATAAAGAAGAGAACACTAAAGATATAGTAGAAGCTTGTGAAGCTATCTGTACAACTCACGTGTCAGATATCTTTACAATAGTAGATTGTATAGAAGTCATTATCCAATATGGAGAAATCTTCAACAAGCAAAAAGAAGCTCAAGCAATTTCAGATAAAATCAACTTTAGTTTAAAAGATTTTAAATCATTTATAAAAGACAAACCCACTATAAAAGCGGCTTACTTTATATGGCGAAATCCTTGGATGGTGGCAGGAAATGGCACGTTTATAAATCATTTATTAGCATTAAATAAATTTGAAAATATCTATAGTAATCTAGAACGTTATCCTGAAATTGAATTGAATAAATTGCGTTTAGAGGACGGTCCAGAAATAGTGTTATTATCTAGCGAACCTTATCCGTTTAAAGAAGAGCATGCTTTAGAAATTGTTAACACATCTACTCATATTAAAACAATGTTTGTAGATGGAGAAATGTTCTCTTGGTATGGTTCAAGACTTATAAAGGCATTTAGTTACTTTAAGTCGCTACGTCAAAGCCTTTAGGATACTTCTTATTATGAATGACGTAAAAAGACTGAATAGCCTTTTCTTTCAAAGCATTTAATCCAAAAATTTTATTTAAATTAGGTCTTATTTTTCCGACTTTACAAAAATGTTTACTCATAGTTCCTTTTAATTTAAATACGAGTAGATTTCTTACTTGGATGTTCTTAAAAAGGAAAAAAAATAATTTTAAGCAGTACACTGCGAATTGTCAAGAGATAAAAATTTAATCTTATTTAATTTACAGAACAATTTCATTGCTTTATACTCAGAATCATCGCTAAGTGCATGATCGGTTTGTTTAAGGTTGTAAGCCTCTTCAACTAATTGCTTATAGCGTTGGTCTAATATTTGTTGATGCGATATTAATAGGTCTTTTCTGCTCATTTTTAACTTGGGGTTAGTTAATAAAAATACATTAAATATTGATAATAAGCAAGTTATGAGCTATATTGTTTTTGAAACCAAGTAAAAAGCCAATCCCGTTTATAAGATTGGCTTTAATTTTATTTTACTAAACTAACTAACTCAAGTAAATATGGAGTTTTAAACTTGAGCCACAAAAGTATAGTAATTACTAATTTTATATGTTAACTAAACTTTATCTAAACATTACTAATAGGTGTAGATTTCGTAAGGGTTGCTTTTAATCCTGTAAAGCAAAAACTTTTTGTAATAAAGCAGTAGTTCTAGATCCTACTTTTTCTCTAATTTCTAATTCTTCAACAGCTATCATTTTATAAACACCGCTTAAAGCTTGAGTAGTTACATAGTCTGTTAAATCAGGATTAACATCACTAGTAAAAGGAATCGCGTTATACCTTGTAATTAAATTAGACCAGATTTCGTCTGCTCCAACTTTAGAAAAACTAGTTTTAATAACAGGATTAAATTTTGCGTAAAGCTCAGTTTGTGTTTTTGTATTTAAATATTGAGTAGCAGCATCTTTGTTACCTAATAAAATATCTTTAGCATCAGTAAAAGTAATACCTTTTACGGCGTTAACAAAAATAGGTGTAGCCTCACTAACAGCATCTTCTGCAGCACGATTTAATACTTTTAAGCCTTCATCAGCTAAACTGCTTAAACCAATTTTTCTCAATGCAGAATCTACTTTTTGCAATTCTTCTGGTAATAATATTTTTACTAATTCATTTTTGTAAAAACCATCCTCAAGCGTTAGTTTACTTACCTGTTTATCTATTCCTAAATCTAAGGCTTCACGTAATCCTCCTGCAATATCAAGAGCAGATGTTGTTCCTGTTCCTGTTGGAAGTTGGTTAACAACTTGTTGTAATTCTGCACAAGCAGTTAAGTTTAAAAGCATAATAAATGCAACTATTTTTTTCATAATTTTTAATTTTAAGGTGTAAAGGTACTTATTATTAAGATGCGTTTTTATAATAAAAATTGCGATGTTTTTTTATTTTTTTTAATGAAAGAATAACATTCGTTTTTTACAAGGTTTTTTATGAGAAAATAACCGTTTTGTTATTAAAGACCATCACTTTGCGTTTAATATGTAATTTAATAGCGTTTGCTAATACAACGCGTTCTAAATCACGACCTTTTGCTATTAAGTCTTCAATAGTATAAGTGTGAGACACACGCTCCACGTCTTGTTCTATAATTGGTCCAGCATCTAGTTCTTCGGTTACATAATGACTAGTAGCTCCGATAATTTTAACACCACGTTTGTAGGCCGAATGATAAGGTTTTGCACCAACAAAAGCAGGTAAAAATGAATGGTGAATGTTTATAACCTTATTAGGGAATTTACTAATGATTTTGCTTGATACAATTTGCATGTAGCGTGCTAAAACTATAAAATCTATACCATGCGTTTCACAAAGCTTTAATTGTTGTACTTCAGCTTCTGCTTTAGTGTCTTTTGTAACCGGAATATGATAAAACGGAATATTAAAACTATCTGCAATAGGTTTTAAGGTATTGTGATTACTAATAATAAAAGGGATTTCTAAATTTAATTCACCAGAATTATAACGTCCTAATAAATCGTATAAACAATGGTCGTACTTAGACACAAACAATGCCATTTTTGGTTTTTCTTCAGCATTATAAATACGCCATTTCATATTAAAGCGTTCTGCTAATTCTGTTTTAAAATTAAGAGTAAAGCCTTCCATCGAGAACGAAGTAAATTCACTTTCTAAACGCATAAAAAAGATGTCTTGCTCTCTATCAACATGTTGGTCTATGTAAACAATGTTTCCGTTATTGTTGGCGATAAAATTTGTGACTGTTGCAATGATTCCAGATTGGTCTTTACAGTGTATTTGTAATGTTATTTTTTTCATAGAAATTAGTTCTTTCTTTGCCATTCTTTTGGAAACACGATGACTATTGACCATACTAAAGTAGTGTAAAAAGGGTAGTTTAAATTGTTGATTAAAATTTTTAGATAATTGTAGATTTTATACCAAATTTTTTGAATATTCCGTAAATTGCAGGTTCAAATCCGATTATTTTTTAAGAATGATACAAGCAACACCATACAAACCAAAATATAAAGTTAGAATAGTAACAGCAGCAGCCTTGTTTGATGGCCATGATGCCTCCATAAATATTATGCGACGCATTATACAATCTACAGGAGTTGAGGTTATCCATTTAGGACACGATAGAAGTGTCGACGAGGTTGTAAATACAGCCATTCAAGAAGATGCAAATGCTATTTGCTTAACCTCTTATCAAGGTGGACATAACGAGTATTTTAAATACATGTACGATCTTTTAAAAGAAAGAGGTGCGGAACATATTAAAATCTTCGGTGGAGGAGGAGGTGTTATTTTACCTTCGGAAATTAAGGAATTAATGGATTACGGTATTTCACGAATTTACTCTCCAGATGATGGACGTGAAATGGGATTACAAGGTATGATTAACGATTTGGTTCAACAATCAGACTTTGCCATTGGCGATACATTAAGTAACGAAGTAGAAATGCTTCCTACTAAAAATCCAAAAGCAATAGCGAGAGTTATTTCTTCGGCTGAAAACTTTCCAGAAGTAGCAAAAAACGCTTTAGAAGATATTCATAAAAAAAATGAAAGCTCTAAAACACCAGTTTTAGGTATAACAGGAACAGGTGGTTCTGGAAAATCGTCTTTAGTAGACGAGCTAGTGCGTAGATTTTTAATCGACTTCCCAGAAAAAACGGTTGGTTTAGTGTCTGTAGATCCTTCAAAACGTAAAACTGGAGGAGCACTTTTAGGCGATAGAATTAGAATGAATGCTATAAACTCACCACGAGTATACATGCGTAGTTTGGCAACACGCCAAAGTAACTTAGCATTATCTAAATATGTAAATGAAGCGGTACAGGTTTTAAAAGCTGCCGAATACGATTTAATTATTCTTGAAACTTCTGGTATTGGGCAATCTGATACAGAAATTATGGAGCACAGTGATGTTGCTTTATATGTTATGACACCAGAATTTGGAGCAGCTACGCAATTAGAGAAAATTGATATGCTAGATTTTGCAGATTTAGTAGCCATAAATAAATTCGATAAACGAGGTTCTTTAGATGCGTTGCGTGATGTGAAAAAACAATACATGCGTAATAATCATCTTTGGGATGTGCATCAAGATGATTTGCCTGTTTTTGGTACGATAGCGTCTCAATTTAACGATCCAGGAATGAACACGCTTTATAAGGCGATAATGGATAAGTTGGTAGAGAAAACAGATAGTGTTTTAAAATCTACTTTCGAGATTTCTAAAGAAATGAGCGAAAAGATTTTTGTTATTCCACCAAGTAGAACACGTTATTTATCTGAAATTGCAGAAAGTAATCGTGCATACGATAAAACAGCAAAAACTCAAGTTGAAGTTGCACAAAGACTTTTTGGTATCTATAAAACATTAGAATCTGTTTTAGAATCAAAGCCAGAATTAGATAAAGCAGGTATTGCTTCAGAATCTTTGAATGCTACTGAAGAAAATAAAGACTTTGTAAGATTACTTGTTGGGGAATTCGACCGTGTAAAACTAAACTTAGATCCTTACAATTGGGAAGTCATTACAGGTTGGTCAGAAAAAGTAAATAAATATAAAAACCCTATCTATACTTTTAAAGTTAGAGATAAGGAGATTAAAATAGAAACACATACGAAATCATTATCGCAAAGTGATATTCCAAAGGTAGCTTTACCAAAGTACGAGGCTTGGGGAGATATTTTAAAATGGTGTTTACAAGAAAATGTACCTGGAGAGTTTCCGTACACTTCAGGATTATATCCTTTTAAACGTACAGGAGAAGATCCAGCAAGAATGTTTGCAGGAGAAGGTGGTCCAGAACGTACAAACAGACGTTTTCATTATGTAAGTGCAGGTTTACCAGCAAAACGTTTGTCTACGGCTTTCGATAGTGTAACTTTATACGGAAACGATCCAGATTTACGTCCGGATATCTACGGTAAAATTGGTAATGCAGGTGTTAGTATTTGTTGTTTAGACGATGCTAAAAAACTATACTCTGGTTTCAATTTAGCACATGTAATGACTTCGGTAAGTATGACAATTAATGGTCCTGCACCTATGTTATTAGGCTTTTTTATGAATGCTGCCATAGACCAACAATGCGAATTGTACATTACAGAAAACGGATTAGAAAAAGAAGTAGAAGCAAAAATTGCTAAAATTTATAAAGATAATGAAAGACCAAGTTATAATGGCGATTTGCCAGAGAGTAACAATGGTTTAGGTTTAATGTTATTAGGTGTTACTGGAGATTTAGTATTACCTGCAGACGTTTATGCCGAAATTAAAAAGAACACGATTGCTCAGGTTAGAGGAACGGTTCAAGCAGATATTTTAAAAGAAGATCAAGCGCAAAATACATGTATTTTCTCTACAGAATTTGCATTGCGTTTAATGGGTGACGTGCAAGAATATTTTATAGAGAATAATGTGCGTAACTTTTATTCGGTTTCAATTTCTGGATACCATATTGCAGAAGCAGGTGCAAACCCAATTACACAATTAGCGCTGACTTTATCTAATGGTTTCACTTACGTGGAATACTATTTAAGTCGCGGCATGGATATTAATAAGTTTGGACCAAACTTATCATTCTTTTTCTCGAATGGTATCGATCCAGAATATTCAGTAATTGGTCGTGTAGCACGTAAGATTTGGTCTAAAGCATTAAAGCATAAATATGGCGCTAATTCTAGAGCGCAAATGCTTAAATATCACATTCAAACGTCTGGTAGAAGTTTACACGCTCAGGAGATAGATTTTAACGACATTCGTACAACATTACAAGCATTATATGCTATTTACGATAACTGTAACTCGTTACATACAAACGCTTACGACGAAGCTATTACAACACCTACAGAAGAATCTGTACGTCGTGCAATGGCAATACAGTTAATTATAAATAAGGAATTAGGTTTAGCTAAAAATGAAAACCCAATACAAGGTTCTTTTATTATTGAAGAATTAACCGATTTAGTCGAAGCAGCTGTACTAACAGAGTTTGACAGAATTACAGAAAGAGGTGGCGTTTTAGGAGCAATGGAAACCATGTACCAGCGTTCTAAAATTCAAGAAGAAAGTCTGTATTATGAAACATTGAAACATAATGGAGAGTTCCCAATTATAGGTGTAAATACATTCTTGAGTTCTAAAGGATCTCCAACGGTTGTTCCTAAGGAAGTTATTAGAGCTACGGAAGAAGAAAAGCAGTTCCAGATTAAAACATTAGAACATTTACATCAAGCAAATGATACAAGTGAGATGCTAAAAGAATTACAACAGAAAGCTATTAAGAATGAAAATATTTTTGAGGCTTTAATGGAGGTTTGTAAAGTGTGTTCTCTTGGTGAAATTACGGCTTCGTTATTTGAAGTTGGTGGACAGTATCGCAGAAACATGTAAGCAGAGAACCATTTTTCGTTTTTCACTAAAAGTGAGTTAATCGCTTATCTCAATTAATGATTTTTTCGTTTTTGAAAAAAAATAAAACGTTATAAAACTATTTGTCATTGTGAAGAAAGCGAAGAGTCTAAATAAATAACAAAAAAAAGCGTTTCAATTGAACTTTTTTTTAATCTTAAAAATATCAACATGTCTATCAATCACACTTTTAAAGCAAATATAAACTGGACAATAAACGAAGGTGAAAACACCAATAACCCAAGAACTTTTAGTAGAAATCACAGTGTTGTAATTGCTAATAAAACAACGCCGCTAAAAGTGTCGGCGGCAAAACCATTTAGAGGTGACGATGCGTTATATAATCCGGAAGATTTATTATTGTCTGCTTTAGCTTCTTGTCATATGATGTCTTATTTATACGTTTGCGCACAACATAA
The DNA here is from genome assembly GCF_001418015.1 of Lacinutrix mariniflava. Classification (GTDB taxonomy): domain Bacteria; phylum Bacteroidota; class Bacteroidia; order Flavobacteriales; family Flavobacteriaceae; genus Lacinutrix; species Lacinutrix mariniflava. Next base: position 28,656 of record NZ_LIQG01000022.1, on the reverse strand, counting down.
AATTGAAGTATTGAGTTATACAGATAGTGCAGAAGCAGATTTGGAGGTAGAAATGACAGGAAATGGTAGTTTTAAAATAGTACGCTTAAAACCTATAGTAACTATAAAAGGTGAAACTAATAAAGCACTAGCGCTTAGTTTACATAAAGAAGCTAATAGTTTGTGTTTTATAGCTAATTCTTGTAATTTCCCTATAGAACATGAGGCAGAGGTTTTGGTGGATTAGATTTTTATCGTTAGAATGGGTATGTGTTGTTTGCTTGGTTTTATTTGAAGAACTATTGATTTTTAATACAATCTTAAAAATAAATATTAAATAATGCATCTTTTTTATAATTTCTACGTCTATTATATGAACACTAAATATCAATATCATGAAAAATAAAGAATGTACTTGCAACTGCGAAGGTTGCTCTAAAGGAAACTGTAAAAACTGTACTTGCGATAACTGCACATGTACTAATTGTAACTGTTAAAATAAAAGTCGGTTTAAAGGTTTACGCTTTTAAACCGACTCATTTAAAACTATGACGACACAACACGTTTGGCAAAATTATTCTCAAGACTTAAAACATTTTATTTTAAGTATGGTAAAAGATGCTGCCGTTACAGACGATATTCTACAAGATACTTTTATTAAAATTCACACAAAATTAGATACGCTTAAAGATGAATCTAAAATAAAAGCATGGGTATTCTCTATTGCTAGATATTCGGTTTTAGACCATTTTAAAGCTACAAACCAAACTTTTGAGGTTGCTAATTCTGAAACAGAAACGTTTATAGAAGCCTCTGTACATACAGAAAAGGAATGTTTATACGGCATTATTAAAAGTTTACCTAAAAAGTATAGAGACCCATTATTTCTATCGGATATTAAAGGCTTAAAACAAGCTGAGGTCGCAGACCAATTACATGTTAGTTTACCAACAGTGAAATCTCAAATTCAACGTGCTAGAAAAATGGTAGCACAAGGTTTTAAAGACTGTTGCGGTTTTGTAGAAAACGACAAAGGTATTTTGGTTGGTGAAATACAAGAAAAAGAGGATTGTAAGGTTTGCGGTTGAAATCTTTAATTTTTTTGATGAAACAGTAAGAGTTTTAATAAAACAGAAACTTGTTTAATTCTTCAAATCGGATTTTCTTGTAGCAATCATAATTCGATTTAGGTTCATTTTATGTTGTTTTTTTCTTCATAAATAGTTTTAAAGCAAGTAATAATAGAACGCCTACCATAGCCAGAACACTCATAATATACCAAGTGTTATCAAAACCTACATCTTCGGCTAAATGTAAGCCTGTGTTATGTCCAAAAATACTACCTACAGAAAATGCCATCGCATACATAGCCATAAATTCACCTTGATTACCGCGTTTTGCACGATCTAAAGCAAAAGCATTAGCGAATGGGAAAGCTATCATTTCTCCAACCGTCATTAAAAACATACCAACAATTAAAATTCCAGACCACTGTGTTAGATTTAATACAATTAAACTAAGTCCAGTTAAAAAACAACCAAATAGAATAAGACCAACTTTCGTGTTTTTCGTTTTTTCTAACCATTTAATTAAAGGCATTTCAAAAAGGAAAATAAAGAAACCGTTAGCTCCTAAAATAAGTCCGACTTGTAATTCACTTAAAAAATGTACTTCTCTATAGTAGATTGGTATAACAGAAAAATACTGAAAGAATACAATAGAAAATAGTACCATAGCGATAAAGAACATTAAAAAAGGCTTGTCTTTATATGCTGATTCTGGATTTACAATTTTAAATTCATCTTGTATTTTAGCTTTTTCAGGATTTAAAACAAAAAATAAAACAAGAGTTGCTAAAATGCAAGTAATCCCATCGACCCAAAATAGGCCGGAATAGTTTAGATGCGTAATTATTAATCCACCAATAGCTGGTCCTGCCGAAAAGCCTAAGTTTATTGCTAAACGAATAAGGGTAACACTTCTTGTTTTGTTTTCGGGTTTGCTATAGGAACTCATAGCAACAAATGATGCAGGTCTAAACATATCTGCCACGCACATGGTTAAGAAAACGCCAAGGCAAAGCGATTTAAAAGTAGTTAAATATTGCAAACCAATAAATATAAAACCTGTGGCAAGAAGGCTAATAACCATGATTTTGTAGTAACCAATTTTGTCTGTTAGTTTTCCGCCAAGCCAAGTTCCAATAAGAGAACCTAAACCAAAACAGCTCATAATCCAGCCTACATTTCCTTTTGATATGCCTAAATCTTCAATTAAATAAATTGATAAAAAAGGAATAACCATCGTGCCAGCGCGATTGATTAACGTAATAAGTGCGAGCCACCATATTTCTTTAGAAAGGCCTTTAAAAGAATCGATGTAGTTAGTATATAGTTTTTTCATGGTTTGGTTGGTTTTTGTTTTCGGTTTATTTCATTAACTAAAAGTTTAATTCGTAATAGGCTTAAATTAAAAAAGTCCAACTACGAAGTTGGACTTTTAATATTGTATTAATTGATATTTAGATCATCATAAAATATAGCAAGCCCAACTTGTAACTCTACAAGAGGTATATTGTTTATAATTTCTAATGACTAAATTCATTTTTATTTATGTTTTAAGACTCCAAAGCTAAACATTTTTTTTAAAGTTGTACTTTTGAAACGAGATAAATATATTTTTTATGAAGAAAACAATTTTAATGTTTGGTGTTTTTTTGTTGCTTTTTTCATGCAGTAGTGCTTCTTTTCAAGGTTTTTATAACACTCATAAAACAGATTTGGGTGCTACTTCTTTTCAGGTTCCAAATGTTATGAAAGCACTTTTAAGTTCGGTGTCACCAGAAACAAAAAATATTATAGGCAATCTTCAAGATGTAAAATATATAAAACTGAATAGTGTTTCGCCTTTTAGAAGGCAGCAAATAATAACAGAAATGAATGCAGTTACAAGTGCAGGATATCTGGATATGTTTAGAGATAATCAGGTTAAAAACACACGTATTATTTCGGTTAAAGAAAATGGTAATGTACTAACCGATGTTATTCTTTTTAATTGTGATGAAAAAGAAGCGACAGCTTTTTATTTGCAAGGTCGTTTTGATCCGGATAAGATTAAAACATTATCTGAAGCCAAAAATTTCGAAGCATTATCTCTAGATTTGCTACAGTCTTATAAATCTAATATGAGTCCTAGTTTAAATCCATCATTCAACCCAAATAATTAAAATTAACAGACCTCAATTCTATTATGAAAAAGCATATTATACTTTTTGTGTTATTTGTTTCAGCTTTAAGCTGTGCTCAAGATAAGCAACCACTTTTAGGAGATACAGAATGGCAACGCGAAATGAATTCAGATTTTAAAGATGCGTCAGAATCACCTTTAAAAGATAAAGATAGAAAAGATTTTAAAGGCTTATATTTTTTTAAATTTGATTCTACTTATGTTGTTACTGCTACATTAAAAACAACACCAAATTCGAAATGGTTTAAAATGAAAACGACTACAAGTCGCGTTTCTAATGAGCGTGTTTATGGTGTTTTATCCTTTAAATTGAATGGCAACGTGTACGATTTAAATATTTATCAAGGTCAGGATTTAATGGAGAAAGAAGGTTTTGAAGATTATTTGTTTCTACCGTTTTTAGACGATACCAACGGAGATACTAGTTATGGAGGTGGACGCTATATTGATTTGCGCATACCAGAAGAAGGTGCTAATTTAGTTGTCGATTTTAATAAAGCCTACAACCCATATTGTGCTTATAACGACAAGTATTCTTGCCCAATCGTACCTAGAGGAAATAGTATAGATGAAAAAATTGAAGCAGGAATTAAAGCTTATGCAAAGCACTAAAAACTTTTGGCTAAATACATACCGCCAAATACAGCTAAAAATCCAATAACAAAACTGGCAATAGTGTAAATAGCAAAACTTGTAAAATCTCCAGCTTTTAAGAATACATGATTCTCATAAGCGAAGCTTGAAAAAGTGGTAAATCCGCCACAAAAACCAGTAGCTAATAATAAGGTGCTATTTTGGGATAGCGTATTGTTTTTAAGCGCTAAACCTAGTATAATACCTATTAGTAAACTTCCTAAAATGTTGGCAGCAAAAGTACCGTAAGGTATTCCGTTTTCGGTATTATTTAAAAACTTACCAAGTAAATAGCGCAGTACACTACCAAAACCACCACCAATAAATACAAGTAATACGTTTTTCATAGTTATTTTACAGCAATATAAATTTCAGTTTTTAAGTCTGCAGGATTAGGAGTGTTTATTGGCGTATTTAAGTAAGCTTCAATATTTGGTCCGTTTTCGTCTTGTTCTAAACCACTAGTTAGAATTGATTTTGTTGCTTTTTCCCAAGCTTCTTTTAAGTTGCTGTAATCTCCATTTAAGGTCGTTTTTACAGCTTTAAAAGGAGCTAATTGTCCTGTTAAAATAGTGCCTCCTGTAGTAATTACTCGGGCTGTTGTTGGTACACAACATGAAAACATGACAGCATTATTTTCTTCATCATATTTATGATATAATACATAAGGCGCACCAGCCATTGTAATGTTATTCTTTTGAGCATAAGTTACAACTGCAGGTAACATTGTAGCTACTTTGCTTTTAAAATCGTCTAGAGTTGTAGCAGCAGTATTATAAATGTAATATCCTCCACTGTGTTGTGTTGTTTCTTTAGCAACAACAATACTATATTTTTTCATCCCTAAAAGAACAATACTATCAAGTTTCTCTAAACTACGTTCGTATTCTGGACCAATTTGCTTTTCCATGCCACCCATAAAAGCAGTAAAAGCTTTAAATCCGAATGGTAAATCTTTACCTGTTATGTTCCAAGAGACATCTGTTGAGCCATCTGCATTTGGTTTAAATTTCCATGAAACATCAGACGATGGAAAGTCTGCAAACTGCATTACTTGTTCTATAGATTTATTGGTGTTTGTTTCAATAGTTTTCATTGTACCAATACCATCTTTATCTTCCCATGTATAACTAGAACCTTCGCCTTGTGTTAATTCTGGTAAAGTTATTTTCATGTCTGGATTCTTTTCTGCCCAAGAGGACCAAAATTTCCAGTTTTTAAAATCATTTACGTTTTTATAAATTACAGCTGCAGGTGCATTAATTGTGCGTGTTCTTGTTACAGAAAATTCGCTAGGTTGCACAGCTATGTAAATTGCTAAGGCAATTATAGTAATTAGTATAAGGAAGAAAATATATTTTAAAGCTTTCATATTTTAATAAGGGAATTACTCACATTCAAATTTACGAAATATCTGCAATTACAGTATTTTATGCTGAAGAATGAGTTTTTTATTTAAAAACAAATTTAATAGTAGCTATAAGTCCAATAAAGGAAATGAACGCAACTAATACCCAAATGGTGCCTTTGTAATGCTGCTTATGCAGCTTTAGATCTTTTCTATAGGTGTAAATTAATGCAGAAATGAACACAACTGAAAAACAAATGGCGAATATTAATTGTCCTGAACTAAACATAGTATTATTTTTATGCAAAAATAACGAATAGAAGTAGTAAAAATGGCTTTCAATGTAACATTCCTTATTAAAGTAGTATTAATTAGGATATAATTTGATGAATGTTTAAAGTAATAGATAAAAAAAAATAACTAAAAGAAGACATGAAAAATAAAATAGAAGCAGTAAAAGCATTTCATACAGCATTTAAAATAGGGCATTTAGAAGCTCCAAAAGCCGACTTAGGAATACCTAAAAACACGTTGCGTTTTAATTTAATGCAAGAAGAAAACGAAGAGTATTTAGAAGCTGCAAATAATAACGATTTGGTAGAAGTGGCAGATGCTTTAGGAGATATGCTTTATATTTTATGTGGTACCATTATAGAACATGGTATGCAGCATAAAATAGAGGAAGTCTTTAACGAAATCCAGCGCAGTAATATGAGTAAGTTAGGAGAAGATGGACAGCCAATTTATAGAGAAGATGGTAAGGTTTTAAAAGGCCCAAACTATTTTAAACCAAATATTAAAGAAATTTTAGAAAAGTAAAATATATAGTTATGTAAAGTAAAAAAGATCTAGAATCTAGACTGCTTTTTTACTTATAAGAATACGTGCTGTAAACAGAACTCTATTTATTTTGTTTAAAATTTAGAAACTAAATTTTAACTCTCCATCCAAAAGGATCTTCAGTTTTATTAGTTTGTATTGCTACAATACGAGCTTTTAATTTACTAGCATAAGTATCTTCTATTTCTGGTAAATCGAAATCTGAATCTCTAAAACCAAAACCAGAAATAGGAGAAATTACAGCTGCTGTTCCAGCACCGAAAATTTCTTTTAAACTTCCATCTTTAGCAGCTTCAACAAGTTCGCTAACTTTAATTTTTCTTACTTCGGTGTTTATGCCTTCCGCTTTAGCGATATCTAAAATACTTTTTCTAGTAATTCCATCAAGAATTCTATCACTTACAGGAGAAGTGATTAATGTGTCGTTAATACGCACAAAAACATTCATTGCACCAGCTTCTTCAATATATTCGTGAGACGTGTCGTCTGTCCAAATTACCTGTTGGTAACCTTTATCTTTAGCTAATTGTGTTGGGTAAAACTGTCCAGCATAATTACCACCAGCTTTAGCAAAACCAACACCACCATTTGCAGAACGCGAATACGTTTCTTCGATTAAAACTTTTACTTTTCCAGAAAAATAAGGTCCAGAAGGTGCACAAGCAATAATAAATTTATACTCGTCTGCAGGAGATGCGTGAAAACCTTCTCCAGTTGCAAAAATAAAAGGTCTAAGGTATAAAGAGCTTCCTTCTTTTGTAGGAATCCAATCCTTTTCTAGGTCTAAAAGGGCTTTTAAACCTTCCATAAAATAGTTTTCAGGAATTTCTGGAATACATAAACGTTTTGCTGAAATGTTTAAACGTTTTACGTTATCCGTTGGGCGAAATAAAAGTACATCGTCATTAGCATCTTTATAAGCTTTCATACCTTCAAAAATAGATTGTCCGTAATGAAAAATCTTTGCAGAAGGCATTAATGTAATAGGTGCAAAAGGCTCAATTTTTGGTTGTTGCCATTTGCCATCCTTATAATCGCATGTTAGCATGTGATCTGAAAATACTTGACCAAAAGCAAGATCATTAAAATCGATACTATCAATTTTAGAGTTTTTAGCTTTTGTAATTTCTACTTGATCTTTAGTGATGTTTTTCATGAAAATATTGTATGTCTTTACTATTGCAAAAGTACAGAATTAAGAATTAAGAAATCAGATTTTTCATCTTAAAATACTATCTTTGAAGTAGTAAAAACCAATTTAATAAAATATAGTAATATGAGAAAAGTAGTATTGGCACTAGCTGTTGTTTTCAGTATTGTAGCATGTAAAGAAGCGAAAAAAGAAGAGGCTGTTGAGGTGGCTAAAGAAATGGCTGTTAATTACAAGTCGTTTGGAGAAGAAATTATTGCAGACGATGCTATTGCAGTAAAATCTATGGCAGAACATTATAAAGCAATGAATGTTGGTGATAGCATAAACACTAAAATGATTGCAAAAGTAGATGAGGTTTGCCAATCTAAAGGCTGTTGGATGAAATTAGATTTAGATAATGGAGAGCAGGTTATGGTTAAGTTTAAAGACTACGGATTTTTTATGCCTAAAGATATTACAGGAAAAGAAGTTATTGTAAACGGAAAAGCTTACGTAAAAGAGGTGTCTGTGGAAGAACAAAGGCATTATGCAGAAGACGGCGGAGAAAGTGAAGAAGCAATTGCAGCTATTATAGCGCCAAAACGTACGTTTTCTTTTGAAGCAGATGGTGTTTTATTAAAGCAATAGTTTATTTGGAACGCAAAATAATAATAACAGACGATGGTTCTACAACCATCCACATACCAGAGTGGAACGAGCAATACCATTCTACACACGGAGCAATACAAGAGGCTGAGCATGTTTATTTAGAACATGGCTTAGCCTTTTTTTGTACTTCGGAAGGCTATGCTAAAGACTCTGAAATCTCTATTTTAGAAATAGGTTTTGGTACAGGATTAAATGCTTTTTTAACAGCAATTAAAGCTGAAGCATTAAACTTAAATTGTAATTATGCTGGAGTGGAAGGTTTTCCTATTTCTAAAGAAGAACTAAAGGCTTTAAACTATTCTGAAGCATTAAAAGACGATGTTGTTTTTGATGCTATTCATGAATGTGATTGGGAAAAAGAGTGCATTGTATCTAAAAATTTCAATCTTAAAAAACAGCAGAAACAGTTTTCTGAAATAGCAGATAAAAACAAGTTTGATGTTGTTTATTTTGATGCTTTTGGGCCAAGAGTACAACCAGAGTTATGGACAGAGGCTATTTTTAAAAACATGTACGAAGCCATGAAACCTAATGGAGTATTAGTTACTTATTGTGCTCAAGGTCATGCAAGACGTGCTATGATTTCGGTTGGGTTTACTGTAGAAAAAGTAAAAGGGCCTCCAGGAAAACGACACATGTTAAGGGCTGTTAAGTTATAGTTGCTATTTTGGTTTGTTTAAAACGCTTTTTTTTAATTAATATAATAATTTTTAGCACCTTAATATTTAACGAAACATTAGTGCTTTAGGTGTTTATAACTACAAACTAAAATTGTATTTTTATAAAAAAGAGATGCGCGTACTTATAACAGGAGCAACAGGTTTAATTGGAACTGAAATTGTGAAAAAATGTCATAATAATGGCATTGCGGTTAATTACTTAACAACAAGCAAATCTAAAATAGAAAACACTTCTAATTATCAAGGTTTTTATTGGAATCCTAGTAAAGCTGAAATTGATGTTAATTGTGTAAAAGATGTAGATGTCATTATTCATTTAGTAGGATCTAGTATTTCTAAACGTTGGACAGAAGCTAATAAGCAAGTTATGCTAAGTAGTAGGTTAGAAACTACAGCTTTGTTACATGAAACGGTTAAAAACAATCCAAATAACATAAAACAAATTATCTCTGCAAGTGCTATTGGCTATTATCCAGATTCTTTAACGAATTATTATTCTGAAGATGAAAAACAAATCAACGATTCTTTTCTAGGTAGAGTAGTGCAAGAATGGGAACAAGTAGTGGATACTTTTAACACCTTAAATATTACTGTTTCTAAAGTGAGAATTGGTATCGTATTCTCTGAAAAAGGCGGTGCTTTTCCACAATTAGAAAAACCTATTAAGTTTGGAGCAGGAGCTGCAATGGGAAGCGGAGAGCAATGGATGTCTTGGATTCACTTAGAAGATTTATCAAACATTTTTATGCACGTTTTAGAGCATAAATTAAAAGGTGTCTATAATGGCGTTGCTCCAAATCCAGCAACAAATAAAGCAATTACAAAAGCGATTGCAAAGCAATTAAAAATGCCTTTGCTTTTACCAAATATTCCAAAATTCGCAATGAAACTCGTACTTGGAGAAATGCATATTCTACTATTTGAAAGTCAGCGCGTATGTTCTAAAAAGATCGAAAAGTCTGGTTTTAAGTTTGAATATGTTAATTTAGAATCGGCTCTAGAGGAGTTGGTTAAGTAACGTTTTGTTTAATGTGTGAATCATAGTTATTCAATTTCTGTTTTATAATATTTAAATTTTTTGATCCATTCTTTATTTTCATAGACTTCTTCATATCCTTTTATAAGGCAAGTATGGTTATTACTCCATCTTATTTCTTCAATAGCCCATTCTTTTGAATCAAAACTTTTGTGCTCTGTTAAATATGTTTTAGGATTGTTTCTTTCTTTGGGATTTATTTTTAAAAGCGCAATAAAACATTCTTTTTGTTCATATATGTAATTGTAGTAATATATTAAATAGTCCTTATTAGGTGATGGGATGGGTTTTGCTATAGCACCATCACCTATTGAAGCTATATCAAATATGTTATCCGTTGTATCATCAATTAATATAAGTTCGGCAAAACCTAAGTTTCCAGAGGTGTAACTATTTATAACGACATGAAAAGCTAATTCAGGATAATAACCCATATATTCACTTCCAGACCAACCTTCATTTCCTTTATGGTCTTTATAGTTTTTAAAGGAGAAGCTGTCATTCTTTGTTTTAATCGTAAAATGTGAATCGTTTTTTTCTATTTCGGGTAAAATTGTTGTCGTAATAGGATTTGATTTAATAAATTCTTTTTCACTAATTTCTTCGAATTTTAATTTTGGTAGGTTATCGTAATTCGCTACATAGCCAACAGGTATGTGAGGTTTTTGTAGTTTTAAAAATCCGTTAAAAATATATCCATGGCTAATGGTTGTTTTTATTTCATTAAATTGAGATAAATCTATTTTAACCCACTCACCTTCAATAGGGATATTATTATCAAAAATCTTTTCTTTTTTTTGATCAGATTTAACAGTTTCTAATTCTGTATTAAATATTATTTTTCCTATAATTTCAGATTTTAAACTTGATTCTTTTCTAATATTTAATCCGTTTTTAGCAGTTACTTTATATGTTTCTTGACTATAAGTTTTAGTTATAAGTAACAGTGCAAAGATTAAAAATGGGCTTATTTTCATAATAATTTCAATATTGTAGATTTGAAGATAAACGAAGTTCGGCTATTTATTTTAAAGTCGAATAACCCAAAAACAAAAAAGCCACATCTTTCGATGTGGCTTCTAAATAATTTATTAAGAATCTAATTAAGATTTCTTAGCTGTAATAGAAATTTTTAATTCCATTTCATCATTAATAAACTTGTCTCCAAGGTTATCAAAAATACTTTTAGATCCATAGTTTATAGACCATTTAGTTCTGTCGATAGTAAAAGCATCACTAACAATAGTCATTACATCACCTGTATTAGTAATAGTAGCAGGAAAAGTAATATTGTTTTTATTTCCTTTTAATGCTAAATTACCAGACACCATAGTTTTTCCATTTTCAACTGTTGTTCCTGTAATTTCGAAAGCAGCATTTGGGAATTTTGAAACATTAAAAAAGTCACCTTCTTGACCTTCAACAGTACCTTTTAAATGTGCTTCAAGATTTGCTTTTTGATCTCCTTCTAAATCTGTAGCAGCAATAGAATTCATGTCTATAATAAAGGTTCCACTTTGTAAAGCGCCATCAGCGACAGAAAAAGTACCGCTATCTAAATTTATAGTTCCATTATGAGATCCTGTTGGTTTAAATCCTTTCCATTCGATAGTAGATTCAGAAGTGTTTGCTGCGTATTTTACAGCACTAATTTCACTGGTAATCACAGTTTCTGCTTCAGTTGTATTTGCTTCTGTCCCTTTTTTACATCCTACAACAGCTAGACCTAAGGCTAAAACTGTAAAAATATTTAATACTTGCTTTTTCATTTTAAAATTTATTATTGGTTAAGTTACAAAAGTAAAAAAGATTCCATGGAAAATACTTAAATTTTTCATAAATATAAAGATTAATATGTTGCCCTAATGTGTTTTAAATAGTAGGATTTGAGCAGGTGAAGAAGTGGTTTGGAGGTTTCAAGGCAGTGTAAAAAAAAGATAATGACATTTTGGCATTTTTATAATAATGGCAGTACTTTTGCCAATCTTAAATGGTATTAAAATAAATACAGAGATGAGCAAAGCAAAAGATATAAAAGAAGATATAATCGAAGAACAAGTAGAAGTAACAACAAACGAGGAAACTGCTGAGGTTGAGGAATTATCTACAGAAGATAGACTTAATAAAGAGCTAGGTCAAGAAAAAGACAAGTTTTTAAGATTGTTTGCCGAATTCGAGAATTATAAAAAACGAACATCTAAAGAACGTGTCGAGCTGTTTAAAACAGCAGGTAAAGATGTCATGGTTTCAATGTTACCAGTTTTAGACGATTTCGAACGTGCTTTATTACATATTGAGGACGATAAAGAGGCCGAAGAATTAAGGAAAGGTGTGGTATTAATATACCAAAAATTGTTGAACACTTTAAGTCAAAAAGGTTTAGCAGCAATGGAAGTAAATAAAGGCGATGTTTTCGATTCTGAAATTCATCAAGCCATTACGCAAGTACCGGCACCGAGTAAAGATTTAAAAGGTAAAATTATTGATGTTGTTGAAAAAGGTTACACACTTGGAGAAACAGTAATTCGTTTTCCAAAAGTAGTTATCGGGCAATAATAAAAAAATAATTTTAAACTAAAAGGCAATAGCATATCGCTAAAAGTCAAAGAAAGAATATGGCAAAGAAAGATTATTACGAAACATTAGGCATTAATAAAGGTGCTACAGCTGCCGAAATAAAGAAGGGCTACCGAAAGAAAGCTATAGAGTTTCATCCAGATAAAAATCCAGACGATGCGACTGCAGAAGCTAAATTTAAAGAGGCTGCAGAAGCTTACGAGATTTTAAGCGACGACAATAAAAAAGCACGTTACGACCAATATGGTCACCAAGCCTTCGAAGGTGGTGGTGGTTTTGGTGGTGGTGGAAGAGGCGGCATGAATATGGATGACATATTTAGCCAATTCGGAGACATCTTTGGCGGAGGTGGTGGAGGCTTCTCTGGTTTTGGAGGTGGCGGTTTTGGTGGAGGCCAACAACGTCGCGTAAAAGGAAGCAACTTGCGTATTCGCGTAAAATTAACATTAGAAGAAATTGCTAATGGTGTTGAGAAAAAAATAAAAGTTAAACGTAAAATTCAAGCAGAAGGGACTACATATCAAACATGTGGAACTTGTAATGGTGCTGGTCAAGTAACCAGAGTTACAAACACTATTTTAGGCCGTATGCAAACTGCAAGTCCATGTCCTACTTGTGGAGGAGCAGGACAAACTATAGATAAAAAGCCAGCAGGAGCAGATGGACAAGGTTTAATTGTAAAAGAGGAAACGATTTCTGTTAAAATTCCTGCGGGAGTTGTAGATGGAATGCAGCTTAAAGTAACAGGTAAAGGAAACGATGCGCCAGGAAATGGAATAGCAGGAGATTTATTAGTAGCTATAGAAGAGCTAGATCATGATACTTTACAGCGAGAAGGTGATAACTTGCATTACGATTTATATGTAAGTTTACCAGATGCTATTTTAGGTGCTTCTAAAGAAATTGATACAGTTACAGGTAAAGTGCGAATTAAGGTTGAAGCAGGTTTACAGTCAGGGAAAATTTTACGCTTACGCGGAAAAGGTATCCCTAGTATTAATGGTTATGGTAAAGGTGATTTATTAGTACATGTAAATGTTTGGACGCCAAAAACGTTAAATAAAGAACAGTCAGCATTTTTTGAAAAAATGAAAGATGACGATCATTTTTCTCCTAAACCAGAACGAAGTGATAAATCGTTTTTTGAAAAAGTAAAAGACATGTTCTCATAGCACTAAGAGAATTTATAACAAAAAAGAATCCGTAATAATATTGCGGATTTTTTTTGTTAAAAATTTAAGTTATTAAGTTAAAAAAGAAAATGTTAAACAAAAAACAGTATATTTGAATTATCATTGGTTTGCGCCAATGGTAATTTTTCTTTTTCATAGCAATTTTTTCCCATCCTTTATTTGCGTAGAGGGTGGGTTTTGTTTTTTAGCAGTATTATGTTTTATTTTAAGTGTATAGCAAAGGATAAAAAAGGTGAAACAAATCATTTTAATGGATTGGTTGTAATGCTTTTATATAATTACTACTTGCAATTAGACGTGTAATTATATATTCCTTACAGTCTTAAAATAAATTTAAACAGCAAAGCATACTAATTAACATTTTTTATCTTTACACAACTAACAACTTTATCTTTATGGGCAACTTATTAGAAGCGCAATCAGTTTCTAAAAATTTCGGCGATTTTATAGCACTTAATGACGTTTCTATTGCTGTAGAAAAAGGAAGCATATTTGGACTCCTAGGTCCAAATGGAGCTGGGAAAACCACATTAATTCGTATTATAAACCAAATTACAATGCCTGATAAAGGGCACGTGCTTTTAGATGGAGAGCCTTTACAGAGGCATCACATACAAAACATTGGGTATTTACCAGAAGAACGTGGTTTATATAAAACAATGAAAGTTGGTGAGCAGGCCCTATACTTAGCGCAACTTAAAGGTTTAGATAAAGCCGAAGCTAAAAAGCGTTTGCTAGAATGGTTCGAAAGATTAGAAATTGGAGATTGGTGGAATAAAAAAATTCAAGAGTTGTCTAAAGGTATGGCTCAAAAAATACAATTTGTAGTTACTGTATTACACCAACCAAAATTATTGATTTTCGATGAACCTTTTTCAGGCTTCGATCCTATAAATGCAGACATTATTAAAAACGAAATTCTAAGATTGCGTGAAGATGGTGCAACCGTTATTTTTTCTACCCATAGAATGGAGTCTGTTGAAGAGTTATGCGATCATATTGCATTAATACATAAATCTAATAAAATTTTAGATGGTAATCTTAACGCTATAAAAAGGCAGTATAAGTCTAATACTTTTGAGGTTGGAATTACTACAGATAACGCTTCAGAATTACAGCGGTCGCTTTCTGAAAAGTTTATAGTGTCTCCGGCAGAATTTAAGACTTTAAATAATGAGTTAAAACTTAATGTAAAGCTTTCAGAAAAAGAATCTGCAAATCAATTATTAAATTACCTAACTACAAAAGGAGAGGTGTCTCATTTTTTAGAAGTAATACCAAGTGCTAGCGATATTTTTATTCAAGCCGTAAAGAATAATTAAAAACCATGAATCATTTACCACTAATAATAAAACGCGAGTATATAACCAAAGTAAAAAATAAGGCTTTTATAATTATGACTTTTTTGAGTCCGTTAATTATGATTGGTCTTTTTTCTTTAGTAGCATATTTGTCGCAGTTAAACAATACAAAGGAAAAAAATATTACTGTTTTAGATGAGTCTGGACAAATTGAATCTATTTTTACAGATAAAGAAACAGTTAAATATACCATATTAAAAAATGTAACTTTAGAGAACGCTAAAACTATTGTAGAAGAGCAGGAAAGTTATGGATTGCTTTATATCTCAGATTTTAAAACCACTATTGATACAATTAATCAAGATGAAAAAAGAAGTGTTGACGTTGCTTTTTATTCAACTGAAACACCTTCTATTACTATTATCTCAGCATTAGAATCGAAAGTGAAAGAACATCTTAAAGAAATTAATCTTGAGAAAAAAGGTGTCGATCAACTTACTATTAAAAATGCAGAAGTAGACATTACAATTAGTCAAGAAAATTTTACTGGAGAAAAAACATCTGAAGCAGATAGTATTGTAAAACTTGTTTTTGGAGGAGCAGCAGGCTACTTGCTTTTCATGTTTATAATTATTTACGGAAACATGATTATGCGTTCTGTAATCGAGGAGAAGACCAGTAGAATAATTGAGGTGATTATTTCCTCAGTTAAGCCAATACAATTAATGTTGGGTAAAATTATTGGCACAACACTCGCTGGTATTACACAGTTTGGAATATGGATAATTTTAGGTAGTGTTTTAATGCTTGGTGCATCACTAATTTTTGATATTGATTTTTCACAAGTTAATACTCCGCAGCAAGATCTCGTAACACAAGCCATGCAAAACCCAGACGGAAACGTTAATATGCAACTATTTATAAGTGCCTTTTTTAATATGCCATTAGCAAATTTAATAATTGCATTTATATTATTCTTTGTAAGTGGTTATCTTTTATATAGCTCGTTGTATGCAGCTATTGGAGCAGCAGTAGATAATGAGACAGATACGCAGCAGTTTATGTTACCTGTAATAATGCCATTAATATTGGCAGTTTATGTTGGTGGTTTTACGGTAATAGAAGATCCTCATGGTACAGTAGCAACGGTATTTTCTTTTATCCCATTTACATCTCCAGTTGTTATGCTTATGCGTATTCCTTTTGGAGTCCCAATTTGGCAACAAATACTGTCATTGTTAATATTAATTGGTACATTTATGTTTACCATATGGATGGCTTCAAAAATATATAGGGTTGGTATACTAATGTATGGAAAAAAGCCTACATATAGAGAACTTTTAAAATGGATTAAATATTAAAGATGCAGGAAAAGGTTAAAGATCAGATTGAAGAAACTGTAGAGGAATTAGGAGAGGCTATTACAGATAGCACTGTTTGGGAAAAATTTACAAATTTTTTAAATATTAAATTATATACATTTTCAGATATTAATGGTTTAGAGACAGGTGCTTTGAAAATAAAGTACTTTTTATTCTTAATTGTAATACTAATTTTCACCACTTATGCTTTACGTTGGTTAAAGAAATTGTTAACACGAAAAATGCCAGAGAATGATAAAGCCAAGTTTACTACTGTATTTTCCTTTGCTAGATGGTTAATCTATATTATTGTTTTTTTAGTAGCCTTGAGCTCTTTAGGAGTAGATATAACTGCCGTTTTTGCCGCTTCTGCAGCATTATTAATTGGTGTTGGTTTGGCATTACAAACTTTGTTTCAAGATATTATTTCTGGTATATTTATATTAGTAGATCAATCTGTTCATGTAGGTGATATTATAGAAATTGAAGGTAAGGTTGGTCGAGTAGAAGAAATAAAATTAAGAACAACAAGAGCTGTAACCATAGATAACAAGGTGTTAGTAATACCAAACCATTTGTACTTAGCCAATAGCTTATACAACTGGACACAAAACGGTTCTTCAACTAGAGAGTCTGTAGATGTTGGAGTTGCTTATGGTAGTGATGTAGAGTTAGTAAAGGAGTTATTGTTACAGGCAGCGAAATCTTCGAAATTAGTATTTCAAAATCCGGCTCCAAGTGTGGTTTTTATGGATTTTGGAGAGAGTTCTTTAGATTTTAGAGTCGCCTTTACAATAGAAGATAGTTTTAATTCTAGATTTCCTAAAAGTGAAATTCGTTTTGCCATAGATCGGTTATTTAGCGAAAATAATATTAGCATTCCTTTTCCACAACGCGATGTACATGTTATTCAAAAAGGAGAGGATAATATCCAATTAAAAATGAATTCAAAACAGTCTTAAACACTAATAAAATTTATGAAAAACAAAACAACTAAGTTTATCATACTGGTTTTTATAATAATAGCATTTCAGAACACGTATGCTCAGCTCACAGATTTAGCACGTTTGGAGTATTCTTATATTCCTAAAGGCAACTCAGAAGATAGTTTTAATAGATTTAGAGGTTTAGTTAATTATCCTATAAAAACTAAAGAAGATTGTTATTTAGTAATTGGAGGTGAGTATAGTAGAATAGCACTTAATATAGAGGATAACTATCCATTTAACACTTCTAATTTAAGGCGTTTGCATGTAATGGATTTTAATGTAGCGTATACTTTTAAACTTAAAAGTGGTTGGCGTTTAGGAGCAAAGATTTCGCCTAGGATAGCATCTACACTAACACATAAGTTATCTGGAGACGACTTCTTTTTAAATGGAGGTGTTTATGCTATAAACGATAGAACAAAAGACGAGTCTAAAAAGAAACCATACCGTTTAATTTTAGGACTAACCTATAATAGTACAACAGGAATACCATTACCGCTGCCATTTGTAAGTTACTATAGACGTATAAACGAGAAGTGGTCTTTTAATTTAGGTGTTCCTAAAACTAATGTAAAGTACTTTTTTAGTGAACACAGTATTGTACAAACATTTGTAGGTATCGATGGTTATTCGGCTAACGTTCAGGATGCTATTGCTATTGGAGGCAAAGAAGTCGATAATATTTCCTTATCGGTTATTCTTGCAGGTTTGGGTTACGAGTATTATTTTACAGACCACTTAATATGGTATGCATATTCAGGCTACACCCTAAGTATGAGTAACAGGTTACGCGATGAGAATAGAGATGAAGTCTATAGACTAGATAACGTAAATACATTTTATTTAAGAACAGGAATTAAATTTAAAATATAATGCCAAAAATATTAGTAATAGAAGACGAAGCAGCGATTAGAAGGGTTTTAATAAAAATTCTTTCTGAAGAAAATGATAAATATCAAGTCTTTGAAGCCGAAGATGGTTTGGCAGGAATAGAGAGAATTAGAAAAGAAGATTTCGACCTTGTACTTTGTGATATTAAAATGCCAAAAATGGATGGTGTAGAAGTGCTTGAAGCTGCAAAAAAAATTAAACCAGAAATACCAATGGTCATGATCTCTGGTCACGGCGATTTAGATACAGCAGTAAACACAATGCGTTTGGGGGCTTTCGATTATATTTCTAAGCCACCAGATTTAAACCGTTTACTAAACACTGTTCGTAATGCTTTAGATAGAAAAGAGCTGGTTGTCGAAAATAAAATTCTTAAAAGAAAAGTTAGTAAAAAGTACGAAATGATTGGAGAAAGCGATGGCATTTCTCAAATTAAAGACATTATAGATAAAGTAGCACCAACAGATGCTCGTGTATTAATTACAGGTCCAAACGGAACAGGTAAAGAGTTAGTAGCACATTGGTTACACGAGAAAAGTGCACGTGCAAAAGGACCAATGATTGAGGTAAACTGTGCAGCAATACCAAGCGAGCTTATAGAAAGTGAATTATTCGGTCACGTAAAAGGTGCCTTTACAAGTGCAGCAAAAGACAGAGCAGGAAAGTTTGAAGCAGCAAATGGAGGAACCATTTTTTTAGACGAAATTGGAGACATGAGCTTATCTGCACAAGCAAAAGTATTACGTGCTTTACAAGAAAGCCGTATTCAACGTGTTGGTAGTGATAAGGATATTAAAGTAGATGTTCGTATTGTAGCCGCAACAAATAAAAACTTAAAAAAGGAAATTGCAGACGGTAGATTTCGTGAAGATTTATACCATAGACTCGCAGTAATACTCGTTAAAGTTCCAGCACTTAACGATAGGAGAGACGATATTCCGTTGCTAATAAAGCATTTTGCAAAGAAAATTTCTGGAGAGCAAGGCACGGCAGAAAAAAGTTTTTCTACTAAAGCCATTAAATTGTTACAAGAGTACGATTGGACAGGAAACATTAGAGAGTTACGTAACGTTATCGAAAGACTACTAATACTTGGTGGAGCAGAAGTAAGCGAGAAAGACGTCAAGTTGTTTGCAAGTAAATAATTAAAAATTAATAAGATTTCCGGTTCACGGAAACGATAAACAAAACCTTTATCGATGAAAAAAATAAATATAGAAGACCATAAAATAACATCAAACATTAAGTTGTCTAACTTGCCATCTCATTTAGATTTAGAAGAGCACGACGATGAGGTAAAAGATGAATTAAAGAAAGTCCGAAAGAAGTTAGGTAAGCTTCAAGACAGACTTTATGCACATGGAAAATATTCGGTTTTGGTTTGTTTACAAGGCATGGATACTTCAGGTAAAGACAGTTTAATTCGTGAAGTTTTTAAAGATTTCAACGCACGTGGTGTAGAGGTAATGAGCTTTAAAGTACCAACAGATTTAGAATTAAAACACGACTACCTATGGAGACATTATTTAGCCTTACCAGCAAGAGGTAAATTTGGTGTTCACAATCGCACGCACTATGAAAATGTACTAGTAACACGCGTACATCCTAATTATATTTTAGGAGAAAAATTACCAAATATTCATTCTCTAGACGATGTAAATGAAGCTTTTTGGGACAAACGTTTCGAAGAAATAAATAATTTCGAAAAGCATCTAGCCGATAATGGAACTCTAATCTTCAAGTTCTTTATGAACTTGTCAAAAGACGAGCAAAAGCGTAGATTATTACGTCGTTTAGACCTAAAACAAAAAAACTGGAAATTCTCAGCAGGCGATTTAAAAGAACGTAAACTTTGGGATAGTTATATGGATTGCTACCAAGACGCCATCAATAGAACAAGTAAAACTCATGCACCATGGTTTAATATTCCAGCAGACAATAAGCCAGCAGCACGATTAGCCGTAGCAACCATTTTGTACAACACTTTAAAAGAGTACAAAGACATAAAAGAGCCAGAATTAGACGACAAAACAAAGGCTAATTTACATCTCTATAAAGAACAATTAAATAACGAGTAAACAACTCCTGTGCAGGCAGGAACCTTGTAAATAATATTTTGGGCGTTACCACAATCCCGATAGTTATCGGGAGCGCTTTCACTACTCGCTCTTTTTGCGAAAATCAAAAAGGAGCTCAAACAAACCGTTTAACTGTGAAACAATCACGAGATCTTAATTAATAAAATAGGCGAGTAATCGCTAACGTACTCACCATGAAACTAAAAGTATTAATTGCAGCACTTCTATTATCAGCAAACGTATTTGCGCAAAACGATAAAGAAACCGTAAAAGCCATTTATAGCCAATCGTTAACCAATGGGCAATCTTACCAATGGTTAGATTATTTGTCAAACCAAATAGGAGGAAGATTATCTGGTTCTGTAAGTGCAGAAAAAGCAGTGCAATACACAAAATCCGAACTGGAAAAACTAGGTTTAGATAAAGTGTGGCTACAAGAAGTAATGGTTCCAAAGTGGGAACGTGGCGAAAAAGAAGTAGGTTATTTCGAAACTGCAGGAGAGAAATTAAATGTAAATATTTGCGCACTTGGTGGCTCTGTAGCAACCTCTAATTCTGGTTTAAAAGCACAAGTAATCGAAGTAAAAAGCTTCGAAGAATTAGAAACACTAGGAACAAAAGTAAAAGGGAAAATAGTGTTTTTTAATGGTGCTTTAAATCCTGAATTAATACACACGTTCGAAGCTTATGGAGGCTGTTCAAAACAACGTTATGCAGGTGCTTACGAAGCAGGAAAACTTGGAGCCGTTGGTGTAATTGTTCGCTCTTTAAACCTAAGACAGGACAATTTACCACACACAGGAAGTATGGGTTATTTAGATTTGCCAAATGAGCAACGCGTGCCATCTGCAGCAATAAGTACAAACGATTCAAATAAATTATCCGAAGCCTTAAAAAAAGATGCAAATTTAGAATTCTACTTCAAGCAAAGTTGTAAACAATTTGAAGATGTATTATCATATAATGTTATTGGAGAAATTACTGGTAGCGAGTTTCCAGACGAATATATGGTAGTTGGTGGACATTTAGATTCTTGGGATCTTGGAGACGGTTCGCACGATGATGGAGCAGGAGTTGTGCAATCTATGGATGTTGTTAGATTATTAAAAGAAAGTGGTATTAAACCAAAACGCACCATTCGTGTTGTTCTTTTTATGAACGAAGAAAACGGTTTACGAGGCGGTAAAAAATATGCAGAAGAAGCCAAACGTAAAAACGAAAATCATGTATTTGCATTAGAAAGTGACTCTGGAGGTTTTACTCCTAGAGGATTTAGTTTCGATTGTAGCGATGCTAACCTTAATAAGGTACTAAGTTGGGAACCATTATTCAAGCCGTATTTAATACACTATTTCGAAAAAGGATATAGTGGAGCAGATATTGGACCATTAAAAAATGACAATATTGTCTTAGCAGGATTACGTCCAGATTCTCAACGCTATTTCGATCATCATCATGCTGCGAATGATACTTTCGATGCCGTTAATAAAAGAGAATTAGAGCTTGGAGCTGCAACTATGACGAGTTTAATTTATTTGTTCGATAAATATGGAACCAGTACAATTAGTGATGTAAAAGAAATTAAAGATTAATCACTCTAAAACAACAATTAAACGAACGTCTTTGGAAACGATTCAGCATGTTTACAGCTTATCATTAATGGTATTAAATTCAACTTTAAAAAGGGAATGTAAGAGAAAAAACAAATATGTCTTATTTATAACTGAGAGCGCGAACATTCCTGAATTAAAAACAAGTGGAGGAGATTTTGAGATCTAGTGATGACATTTTGCAATACTAAATCATTTTTGGAACTAAAGAGATTCCGTATTGGAATAATAGTTATGAACCAATTAGTGATTCTATTTGGTATTGTAGACAATTGGCTTTCTTTAGACGTGTTATTGGAAATCTAATAAGCCCAAAAGTCAATCATTTTTCTGTAAAAGTTGAGAAATAAAGAGACGGGCTGCCAATTTAAGACTTTACGTCATTCTTAATATTTCTTAAATTATATCTTTTAGAGGCAATAGTAATAGATCTCTTTTACCGTCAAGATATTTATGGTAGCTTAATTAATTAATTACAAAACTTAGTTAAGCATTTTATTTATAAGTAAAATGGATTTTAAAATTAGTACCTTTTCCAACGGTGCTATCAACTTCTACTTTACCTCCAATGGCCTCTATTTGATTTTTTACAATAAATAATCCAAGACCTCTTGAGTCTTTATGTTTATGAAAAACATTGTACATACCGAACAATCGGTCTCCATGTTTTTCTAAATTTATTCCTTGGCCATTGTCTGTAATCGATAGAATTATAGCATCATCGTTTTGTTTAGCTTCAAGTGTTATTTTAGGATTAATATCTAATTTTTTGTATTTAATAGCATTGGTTAAAAAGTTTATAATAATACTATCAAGGTAAGCTGGTATTCCTTTAACTGTTATTTTTTCATCAATTATTACATTTATATCTGCTTCATTAGAGAGAATTAATGCATTAATATTACTAATCGCATTATTTGTAAACTGAAGGAGGTTTAATGATTGTAAATCGTCATTCGATAACGAGTTATGGATAGCAACTTCATTTAAATTGTTAATGGTTTCATTTAAATTATCCACTGCCTTTTCATATAACTGGAAGTATTCGTCATTCATAATTTCAGGAGAATCATCTTTCTTTAATTGTAAAAGCATATCTAGGTTACTTCCATGCGATCTTAAATTATGAGAGACAATATGCGCAAAGTTTAATAATCTATCATTTTGTTTTGAGCTTATGGTAAGTAATTCTGTTATATCATTTTTGGCTGTTTTTATGTCAGAAACATCAATAATATTTGAGATAAAGTGTTGTGGTAAACCGTTAGTGTCTCTTACAATAGTTACTGATAGAATGGAATGAATAATAGTTCCGTTTTTGTGTATGTATCGTTTTTCTATCCGAAAGTGATCTATTTTTCCAGAAAGCATAAGTTTAACTTCTTTTTTAGCGATATTCTTATCCTCAGGATGAGTAAAGTCTTCGTATCCTAAATCTAAAAAGTCCTCCTTTGTATAGCCTAATATGTTGCAAATACTGTTGTTTACGTTTAACAATTTGCCAGTTAAGCTAACTATTGCCATTCCTGTTAAAGAATTTTCAAACATTGATCTGAATTCTTTTTCTTTAATCGCCGTTTTTTTAGCTGCTACCGTTTTTTTAGTAATATCTTGAAAGACGCCTCTTACAGCAATACAAACGCCGTCTTCTAGTTTAGAGTGTCCAATTGTTCTAACCCATTTTTCATTTCCTTTTGCTGTGATTAATAAAAGCTCATCATCAAAACTTTTCCCATTGGTTAAACATTCTGTAAAATGTTTAGATATTAACTCTCTGTTAGCTCCCGCTTTGTAAAAATTAAGACCAGTGGTTACATCAGGAACATAACTGTCTTCTACCTCATGTATTTTTCTTGTAACAGAGCTCCATTTTAAAATATTAGATTTAATATCTAATTCCCAAGACCCAATAGCCAAGGAGTTTTCAATTACATTTAAAAAATCTTTGTCGTGTATTTCGTTAGATAATATGTTGTTTGAAGTGCTGTTAAACATAAGTAGGGAATTTTGTAAATCTTGTTCGTTAAAAGGTAGAGTAAAAATAATCTCACTTTTAATAGATAGCGAATTTAATTATTTTTTCGATTAAATGATTGTTTTTAACGATAAAACACTATTTTTTATGATAAGTGAGTGGTTTTGTATGCTTGGTAATATGTTCTTTTTTAAAGAATAATTAGTAAAAAGAACAGCAACAATAAAAGCTGTTTCTATTTAAAATGGCGTCTTAGTTTTGTCTAATTTGCAGTTAATCAATATTTTTAGAGTATTGAGTGTCTTCTTTTTCTAGTTTATTTTTTTGAATTGCTTGTATTTTATTCATTATTTCTAAAGCATTTCAATAGCCATATGCTTCAATAATTTGATCATTACTATATTGATAAATAATTCCAACAGGAATAACAATACATTTATTAAGATCTTTAAAAGCACGAGTAGACATATAATTATTATTTTGAACAAAAAATGATTTTATGTTTCTTGGAGTGATAATATTCTTTCTGGTATTGTAATCAACTTTTACGATGTCTGCATAATTCATAACCAAACTGTCCCGCTTATGTAAATCGTAATAGGCACTTGTTTGTTTTAAGGTTTCTATCTCTTTAGAATTCTGTGAATATCTAATTGTTTGTTTCGACAAGGAATAAAGTAAAACCAAGTCTGAATAAGATCAATATATTTTTCATAATTACGGTTTTAGTGACTATATAAATTAACCTATTAAGGTTCTTTAAACTTAGCGTAGCTTATGTAGATATATCTATAATTTTGATTAAGTTGCTATTAATGAATATTGTGAAAAAATAGAATTATCAATATGGTAATTAGAATTTGAACAAAAAAATAGCACTTCAATTGAAGTGCTATTAATTAGTTATGCTTTTACCTTTTTAGGTTTTAGATCTATTTGAATTTGATTATTCATAATGTCATCAAAAGTTTCTCGTTTTCTTATTAAATGCGCTTCACCATTGTGCCAAAGTACTTCTGCAGGACGATATCTAGAATTATAGTTACTAGCCATAGAATAGCAATATGCTCCAGCATTTTTAAAGGTTAAAATGTCACCTTCATTAATTTCAGAAATACGTCTATTGTTGGCAAACGTATCTGTTTCACAAATATAACCAACCACACTATAAAAACGTTCACGCCCTTTAGGGTTCGATATATTTTCGATCTCATGTTGAGAGCCATATAACATGGGTCTAATTAAATGATTAAAACCTGAATCTATCTGCGCAAAAACAGTAGAAGTTGTTTGTTTTACTACGTTTACCTTGGCTAAAAACTGTCCTGCTTCGCTCACTAAAAATTTTCCTGGCTCGAAAGCTAAGGTTAATTCTTTGCCATAGTTTTTGCAAAATTCGTTAAAACGAGCTGATAATTTTTCTCCAAACTCTTCAATATTAGTTTCTATATCTCCAGGTTTGTAAGGCACTTTAAAACCAGAACCAAAATCTATAAAATCTAGATTTTTAAAGTTTTTTGCAGTTTCAAAAAGTATTTCGCTAGCATAAAGAAAAACATCAATATCTAAAATATCGCTTCCAGTATGCATGTGGATTCCGTTTATATTCATGTTTGTGTTCTCTACAATACGTAGAATATGTGGAATTTGATGAATTGAAATACCAAATTTACTATCAATATGTCCTACAGAAATATTAGTATTACCTCCAGCCATAACATGAGGATTAATACGAATACATACAGGAATGTCAGGATGTTTGGTGCCAAACTGCTCAAGTATAGAAAGGTTATCTATATTTATTTGACAGCCTAATACAGCAGCTTGTTCTATTTCTTCAAGAGATACACCATTAGGAGTAAAAATAATGTGCTCTGCTTTAAATCCAGCAGCTAAACCTAATTGTACTTCTTGGATAGAAACGGTATCTAGTCCAGCTCCAAGAGATTTCATTAATTTTAAAATTGAAATATTAGAGAGTGCCTTTACTGCATAATTTACTTTTACCTTTTTTACAGACTTGAAAGCAGAAGTTAAACGTTTGTATTGTTCTGAAATGATTTCAGAGTTATATACATAAACAGGACTTCCAAAGTCTTTAGCGATTTTAAGTAATTGCGTATTGGTCATAAATTATTTTTTTTCAAAGCTATTATTATTGTATTAAGTTATAAATTTTTAATTCAAAATATTACATATTTAAACAATTTGTTAAATAGTTAACAAATAATGTTATCAGGATAGATTTAGATGTCATTTTTTAATAATTAAATATTAGGGTAAGTTATTGTGATTATTTACTTTTGTAACTCTAAAATTTTATAGACTTTACTGCTCAGGCAGAAATATAAATAAATCCATTAATAAAGATGAATTTACACGAATATCAAGGAAAAGAATTATTAAGCAGCTTTGGCGTACGTATCCAACGTGGTATAGTTGCTCAAAATGCTGATGAAGCAGTAGCTGCAGCAAAAAAATTAACCGAAGATACTGGAACAGGTTGGCACGTAATAAAAGCACAGGTTCACGCAGGTGGTCGTGGTAAAGGTGGTGGTGTTAAGTTGGCTAAAAACTTAGACGAAGTTAAATCTATCGCTGGAGATATTATAGGAATGGATTTGGTAACACCTCAAACTTCTGCCGAAGGAAAGCGTGTGCACCAAGTTTTAGTATGTGAAGATGTATACTATCCTGGAGATTCTGAGCCAGAAGAGTATTACATGTCTGTGTTGTTAAACAGAGGAACTGGGCGTAACATGATTATGTATTCTACAGAAGGTGGAATGGATATTGAAACAGTTGCAGAAGAGACTCCACATTTAATTTTTAACGAAGAAATAGATCCTGCAACAGGAATTTTACCTTTTCAAGCACGTAAAATTGCTTTTAACTTAGGTTTATCTGGAGCAGCTTTTAAAGACATGACAAAATTTGTAACGTCTTTATATACAGCATACGTAAAATCTGATTCAGCTTTATTTGAAATCAATCCTGTTTTAAAAACTAGTGATGATAAAATAATGGCAGTAGATGCTAAAGTAACTTTAGATGCTAGTGCATTATACAGACATAAAGATTTAGCAGCAATGCGCGATTTACGTGAAGAAAATCCAATTGAAGTAGAAGCAGGTGAGCAAGGACTTAACTATGTAGACTTAGACGGAAACGTTGGTTGTATGGTAAATGGTGCTGGTTTAGCAATGGCAACTATGGATTTAATTAAGCAAGCAGGTGGAGAGCCAGCTAACTTTTTAGATGTTGGTGGTACTGCAGATGCAGCGAGAGTAGAAATTGCTTTCGAACTTATTTTAAGAGATCCAGCTGTAAAAGCTATTTTAATTAACATTTTTGGTGGTATCGTTCGTTGCGATCGTGTTGCTCAAGGTGTAATTGATGCTTACAAAAACATGGGTAACATTAGTGTACCAATTATTGTACGTTTACAAGGAACTAACGCAGATATCGCTAAAAAATTAATTGACGATTCTGGATTAGATGTAATGAGTGCTACAGAATTTCAAGAAGCAGCAGATAAAGTACAAGCTGTATTAGCTTAAGCTAATCAAATTTATAATATAAAGCCTGTACTATTTAGATAGTGCAGGCTTTTTACATTTAATTATTATGAAACCATTTTATTTAGTATTTACCTTTTTACTTATTTTAAGTTGTAGTAGTGATGATTCTGATGGAGTTGTTACAATTGATCCAGTTGATGATTTTAAAATTGAAAAATATCATGGATTGTATGCACAATATAATAATATCTCAACTATTGCAGACCCTACTCAAGATAATTTAATTAAATTTGAGTATGATGAGCAGGGTAGAATAATAAAAAGAATTGGTGACGTTTTACATACAAGCTTTGGTGTACTTGTTATTTCAGATTTATTATATACCGATTTGACTTATTATGAGGATAAGGTTTATATTGAAAAGAAAATTACTCCTACTGGTGGTACATCTGGAGTTGCTCAAAATGAGGCGACTATTACTTTCGATGTAAATAATAGAATGATTCAAAAAATAAGAAATTACCAAATAAGTGGTGGTCAGGATGTTCAAGTAGATACTACTAATTTCTCATATAATAATGATAAGTTAGTTTCATATATTAAAACCTCTAATAAGGAGTCTACTTTATGGACAGGTGAAGTTATTGGTGTTAGATATTTTGAAGAATCAGAACTTTACTATTCAAATAGCAATTTAGATAGTATTGTAGCTATTTCTTCACGTAAATATAGTGATACTCCATATATAGTTCTTGAAGATAAAGAGACTAAGATATTTAGTGGTTATGATTCTGCTAGTAATCCTTTTAGAAAACTTCAAATTTTTGAAGAAACATTTAATAGGTCTATATCTCAAAATAATTTTACAGACTATAGAGTAACTAGAAATGGATATCATTATCCAAATAATGATTTTTATCAATCCCCAATTGTACTTCCAACTTATGAAGAATCCTTTCAAACTTGGAGTTTTGCATATGATGAAAATGGAGAATGGATTTATAACCAATTTTAAATAACTATTATCAATATTAAAACATTGTTAACTTAAAAACAAAAAGAGCAACTTAATCGTTGCTCTTTTTTTTGTCTTAATATTTTAACATGCTAAAATTGAGTTTCTTAAGAAGAACTAAAAGTTGTGTTAATCATTAGTTAAACCAAATGTTTCAATGTTACTTTTCTAAACTACTTGAGTCTATAAGCTATAAACAATTAAAACAAAAATTATGAAATCAATTAAAATGGTATTATTAGTATTAGCAATTACTTTTACGGGTGCTTTAAACGCAACAACAAATCCAACTGGTATAGAACCAAATGTATTAGCAAATGAAATTACAACATTATTAAAAAATCCGGAATTTAAAGTTGCTGAAGATCTTAAAGCAAATGTAACTTTTATGCTCAATAAAAATAATGAGATTGTTGTAATAAGTGTAGATACAGAAAGTGAACAGTTAGAAAATTATATTAAAAACAGACTAAACTATTCTAAATTAAAAGAAGGTTTAGTGACTACCCAAAAAACTTATAAAATTCCCGTAAGGATTACTTTAGTGTAGTAGAATTAATCTAAGACAAAAAAAGAGCAACT
>NZ_LIQG01000021.1 GCF_001418015.1 Lacinutrix mariniflava | reverse complement strand
TCTTTTTTTATTTTAGAACTTTTTATAATTTAATAGAAAGACTCAATATTAATTGATCTGGCCTTGTATCTAGTCTACCTATATTTACTGTAGAATTATTTGTAATAATAGTCGCTTCGTTGTCCGAAAAACCACGTTCGTAGCGTAGATCGATTCCAAGCGAATCAAAATTTAAAGCGACTCCAAAATTTAGACCAACAGTAAAATCATTTTCTACGGCACCAATTCTAGCATCTTCTATGTCAGAATCTAAAATATATTGAAAAGCAGGGCCTGCAAAAACACTAACAGGACCTAATACTTTAATTCCAACTAAAACAGGAGCATCAATACGTTGTAGCTCAAAATCTCCTGCATCATATGCACTACTTGTTTTGGTGTACATCAGTTCTGGTTTTAAGTATACTTTATCACCTAGTTTACCAAAGACTCCAATGTGGTACCCTATTGCTCGTGTTGGATCTTCAGAAGTATTACTAATTGAATTAAAATAATCACCATTAGCATTGTAGTTTACTCCTCCTTTAATCCCAAATCCGCTTCCGTTTTGAGCTATAGCAGATGAAACTATAGCCACAATAAATATTACAGATAACCATACTCCTTTTCTTAAATCACTTTTATTATTGAAGTGATTCTGAAACTTTACAAAATTTCTCATAGTTGTCGTTTTTTAATGTGAACTGTATCTTTAAACGAAAATCGTGCCAATATATTTTCTTATACTGATGGCTTTTAAATATTAACAAATAAAAAAGGCTAAAAAATCAATTGATTTTTTAGCCTTTAAAAATATAGTTTTAACTAAAATACTATTTTCTTTTTATAACCTTTTCGCAAGCTTTTACAATTGCATCAGCATTTAAGCCATATTTTTCCATTAGTTGAGCTGGTGTTCCAGATTCTCCAAAAGTATCATTTGTTGCAACAAACTCTTGAGGTGTAGGATTGTGTTGTGATAACACTCTTGCAACACTTTCTCCAAGTCCTCCTAAATGGTTATGCTCTTCCGCAGTAACTATACATTTTGTTTTGCTTACAGAATCTATAATTGCTTTAGCATCTAAAGGCTTAATAGTATGAATATCTATAACTTCAGCAGAAATCCCTTTTTCATTTAAAGCTTTAGCCGCTTCTAGTGCTTCCCAAACTAAATGTCCAGTAGCAACAATAGTTACATCTGTACCATCTACTAAATGTAATGCCTTACCGATTTCGAATTTCTGATCCACAGGAGTAAAGTTTGCAACTTTTGGTCTTCCAAAACGTAAATATACAGGCCCTTTATGCTCTGCAATAGCTATAGTTGCAGCTTTAGTTTGGTTGTAATCACAAGTATTGATTACAGTCATGCCAGGTAACATTTTCATTAATCCAATATCTTCAAGTATTTGGTGTGTTGCACCATCTTCACCTAAAGTTAAACCAGCATGAGAAGCACAAATCTTTACATTTTTATCAGAGTATGCAATACTTTGTCTTATTTGATCGTAAACACGACCTGTAGAAAAGTTAGCAAATGTTCCAGTAAATGGTATTTTACCACCAATAGTTAAACCAGCAGCAATACTCATCATGTTTGCTTCTGCAATTCCTATTTGAAAAAAACGTTCTGGGTTTTCTTCAATAAATTGATCCATCTTTAGCGAACCAATTAAATCTGCACAAAGTGCAACTACATTTGGGTTTGTTCTTCCTAATTCTGTTAATCCTGCTCCAAATCCTGAGCGTGTATCGTTATTACCTTGGTTTTCGTATGTTTTCATCTTTTATCTTAGTTTTTAAAAAGTCCCTCCTTTTGGGAAGGATTTAGGATAGGAATTAATAATCGCCTAAAGTTTCAGGGTTTTGTGCTAAACCAATAGCTAATTGCTCATCATTTGGTGCTTTTCCATGCCAAGCATGAGTATGCATCATAAAATCGATTCCGTTACCCATAACTGTTTTTAGTAATACACAAACAGGTTTTCCTTTTCCAGTTAAAGATTTTGCTTCTGCCATTCCTTTTAAAATAGCATCTATATTATTACCTTTTTCAATTTCAAGAACAGTCCAGCCAAAAGCTTCAAACTTATCTTTTATACTTCCCATTGGTAATACAGTGTCTGTAGAACCATCAATTTGTTGACCATTTAAATCTATAGTAGCAATTATATTATCTACATTTTTTCCTGCAGCATACATAATAGCTTCCCAATTTTGACCTTCTTGTAATTCACCATCTCCATGTAAACTATAAATTAAGTGGTTACAACCATTTAATTTTTTAGCTTGTGCAGCACCAAGGGCAACACTTAGACCTTGACCTAGTGAACCTGAAGCAATACGAATTCCTGGTAATCCTTCATGAGTTGTTGGATGTCCTTGTAAACGTGAATTTAATAATCTAAAAGTATTTAACTCTTCTATTGGGAAATAACCAACTCTAGCTAAAACACTATAGTAAACAGGTGAGATATGACCATTAGAAAGGAAAAATAAATCTTCTCCAATACCATCCATGTCAAAACCTTCTTTCCTATCCATTATCTCGTTGTAAAGCGAAACAAAAAATTCTGCGCAGCCTAAAGAACCTCCTGGGTGTCCAGAATTTACCTTATGAACCATTCGTAAAATGTCTCTACGAACTTGAGTTGTAATGTCTTCTAATTGTTGTGTGTTTGCCATTGTTTTTAGCTTGATTTATAAAGTATCAAAAATAACTTTATTATAAGCCTTAAACAAAGAAAGAGTTAATACATTTATTAACCAATTCATACAATTTGCTAACAATTGTAAACTTTTAGTGCACTGCAAAAATTATTTGGGTGTTACCACAAGGGTCGCGCTATCCACTACAAGTCCTCGCACTTCCTGCGTCAGGCTGTGGGCTTTCCGTTACTATCACTAACGCGCTTTTCTATAGAGAGAAGTTAAACCTCCGTAATATTTTTATTTTTGTAAGTAATAGAAATAGTGCACTTGTAAAGTTTTTAGAATTTTATTAAATGTTTAAGAAGCTATGTTATTTTGTTATTTATCTTTACATGCTGAATATTTCCATAAATATGACATTCGAATTAAAAGGTAAAGATGCACAAAGTAGTGCAAGAGCTGGAGTACTTACTACAGACCATGGCGTTATAGAAACTCCAATTTTTATGCCCGTTGGTACAGTTGCTTCTGTAAAAGGAGTGCACCAACGTGAGCTGAAAAATGATATTAATCCAGATATAATTTTAGGAAACACTTATCATTTATATTTAAGACCTCAAATAGATGTTTTAGAAAAAGCAGGTGGTTTACATAAATTTATGAATTGGGATCGTAATATTTTAACCGATTCTGGTGGTTATCAAGTTTACTCTTTATCTGCTAATAGAAAGATTAAAGAAGAAGGTGTAAAGTTTAAATCTCATATCGATGGTAGTTACCATACATTTACACCAGAGAGCGTAATGGAGATCCAGCGTAGTATTGGAGCAGATATTATTATGGCTTTCGATGAATGTACACCGTATCCTTGCGATTATAATTATGCTAAACGCTCAATGAAGATGACGCATAGGTGGTTAGATAGATGTATTAATCATTTAGAGAAAGTACCTTTTAAATACGACTATTCTCAAGCATTCTTTCCAATTGTACAAGGGAGTTGTTATAAAGATTTACGTGTGCAATCGGCAGAGTATATAGCAAACTCAGGAGCAGTAGGTAATGCTATTGGAGGTTTGTCTGTTGGTGAACCGGCAGAAGAGATGTATGCGATGACAGAGATTGTAACGGCTATACTTCCAGAAGATAAACCACGTTACTTAATGGGAGTTGGAACTCCAATTAATATCCTAGAAAATATTGCACTTGGTGTAGATATGTTTGATTGTGTTATGCCAACGCGTAATGCTAGAAACGGTATGTTATTTACAGCACATGGCTCTATAAATATTAAAAACCTAAAATGGAGAGACGATTTTTCTGCTTTAGACGATATGGCAATTACATGGGTGGATACAGATTACTCTAAGGCTTATGTAAGACATTTATTTACTGTAAACGAAAGATTAGCAGCACAAATAGCAACCATTCATAATTTAGGATTTTATATGTGGTTGGTTCGTGAAGCTAGAAAGCATATTTTAGCAGGAGATTTTAGAACTTGGAAAGACATGATGGTTAAACAAATGGATAAAAGACTTTAATATTGAAAATACTAGATTGGTACATATTAAAGCGCTACTTACTCACATTTTTAATGATGATACTGCTGTTTATTCCAATAGG
Source organism: Lacinutrix mariniflava (assembly GCF_001418015.1). Classification (GTDB taxonomy): domain Bacteria; phylum Bacteroidota; class Bacteroidia; order Flavobacteriales; family Flavobacteriaceae; genus Lacinutrix; species Lacinutrix mariniflava. Next base: position 32,403 of record NZ_LIQG01000021.1, on the reverse strand, counting down.
AATAACAGTTCACCTTGCCGAAAAAATAGGTAAAATCCTAGAGCGTGAGGCACCTTTTGGTGAAGTAATGTTATATCTATTAGATTTTACTGTGTACTTTGCTCATCTTTTATTTCCATTATTTTTATTTCTTTCGGTAATATGGTTCACTTCTAAATTAGCAAATAACACAGAGATTGTTGCTTTTTTAAGTTCAGGAGTATCATTTTCAAGATTTTTAAGACCTTATATAATTGGAGCCACTATTGTAGGTTTAATTTCAATTGTTCTAGGTTTGTATCTTGCACCTAATGCTAGTAAAGGGTTTAACGATTTTCAATACAAATATTTAAAAGGAAAGAAAAGCACTCAAAATCAAAAGCTTTTTAAACAGATTAATGATAACGAAATTATATACGTTAGTAGTTTTGATGGCGTAAGAGCTCAAGGTTTAAATTTCTCACTAGAACACTTTGAAGGAGATAAGATGACTCATAAAATAAGTGCAAATAGTATAAGATATATCGAGGAAGATTCTATTTACAGAATGCGTAATTACTTTAAACGTACAGTTACAGACGAAAAAGATATTCTTGAAAGTGAACGCAGGAAAGACACTATTTTTAGTTTCGAACTAGAAGATTTAGTACCAGACGATTATATTGCGGAGACTTTGAATTATATAGATTTAAAGCGTTTTATTTCACGTGAAGAAAAACGTGGATCTTCTAATATTGGTCGTTACAAATTAGAATTGTATAGAAAGTGGAGTTTACCTGTTTCTGTATTTATATTAACAATTATAGCAGTTGCCGTATCTTCTATTAAAAGAAGAGGAGGAATGGGAGTTAATCTTGCTTTTGGTATTACTATTGCCATGATATTTGTTTTCTTCGACAAAGTCTTTGGTACTATGGCAGCACAGTCTGATTTCTCGCCTTTAATAGCAGTTTGGTTTCCAAACGTAATTTTTGGTATTTTAGCTGTTATATTATTATACAATGCTAAACGATAAATTTAAAAATTATTTACATCTACATTTTTTAGTTTTTATAGCTGGTTTTACTGCTGTTTTAGGAAAACTTATCACTATCGAGGCCGTTTCACTAGTTTGGTTTCGTATGGTAATTGCTACTGTTTTTATGTTTGCTTATATAAAAATAGCTAAAGTAGATATTACGATAGACCGAAAAACACTTCTTAAGTTCTCTGTCGCTGGAGTTATAATTGCTCTACATTGGATCACTTTTTTCGCATCCATAGATGTTGCTAATATTTCAATAGCTTTAGCTATGTTTTCTACAGGAGCCTTTTTTGCTTCATTTATAGAGCCAATAGTTTATAAGCGAAAAATTATTTGGTACGAAATACTCTTTGGAGTCATTGTAATTATAGGAATTGCAATAATTCTGCAAACAGAGATGAAGCACATTACAGGAATCTTACTAGGTATTTCATCAGCTTTTTTTTCGTCACTATTCGCCGTTTTAAATGGTAAATTTCTTGAAAAAGATTCAGCTACAAAAATTTCATTTTACGAGTTTATTGCGGGTGTTGTTTTTATTTCACTATTTATATTAATATTTGGAGATGGTTTTTCTCTAGAATATTTCCAATTAAGCATCGAAGATTTTCTTTATTTATTAATTTTAGCAACTATTTGTACGGCTTATGCGTTTATAGCATCAGTATATGTAATGAAACAAATTAGTCCTTATACAGTGGTGCTTACCTATAATTTAGAGCCTATTTATGGTGTGATATTAGCATTAGTAATATTCCCAGAAACAGAGACCATGTCATCTTCATTTTATTATGGAGCTCTTATTATATTGACTACCGTGATTTTAAACGGAATAATAAAAAACACAAAAGCCTTTAAAAATAAGAAGACACAAAACGAAAAAAATGTGTAATTTTGTAACCTAACTTAGAAATTATATAATATAATTCTCAATGGAATATTTAGAATTTGAATTACCAATAAAGGAACTAGAAGACCAATTAGACAAATGCCAAATTATTGGTAAAGAGAGCGAAGTCGATGTTACAGAAACCTGTAAACAAATAGAGAAAAAGCTTGTTGCAACTAAAAAGGAAATCTACAAGAATTTAACACCATGGCAGCGTGTACAAATGTCGCGCCATCCTAACAGACCCTATACTTTAGATTATATTAAAGCTTTATGTGGAGACTCTTTTTTAGAGCTACATGGAGACCGTAATTTTAAAGACGATAAAGCCATGATTGGTGGATTAGGTAAAATTGGAGACCAAAGTTACATGATTATTGGTCAACAAAAAGGATACAATACAAAAACAAGACAATACAGAAACTTCGGGATGGCAAATCCAGAAGGTTACCGTAAAGCGCTTCGTTTAATGAAATCTGCCGAGAAGTTTGGTATTCCAGTAATAACACTTCTAGATACTCCGGGAGCATATCCTGGTTTAGAAGCAGAAGAACGCGGTCAAGGTGAAGCTATTGCTAGAAATATTCTTGAAATGACACGTCTTAAAGTACCAATCATTACTATTGTAATTGGTGAAGGTGCTTCTGGTGGAGCATTAGGGATTGGAGTAGGAGATAAGGTGCTAATGCTAGAAAATACATGGTATTCAGTAATCTCTCCAGAATCTTGTTCTTCAATTTTATGGAGAAGCTGGGAGTACAAAGAGCAAGCTGCAGATGCTTTAAAGCTTACTGCTACAGACATGAAAAGAATGAAGATAGTAGACGAAATCATTAAAGAACCATTAGGAGGAGCACATAGTGATAGAGATAAAACGTTTGCAGCTGTAAAAAATGCTATTGAAAAATCTTACGATGAGTTTAAAAACTTATCACCAAAAGAATTAGTAGAGCAGCGTATGGATAAATATTCTCAAATGGGAGTTTATAAAGGCTAACAGTAACAAATACTTAAAATAAAAAAATATAAGACTAAGCATTTAGCCAGTTCAATTTTTGAATTTTTTTATGCTTATTAACAATATTATTGACTTATTAACAGTTCAATTGTTGAAGAGGTGTTAAGATTGAAAATTCTTAAAACGCACATTCTCGTAACAATTGTTTTACATTAGCTTAACATGAAGCAACCCAACCCAGTATCCGGATATAAAGTAGATAAAAGTACAATTATATCTCTTGAAAAAGGAAAAATACCACCGCAAGCTCTTGATTTAGAAGAGGTTGTTCTTGGTGCGATGATGATTGATAAAAAAGGTGTCGATGAGGTTATTGATATTTTAAGTGCTGATGCATTTTATAAAGAAGCCCATCAACATATTTTTGAAGCTATATTTATGTTGTTTCAGGAAAGTCAACCAATTGACTTATTAACCGTTTCTACGCAATTAAAAACTAATGCGAAGCTAGATTTAGCTGGAGGTGATTTTTATCTGATTTCGTTAACACAAAAGGTGTCTTCTTCTGCCCATATTGAGTTTCATGCCCGTATTATTTTACAGAAATTTATTCAGCGAAGCTTAATTAAAATATCAAGCGAAATTATAGAAACCGCTTACGACGAAACTCAAGATGTTTTTGATTTGCTAGATATGGCCGAATCTAAATTATATGAAGTAACTCAAGGAAATATTAAAAAATCGAGTGAAACAGCACAAGATTTAGTAATACAAGCCAAAAAGAAAATTGAGGAGATTTCTAAGAAAGATGGAATGAGTGGTGTGCCTTCTGGTTTCGATAAGCTAGATAAATTAACCTCGGGCTGGCAGCCAAGTGATTTAATTATTGTTGCAGCACGTCCAGGTATGGGTAAAACAGCCTTTACGTTAACAATGGCTAGAAATATTGCTGTAATGCATAACGTTCCTGTTGCCTTCTTCTCTTTAGAGATGGCTTCTGTACAGTTAATAACAAGATTAATTTCTAGTGAAACCGGCTTGTCTTCAGAGAAATTAAGAACAGGTAAATTAGAAAAACACGAGTGGGAGCAATTAAACGTTAAAGTAAAAGCGCTTGAAAAAGCACCTTTGTTTATTGATGATACACCATCGCTTTCAATATTCGATTTACGTGCAAAAGCAAGACGTTTAGCATCTCAGCACGGAATTAAAATGATCATGATTGATTATTTACAGCTTATGACAGCTGCAGGTAGTGGAGGAAATCGTGAACAAGAAATATCTACTATTTCTAGAAACCTAAAAGCTTTAGCAAAAGAATTAGAAGTGCCAGTAATTGCATTATCACAATTATCGCGTGCTGTAGAAACACGTGGAGGAAGTAAAAGACCTTTACTTTCAGATTTACGTGAATCTGGAGCCATTGAGCAAGATGCAGATATTGTATCTTTTATATACAGACCAGAATACTATAAAATTGATGAATGGGATGATGACGATCAATCTCCTACAGCTGGACAAGGTGAGTTTATTGTAGCAAAGCATAGAAATGGTGGACTTGAAAATATTCGTTTAAAGTTTATTGGAAACTTAGGTAAGTTTGATAATCTAGATGATTTCGATACACCTTTCTCTTCTGGACAAGAATTTCATAGTAAAATGAATGCTGCTAATGACGATGGTTTTAAAACCGATAATTTTACTGCATCACCAGAAGATGCCTTCGGTGCTCCAGATGATGAAGTTCCGTTTTAACAACTAGTGTTAAAATTTAACAATAAAAGACCACATTAAATTATCTTTACATAAAAATAAGTGTAACAATAATGGATAAACTCCGTACAACAAACTACTTACTGTTAATAATAGTAATACCAATAATATTTTATTTACTTAAAGTCTTATCGTTTATATTTATTCCATTGTTTTTTTCAATGTTTATAGCGTTGTTGTTTTTACCATTAATGCGTTTTTTAAAACGTAGAGGAGTACATAAAATAATAAGTATTTTTATAGTACTATTAATTATCGTTTTAGGTGTAAAACTAGGAGTAGAGTTAGTAAAATTATCGAGTAAACAGATAATGGAAAGCGATTCGTCATTCCTTTTAAAAGCACAAACTAAAGTAAATGATTTGGTTTATGAAGTGGAATCTATTTTTGGTTCTGAAGCTATAAAAGAAGACAATGCTAAATTATCTCGTTTTCTTAATAAAGAAGCCATATTTAAAAACTTTGGAAACACTTTAACCGTTATAACAAGAGCGTTAACAGCATTGTTGATGACTATTTTCTTTGTGGTGCTCTGGTTAGCCGAATCTATAAATATTGAAAACCTTATTAATAAAACCTTATTAAAGAAGAGACACCAATCTATTAAAACATTCATTAAAATTGAAAACGATTTAATAAAATTTATAAAAGTAAAAGTATTAGTTAGCTTTCTAACAGGATTATTTACTGGTTTAGCTTGCTATTTCTTCGATGTAAGTTTTCCTATTTTTTGGGGCTTATTTGCTTTCTTAATTAATTTTGTTCAAATGGTAGGTTCATTTGTAACGGTATTATTACTTTCAGTTTTTGCGTTTGTAGAATTAGAAGCTTCAAGTACATTATTGTTTTTTATTATTGCAATTGCAGGAACACAAGTGCTTTATGGTTCTATTTTGGAACCAATATTTATGGGGAAATCTTTTTCAATAAATGTAATTACAGTGCTTGTAGCATTAATGTTTTGGGGATTTATTTGGGGAGTTCCAGGATTAATAATGGCAATACCTATTACTGTATTTCTTAAAATAATATTAGAACAATTCCCTAGTACAAGAGGAATAGCTAAGATTATTTCTGCTTAATTATTTATTGCTGTTTCTGAAAAGGAATAATTTTTTTAATTATCTTTCAAGAGGATTATTTCTATGAAAATCAATTTTTGAAATAATCAAAAATAAGACAATGAAAAAAATACTATTCATATTAATCTTCCTAATTACAAGCCAAAGTTACGCATCTTATTTATTGGTGCCAATGGATGCTGAAACACAAGAAAATCACTTAAAAGCTTATGGAATTACCTATTGGACGTTAGCCAAAGACATAAAAGTTAAGTGGCTATTAAACTATAGAGGTGGTTCTTTTTTATTGCCAGATACTGACGAAATTCGAAAAGAATGTCAAATTCGAGGCGTAAGTTTCGAAGTATTAAGTGATGATAAAACGGAAAGTATATTAAATGAAATTAGTAGTCCAAGTAAAAATATGGAATCTGTAGTTTTAGAAAAAGCTCCAAAAATTGCAGTTTACACACCAAAAGGCAAATTACCTTGGGATGATGCGGTTACAATGGTATTAACCTACGCCGAAATACCTTACGAAACCATTTACGATGAAGACGTTTTAAAAGATGAACTAATTCTCTACGATTGGCTGCATCTGCATCACGAAGATTTTACAGGCCAATTTGGTAAATTTTATGCACGTTACAGAACCGCTGCTTGGTATATAGACGAAAAAAAATCTGCTGAAACTCTCGCAACAAAATTAGGTTACAGTAAAGTGTCTACGGAGAAAAGAGACGTTGCATTAAAAATTAGAGATTATGTTGTTGGTGGAGGATTTATGTTTGCTATGTGCAGTGCAACAGATAGTTTTGATATAGCATTATCTGCGGAAGGTGTAGATATTTGCGAGCCAATGTTCGATGGAGACGCGAGCGATGCTAATTACCAATCTAAAATACAGTACCATAAAACCTTTGCTTTTAAAGATTACACGTTGGAACGCAGTCCAATGGTATACGAGTTTTCTAGTATAGACATGACTCCAAAACGTAAAATACCAAAACAAACAGATTATTTCTCTCTTATGGATTTCTCTGCAAAATGGGATCCAATTCCAACCATGTTATGTCAAAACCACACAGCTTTAGTAAAAGGTTTTATGGGACAAACCACATCTTTTACTCGAGAACAAATTAAAAGTAATGTACTTGTTATGGGTGAAAACAAAACAAATGGAGAAGCAAAATACATTCATGGTATTAAAGGAAAAGGCTTTTTTACATTTTATGGAGGTCATGATCCGGAAGATTACACACATAAAGTTGGTGACCCAAAGACAGAACTCGATTTACACCCAACATCTCCAGGTTATAGATTAATACTTAATAATGTGTTATTTCCTGCGGCGAAGAAAAAGAAGCAGAAGACCTAGTATGAGATGTCTATTTCTTTGTATTTCATTTTTAATGTTTCATCTATCATTTTCTCAAAAGGATGATATTGTAGATTTTGGTCAGAATCTAATTAATGAAAACAAATTAGATGAAGCCATAACTTATTATAGCAAGTACATAGCAGAACCTACAGATCAAGAACAAAAAATCAATCTCCTTTTAGGATTAGCTCAAATTCACAAACTAAAGTTAGATTATGATACGGCTAATGATTATTACATTAAGGCTTTTGAGAACATTAAAACCATAAATAATAAACAGTTAGAATTCTTATACCATGTAAAAATGGCAGAGTTTTTCAGAAAAAGAACAATGCTGGTAGAATCTGTTGTTGAGCTTGATAAGGCAGCACACATTTTAAAGGAATATAAAGTTGATGAACTTTATTTAGCTAAATATTACAATAGGCGAGCAGCACTTTTTACAGAGTTTTATCATATACAAGATTCAACACTGTTTTACGCTAATAAATCACTTGATTTAGCAAGAAAAATAAATGATAAAGATAATGTGTTTTATTCTTTACTTGAGATTGCAGGTGTTTATGAACGTAAAAAAGAATATAACACAGCAATACGCTATTTAGAAGAAATAATTGAATTTGCAGAAAGTAATAATATGGAGCAACAGCAAGCTGATGCTTATATAAGTTATATAATGGCTTTAGCTAGAAGCAACCAATTAGAGAAAGCACTAAAAAAAGCATTACACGCAGCTAAATTTTCTAAAGAAAACAATTTATTATACAATGAAATTATCCTTAATGAGAATATTCAAAATTTATATTTTAGACTTAACGATACAGAAAAAGCATACGAATATTTAAAATACAGACTAGAGCTTACTACTAAGTATAACGAAATTAAAAAAGAAGAATTATTGTTAAACATAGAAGGTAAATACAAGCTAAAGGAAAAAGAAAATCAAATAAAAATTAATACTCTCGAAATTCATAATAAAAATAAAGAGTTAGTAGCAAATAGAATAAATTTATATGTGAGTATTAGCTTGGTTTCTTTTGCTTTTTTTATAATTGCTGTTATTGCTTATTTTCTTAAAAGATCAAGAAAAAGCAACAAAAGGTTACAATATTTATCTCAAGAAAATGAATTTTTGCTAAGTGAAGCCAATCATCGTATTAATAATAATTTGCAGTTGGTAGTCATTCTTGTTTCTAATCAACTTAAAAAAACTTCAGAAAAAGAAAGTATTTATTTAAAAAACATTTTAACTAAAGTTGAGGCTATTTCTACGTTACACAAACATTTATACAAAAGTGAAGATAAAAAAAAGGTGAATACAGCAGGTTACCTTAATGATGTAAAAGTTAGTTTCTTCGATGTGTTTAAAGACAACGATATTACAACTAATTTTAGTATTGCTTCTGTTGAAATCCCTATAGACCATGCAATGTATTTTGGACTTTTACTTACAGAACTACTAATAAATTCTATAAAACATGCTTTTTATAAGCAAGATAATAAAGCAATAGATTTTGAATTAAAATCTGATAATGGTTATTTATTATTCAATTATACTGATAATGGAACAGCTAGTTTTAATAAAACAATTACACCAAAACTGATCGATAAAATCTGTCGTCAATTAGTAATGGATTATAAAATAAGTACAGACAAAGGTTTTTCTTTTTCACTATCAAAAAAAATAATCAATGAATAAGATACTTAATACTAAAATTCTAATAATAGAAGATGAAATTATTATTGCCGATTATATTGAAGAGGTGTTGCAAGAAGAAAACTTTACAAAAATTAATATTGCAAATAATAAAGAATCAGCATTAATAGAAATGGCTTCTTTTTCGCCAGATATTATCCTTATGGATATAAATTTAAAAGGAGTAAATGAGGGCATTGAATTAGCAAAAGTAAAGAATAGTAATGCGACCATCATTTTTATTACAGGTCAACACGATTTAGTATTAATGAATGATGCTTTAAAAACAAATCCGGACGCTTATTTAACCAAACCTTTAAAAAAAGTAGATTTATTGGCTTCTATTAATTTGGCTATGCATAAAAAACAAAGCCAAACATTTCAGTTTAAAGATGGTTATGATATAGTTAGTTTAGATTTTAATGCTATTAAGTACTTTGTAGCAGAAGGTAATTATGTCAATATTCAAACCGTTTTCAAAAAATTTACTACTAGACAATCGTTAAGTGTTATTTTGGAAAGGTTACCTTCTGATGTGTTTAGTCAAACACATCGATCATATATTGTAAATAAAAATAAAGTAGAGAGAGTTACTTCAAACGCTGTGTTTATAAATAGTGTAGAAATCCCACTTTCTAGAACCTACGCAAAGCAATTTAAATAGTCGTCTACATACAAAATATTGCGTTTCAACCCTTATTATTTGTATTTCATGGGTTAAAAGTTAGTTTTAACGTCCTTAATTAAACTAACAAATTTATAATTTATGAAATTAAAACTTTACTTTTTTTTATTAGCTTGTGTAAGCCTTAATATGGCTAAAGCTCAAAGCTATGATCATGTTTATGACAAGGTCATTGGAATTTATCAAGAATCAAATTGGGTTTCAGGCCAAGAGTATGAAATTGAAAATTTTTCAAATTTTTCAAAATGTCATAATAATATAAGTGTCGGCTATACATTCAATCTAGAGGCAGGTAGATATGGAACAGTTAATATGTATGTTGTAAATAGTTCTGGAGAAAATTTGGTGAATTCAATAAGTGTAACTAACAACCCTATTAGTGGAACATTTACAATACCTGTAGGTTTGTTGCCTGTAGATCAATTTTTAATCAAGTGGCAAATTGGAAATACAACTTCATCTAATTTTATTTACGAAAACTTTACATTTACAGTAACAAGTCCTGAAGCATCAATGCCAACCGTGCCATTGGTAGAAAATGTTTATTACTCTGTCGGAGAAGCTGCAACAGCTTTATTTGCCAATGGATCAAACCTTAAATGGTACACATCTAATTCTGGAGGAATGCCAATTACTACAGCTCCAGTACCAAGTACAAATGCTAATGGTGTTACAACCTATTGGGTGACACAAAGCGATGCCGCAGGTTGTGAAAGCAAAAGAGAACCATTAAATGTTTATGTAGGTGAACTTGCTACGCATTTAAATTTTGATGGAGTTAATGATTATGTTCAAGTTCCTTCTGGAATAAATGTAGAAAATATATCATTTACAGTAGAATTTTATTCTAAACGTGCTTCAAATAACACAGATAGTTATGTTTTAACACAAGGAAATGAAGCAAATAGTAATTTATTACATATTGGTTTTAGAAATAACAATGATTTTACATTTGCTTTTTGGGACAATGATATAAATATTCCCGCTGCAAATTATGTAGCAGATAATGAATGGCACCATTGGTCTTGTGTCTACAATATAACAGATAATTCAAGAGAGGTTTACCAAGATGGTGTTTTAGTGGGTTCAGATTCAGGAGTAGTCCCTTATACAGGTAGTGGTATTCTTCAAATAGGAGCCAAAAATAGTAACCAATACCTTTTTAATGGTGATTTAGATGATATTCGTATATGGGATGTAGCTAAAACAGCCGATCAAATTAATGCTGGTAAAAACTGTGAATTACAAGGTAATGAAACAGGTTTAATAGCTTACTACAAATTTAATCAAGGTCTTGATGCTAATGATAATACAAGTGTTACAATCTTAACAGATGCAACTTCAAATGCAAATAATGGTACTTTAACTAATTTTGCCTTAACAGGAACAACTTCTAATTGGATATCAGGTTCTCCAGTAGCAACAGGATCAATAATTCCTTCTGAAGCAACTGTAACAACACCAGTAACATATACTCAAGGAGATATTGCAACTCCGTTAACAGCAACAACAGGATCTAATGGAACGGGATTAATGTGGTACACATCAGAAACAGGTGGTTCTGGATTATCAACAGCACCTTCACCAAGTACGGCAACTATTGGAGCAACTTCATATTGGGTTTCAAGTTCTAATGCTAATGGATGTGAAAGTAAAAGAACAGAAATGGTAGTTAATGTTTATGCTCCAGCAACGCACTTAAATTTTGATGGCTCTAATAATTATATTCAATTAGCAAATGAATCTAATTTTGATTTTACAACTGAAATGACTGTAGAGCTTTGGGTGAATTCAAACGTGTTGCCTCAACAATGGGATGCTTTAGTCGTTAAAGGAGATGATAGCTGGAGATTACATTTAAATGATTCAGGAACTGTGAATTTTACCTGTAGTGGCATAACACCTACACAAGAAATTAATTCAACTACAAATATAAACGATGGAAATTGGCATCATATAGCTGCAACTTTAGGTGGTAACGCTATTAAGATTTATATAGATGGTATATTAGAAACTCAAGCTACCGCTTCTGGGATTATTAATAACAATGCAGAGATTGTGTTAATTGGAAACAATTCAATATATCCTGATCGTTTATTTACAGGTAATATGGATGATATTCGTATTTGGAGTGTTGCAAAAACAGCTAATCAAATTAATGCTGGTAAAAATTGCGAATTACAAGGTAACGAAACAGGTTTAGTAGCTTACTACAATTTTAATCAAGGTATTGACGCAGCAGATAATACATCGGAAACAACTCTATTAGACGCAACGTCAAATGCAAATAATGGTACTTTAACAAATTTTTATTTAACAGGAATGACTTCTAATTGGTTAGCTGGTTCTCCAGTAACAACAGGATCAATAATTCCTTCTGAGGCAACAGTTACAACACCAGTAACATATAATCAAGGAGATACTGCTTCACAATTAACAGCAACAACAGGATCTAATGGAACAGGATTAATGTGGTATACTACAGAAATTGGAGGAATGGGAGACGTAAATGCTCCAACACCAGATACATCTACAGTTGGTTCTACGTCTTATTGGGTAACTAGTACAAATGATAATGGCTGTGGGAGTGAGCGTTCTGAAATAATAGTTAATGTGGAAGAAACATTAGGAATTAATGATAATAACAAACTAAGTAATATCAGCATATACCCAAATCCTACAAGTAGATTATTAAATATTTCTAATATAGACGGAATTGAATTACAGCTATCTATTTACGATATTAACGGTAGATTATTGTTAAGTAAAACATGTAATCAAGACGTTAATACAATAGATATTTCTTCATTTAGTAATGGAATGTATTTATTAAAAATGAAAACCGCTTTTGGTGAAGTTACTAAAAGAGTAATTAAAGACTAAGTTTTCCTATTATAACAAATATAAAGAGTCGCAGAAATGCGGCTCTTTTTTGTTATCAATACAATATTATATCCAAACATAATTTCTTACTATTAAACAAAATCAAAACACATGTCAGTAAAAAATGATGTTTTAAAGAAAATACAAATCCTTATAACCAAGCATTTCAAAACTCCAGAAGAAGCTTTATGTTTTTTTGCAAAATTGGAGATAGCAGATTTTAAAAAAAAATGTAATTATAAGTGTGTTTAAATAAATAGAAATTATTGGTTTTATTCGTGGTGTGGTAAGCTCTAAATTTATATAAGGTTGAAATAACTATGTCGATGAACTTATTACTTGGGATAAATTTTAGATACTAATTGACGAGATACTAAACTAGGTAACATTAAAAAATACGTTATTCATTTTCTTCATTTACTGTTTGTAATAATCTTTTTCCATTAATGTAATTACAGTGCTTGTAGCATTAATGTTTTGAGGATTTATTTGGGGAGTTCCAGGATTAATAATAACAATACCTATTACTGTATTTCTGCTTAATTATTTATTACTGTTTCTGAAAAGGAATATTTTTTGATTATCTTTCAAGAGGATTATTTCTGTGTTAATCAATTTTTGAAATAATCAAAAACAAGGCAATGAAAAATATACTATTCATATTAATTTCCCTAATAACAAGCCAAAGTTACGCATCTTATATATTGGTGCCAATGGATGCCGAAACACAAGAAAATCACTTAAAGGCTTATGGAATTACCTATTGGACGTTAGCCAAAGACATAAAAGTTAAGTGGCTATTAAACTATAGAGGTGGTTCTTTTTTATTACCAGATACTGACGAAATTCGAAAAGAATGTCAAATTCGAGGTGTAAGTTTTGAAGTGCTAAGTGATGATAAAACGGAAAGTATACTAAATGAAATTAGTAGTCCAAGTAAAAATATGGAATCTGTAGTTTTAGAAAAAGCTCCAAAAATTGCAGTTTACACACCAAAAGGCAAACTACCTTGGGATGATGCGGTTACAATGGTATTAACCTACGCCGAAATACCGTACGAAACCATTTACGATGAAGACGTTTTAAAAGATGAACTAATTCTCTACGATTGGCTGCATCTGCATCACGAAGATTTTACAGGCCAATTTGGTAAATTTTATGCACGTTACAGAACCGCTGCTTGGTATATAGACGAAAAAAAATCTGCTGAAACTCTCGCAACAAAATTAGGTTACAGTAAAGTGTCTACGGAGAAAAGAGACGTTGCATTAAAAATTAGAGATTATGTTGTTGGTGGAGGATTTATGTTTGCTATGTGCAGTGCAACAGATAGTTTTGATATAGCATTATCTGCGGAAGGTGTAGATATTTGCGAGCCAATGTTCGATGGTGACGCGAGCGATGCTAATTACCAATCTAAAATACAGTACCATAAAACCTTTGCTTTTAAAGATTACACGTTGGAACGCAGTCCAATGGTATACGAGTTTTCTAGTATAGACATGACTCCAAAACGTAAAATACCAAAACAAACAGACTATTTCTCTCTTATGGATTTCTCTGCAAAATGGGATCCAATTCCAACCATGTTATGTCAAAACCACACAGCTTTAGTAAAAGGTTTTATGGGACAAACCACATCTTTTACTCGAGAGCAAATTAAAAGTAATGTACTTGTTATGGGAGAAAACAAAACAAATGGCGAAGCAAAATACATTCATGGTATTAAGGGAAAAGGCTTTTTTACATTTTATGGAGGTCACGATCCGGAAGATTACACACATAAAGTTGGTGACCCAAAGACAGAACTCTATTTACACCCAACATCTCCAGGTTATAGATTAATACTTAATAATGTGTTATTTCCTGCGGCGAAGAAAAAGAAACAAAAAACGTAAAACACAAGCTCCAAATTATGAATTTAATGTTAGGTTTCCTTTTTAGTTTAGTTGGTTTGTTTTTTTTAATAATTAACACATTCCTATTTATAACCAATAAGGATGTAAATAAGAAAGTATATAAAATATTTTTGGCGTACTTAATAGCACTGTCAATAATAGAAATTACCTGTCATATAATAGGGTTTTTACATCCAAACTTGAATTTATTTATATCTCATTTTTATTTTGTTTTTCAATTTTCCTTTTTAAGTTCTTTATTTTATAAACTATTTAAAGAAAAAATAATGAAGCAATTAATTGTCACTATTTTTGTTATAGAAATATTGATTTTAGCAGGCATGTATTATTTCAATAATCAATTATTTTGGACTTTTAATATCTATGAAATTGTTTCGACATCTGCAATTTTAGTAGGCTATGCTTTCGTTTTTATTTTTAAAAATTTTGAGACACAACATAATTATTTTAACTTTTCTATAGGTTTAATTTTATATTTATGCTGTAGTATAACTATATTTTTGTTTGGGAATTTAGACTTAGTATTGTATGAAGATCCTTATATTGATATTTGGATTTTTAACACCTTGTTTTATATTATTTTTCAATATTTGGTTTATAGAGAGTATTTATTTTTTAAAAACAAAGAATAAAGTAAAACCAAGTACTATTTAAAAGAGAGGTACTCTACATAATCTCTTAAGTTTTTTATATATACTTTTAAGAAAACGAGAGATCCTTAATGTTCTCTAAGAAATTCTGTTTATAAGCTCTACCTAACGGTAGTTTTTCATCATTTACTTTTACCGATTGACTGGTATAGCCCTGTATGTTATTTTTGTTAATTAATACAGATTTATGAATTCTAATAAAGTAAGTTGGATAAATTTCTAAAAATTCCGCAATAGATTTTCTTATAAAATGTGCTTCTTTATTAATGGAGTAGATATTTGTATAAGCGCCATCCGCTTCCACGTAC
Organism: Lacinutrix mariniflava; assembly: GCF_001418015.1. Classification (GTDB taxonomy): domain Bacteria; phylum Bacteroidota; class Bacteroidia; order Flavobacteriales; family Flavobacteriaceae; genus Lacinutrix; species Lacinutrix mariniflava. The sequence continues at coordinate 17,197 of NZ_LIQG01000021.1, read as the reverse complement.
ATAATATCGGAAACTAATATTTTATGCTGCATACCTGTTTTTGTGTATGTAAAATAAATATCGTCTTGTATTGTATTTAAGGCAATTTGAACGTTAGCATGAATAGTAGCATTATTAAAAGGTTTTACTATATAGCCAGATGGTTGCGTAGTTTTTGCTTTCTCTATTGTTTTAATATCGGCGTTTGCAGTTATGTATATATAGATAAAAGAATATTTTTTAATTAATATTTGAATCAAATCAATACCGTCTATTCCGCTATTATCCTCCAAATTAATGTCCATTAATACAAGGTCATATAACTTTTTAGAGAATAACTGTTTTGCTTCGTTTGCACTTCCTGCAACATCTACAAAATGATAGCCATATTCATTAAGAATATAACGTAGGTTTTCAGCAATAATAAGTTCATCCTCTACAATTAATATTTTCCTGTTTTTCATATACTTACTCTTCAATAGGTATTGTTAATTCTGTAACAAATAATTCCTCTTTATAATAACGCTTTATAGTACCATGTAACTGTTTAGTTAATGAGCTTACTAAAAATAAGCCTAAAGACTTTTTAATGTCTTGTTTTAATGTGGTTTGGTCAAAGCCTTTTCCGGAATCCGCTATTTGTAAAATCCAATTTTTATCATGCTGCTCAAGAACAATTTCAATTTTATTATTAATATCATTCGTTAATCCGTATTTAAAACTATTGGCTAGTAATTCATTTACTATTAAACCTAAAGGAACAGCTTTGGTTAAAGACATATCTTTATTTTCAATAGTTATACTATAATCTATTTTCGAACGACCAGTATAATAACTGTCTTTTAAATAAGGAAACAATTCTTCTAGATAATTTTTCATATTTATTCTAGCCAAATTATCAGATTGATATAATTTTTGATGTATTAACGACATAGAATAAACTCGAGATTTACTTTGTAAAAGAATCTCTTTGTTTTTAGTGCCTTGTATCGATGCAACTTGTAAATCTAATAAGCTAATTACTATTTGTAAATTGTTTTTAACGCGATGGTGTATTTCTTTAAGAAGCACCTCTTTTTCACCTAAAGAAGTTTCTAATTTTGTAGTTTGAAGCTTTACTAGTGCTTCTAATTCTTCTCTAGTTTGGTTTTCTAAACGTTCCTTTTCTACTTGTACTAAAGAATATTTGTGACCTAATGCAAAAGACAATAAAATAACTTCCAAAAAAGTACCAAAGTGCATAAAATGATCTGTAAAGGTATTATGAGATAAAACACCAATCGATTTAAGAGCGAACACAATCATTCCAAAAAGATAGAAAGTCCAAGCAATAGTGAAATATAGCGCTATTTTGTTTTTTTTAATCAGACTATAAACTGCTGAAGAAAAAATAACTGTGGAGATTCCTATAATAAGAAAAATATTTAATTTTCTAGATAAATAGTCAAACTTCATCAATTCTAAAGTGATATTGAATACCAGAAGTGTAATAAAAAAGAGTAATAAGTAGTATAAAAATGTACTTGTTCTTTTTATAGTTAAAAAACGAATGGCAAAAAATGCGCTAAAAATGCCTGTAAAAGACATGATTATTATTGGAAATCGAAAAGAGAACTCGGGAGATTCTGGACTTAAATACGGAATTAAAATTCCGAAAAGATAGCCTTGAGATAAAATAGCAGAGAATAAAGCTAATACATATAATAGGTAACTAAAGTCTCTTGTACTAAAATATAAAAATAAGTTATAAATCCCCATTAATAATAAACCACCAATAAGTAAACCGGCTATTAAATAAGAATCAATACGTTGTTTATAAAATTGTTCTTTGCTTTTAACAGTAATAGGTAAAAATAAAGAATACCTACTCGTTACTTTAAGGTACACAATAGAAGTTGCTAAATCATGTATAGGAACATTAAAAGTAGGTAAGTAGTGATTAAACTTATTTTTAGAATATGGAAACATAACACCCAAAGATTCTCTTACTATTTCATTATTCTTTAAGGTATAGAATAGTGTGATACTATCTTTTAAAGGTGTTTTAACTTCTATAAGAGTTTCTTCATCTAGTACTTTACGGTTTAAATCAATTTTGATCCAAAGTGCACTTTTTGTAATACCTAAATTAATAAATTTCTCTTTAGTAGGTGTGAATTTTTTCTCTTGTACAGATTTAAAAGAAAGTGTAGCACTTATATCTTCAAAATAAGACATTTCAAATTTTGGCGCATCTTGTGCTGTTGCTATTTGTGTGCTTATTAGGTTAATAAGAAAAATTAAATATAATAAAGGGCAATATTTAAACATAAAATAAATTCTGAAAATGACAGTTCTCAAAATTACAAAATCGAAAGACATGAAAACGTCTTAATTTATGCAAAACCTGTCGTTTGTAACAAAATCATGTCGTTGGTAACATAATTAGGTCGTTCATGATCGTTCATTTTCAATTACTATGTGTTAAGCATATCATTGCATGAAATTATAAAACCCAAATAATACAATTATGAAAAACAAATACATTTTAACAGCATTTTTGCAACCAAATAAAATGCTTTCGCAAGTTTGCCTAATATTTGCATGTATAGCTTTTGGCTTTGTTGCTAATGCGCAAAGTGCTTATACCGTTAGTGGTTTTGGTTCTACTTGTGGAGTTAACTTAGATAACACTTATACAGAATTGCAAACTGGTGTGTGGAGTAATACTAGTAATGGAACTGATATTAAAAAGGTTAATGGTACTTGGCAAATTTATAATATGTATGCAAATCCTATAGAAATTTATGCTACAGCAGAAGGAACGTCTGCATTCCCACCAAGCATATTTACTACTACTGTTGATGACTGTTCTCCTGGTGGTCAATCTATAATTGTAACTGCTGTAATAACTTCTGCTCCTTGGACAGAATCTTTTACAGGAACTACAACTCCTAGTGGTTGGTCCGAAACCGGAGAGGGTTATATATACAATACAGAAGCAGCTTATGGTGCTTCATCTGCAGGAGATTATACAACAGGAGGAGGTACAAATTATGCTTGGATAGATGGAACTGCACCGAATTCTACTTCTGGTACGGGAGATATATTAACTAGTCCGGAAATTGATTTATCTGACTTAACTACACCTCATTTATGTTATGCTTTATTTAGTCACAATACGAATGACTCTGGTAATAATACTATAAATGTTGAGTTTTACGATGGTGCTGCTTGGAATACGGTTACATCTTACCAACAAAATTTGGGCCCAAGGTGGGTTTCTACTACTGTAAATTTAGCTAGTTACACTATAACAGGTAATGCACGTGTACGTTTTTTACTAACTCACTAGAGAATGCTAATTTTAATGATATATTAATAGATGATGTAAGCTTTAATAATGGAGGTTGTCCAAGTACTTGTATTGCTCCTAGTGCATTAGAAGCTTCTAATATAACACCTACTTCTGCAGACTTAGCTTGGACAAATTTTGGTACAGCCACGCAATGGGAAGTAGAATATGGAACAACTGGATTTACTCCAGGTAATGGCACAACTATTATAACAACAACTAACCCAGTAAATATTACAAGTTTAACTCAAGGTACAACTTATGATTTTTATGTAAGAGCTGTCTGTGATGTGATGGATGCAAGTATTTGGGATGGACCTAATTCATTTACAACTATAAGTATTAATAACGATTTAGCAATAGTAGATACAAATGTTGGGCAAGATCAATATACCAGTATTCCTCTAACTCAGATATCGTCCATCGCTAACGGTATAACTATTGAAAATGTAGGAACCGTTGAAGCCACAAATGTAATTTTAACGGTTGCAGTAGCAGATAGTAATTCATCAGAAGTTTATACAGAATCTAGTAGCCCTCAAGTTATAGCTGTAGGGGCAAGTTTACCTATAACTTTTACTGGCTTTACACCAACAATGTTAGGGAGTTATACGGTAACATATACTCTTACACTTGCAGAGACCGATACGGACCTTTCTAATAACACAACATCTTCTACCAAAGAAATTTCATTAGGCACCTATGCAAGAGACAATAATATTGCTACTGGTTCTTTAGGGATTGGTACAGGCAATGGTGGTCAATTAGGCCAACAGTTCGATATTTTAGTTACTCAAGATATAGTATCTGTAACTTTTGAAATAGCAAATCAAAGCAATGATTTAGATGGCACAACAACATTTGTGACTATATGGGATATGGCTTCAGATGTTCCAAATGCCATTATAGCTCAAACTGAAGTTGTAACTATTACTGGTGTTAATCAAAGTTATACTGCTAATATTATAGGTAATGCATTTAGTTTAGATCCAGGTAAATATCTTATTGCAATTGAAGAAGGAACTAGTAATATTAGTTTAGCGACTACAGAAAATATTTTTACAGTTGGTACAACTTGGGTAAATTGGCCAGGAAATCCAAATGGTACATGGTCTAATAATGAAGACTTTGGTTTTAATGTTTCTTATCTTTTAAGACCAAATTTACAGGATCCTACTTTAAGTATTAAAGACAATGAAATAAGTAATAATTTAATTTCTATTTTTCCTAATCCTGCAAACAGTACGATTAACGTATCTGGTTTAACTACTAAACAAAACTATACCATCTACAATATTTTAGGAGCTAAAATTAGTATAGGAGAAATATCTAATATTAATAATAGTATTAACGTTAATGACTTTGCTAATGGTATTTATTTACTAAAATTTAATAATGGGAATACTTTAAAGTTTGTTAAAGAATAGTATAATTAGGATGTTTATTACACAATTAAAAAGAAATAGATATAATAAGAGATAGTGGTTTGACATAAATAAATCTAGAGCGTTTGGCTTCCAAAGCTACAAAATTGAAAGACATAATATAGTCCTAATTTAATCAAAACCTGATGTTTGTAACAGAATGGTGTCGTTCATTTGCTAACTATGTTATTTGTAAAACGGATTAGAAGGAACTCTAATTTTATTAAAAACGATACACAAAAAGAGTGTAAATAAAAAAAACTATGTCGTTTGTAACATAATCATGTCGTTCATGTGTCTCTATTTTTTTATTTACTTATTTAAATATACTATTGTAAGAAATAATAAAACCTACTTAAATTAATTCCGTATTAAATATAGAAGAGTTCTTTTTTGCTTAACTCAAATTTTAAATCTCAAATGGCTAGAATTATGAAAAAAAACGAGCTATTGTTTATAATGTTAGTAATAGTATTAACGCTAATGCTTTTACTCAATATATGTAACTATTTAGGTTTAGTAATGTAAGTACTTTTTAAATCGTAAAAGATAAAAAGATGTTCAAATTTCTTTGGGGAGAAATTTGTAAGGAAGGAGTTAGAGATTATCGCTATTAATCATTTTAACTATTCTAGAAAAGCTACAATTAATTTTGTAGCTTTTTTTCGTTAATTCAATTGGCTTTAAACATAACACCATTTTTAGCAAAAGAGGAGATCGTAAATTGTTTAACTCTCTACTTAAAGCTTACTGAAGGAAGTAGAAATTAATTTCAATCCTTTAATTATTCTGTATCCAATACTTAGTGTTAGATAATTAATGCTAAAATAAAAAAACAAGACCTTATTTCTGTACATGAATTATGTCAAGCACTTTGGTTATAAAGTCTATAATTATTCCCTTTTTTTATTTAAATAAAATTGATTGATAGTATTTCAAGAGACCTTTAATTCAACTAAATCAGTTATTTATAAGTTTGAGTATTGATTGAGTAGTTGTTTTTTTAAAAAATAAGCCAGTTGTGTGTATTTTCGTGAAGAGTAACTTTAACCTATACATTTAGTATGTTGTATACTCAAAACGAGCTAAGATATTATATGTTAGTTTTAACAAATAACCCTAAATAATTATGAAACCAATTCTACTTTTTTTTACCAATTTACTGTTTTTGCCTTTACTATTTGGCACAGGCTTACAAGCGCAATCTAAATACTTCTCTTCCATGGAAGGCAGATCACTTCCAAAAGCTGTTGAAACAGTTAGGAATATTAAAGATTTTAATGTACTTAAACTAGATGAAGCAAGCTTAAGAAGCTACCTTTTAAATGCACCAATAGAATTTGAAAACAACGAAAATTTACAACTAGAAATTCCAATGCCAAATGGAAAAACAGAAGTATTTGGCTTGGTAGAATCTTCAATTCTTTCTCCAGAAATTGCGGCTCAGCATCCAGAAATAAAATCTTATACAGGTAACGGCTTAAAGAATAAAGAGGCAATTATTAGACTTACGTTTAACTCTGGTGGACTTCATATTGTTATTTTGAATTATGATGGTGACGCTGTTTACTTTGAGCATTATTCAAATGATGACAAAGATGTTTACTATAGCTATTTTACACGTAATGCTATAACACCTCCAGATTTTGGAGGAGATAGATGTGGCACAACTACTATTTTGGAAAAAAAAACCGTAAACAATAGTAACGAATCTGCCAGTAACAGAAATAATACAGGAGCAGACCTGCGTACCTTTCGCCTAGCAATGGCTGCAACTGGAGAGTTTACTGCCTCGAATGGTGGTACAGAAACAAGTAGTTTTAATAAGGTAATTCAATACGTAGCAACTCTAAATTTGGTTTTTCGTAGAGAATTAAGTGTACATTTTAATTTAGTAAGTGGAACAAATCTTGTCTATACCGATGGTAATACCGATCCCTATACCAACTCAAACGTTGGTACAATGCTTGGTGAGAACCAGGCTAATGTTGATGCTGTAATTGGTAATGCTAATTATGATATAGGATTTGTACTTGGTGATGGAGGAAACAACTCGGGTGGAGGTGTGGCTTCTTTTTCTTCTCTGTGTAATGATAGCGCTAAAGCACGTGGTGCTGGTGGTGAAGGTGGACCTCCTTATTCTCAAGTTTTTGGAGACCAACTTGTATTACACGAGGTAGGACATCAGTTTGGGATGAACCATTCTTATAATAGTTCGATTCCAGTTTGTACAACCCGAAATGCTTCGACTTCAGTAGAGCCAGGTGCTGGTGCAACTATCATGAGTTATGGGTTTACCTGTGGTTCAGACGATTATTTTAATAGTACAACTAACGGACCAATATTAAATTACCATACGGCTAGTTATTTTGAAGCAGACGCTCTTATTTCAAGTATTAGTAGTTGTGCTGTAACCACTGCTAGTGGTAATACACCACCAGTAATAACGATGCCTGCTACTGTAACTATACCAAAGTCTACACCTTTTACGCTTACAGCGAGTGCGGATTCTGAAGGATCTGGAGATTCTTACACCTATTGTTGGGAAGGTACAGACATTGGAGCTATAACGCCTACGTCAACTACATTAGACGATACAACACAACCACCTTTCTTTCGTACTTACGATGCAACTGCTAGTGCAGCCACTCGTACTTTCCCTATTCTTTCTACAATTCTTGATGGAACAAATCAGGCAAAAGGAGATAAATTACCTTCTATTACTATAGCTGCAAATTTACGTATGACGGTTCGTGATAATAATGCTGCTGGTGGTGGTGTTTCTTATAGTGATATGATTGTTAATGTAGATGGTAGTATTGGACCATTTCTTGAAACAACTAACTTATCTTCATCTTACGCAGCTGGTTCTGCACAAACCATTACTTGGTCTGTAAACGGTACAGATACTGCAACACCAATTGTTAATATTTTATTATCTACAGATGGCGGATTAACCTTCCCTACAACATTAGCAACTAATACTGCTAACGATGGAACAGAAAGTATTATGTTACCAAATATTCAAACTACAACTGCACGTATTAAAGTAGAAGCTGTTGGTAATGTGTTTTTCGATATCTCGAATAATAATTTTGCTATTACTATTGCTGGATGTACAGCAATAAGTAATAATTTTTGTCCTACTAATGCGGTTACATTTACACAAGGTGACGCTGGGTTAAATTTAACGTTAAACAGTTTATTTGGAACAACAGTTACTCAAACAGCTTTAAATATTAATGCAAGTAGCCCTTCTGGAGAGCTTGTTTCTGCAACCACTTCAGGTGGCACTACATGTAGTACACAATGGCAAGTAGAAAATTATGAAACTTTCGATTTTAGTGTTGATACTGCAGGTAGTTATACCATTGCAAATGTAACTTCGGGTACAGCAACAGCTTTTTCAGTTTTTCTAGCTTCTGGATATAATCCAGGTGCACCTTGTTCTGGTACTTTTCTTAAGTCTAATGCTACTGGTGCTATTAGTTATAATCCTTCATTGTCTGTAACGTTATCACCTTGTACAAACTACAAATTAGTAGCTTGGAATCTTAATTATAATCATGGTTCAAGAACCATGTCATTCTCTGGTGCAGGTTCTGTTTCTACTGTAGCTGCTACACCAGCAGATTCAGGTTATACATACGTAGCTGTAAATAATGCTAATAACCAAATTGAAGCACAAAGTACAGCTGCAGATTTTACAGGCTTAGCAGTAGGAAGCTACAAAGTGTATGGTGCGTCTTACAAGAATGGAGGAGCTGGTTCTCCAGTAAATTCGAATCCTACGTCATGGTTAGGGCAGACACTTACAGCTGTTCAGACTTCAGAATGTGTTGTTTTTAGTAATAGCAATAAACCTGTAGCTGTTGAACCGACTTTGTCTGTAGATTCTGTTAATGAAATACCTAAATTTAAAATATACCCTAATCCTGCAAGTAGCTCGATTAATGTCTCAGGATTAACAACAAAAGAGAATTATATAATCTATAATATTTTGGGAGCTAAAATTACTAGTGGAGAAGTTTCTAATTCTAATAATAGCATACCTGTTAATGGGTTTTCTAATGGTATTTACTTACTAAGTTTTAGTAACGGTACTATTTTAAAGTTTGTTAAAGAATAAAATAAAACAAGTTTTTAATAGTAAGCCTTTTTAAAGGGGAGTGGTTAAAAATTATTGCTATAAGTCATTTTTACTACTTTAAGAGAGCTACAATTTATATTGTAGCTCTTTTTTTGTAAATTCGATAATACATAAAAGAATAAACAATGTCAGCAAAAGACGATATACTAAAGAAAATACAAATTCTTATTACAAACCATTTTAGAACTCCAGAAGAAGCTTTTCGTTTTTTCGATGAAAATGGAGATGGTAAGCTTTCTAAATCTGAAATTAAAAACTTACTTAAAGAAGCCGAAATAAGCGGGTTTATTAGAGGTGTGGTAAGCTCTAAATTAATTGAAGGTTACGATAAAGATGGAGACGATTCAATAAATTGGAAAGAATTCCAAACAGCAATAGACGAAATTTCAAATTAAATAGCAGTGAAAAACTATAGTATTCAGTTTTTACGTTTATTATTTCAAACGGTTATATTTTGGGTAATAGCTTTCTGTATTTTTATATGTATCAGATATTTTGCAATAGGAGCAGAGGAAGGTATTATTGTAACAGATTATCATATTTCCGATATACTGGCATTTGGTATTCTATTAGGACTTTTAGTGGGTACTTTATTTGCGGTTGTAGAATTTCTGTTCGATAAATTTCTATCAAAAAACCTTTCTTTAGCATTAGTCTTATTCGAGAAATTTGTTATCTATCTCATTGGTATCATCCTTTCATTAAATTACGTATTTCCATTAGCAGAATACGAGTTAAACATAAACTTAACAACGCAAGACGGTTGGTGGAAAACGAGTAGAATATTTTGGATTATTATAAGCTATTTTTTAATATGCTCTATTATTTTTTCATTTATAAAAATTGCAAACGAAAAATTTGGAAGGGGAGTATTCTTTAATTTTTTAATTGGTAAGTATAGAAAGCCAAGAGAGGAGAAGCGTATTTTTATGTTTTTAGATTTGCAAGCTTCCACAACAATAGCAGAACAAATTGGACATTATAGTTATAGCGAGCTAATTCAAGATTGCTTTTACGATTTAAATAGAATTGTAAACAAATATGATGCAGAAATTTATCAATACGTTGGAGACGAGGCAGTACTTAGTTGGAAGTATAAAAGAGGAATTACTAATAATAATTGTGTTAATCTATTCTTTGAGTTTCAAAACCGGATACAAAAAAAACAAAAATACTATAAGTCTAAATACAATCTAGTTCCCGTATTTAAAGCCGGTTTACATGGCGGCAAGTTAATAGTAACAGAAGTAGGTACAGTTAAAAAAGAAATTGCATACCATGGAGATGTTATTAATACTTCAGCAAGAATACAAGGAGAGTGCAATAAATACAACGAGTTGCTATTATGCTCAAACTTATTAATTAATGACTTAGCATTAACAACTAAATATACATCAGAATTTATTGGGGATATTCAGTTAAAAGGAAAAGAACAGAAATTTAAAATTTCGGCTATTAGAGTTCTTTAATGGCTTTTTCTTTAGCATCAATAATTTGTTTCAATATATATTCAACACCATTTTCGTCGTTGCTTTTGGTTTCAAAATTAGCTACAGCTTTAACATCTGGATGAGCATTTTTCATAGCGAAGCTAAACTTAGCCAATTTTAGCATTTCAATATCATTATTATAATCTCCAAAAGCAATAGTCTCCTCAGGTAAAATATTGTATGCCTCTTGAATAAGTGCAATTGCATGGCCTTTATTAGCTTTGTTTTCAGAGATATCAACCCAATGATTGGCACTAACTTTTACTTTAAAACGATTTTCAATGTGTTTCACAAATGGATAAATAAAACGCTCAGAACTTTCCTCATGAAATAAAGCAACCTTATAAATGGGTTCAGTAATCTCTAAGGAATTAGAAACCACTTTATATTGCGGATAATATTCTTTAAGTAATTCTAATAGCATTTCCGAATCGCTCAAAACATAAGCTTTATCTCTAGCACAAAAAACAGCATGAGCATCATTTATGCTAGAAACTAAATTAGATATTTCCTTAAAGTTGTTCTCGTCTATAGGGTTTGATAAAAATAATTCATCATTTTTTACACCAAGACCACCATTTTCAGATACTATAATAATATCGTTCTTTATCTTAGATAGTTTATCTATCATGCTATAGTATGGTCGACCACTAGCGGCAGCAAATAGTATACCTTGAGATTTTATTTGCTTAAAGAGCTCGAAAAAATCATCACTTACTTCATGATTAGAATTAAGTAATGTGCCATCCATATCTGTGGTAATTAGTTTTACTTTAGATAAATCCATATATAAGTATTGGTTTAAACTCAAAGATAATTAGTTTGGATCAATACCAAAAGTTGTGGGATTTAAAAATTAAGCAAAAATAGTTGTTAGTCTAAATGGATCAATACCAAAAGTTGTGGGATTTAAAAATTAAGCAAAAATAGTTGTTAGTCTAAATAAGAAGAATTCTACGTTTCTAACACCTCTAAATTGTGCTCTAAAGGCTTTTATTTTAGCATTGAAAGATTCAGCAGAAGCGTTAGTACTTCTGTTATCAAAATAGTTGAGTATATTTTTATAGTGTATTGACATTGTTCTAGCAATGGTATTGAAGCTTTTAAATGCTGCTTGTCTTACTTTTTCATCCCATTTAGCTAAACGTATTAAAGCAGAAGTTTTTCCTTTAGTATTATTAAATATCCAAGATAAGTTTTGACACAGCTTATATGCTTTTTCTAAATCTGGATAATGTTCAAAAAGTATTTTTGCTCTTTTTTGCTGATTTTTAGTCCATTTACTATTTGATTTGTATAGCAAGTAGCGGCTTCTAGCCAATAATTGTTTTAGTGTATCTCCATTACTAAACAGTATCGGAGTATATTTTTCATTATTATTTCTTGCCTTTTCTATAGCACTGTTCTCAGCATCAAGTGCATCCCATCTATGCTTAATTCTAATCTGTTGTAATGCATCTAACGCAAGCTTTTGAACATGAAATCTATCAATAACTAATGTTGCTTCTATAAATGATTTTTTAACTATTAATCCCATGTTTCCAGCCATATCTAAGGTCACTTCTTTTACTTTTCGTCTTTGTTTTAATGGAATTTTACTGAGTATTTCTATAACAGTATCAGCTTTAGTTCCTTTAACCATACACACTATAGCTCCTTTTTTACCTTTTGCTTTTTTATTAGTTAGTATAGTGTATAAATCGCCATTTGAAAAAGCTGTTTCATCTAACGAAAGATAGCTTCCTATATTCTTTGGAAATAGTAGCCATTGCTTTGCATGTACTTTTTGATTCCACTGCTTGAAATCACTTAAATAATCTTTGTATTGCCTTTGTAAATTTCTCGAATTTACACCGTAGAATTTAGCTATAACTGTTGTGTTAGAAGCGTTATTACTAATAGAGTTCTTTTAAAAAAGCAGCAAAATCACTAGTTATTCTAGTTCCTTTTGCTACTAATTGCCAATCTCTTGTAACTACTTTTCCTGTAGCTTTGTTCAGCCATCTACGCCTTGTTATGTGTAGAAATACATTCTTTCCACGTATAGGAAAATCTTGAACAGTGGCTTCGGGAAAGAAGCCTTTAGAATGAAGAGTAATACTTTTAAATTCTTCTGGAGTTTTATTTAATTCGGTAAAGTAAAAATGAATATCTTCACCTTTAGTATAATGTTTAGTCATCTCAAAATACTTTACAAGTACTTCTGGAAGTAATAAATTCGCTATAGCTAAGAATCTTTCTGAGGACATCGAAATTTTTAATCCAAAGTTCACTTATTTTTTGCTATCCCACAACTTTTGGTATTGATCCATTAGTTTTACTAAAATAGACTTAGCAATAACATTAAGTTAACGTAAATGTTATATAAAAAAAAGTCCAATTCTTTCGAATTGGACTCTCTCTCATATAAGTGAAATGATATTATTCAATTGGCAAAATGCCCTTATTTAATTTTGTTCACGATTGCTTCAAAAGCACCTGGGTGGTTCATCGCTAAATCAGCTAAAACCTTACGGTTTAATTCGATATTGTTAGCTTTTACTTTTCCCATAAATTGTGAATAAGACATACCGTGTAAACGAGCACCAGCGTTAATACGCGTGATCCATAATGCACGAAATGTTCTCTTTTTTACTCTACGGTCTCTGTACGAATATTGCATCGCTTTGTCAACCGCATTTTTTGCTACTGTCCAAACGTTTTTACGTCTTCCAAAGTAACCTTTTGCTTGTTTAAGCACTTTTTTTCTTCTGGCTCTTTTGGCAACAGAATTTACTGATCTTGGCATAATTTAAATGTGTTTTGTAGTAGGCGGTCAATAATGCGACACTTAGTTAAATCTGAGTTTGCCTAACTCCAGGGTTTATAAATAATTTGTAACCTATTAAGGTAATGTTACTTTAAACGTAGCATTACTTTAATATTGTTCTCATCGGCTTTATGTACTAAACCATCATGAGTTAATTTAAGCTTACGTTTCTTAGACTTCTTTGTTAAGATATGACTCTTGAACGCGTGCTTTCTTTTAATCTTTCCAGTACCTGTAAGCTTAAAACGCTTTTTAGCACTAGATTTTGTTTTCATTTTAGGCATCTTGTTTCCTAGTATTAATTATTTCACTTATAATATTGTTATGCTAACCTTGTATTAGCTTGTAATCTACTTTTTAGGAGCAATAAACATAGTCATTCTTTTTCCTTCCAATCTTGGCATTTGTTCAACCTTACCAAGTTCTTCTAGGTCTTGCGCTAAACGCAATAATAAGATCTGACCTTGCTCTTTAAACACAATAGAACGTCCTTTAAAGAATACAAATGCTTTTAATTTAGCACCTTCTTTTAAAAACTTTTCAGCGTGTTTTCTTTTAAACTGATAATCATGATCATCAGTTTGTGGACCAAAACGAATTTCTTTAATAATAACTTTAGTAGCTTTAGACTTTAACGCTTTATCACGTTTCTTTTGCTCGTAAAGAAACTTTTTATAATCCATTACTTTACACACCGGAGGAATCGCTTTTGGTGAAATCTCAACAAGATCTAACTCTTGTTCATCAGCAAACACCATGGCTTCCTTAGTTGTGTAAATACCAACTTCGATATTATCTCCAACTAGACGCACGCTTTCTGCTCTAATTTTCGAGTTAATTCTGTGTTGGTCTTCTTTAATGACTCTTAAAGGACCTCTTGATCTTTTTCTACGAATTGCTATGGCTGTAAAATTTTAGTTAATATTATTATTAAAATTGTTTTAATGTCTTATTTATTTCTATATCAACAATCTTTGAGAACTCTTCTACACTAATCGTGCCTAAATCTTCTCCTCCATGTTGTCTAACAGATATCTTGTTTTCTTTCTCTTCATTCTCTCCTATGATAATCATATAAGGCGTCTTCTTCATTTCGGCCTCTCTAATTTTTTTACCAATAGTCTCACTTCTATTATCTACAAGAGCGCGAATTTCGTGTTTTTCTAGCAAATTTAAAACTTTTTCACCGTATTTCTCATATTTCTCACTAAGAGTTAATATAGAAACTTGATTTGGCATTAGCCAAAGTGGAAAATTACCACCAGTATGTTCTAATAAAATAGCTATAAAACGTTCCATACTACCAAAAGGAGCACGGTGTATCATTATAGGTCTATGCAACTCATTATCACTTCCTTTATAAGTCAATTCAAAACGTTCTGGTAAATTATAATCAACCTGTATTGTTCCAAGTTGCCATTTTCGACCTAAAGCATCCTTAACCATAAAGTCTAATTTAGGACCATAAAAAGCTGCTTCACCAGTTTCAATAACATAATTTAAACCTTTGTCTTTAGCAGCACTAATAATAGCTTGCTCAGCTTTATCCCAATTTTCAAGACTACCAATGTATTTTTCTGGCGCCTCCGGATCCCTTAAAGAAACCTGTGCTGTAAAATTTTCAAAACCTAAAGAACCAAAAACGTAAAGTACTAAATCTATAACATTTTTAAACTCTTGATCTAATTGATCAGGAGTACAAAAGATATGCGCATCATCTTGAGTAAAACCACGAACACGCGTTAATCCATGTAATTCACCACTTTGCTCATACCTATAAACAGTACCAAACTCAGCAAATCGTTTAGGTAAATCTTTGTAAGACCATTGCATTGCGTTATATATTTCACAATGGTGTGGGCAATTCATAGGTTTTAATAAAAACTCTTCATCATCTTTAGGTGTCTTTATGCTTTGAAAACTATCCTCACCATATTTAGCATAATGTCCAGAAGTAACATAAAGTTCCTTTTGTCCAATATGTGGAGTCATTACCATTTCGTAACCTGCTTTTTTCTGTGCAGCTTTCAAAAAATTCTCTAAACGCTCACGTAAGGCAGCACCTTTAGGTAACCATAACGGTAATCCAGCACCAACCTTTTGCGAAAATGTAAATAACTCTAGCTCCTTACCAAGTTTTCTATGGTCACGCTTTTTAGCTTCTTCTAATAAAGCTAAATATTCAGTTAATTCCTTTTGTTTCGGAAAAGCAATCCCATAAATACGCGTTAATTGCGGCTTTGTTTCATCACCTCGCCAATAAGCACCAGCTACCGAGAGTATTTTAGGAGCCTTAATAATGCCAGTATTCGGTATATGTCCACCACGACATAAATCTGTAAAAGTAGAGTGGTCACAAAAAGTAATAGTGCCATCCTCTAAATTCTCAATCAATTCAGTCTTAAACGCATTGTCTTTATATAACTCTAAAGCTTCAGCCTTAGATGCGCTTCTCATTTTAAAGTCGTGTTTTCCACGAGCAATCTCAAGCATTTTCTTTTCAATCGTTGTAAAATCCTTATCAGACAACACAGCATCACCAAAATCCACATCATAATAAAAACCACGATCAATCGCAGGCCCAATCGTTAATTTAGCATTAGGATACAATTCCTGAACAGCCTGTGCCAAAACATGAGCACTAGAATGCCAAAAAGCAGTTTTCCCTTCATCATCATTCCAGGTATATAATACTATAGAACCATCGGTTGTTAAAGGAGTAACGGTTTCAACGGTTTGTCCATTAAATTTTGCAGAAATAACATTTCTAGCAAAACCTTCGCTTATGCTTTTAGCAACATCCATAGGAGTCGAGTTCGCTTCTAACGATTTAACACTCCCATCTGGTAAAGTAATCTGTATCATATATAAATTTAAATTCAGTTAACAAAGATAATAGGTTATAAACACACAAACAATACATATCCACAAATTATATTCATTAATCTGTTGGGCGTTACCTAAAGGTCGGGCTTTACACTATATCTTTTTTCAAAAAAGAAAAAAGGATGCCGTTTCAATCCCTAACGCATTATTTATTAAGTTGTCTTTTTTACAGAATAAACAATGATTATCTATGGTTTGCAATAGAGTAGAAGTACAACCTTAAAAGTTAGTCTAAATATGGTATATATAATAAGGACAAACAAGACAAAAATAACAGTAATAAAATCAACACGTAACACCTTGATTAGAAGCTTTTCTAAAACAATCTAAAAATAAACTTAAAAAAAGATTAAAATAAAGCTTGTCAGGTTGAAAATCAGTTGTACATTTGCAGCCGCTTAGCGTTGTAGTCACACAGACAATAACAAAAAGCGAAGTTCTAAAACAAGGCGAAAATAAAAATATAAAAAACTTTCAAAAAAAGCTTTTTATATAAAATAAAGGTTGTAAGTTTGCAGCCGCTAAAAACGTTAAAATTTAGAGCGAAAAAGTTCAGTGACATTAGATGTTTTTTTTAGAGTTTTAAAAGCTTCAAAGTTTTTAAAATAAAAACAAAAAAACATTGCACAGAATAAAAAAGGGTTTTACATTTGCAGCCCGCTAATAAGGTAACGAATTAGCAAATTAAAAATAAGAATACAAGTTCATAAACATATTGAATTGACAGCGTAAGTTTATAACTGGAAACGGTTATAAACAAACAAGAGAATAAACCATTCGAGTACTAATTAATTTCTTTGGTTGTTAAGCATATTAGTGGCAACACTTAAAAATTTAACGATGAAGAGTTTGATCCTGGCTCAGGATGAACGCTAGCGGCAGGCTTAACACATGCAAGTCGAGGGGTAACAGAGTAGCTTGCTATTGCTGACGACCGGCGCACGGGTGCGTAACGCGTATAGAATCTACCTTATACTAAGGAATAGCCTTTGGAAACGAAGATTAATGCCTTATAGTATGATGACTTGGCATCAAGATATCATTAAAGATTACGGTATAAGATGACTATGCGTTCTATTAGCTAGATGGTGTGGTAACGGCACACCATGGCTACGATAGATAGGG
>NZ_LIQG01000020.1 GCF_001418015.1 Lacinutrix mariniflava | reverse complement strand
CTGGAGAAGGTCCCAAGGGTTGGGCTGTTCGCCCATTAAAGTGGCACGCGAGCTGGGTTCAGAACGTCGTGAGACAGTTCGGTCTCTATCTACAGTGGGCGTTAGAAATTTGAGTGGATCTGACTCTAGTACGAGAGGACCGAGTTGGACTAACCTCTGGTGTATCTGTTGTTCCGCCAGGAGCATTGCAGAGTAGCTACGTTGGGAAGGGATAAGCGCTGAAAGCATATAAGCGCGAAACCCACCACAAGATGAGATTTCTTTAAAGGGTCGTAGGAGATTACTACGTTGATAGGTCATAGGTGTAAAGGCAGTAATGTCATAGCCGAGTGATACTAATAACCCATAGGCTTATTGTACGCCTGTTTTTTTACTAAGTACAATACATATTATTACGATTTTCATGTTTAATACACTAAAGTGTACTTTTTTCAATATGTTATTTTATACGGTTAAGTAGTTGATCTTAAATCACTACATACACCGAAAGACTTAAGGTGATTATTGCGATAGGGCTCACCTCTTACCATTCCGAACAGAGAAGTTAAGCCTATTTGCGCCGATGGTACTACATTCGTGGGAGAGTAGGTCGTCGCCTTTTTTAGAGAATCCTCAACATTTATTTGTTGAGGATTTTTTTTGTTAAAAACATAAATGTTAAGCTTAATTAATAATAAGTAAATTAAAACAGATCAATACCAAAAGTTGTGGGATTTAAAAATTAAGCAAAAATAGTTGTTAGTCTAAATAAGAAGAATTCTACGTTTCTAACACCTCTAAATTGTGCTCTAAAGGCTTTTATTTTAGCATTGAAAGATTCAGCAGAAGCGTTAGTACTTCTGTTATCAAAATAGTTGAGTATATTTTTATAGTGTATTGACATTGTTCTAGCAATGGTATTGAAGCTTTTAAATGCTGCTTGTCTTACTTTTTCATCCCATTTAGCTAAACGTATTAAAGCAGAAGTTTTTCCTTTAGTATTATTAAATATCCAAGATAAGTTTTGACACAGCTTATATGCTTTTTCTAAATCTGGATAATGTTCAAAAAGTATTTTTGCTCTTTTTTGCTGATTTTTAGTCCATTTACTATTTGATTTGTATAGCAAGTAGCGGCTTCTAGCCAATAATTGTTTTAGTGTATCTCCATTACTAAACAGTATTGGAGTATATTTTTCATTATTATTTCTTGCCTTTTCTATAGCACTGTTCTCAGCATCAAGTGCATCCCATCTATGCTTAATTCTAATGTCTTGTAATGCATCTAACGCAAGCTTTTGAACATGAAATCTATCAATGACTAATGTTGCTTCTATAAATGATTTTTTAACTATTAATCCCATGTTTCCAGCCATAT
Source organism: Lacinutrix mariniflava (assembly GCF_001418015.1). Taxonomy (GTDB): domain Bacteria; phylum Bacteroidota; class Bacteroidia; order Flavobacteriales; family Flavobacteriaceae; genus Lacinutrix; species Lacinutrix mariniflava. The sequence continues at coordinate 414,316 of NZ_LIQG01000020.1, read as the reverse complement.
CTAAGGTCACTTCTTTTACTTTTCGTCTTTGTTTTAATGGAATTTTACTGAGTATTTCTATAACAGTATCAGCTTTAGTTCCTTTAACAATACACACTATAGCTCCTTTTTTACCTTTTGCTTTTTTATTAGTTAGTATAGTGTATAAATCGCCATTTGAAAAAGCTGTTTCATCTAACGAAAGATAGCTTCCTATATTCTTTGGAAATAGTAGCCATTGCTTTGCATGTACTTTTTGATTCCACTGCTTGAAATCACTTAAATAATCTTTGTATTGCCTTTGTAAATTTCTCGAATTTACACCGTAGAATTTAGCTATAACTGTTGTGTTAGAAGCGTTATTACTAATAGAGTTCTTTTAAAAAAGCAGCAAAATCACTAGTTATTCTAGTTCCTTTTGCTACTAATTGCCAATCTCTTGTAACTACTTTTCCTGTAGCTTTGTTCAGCCATCTACGCCTTGTTATGTGTAGAAATACATTCTTTCCACGTATAGGAAAATCTTGAACAGTGGCTTCGGGAAAGAAGCCTTTAGAATGAAGAGTAATACTTTTAAATTCTTCTGGAGTTTCATTTAATTCGGTAAAGTAAAAATGAATATCTTCACCTTTAGTATAATGTTTAGTCATCTCAAAATACTTTACAAGTACTTCTGGAAGTAATAAATTCGCTATAGCTAAGAATCTTTCTGAGGACATCGAAATTTTTAATCCAAAGTTCACTTATTTTTTGCTATCCCACAACTTTTGGTATTGATCCATTAAAACCTGTTGTCAAATACATGTGATTATTTAAGGTAGATCTTTCATGCAAGATTATCCTCAGTCATAATTTATCCAGTTTTCTATTTATAGACTTAAATATTAGTTGGCTGTGCTTTGCGAGAGTGATAGAAACGGCATCCTTTTTTATTTATATAGAATAATATGCGTATTGATTGGATAGACTTTATGTGTTGGTTGTTAGCTATTTGGTTATTTATAGAGGTCGTTTTTTTGAAATAGATTACCTGATATTAAAAGATTAGCTTCTTTATCAATGTAAGTGTTCTTCTATAGATGAAGTTAAATTTTGGCAGGGTATGCTTTGAGAGATTGATAGAAACGAAAGACTTCTTTTTTTTAGTGATTAATCGATTTGAGTCTATTACGAATTGATTGTATACACCTCGTGTAAGAGTGATATAAAGGATTTCGTTAAATATTAAAATTTGAAGTTTAGGTTAGACTATATAGAGATGACATTCTTTGTTTCTGGAATAGGTTGTTGATTATCTAAATATAGTTTGTTGATGTAAGGTTATCGTTAAATAATGACTAATGCTTAGAATTAATTTTATTAATCAATTAATTCTAATTAAATTCGTGGATATGAATAACATTATACAGTCATCCTTATTAACTCTTCAGAAATCTAAAACTCTTTTAATTAAACTGTCTAATGAAGAATTGAGTGATGCTTCTGTTTCTCCATACTATTCTAGTGTTGGTTCGCATTTAAGACATATATTTGATTTTTACTATTGTTCTTTAGAATTTAATAGTGAAGGAAAGATTGACTTAACCTCGAGAAAAAGAGACTTAACTGTTGAAAGTTGTTGTGATTCTGCAACAGATTATCTCAACAAAATTATTAAGAAGTTACAAGCTGTAGAAGAAAATATAAAAGATTCTATAATTGTAATAGACGATTTAGGTTGTGGTAAGATTGAAATGGATTATACTTATTCTGCATTGCTGTCTCAGGCAAATAGTCATACTATACACCATTATGCAATTATTGGTTATATACTAGATCGCTTGAATATTACTTTTGAAGATTCTAATTTTGGTTACAATCCTACGACTCCAATAAAAGAAGAGGTGTTGCTTAAAAGTTAATTTTGTTTATCACTCTTGAACATACTATCTAGTATTGTATTTAATCCTTTAAATGCGAAGTAAACTGCTGATATACATGCTGATATTCCAACTATTAATAAAGGGATGTATAATGGTTTTTCTTGATTACTAAACGCTACATATATTAATGATGGACCAAGGAACATTAATACTAAAGATATTCCCATTTTTTTAAGACCTTTTGTAAGTACATCTTTATCGGTTTTTTTAGTTTCCATTTTTTGCAGTATTATAGGCATTTATTGATGCTCTTACATTAAGATTATTTTTTAATAATATTTTTGCTTCCTGCTTATTGATAGCTAGTTCTGACATTATCATTTTTACACCTCTGTCGACGAGCTTATTATTACTAAGCTGCATATCTACCATTTTGTTACCTTTAACTTTACCTAGTTTTATCATGGTAGAAGTTGTGAGCATATTTAAAACTAATTTTTGAGCTGTACCAGCTTTCATTCTAGAGCTTCCAGTTACGAATTCTGGACCTACAACAACATCGATAGGGAAATTGGCTGTATTTGTTAACGGACTTTTACTATTACATGAGATAGAACCTGTAATAATTTTATTATTGTTACATTCCTTTAAAGCTTCTATAACATATGGTGTAGTACCAGATGCCGCAATACCAACTACAACATCATTTTTAGAAATATTATTTTCTTGAAGATCTTCCCATCCTTGATTTATTGAATCTTCTGCAAATTCTACAGCTTTTCTAATGGCTATGTCTCCACCAGCAATTAGGCCTACTACCATTTCATGAGGGACACCAAAAGTTGGTGGACATTCGGAAGCATCTACAATACCTAATCGTCCGCTTGTTCCAGCTCCAATGTAAAAGAGTCTTCCACCATTTTCTAGTTTTAAAACAATTTGGTCGACAAGTTTTTCGATTTGTGGCAATGCTTTTTCTACAGCTAATGGTACTGTTTGATCTTCTTTATTTATGTTTGTTAAAAGTTCTAATGTGCTCATTTTTTCTAAATGATTATAATTAGATTCTTTTTCTGTGGTGCGTTCAAATGTCATAATTCAAAAATACGATAATTGTGTTTAATTGTTGTACGGTATTTGCGTTAGTGGTAGTAGCGGCATCCTTTTTTCTCAAATTCAACTTTAGTTTTGAGTTAAAATTGACCTTTATTAATAAACAATAATGCTTTGTCTTAAAAGGATAGAAAAAAGATATAGCGGATGACACGACGAAGACATGCTTTTTTAGCATGTTTTGGTAACGCCCAAATTATTTTATTCTATGATATAAATAAGTTCTGTTGCTTGTGAGACTCTAAAGTAACCAAACGGAAAATTTTCGGGATTGGTTTGGTTTGTACAGTTACCGCGAACGGTTGCAGGTTGGATTTCGAAAGGTCCGCCACCTCCATCAGAGGTTTGCAGTAACAGCAAGTTCATAAACTCATAGAATTGTTCTGAAATTCCATAATTTCTAATTGTTAACTCATTGCCTGTTTCTGTATTTTCGTTAGTATAAAAAGCGAATATTTGGTTTCCGTTTATAAACTCATCGTTGTAAACAGCTAGCATTGGATTGGTTTCAAATTCTTCTTTAAACTCGAAGAAATAATAATTTTCTTCGTCTGCTGGATCTGTATAAAATGCTTTTATTTCTGTTTCGTCTCCAGAAAAACCTCCATCATCATTTTGTTCTATATAGTCTATAGGCGTAACGTTAGTCATGGTTTCTGAGCCTGTATAGGTTTGGTTATTATAGGTTATTGTTAATGTGTATTCTTGATCTATTTGTGGATTGAAGTTGAAACATTCGTAAATACCGTTGGCATTAGAATCTACAAAGTTGAATACATCGTTATTGGAATTTGTAACAATAACATTGGCTCCAGTTGCAGGTGAAATTTCATTATTAAAGAATGGAGCAGAAAGCGATAGTTTTATTGTTTGATCAGCTCCTGTAGAACCTTCGAACCAATTTAATGAAGCGTCTATTACTAAACGTGGTGCTGCATTTGGTACTTCTAGATCGATTACATCTTCGCAAGAGGAAAATATAAAAGATAATAATAAGATATATATTAAGTTTTTCATTATTAAAATTTAAAGTTATAAGATACAGATGGTACAGCTCCAAAAATGGATAAACGGGTTGCTTCGTTATTGCCTGTATCTTCATTTTGGGCAAACGAAATAGAAGCGGCATTTCTTCTATTGTAAGCGTTATATAAGCCAAAAACCCATGAACCTTGAAAACCTTTTGTTTTTTCTGGTTTTGGTGTATAAGTTGCAGAAAAGTCTAAACGATGATAGCTTGTTAAACGCGTTGAGTTTCTAGCACTGTAATTTGGAACAACAATGTTGTTATAAGTATATTGTCCGTTTGGGTAAGTTGTAGGTTGTCCTGTTTGAAAAATAAAATTTGCATTAAAATCCCATTTTTTATTTAGATTATAGCTTGTGGTAATTGACAAATCGTGAGTTTTGTCGTAGCCTGTATTATACCAATTGCCATTATTTATTCCGGTTTCGTTAGGAGAGCGGCCTTCTGTTTTTTGTTCAGATTTTGATATTGTATAAGCAATCCAACCTTTAAAACGGCCTTCGTTTTTTCTAAACAAAACCTCTAAACCATAAGCTCTCGCTTTTCCGTTTAATATCACGCGCTCTATGGCGTCGTTGGCAATTAAATTTGCGCCATCAATGTAATCAATTCTGTTTTTTACATCTTTGTAATAGGTTTCTATTTCTAAAGAATAGTCTCCATCTTTAATATTTTTAAAATAGCCAATAGCATATTGATCTAAAATTTGTGGTTTAATATAGTCACCACTAGGAGTCCAAACATCTAAAGGCGTTGGTGAACTGGTATTAGACAATAAATGTAGATATTGAGACATACGATTGTAACTTGCTTTTACCGACTCGTTTCTATTAAATTGATATGCTGCCGAAAAGCGAGGTTCTAAATTTGCAAACGATTTTATAGTTTTACTTCTGCTTGAAGACTCTGTACCTATAGCATCTGCGCTTTGATATATTTGAAAATCGTCGTTAAAAATTACGGCTTCATTATTTTCATAAATATTTAATTCACTTTGTCCTAAACGCTGAAATGTACTTAATCGTAAGCCATAGGCAATCGTTAAGTTATCTAAAACTTTATGTTCTGCATCTATATAAATGGCATTTTCGAAGGCATATTTATCGATTAATTTTTGTGCATTTATTCCAGAATCGGGAGTAGAAGGTTCTATTTCTCCAGGATTAAATTTATAATAGATACTGTTTAAGCCATATTGTAACTTGAAATTATTGCTTAAATAATGTTTAAAATCGTATTTAAAATTAAAATTCTGAATACCAGAGTTCCATTTAAATTCTACAAAATCTAGGTTTAGACCGTAATAATAATCCGAATAAATAAGAGACATATTAGAAAACAGTTTGTCGTTAAATAAATGATTCCATCTAAAATTTACAATTGTATTTCCGTAGGTGTTTTCGAAGCTGTCAGATAAATTAAATACATCTCTACCAAAATAACCAGACAAGTAAATGTTGTTATTCTCGTTTAGTTTGTAGCTTAATTTTGTATTTAAATCGTAAAAATAGGCAACATTATCAAGATCGAATAACGGTAAAAACAAATGTGCATAAGAACTTCTGCCACCAAGTAAAAACGAACCTTTATTTTTCTTTAAAGGACCTTCGACTAATAAGCGACTGGACACAATACCAATGCCTCCATTGGCATGAAACTCCTTACTATTTCCCTCTTTTTGATAAATATCTAAAACCGAAGAAACGCGTCCGCCATAACGTGCCGGAATTCCGCCTTTATAAAGTTTTAGATCTTTAATTGCATCAGGATTAAATACCGAAAATAATCCAAATAAATGCGAAGAATTAAATACAGTAGCCTCGTCCAATAGAATTAAATTTTGATCTGCCGCACCACCACGAACATTAAATCCAGACGATCCTTCTCCCGCATTTGTAACACCAGGTAATAGCGTAATCGCCTTTAAAACATCGGCTTCACCAAGCACAACAGGAATTTGTTTTATAGTAGAAGCAGAGAGTGCATTAACACTCATTTGTGGTTTTCTAATGCTAAGTTTTTCAACATTTTCTGTAATTATTACCTCTTCTAGACTCTCTGAAGCTTCATTTAAAAATATATTTTTTTTAAGATCCTCATTAAGTGTTATTGTTTCCGTTTTATCAGAATATCCAATATAACTTAGCACTAGTGTATACTCACCTGTAGGTAAAGTAATCGAGTAAAATCCGTACTCGTTAGTTGTAGTTCCTGTGTTTAATTCCGGAAATAAAATATTTACACCAATTAAGGTTTCGTTAGTATTTTGGTCTTGAATAACACCGCTTAAGGTGACTTTTTCTTGAGCTAAAAGAAAGCTACAACTAAAAAATAAAAGTAAGAATGCAACTAATTTGGTATGATACATTTATAGCAATTTGATTTAGGTAAATTTAATAAAAACTTAATTTTTTCAGGAATGGTTTAACATATATTTGGACGTTACCAAAACATGTAAAAACATGTTTTCGTCGTGCCATCCACTATATCTTTTTTTTGCATAAATGCAACAAAAAAAAGGATGCCGTTTCTACCACTAACGCTTAAAAGCTTCAAAATAAAAGAAGCTTTTTAAAGGACATTACTATTTAGTAACGATTAGTTTTAGAATTTGTTTTCTGTTAGACTTATAGAATAGCACAAAAAGAATATTAGTAATAAAATGACTTGCTAAAACAGCTACTGCAGCGCCATTTACGTACCAAATAGGAATTAAAATATAACATAAAATAACGTTTGTAATGCAACCAATTACAAATCTATACACGTTCTTTTGTAAATGACCTGTATTAATTAAGTGCTTTTCGTAAATCATGCCAAGAAAAACAAAAAGTGGAGCCCAACAGAAAATTAATAAGGGCGTTTTTGCTTCGGCGTACGATGTTGTGAAATATGTATCTAAAATACTATTTCCAAAGAAAGTATATAACACACCAATTAATAAACCCAAGGTAAACATGATTATTATTAACTGTCTTATCTTATTTTGATAACGTATTTTATTCTCTTGAAAAGATTCTGCTAAAGATGGATATAAAGCATTAATAATAGAAAAGCCAATATTCCAACTCAAACCAATAACTAAGAACTGAACTGTAGCAAAAATTCCGTTTGCATGATCGCCATGAAAATGTTTTAAAAACATTTCGTCAATGGTAATATAAAACATAATTAAGCCGTTAGAAATTATTAAAGGAAACGACATCTTTAATAAGGATTTTGCTAAAGGCCAAGAAAACGACCACAGTTTAAATGAAAACTGCTTTTTATGTTTTAAAATTATAAAATAAATTAAACCTTGAATTAAAAAATCTAAGATAATAAGTTTTGCAAAATAATAGACATCAAACTGTTCTGTAACACCATAGTATTGTAAAGACACTATAATAATTAAGCTTGTTATTTTGCTAATAAAAATATATTTGGTCCATTTTTTAGCTAATAAGTAATACTCAAAAACATCAGTGACTTTAAAAAAATAACTAGAAGCAATAATAAGATATAAACCAGTTAAAGGACTGCTATCGGTGAGACTGAAATACATTAGTATTCCTACAAAAATAACAAACCAACTTACTAATCTTAGATAAAAAGCGGTAGCCAAAATTAACGGACTACGTTTTGGGTTAAACACAATTTCTCTAATACAAATAGCAGATAAACCCAAGAAAAATAAAGGTGTTAACAAACCTATAATAGACTCAACAAATTTTAGCTTCCCTATATCTATAGTTCCTAGAGTATTAAATATTTTAGGAACAATAAAAACACCAGTAATAAGCTGAATTATTTTTTCTAGAGTAAACCACTTGGTTGCGATAAAATCTTTTTTACTAAAAACCGATGTCATAAAGTGTATTTGGTTTTCAAATATATAAAAACAGATTCCTTTTAACTGTTTGAAGGATTATTATTACATTCGTTTTTACAAACAGTACTATGACTCCAGAGTTTCTTCGTCGCTATTATATTATACGTATTATTTCAAACCCTAAAGTGTACGGTGTGGAGAAGAATGGTTTTGTACCGCTATCAGATTTGCAAAATGCGCTCGATCAATTGCGTATAAATAATATAGACGATCCACTTTACGATAAATTAAATCAGTTTTCTCAAAAAACGATTAAGCGTGATCTTGATAAAATAAAATCTTATTATCAAACTATTATTTTACACAAACGTAATTACGGATATTATTTAGAGGGTTATGAGGTAAATGATGCTTTACAAGAAGTGTATCAAAAAACCGAACTCTATCTTTTACATCATCATGCGCACTCATGGAAAGCACATGTTACTACAACACGAAGTTCTTTAAGTTCGCGAGTAGATTTAGTACCTTTAATACACGCTATAGAACATAAGCTCAGAATAGATATTACTTATCAAGGTTGGTACGACGATAATGGTTTTCAAATTATAAATGGTTTTTTTCAACCTTTACATATTAAAGAAATTAATAAGGCTTGGTATTTAATAGCACATAATAAACAATTTGGTGTGTATGCTTTTTGCTTGGATGATCGTATTAAAAATTTGCAAATTAGTAAGCAGAAAGTCAAACAGCCTATAGCTTTTAATCCGGACGACTATTATAAAAATACTATTGGTATTTTAAAAACAGGAATGCCAGCAGAATGGATACATATTAAAGTTGCTAATCATCATTTTAAGTATCTAGAGACAAATTATTTACATCACTCTCAAGAAATTGTAGCTATTCCTAAAGAAGTAGATACACATGCTTTAGATTATTCGAATCCAGATATTTGGGGAGAAATTAAAGTATGTTTAGAGCCTAATTACGAGTTTTTAATGGAGATTTTAAAATATAACCTTTGGGTAAAAGTTGTAAGTCCACTTCATGTTAAAAACGAAGTAAAGCATCATTTAGGCTTGATGGTGGATTATTATAAGGATATTTAAAAATACTGTATTCACTCTCTGCGTGTTAAAAATAATTATTCAAAATTCTCATTGTTTATAGTTATTAATATTTAAGAATGGTCTCTTCTCTTATAGTAGAATAAAAATGAATTTATTTTAAATAGACAGGTTTTGTCTGTTTAAAAAATAGATTTGATATTGCTATTAAAAATTAACATAGAAAAAAGCTCATGGCTACCTATAAATGTCGGAAATGTCGAATCTATAAAAACGACACATTAAATTCTCAATTAAATACAAGTGCAACATGCACTGCTATTGAGGATAACAATGAAGTTGTGTTTCATGGTTGGGAATTGATTTCTGAGGAAGATTTGCGGTGTGATTTATTAGAATCGTAAATAGGACACCAGCTAACACTTAAAATATATACAAATTAAATAACACCATTTTTGGTTTAGTGACCCGCTATTAATCAAGTCGATATAATTAATTATATTGAACTAAACCAAAAAGAAAAAGCACCCAAATGGGTGCTTTTTTTATTTAAATAAGATCTAGTTTTATACTATCCTATAATACTATTAAACGTTTTACTTGGACGCATAGCAGTATTTATTAAATCTTCTTTTGGTTCGTAATAACCACCAATATTTACAGGATGACCTTGAATATCGTTAAGTTCGCTAACAATTTTCGCTTCATTCTCCTCTAATTCTTTTGCAAGTGGCGCAAATTCTTTAGCTAGATCACTATCTTCAGTTTGCTTCGCTAATTCTTGAGCCCAATACATCGCTAAGTAAAAGTGAGAACCTCTATTATCTAATTCTCCAGCCTTACGCGAAGGTCCTTTTTTGTTTTCTAATAACGTTTCTGTAGCATTATCTAAAGCATCTCCAATAATTTTAGCTTTAGGGTTGTTATTTACTTGGCTATAATGCTCAAGCGAAACAGCTAAGGCTAAAAACTCACCTAAAGAATCCCAACGTAAGTGGTTTTCTTCTGTAAATTGTTGCACATGTTTTGGTGCAGATCCACCAGCACCAGTTTCAAATAAACCACCACCATTCATTAAAGGAACAATAGATAACATTTTTGCACTAGTTCCAACTTCAAGAATTGGAAATAAATCTGTTAAATAATCACGTAATACATTTCCAGAAACCGAAATAGTATCTTTTCCATCTTTTAATCTTTTACAAGTAAAAATTGTAGCATCGATAGGAGATAGGATACGTATATCTAATCCATTAGTATCATGATCTTTTAAATATGTATTTACTTTCTTAATTAATTGCGCATCATGAGCTCTCTTTTTATCTAACCAGAAAACTGCAGGTGTTTGAGATGCTCTTGCTCTAGTAACAGCAAGCTTTACCCAATCCTGGATTGGTGCATCTTTAACTTGGCACATTCTCCAAATATCTCCGGCTTCAACGTCGTGAGATAATAACACTTTTCCTGTTGCATTTATAACTTCAACTTTTCCGTTAGAAGCAATTTCGAATGTTTTATCGTGAGAACCATATTCTTCAGCTTTTTGAGCCATTAATCCAACATTAGGAACAGTTCCCATTGTTGTAGGATCGAAAGCACCATTTTCTTTACAGAAATCGATAGTTGCGGTATAAATTCCTGCATAACTACTATCTGGAATTACGGCTTTAGTATCTTGAGATTTTCCATCGGCATTCCACATTTGCCCAGAGTTACGAATCATTGCTGGCATCGAAGCATCAATAATAACATCACTTGGTACGTGTAAGTTGGTAATACCTCTTTCGCTATTTACCATAGCTAAATCTACACTATGTTCTAATGTGTAACGAATATCTTCTTTAATTTCATCACGTAAATCTTCTGGTAACTCCTTTAATTTACTTAATAAGTTTCCAAATCCGTTATTAACATCAACACCAACTTTTTTGAAAGACTTTCCATGTTTTTTAAATAAATCTTTAAAGAAAACACGAACAGCATGCCCAAAAATAATTGGATCACTTACTTTCATCATTGTTGCTTTCATGTGTAATGAAAACAAAACACCTTTATCTAAAGCATCTTCAACTTGCTCTTCTAAGAAATCAATTAAAGCTGCTTTACTCATTACAGTAGCATCAATAATTTCATCTTGTAATAAAGCTAAATTTTCCTTTAAAACTTTAGTTTTTCCGTTAGCATCTGTATGTTGGATTTTTACAGTTGTTGCTTCAGCTAAAGTTATAGATTTTTCATTATGTGCAAAATCTCCAGAAGTCATTGTAGCAACGTGCGTTTTAGAATCTTTAGACCATGCTCCCATAGAATGAGGATTCTTTTTTGCGTAATTTTTTACAGCTTTTGGTGCACGTCTATCACTATTACCTTCACGTAATACTGGATTTACAGCACTACCTTTAATTTTATCGTAACGTGATTGTATTTCTTTTTCTTCGTCAGTTTTAGCCTCATCTGGATAACTAGGTATTTTAAAACCTTGTTCTTGAAGCTCCTTTATTGCAGCTTTAAGTTGTGGTACAGAAGCACTAACGTTAGGTAATTTTATAATATTTGCTTCAGGTTTTTTTGCTAATTCACCTAAGAAAGCTAAGTCATCAGTTACCTTTTGGTCATCATTTAAAAAATCTGGAAACACAGCTAATATTCTAGAAGCTAAAGAGATATCTTTAGTTTCAATATCAATTTCTGAAGACTTAACAAAAGCTTCAACAATAGGAAGAAAAGAGCGCGTTGCTAAAGCAGGAGCTTCATCTGTTTTTGTATAAATGATTTTTGGTGTTGTAGACATATAAATTCGATGTTTAAATTCTTAAATTCCGAAAAAATTTCGGTTTACGAATATACAAAATTTCAACACCATTTTAAAGCGAGAAGTCTACGACTTTAAAGGTTTTTTAGAGACAATAGTTCTCGTGCTTTTATTTTATTAAATTGATAATTTTAAGGCTTATAAATTATTCAATTATAATATTATAGTCTTTTAATAACCCAAAAATTTCATTTTTAGAAAATAGAGCACCTTTTACTTTATTTTTAGAAGGAGAGATAGAGTAGTTGTAGGCGGTTAAAAAATTTACGTTCTCTAAATTCGTGTTCTCAAAAATAGCTAAGTTTAAATCGCAATTATTAAAAGTAGATTGTTTTAAATTGGTATTTGAAAAGTCGGTCTTTTCGAATTTACATTTTTCAAAAAGCGTGTTGTTTAGTTTTAAATTATAAAAGGAAGCTAAATTGAGTTGACAATTTTTAAATGTCATTGCTAATAAAAAGGAATCACATTCATTAAAAGGTGAGCCTACTAGTTTGCAATCATTAAAATTTACCTCCTTAAATGACGTTTCTCCAAGTTTAACAGAACTAAAATTACAACTAATAAATTCGCATTCTAAAAATGAGAATCCAGATAGATATGTATTGCTAAAATCACAGTTTTTAAATGTGCAATTGTCGTATTCTGCTTTTGGTAGGTTATTGGTTGTATAATCTATTGAGTTGAAGGTTTTATCTGCTATAAAAGGTAAGTACATTATTTATTTCTGTTTTGTTAGAACTATTTCATTTTCATTCCATTTAACAATATCATAAATATACCAATATATCTCTTCCGATTTTGGCTTTTTCCAAGACCTTTTATTAAAATGAATAACCACTTTGTTTTGATGTAATTTAAAGTTATTGATTTCAAAATATGTATTTCCAACAGGACAAGAAGTTCTTAATTGATATTTTACATTACTTATAGAATCGAAGACTAAAGATTCACCATAATCAAATTTGAATTTACGTAAGCGTGCGTTTATTTTGGAACCTAAATCATCATTGTTAGTTAAACTATCTTGAAGTTTTTTAAATATAATACTGTTTTCTTTGCGGTTTTTTCTAACTAATTTTAATTCATTTAGTTTTGGATGCAAGCTAAATTCAGAAATTTTCCATTTAGAATTAAATAAAATATTTATGGAATCATTCTCTTGTGCATAAGAATGAAAGTTAAGCAATATCATAAATAAAATAAGTAAGTTGTGTTTCAATACAGTGCTTTAGAGATAAGCATCATTAATCTTGCCGAAATTACCACATAGTATAAAAGAGACAAAGATACCAACCTGCGTTGGCATTAATTCGACTAGACATTTTCTATTCATTTTCTTTGAAAACGAGTAGGAAATGAGTCTCATTAAAAACAAAAGCCATAACACAATAGATTTAACTATTAGAATTATGGCTTTTTCGAGATAACATCAACTGATCTATTTAGCTTTCACTAACGTAATCCAAAACCGGGGTTTTACATTTTTTCGATTCAAAATCTGTTAAATCAATGATACATTTGGGTAACTTTCAAAATGTATTGACCTGTTACACCGTTTGCATCTGTAATTGCTTTTCTTGAAACTTTAACCTGTGTACTACGTTTAAACGTTGCATTTATTTTAAAGTCTTGTTTCTTCTTTTCGTATTCACTTTCGTTCTCTACTACTTATTCGAAACTTTCAATTTTTAGTTTCACAATCTACCAAGGCATGCTGTAAATTTCAAAATCTCATGGTTTTTTAATTGTCATATCTACATATGGTATTTTAAAAACCTCAAAAAACAATTAATACTTAAAAAATTAACTTCTAAGTATTTATTTTAAAACTCATTAGTTATTTTCATAACAAAGTTTTAAAATCAATTAAATATAAATACTGTTTTTAAGCAGTAACCAACAGAAGGTTGTTATTAATTGTTTTACTAAAGTACAATATAACTTCAATAAAACAAGTGTTTTTAATACACTACTTATCAACTAGTTATGAACTTGTGTTATTAACAAATGTTAATAACCAAAAAAGCTAACTCAATTGAGTTAGGCTTTTTAATACTATTTATAAGGAGGAGATTATTTTCTTCTCGCTTCTTTAATTCTAGCTTTCTTACCAGTAAGACCTCTAAAGTAAAAGATTCTAGCTCTACGAACTTTACCTCTTTTGTTTACTTCAACTTTCTGTAATGCAGGTAAATTAACTGGGAAGATACGCTCTACACCAATTGTTCCAGACATTTTTCTAATTGTAAAAGTCTCTGTTAAACCAGTTCCTCTTCTTTGTAATACAACACCTCTAAAAAACTGTGTTCTACTTTTTTCACCTTCACGAATTTCGTAGTATACAGTAATTGTATCACCAGCTGAAAATTCTGCAAAGTCCTTTTTTGGTACAAACTCGTCTTGTACAAATTTAATTAAAGATTCCATCTTTATTGTTTTTTATTATTAATCCAGAACAACATTCACGTATATCGCCAGAGGTTAACCCGAAATTGGCTGCAAAAATAAGTATTAATTACTTATCTGCAATAGTTTATTTAATATTTTTAATACTCTTAATTTATTTCAATTCTATAGGTATCCAAACTGTTTCTTCAGAATCTGGATGGTTACGTTTTGCTTTTTCTCCTAAAAGATTAAAATGTGGTCTTTGGCTTAATTGGTATTTAGATTTTGGTAACCAGTCTGCATATATATAGGACATTAAAACACCAAAGTCTTTTGGTAAACCTTTATAATTAAAGACGGCGTACAAACCAGTTTCTAGGTTTAGAGTCTGCATACCTTCTGGAATAGAATCATAATTTTTTACTTCAACGGTTGCCCATTTTGTAAAGGTATTTGTTGGGTTAAAATTTTGAAGATAGTTACTATCGTAAATTAATACTTCGTATATATCTGAAGAAACAATATTTTGAATATGCTTTTGTTGTGGCATGAAACCTGAAAACAATTCAAAGGTTTTATTATCTACCAAAGACATTTCAATAGATTGACCAACCAATTTTTTGTTTTTGAGTGTTTCTATTTCTGGATCTTTAAACATTATTACTTTTCTTTCAAATCGTTAATAACAAAAAGTAATAAGCCTATACTAAACATTAAATAAGAAAAGACATTAAAATACATGAGTATTGTTTGTGCATTAATCATGGAGTAGTCGAAAGAGACTATACCATTACTAATAAAGATGCGTATAATAGCTATAAATAAGGTGAAAGCAGCACTTATTACTAATAGTAATCCACCAATAGATTTATATTTGTTAGCTATTATAATGCAAGCCACAAGTATTATTGAATGAATAATAAAATAAAATGCTTGGGTAATCATTATATGTGTACCAAAGTTGTCCATAGTTTCCGTGTTGGTTAATTTAATCTTCTAATAAATCTGGTCTGCGTTCTTGGGTTCTTTTATAAGCTTGATCTTCTCTCCACTTTTCAATGTTTGCTTTGTGGCCGCTAAATAGTATGTCTGGAACCTTGTAACCTTTATAGTTTCTAGGTTTTGTGTAAATTGGTGGTGCTAATAAATTATCTTGAAAACTATCTGTAAGTGCAGAGGTTTCATTGCCTAAAACACCAGGAATTAATCTAATTATAGCATCGCATAACACAGCTGCACCTAATTCTCCACCAGATAAAACGTAATCTCCAATAGAAATTTCTTTGGTTACAAACATATCGCGAACGCGTTGGTCTACACCTTTATAGTGACCGCAAAGAATTATTATATTTTCTTTTAAAGATAAATGGTTGGCAATACCTTGGTTTAGTGTGTTGCCATCTGGAGTCATGTAGATAACCTCGTCGTAATCGCGTTCTGCTTTTAAGGCCGAAATACATTTGTCTATAGGTTCACACGTCATTACCATTCCAGCGCCACCACCACATTGTGTGTCGTCTATGGATTTGTAATTATCTGTTGTGTAATCTCTTAAATTGTGAAAGTGTACCGAAACTAAATTAGCATCTATTGCGCGTTTTAATATTGAAGCATCAAACGGGCTTTTAAGTAATTCTGGTAGAACGGTAATAATGTCTATTCTCATTATATTTTATGTAAAATTTTATAAATAAAAGGGATGATTTTTTGATTGTTTTTTGAGTGGTTTCGAAATTATTATAACGTTTAGTATAAGAAACGTAGGGCAGTTAAAAATCACTTTCGTTTCGGTTTATTACTTAGCTAAAAATAAATGTTTTGCTTTTATTTTTTCTCTTAAATGCCAAATTTTATATTTAGCGGACTTTGTAAATAGACACAGAACTTTGGTGTTAGCACAAACGCCCTATGTTTTTTATACCGTGTTAGGCACAGTTTTATTCACTTAATTTTTTAATCATATTTTTTGAATATTTAATCAAGCGTTGTTTTTCAATTGGTAATAACTCAACTGCTTTTTTGTAATATTCAACTGCCTTTTCATTATTCCCTTCCGTTTTATATGCATAATATTGAGCGAGTCCAAAATGACCTCCATAAAAATCAGGAAATTCTACTTTAATTAATTCGAATATTTTAAGCGATTTTTCAGGTTCTTTTTTAAAGTAACTAAAGCCTAAAGAACGTAAATCCTCTTTTATAATATCATATTTATTATTGTCAGATTTAAGTTGATTAAATTTTGCTGTAATATTTTCTATTCCATTTTCCTCTATATCTTTTTGAAGTAAGATATAGGCAGGTAAAGGAATTTTTCCATCAGAAAAGTAACTTGCTAAAAACAAAGCTTTTCTTTTAAGTCCTCCTAAACTGGAAGTGTTTGTGTAGATTACGACCGTAATTTTTTCAGATGGGATTCTTAGCGTAGTATTTAGAAAACCTGTTGTACTTCCTCCATGCAGTAAATATTTTTTGCCGTTTTTTATGTCAATTTGCCATCCAAATCCATAACCTTTTCCATTTGTTTTTCCATTTTCATCCCAGTTGGAAAATGCATCATCAATTAAGTTTGACTTAACAAGTGTTTCGTTGTATAAGCTTTTATCCCATTTTGCATAATCGCTGACGGACGAATATATTCCACCATCGCCCAGAATAGCAGACCAAATATTTTGGTCTCTGTTTTCGTAAATCGAATCGTTGAATTTATAACCATAGGCGCGGTTTTTAATCTGCAAGTCTTTTGAATACACTGTACTATTGGTCATATCTATTTTTTCAAAAATTTCTTCAGCCATAAAGTCTTGAAACGTTTTTCCTGAAACACGTTCTATAATCATAGCTAAAACAGCATAGCCTGAATTACTATACTTGTACTTGGTATTTGCAGGAAATAAAAGACTGTCTTGTTTTATTAAAAGATTAAGCACTTCCTTATCAACAAGTTGTTTTTTCTCATCATTTGGATACAGTTTGTTGTATGGCTGTAAACCTGATCTATGTGACATTAAATTTTTTATAGTAATCTTTTTCCCATATTCAGGGAATTCAGGAATTACTTCCGTCAATTTTGTATTGTAATCTAATTTTCCTTGATTTATTAAAGTTAAAATTCCCATTGCAGTAAACTGTTTAGTTACAGATGCAAGCCTGTAATTAGTTTCACGATTAGCAAGAATTTTATTCTCTAAATCAGCATATCCAAAACTTTGGCAATCTTTTATTTGACCATCTTTTATAACAATAAAACTTGCGCTTGGCTTTTCTCCAATGTAATCTTTAAATAGAAAATTTATTAAATCTTGATCAATTTCTTTCTTTTCTACTATTTTTTCGGAAGTCTTACATCCAGAAATAATGATTAAAAAGACTAATGTTAAATATGTGTACTTCATTTTTTTTAAATTGTGCCTAATGTCACTAGAATATGATGCCGTTTCAATGCATTATATTCAGCGTTATAATAATTTCGAAGTTCGACTATTTTTTTGAGAAAGTCAAGTTTTCATTCTCCCAAGTATACTGCAAATCTACATCCTTTTTCCAACCCATACTTTCATACAAAAATTGTGCAGGGTTGTCAGTTTCAGTTTGCAAAGCTACAAATTTACAAAGGTCTTGTTTGGCTTTCTCTTTTGCTTGATTTAATAGTGCTACACCTATGCCTTTTTTACGATGGTTTTTATCTACAAACAAATCGTTTAAAATATAAATGGGCTGCATAGCAACAGAGGTGAAGCTATGGAATAAATGCATAAAACCAACGGCTTTGTCTTCCGCGTAAGCGATATAAATAATAGTATCTTGTTTTTCTAACCGCTGTTTTAAAAACTGTTTTGCAGCTTCAGGATTACTGGTTTGTCTATAGAAAACTCTGTAAGCATCAAACAAAGGAACGAGGTCTTTGAGATGCTGTATTTCGGCTTTAATTATTATCATTGTTATAGATTACAGTTAAAAGTGTGCGGTTTGAAATGGTATTCTAATATTTAAAGTATGTTTTTTAAACAAAAAAATCTGCAACCGAAGTTACAGATTTTATATTAAATTTTTTATTAGAAAGCTTGTAAACCTTTTTATTATTACTGTGCTTAGCTTATTGTTTAAAGCACTGTTTTAGGGTTTGTAATTAAGCTTAATTAGAATTTTTATGCTTATTTATTTCGTCTTGTAACTGTCTGCGTACTTTTTGTTCACGTTCTAGAGCAATACGTCTGTGGTCTTCGAACTCTTCTTCGGTTTCTGCTAAAGATTTTTGAGCTTCTTTAGTAATGGCATTACTACTTTTAAAGCGATACATAAAAAATAACGCTAGCGCTAATAAGCCTCCAATAATAGACCACATAAGTCCATTGTAACCTCCTTTACTCATTTGAATACCAAAAAGAGACATACTATCTTTTTCGGTATTTGTTTCAGCTAAGGTACCTTGGGTAGAAGATAAGTTTGTTTTTAATTTAGAGATTTCATCATCTTGTTTTGTAACAATAATTTTGGTGTCGCTAAGTGTTTTGTGTACAGCTTTTAAAGAGTCTAAAGTATTCCCTTTTAATTTTTCTATCCATTGTATTTTTATCACTTCGTAGCGTTGGCCACGTTGGTCTTTCCAACCATTAGATTTTTTGGTTAAATACTCGAACTGACTTTCTATCGAGCCGCTATCCAGTGACAGTTTATCGTCTACATCTTCAGCTTCAGTTTGTGCTTGAATTTGTATTGAAAAAAAGGCTAATAATAGAAGTAAGGTAACTTTAGTAAAATTCATTTTTATAATGTTGATTATTTCCTGCTGCGAAAGTAAAAAATATTGTTCAGTTTAATTGTATAATACTACAAAAGCCTCACATTTTGTGAAGCTTTTATATATACGTGTATTATACTGTATTTGGACTATATATTAATGACGTTTGATTAAAACCAATGGCATTAATAGTAAGTAAAACGTCTTACTTTAGCAATGTGCTTAGCTAAACGAATAACTTGATGACTGTAACCATACTCGTTATCGTACCAAACATAGAGTATAGCATTTTTTCCATCTTTTCTTACAATAGTTGCTTTACTGTCGTAAATAGAAGGAGCAGAGCTACCAACAATATCTGTAGATACAAGCTCATCGCTCATTTCGTATTTAATTTGCTCTACTAAGTCGCCTTCTAAAGCATATTTTTTTATTGTAGCATTTACACTATCAATACTAGCTTTAGATTTTAATTCTAAGTTTAAAATTGCTAAAGAACCATTTGGTACAGGAACTCTAATAGCATTAGAAGTTAGTTTGCCTTCAAAACTTGGTAAAGCTTTAGAAACGGCAGCACCTGCTCCAGTTTCTGTAATTACCATGTTTAATGCCGCAGCACGACCACGTCTATATTTACTATGGAAGTTATCTACTAAGTTCTG
The DNA here is from genome assembly GCF_001418015.1 of Lacinutrix mariniflava. Lineage (GTDB taxonomy): Bacteria > Bacteroidota > Bacteroidia > Flavobacteriales > Flavobacteriaceae > Lacinutrix > Lacinutrix mariniflava. Next base: position 394,845 of record NZ_LIQG01000020.1, on the reverse strand, counting down.
GTCGTTAGTATATGCATGTATTGTTTCTAAATGTCCACTCTTTACGCCATAAGTATCTTCGATAGCTTTTAGAATAGGAGTAATAGCATTTGTAGTACAAGAAGCAGCAGAGAAAATATCTACTTCGTCTGGATTATTTTCTAAGTGGTTTACACCATGTACAATATTTGGAATCCCTTTTCCAGGAGCAGTTAATAAAACTTTATCTGCACCTGGAGAGTTTTTTAAACGTGTTAAGGCTTCTTTATCTCTAAATACACCAGTATTATCAATAATTAGTGCATTGTTAATGCCGTACTTTGTGTAATCTATATCTTCTGGTTGGTTAGCAGAAATAATTCTAACCGTTGTTCCATTAATTATTAGAGATTCGTTTTCTAAATCTACAGAAACAGTTCCAGAGAAATCACCATGTACAGAATCGTTACGTAATAACGATGCTCTTTTTTCTAAAACAGTAATATCGTTTTTACCACGTGTTACAATGGCTCTTAAACGTAACTGGCTACCTTTTCCAGTTCTTGTCATTAATTCGCGAGCGACTAAACGACCAATACGTCCAAAACCATAAAGGACAACGTCTTTAGGTGTAATTTCTTCAGATTCTTCAGCACCTTTTAATTTGCTAGAAACAAAAGCGATGGCATTTGTGTGTTTTTGATCTTCTAAATGAAACTCGTAAGTTAATTTTCCAATATCTAATTTAGAAGGCGGAAAGTCTAACGTTTTAATAGCTTGTGCTATTTCAACAGAATCGAAAATAGAAATTGGCTTTTGTACAAATTCACCTGCATATTCATGAAGATTTAAAATCTGACTTACGTTTCTATCTATTAATTGGTTTCTAAAAAGAACTAGCTCGATAGAGTTGTCGTACCAAAGGTCGCTAACAATTTTAATAAATTCTACTGTCGCACGACGTCTGTCTGCTTGGTATGCTAATTCGTTTTCGTAGGTTTCTTTAACAGGCATCTGTTTTAGTTTTTAGTGTGTTGTTAATTGTGTTATTTTTTTTGCGATACAAAAGTATCATTGTATATATTTATAACGAAGCTATTTAACTTCGCTTAATATTTTGCAAAAGTATATATTTCAAACGTTTTCGTAAAGGATTTTAGTAAAAAAATAAAAGCACTTTAGAATGAACTAAAGTGCTTTTTAAATACGGTAACTATTTTGATTTTACCTGAAAGAATGACGTTCTATTTGTCCTTTGTCTTTCATTATTTGAACAGTAAATAGTTGTCTTTTATCTAAATTAGCAATAACCGTTTTTACCTCTTCTATAGAATTTACTTTAACATTATTTATAGAGAGTATAATATCTCCTTCTCCAATACCATTAGCAATCCAATATTTCGAGTAGTATTGGTCACTAGTCAATCGTTCTAGTTTAACACCATTTTCGGCACTTAACCTTTTTAAATCTTTAGGTTTAGCATCTTTAAGAACACCGATGATAGGCACTGTTAAAGTGTTGTTTTTTAATAAAGTAACTTCTGTTTCCTTTTGTACGTTATCTCGTAAATAGAAAATAGTTATAGTATCGTTAGGACGTTTAGTATCGATGTAACCTCTTAAATCTGAAAGCTTCTTAATTTCAATATTGTCAATTTTTTTAATAATATCTCCGCTTTTTAAACCTGCTGCGGCTGCTCCAGAATCATCAATCACGTCGTCTACATAAAAACCTTCTGTTTCTCCAACACCTAATTTTTCGGCAGAATAACTATTTAAAGAGCCTCCTCTAACACCTAAAATACCATTTTGAACATTACCAAACTCCATAATATCTTGTACTACTTTTTTAGCAATGTTACTTGGTACAGCAAAAGAGTAACCAATATAAGATCCGGTTTGAGAGGTAATAGCAGTGTTTATACCAATAAGCTCTCCGTTTGTGTTTACTAATGCTCCACCAGAATTCCCTGGGTTTACAGCGGCATCAGTTTGTATAAACGATTGGTGGTTGTCACCAGATAAATCTCTAGATTTTGCACTAATAATTCCAGCAGTTACTGTAGACGTTAAATTAAACGGATTACCAACAGCTAAAACCCATTCTCCAATTTTTGCAGTATCACTGTCACCAAAAGTGGCGTAAGGTAAAATGTCATCGGTTTCAATTTTTAATAAGGCAATATCTGTTTTTGGATCTGTACCAATTATAATCGCTTTTAATGTTCTATTGTCATTAAGTGTAACACTCAACTCTTCAGAGGAATCAATCACATGGTTATTTGTTATAATATAACCATCAGGCGAGATAATAACACCACTTCCTGTACCCAATTGTTTACGTTGTTGAACATTACCACGCATTAAATCACGCATAGAAGGTTGAGACGTATTAAGTGTAATGTTTTTTACGTGTACTACAGCATCTAATGTTTTCTCTGCAGCAGTTGTAAAATCGATACCTTCAATAGCACCTAAATTAGTATTGGTAGTCTTATAACTTACTGGTTGAAAAACAGGTTGAGTTATTTGTTCTGCTTGCACAATTGCTTGTTCTTCTTTTTCAAGAAAGGTTTTGTATGTTCCTAGGGTAATTGCACCTCCCAAAACAGAAACGAAAACCAGCGTTGCTAATTTTTTCATATATAATTGTTTTTTAATTCCTGTAACTACAGAAATATAATTTAGTTTAGAATTACTGTTATAACTATAAAGTTAATTTTTTTATTGCTAGGTAAAATCAACTTTAACGAGAGATTAACAACGCAAATAAATTTTCAATACACTATATTTGTCGTAGTAAAATACACTTAATGACACATACTTTTTATAAATACCAAGGCACAGGAAACGACTTCGTTTTTGTTGATAATCGTCAAGAGCTATTCAATAAAGATAACACCAAATTAATTGCACATTTGTGCGATAGACGTTTTGGAGTTGGAGCAGATGGCCTAATCTTGTTAGAAAACGATGCTACTTCAGACTTTAAAATGGTTTATTTTAATGCAGATGGAAACGAAAGTACCATGTGTGGAAATGGTGGGCGTTGTATTGTCGCTTTCGCGGAAATGCTAAACATATTTAAAAGTGAGACAACATTTAGTGCTATTGATGGTTTGCATGAAGCAACTATAGAAAACGGATTTGTAAAATTGAAAATGCAAGATGTAGATACTATCGCTCTTTTCGATAGCCATGCTTTTTTAAACACAGGTTCTCCACATCATGTCGCTTTAGTAAAAAATATTAAGGATTTTGATGTTAAAACTGAAGGCTCTAAAATACGATATGGTGCTCCTTATAATCAAGAAGGAACAAATGTTAATTTCGTGGAGCAAATAAATGCAGAAACATTTGCGGTTAGAACCTACGAAAGAGGAGTGGAAGACGAAACTTTATCTTGTGGAACAGGAGTTACGGCAGTAGCTTTAGCAATGCATAACACAGGAAAAACCAATACTCAAGAAATTGCTTTAAATGTAGAGGGCGGAAAATTAAAAGTGTCTTTCGAGAAAACAGCAAACGGTTATAAAAACATTTGGCTTCAAGGTCCTGCAACTTTAGTTTTTAAAGGTGAAATGGAATGGTAACATTAAAAGGTGAACATATTTATTTACGTGCTTTAGAACCTGAAGACTTGGAGTTTATTCATACTATTGAAAACGACGAAACCATTTGGGAACTAAGTAGTACTGTTACACCTTATTCTAAATTTTTAATTAAAGAATATCTAGAGCATTCGCACAAAGATATCTATGAGGTTAAACAATTGCGTTTGATAATTTCAGATTATAACGATAATGCCATTGGACTAATAGATGTTTTCGATTTCGATGTTAAAAATCGTCGTGCCGGAATTGGTATTTTAATTCATAATACTAAAGATCGAGTTAAAGGCCATGGTAAAGAAGCACTAGCTTTGCTTTCTAATTACTGCTTTACACATTTAGATTTACATCAATTATACTGTAATATTTCTGAAACCAACGAAGCAAGTATTAAGTTATTTGAAAATCAAGGTTTCAATAAAATAGGACTAAAAAAAGACTGGAATTTCCAGAACGGAAAATATACTAACGAATACTTATATCAACTTATTAATAATGTACATTAAAAAAATTCTTGGAGCAATCGCTATTATAGGTATAGCAGTTGCAGCTTACTTCGCTTACTTTATTTATGGAGCAATGTTAAAACCTAACACTGCTTTTAATAATAACGAAGCTTATATTTATGTGCCAACCAATGCAAAGTATGCTGAGGTTAGAGAACAATTAGAACCTTTATTAAAAGACATTGATAAATTTGATGCTCTTGCAGAGCAGAAGAAGTATGTTACAAATATAAAGGCTGGTCGTTTTGTTATAAAAAAAGACATGAGTAATAATGATATTATTAACTCGATAAGAAGTAACAACGTACCATTAAAAATAGCGTTTAATAATCAAGAAAGATTAGAAGACTTAGCAGGTAGAGTTGCATTTCAAATTGAAGCAGATAGTCTGTCTCTAATTAATGCAATGCGAGATCAAGCGTTTTTAAACAAAAATGGCTTCAATAATGAATCTGCATTATCTATGTATATTCCTAATAGTTATGAAATCTATTGGAATACGTCTGCAGAAGGTTTTAGAGATAAAATGCTAAAAGAATACCAACGTTTTTGGAATACTTCTAGAAATGAAAAAAGAAAAGCGCTTAACTTATCTATTAATGAAGTAATGTCTATTGCTGCTATAGTTCATAAAGAAACAGCCAAAGTAGATGAGCGTCCAAGAGTAGCTGGTGTGTACTTAAACAGAATAAGAAAAGGCATGCCTTTACAAGCAGATCCTACGGTAATTTACGCCGTTAAAAAGGAGTCTGGAGATTTTGATCAAGTTATAAAACGTGTGTTATATAAAGATTTAGAAATAGACTCTAAGTACAATACTTATAAATATAGAGAGATTCCGCCAGGACCAATTTTTATGCCAGATGTATCTGCAATAGATGCCGTTTTAAATTCAGAAAAGCATAGTTATATCTATTTTGTTGCTAACGTAAAAAACTTTGGTTATCATAAATTCGCAAAAACATTATCGCAGCATAATGCTAATAAACAAGAGTATGTGCGTTGGATTAATAAACAAGGCGTTAATAGATAATATTGAAGCGTCTTCTACTATATCTGTTTTTATTTAATGTATCACTGTCTGTTTTTGCACAGCATACTAACTTCTTTAAACCTAGCGATACTTTAAATACCAAAAGAAGAAATGCTGTAGTTATTTCTGAAGCTGCTATTGGAGGTTTAACACTTTTAGGTTTAAATCAACTTTGGTACGCAGATTACGAGCGTTCAAAATTTCATACCATAGATGATAATAGCGAGTGGCTTCAAATGGATAAATTTGGGCATGTTTTCTCTTCTTATCAATTGGGTAAGTTTGGTGCTCAAACTTTAAATTGGAGTGGCGTAAGCAAAAAAGATCAACTGTTGTATGGTGCAACTCTAGGTTTTACTTTTCTTACAGCTGTAGAGGTATTAGATGGTTTTTCTAGTGAATGGGGATTTAGTTGGGGAGATTTTACAGCTAATACAGCAGGAGCAGGTTTGTATATTGGTCAAGAATTACTTTGGGAAGAACAACGTATTGTGATGAAGTATTCTTTTCACCGTACTAAATATGCATCGCAAAGACCAGATAAGCTAGGTAATGGTTTGTTAGAAGAAGCGTTAAAAGATTATAATGGTCAAACCTACTGGCTTTCAGCTAATATGCATTCCTTTTTTAAAGACAGTAAAATACCAAAATGGTTAAATATGGCCGTTGGCTATGGAGGAGAAGGTATGTTATCTGGTAATGAGGGACTTATTGTTAATAATGCGTTGGTAAAACAAAACAGGCGTCGTCAATTCTATTTAAGTTTAGATGTAGATTTAACTAGGATAAAAACCGACTCTGAGGTGTTAAAGTCAATTTTTAGCGTTTTTAACAGTATAAAGGTGCCATTTCCAACTTTAGAATTGACCGGTAAAAGTGGCGTGAAGTTCCACTCTGTCTACTTCTAAACGTGGTTAATCGATTGATTTTCAGAGTTGAATAAAATGTTGTACATTTGCACTCGAAATTTTAGGCATGCTATTTGTTTAATAGCTGTTTTTAAGAAATCAAATGATTATGAATAAAAAAAATATTGCAAAGTTAGTTCCCTTAGTGCTTACAATATGTGTTTTAATTGTAGTATCCCTATCATTAAAATCGAATAACAAAGATTATACTTTGTTAGAAGATAAAACTATTGAAGTTCAGCAAGTGGACAATGCTACTGTTTCAGGAAAAACAGTAAGTGTATCTTCTATAGGATACAAAAATGCTTTTTCTCCAGAATTAGGTAAATCTTTTACTGGTTTTAAAGAAGAACTAGGTTTTAAAGAATCTCAAAACAATTATTTTAGAGTGAATACTTTAGGGTATTTAGGAAAATACCAATTTGGTAGAAGTACTTTAGAGCTCATTGGTATTAATGACACGAAACACTTTTTAAATACACCAGAATTACAAGAAAAAGCATTTGTAGCAAATGCAGAACGTAATAAATGGGTATTAAGAAGAGATATTAAACGTTTTGTTGGTAAAAGTATAAATGGTATTGAAGTTACCGAATCTGGAATATTAGCAGCTGCACATCTTGCTGGTCCAGGAGGAGTGAAAAAGTATTTAAGAAGTTACGGTTCTAATGGTTTTGAAGATGCTTATGGTACTTCTATTAGAAACTACATGAAACGTTTTCAAGGTTATGATACGTCAAGAATTATAGCAAATAAAAAAGCTAAAGTCTCTATTAACGCATAGTTAAGAGGTTTAAATTAGCTTTTATGAATAATAAATAACGTTGGTCTTTTATGAAGGTCGACGTTTTTTCTTTTCCAGTCGTTTGCAGACATTGTTTTTATGTATTCTGAAGGCAATGTAATATCGCAAGCCACACAAATGTCTGTATTACCGTTTAAAGTATTACACAAATCTTCTAAAAACTTATTGTTTCTATAAGGTGTTTCAATAAATAATTGAGATTGATTATGCTCAAACGATAAACGCTCTAAACGTTTAATCTCTTGTTTACGTTCACTTTTATCTATTGGTAAATAACCGTTAAAAGCAAAGCTTTGTCCATTCATTCCAGAGCTCATCATGGCCATTAATATAGACGAAGGTCCTACTAATGGAACGACCTTGATATCAAATTGATGAGCCAATTTAACGATATCTGCACCTGGATCTGCAACACCTGGGCAACCAGCTTCAGAAAGTAAACCTACATTTAATCCTTTTTTACATGGCTCTAAATAGGTTGGTAGGTCGCTAAAATCTGTAAACTTATTTAAAGGAAATAGTGTTAAGCTAGATTGTTGTTTGCTTGGGCATATTTTCTTAATATCACGTCTAGCAGTCTTTTCGTTTTCAACAATAAAAATATCTATTTGCTCGATGGCGTTCTTTACTGTTAGCGGTAAAACGTTTAAAGGATCTGTGTCTCCTAAAGTTGTAGGTATAAGATAGAGTTTTCCGTAAGTGTCGTTCATTTTAGTAAGTAATAATAGATTGCCTTTTTTTACAAATAAGATTTCTAATGAATAAGTCTATATAAAAATAGCGTTATTTATTTAGCATTGAGTTTTTTTTGAGATACAATCGCATGCTTCATCTAGCATCTTGTAAACATCATCAAATCCAGAATCACCGCCATAATATGGGTCGGGAACTTCGAGATTTTTATTTGGATGGCTTTCGTTTAAAATAAGTTTTACTTTAGCAATGTCTTCTACATTACGCGCCATTTTTATTACATTTTCGAAGTTAGATTTGTCCATTACGTATATATAATCATACGTTTCGAAATCTTCAACTATAAATTGTTTACCAAGTTGATTAGTAATATCTAGATTGTTTTTTCTCGCAACAGCTATAGAGCGTTTATCTGGTAAGCTACCTATGTGATAATTACTTGTTCCAGCAGAATCTACCTCGAAAAAATTAGAATCTAATTTTGAATCTAAAATACCATGAGCTAGTGGTGAGCGACAGATGTTTCCGAGGCAAACCATTAAAATTCTAATCATAATTTAGTGTTTTTTTTAGACCGACAGCTTTTTTGTCAAATCTTCAACGTACTTTCTAAACTGCTTATCTGTAGAAGATAAGTTGTCAACCGTTTTACAAGCATGTAATACAGTAGCATGATCACGCTTTCCAATTTGAGAACCAATACTTGCTAAAGATGCTTTCGTTAATTTCTTAGCAAAAAACATAGCTAACTGTCTGGCTTGAACAATGTGACGTTTTCTAGTTTTAGATTGAAGCGTATCTACATCCATTTGGAAATAATCTGACACTACTTTTTGTATATAATCTATAGAAACTTCACGTTTTGTATTCTTTACAAACTTTTCTACTACTTGTTTAGCTAACTCAATATTAATCTCTTTTTTATTAAAAGACGATTGTGCTATTAGAGAGATAATTGCACCTTCAAGTTCACGAATATTAGATTTAATATGCTTTGCAACATATTCTATAATATCATCAGGCATTTCCACACCATCACGATATAATTTGTTTTTTAATATAGAAACACGCGTTTCAAAATCTGGAGTTTGAAGCTCTGCACTTAATCCCCATTTAAAACGAGAAAGTAAACGTTGCTCTATATCTTGCATATCTACAGGCGCTTTGTCACTTGTTAAAATAACTTGCTTCCCGTTTTGATGTAAATGATTGAAGATATGGAAGAATACATCTTGTGTTCCAGACTTTCCAGATAAGAATTGTACATCATCAATAACTAAAACATCTATTAACTGGTAGAAATGAATAAAATCGTTTCTATTATTCTTTTTAACAGAGTCTATATATTGTTGTGTAAATTTTTCAGCAGAAATATATAAAACTGTTTTTTCAGGATATTTATCTTTTATATCAACACCAATAGCGTGTGCTAAATGTGTTTTTCCTAGTCCAACACCACCAAATATTAATAATGGATTAAAAGACGTTCCACCTGGCTTTGCTGAAACAGCTAAACCTGCACTACGTGCTAAACGGTTAGAATCACCTTCTAAAAAGTTATCAAAATTATAGTTAGGATTAAGTTGAGATTCAATTTTTACATTACGAATTCCAGGAATAACAAATGGATTACGTAATTCTCGATCTCTATTTTTTAATGGTACATCAACATCTTGAGATTTTACAGCAGATCTGTTTGAACTTGGAATTCTTTCTGTAAAAGGTTGTTTGTTACCATAAGTGTTTTCCATTTTAATAATGTAAACAAGTTTGGCACTTTCTCCTAATTCTTTTGTGAGTGCAACTTTTAAAATTTTAACATAATGTTCTTCAAGCCATTCGTAAAAGAATTTACTGGGTACTTGAACACTTAAAGCATTATCTGAAAGCTTCACTGCCATGATCGGTTCGAACCAAGTTTTATATGCTTGAGGTTGAATATTGTCTTTTATAAAATTAAGACAGTTATTCCATACCGATTGCGCAGTTATACTCATTGTTAAAATTATGTGTTTTTAGTTAGTTATTTACAGACGCAATATTGGGGCTTTTACCATCTGTATTGTGCGTGGCAAATATGTGAACAAAAAACTTAAAAAAAAATGATTTGCTATTGAATTATTAGTTTTTTTTCCTCATACTAACAGCTCAAACGAAACTACAAAAAATAATTAACAATTATAGAGATGAAGTCAGATAAAATTGATATTAGAGTACGCTACGCAGAAACAGATCAAATGGGTGTTGTTCATCATGGAAACTATGCATTATATCTAGAAATAGCACGTATTGAGTGGTTGCGAAAATTAGGTATTTCGTATAAGAAAATGGAGGAATCTGGTGTTGGTCTTCCTGTCGTGTCATTAAGTGTAAAATATAAGAAACCAATAAGATATGATGACGTAATTACGGTTAAAACTATGCTTACAAAAGCGCCTTCTATTAGGCTTGAATTTGACACCGAAATATTGAATGATTTTGGAGAAATTCTTTCAACCGCAAATGTGGTTTTAGTATTTTTAGATTTAAAGACAAACAAGCCATCGCGACCACCAAAATATTTTTTAGACGTGTTAACAAAATAGATTCTTAAAAAAAAATAATATCAAAATTATTAGATTTGAGTTTATTCCTATATTTTAAGTTTCAATCTTTTTAATGGACACCTTATAGATAGAGTCAAAAATTTCAAAAAGAGTAGAGGCATCTTTTTTTCTAACCGAAATAGTAATCTCGCAATCCAATTCTAATTTTTGATTGGTAATATTTAAGTTTTTCTCCTTAATTACTCGCATCACTTTATTCATTAATTCGTATTCGAATTTTATTAGATAATCGATGTTAATAGTACGTGTTTTTATTTTTGAAGCTTCTAAGGCTAATTGCGCACCTGTTTTATAAGCATTAATTAAGCCACCAACACCTAATTTTACGCCTCCAAAGTAACGCACCACAACTATTAATATATTAGTAACATCAAACGATTGTATTTGACCGTAAATTGGCAATCCTGCGCTATTATTAGGTTCTCCATCGTCATTTGCCCTATAGATTATAGTATTCTCTTCTTTGCCAATTTGGTATGCATAACAAAAATGTCCTGCCTTTTGATGTTGTTTTTTTAGATCTTCAAGATAATCTTTTACATTATCTTCATTTATTATAGGAAAAGCGTAGCTATAAAACTTAGAGTTTTTATCCTTAAATAGCACTTCTTCCGAAGGTTTTAAAATAGTTCTATAAGTATCTTTAGTGCTTTCTTCCATTATGCCAAAGTAACTAATACTATCGAAAGTATTGCAATTGCAATACCAGACCAATTTTTAATGCTTAATTTTTCTTTAAAAAAGGCAAGTCCAATTAGTGTGGAAAGCATAACTATAGCAACATTATTTATTGTGAAAATACTTGAACTCTCAAAACTATCGACTTGTAGTGCTTTTAACAACATATATATGGAGTAGTAATTTACGATACCTAATATAACACCTCCAAAAATACTTTTTAAATCCAATTTAAATTTTCCTTTTATCGCTTCCGCGGAAATAATAATGATACCAATTATACCAGCAATAGCGAAGATAGTAGCAGAAAAAATTGGAATTCCATTGTCTGATACGTATGTTGTTTCGATGTATTTTATGGTGGTGTCGATAGTTCCTGAACCAAAGAAAAGTAAAATAGGAAGCCATAAATTCTTAAAGCTTACTTTGCCTGTTTTCGCTTTTATAGAAGTTAAATAGACAGCAAAAAGAGCTAATAATATACCTACGGTTTTTACAATACTTAAACTTTCGTTATAAGCATACAAACCAAAAACTATTGGAATTACAACACTCATTTTACTCGCAACAGAAGCAACAGATAATCCATTACGTTGTGCCGTTAATGCCATAACATTAAATATTGCAATAAATAGAAAGCCTAGAAATAGGGCACCGTAAAACCAGTCTTCATTAATAATTTCGTTAACAGTTATAGTCTCTGTAGAACTTAATATACCAGTTGTAAAAGCGGTGAAATAGTTAAATACAATAGCTTGAAGAGTATTGATTTTATATTTTCCAAAAAGTGTAAAAATTACAAATATAAGAGTAGAAGCTAGGATGCTTAATAATAGGTAAATCAAAAAAGATCACTTTTAATGGTGAATAAGTCTATAATGTCTTCAGTTTTTGGATTGTTATTCCAAACGTTAATACCTAATTTAGCTGCAGCCTCTGTGTTTTCTAATGTGTCGTCTATAAAAAGACATTCGTTAGCTTTTAAATTGTTTTCATTTAAAACAAACTCAAAAATATCTGCATTTGGTTTTCTTAGCATAATTTCATGAGACAAATAGAAGGTATTAAACGCGGCTTTAAAGTCTTCGTAAAATGAAATGTGTTTTTTCACACATTCTATATGTAACTCGTTTGTATTACTTAAAAGTATAAGATTGTATTTTTTATCCTTTGCTAATTGTTCTATAAACGCTAAACGTTTTGGTGGGAAATCACAGATTATAAAATTCCAAGCTTCAATTATGTCTTTTTTAGAAAGCTTAGGAAAATTTTCATGATAGAATTCAATAAACTCATCTGTAGACAGCAAACCTTGTTCGTAAAGTGCGTTTATAGCTATTAAATCTTCAGAAAATTCTTCCATTTCAAATAGCTCTAAAGCATTTGTCATGGCTCCTTCTTTGTCAAGATTAATAAATACGTCTCCGAAATCGAATATTATTGTTTTTATCATTTAAGCGAATATTGAATATTCTTGCAAATATCACACTATATAATATATTAATTAATCTAAAAAAGGTCTTTTTTTAAGCGTTAAAGATAATTTTGGAGTAATAGGATATGGTACTTTAATATCGTAGCCAGTGTATATTACTTTTGTTCCAGGATCTATTGATGGATTTAATTCCAATAATTCCTTTAAAGAGGTCTTCCCTTCACTTCTCGAAACAATCGAAGATAACGTGTCATCTCTTTTTACAGTATAATTGTAGACTGGACCATTTAAACGGCACAATATAGGTTCTGGAAATTGGGTGTCCCATGCTGCTTGTACTATTATTAATCGTTTTTCCTGATTTGTTATTAGTTTTTTAATTCGTGTTAGGTTATTTCCAAACGATAAAAAGGCTTCCTGATTACTTTCGTTTGCCTCTTTATAAAGTTTTTCTCTAACTTCATTTATCTTTTTAAAAGCTGGTTTTTTTGCTATTTCCTGTAATTCGTTTATTAGTTCTCTAATTTCCTCATTTACATGAAGCAGCCTATCAATAGTAATGGATGGTTTACTTGCTTTGCAGACTAATTCTCTATTATTTTTAATCCAGGTTTTTACAGTTTCAGATTGCCATGAAGTTTGAGCAGGATGTTTCATTATTTCATTAACTACCTCTTTTAAATTTTCAAAACCACCGTTGTTTTTATTGCCTTGCCACACGTTAAAAACAGCAGTTCCTACTTTTGAGACAGCCTCAATGGCTAATTTTGCTGATAACGTGTGCATTGGGTGATGTGGGTCGTCTTTGGCGACTTGTGTATGGGTTGGGTTTATGCCAATTTTTAAATCCCAGGTTTTTTTATCGGCTTCTTCTTCTAGTCTTTTTATTTCACTTGCTTGGGCTACCTGTAAATCGTTTAGATTAGATGCTACGAGTTGTAAGAAATTATACATTACGCCATAAAACGGTTCTAATAATTTATCTACAGTTGCATCTATTTTATCACCTATCCAATCTGATCCTTCACGAAATTCGTCTCTAGCTTTTCGCGCTCCGCTTTTAAACCATTCTGGTAGTTCCTCAAAGAACTCATGGCCACTATTACTCGCTTCTTGCATTTTTTCGTAAACAGTGTCGCGAGCACTTAAAGTTTCTTTAAATGTTTTTACAGAAACACTATCTGTTTCTTCATCAGTATCTCTTTTATCATTGGTTAAATCTTTCAAAAACTCTAAGAATAAAACTTCTGCAAAGCTTCTAGAGTTTATATTGTCTTTATAGTAAAATGAGCCATCTTCTTCTCGTTTAGCGCGTTCTTTTTGCTTATTGATTTCGTTTTGTGATTTTCTGTTGTCATAATCAAAAGAATGTGCTACTATAGGTAATAAGCTTGCCATAGTATCTATCATTCCAAAAGTGCCAGTTACTAGAGGTATTTTAGTTGTCAGTAAATTTGAGTTAGTAATGCCTACTGTGTCGAGAGCATTAACGACATTATATTTTGAAGAGTTATTATTGACATGCGAACGATAGTTTAAGTCTTTAATGTATTTTAAATAATCTATTTTTCCTGGTACTTTTGTGATCCAAGGAAAAACACCTAATTCACCTTCTTTAATTAATGCGATTTCAGCATAATTACTATGAGCGAAAAAATCTTCTAAGGTATGAAGTGCCGCTCCTAAATTGTCTTTAGGTATTTGGTTTTCAATATTGTGACCTCCGGATATAGCAGCTGCCTTTAGTTTATCTAAAATATAGACATGAGAGTTAACATAACGATTTTTTTTTGGTTCTTCTCCAGGTTTATTATTAGTAGAAATTGCACTACGAATATAGTTTTTCATGCCAAATTCCATATTTAGGTCGTGCAAAGATGGTGACTGTGTGTTTATAATATCTCCTACAAATTCAGGAAGTAGAATGTTGTCGTCATTATTGTTTTCAAAGAAAGCAGGGTTGTCTATGTGCTCTGCAGGTACATAAACACCTAAATTTGCTCTGTCTACAGCTGAAAAATCTTTTTTTAGGGTTGCCAGATGTTGAGCGTAATTAATATTTGTTTTAAATCCCTTTTTTTCTAATGGTGCGTGCACAAATTCCTTAGCAGCAAGCATTTCTAAGATTGTACATATCATTTTTACAGAAACGTCTACAGGGCTAAATGTAGCGGACCATAGAGATGTGCCAAAAAAATTAATGTCATACTTGACTGTTTCACTTTCCGAAAGTGTATTGGACTTTAATTTATTTATATCAAAACGTTTTACAACATCTAAATATGTAGAATCTCCGCTAGCGTCTTCTGCGAAAGCAGCCAATCCATTAGAGAATACACGTATGATTAAAGGATCTAAGCCTTGTGAAAAGTCGCGTTTCCAGTTGCCAAAATAGATTTTAAGTAGGTAGTCTTTGTAATCCTCTTTAATTATTTTTAAATTTTTATTTAATCCACTTTTTTCTAAACTTTTCGATAAACCTTTTAATTCAATGTCACCGTGAGCAAATTCACCTTCTTTGTCTAAAAATCCTGCTTTATAAAACTCGAAAGGACCAAAATTATCGTCACTAGTTCTACGTTCTACATTTACATATTCTTTGATGCTCTTATGGTATGGTTCGAAATCCCAAGTAAGAGTGTGTTGGACACCTTCAATAGTTGCATCAGCATAGTATTGGTCTTTTTGGTCTAAGCTATTTAGTTCAAGCATTTTATAGGAGAAGTAGGCACCTTCGTCTCGTAGAGCGTCTTTTCTCTCCGTTTCAGCATAGTGGTTGCGCAATAAATAATCAATGTAATGCCCATACTCTTCAATTAGTACGACCATAAGTTCACCACTTTGTGCATTCTTTTCTGCAGCATCTCTAATAATTTGTTCTCCTACCCATATTTCTTGCTTAATTTTATTGTTATAAAATAATGCCTTACCTCCATATGGAATGGATGGTTTTACTAATATTGTTGGTTTTGGAATTGTATTATTTTTAGCATCGTTGTATAGCTCCTCATAAGCTTTACTTGGTATGTCTTTACCAAAAACGGCTATTAAATACATTAAAAAACTATTTAATGTGCTACTTTTTGCTAATATGTGTAATTGATCTTGGGCTAAAGTCGTCTCTAAAGTAACCTCTTCACTATCTTCTTCTTCCTCAAAAACAGGAGCAGCCTCTGCTAAAGCAGTTTGGTTAACTATAGCTTCCTTAGCATTGCCCAATAAACGGTTAACTAAAGTGATTTTTGGAAATGGGATTTTATGTTTTGCCATGGTTTGCGTAGGGCTAGGCGAGCTAGTTCCTAATATAACATTAGGTTCTCCTTGTGTTATAACGCCTCCATGGGCAGTAATATCACCTTGGCAAACAACAGGCACTCCATTAAAAAACACATTTGCTGCTCCTTGAGCGATAACATCTGGTGGGCCAATGCACATGCACATATCTCCCATTAAAGCTGCAGGTTTATTGTTAATTAAAATATTAACAGCTCCTGGGCCTATTATAGGGCCTCCAACATGTGGTACAGGTCCACTGCACATTGGGCAAACGTGTAAACTTCCTTGTGTTGCTATTGGTCCAGGCATAACTTATTTTTTTATTTCTTTCAATGTTTGAGCTATAAATTCAAATCCGTTGATTACGTTTGATTCTTTTGGATTAAAATCTCCAGAATACGTTAAATGACCTCCACCATTAGTAGCGTATACTGGTCGTGATAATATATAATGTGAAATTCGTGAGTCTTTATTTGGCGCGCATTCTTTTGGTCTAACAACAAAAGAAAATCTACTGTGTCTTAATTTTGTATGATCTAAATCTGAAAGTGCTAAAAAAGTATTCAATTTCATTTTATAGTAATATGGAACTTTGTGGAATAGTAATATATCAAATGGTGAAATGTGTTTGTCATCATAGTCACGAAGGTTTATATTAAAAACCTCAAGATTCTTTTTGGATGTTGAAAATCTCATTGATATATTAAGATTATTATAGTCGTAATAAAAAGAAGTTTCATCTCCAGATTTAGTAATCTCACCTTGTGGTTCACCAAAAATAGCAGTTATGCTGTCTACACTGTCACCAATAAAAAAAGATTTACCATTATATTTAAATTCGCATGTGTTTATTTCAAAACGGTGGTCTTGTGTGTTAAACTTCATAACTAACTCTTTAAATATTGGTAGTTCGTAGTTTGGAATTATTTTATAAGTGTCTGTATAGTCGTCTATGGTTTCTTTTTCTTGGCTAGTTTTTGTTTTGTCTTTATCGTTACTCATGAGGTCTGATTTTTTTTCATTGTTAAAAAAACTACAAGAGATACATGCTGTAAATAAGTAAGCAATACTCGCGATTTTAAAAAGGGAATTATTTTTATGTATTTTAATCATTTAATATTAATTATTTTTATGAGATTTCATTTAAGCAAAGCGCATTGTCTCTCTATTGGGTTCTGGTATAATTTGTTTTTTATCTCTTCTAAAGTTTCTGTATAAGATTCAAGGCTATTAATAATAGCTTTTTTTTGTTGAAATCTTCGGTGTCCATTAAATGATGTCCGTCTTCAGTTTTATATAGAGTTAGAAATAATAGAAAACAAGTAATGCACTTTATTTTTTATAAGTTGTTTTTGTATACCGTTGTGCTCATGAAAATGAATTTTTTAAAGAAAAATTTCTTTACTATTTTTAAATTAAACAATATCTATTTTACCACTAGCACCTTGAATAACCGTCATCTGTCCTTGTACTTTGGTTTGTTGTCCTTTTACTTCTGCTGCTATTTTACCTTCTGCAGTAAGATTCTGACCAGAGATACTAGCGTCTGTAGCGGCTTCAATAGTTATATTAGCGCTACTGCTAATAGAAGCATCTCCTTCTGCTTGTAAACTGGTTGTTCCTTGTGAAACTATTAAGGTGTCTCCTTCTGAAGCCGTTTTTATATCACCTTGGGCCTCAAATTCAATATTTTCCTCGGTAATCATTTTAATATTTTTAGCTTGAAATTCTATTGTTTCGGCAGCCGTAATGTATAATGATTTTGCTTGCGTGTCAAAGGTTATAATACTGCCTTCGTTATCGTAAATGTTTATTTTTTCTTCACCATCTGTATCGTTTAATTCTATAGTGTGGCCACTTCTTGTGCGTATAGCTTTTACATCGTTTGCACTGCTTTCGAACGCACTGGCTTTACCAGAACCGTTATACAAACTGCCAAGCATGTATGGGTGTTCTGCATTGCCACCTTCGAATCCTATTAAAACTTCTTCTCCAATTTCTGGTAAAAAATGAAACCCTTTATCTCCACCAGCATGTGGTGTTACAATACGGATCCAAGGTGTCATTTCACCAGTAATTCTTTGCCAAGGAAATTGTACACGTATTCTACCTAAGCCATCTGGATCTGTATTTTCCATAACTATAGCGGTTTGAGTTTCACTTCTAGGAAAGGCTTGTATGTTTGTGTTTGGATAAGCGTCAAACTCTGCAGTTATTGCTTCGAAATGATTTTGGTAATCGCCATTTTCGTTATTACTATGCGATACATTAATAACTCTATAGCTTGCACCTTCAATTTTTACAATACTTCCAAGTTTAACTCCTGGGTTGTCACTAACACCTGTAAGTTGCACTTGTTTTATCTCTATAGCTTTTTTTTGAATCTCAATACTAGAGTCTAAACGTTGTTTGGCTCTTGGGTCATTATATAGATTGTGCCATATTTTCGATTCTTTAGCGAATATCGTATTCGCTTTATTAGATACAAAACCAGAGTATCCATTAGCTCCAGCGCTAATGTCTTTAGCATCTTTCTCGTGTGTTTCGTTTAAGAGGTAATCGTTGGCATAGAATTTATAATTATGAGATTGAGGAGAGAGGCTTAAGTGGTATTCTTTTAAATCGAAACCATAAGTTAACTCTAGCTCTTGAATGTCTGGTGTGCCGAAAATTAATTGGGTTCCATTATAATAAAACCATTCGCCATGTTGTGCTGCTAATCTACTAGCATAACTATAGGCACTTTCGTTGTGTTGCACAGAGTAGTGCAGTGTAATATCATTTTTTGGTTGTATTGCTAATTCTAATTTTGAAGTATCGTAACCATTAAATGTTTGTTCTAAAATTTCAGATAATAAAACATCGTTATACGATGCATAATGTGGACCGTCATCGGCTAGGTAGCTAGGGCTTTGTGCACTAATAACAATACTATCTCCTGAGCTAGCTTCATGGCCTTTTATGTTTTTTACTTTTGTAACAATCCCTTTAAATTCTAGTGAGTTGTATCCGTTATAATCATCTAAAGAGGAGGTTTCTAGTGTTATGGTTTCTCCTAAAAAATTTTTGCTAGATTCTCCTAATGCTTGAGATAAATCTTCTAAAACATCCATTCTGCAAACTAATTCTAAAACATGATGGTCGTCGATAGATTGGTAGATTTCAAACATTTTAAAAGTGTTAATCTCGGTACCATTTATAAAAATTGTTGTTTTACTCTGTAATGCCATAATTTTAGTTTTTAAAACTCTGTGAATTTACTATATACACTTAAATCTAACGGAAGCCATTTTTCTTCTTTTTCTTGATACCAAACTGTAACCAGAGAGTCAGTTTTAAAATCCCACGTTACTTCTTTTATAGTAATCGCCTGATTAATTTGTTCTTTAGAAAAATGATTTTTTAAGATAATTCGGAATTCAGTATAGGTAACATTGTTTAAATTAAACTCATTTATTTTTTTTGGTTTAATATAGTTTTCTAGAGCTTTTTCTAGAGTAATCTCTTTTAATAATTCTAAATCTATATCTTGTTTAATCATTATCTCATGTTTTTCAATAGTTGTTATTGATTTATTTGCTTTACTCTCTATCTCATTGTCTTTACAGGATAAAAAGATTATAAAAAGGATAAGTATTTGTTTCATTATTTAAAACTGTTTATTATAAAGGTTGTATTTGGTATCATTTTATTGAGATTAAGTAGAATGAAATCAATATGCCTTTCTCTTAATTCGCTTCCTGCGTTCATTCTGCTTGTGTAATCTAAGTTGAATTTGCTGGAAGCTTTGTATTCATCCGCATGCATTCCTTTTGCTGCATATTTACTATTTCCAATGGCATGTCCAAATTCATGACTTAAAGGAAATTGATAAATATTTGTCCTTTTTTCAGTGTAGATTAAATCTTCGGTGTCAAGATTAATTACTCTAGAATTCCATGAGACACTGCTACTTGAAAAGGTTCCTTTTTTTATCTTTTTTACATTAACATTCCAATGCTCTCCCGTTAGTACCCATTTAATATCGAAGTTTACTTTAAAATTTGAAGTGTTATAATTTTTTGCAATATTGGAAGTTCCTGTACAATTTAAAATAAAATGACTACTCCATTGTTGCCACAATAATCTATCAGCTTGATTATGAAAGGCTTTTTTTTCTGTGTAGGTCCAAGCCGAAGTTTTTGGTAAGTTTTTCCAATCGTATTTCCACTTCTGTTGAATAAAAATAGTGCTATTAGGTATGTCTATTGTAATATCCATTCTGTCGGTTTTACTAGAATATATTGGGCCAGTGTTTATCATGTTATTTAATGAATATACAGTTGAAAGTATTACTTCAATTTTTTTATTAAATGTGTTTTTTGCTTTTATAATTTATATCAGGCTTATCTGTTAAACCTTTGTTTTAAAAGCTTTTATTACTTGTAGTTAGTATGTAATAAGTTAAGGGATATCTTGTAATTTTAATTACAGATGATTAAAGATACTTTTAAAAAGTAAAAAATCATAATACTTATGAATTAATATTATGATTGTTTTTCTTTTTTGAAATTATAGCGCATTGAGATTTCTATAAAATCGTAATGTATCGTCTAATATTTTTTCTTCAGAAGTTAATGATCCAGAAAGTTTTGGAGCTTTCACACCATCATTAAAGTCTAATTTGCCTTTAAAGACTCTAGCTTCATCCCAAAGTCCTTCATCTATAAAAAGTTGAAGTGTTTTAGAGCCACCTTCAATAATAATAGAGTTGATGTTTTGTTGAAATAAGTGGTTGCAAACTTCTTTTAACGTATGCTCTTTAAAAGTTAGTGTTTCGGCATCATTATTAAAAATTGTGTATTCATTAGAAAGTAAACTGTTCCTGTCTAAAACCACACGAATTGGGTGTTCGCCAGTCCAATCTCTAACCGTTAAACTTGGATTGTCTTTAATTACTGTGTTTGTACCAACCAAAATAGCTTGCTCTTCTGCTCGCCATTTATGAACCAACTGTCTTGATAGTTTGTTTGTAATCCAAACCGGTTTTTGTTCATCTTTAAAAGAAGGAGCAATAAAACCATCGTTAGTTTCGGCCCATTTTAATATAATATAAGGACGTTTTTTATTATGAAACGTAAAAAAACGCTTATGGTGTTCTTTGCATTCCTTTTCTAATACGCCAACGGTTATATTACAACCAGAAGCCATTAGTTTTTTTATGCCCTTTCCAGCAACTTGCGGATTATCGTCTACGCAGCCAATAACAACATTTGGTATGTTATGGTGTAATATTAAGTCGCTACAAGGTGGTGTTTTACCATAATGAGAGCAAGGTTCTAGTGTTACATAAATAGTGCTTTTGGCTAAAAGCGATTTATCTGTAACCGAGTTTATGGCGTTAACTTCGGCATGATTACCTCCATGTTTGCTAGTAAAACCTTCTCCAATAATTTTATTTTTATGTACTATTACAGCACCAACCATTGGGTTTGGGCGTGTTGTGCCTAATCCGTTATTCGCAATTTGTATTGCGCGTTGCATGTATGTTTGGTGCGTAGTCAATGCTATAATTTAATCTTTACATCTTCAATTTCATCCACATCGTATTTATGCGAAAAACCAAATACTTTATATTTAATCACACCTTTATATTGCACTTTCATAGACTTGTTAAGCATGCTGCTTAAAAGACCACTTAAATTGTTGAGGTTTAATAATTTTTCGGTAGGAATATTAGCCGATAACGGAATTGAAAATTCCTTTTTTGCAGGAACATCAAATGCTTTAGAAGAAACTGTCGCAACTTCAATGCCATTGGCTGTAATAGTAATTCCTTCGGTTTCTAATTTCCCGCCAACACTATTTGGGTTGTTAAAAAAAGCATCTGCGGTTAGTATTATAAATTCAGAATTTGAGTCTACAACTTCAATGTTTTCAACGCGTAAAAATTCTGGTTTTTCTTTAATAGAACAACTTAAAAAACAAACTGTAATTGTTAATAAGATTATGAGTTTCTTCATCTTGAAATTTTTTAATTTGTTTGGTATTACTGTATCTTCAACCTTTAAATACTGGGTAAAAATACTATAATATCGTGAGTAATAATAATATTGTAATAAGAGAAATTAAAGCGGAAGATAATGCTCAGATTGAAAGCGTTATACGTGCCGTTTTTATTGAGTATAAGCTACCATTAGCTGGTACAGCATACGCAGATAGCGAAACACCTAAAATGTTTGAGTCTTATAGTAAAACAAGAGAAATGTATTACGTGGTTACCGTAGATGGTGTTGTAGAAGGTGGAGGTGGTTTAAAACCTTTAAATGGAATGGAGGACGATGTTTGCGAAATTCAGAAAATGTACTTTTCATCAAACGTTCGTGGAAAAGGCTATGGTAAAAAGATGTTTTTAAAATGTCTAGAAAAAGCGAAGGCTTTAGGTTTTAAACAGTGTTATTTAGAAACAATTCCCGAGTTAAAAGAAGCTATTCATATATATGAAACGAATGGTTTTAAGCATTTAAAGGCGCCTTTGGGAAAAACAGGACATTTTAATTGTGGTATTTGGATGCTAAAAGATTTGTAGTTTAAATATGGAGAAGAAAGTAAAGAGAATAGGTGAGGGAAAATAGAAGAAAGAGAATAGAGCAAAGAGAAACGAGAATAGCGTTGAGAGAATTTTGATGCTTTTTCTGTGGTTTAACAATAACAACAAAGAACTTAATAATAAGAAAGAATAGTGTTAATAAAAGACTTAGAAAATATATTTCATGAAACGTTAGATGCAATTTACGTTAAAGAAGAAGTAACGAGCTTTTTCTTTTTGTGTACAGAAGCGTTCTATAATATTACACGTTTTGCTTTAGCGTTAGATAGAAGTTTAACAATTACAAAAGAAGAACAACAGCCTATTTTTGATGCTTTAGAAGCTTTAAAAAACGAAAAACCCATTCAATACATCTTAGGTGAAACAGAATTTTATGGTTTACCGTTTAAAGTAGATGAAAACACCTTGATTCCAAGACCCGAAACGGAAGAGTTGGTGGAGTTAATTATCAATTGTCATTCAGAGCAAAGCAAAGAATCTCAACCGTCCATTTTAGATATTGGCACAGGAAGTGGTTGTATTGCTATCTCATTAGCTAAAAATATTGAAGATGCTCAAGTTTATGCCATGGATGTTTCCGCGAAAGCGATAAAAAAAGCAACAGAAAACGCAGCTTTAAATAAAGTGAAAGTCAATTTTTTAGAAGGCAGTATTTTAGATAAACCAGAATGGGAACCGTTATTTAAAGGTTTAAAATTCGATACAATCGTGTCTAATCCGCCATACGTACGAAATCTTGAAAAAGCCGAAATACAAAACAACGTTTTAAACAACGAACCACATTTGGCCTTGTTTGTAGAAGATGATAATCCGTTAGTATTCTATAATGCAATTACTGAATTTGCTGTTGATAGATTGAAAGACAACGGACAATTATTCTTCGAAATTAACGAGTATTTAGGACCGGAAACGAAAACTTTAGTTGAGACTTTTGGATTTAAGAATGTAGAAATAATTAAAGACTTATTTGGTAAAGACCGAATGATAAAAGCATATAAATAATGAAAAGTATAGCAGTATTTTGTGGCGCAAGCATGGGAAATGATAATACAATTATTTCTGAAGCCTATGCTTTGGGTAAAACATTAGCACAAGAAAACATAACCTTAGTTTATGGAGCAGCTAAAATTGGTATTATGGGAACGGTTGCCAATGGAGCACTCGATAACAACGGAAAGGTTGTAGGTGTTATTCCTCATTTTTTAAAAACAAAAGAAATTGTAAGTGAAGGCTTAACAGAGTTAATTGTAACCAATAACATGCACGATCGTAAAGTTAAATTATATGAGAAAAGCGATGGTTTTATAATTATTCCTGGTGGTTTTGGTACTATGGATGAGTTTTTTGAAATCTCAACTTGGGGACAATTAGGATTGCATACCAAGCCTATTGGTATTTTAAATACTAGTGGTTATTATGACGCTTTAATCTTGCAATTTAAAACAATGGTCGATAAAGGTTTTTTAAAACAAGAAAATTTAGATGCTGTTGTTGTAGATACTACTATTAACGGATTACTTGAGAAAATGAATAACTTTGTACCATTACCAGCTCCAAAATGGTTAAATAAAGAAGGATTATAGAATGAATATACAAGAAAAAATACAATCACTTCGTGTTGAATTAAGAACACACAATCATAATTACTACGTTTTAGATAATGCAACGATTAGCGATTACGATTTCGATATAAAATTAAAAGAGCTTCAAGCTCTAGAAGAAGCGCATCCAGAGTTTTACGATGCAAATTCACCAACCTTACGTGTTGGAGGAGAAGTGACTAAGAATTTTAACACCATTGTGCATAATCATAGAATGTATTCTTTAGATAACTCTTATTCTCTGGAAGATTTACAAGACTGGGAAACTAGAGTAAAAAAGATGGTTGATGGAGGTGTTAGTTATACTTGCGAATTAAAATACGATGGTGCATCAATAAGCTTAACTTACGAAAACGGTAATTTGTTAAGAGCAGTAACTCGTGGAGATGGTTTTCAAGGAGATGAAGTCACTGCAAATATTAAAACTATTAAGTCCGTTCCTTTACAGTTAAAAGGCGATTATCCTGCAAAATTTGATATTCGTGGCGAAATTGTTTTGCCTTTTGATGGTTTTATTAAAATGAATGAAGAGCGCGTTGCTAATGACGAGGAACCTTATAAAAACCCAAGAAACACAGCGTCGGGAAGTTTAAAGCTTCAAGATAGTGCTGAGGTTGCAAAAAGACCTTTAGAGTGCTTGCTTTATAATTTAACAGGTGAGAATTTAGGTGTTCAAAATCAATTTGAAAGCTTAGATAAGGCCAGACAAATGGGGTTTAAAGTACCAAATGAAGCACAGTTGTGTCATTCTATAGATGAGGTCTTCAAATTTATAAACCATTGGGATAAAGAAAGACATAATTTACCTTACGAAACAGATGGAGTAGTGGTAAAGGTGAATAATTTATACCAGCAAGAAGAATTAGGTTACACCTCTAAAGCGCCGCGTTGGGCAATGGCTTACAAGTTTAAGGCAGAGCAGGTATCTACGGTATTAAAAGAAATTACCTATCAAGTAGGACGAACAGGAGCTATTACTCCGGTAGCTAATTTGGAACCTGTAGAATTAGCGGGAACTATTGTTAAACGTGCGTCGTTACATAATGCAGACCAGATTGAAAAATTAGATATTAGAATAAACGATACTGTTTTTGTAGAAAAAGGAGGCGAGATTATTCCTAAAATAATAGCTGTAGATTTATCTGAAAGGCCATTAAATTCTCAGCCAACACAATACATTACCGAATGTCCAGAATGCCAAACACCTTTAGTGCGTTTGGAAGGAGAGGCAAAACATTTTTGTCCGAATTATAACGGCTGTAAACCTCAGGTTGTTGGGCGTATTCAGCATTATATTTCTAGAAAGGCTATGGATATTGAAGGTTTGGGAGGTGAAACAGTTGCGCTTTTAGTAACTGAAGGCTTGATTTCTAATTATGCCGATTTGTATACGCTTACCAAAGAGCAAGTGATGCCTTTGGAGCGTATGGCAGAAAAAAGTGCAGATAATTTAGTAAATGGTATTGAGGCTTCAAAACAAATCCCTTTCGAGCGTGTGCTCTTTGGTATTGGT
Organism: Lacinutrix mariniflava; assembly: GCF_001418015.1. Taxonomy (GTDB): domain Bacteria; phylum Bacteroidota; class Bacteroidia; order Flavobacteriales; family Flavobacteriaceae; genus Lacinutrix; species Lacinutrix mariniflava. Next base: position 369,633 of record NZ_LIQG01000020.1, on the reverse strand, counting down.
ATTCGTTTTGTTGGAGAAACAGTTGCTAAAAAATTAGCTAAGCATTATAAAAGTATAGATGCTTTGGCAAGTGCATCAATAGAAGATTTAGAAAAAGTAGACGAAATAGGTATTAGAATAGCCGAAAGTGTGGTTGCTTTTTTTGCTTCGGAAGCCAATGTAAATGCTATTCAGCGTTTAAAAGATTGTGGTGTTCAGTTAGAGATTTCTGCTGAAAAATTGGCGAATCAAACTAATAAACTTGAGGGTAAATCGTTTGTAGTTTCAGGAGTATTTACGCAAGTTTCAAGAACAGAGCTTAAAAAGTTAATAGAAGATAATGGTGGAAAGAATGTAAGTTCTATTTCATCTAAAACAGATTTTGTAGTTGCAGGAGATAAAATGGGTCCAAGTAAAAAGGAAAAAGCCGAGAAGTTAAATGTGCCTTTGCTTTCTGAGACTGAGTTTTTAGAGATGCTATAAGAAATATTAACACATAGCATTTGAAGTTAATTTCCTACTTATTATTGCAAAAATTTGTTTACTAAATTTTGAAGTTGTTATTTTGGGAGGTTGTTAATCCCTCGCTTTTTAATGCCTAGACCCATTGTTTTTATTTTTGCTGCTGTCGCTATTTTTTCAGCGATCATTGCTTTAGATTATTTTGATTTAGAATTGCTATCTTCTACATTAGAGTTGTCTGTAGTACCTTTAATTACTTTTTTGTATTTCATTATAGGCAAGAATAGACAACTATATTTAGCATTCTTCTTTGTGCTTTATACAATAGGAGATGTTATTAATATTTTGGATTTTAATGCAGAATCAAGCTGGTCTTATTACGTCTGTAATTTTTCCTATACAATGGCTTATCTTTTTTTAGTACTTCATATAACTAAAGGCTTAAGTTTTAAGCTAGTCTTAAAAAAATATAGATTAGATTTTATCGTCTTACTTATTCTAGCGATGTATATGGTTTATGTTTTAATTGATATTATAAACCCGATAAATTTTGAATCTAATTTTATTGAAGTTGTCCAGTTTGTAGAGTTTCTTTACAGTTTAATGCTAATTACTGTTTTGTCTTTTTCTTTTTTAAACTATTTACAAAACTCAGATAATAAGAACCTTTTATTATTTACTGCTTGTGTGTTAATAGCATTCTCAGAGTTAGTACTAATAGGCTACTATTATCTTGTAGACGATATTAGAATAAGTTATGCGTCGTCTGTATTATTTGTTAGTGGAATGTTTGTGTTGTTCTTTCATACATTCTTAGAGGTGAGCATCAAAAAGGAGCGTAAAGCTTAGTTTTGTTTTTTCCGAATGACTCATTTTTAGTGTGCTCTTAATCGATTAAATGCATATTTAGACGATTATTAGTGAATTTGATTTATATTTGTGCACCTAAATTTATTATAATGAAAATTACTAAGTTACGGTTAGTAACTGGTTTGCTTATCGTTATTGCTTGTTTGTTCTTGGTTGGCGTGTTATTAGACTTAGAAACAATGGCCAATTTGTCTAGAGCTTTTATTCTTCCTTTTTTTGTTTATTTATTTTTTACAGAATCTAAAATTACAAGTAAATTTTTTGCTCTATTCTTAATTTTTTGTGCTTTTGCGGAAGGAGTAAAGGTCGTATTGTACTTAGATACTCCGCTACTGGCGAACGTGAGTAATATTGCTTATATTTTAGGGTATATAAGCTTACTAATTTATATGGCTCAAAGTATTAAGGTGGAAAGACTTTTTACAAAGTTTAAAATACCCATTATTGTGCTTACCGTCTTTAATTTCTATTTGATTTTTGTATTAAATCAAATGATTTTGGCAGATGATACTATAACCGTTTATACCTTCGAGTTTCTTATAGAATGTACCTACAATATATGTATATTATTGGTGCTTTCTTTTTCTTTAATAAATTATTTATACCATGATTCTAAAAAGGGATTGACTCTTTTTTTAGCTAGTGTATGTATTGTATTTTCAGAAATGGTGCAAGTAGCGTATATATATGTCTCTTCAGAATATATTTTAAGTGTTACCTATTCTATACTTTTAATAGTGGGCTTTTATCTTATATATGTGTATATAGTTTCAAAAATTAATACCTTTTATAAAGTTTTATTTTAAAAACGGAATCTCCTTTCTATAGAAATAAAGCACAATACTTGATAGTATAAATGTTACAAGCGCTGTAAAAAATAAAACGCCACCATCTCCATTTACGTCTATTCCTAATTTTGTTAAGTGCATAAAAATGGCGCCACCAATTACACCAAGCGTAATGCTAGCACCAGCCCACACAGTTTTAGGTATTAGTAGTAAGATGCCAGCAATAAGTTCTAGTATGCCAATGCCAATACGGCCAAAAGGTTCCAAGCCAACCTGTTCAAATATATAAACACTGTCAGGATGTGCCGTAAATTTAAAACGTAGTGTTTGTATTAAAATAAGGGCTATAATAATGCGTAATCCTAATAGTATTTTGGTTTTCATAAACTGTGTTTTGATTATTGAAAGTTGTTACTACTAGTTTGGTCGCGATAAATCATTTTATATTACACGATTATAGAAGTGCCATCTGCGGTTTTGTTCTTTTCAGCATCAAAATAAAAATCAATTTTACCTAAATTAATACCATAACAACCTACTTGGTTTACCAATACGTTTTTGCCTTCACTATTTTGTGCAACAGTAGGCTTTGGTAAAAAAGTATGTGTATGTCCGCCAATTATTAAGTCTATATTTTTAGTGCTTTTCGCAAGTGTAAGATCGCAAACTTTGTCTGGATTATTAGAGTAGTGGTAGCCTAAATGAGATAAACATATTATTAGATCGCATTGTTCTTCTTCCTTAAGAATTCGAGACATATCTGTAGCAATTTCTATTGGGTCAAGATAATCGGTTTCTTTATACATGCCTTTATTAACTAGGCCATCAAGTTTAATTCCTACTCCAAATACACCAATTTTTAAACCATCTTTAACAAACACATGGTAAGGTTTTACGTGTGTATCCATTACGGTGTTTTTAAAATCGTAATTGGCAGATAAAAATTGAAAACTTGCATGTGGTAATTGTGCATAAAGGCCGTCAATACCGTTATCGAAATCGTGATTACCAATAGTGGCAGCATCGTATTTCATTTTCGACATAAGTTTAAACTCCAGTTCTCCTCCATAATAGTTAAAATATGGTGTGCCTTGAAAAATATCACCTGCATCAAGTAATAAGGTGTTTGGGTTCTCGTTTCTAATAGCTTCAACTAAAGTCGCACGTCTTGCAACACCACCTTGGTTTGCATTTCTAGCATCATCTGGTCCAAAAGCATCGATGTGGCTGTGTACATCATTAGTATGTAGTATCGTTATTTTTTAGTTTTTACAGTTGCGTTACACGACTGAAACCCAAATCCGCCAAGAGTAACTAAGGCTGTCGCTGCCGACGATTGTTGTATAAATGTTCTACGTTTCATTTAGTATGTATTATTTTGTTTGGGTAAAGCGATTATCAATCTTCGGGTTTATGGTATCTACTTTTTTAAAGTAATCAATCATAGCATTTCTAATTTTGTAATCCAGATGGTAAACAGAATCATTTGGTTTAAAAAAACGCATACCATCTCCACCATCATATAAGTAATCATTAGTAGCTACATAATAGGTTTTATCACTAATAATAGGTTTTCCGTTAATTAAAGCCTCAGAGATATTAAAATCCTTATCTAAAGTTAGCGTTATTCCTTGAACTGGATGTGCTCTTTTTGCATGGCTTAAATACTGCATCATACTATCTATCTGCTGGCCTTTTAATGCAATCACAACGATGCTATTTTCAAAAGGCATGACTTGAAAAGCGGTTTCTGTAGTAATATCTCCTTTAGAGATTATAGAACGAATACCTCCATAATTTAGTAAAACGGCATCAATATGTTTATTAGTTCTTTTGTTAAATACATTATCGCCTTCTTTTAAAACTACATCTGCCATTAAGTTTCCAATAGCAGTATTTAAGTGACCATCCGATTTATTATAAGTTTCTGGAGCGTAAGATAATACGGCATGCATATCTGCTTCCAATCTATCTCTATATGGTGCTATTATAGCATCAAAATCTTGGTCTACTTCAAGGCTGTCTTTTATGCCTATTTGTTTACCTTCAATCTTAGAAAGCACAAGTGGCTCTTGCTTACAAGAGGATATGCTAACAAGAAAGCAAGCTGAAATTAATAAGTGGTAATTTTTCATGTGTAATACTTAGAATTTTTTAGAAAACATTTGGTTGATTTTCCTACTTTTGTACAAAGCATAAATATAAATGATTTTAAAAGGATTTAAAGAAAAATCTAATAAAAACTATATTAATTTTCAGTTAAGAAATAGAGTTGTTTCGCAATCGAATTCTAAAGTTAAACGTATTGGAGTTCTTTTTAATGCTGAAGAATTAACTAATGTTCCTGTTTTTAATACTTTAGCAGAAGGATTAAATATAAATAAAACAAATGTTGAAGTAATTGCTTTTAAGTCTCAAGTAGATAAAGAAGAAAAAGTTTTTAGTCCTACATATACATTAAAACATTTAGGTTGGAAAGGTAATATTAAGGAAGCGACATTAAAACAATTTTTAAATGTAGAGTTCGATGTCTTAATTAGCTATTATAAAAATGATACAACACCGTTAAAATTATTAACGGTTGCATCTAAATCTAAGTTTAAAGTCGGGATACTGGAAACAGACGAACGTATAAATGACTTAATTATTAAAACTGAAATAAACGATTTTAAAACATTTACTTCAGAATTAAAAAAATATCTCAATATTCTAAATAAAATATAGATACAATGAAAAACCCTTTTTTAGGAACAGGAATCGCCATAGTAACGCCATTTAAGACTAATGGTGCTATCGATCATGAAGCGTTAGCTAATATTGTAGAATTCAATATTAATAATGGTACAGACTATATAGTAATTAGTGGTACCACGGGAGAGAGTGTAACTATTACTAAGCAAGAGAAGCAAGATATTATCGCAACAATTAGTAAGGCTAACAAAGGTAAATTGCCTTTAGTTTTAGGTGTAGGTGGGAATAATACAGCAGAAGTTATAAAAGAAATAGAGACTACAAGTTTTACTGAATTTGCAGGAATATTATCTGTTTCTCCTTATTATAGTAAACCAACACAGGAAGGGATTTATGAGCACTTTAAAGCGATTTCTAATGTTTGTCCGGTGCCAATAATTTTGTATAATGTTCCAGGAAGAACAGCTTCTAATATGTCGCCAGAAACAACGTTAAGGTTGGCAAATGATTTTGCGAACATTGTGGCCGTAAAAGAAGCAGGAAATAATGTAGCACAATATTTACAGTTGCTAAAAGATAAACCAGACCATTTTGGAGTTATTTCTGGAGACGACGATTTAGCATTAAGTATTGCCTTAGCAGGAGGAGATGGTGTAATTTCTGTAATCGGACAAGCTTTACCAAAAGCATTTTCTAAAATGATAGCGCTTGGTAGAGCAGGAGAAGCAAAGGAAGCTTATAAGCTTCATTTTTCATTAATGGAGGTAACAAGTCTTATTTTTTCTGAAAACAATCCAGCAGGAATTAAAGCTGTTTTACAAGCCTTAGATTTATGTAATGACACTGTGCGTTTACCGCTTGTGGTTGCAACTGATGAATTAAAACAGAAAATTAAAAACTACTTATCAAATTTTAATAAATAAGTTACAATCGTTAAATAATACTTAAAGCGTGTGGTAGCTTAATTTCATCTCTTATTTTAGCAGTGAAATTATATTTTTAAAATCCATATTAATAGCGTATTTTTGCATCTTGTTTAAAAATCTATAGAAGAAGCTTTAGCGAATTCCATAAAAACAGATGAAAAAACATTAAAAAGACCTGATGAAAAACATATTTTATTTACTATTATTAGTCTTAACATTTACTTCTTGTAACGAGTATCAAAAGGCGTTAAAGTCTGAAGATGCTGCAACAAAATATAAAGTAGGAGAAACACTTTATGATGCTGGGAAGTTTTCAAAAGCTAATCGTTTATTCGAGCAAGCTATTCCTCAGTATAGAGGGAAACCTCAAGCAGAAAGGTTAATGTATTTAAATGCAGATGCCTCATATCAAATGGAAGATTTTTATGTTGCAGGTTATCATTACGAACGTTTTATTTCTGCGTATCCAAAAAGTTCTAAAAAAGAAGAAGCGCTTTTTAAAGCGGCTAAAAGTTACTATCAATTATCTCCTGTTTATTCTAAAGACCAAGAAGATACTTATAAGGCATTAGAAAAATTACAGGAATATATTAATGTATACCCAGAATCTACAAATGCTTCAGAAATAAATGCTTTAGTAAAAGTATTAAGTTTTAAGCTAGAGAAAAAAGCATTCGAAACAGCTAAACAGTATAATAGAATCTCAGATTTTAAGGCGTCAATTTCTTCAGTAGATAATTTTATTATCGATTTCCCTGGATCCTCTCTTCGTGAGGAGGCTTTATATCTTAAATTCGATTCGGCTTATAAATTGGCAACTAAAAGTATTGAATATAAAAAGAAAGCCCGTTTAGAAGCTACAATAACAAATTATAATTCTTTTAAAAGAGGATATGCTACTTCAGAATTTTTAGAAGAAGCGACAGTAAAGTATGAAGATGCTTTAAAACAATTAGAAAAGTACAATACAAAAAGTTAATATAACAACTATGGATTTAAAAAAAATCGATGCTCCTTTAAGTACAACAACTTACGACAGAAATAAAGTTGATGCACCAACAGAAAACATCTACGAAGCAATCTCAATAATTGCAAAAAGAGCTGAGCAAATTAATTCTGAAATTAAAAAAGAATTAATCGAAAAGTTGGAAGAATTTGCAACTTATAACGATTCTTTAGAAGAAATCTTTGAAAACAAAGAGCAAATTGAAGTTTCTAAATTCTACGAAAAACTACCTAAGCCACACGCTTTAGCAGTAAAAGAATGGTTAGATGGTAAAGTTTACCATAGAAGTACAGAAGAAGAAAACCAAGACTAATTACTATGTCTATTTTAAGCGGCAAAAATATACTTTTAGGCATTAGTGCTGGTATTGCTGCTTACAAAACAGCCACATTAGTAAGAGTGTTTATAAAAGCAGGTGCCAACGTAAAAGTTGTAATGACACCTGCTTCTAAAGACTTTGTAACACCTCTTACGCTTTCCACACTATCTAAAAATCCAGTGCATTCTTCATTCTACAATGAGGACGATGAAAATGCAGAATGGAACAATCATGTTGAATTAGGTTTATGGGCAGACTATTTTTTAGTTGCACCAGCCACAGCAAATACCTTGTCTAAAATGGCAAATGGCACTTGCGATAATTTGTTGCTTGCAACTTATTTATCTGCTAAATGTCCTGTGTATTTTGCACCAGCGATGGATTTAGATATGTACATTCATCCATCAACAAAAAATACTTTTGCTAAACTAGAAAGTTTTGGGAATATTATGATTCCTGCTACCTCTGGTGAATTAGCAAGTGGTCTAGTAGGACAAGGGCGTCTTGCAGAACCAAAAGATATCGTTACTTTTATGGAAGCAGACATTTTAAAAAACCTACCTTTAAAAGGCAAGACAATACTTATAACAGCTGGTCCAACATACGAGGCGCTAGACCCTGTGCGATTTATAGGTAATCATTCTAGTGGTAAAATGGGTTTCGAAATAGCAAAAGCTTCAGCTAATTTGGGTGCTGAGGTTGTTTTAATTACAGGTCCAACACATCAAAAAGTAACGCATAGTTTAATACAAGTTATACCGGTTATTAGTGCCGAAGACATGTACAATGCAGCTCATGAGTATTTTAATACTGTAGATGTTGCTATACTTTCTGCGGCTGTTGCAGACTACAGGCCAAAAGAAATTTCTACAAGTAAAATAAAAAAGAAAGGCGAGACGTTAACATTAGAGTTAGAGAAAACTAAAGATATTTTAGCGTCTCTAGGCGCTATAAAAACAAAGCAACTTTTAGTAGGTTTTGCATTAGAAACAGATAACGAATTGGAATATGCAAAAGGCAAACTAAAAAAGAAGAATTTAGACTTAATTGTTTTAAATTCGTTAAGAGATAAAGGTGCTGGTTTTAAAACAGACACTAATAAAGTGACCATTATTGATAATAAAAATAACATAAACGCTTATCAATTAAAATCTAAAGCAGAAGTAGCAATAGATATATTAAGTGTTATAACACAAAAATTAAATGCGTAATCTACTTATAATTTTAGTCCTTTTTGCAACAAGTTTTGGTTTCTCTCAAGAGCTTAATTGTAATGTAGTAGTAAATGCGCAACTAACAGGTAACGAGAATCTTCAGGTTTTCAAAACGTTAGAAAAACAATTAACTGAGTTTGTAAATAAAACGCAGTGGACTAAAAGAAAATTTAAACCTCAAGAGCGTATAGATTGTAACATTGTAATTAATGTTACAGGACAGGATGGTGAAAATTTTAATGGTTCAGTTCAGGTACAATCCTCAAGACCAGTATTTGGTTCTACTTACACAACGCCTATTTATAATATAAATGATAAGGACTTTGCTTTTCAGTATTTAGAATTTCAAAATTTAACGTATAACGATAATCAGTACGAATCTAATCTTATTTCTGTACTAGCATTCCATATAAATATGGTTTTAGGTTTAGATGCAGAATCTTTTTCTAAAGAAGGTGGTAATACGTATTTTAAACAAGCACAGCGCATTGTAAATTACTCTCAACAAGAAAATTATAAAGGTTGGAAATTAGAAGATGGATTGCAAAGTAAGTTTGCTCTTATCGATAATATTTTATCGCCTACGTTTAGCAATTTTAGAACTGTAATGTATAATTACCATAGAAAGGGTATGGATATTATGAGTACAAACGATACAGATGCTAAAAACGAAATAGCTTTAGCACTTGCTTACTTTCAAAAAATGAATGCAAACCGTCCAAACTCTTATCTAGCTCGTGTGTTTTTTGACGCTAAGGCAGAAGAGATTGAGCAAATTTTTTCTGCTGGTCCAAATGTTGATATTACTAGTTTAGTAGATTTATTAAATAGAGTAGCACCAACGCATGCCAGTAAATGGAGAAATATTAAGTATTAATTAGAATTTATTTTAGTTAATACAAAACTACTTATTGCACTAAGTGCTTAATACTAAGTAATAAACACCAAACACTGCCATGCTAACTTCGTTATCCATTAAAAACTACGCGTTAATCGACCATTTACAAGTTGATTTTAATAATGGGTTTACTATAATAACTGGAGAGACAGGAGCTGGTAAATCCATTCTTTTAGGAGGTTTATCTCTAATTTTGGGTAAGCGAGCAGACTTAAGTAGTCTTCGCAATAAAGAAACCAAGTGTATTATTGAAGCTAATTTTGATATCACAAATTATAAATTAGAAAGCCTTTTTAAATCTGAAGATTTAGATTTCGAACCACAAACTATCATTAGACGAGAAATTCTGCCAAGCGGAAAATCTAGAGCTTTTATAAACGATTCTCCTGTTAAATTATCGAGTTTACAGCTTTTAGGGGCACGATTAATCGATATTCATTCGCAACATGAAACGCTTCAGTTGGTAGACGATGCTTTTCAATTTCAAGTTATAGATGCTTTAGCGAATACGGAATCCGATATTCAAAAATATACATTAAAAAGAGGAGATTATAAAAAGTTAAATAAAGAGCTAGATAAGCTTGTTACTTTTCAAACCGAAGCAATAAAAGAACACGATTATAATTCTTTTTTGTTAAATGAATTAACCCAAGCTAAATTAAAAGCAGGAGAGCTAGAAACATTAGAAGAGGAACTAGAAACATTAAGTAACATTGATGCTATTCAAGAAAAGTTGACAGCTTCAAACCAGTTGTTAAGTGAAGAACAGAGTGGTATTTTGGCCAATGTAACAGAATTAAAAAATACGCTGAAACAATTATCAGGATTTTCAAATAAATACGAAGATCTTTATACGCGTGCAAATAGCAGTTTAATAGAACTTGACGATGTATTTAGCGAGTTGGAGAGCTTTCAAGACGACTTAGAGGCAGATCCAAATAGATTGGCAGAAGTAAATAGTAGATTAGTTACTATAAATAATCTGTTTCAAAAGCATGTAGTCAATTCAATTGAAGAATTAATTACTATAGATATGGAGCTTTCAGACAAAGTTTCAGCGACAGAAAATGTAGAAGCAGATATCGATAAAAAGAAAGTCGAAATTTTAAAAGTAAAACAAGATTTAGATGCTGTTGCTTTAGTGATTCATAATAAAAGAAAGAAAGCAATACCGTCTTTAAAAAAGAAATTAGAAGCGATTTTGGTGCAATTAGGAATGCCAAACGCTCAGTTTAATATAGAGTTAACAATTACGGATACTTATTATGCTAACGGAAAAGAAGATTTAGAATTTCTGTTTTCAGCAAATAAAGGAGGCGATTTTAAACCTTTAAAAAAGGCCGCTTCTGGTGGAGAATTATCCCGAATTATGTTAGCCATAAAATCTATCCTTACGCAATACATAAAGTTGCCAACTATTATGTTCGATGAAATAGATACCGGAGTTTCTGGAGAAATATCTAACAAAATGGCAGATATTATGGCTAGTATGAGTACAACAATGCAAGTGTTTAGTATCACGCATTTACCACAAATTGCAGCCAAAGGACACACGCATTTTAAAGTGTATAAAAAAGATGTAAACGAGGTAACAACAACCAACCTTGTAAAGCTTAGTCACGACGAACGCATAGTAGAAATAGCTCAAATGCTTGGAGGAATTGAAGTTTCTGACTCTGCACTAGCCCATGCTAAAGAATTATTGAATTAATATTTGATTTATATATTTGTATAAGCTAAAATTTAGAAGCTTATATTAATTTAGAGGCACTTACAACTAAAATTATCTTAAGCTAAGTTAACACAACTAATAACTAAAAGGTTAAACAAATAACAGCATGTCATACAATTTACTAAAAGGAAAAAAAGGAATTATATTTGGAGCATTAGACGAGAATTCTATAGCTTGGAAAACAGCAGTGCGCGTTCACGAAGAAGGCGGAACATTTGTACTAACCAATGCACCAGTTGCAATGAGAATGGGACAAATAGATGAGTTAGCAAAAATTACAGGTTCTCAAATTATTCCTGCAGATGCAACTAGCGAGGAAGATATTCAAAATCTTGTAGAAAAATCTATGGAGATTCTTGGAGGAAAAATTGATTTTGTTTTACACTCTATTGGTATGTCTATTAACGTAAGAAAAGGAAAATCTTATACAGATCAAAATTATGCTTGGACGCAAAAAGGAACAGATGTCTCTGCAATGTCTTTTCATAAAGTAATGCAGACTTTATATAAGAAAGATGCAATGAATGAGTGGGGAAGTATAGTCGCTTTAACCTATATGGCAGCACAACGTGTTTTTCCGGATTATAACGATATGGCAGACAATAAAGCCTATTTAGAGAGTGTAGCACGAAGTTTTGGTTATTTCTTTGGTAGAGATAAAAAAGTAAGAGTTAACACTATTTCGCAATCTCCAACTCCTACGACTGCAGGAAGTGGTGTAAAAGGTTTCGATGGGTTTATTGCTTATGCCGAAAAAATGTCGCCATTAGGAAACGCAACAGCAATGGATTGTGCAAATTACACCGTAACTTTATTTAGCGATTTAACCAGACGTGTAACACTACAAAACCTTTACAATGATGGTGGTTTTAGTAACATGGGCGTTAGTGATGCTGTAATGGAAGCTTTTGTAGAAGGAGAGAAATTAAAGGAATAAGTTCTAAGTACTTACTATTTAATAAAATTTAAAAGCATACATATTTTTATGTATGGTTTTTTTTTGCTTTATACTTAGGGTTTTACACATGGAATTAACAAAGTGTTAACCTTTTGGCGGTGTAAAGTTACACGTAAACGATTTGTCGGTTATTTGGGTGAAAACGGTCATTATTATTAATATTTTTAGTAAAATATTTAATACTTACTAATTATTACCTAAAATAACCAAATATGAAAAAAATTACGTTTTCGCTTTTTATGATGTTTTTTTGTCTGTTAAGTTTTTCTCAAATTCAAGTTGGAGAAGGAACTAATGAGACTCAAGGATTGCCATTCGATCCTTTTTATGGCTACACATATAGTCAGACTATTTATACAGCTACAGATATTAATACTTCAGGTACTATTACAGGCTTGCAGTATTACTTTAGTGGAACATCTAGTTTAGATGACAGTCAAGATATAACAATTTATATTGGGCACACAACCAAAACAGCATTTGCTAGTAATACAGATTGGGAACCAGTTTCTGGCCTTACTGCATCTTACACAGGAGGTATAGATGTCTCTGCAGGAGCAGGATGGGTAACGTTAACATTAAATACTCCATTTGTTTATAATGGAACAGATAACCTTGTTATCGCATTTGATGAGAATATGGCAAGTTATGATAATTCCGTAGATGATTTTTGGAATACATCTACACCCGAGGCTAGAAGTATCTATTATATAAATGATAGTACTAATTCAGATCCTGCAAATCCAGAAGATGCTACTGGCACAGTATCATTTGCACCAAGTATTATATTTAACGGCTTAGTAACAACCTCGCCACCTAATTGTAATGCAGCATTATCTAGTCCAGTAGATGGATCTGTTGATGCGTCAGTTTCTGGAGATTTATCTTGGAGTGCAGCTACAGGACAGTTAACAGGTTATAATTTAAAAGTTGGAACTACAATGGGAGGATCTGAAGTTTTAACAACTACAGATGTTGGTAATGTTACAACGTATGCACTTGGTGCTTTAGCACAAAGTACAATGTATTATGTAAATATAGTACCTTATAATGCCATTGGTAACGCAACAGGTTGTACTGAATATAGTTTTACAACTTTTACAGCACCAGCAAATGATTTGTGTTCAACACCAGAAATGGTTACTGTAGGTGTTGGAATGTGTGGAACATCTGTTACAGGTACTAATGTTGTCGCAACAGATTCTGGAGAAGTAGCTCCAATTTATGGTAATTATGCTGGTGGAGATATTTGGTATGAGTTTACTGTTCCAGTAACGAGTACAGAGGTTACCTTAGAAGTTGCAACATCTGCATTTTCTACTACCATATTTGCAGTCTATAACCAATCAATGGCTTGCGGATCTTTAGTTGAAGAATATTCTGGTACATCTGGAGGTACGGCAGGAGGTACTAATACTGTTACAGGCTTAACCGCTGGTGATACTTACTTATTACGTCTATACGATTGGAGTAATAATGACCTTGGTGATATTACATTTTGTTTAAGTTCTCCTCCAAGTTGTCAACCAGTTACTAGTTTAACTGCAACTAACGTTACAGATACAAATGCAGAGTTTAACTGGGCTTCAGTTAATGTAACAGCAGAAACGGCTTGGGAATATGCTTTATTATTAGATACAGATCCTGCTCCAACAGCCGGAACAGCAATTGCTGCTAACACATATTCTACAACTACTTTATTAGAATCTACAGATTACATATTTTATGTACGTGCTAATTGTGGTAGTGGAGATTTTAGTACTTGGGAAGAAGTTGCTTTTTCTACTACAGCGTCTTGTACAGATGCTAGTGGTGTTGCAGTAGCAAATACAACATCAACAGGAACAGATGTTACTTGGACTTCTGGAACAGGAAATACTTCTTTTCTAGTAGAAATTTATGCAGATGGCGAAAGTGCTGCAGGCTCTAATACGCCAGTTTACACTAACGCAGCAGCAACAGGAACTATGGAAGCTGCAACAGGTTTAGATGCTAGTACTGCTTACGATACTTTTGTAACAGGTAACTGTGGTGGCACAGCAACTGCTGTTCAAGGTCCAGTATCTTTTACTACAGCATGTGATACATCTACTCCAGAAGAAGTTCCTTTTATTGAAACTTTTGATAGCCCATGTGGTACTATTACTAATGAAGGTTCTAGTGCTAATCAATGGGAAGTTGTAGCGGTTACAGCATATGGGTTTACACCTAATCATTTAAGATACAGTTGGGATGGTACAGAGGCTGCTAATAGCTGGTACATTACTCAAGGTATTAATTTAACTGCAGGACAATCTTACGATTTATCTTACGATTATGGTAAGGCTGGGTTTACAGAAAAACTTAAGGTAGCTTATGGTACTGGTAATACTTCTGCTGATATGACTACTATTTTAGCTGATTATCCAGATGTTCCTGGAACAACTGCAAATAATGCAACTAACACATTTACACCTGCTACAACAGGAGTTTACCATTTTGGTTTCCAAGTATATTCTGATGCAGATCAATTTTATTTACATTTAGATAATGTTGCTGTTGATGTTACTCCTCCTCCAGCAAACGACGAATGTGCAGGTGCTGAGACTTTAATGGTTGCCGTTCTTGCAAATGGTAATACAACTAATGCTACAGATTCTGGCGTTGCTGCTGGAACTTGTGGAACAGATGGTGGAGATCAAGATATCTGGTACTCATTTACTGCAACAACAGCAATGGCTGCAAGTGGTGCTAGTTTTACAACAGATGCAGATCACGTGGTAGTTTATTCAGGAGATTGTGCAACAGTTAGTGAAATAGCTTGTTTGGCAACTGGAGAAAATACACCAGTGTTAGTAGATGGTACAACTTATTTAGTTAGAGTTTATAATTCAGGCTTAGCGAAAGTTGCTGGACCAGTAGAAATTACTTTAAACGAAGGTTCTTTATCTACTACAGATTTCGATACTAAGTCTTTATTCTCTTATTATCCAAACCCAGTAAATAATACGTTAACATTAAACGCTCAACAAGCGATTACTAATGTTGCAGTATTTAACATGTTAGGTCAAGAAGTTATTAGAACTGCACCAAATGCAGTATCTAACAGTGTTGATATGGCTAAATTACAATCTGGAGCTTACTTTGTACAAGTAACAGTTGGAACAAGTGTAGAAACTGTAAGAATTATTAAAAACTAATAATCGCTTATATAGTGTTTTACTAAATTTAGTACAACATAAATATTTTAAAAGCCACTCATTTTTGAGTGGCTTTTTTTATTGTATTACTTTACATTTGTATTATGCAATTATCATTTTCATTTATTATACCTGTTTATAACCGTCCTAACGAAATAGAGGAGCTTTTGCAAAGTTTTGCAAAACTAGAAGATACAACAGAATTTGAGATTGTTATTGTAGAAGATGGTTCTACAGACTCATCAGAGCTAGTAGTAAAAAATTATGCTTCACAATTAAATATTGCTTATTACTTTAAAGAAAATTCTGGACCAGGAGATTCTAGAAATTTTGGCATGCAAAAGGCAAAAGGCAATTATTTTATTATTTTAGATAGTGATTGTATTCTACCTAATCAATATCTAAAAGAAGTTAAAAAGACTTTAAATAGTAATTACGTCGATTGTTTTGGAGGCCCAGATGCAGCACATGCTTCATTCTCAAATTTACAAAAGGCTATTAATTTTAGTATGACTTCGTTTATTACAACAGGAGGTATAAGAGGTAATAAAAATAGTGTCGATAAATTTCAGCCTAGGAGTTTTAACATGGGTTTATCTAAAAAAGCTTTCGAAGCCACTCAAGGCTTTGGGCGTATTCATCCAGGAGAGGATCCAGATTTGTCTATTCGTTTATGGAATTTAGGTTTTGAAACAGCATTTTTTCAAACGGCTTATGTATACCATAAACGTAGAATTTCGTGGTCTAAATTTTATACGCAAGTCAATAAATTTGGAATGGTACGTCCTATTCTTAATAAATGGCATCCAGAGACAAAAAAAATCACCTATTGGTTTCCTTCGGTATTTGTTTTTGGTGTTATGCTTTCAGTTTTACTAACTTTTATTAATGTATTACTACCTTTATATCTTATATTAGGTTATTATATCTTGGCGTTTATTATAGCTTTATTTCAAACAAAAAATATAGTTGTAACGTTTCAATCCTTAATAGCAATAACAATTCAGTTTTTTGGTTATGGCATCGGTTTTTTTAAATCTACTTTTTTTATAGGTATTTTAAATCGAAATCCAGAACAGCAATTTCCAAAATTATTTTTTAAATCTAAATAATGTCTGTAGTCACTAGTAAATTAAAAAACTTTGTAAAAAGCAGGAAGCTTAATGTCTTCCTTATCTTTTTTATACTAGCTTTTTTTATTTTGGTGTTGGCAAGACTTTCTGCAAGCTATACAAGCACAGTAAAATTTAATGTTACGTTAGATAATATTCCAGACGAAATGATTGTGCTTAACGATTCGTCTAACGTATTAAATTTTACAATGACGGCAGATGGTTTCGAATGGATGCAATATTATACTAAGACACCTTCTGTAGTTATCGATTTTAAAAATGAAATTAAAAAAATCGATTCTCTTTACGTATGGTCTTTGTCTAGAGGTTATGCAGGAATTAACGGTCAGTTTAATAAAGACATTGTTGTAAAGACAATTAATCCAGATACACTTTTGTTTAAAGTCGATATTAATGCAGTAAAAACAATACCAGTAAGACCAAATTTAAACATTAGTTACAGTCCTGGTTATAATGTTTTAAATACTATAGTTGCCGTACCAGACTCGGTAAAAATAATTGGGCCAGAATCTCTACTTTCTAAAATTGATGTGATAGAAACAGAAGTATTAAACAAGAACGATGTAAATAAACCGTTTAGTAGCCAACTGGCATTAAAATTAGAGAATTTAGAGTCTCAAATTACCGTAAAAACAAAAACGGTTAATGTCCAGGTTAAGGCAGAGAAGTTTACTGAAGGTACTCTTAGTTTACCCGTAAACATTATCAATATTCCAAAGAATATAAATGTTAATTATTTTCCTAAGACTATTAATTTATCATATTACACAAGCCTAGAAAGTTATAATACTATTGATATAAACGACTTTGAAGTTGTGTGCGACTTTAAAGAACATAATAGTAAATCAACTTATCTATCACCAAAGTTAATAAGGGCTCCAAAAGCGATTAAAACATCACGTTTACACGAACAAAAAATAGAATATATAATTTCAGAATGATAACAGTTGGACTTACAGGCGGAATAGGTAGTGGAAAAACTACTGTTGCAAAAGCCTTCGAAGCTTTAGGAATACCTATTTATATAGCAGATGATGAAGCTAAAAGGTTAATGAACACGTCTAAAGTTATTAAACGAAAACTAATTGCACTTTTTGGAGAAGTTGCTTACAAAGACAACAAATTAAATAGGCCATACTTAGCAAAAGCCATTTTTAATGATAAAGCGCTTTTAGAAAAAATGAATGCCATTGTACATCCTAAAGTTGGAAAGCATTTTATAAAATGGAAAAACAAACAAAAGGCGCCTTATGTTATTAAAGAGGCAGCTATTCTTTTTGAAAACGGAAGTTATAAAAACTACGATTATATTATTACAGTTACAGCACCAGAAAAAACGCGTATTGAACGTGTATTAAAGCGCGATAATGCTAGCGTAGATAAGGTGAAAGCCATTATTGCTAACCAATGGGAAGATGAGGAGAAAGTTAAACTTTCAGACTTTGTAATTGTAAATACTAACCTCGAAACTACTAAAAAAGAGGTGTTAAATACTCACACAAAACTCTTAAAAGAAGTGCGTAAATTTTAAATTTTAACATTTTTGTTAATGTAAGGTTAAAAGCAAGGCTTACTAAATGTTAAAATATTAATTTTGAATGGATGAGTAAAAAAGTGTTTTTTGTACTAGCTACCCTAATGAGTCTATCTCTTATAGGAATAATTTTTGTGCAAGCCTATTATATTTCTAATTCTATTAGTAGCAAAGAGGATAATTTTAACTTTAACGTTAAACAGGCCTTAATACAAGTTACTAAAAATGTAGAAACAGAAGAATATAGAGATCATGTTAATAGTTTAAGGAAATTGATGGCGCAAGATATTGATGTTATTAAAGATACAACGGCCATTATTAACCTTTATATTAAACAGGAAGATCAAGCTAAAAATGAAACATTAGTTTATAGAAATGGAATATTAGAAGAGAATTATAAACTATCTCCGGCGCTCTTTGACATAGGTTTAGATACTATAAGTATAAAAAAGGTTATTAGTGAAAACGAAACGAAAGTCTATAAAACAAGTGAAATTGATGGTAAAGTAAAGATCAATGAAACGTTTATAGAATATGGGAAAACAGAAAAAATTCTGTTTGAACCATATTACAGAAATTTCGCTTATAGAACACCAATACACCAACGAATATCAAAAGAAAAAATAGAGAGATTACTCAGTCTTAAATTAATGCAGTTTGATATCGATATTGATTACGAATTTGCTATTTATAGTAATGATTTAGCAACAAAAGTACAAACAGATAATTTTGAGTTAGAAAACCAAGGAACAATGGGATTTCCCATTTTTACTGAGGATAATGGTAATTATAATTATCGCTTGCTAGTTAATTTTCCAGATAGAAATAGGTTTATATGGTCTTCTGTAATAGGTATGTTAGGCTTATCTATTTTATTTACATCCATAATACTAATAGCCTTTGTAACGGCATTATCACAGATTATAAAGCAACGTCAGATTGCCGAAATTAAAACAGATTTTATTAATAATATGACGCATGAGTTTAAAACTCCAATTGCAACCATAAATCTGGCTTTAGATTCTATTAAGAATCCTAAAATAATTAATGATAAAGAGAAAGTAAAACGCTATTTGCAAATGATACGAGAAGAAAATAAACGTATGCATGCGCAAGTAGAAAATGTACTTAGAATATCTAAACTTGAAAAAAACGAGTTAAACATTAGTAAGGAAGGTGTTAGTTTACACGACTTAGTAGAAGACGCAATCTCTCACGTCGAGTTAATTGTGGAAGATAGACAAGGTCATATAGAAACAGAACTAAAGGCAACTAAATCATCTGTACTAGCTAATGAAACGCATTTTATAAATGTTTTAGTAAATATTTTAGATAATGCTATCAAATATTCTCCAGATGCTCCAAAAATTACTGTCGAATCAGTAAATGTTGGAAATAATATTTTGGTGACTATTAAAGATGAGGGTAGCGGAATGAGTAAAGCTGCTGTAAAGCGTGTTTTTGAAAAATTTTATAGAGAACACACAGGTAATATACATAACGTAAAAGGTCATGGTTTAGGCTTATCTTATGTAAAAAGAATTGTAGAAGATCACAGTGGTCATATATCAGTAACGAGTGAAAAAGGAAAAGGAAGTGCTTTCACGATAAAACTTCCGTTAATATCATAACATTATGGACGAACAAGAAAAGAAAATATTATTAGTTGAGGATGATCCAAATTTTGGAACAGTTTTAAAAGATTATTTAATGATGAATGACTACGCAGTTGTCCATGCTAAAAATGGTATGGAAGGCTTCGAAAAGTTTAAAAAGGACGATTATGACCTTTGTATCTTAGATGTTATGATGCCTTATAAAGACGGTTTCACACTCGCTAAAGAAATTAGAGAAAAAAATGCTGAAGTGCCAATTATCTTTCTTACTGCAAAAGCAATGAAAGAAGATGTACTTAAAGGTTATAAAGTAGGAGCAGACGATTACCTTAATAAGCCTTTTGATAGTGAGGTGCTTTTAATGAAAATTAAAGCAATCATGACTAGAAAAGCAACAGATACAGTTGCGGATAGTAAGCAATTTGAATTTAAAATTGGTAATTTCGACCTTAATTCTAAATTAAGATTTCTTACTTATAAAGGTGGTGAAGCAACAAAATTGTCTCCTAAAGAAAATGAATTATTACGTTTATTAGCTTTACATGAAAACGATTTAATGCCAAGAGAATTAGCATTAACAAAAATATGGAGAGATGATAATTATTTTACATCTAGAAGTATGGACGTTTATATCGCTAAATTACGTAAATACCTTAAAGTAGATGATAAAGTAGAAATACTAAACATTCATGGTGAAGGTTTTAGATTAGTTGTAACTCCAGAGTAATCAACAAAATTTAAATTTACATAAAAAAACACCTCATGTCAGTGGTTTTTAGTGATGTTAAAGTATTTTTTTATGTGTTAATTCTTAAAAACGAAAGGTCTCTCTCGTTTTTAATACTCTCTTTAGCATCTCGTTTTAATTGTTCTGTTTCCGTCTCAATAGCATCGCTATACACTTCATTTTTACAAATGGATTTTAAGCTATATAACATGGTTAAAAGTTTTTGAACTATAATAATATCGTGTTTACAATACGTTCTTAAAGCAGCCATAACTTGAAATAACAATTCTTTAAAAGTTAACGTATTCATGGTCGCTCTAATCTCATCATCTATTTTAGTATAGGTAACATCGTTTTTTCTTAATCTTACAGCAAAGAGTTGCGTAAGATAATCTATGGCATTAATTGCAGTTCCAGGATCGTTAATGCCTGGAGACATTGCTTTTACCGCAATTTCAGTAAGTTGCTTAAAGGCTAAAGCATAATTGTCTTCTATCATTTCGCTTTGTGCGAAAACAAAAAGTCTAAGAATCTTTTCTACTTGCTCGTCATCAAGTTTCTTGTCTGCTCTAAATAAATCGTCTTCAGTTAAAACAAATGTTCCTTTTACAGGTGTTACTTGAATTCTTGTATTAGTCTCTTTTGCAATATTTGCAATATTTTTTAAAGAAACATCTTGTAGATAACCACTTATATTAGAAGGATATCTTTCCCAGTTTTTAGTGTCTTCAAATTTCTTTATATCATCATTCTCATCTTCATTTTTAATTAAAATATCCAAGCGACTTTTAGAAGATAAAAAAATCTTCTCCATAATATTACTAATCTGTATGGCTTGAGAAATAGAATGTATAAAATATATAAAAGCGGCAAGACACATAAGCATAGCTATAATCGCAAATAATACTGAGAATCCAGGGAGCTGGTATTTATTACCATCTGGTTCTATATATACCAAAATAATTATACAGTAAATAATGGAAGCAAGGTAGCAACCTAATACAATTTGATGTTTTCTATTAGATATCAATCCGGGTAATAATCTAGGAGAGAAATTACTAGATGCTTGACTTAATATACTCATTACCATAGTAAAACTAAATACCATAATAGATATTAAACCAGCGATAAAAGTGGTTAAAAGTGCACGTGCAGTTTCGGTATTATTTATAACTAATTGTGGTGTTACATCTAGTAAATATTTAGAAATACCGCGCTCTTCTAAGTAAAACATAATATAGGCAAAGGTAAAGCCAGCCAATCCTATTAACGATGGATAGAATGCGATGTTATCTTTTAATCTATAAACTAGCCTAAAAAAATGTAATATTTTTTCTTTCATAAAGTTAATTCTTAACACTAAGATACTATTAGTTTAATAGTAGAAAGTGCTCTATTGCATTTTACTTTGTACTTTGGAGATAATCTCTGGCGATTCGGTTTCATAATCAAACCAGACGGTGTCTTCATTTCGTTTAAACCACGTTAACTGGCGTTTAGCAAAACGACGAGAATTCTTCTTCATTTCTTCAATTGCAAAATCAAGCGTCCATTCTTCTTTTAAATAATTAAACAACTCTTTGTAGCCAACAGTATTCAAAGCATTAAGATGTTGTTTGTCTAAAAGAGATTTGGCTTCTTCTAGCTGTCCGTCAGCTATCATAATATCCACACGTTTGTTAATACGATTGTAAATTATTGCTCTTTCTGCAGTTAAACCTATAGTTATAGTTTTAAAATTACGATTGTTTTTATCTTTATTTAAAAATGAAGAATAAGGTTTTCCACTTCCAATACAAATTTCTAAAGCTCTAATAACACGCTTTGGATTATCTATTGCTATTGTATTGTAAGCATCGATATCTAATGTTTTAAGCTGTAGCTGAAGTGTTTCTAGGCCATTTTCAAGTAACTCCAAATTCAAGCGTTCTCTGATGCTTTTATCTACTTCAGGAAAGTAATCTAATCCTTTTGTAACAGCATCTACATAAAGGCCAGAGCCACCAACCATTATAACAACATCGTGTGCTTTAAACAAAGTGTCTAATGTTGCTATAGCTTCTTTTTCAAAAGTTCCAACATTATAGATGTCTTCAATAGACTTGTTATGTATAAAATGGTGTTTCGCTTGTGCTAATTCTTCAGCCGTTGGTGCAGCTGTGCCAATTTGCATTTCTTTATAAAACTGTCGAGAATCTGCCGAAAGTATTTCAGTATTAAAAAAATTAGCGAGTTTAATACTCAAGCTGGTTTTTCCAATGGCAGTAGGTCCTACTATGGAAATAAGGTATTTGTTTTGAGAATTCAATGTGTAGAATTATTCTATATGGAGGTTGTGACCGCAATTATAGCAATATTCAGCTCCGTCTATATGATTAGCTGTCAAACAATTTTGACAATTTTGAGAATTAAGATTAATCTTATCTGGCTCTGTCTTGTTTTCTTCGTCTTTTTTATTAGCACTTCGAGTATATTCTGCCGAAACAATACCTGTAGGAACAGCAATAATACCATAACCCATTATCATAATAATAGTAGCAATAAGTTGTCCTAAAGGTGTTTGCGGTGCAATATCTCCAAAGCCTACAGTGGTTAATGTTACAATACACCAATAGACACTTTTTGGGATATTATTAAAGCCATTTTCTTCACCTTCTACTAAATACATTAAGGTCCCAAAAATAATAGCAGCAATAATAACGGCAAATAGAAATACAGATATTTTTGCACGACTTGCTTTTATAGCTCCAGCTAATTTGTTAGAAGCACCAAGATATCTAGCTAATTTTAAAATTCTAAAAACTCTTAATAGACGCAATGCTCTTAAAGCAACTAAAGCATGGCCACCAACAAAGAAGAAAGATAAATACATTGGTACGGTAGATAATAAATCGATAATTCCATAAAAGCTTAAAATGTATTTTTTAGGCTTATTTACAGTAATTATTCGTGCAATGTATTCTATTGAGAAGAGGATAGTAACTATCCATTCTCCAATATATAATATGTTGTGATATTTTTTATCTATTGTGCTAACACTCTCTAGCATAACTAATGCAATACTAGCAAGAATAAAAATAAGTAATACAACATCAAACAATTTCCCTTCAGGAGTATCTGCTTCGTAGATAATCTCGTGGAGTTTATTTTTCCAGTTAGGTTTACTTGTTTTACTCATAAATCAAAAATACTAAAAAAGATTATTCTTTTGTATTAGGCTCAAATTTTAAAATCTTAAGGCGTTTATTTTTACGCAGATAGCTTTGTATAATATGCTGCGTATATCTATTATTTTCCATTGGAATAATAATAGATTTCAAGATGTCTATGTTGTTTAATTGATGGTTTAAATTGTAAAAACCATAGCCTTTAAAAACACCATTTTCTATTAAAATAGCACTACGCTCATCAACCTTTCTACCTTTGTCTACAATAATCATGTTTTGATCTTTATAGCTATACTTTTCAATAAACTGCTGAACTCTTTCGTTATAAATATCGGTGTTTTCCTCATTTATACAAGCACCTTCACATTCTTTCAATTCATATCTAAAACAACTGTCAGCTGTTTTTTCTAAACCCGTAAGTTTTAAACATAAAGAATACGTTTCTACTGCACGATGCATAAAGTCTTTGGCACTTTGTCTATTACTAAAAGTTGTGATCGATTTTTTACGACCATCGGAAACATCAATAGTTAAATTTATGTAACCATTACTGTCTATTGAACTGTATAATGCATGAGAAAATTTAGTTTTTCGCAAGGCACGATTAAAAATAGGTTTGTTCTGTTTAATTTCGTGACTCTCTTTTAATAAAGCAATGAGTTCACTTCCAGTCGCATCGTAAGTTACTGTTGCAACTTGAACCTGGATTTTTTTAGATTTCCTATCGTTACCTGTAAAGTGTTGGTTTATCCGTTTTTTAATATTCTTACTCTTTCCAATGTAAATAATATTACCCTCTTTATTATGAATGTAATACACTCCAGTTTCAGAAGGCATTTGGGCAATAATGTCTGTAAGTTTTGGCTCTAATTGTAGTTTAGGATGCTTTTTTAGAAAGGTTTGTATAATGGTTTTCTCAACATCTTTACTCAATAATAATTCAAATAGTTTCACTGTTGCTAATGCATCTCCAGAAGCACGATGTCTATCTGTAACAGGTATTCCTAAAGAACGCACTAATTTGCCTAAACTGTAAGAAGGTAGATCTGGAATTAGTGTTTTTGCTAATTCTACTGTACATAGTGTTTCGCGATCGAAATCGAAACCTAAACGTTTAAACTCTGTAGTTAGAATTCTATTATCAAACTGTGCATTATGTGCAACAAGAACGCAACCTTCTGTAATTTCTACAATGCGTTTAGCTATTTCGTAAAATTTAGGTGCATTCTTTAGCATGTTACTGTTAATGCCTGTAAGGTTAACTACAAAAGGTTGGATCTCTCTTTCCGGGTTTACTAAACTAATAAATTGGTCTACAACCTCGTGACCATCAAATTTATAAATAGCAATCTCCGTTATGCCTTCTTCGTTATACTTACCACCTGTGGTTTCTATGTCTATTATTGTGTAAATAGTGTATTCTTTTTATTAAACGACTAGTTATAATTTCTGCTACCAAAGATACTACTTCCAACGCGAACCATTGTACTACCACAGTCAATTGCTAGTTTGTAATCGCCACTCATTCCCATCGATATAGTATGCAATTGGCAGTTTTGAGTATTCAGTCCTTTTAAATCCTCGAAAGTAGATTTTAAAAACTTGAATTCTTTTTCAATTTGATTGGTGTTTTCTGTAAAAGTGGCCATTCCCATAACACCATTAATTTTAATATTTTTTAATGCTGAAAAATCCTCCGATTGTAATATATCTGAAGCTTCCTTTGGTGTCATTCCAAATTTAGAATCCTCATCTGCTATTTTAATTTGAAGCAAACAGTCAATAACTCTGTCATGTTTTAAAGCTTGTTTGTTAATTTCTTTAAGGAGCTTAAAACTCTCCACTCCATGAATTAAACTTACAAAAGGAGCCATGTATTTTACCTTGTTGCGTTGTACATGTCCAATCATGTGCCACGTGATGTCTTTAGGCATTTCTTCATACTTGTCTGCCATTTCTTGGATTTTATTTTCTCCAAAAATGCGTTGTCCAGTAGTGTAGGCTTCCATTAAATCGCTAACCGGTTTCGTTTTAGAAACAGCAACTAATGTTACGTGTTCTGGAAGTGTTTGTTTTATTGCGTTTAGGTTTTGTTTTATAGTCATTTTGTTAGAAATAAATTTCTGTATTTTTCTGGAAAGGAATCAATTGGTAATTCCTTATTTATTATTTTATTTGTTTTAGAGATTAAATAGCGACCATGATCTGTTGGTTCATATCCTTCATTATAATTATTAATAAATCGATTAAAATCATTTTGATTTTTACCAACTTCTTGAATCTGATCAGATTCTTCCGATAAAAGATAGTCATTGTTTTTCCAATTAAATGTGAAATAATTAGTTTTAACTTGTAATTTAAGGCAAGAAAATTCTATTGTATCACATACTAATTTATAAATTTCGTTTACTTCATTAAATTCACATTCTTTACATAGAAGAGGTTGTAAATTTAGGACGTTATTTTCATGAATATAGGTGCCTGTAGTCTCAGAAATCCCTAATTCTTGATGAACTTGATTAATAAATTTGAATTTTTTGTCACTAAACAGGATGAGTTTCATAAATCCATGATGGTGTTTATATGAATAAAGCAGAGTGTCAATTTTTTTAGTTTCTAATTTTTTTTCAGCCTTCTCTTTACAACTAAGTAATGAATAAAATAAAATTATAACTAATAAAACTCTCATAATTTAAAACTCATAAATAGTTACACCACTCCTCAGTTTAGGTTCAATATAAGTACTCTTTGGTGGCATTTTAAGACCATCGTTTGCAATGTGTTTCATTTGTTCTATTGTGGCAGGAACCATGCCAAAACCAACTTTAAATTCACCGCTATCTATTTTGCTTTTAAGGTTTATAATATCTTTTTTTCCGCTTAGGTAATCTATTCGATTATCATTACGTAAATCACTAATTCCTAAAAGCGGTTTTAAAATAGTTTGGTAGAGTAGTTGAGCATCAAGTTCGTCTAACGATGTTTTAAACTCATAGTAGGTTTTTCGTAAATATAAAGAATAAAATTCGCCATCCAAATACATACTAAAATGATGCGCTTTCGATGGTTTGTAAGGCATAATACCTCTGTTTTCTATTCGATAAATGGTGTCCAATTCAATTAAAAACTCTTCTTTAGTTAATCCGTTTAAATCTTTAACAAGTCTATTAAACTCATGAATTTGTAATTCAGATTCTGGAATTAAAAAACTCATAAAGTAATTATAAGTTTCATCACCTTTATGGTTTTTGTTTTCAGCTTTTAAGGCGTTACACAGTAAGTTTGACGACGACGAGCGATGGTGGCCGTCGGCAATATAAAGCGTTTCCATTTTTGCAAAAGCTTCAGTAATAATTTTAATATGTGCTTCGTTGTCTATTTGCCATAAATAATGTGTGTCGCGATAGGTTGTTGTAAATTCAAATTCTGCGCGCTGTTGTTGTATTTCTTTTAAAATATTTGAAATAGCATCATTATCTGAGTAGGTTAGGAGTACAGGTTCTGCATTAAATCCAACAGTTTTTAGGTAGTCTTTAAAAACGGTTTCACGACTAGCAATAGTGTCTTCGTGTTTTTTTATAATATCATTTTGGTAATCTGCTACACTTGCAGCGGCAACAATACCATTAAAGGTTTGCTTGTCGCGATCTACAATTTTATAAATGTAAAAAGAGGGCTTTTTATCTTTAACAAAAACACCATCTTCTTTAAATTCTAAATACCTGTTCTTTACTAGTTGATAGCGGGCTTCACCAGAAATTTCTTTAGCGTACTTATAACCAGGATTTACAATGTGTAAAAAAGAAAACGGATTATAATTTAAGCGTCCTTCGCGTTCTTCTTGCGTGTAACTTTGGTACGAGCGAGAGGCCACAAGGCTCACTTTATCTCGCGTTGGTTTTACTGCTTGAAACGGAATTATTTTTGCCATGTTTACGTCCTGCGAAAGCCGGAATCTGTTTTAATTATTTTCTATTCTTTTTTATAAATTGCGTAGGATCTAAATAACCAGAGATGTCATTAGAGTAACCTGGACCAATATCTAAATTTACGGAATCTCTAACTTCTAAATGAAGATGTGCCCAATATTGACCGCTATTATTACCAATAGTTGCAATTTTATCGCCTTTTTTTACAAACTGATTTTCTGAAACTAAAATAGTATCGCAATGTGCGTAAAGCGATTCGTAAAGTGTATTGTTTTTTAAATGAACGATTCTAAGTACATTTCCCCAACCACCACTATAATCTTTAACTTCGCTTATATAACCATTTCCAATAGCATAAATAGCATCTCCTAAATCTGAATTTCCACCACCAACACCATTCCAGTCGTCTCCTAAATGGTTGTTTTCTTGAAACTTTTGAGCGTTGTAATAGTTTTTAGCATCTGGTTTTCCAACAGGGAAATCGAAACCGTTCGAAACGTATTCGGGATTGTTTTTAAAAAGAATTTTGTAGTCTGTTTTTTTAATAGTGTCTTTTGCTATACTTATTACCTGAGTTGTGTTTTTTACAACTTGTTTCGTTTTAACTTCTTCTTTACAAGAAATAATGGTTATACATAGAAAACAAAGAGTAATAAACTTAATCATTAATTTTTTTTTAAAATATAACTGTCATTACGAGAACAAAGGACGTGGCAATCTCTTAATGTAAGTAACTCTTTTTATGAGATTGCCACGTCGTTCCTTCGTCACTTTTCGCAATGACAATTACTGTCGAGTGATGCTCTGAATGAACACTGTGACTACAATTTTTATTTCAAAAACTGCTTCGAAACCTTTTCAGCCTTTCTGCTTTCAGAATAATCGTAAAAACCTTCACCAGATTTAATACCTAGTTTTCCTGCACGAACCATATTTACTAGTAAAGGACAAGGTGCATATTTAGGGTTTTTAAAGCCGTCGTGCATTACGTTTAATATAGATAAGCAAACGTCTAAACCTATAAAATCTGCTAATTGTAATGGACCCATTGGGTGTGCCATTCCTAATTTCATAACAGTATCAATCTCCTCAACTCCAGCAACACCATTATATAATGTTTCTATAGATTCGTTAAGCATTGGCATTAATATACGGTTGGCAACAAAACCTGGATAATCGTTAACCTCAGTTGGTGTTTTACCTAATGTTTTAGATAAATCCATAATGGTATTGGTTACTTCGTCGCTTGTATTATAACCACGTATAATCTCTACCAATTTCATAATTGGTACAGGATTCATAAAATGCATTCCAATTACTTTTTCTGGGCGAGAAGTTACTGCCGCAATTTGTGTAATTGAGATAGACGATGTGTTTGTTGCTAGAATAGTATCTTGAGCACAAGCCTCGTCTAACTGCTTAAATATCTTTAATTTTAAATCTAAATTCTCTGTTGCAGCTTCTACAACTAAACTTGCGTTTTTAACACCTTCGTTAACACTAGTATAGGTAGTAATGTTGGCTAAAGTTTCAGCTTTGTTAGCTTCTGTAATTCTTTCTTTAGCGACCATTCTGTCTAAATTTTTAGCAATAGTTGCTAATCCTTTTTTTAGAGAATCTTCACTTATATCTATTAATTGTACTTTAAAACCTGATTGTGCAAAGGTATGAGCAATACCATTTCCCATAGTTCCTGCTCCAATTACTGCTACGTTTTTCATAAATAATTTTTTGTCATTGCTAGACTTTTTTAAGTCGTGGCAATCTGTTTGTTTAATAACCTAAATGTGATTTTTTATAATTTGAAGAGATTACTTCTGTATTTGTTTCTTAATAATAACGATTTGTTTTATAAGATTCCCATTTTCATGGGAATTAAAACTGATCAATAATCATGGTTGCAACACGCAAAGCCTCAGTACCATCATGTAATGTAACTATTGGTTTTGTGTTGGTGTTTATAGCTTCAGCAAAGCTTTCTAACTCGTCTAAAATAGCGTTGTTACTAGAAACGTCTGGATTATCGAAATAAATTTGCTTCTTTATACCTTCAGCATTTTGAAGAATCATATCAAAATCTCCTGGAGTTTCTGGAGCATCTTTCATTTTTACAACTTCACATTTCTTTTCTAAAAAGTCTACAGAAATGTAAGCGTCTTTTTGAAAGAAACGCGTTTTACGCATATTCTTTAAAGAAATTCTACTTGCTGTTAAATTTGCAACGCAACCGTTTACGAATTCTATGCGTGCATTTGCAATATCGGGAGTATCACTAATTACTGAAACGCCACTTGCAGAGACACTTTTTACTTTAGATTGCACAACACTTAAAATAACATCAATATCATGAATCATTAAATCTAAAACCACAGGAACATCTGTTCCTCTTGGATTAAATTCTGCCAAACGGTGTGCTTCAATAAACATTGGACTATCCAATTGGTGTTTTATCGCTATAAATGCAGGATTAAAACGCTCTACATGCCCAACTTGACCTTTAACACCGTGTTCGGCAACTAAAGTTCTTAACGTTTCGGCTTCTTCAACGGTATTTGTAATAGGCTTTTCTATAAAAATATGCTTGCCTTTAGCAATCGCTTGTCTAGCACAATCATAATGAGATAATGTTGGTGTTACAATATCTACCATATCTACAGCGTCTATTAAAGCTTCTATAGAGTTAAAGTATTTGTAACCAAATTCTGCTTCTACTTTTTTACCGTTTTCTTCACTAGAATCGTAAAAACCAATAAGGTTATATTTTTCAGACTGTTTAAGTAGTCTTAAATGAATTTTCCCTAGGTGTCCAGCACCTAAAACTCCAGCGTTTATCATTCTATTTACGTTTTGTTCAAAAATAAGATATTTAGCTACGAATTTCGCAAATTTGATTAAAATTTTAATTGAGATTGACAATAAAATTTAAATTGGCTATTTACTTTTAAAACGAAATATCTTTATTAATTTTAGCATTCTAAACTCTCCATAATTTTGCAAGATAATTTTAAACATAAAGGCTTAAGGCAACAACTCGTTAGCATATTGATAAACAAGGGCATTACTGATAAGGCAGTGTTAAATGCTATTGGTAAAATACCACGTCATTTGTTTATGGATTCTGGATTTTTAGACCATGCTTATCAAGATAAAGCGTTTCCTATTGCTGCAGATCAAACTATTTCGCAACCGTATACTGTTGCTTTTCAAACCGAGCTAATGCAAATTACTAGAGGAGACAAGGTTTTAGAAATTGGTACTGGAAGTGGTTATCAAACGGCAGTTTTATGCGATTTAGGAGCCAAAGTGTATAGTATAGAAAGACAACAAGAGCTGTTTAAGAAAACGAGTAAGTTTTTACCAAAACTTGGTTTTAGGGCTAAGAAATTTATTTTTGGCGATGGTTATAAAGGTTTAGTCGAAGAAGCGCCTTTTAAAAGTATTATTGTTACTGCTGGTGCTCCTTTTGTGCCTAAACCATTATTAGCGCAATTAGAAATTGGAGGTCGTTTGGTTATACCTGTTGGAGAAAACGTGCAAACTATGACGCTTTTTGTTAGAAAAGGAGTGAAGGAGTTTGATAAAACCGAGTATGGTGAGTTTCGATTTGTACCGCTTTTAGAGGATAAGAATTAATTTTTTTTGAGAGGTTTGTTTAATGGTTACGTATATGAAACATAGCGTGTAAAAAGACACTATCGTTTTGGATTATACACGAGCCGAATTTTTAAATATTTCTTTTTACTTAATTTTCTCAAAAGCCAAATTTAAAAATTTGGTGGTCTTCGAAAACACACACAAATCTTTCGGCAAACCTATATTAGCTATGCTTTAAATACATTGTTGTGCCTAGTATTATTTCTCAATTTTATTAAATTTATAATTGCCAAGTTTTAAAAAGGCACAAGTTAATAACCACATCACAGCAGCTGAATAATTTTTAGGTTTGTAAAAACAATGAGCAATATTATTTCTCAAATTCATACCTTCTGATGTGAATATAAATTTAAAAAAAGCAATATCATTTTCTGGTATTATGTCTTTAATTTTGTCATTTTCAATAAGCTTATCAAATGAAATTCTTTCCTGAGTACCATTTTCTTTAATATCAATTGTTTGCGCTCCAATATTTCTGGAAAAGGACCTTAAAACACCTTCAAATTTTAAAACTAAAGAGTCAATTGATAAAATGTAACCAGTTTCACTATTTTTATTTTCTTTTAAATCAATTTCTGATTGCGAAAAATAACTCGCAAATGAAGGCATTAAAAGGTCAAGCCAATTGAATGTTTCTTTTACTCCATCAGCATTTGTACTGATAATATCTTCTCCATACCAAGTGTGATTTTCAAAGTAGTCTTTCAAAGATTTAAAACCAATCTTTTGATTTTTTAAACCTTTAGTGAATATTAACCATAAGTGACGCAAGGAAAAATTTTGAATATGAATGTTGTATTCGTTTATTCCATTATTTTCAGAACTACTAACATTACGATTAATATCAAAGTTCATAGTGCTAACTAAATCCATCGTAAC
Source organism: Lacinutrix mariniflava (assembly GCF_001418015.1). GTDB lineage: Bacteria > Bacteroidota > Bacteroidia > Flavobacteriales > Flavobacteriaceae > Lacinutrix > Lacinutrix mariniflava. Next base: position 337,972 of record NZ_LIQG01000020.1, on the reverse strand, counting down.
AGATTTCACTTTTTTGTCAAGCACATCTGCTTTTGGGAATATTTTAGCTAATATTAGATATTCATAAATTTCTTTGCTTTCTCCCTTATCTGTAAGTTCTGTTGTATACGCTTTTAGATTATCCCACCATTTTTGTAATTCAGGACTTGAATGTTCAGACTCAATAGATTTAAAATTGAGGTTGTCCTTAGCTTTTTCAATTAATAAAGTTACTTCCTCTACTTTTTCTTTATTACCTGCCTTTTGATATTGTTTTAATGCTCTAATATAGTAATCATGTACAGCAAAACTCTCTTTGTGTTTTTCAGAATCTATAATATGAAAGTCACCAAGTTTATTCTGATATTCCTTAGCGGAAACGCCTTGTTTTGAGCAAATTCGAATTAACAAGTTTAAATACTCTTTTGAAAAGTCTGGATACAAAGTATTATCAATTACGGATTTTGAATAGTCAAAGAAATCTTCTACATATTTGTTAATCACTTTTTTTCCTTCTGAAAGGATAAAGTTCATAATAGAATATTTTTGATATCCGTTTAGTTCATCTTTATGCAAATGACTTATAAGAAATTCAATTATCTCTTTCTTTTTGTAGTTTATAGTTTCACTTAAAATGAATAAGTTTTCATAGTTTAAAGCGAAACCTCGATTAGTTAAATTGTCATCTTTGGGTAAACTTATATTTTTTAGAAATGTAAAATAATTATCAATAGCTCTTTTTGCATAGTCAATATGCTTCTCAGCGCTTACCCAAATAACGTGATTGTATTTAGCTTTGTTTCGAGGATTTGAAATGTCTTCCGAAGTTGCTCTAGATTTTATGTGCTCAAAGTTGTCGTCAAATAAGGACAATTCAGGATATGATTTTTCTCCTATTGAATGTTTTGGAATTAATTTGCCTTTTTCAAAATTTAAATCATTGAAAAACATCTCGTATGACAGTATCTTTTTTTCAATCTCGTCCTCAGTTTTTTCTATAATAGAGTTTAACTTATTAGATATACCATAACTCCTAATCAGACTGTTGTCCTTTTCTAAAAAGGCATAATATTTTTCTAAGTTTTCAAACATTGGATATAAGTTTCTGGATATTGGCACAATGTCGTTGATATGAAACCGTTTTAATACTGAATCAAGTTCAGCACAAGTGTTTTATATCATACGTTAAACGAAGTTCGACTATTTTTTTTACAAAGTCAAGCTTAGAAATGCATAGCACGAAATTCTTATCTCGCTATAAAAAAGAACAAGTTTTACTAAATTCACCAAAATTATTATTGATGTAATTGTAAATTGATGGTTGTTCAGTTGTTTCTATAGGGGATTACGTAGAAACTACGGTACTTTTTGTTAGAAAAGAAGTGGAAGAGTTTGATAAAATCGAGTATGGTGAGTTTCGATTTGTACCGCTTTTAGAGGATAAGAATTAATTTTTTTTGAGCGGTTTGTTTAATGTTTGCGTGCAAGAGTAGTTACAAGCAAGCAGCTACCTTTGGTTAAGCAACTAAACCGCAATTATTTTTATACGATGTTAGGCACAGTATTTTTATCCGTTTTAAGTTTCCATAAGAAATATATCAAACCAAAAATGGGAAAAACAATATCTAAAGTTTTTGACCAACTAAATTCGAAATATGAGAGTCGGGATTCATCCATTTCGATATTTGCTAAATAACTCCAATATAGTTTATTAATTCCGCCAAAAACTATTGTCAGAAAAACTGTAATTATAATTAAAGTATAAACTGCTTTATTTTTTAGTTTTCCTTTTTTTAGAAATCGATTATATAAAAAAATCAAAAGCAAGAGTGATAAAATTCCGATAATGATGTTTAACGAAATTAAAACATATTCATTTTCGATTCTTAATTCCACATTTAACCACAAAAGTAATCCAATCAATATGTTGTAAGATTTTTTGAAAATCAGATATATTAAAACACTTGACAATGCGATTCGGATAGTTTTATTTTTCATTGAGTTTGTGTGTGTTCATATTGTGACTAATGTCATTGATATGAAACCGTTTTATTATTTTATACGTTAAACGAAGTTCGATTATTTTTTTGACAAAGTCAAGTAGAATGTTATAGCAGAAGATTCCTGCTTATGGAGGAATTTGTTAAAAACTTATCCCAAACATTACAGCGTCATTCGCAAAGCCACTTTGGTAAGAGCGTACATAATCTACTCTCAAGAATCTAAACTTACCAAAGCCAATATTATCTACACCAATTGAGTATTCTGAATACGGTTTATTGTCTTGTGTAAAGGCTGCTTTTGCACCTAAAATAAGATTGAAGTTAAGCTTATTTATTAACGGAATTTTATTTAATATGTAACCATTAAATCGATATTCAGTATGTATTTCTGCATAACTGTCATTAGTACTTAACGCATAATAAGGCAAGTTTTTAAAGGAGTTTAAATAAGAGCCATCTAACTTTACATTAGTTTGGTTGCCATTAAAGTGATGGTAATCCATGAAGGCAATGTTGTCTGCATTTGCAAAAACACCAGCTTGCGTATTATATTCAAATTCACCTTTATTGCCAAGGCGTATGCGTTGTCTTAGTCTTGTTTTAAACTGGTCGAAGTTATAATTAGAATCTGTAGCTGCGAAGCCTTTTTCATAACCAAAAGACAGTGTTGGATACTTACTATTTGGCATATTGTATTTGCCATCTGGATAGCTTAAATAATCTTGCGCAAAGTTTATAGTCGCAATCACATTAAGCTTCGCAATATTATGAGTGTTAAAAGGTCGAGAGGTAAAATCTGTTTCATTTAACGGATTATTACTTGTGTAATTATCACGATCTTCGTTAACCATTACATAGTCTGTATTATTAAATAATGCTTTTCTACGTTCGAAACCTAATGAAGAATTTAATTTAACACCATTAATAATCTCTTGATAGTATTGTCCTTGTGCAAAAGTTCTATCATAAAGTTTCATGTAATTATCTTCAAAAAGTAATGTACTCACTAAGTTTTCGGTATTAGAAATTGGGTTAGAACTATTAAACTGTTCTGTTTTAACTCCTCCAGAAAGAGATATAATACGATTGTTAATTGAGTTAAATTTATAGCGGGCATTAACTGTTCCGCGTAAGCGATTGTCTGCCTCTCCAAAGTTTGCATCTCCAGCGATACTAAAGTAGCGCTTGTACTCATCGTAATTTTTTGTGTAACGCATGCCTAAACTTGCGTTCCAGCCTTGCACAGTGTTAAAGGTGATTTTTTCGATTGGCGAATCTATACTAAAACGATAGTTTTTATGAGAGTTTTGATAACTGTAACCGCCTAAGAGATTTCCTATTTTAAATGTGTTATGCTCCTTATCGATAGAATCTAAGTATGGTTTAGATTCTTTTATAAGTTGTATGCTGTCTTTTTTAACATAATCTGTAGATTCTTCGACTGTTAAAGGTACAGGTCGTTTTGTATCCCAAAAAAGAGAGTCTTTTTTGTTAGAGTTTTCTTCAAAGGAGAGTATTTCTCTAGTAAAATTTTTAGCGTTAAATTCTGGTGTAAAATCGTAATCGCTGTAAATAGCTGTAAATCTACCTTCTCCTTTAAAACCAAATAACCCATATTTAAAATCTATAGTTTGAGAAATTAATGCCCAAATTTTGTCAGTTTCAGAGTAGGAGAATGTTTGTTTTAAGGTTAATAAATCTACAGGTGCCATACCAGTGCGTTTACCTGTAATAGTAACATCTGTTGCATAAAGTAACCATTGGTCTTCTACAATGTATATGTAACCAGAAAAAGCAGCGTCATTATCGCGCTTTGGTGAGATTAATATTTTATTGATGAGGTTGTTATTATCGTCGTAAAAAACACCTTCTAGTTTGTAATTGTAGTAATTAAAGGCATAATCTGCTATTGGAGAAATAACAGTGTTACCAAGATCGAATGTGTTTTGGTAAAAGTTATAGTTAACATCTGTAGCGTTATTAAAACTAAAACCACTAGCATCTCCACTGACTTTAGAGGCTAAAATTTTCTCTTTTAAACGTTTTGGTTTTTGATATTCAATTTCCGAAATGGTTTCAGATAAATAAATAATACCACTTCTAGTAGAGTCTAATTCTACATCTAGCATTTCGTCAACGTCTTGTCCAAATATTTTTTTAGGTGCGTCTTTAATTTTAATAAGTCCGCGAGAATAGAAATTGGCTTTGTACTCGCTTAATTTTTCTAAAACATCTTTACGTTTTGCAATAGTGTTTCTTATAATTTGGTTTGCAGGATTTTCTTCGGAATTAATAACCACTTCACTTAAAGATATATTTTCTTCAACTAGTTTAGCGTCTAAAACATAAGGAAAAGACATTATGGAGATACTCTTTTTAAGTGTTTTAAAGCCTAAATATTGAAAAACAATGGTGTAATCTCCTTTTTTAGAAATGTCTAAAGTGTAGTTGCCATTTTCATTAGTAGTTGTTCCTGTGTAGGTATCGTTTATGTAAACGTTAACAAACGGCAAGGTGTCATCGGTATTCGAGGATACAATTCCAGTAACTTGGGCAAAAGAAAAATTTGCAATAATAAAAGAAAGGCAGAGTAGTTGGTATTTATTCATGCTTAAGGTTGGTTTTTATACTATAGACGCAATTTTTTTTTAAAAGGTTGCCTGTAGACTAACCAAACTTAAATAAAATAAACAATTATGGTTTTAGTTTTAACGCAATTTTAATTAATAACTAATTTTTTTGTAGCTGTAGTGTTATTCGTTTTTACTGTTACTAAGTATAATCCTTTAGATAGATTATTAACAGAAACACTATTATTGCTTTTGGTTAAATTAGTAGTAAACACTTGCTGTCCTAATAAATTATGAATCTCTAAATTTGCCGTGTTATTAAAACTATTTAAGTTAATGTTTAAAACACCGTTAGTAGGGTTTGGATACATTATAAAATTTGAAATACTTTTAGAATCGACGCTTAAGGTGTTGTCTAAAGCTAACATAGCGGCTTGCATATTTGGTAAAGGACCAATATGGCCTCCAGAACCTTGAGGTATTCCGGTATTAATCATTAATGTTCTTAATTCTTGAGAGGTTAAATAGCTTCCGTTCTGGGTTAGAGCATGCGATTGCAAAACAGCTGTAAAACCACCTATTATTGCCGTAGCAGAACTGGTTCCGCTAAAACAAGAATTGTATGTTTGGTTAAACTCGCCACCAAATACTATTGTAGATGTACAAGCGTTACCAAGAGTGTATACATTTTCTCCCCAAGCTTGAACATCTACGCGAGAACCATAGGTAGAAAAGCTCATTTTGTGATGGTTCGAGTCTGAAGTTCCTGCGCCAACTATAATAGCTCCACTGTCTCCTCGAGCAGTATAGCTGCTGTAAGAAGCATGGTCTAAATCTTCGTTTCCATTTCCTGCAGCGGCTACAATTACAATTCCTGCATCTGTAGCTGCTTTTGTAAGATCCCAGATAGTTTGCTCATATTCGGCAAGAACAAAATCATTAGAGCCAGTGGTTTGCATTTCGAAAATAATAATATCTCCAGCGCTAGAATCTGCAATGGCATTAGAAGTCGCTAAAACACGATTGTAATTATACTCTTCTGTCCATTCAGGATAGAGTACATATTCGTTTGCACCATGTGCTAAGCCACTTACGCCATAAATACCTTTATCTGCAAAAACAATACCTGCGACACCAGTACCATGTTCTGTAAAAGCAGTTGATGCATTAGTATTTATAGTTGTATTTGGTGCTAAAGAAGCATTGGTATGGTCTAAATCTTCATGGTTTGTATTAATACCGTATTCTACAGCTTTAATATTTATTCCTGTTCCATTAATGCCGTTATCCCAAGCATATCTTACATTAACACCTGGATTAGATTCTATGTAACCTTGGTTGCTTTCTAAATCACTAGTTGTAGGAGCAATATCGTGAGGAGGTTGCATAGGCGTTGTGATTGCGCTATATGCGTAAAGTAATTGGTCGGTGTTTTTTAAGGTTTCAAGAAAAGATTCTCTTTCAGATTCTGTAAAAAGACCTTCTATTCTAAAGGTGTTTTTTAAAGTAAAATTGGTTTTAGACAACCGACTAAGGTTTTCAATCTGAGCCTTTGTAAACCCATATGCCTTTTTTATTTCAAACGTATAGTTTGCGTTTAAATTAACTAATTCAGAATAATTTAAAACTTCTTTTGGTGAAGAGAATTCTAATTCAGCATCTAATTTAAAGTAAAAACGAGCAAATTCCTTATTGGTTTGGGCGCAAACGCTTAATGCTGTAAAAAATACTATAAGACCCAAAAGCACGTGTGTTTTATTAAGAGTCTTTATCATATTTTATTTTTTTTAGTTATTATGATCTTTTTTTATTCGAGCCAAATCACGCTTACTATCACGATCTTTAATAGTTTCACGCTTATCGTAAAGCTTTTTACCTTTTGCTAAAGCAATATCTAGCTTAGCATACCCTTTATCGTTTATAAACAAACGTAAGGGAATAATAGTTAAACCAGAATTTGTAACTTCCTTTTCAAGTTTTTTTAATTCTTTCTTATTTAATAGAAGCTTTCGTTCTGCTTTGGGTGCATGATTGTAGTAATTACCATAAACGTATTCTTGTATGGTCATGTTAATTACGAATAGCTCATTTTTCTCGTTAAATTCACAAAAACTTTCGGCAATAGAAGCTTTACTATCACGAATAGATTTAATCTCTGTTCCTGATAAAACGATTCCAGCTGAGTATCTGTCTAATATTTCGTATTGAAATTTAGCTTTTTTATTAAGTATATTTACGGTTTTCTGCATTGTGTTACAAAACTAAACATTTTTAAAAGAACTATTATATTTCCTTAGTCATTATTAGCATTCCTCTTAGAGGTTTGTGTAGTAAATCGAAATTTAAACTTGTTTTACCACTTATTTGGAAACCTTGTTTTGTATAGAATTTTATAGCTTGTTCTTGAGTATTCATTGCTTTTAGCCACAATAAATTAGTATTGTTTGCTTTAGCTCTTGTTTCAATCCAATTAAAAATAGTTTTTGCGACACCTTTTCCTTGAGCTTCGATACCTAAATAAATTCTATGAATGTAAGTTGCTTTTTTATTAGCGTTTAAAGGCTCGTGAAACTGAATTCGGCATATACCAACAGGCTTATCTTTATAAAGAACAAAATAATATTCAGCGTCTTTTTCTAGTAGCTCTTTTTGTAATTGCTCGAGATTGTAAAAGGTGTTAATGTAAAAGGAACAATCTTCATTTTTCCATAAATGCTTGTAAGCAGGAGGATAAATACGTTGTATTAGGTTAACTAATTTCGAGTGGGAGTCTATAGTAATAGTCTCGAGCTGAAGGTTTTTATTAAGATTAGTCAACCTCAATTACTTTAGAGTTGATTTTGTTTTCACTATTAATTGTAACAATAAAAAGTTTACTATTTATAGCTTCGTCTATGGATTCGTATTTCTCTTCACCTAAAATTTTATTTACAAAAGCAGGTGTTGTGTTGCTATGTCCAACAATTAATACGGTCTGGTTTTTAGTTTCATCCAAAAAAGTTTTAATATCTAAAGTGTTAGGGCTGTAAGGTGTGATTTCTAACTCTTGATTGGTTGCTGTAGGAGAAGCGGTTGCCATGGTACGATTATAATTGGTTGAATAAATAGCATCCAAATCAATGTTTTTGAAATGATTAGACCATTTTTCTGCTCTGTCTAGTCCTTTTTCTATCAAATTTGGGTCTTTGTTTGTAGCGTCGCTTTTGTCTTTTTCAGCATGACGAATAAGGTAGTACGTGGTTGTTTCTTCATTTAATTTTGTTTCATTTTGTGCTTTGGCGCAAGAGAAAGTGATAATAAGAAGATAAATTAAGAGTAGTTTTTTCATAAAAAAAATAAATTTGAATAAGTTATAATGCAGTTTCGGTCATGTTTTAAAAAGTACTTTCTCGTCCTTTACTGGTTGAAGATTTTTCTGCAATTAAAGAGTCTAAAATAGTTAATAAAGTCAATGCATTAACGTTATGCTTTGCTACATCGGTGTATAATCTGGCGGTTTCCATTTCTGCGCCAAGCACAGCAAATTTACTCCATTTTTTATAAGATTCGAAATCCTTTGCATAAAACGCGTCACTAATACATACATTTTCTGCTTTTATAACAATGTCTCTAATTTTTATGTGTTCTTGTTAAGAGCCATTGTTGGCAACCCGAAAAACGTTACTACCATCTATTTTGTTATTAATCGATTTCTATATAATAATATCGCCTTATTTAGACTGCAATATGTATGGATATTTTGTTGGATTTAAAAGATGAAAGTACTTAAAAGGAGATTTGTTGTTCTAGGTTTAATAATTTTTTTCTTCGGAAACACCTCCTGTTACAATAGCAATTCCATTAGAAGTTCCTATTCTATCTACACCAATATTAATATATTCTAAAGCTGTTTTAGTGTCTCTAATACCGCCTGAAGCTTTTATTTTAGTCGTACCATTTTTAATAACACCTTTCATGAGTGTTATATCTTTAATAGTAGCGCCTCCTGTTCCAAATCCAGTAGATGTTTTAATGAAGTCTGCACCAGATTTTATAGCAAGTTCGCTAGCTTTAATTATTTCGTAATCTTCTAAATAACAGGTTTCAAGAATTACTTTAAGTGTTCTGTTGGGCATTTCTTTTTTTACGGCTTCAATATCTTCGGAAACAGCATCAAAATCTTTGCTTTTTAGAAAACCAATGTTTAAAACCATATCAATTTCATCTGCTCCATCCAATACTGCTTGTTTGGTTTCTTGAACTTTAGTATTGGTACTCATTGCTCCTAAAGGGAAGCCTATAACACTACAGATTTTAATATCTGTGTCTAATAATTCTTTTTTAGCTAAAGAAACATAACATGAATTTACACAAACGGAAAAAAATTGATGTGCCTTCGCTTCTTGACAGAGTTTTATAATATCGTTTTTTGTAGCTGTAGCTTTTAAAAGTGTATGATCTATGTATTTGTTTAACTTCATAATCCGAATTTACAGTTTTAATAAAAGTATTATAATTACTTTTATTACAAAAGTATATCTTTAGGCTTTAGAATTATTTTATATGACTATTAATAACGATTACGACTTAGTTTGTGTGGGAGGAGGTATCATGAGTGCTACATTGGCATTAATGGTAAAATTGGTTAAACCAGAAATTAATATTTTAATTTTAGAGCGTTTAAGTAAACCAGCTCAAGAAAGTTCTGCTGCATGGAATAATGCAGGAACAGGACATTCTGCTTTATGCGAATTAAACTATACGCCAGAAAAAGGAGACACCGTAGATTGCTCTAAAGCTTATAAAATTTGTACTCAGTTTGAGTTGTCTAAACAATTTTGGAGTTTTTTAGTTGAAGAGCATTTGATTGAAAATCCTGAGGATTTTATAAATCCAGTGCCACACCATAGTTGGGTTACGGGAAAAGATAATGTCGATTTTCTAAAGAAAAGATTCGCAGCCTTAAAAGATCATTTTATGTTTGAAGGCATGGAGTTTACTGAGTCTTTAGATAAGATGAAAGAGTGGTTTCCGTTAATAACCGAGAATAGAAGTGACGATGAGGTTATGGCTGCTACGCGAATAGAACGTGGTGCAGAAATGAATTTTGGATCGCTAACCGAAAAACTATTTCATATTCTAGAAACTAAATTTAATACGCCTGTATATTGTAACGAAGAGGTTTTAGATATTGATCCGGACGATGATGTTGAATGGTCCGTTAAGGTGAAAAACACAATAACAGGAGATAAGCAACTATTTGATGCTAAACATGTTTTTATCGGAGCAGGAGGTGGAAGTTTATTGTTGTTGCAGAAAGTTGAAATAGAAGAGAAAGAGGGTTATGGCGGTTTTCCGGTAAGTGGAGAATGGTTGGTTTGTAAAAATGAGGCTTTAATAAAGCAACATTTAGGAAAAGTATATAGTAAAGCAGGACCAAACGATCCTCCAATGTCGACTCCACATTTAGATACGCGATTTATAGATGGAAAACGACAATTAATGTTTGGACCATTTGCAGGATTTAGTCCTAAGTTTTTAAAAGAAGGATCGACTTTAGATTTGTTTAAATCTATAAAAGCCGATAATATAAAACCAATGCTAAGTGCGTTTTGGGATAATTTGCCACTTACTAAATATCTAGTTGAACAAGTAACAGCATCTCATGAAGATAGGATGGATAACTTACGAAAATTTGTAAAAGATGCTAAAAGCGAAGATTGGGAGCTTTTAATAGCTGGACAACGTGTTCAAATTATTAAAAAAGACGAATATGAAGGCGGAAAACTGCAGTTTGGAACAGAAGTCGTTAGGAGTAAAGATGGAAGTATTACTTGTTTGCTTGGTGCTTCTCCAGGAGCTTCAACTGCAACACATGTTATGTTGGAGGTTTTTGAAATTGCGTTTCCAGAGGTTGTTAATTCTGAAGAAGGAAAACGTAAGCTGAAAAAAATTGTGCCCATGTGGAAAACTATAATGGATGAAAAGCGCTTCCGAAGAACTATTGAAAATTCAGAGAAAAGTTTAAAGCTAGAAGTTAATAAAAATGCTATTTAACTTTATGTTCTTTAATGATAGCGTGTACCCATTCGACAGCATGAGATAAATTATCGAAAATACCATAAGGCTTATCATAAAATTCTTTTTCAAATTCGGCGCTATTTCGCATGCTAAGTGTTTCAGGAATAATGGCAACTGCTACTAAATTTGGAATTTTTTCAGTTTCACGATACACCAATGGATTTACTGAATATGATTTTGCACGATTAGAAATATAGGCTATGTTTTTGCCAAGAAAGTACTTTTGAATAATTTCGTTTAATTTTTCGTTATGTCTTTCTTCAACGAAAACATCTTCTTTGATTTGAGTGATTAAAAAGTCGTCGAAAATAAATACTTCTGAATCCTCAAGATTGTGATAGTGAAATAGTCCCATAGTAGTTTGATTAGTGTCTTACTAATTTAATGTTTTTAAACTAAAAAAGCGACACTAAACTTTACGTTTTATGTCGCTTTTTCAAACTAACTAACTAACTAACTAACCATCATCTTAAAAACGAACTTGTTCTTCGTTTATTTTAGTATTATTTTGATTTAACAATACTTTATGATTTCTTGTCACTAAGCGAGAAGCGAAGCCTCTATTCTTATTACACTTTATTAGGCTTCTTCAGTAACCAAATCGCCTTGATTTCTAAATACCAATTCTTTATCGAAAGCATCAAGTAATATAATACTGTCTGTTGTTACTTTACCAGAGAGAATCTCTTTACTTAGGGCATTTAATACTTCTTTCTGTATTACTCTTTTTACCGGTCTTGCTCCAAATTCTGGATCGTAACCTTTTTCTGCTAAGTAGGTGATTGCTTCTTGTGTTGCATCGAATATTATGCCTTGTTTGGCAATCATTTTAGTAATGCCTTTTAACTGCAGACCAACTATTTCTGTAATGTTCTCTTTAGATAAAGGTGTAAATAAAATAGTATCGTCAATTCTATTTAAAAACTCTGGTCTTACAGTTTGTTTTAATAAACCTAAAACATCAACCTTAGCCAATTCCATGGCAGTATCAATATCTTTTGTTGCAGCAAAACGATCTTGTATTAACTGACTTCCCATATTAGAGGTCATGATAATAATTGTGTTTTTAAAATCGGCAGTTCTACCTTTATTGTCTGTTAAATGGCCTTCGTCTAGTACTTGTAATAAAATATTAAAAGTATCTGGATGGGCTTTTTCAATTTCATCTAACAATACAACAGAATATGGTTTTCTACGCACAGCCTCAGTTAATTGTCCACCTTCTTCGTAACCTACATATCCAGGAGGTGCACCAACAAGTCTACTTACTGCATGACGTTCTTGGTATTCACTCATGTCTATACGTGTTAAAGCGCTTTCATCATCAAATAAATACTCTGCTAAAGCTTTAGCTAATTCTGTTTTACCAACACCGGTTGTTCCTAGAAATAAGAAGGTTCCAATGGGCTTTTGCGGATTCTGTAATCCAGCTCTTGAGCGTCTTACAGCATCACTTACAGCGATAATAGCTTCTTCTTGGCCAACAACTCGTTTGTGCAACTCGTCTTCTAATTTTAAAAGCTTTTCACGATCAGTTTGCAACATTTTGGTAACAGGAATACCTGTCCATTTTGCAACAACTTCTGCAATGTCTTCGTAAGTGACTTCTTCTTTAATTAATGATGTTTCAGATTTAGCATTAAATTCTGTCTGCATTATCTCAAGTGCTTCTTGAGCTTCTTTTATTTTTCCATAACGTAACTCTGCTACTTTACCATAATCGCCATCACGTTCGGCTCTTTCAGCTTCAATTTTAAAGTTTTCGATATCCTGCTTAGCATTTTGAATATTATCAACTACTGCTTTTTCACTTTTCCATTTCGCATTAATCTCGTTGCGTTCTTCTTTTATATTTGCTAAATCGCTTCGTAAAGATTTAAGTTTTGTTTCATCTTTCTCGCGTTTAATAGCTTCAATTTCAATTTCTAACTGCATAACCTTTCTATCTAAAACATCAAGTTCTTCAGGTTTAGAGTTTATTTCCATACGTAATTTAGCAGCAGCTTCATCCATTAAATCAATGGCTTTGTCTGGTAAATAACGATTGGTAATATAGCGCGTCGATAATTCTACAGCACCAATGATGGCTTCGTCTTTAATACGAACCTTGTGGTGTGTTTCGTACTTTTCTTTAATACCTCGCAAAATCGAAATAGCACTTTCAGTATCTGGCTCATTCACCATTACCTTCTGAAATCTACGCTCTAAAGCTTTGTCTTTTTCAAAGTATTTTTGGTACTCGTCTAAAGTGGTTGCTCCAATAGCACGTAGCTCTCCACGAGCTAATGCTGGCTTTAAAATGTTTGCTGCATCCATTGCGCCTTGTCCGCCACCAGCTCCAACTAATGTGTGAATTTCGTCAATAAATAGTACAATGTCTCCATCGCTATTTGTTACTTCTTTTATAACGGCTTTTAAACGCTCTTCAAATTCACCTTTAAATTTTGCACCAGCAATAAGTGATCCCATATCAAGTGCGAAAATTTGCTTATCGACAAGGTTTTCTGGAATATCTCCATCTACAATTCTGTGTGCTAAACCTTCTGCAATTGCTGTTTTTCCAGTTCCTGGCTCTCCAACTAATATTGGATTGTTTTTGGTTCTACGTGATAGAATTTGAAGTATTCTTCTAATCTCCTCATCACGACCAATTACAGGATCTAGTTTTCCGTCTTTTGCTAATTGATTTAAGTTTTTTGCATACTTGTTTAATGCATTGTATGTTTCTTCTTGGCTTTGTGAAGTCACACGATCACCTTGTCTCAACTCGTCTATAGTTGCTTTTAATGCTTTTTCTGTTACACTTTGGTCTTTTAAAACCTGTGCGATTTTACTTTTAGATTTAAAAATAGCTAAAATTAAATGTTCGATTGAAACATACTCATCGTTCATGTCTTTAGCAATAATTGATGCTTCGTTTAATGCCTTAGAAGCGTCGCGAGAGATACCTAGTTCACCTCCCGAAACTTTAGAGAAACTTTCAATTTGTTTATCTAAGATTTGTTTTAACATTGGTACATTTACATTCATTTTTTTTAAAATGAATGGCAGCACGTTTTCATCAACTTCAAAAATGGCTTTAAAAATATGTTCATTTTCTATTTGACCGTTACCTAAGCCTTGCGCAATCTGTTGCGCCTGCTGTATGGCTTCTTGCGATTTTGTTGTATAGTTATTAAAATTCATATTATAATGTTTTACGATTTCTAAGCTCGAAACTTTGAGTATAGAAACCTTATTGTTTTTCTTTTTACTTTTAGCTATATTTCAATTATCTTACCAAATACAAGGTGGTGACAAAAAGTCTGATTTTCAATAAATAAGCATGACTTTGTGTCTGTAACTTCTTTTTTTTATTGCAGATGTAAGTTAGTGATAACCTTTCGACAAAATCAATGATAATTGTCATGAAATCAATATTTTTGTAATAATTATTTCAAAAGATTTAATTAAAAAAAATAATTATTATGTTTAAAAAATTATTCGGCTCAAAAGAACCAAAAGAAGAGAAAATATTACCTTGGAAGCAGTTAACAACTGTAGATCAACTTAATGTTATAGAGAAATTATCTAAAGGAAAAACGCAAGTTATATTTAAGCACTCAACACGCTGTGGTATAAGTAGAATGGTAATGAATCAATTTGTATCGGCATTTGATGTAGATGCTAATTTAGATTTATATTATCTAGATTTATTAAGTTTTAGAGATGTATCTAGCGAAGCTGGATTTAAGTTTCAGGTTATGCACCAATCGCCACAACTTTTAGTTATTAAAAATGGAGTAGTGGTGTCTCATGCAAGTCATGGTGCTATTAACGAGATTGATTTAGCTAAATTTGTTTAATAATTTATAAAAATGAAAAATGTATCGTTATTAATTTTAGTAACCTTATTTGCTTTAGGATGTGATAAAAGCGCTAAAAGTGATGTGGTACCTTCTAATAACTGGAAAGCTATGCAGTGGAATAATAAGCTAGACTCCTCTTTGGTTTCTGGAGCTAGTTATTTATCTGTTTATTCTCAAATATATAGTACTACAGAGCATAAAACACACGATCTAACAGCAACTGTTAGTATAAGAAACGTTAATAAGAAAGATACAATTTTTATAAAAAAAGCTAATTATTATAATACTAATGGCGATTTATTAAGGACCTATTTTGAGACTCCAATTTTTGTAAAGCCTATGCAAACTATTGAAATAGTTATAGACGAGAAAGATAAGACAGGAGGAACAGGAGCAAACTTTGTGTTTGATTGGTTAGCGCCTAAAAGAGAAAAAGCACCTTATTTTGAAGGCGTAATGATTACTACTTATGGGCAACAAGGTTTGTCTTTTACTACCAAAGGTTTAACGATTAATGAGTAGAAACTTCTGTAGAGGTTTTATTTTTTATAAATTCACGGTATATTTTAAATTTATGAAAATAAAAGTCTTAAGAATAGTATTTCTAATATTGTTCGCTACAAATTTTTCATGTAGTAGTGATGATGCTTGCAGTGATGATGATCTTCCGGTTAATTTCAAAGTTAAAGTTAAGTTGGTTTCAGAAGATGGAGAGAACTTATTGAATGACGATGATTTTGATGTCTCTTTATTAAAATTGACGGATATAAGTAATGCTATAGTTAGTCGAGCCTTTGTTCAAACAATAGAAGATGGAGTTGAGTTAATTGAGTTCGATGCTCTAAATATGAGTAGCGTAAGTTTTGTATACGATGATGAAAATGAGTTTTATTTCGGATTTCATGACATTATAATGGAAACAGTAAACTGTACTATTCAAGTTTCAAGCTACAAAGCAAAAAAGCTAAATGGAGACTTAGTTTGCGATTGCAATGCAAATACTATTTTAGTTGTTACTTTAGATTTATAAATAGCAAACAAAAAAAACTCACAATTTAATTGGAGTTTTTTTTTAATCTTAGCTTCTAAAAGTATAACGCGTTATAATATTTTTTAGTTTAAACTTAAGGTCTTCACCGGTATCGAAAACCATTTGTTCATTACTAGGAAAACGAATTCTTCTATTTTTAAGAATTTGAACATCTTCATTTGTTAAAGCTCTTTTATCTCCTTTTACTGTAGCATATAGATTATCGAATATAAACTCACTATCTATTGGAAAGCTTTCTAATACTTGATTTTGTTTTAAATCACTATAGACAACATTTGCATTGACTTGAGTAGATTTAAACTGATTAAATTCGTTAAATCTAGCTTTTGCTGTAATTATTTTGTCTTGCTTGATATCATTACCGAGACTATCTTTTACAACATTACCGTTAGCATCTAAAACATATTCCCAACCATCAATAATATTCTTTTGTCTTAGTAACTGTTTTTCTGTTATACGTTCAGGAGATACGTTTATTCTTTTTAATTGCAACGCCATTGAAAAATCGTAATCTATGCTTTGATTTGTTTTTGCATGATATACGGTCCAGAAGTCGTTTAAGCCATAAGTATCGAAATTTAGTAAGTCGTCCTGCAAACGTGCTGGTATTATTTGATTAGTTTGATTTTCAATAACTACAAGAACATAGTTTGTTCCTTGATGTTGTGCAATCTCCATTAGTTGCCTTACGTCTTTAAAATTTGCATTTATACTTTCAATATATTCTAAGGTGTCGAAAGCAATTCTATTATTGGTTTTATTATCCTTTTGCATTAATGAAACGGCTGTATCATATTTATAGTTAGATAATTTTGCTCTGTAGTCTACTATAGAATTTGTGTAATCATTAAAATTTAAAGTCAATAATTTTCCGTCAATATGTAGAGGCATCACTGCTTTTATAGCACGTTGTCTATCTTCTAAATCTAAATAAGTATTGAATATATGTTGATACTGCTCTGGGTTACCATCCTTTTTTAAATGGTTAATATCATTATGGTTTTCTTCAACAACTTTGTAAAATGCATCTTGAAGCATTACAATGTAATCTTGCTTACGCTTTTTGTCTTTGTTGTTTTCTAATTTTTTAAGAGCATTACTAATAGCTAGATCGTAATTTCCAGAATGTAATTGCTTTTCAATTTGTTTTCTTCCTACACAAGATGTTAGTATTAGAAGAAGTGCTGCTAATAATGTAAAATTTTTCATGTGTTTGGTTTTTATTGGTTTATACCTACTGTAAATCCAATTAACGTGCCAAACTTAAAAAAAGCTACTATCACTAGTGTTTGAATTAGGTCAGTTTAAAGGCTTTTTTAAATAATGTTATTGTGTTTATTTATTTTTTTAGCGTTATAAACAGGTAAAAGCTTAGTTGAAACTTCTCCAAAACCTATACGTGTTCCGTCTTTTTCGCAATAACCACGCATAATAACTGTATCATTATCATTAATAAATTTGCGTTCACTACCGTTATTTAATTTCACAGGTTTCTCGCCTCTCCAAGATAGCTCTAGCATAGAGCCATAAGAATCTGGTGTTGGTCCAGAAATTGTACCACTACCCATCATATCTCCGGAGTTTATAGGGCAACCATTAATAGTATGATGTGTTAATTGCTGAGCCATCGACCAATACATGTATTTAAAATTAGAACGACTCACAACTGTTTCCTTAGCTTTTTCGGGCTGTATAGAGA
The DNA here is from genome assembly GCF_001418015.1 of Lacinutrix mariniflava. Lineage (GTDB taxonomy): Bacteria > Bacteroidota > Bacteroidia > Flavobacteriales > Flavobacteriaceae > Lacinutrix > Lacinutrix mariniflava. The sequence continues at coordinate 320,762 of NZ_LIQG01000020.1, read as the reverse complement.
CTTCTAGGTTAATATCGAAGCTCTTTTTTCCTTTTTGCTTAAGGTAATCTAATTGCTTTTTTATAGGTTTTGGACTCGTTACACGATAAGGTTCTAACGCATCTAAAGTAACAATCCAAGGAGAGATTGAAGACGCAAAACTTTTCGCTAAAAATGGTCCTAATGGTACGTATTCCCATTTCTGAATGTCTCTAGCACTCCAATCATTAAATAATACTAATCCAAAAATATATTCTTCTGCTTCATCAATAGGAATTGGTTCTCCTAAATCGTTAGCATCTGTAGTAATAAACGCCATTTCTAATTCGAAATCTACTAACTTACTAGGTCCAAAAACAGGCTCTGTTGCTCCTGCTGGTAATGTTTGGCCTTGTGGTCTGTGTACTGGAATTCCAGAAGGAATAACAGAACTACTTCTACCGTGATATCCAACAGGTATGTGTAACCAATTTGGAAGTAATGCATTGTCTGGATCTCTAAACATAGTTCCCACATTTGTAGCGTGTTCTATACTTGAGTAGAAATCTGTATAATCACCAATTTGTACAGGTAATTGCATCTCGATTTCATCTAAACGAAATAATACGGCTTCTTTATGTTTAAGGTTTCCTTTTAAGGTTTCGTTTTCATCATCAAATATTTCAGCAATTCTATTACGCACTAAACGCCAAGTTTTACGTCCATCTGCAATAAAGTCGTTTAAAGTATCTTGTAGAAAAATATCATCTGTTAACGGGATATTTTCAAAATATCCTAATTGGTGCAAAGCACCTAAGTCTATAGCAGTATCTCCAATTCTAGTACCTATGGTAATAATGTCATCTCTAGTTAAAAAGACTCCAAAAGGTATATTTTGAATTGGGAAATCAGAATTTTTATCGACGTGTAACCACGATTTTCTGTCTGGATTATTGGCTGATAATGGCATATGTATAGTTGTTGATTTGTTGTTTATAAATTCTAAGTAAATATATGTTTTTTGAATTATTTACCGTTGTTATTTCTTATTTTTGATAAATTTTTAACGTTAATCAATTTTCGAAATTACGAAAGTTACCAAAAGATAAGCATATGCAACGCGACGAACAAATATTTGAATTAATTGAAGCCGAAAAAAATCGCCAATTAGAGGGTTTAGAATTAATCGCATCAGAAAACTTTGTAAGTGAACAGGTTATGGAGGCTACAGGTTCTGTTTTAACCAACAAATACGCCGAAGGTTATCCTGGGAAGCGTTATTATGGAGGTTGTGAAATAGTTGATGAGGTAGAGCAAATAGCTATTGATAGAGCTAAAGCCTTGTTTGGTGCTGCTTATGCTAATGTTCAGCCGCATTCTGGAAGTCAGGCAAACACAGCAGTTTATCATGCATGTATAAAACCAGGTGATAAAATTTTAGGATTCGATTTATCTCATGGTGGACATTTAACTCATGGTTCTCCAGTAAATTTTTCGGGAAGATTATATAATCCTGTATTTTACGGAGTAGAAGAGGAGACAGGCGTTTTAGATTATGATAAAATTCAGGAAATAGCAACTCGCGAACAACCAAAATTAATTATCGCAGGAGCTTCAGCGTATTCAAGAGATATCGATTTTAAACGTTTTCGTGTTATAGCAGATAGTGTAAATGCTATATTATTAGCAGATGTTTCTCATCCTGCAGGTTTAATTGCAAAAGGAATATTAAACGATCCTATACCGCATTGTCATATAGTAACTACTACTACGCATAAAACATTACGTGGTCCTAGAGGAGGAATGATTTTAATGGGAAAAGATTTTGAAAATCCTTTTGGTTTAAAATTAAAGAACGGAAAATTAAGAATGATGTCTTCTTTATTAGATTCTGGAGTATTTCCAGGAAATCAAGGCGGACCATTAGAGCATGTTATTGCTGCTAAAGCAATTGCTTTTGGTGAAGCTTTAACTGAAGAGTTTATGCATTACATGCTACAAGTTAAAAGGAATGCATCAACTATGGCAGCAGCATTTGTAGCAAGAGATTACAAAATTATTTCTGGAGGTACAGATAATCATATGATGCTTATTGACTTAAGAAATAAAAATATTACGGGAAAGGAAGCAGAGCAAGCGCTAGTAAAAGCGGATATTACTGTAAATAAAAATATGGTACCTTTTGATGATAAATCTCCTTTTGTAACATCAGGAATTAGAATTGGTACTGCCGCAATTACAACGCGTGGTTTAAAAGAAACTGAAATGGAAGCTATTGTTAATTTAATAGACGAAGTAATAAATAATCACGAAAATGAAGAAGTACTTGAAGCAGTAGCTGTTAAAGTAAATGCTATGATGAGTGACTTACCATTATTCAAGATGTAAACATGTTGGTAAATAAATATAAAAAATCCTATTCGTTAGAATAGGATTTTTTTTGTTTGTATTTATTTTTTAATTAATCTATAGGTCTCAATACCCAATGCTTCTTTTTGTTTTTTCAACTTTTCTCTGGGATAAGTATCGTATAGATATATTGTGCTTTTATTTTTTTTCTTAAATACGAAGCCAAACGAATCGTCTTGAAAAAGACTTTTTATTTCGTCACAAATAATAACATAACTATCTACAGTTGGAGGGCCGCAAAAAACATCAGTTGAGTAATAAATGTATTTGTTATTAAATAAAGGAAAACCAGACATTAGTCCATTATTTTGAATCTGTAAATTATTAGATACTATAGTTCCAGAGCTGTCTTTTAAAACATAGGTTCCTGTTAATAGTTTGCTTCTAGTGTAGTAATAAATGGGATTTGGATATTTGTAATTGGCTTTAAACCTTTTATTTACTCTTATATATCTAATAGTTTTAGATTTGTATTCGTTATTGGAAGGAGTATAAAGTGTTATTCTGTTGCCTATAAAAGTAATTATGGATTTATAATCGTTATACAATTCAATTTCCGAAGTTCTGAATTGATTATAACCATTATTTTCAGAAAGATTAATTTTAAAGCTTCCCTGTTCAAGTATTGTATCTTTTTTATTCACTAAATACTCAGAAACTTCAGGTCTTAGTAAATGATCGTGCAGAGAAGAAAATCCTATATTTAGTATGTTACCTTTTAATTCATCATTATTAACTCTTATTCCAACTGGAGCATCTGGGCTAAATGCTTTTTTAGATTTAATAATGCTATTACTTTTTTCAAACGAATTATAAAAATCTTCAGCAATCCATATTCCATTATAGTCTTTAATATTAAAGTGCGCTTGAGATATTGATAAATTTGAACTTAGTAATATTAAAAAAAGAAATATTTCATTTTTAGATTAAAAATCAATATGCTGATAAGCACCCAAATCTGAAGGATTTGTTCTTTCAACACCTAAGATATCGCTTGTTTCAATAGTGCTTAATATTGTTCCTTTTGCGTTTGCATTAGAATCGTTACCTATTAGCAAATCATTATCAAAAGGTGCTCTAAATTCTGGATCTTGATTACGGATTACGTTATCGTAATGTGTAGTATCATTAAAATCGTAATTATCACCATTTGGATTATTAAACGACTCTTCAAATTTTACTAAGCAATTTGTGAATTTAAAATCAAAGGTTACAGCAGGATCTGTTACTTCGTCAATAATAAATTCTGGATTATCATTACCGTATATTATAGAGTTGTTAAAGTTAGCTTCCGTAAAAACAGTAACATTTGTTATATTATTAGCATCTATAAAAAAGTTATTTACCAAAAGCGCAGGGAATTGTCTAAAACTGTTATTCCAGTAATTAGCTATAGTTGTATGTGTAAAGTTGTATTTACCGCCTTGTGTTAAAGCAACTGAAGATTGACCCGCATTATTTACAACCAAGTTTTCGGCTGTAATAGAAGTGTTTCTAGCTAAAATACCATAATTACTAAAGTTGTATAGTTGAGAATTGGTGATTGTTAACTTATCCTGAGCGCCATCTGCGTTACCATCAATTAGTATTCCAACGGTTCCATTTTTAATTGTAGCGTGGTTAATTATATTATTAACACTATTTTCGAAAAGCCATATGCTTCCCCATTGTCCTGGAACATTTGCAAAAGCAGTTTCTAATCTATCGCCTTCAAAAATAACTTCATTTTCCATAAGATCTTGATCTGCGCTTAAATCACCATTAACTTGAAGTGAAGCATTTTCAGAAACTAATAAGCCAGAATTAGCATGAAAATGTACTCTTGCTCCAGCATCTATAGTTAATGTTTCTCCATTTGGTACAGCAGCATAACCATAAATAACATAAGGCCTTTGGTTTGTAAATGTTAGTTCTGAAGGTAATAATTCTCGACCTTGAATTTCAGTTTCTACTACTTGTCCATCTACAGTTAGAGTAAGTGTTTCAATAATTCCAGTTGTATTATCACGATCTGGGTAAATAAATACAGCATCTTTTACTAAGGTTACTAATTCTACGGATTGAAGATTACTGCCTGCATCAAAATTAATTTTATCTGTATAAAGAAATTCGTTGTTTAATGTGCCTTGGTCTTCAATATCGATGGTAGTTTCTACAAAAATAAACAGACTGTCTTTTGCTTGTATTTCTACGTTGTTAAAGGTTTGTCCTGCATTTCCATCCACATTTAATCTGTAATTTGAACTTGATCCACGTTCTAAACCAATGGTTGGAATTGAGATGTCATTATTACTTCTATTGTAAACTTTTAAATTATAGGTGCTTGAGCCAATATTTGTAAAAACGGTATCTAAATAGACCGTATCTTTAGAGAATTCAAGGCTTCCTGTACTTGGTGCGAAGTCAAAATCTTGACGGCATGAACTCCAAAATAATAGAAAACTAAAACAGGCAATAAAGTAAAATATGCGTTTCATAGAAAAGTAATTGTATATAGTGGCTTTAAGCGACTAAAATATAACTTTTGAATTGATGTTTTAGTATGTATTAAGTTTAATTATAAAAAGATCAGTCTCATTCTCCTCTTTTAAAGTTTTTAACAATTGTATTAAATTCTTCGCTGGCTTTAATAATATTTTCTAAAAACTCAAGGTCTTTATGGCCTGTTAATAGTTTGCTGTCGATGCTTTTTGCTTCAACAAATTCAAAGAATAAAAACTTTTTATCTTTTTCTATTTCTAAGGTTTCGGTTAGTAATGTATCATTAAAAAGTTGATGTTTACCGTTAAATAAAGAATCGAGATTTTCATAAGAAACTGGAACGAAAGATTCTGCCTTGTTTTTGTTTTTAAACAGCTTAGCAACCAAGCCAATAATTTTAATAATATCCAAACCGCCTGCTGGCATCCTTCCATAGAGATGCGGATTATTTTTTATATCCTCTAAAATAACATTTTTTAAATTAGACTCTATTTTTTCTTTCTCAGTACTATTAATCTTAACCTCTTCCAGAGTGTTTTCTGTTTCCTTAAGCTGAATTACAAAAGGTTCCTTTAGGTAGCTAGGCTCAACAATAATGTTTTGTGATTTGTAAAAAAGAGAACTTGTTTTTAATGTATCGCTTACTTTTGCTATAATGGAGAACTCGCCATTTTTGTTTGTAAAAGCTATATTTTTATTGGAAATGTTCTCAATTTTAATGTCTTCTACAGTGGACGTTGCGTTATAAATAACACCACTAATAGTCTGTGCCGTTAATGAAATAGAACTGAATAAAATGAAAAGGAGATAAAATTGTTTCAAATGATTAGGCTATTGTTAGTGTCTCAAAAATAGAATAATCATAAAGTATATAGAGCTGTTTATGAAACTTTTAACAGCTTCCATAGTAGCGTTTAAAAGAATAATTTAGAAACTTCTTCAGTAATACGAGCAGGTTTTAAAGTTTTAGAAGACATAAAGCACCATTTTGTTTCCGATTTGGCTAGTAGTGTGTTTGTTTTTGTATTAAAAATCTCTACTATTCTATTACAAGTAACACCTTTTGCGTTTATAACGTAGGTTTTTAAAAGTATTTCATCGTTTAGAAAAGCAGGCTTTTTATAGTCTATCGTATGTGATAATAAAATCCAAAAAAAGTTTTCGGTAATATTTTTCGGACCGTTTTTTAGCCAATGAGATTTAGCAACACTATTCACCCAGTCTATATAACGTACGTTATTAACGTGATTAAGCTCGTCTAGATCCTTTTCTGTAACCGTTAAGGTTTGTGTAAATACTTGCAAATTATTCTTTTATAATTTTAACCTCAAACAGTTTGTCCCAACGTTTTCCAGTAACAAAAATGGTTTCTGTTTCAGGATTGTAAGCAATACCGTTTAAAACATCTAAACCTTTATGTTTTGTAACGCGCTCTTTTAAAGGAGAGAAATCTATTACAGCTTCGGTTGCTCCATTTTCTGGATTAATAATTACTACTCCGTTTTTTTGGTAGATGTTAGCGTAAATTTTTCCGTTAATCCATTCTAGCTCATTAAGCTTTCCTATTTTTCCTTTATTAGTATAGACTTGAATATTGCCGTCTTCTACTAAAGTTTCAGGATTTAAATACCATATTTTTTCTGTACCATCACTTTTATAAAGCATTTTTCCATCGTTACAAATTCCCCAACCTTCGTGGCTTTTTCCAAATTTAAAAGTACTAGTACGCTCAAAAGTATCTACATTATAAACAAAACCTTTTCCGCTTAACCATGTTAATTGGTAGATGTTGTTGTTTAAAACAGTTAAACCTTCACCAAAATAATTATCGGCTAAGTCTATATTTTTAAGTACTTCTCCTGTTTTATAATTTACTTTTCGCAGCTTACTTTCTCCTTTTTGTCCTGTGCTTTCGTATAACTCTCCGTTATAAAACTCTAAACCTTGTGTATAAGATGTAATATCGTGAGGATAGGTGTTAATAATTTCGTAGCCAAATACTTTAGGAGCAACATTATTAACAATAGCTATGTTTTGTATTGCAGTTTCTATTTCTCCATCGTAGTCTATAGTAGCGATAACATCATGATTTCCAAGCTTAAAACCGGTAAGAGTTGTAGCTTCTGTAATTTCTTTACCATCCAAAGCATAACTAACCGATTCTATCTCAAGATTCTTAGGATTTTGAATGGTTAATTGTAGTTTTTCGTTTAATGCAATGGTATTATTAGTTGCATTTGTAGAAATGCTAAAGTTTTTTTTATCAGAACCGTTTCCACAATTAAATAATGTGGCAGTTAATAATATGATAATAAGGTGTTTAAATACGTTCATTTTGTTATTGTAATTTTAAGCAAGATATTTATTAAAATTCAGTTTAAAAAATGATTGTGATAATATTAAAAGATTGTATATTTGCAGCGGCAAGTCCTACACAACTAGCTCCTGTTGAATCCTCCAGGTCGGGAACGAAGCAAAGGTAAATGGTCGTAGCAGTGTGATGTAGGTAGCTTGCCTTTTTTTATGCAATAAACTCAAATCTTGAAAGCCTTGGCTAGTCAGGATTTTTTAGTTTAATATACTTTCGTTAAAAATAATAAATATCATAATTTAAGTATATTGTATTTTAAATTTTAAAGTCTAATTTATTAAGATATGTCTAAAGTTATATTAATTACAGGAGGATCTTCTGGAATAGGAAAATCTATTGGCGAATATTTAAAGCAACATGGCTTTATTGTATATGGTACTAGCCGAAGTCCAGAAAAATATCACAATCATCCTTTTAAAATTGTAGGTTTAGATGTTAAAAATGTAGCTACTATTAATAACGCTGTCGCGGAAGTAATAGCTGCCGAAGGGAAATTAGATGTCCTTATTAATAATGCAGGAGTTGGTATTACGGGTGCAATTGAAGAAATTCCTGCATCCGAAATACAAAACAACTTCGATACTAACTTTTTTGGACCAATAAACGTTATTAAAGCTGTGTTACCACAAATGCGAAAGCAGAATAGTGGATTGATAATTAACATTACTTCTATTGCTGGTTTTATGGGATTGCCATATCGTGGTATTTATAGCGCAAGTAAAGGAGCATTAGAGTTATTAACTGAAGCTTTTAGAATAGAATTAAAAGATTTTAATGTAAACATGTCGAACATTGCACCTGGAGATTTTGCTACTAATATTGCTGCAGGACGTTATCATGCGCCTTTAAAAGCAGAGTCTCCATATAAAAAGTATGGCAGTGTTTTAAGTGATATAGACGAACATGTTGATAATAGTGATGACCCTATAGTTGTGGCAAAAATGGTTTTAAAAGTTATTAATACTAAAAAACCTCGAACACATTATAAAGTAGGTGCTTTTATGCAAAAATTCTCTATTGTATTACGTTTTTTGTTACCCGATAAGATGTATGAGAAGATGCTAATTAAGCATTATAAGCTATAATTCTTGGTATGTTTGTTGCTGTTAGTTTAAGCCTAATAACTAACCAATGAAAAAACGATACTCTATTTTATTTTGTATTAGTCTTATTACGCTTGTAGGTTGCGAAGATCTTTTAGATTGTATTATTAACCGAAGTCCAGAACTGCCAGAAAAATATTTAGAGTCTGGTAGAGTTGGCTACGTATATTTCCAAGAGATAACGGCAGGTATAAAAAATGAACCACGCGACGATATTTATGATTATAATTTTGAGATTTACGGAGATATTCCAGACGGTTTAGAGGTGAGTATTGATTTTAGAACACTTTTTATTGAAGGAACACCTAATGATAGCGGTAGATATGAGTTTACTATAGCCTTAAATGTTGGTCCACCAGAATACTATGACGAGGAGACTGAAGATTATGAAAATTCTATGTGTTCTACATCTACTTCTATGGACTATGAGATTATTATTAATTAATAGATAAGATATTGTTAATATCATTTAACATCATTTTTTCTGCTAGTTTAACTTAAAGCGTAACTTTGCTTTGCGTTAAGGATAGAAGCGGCATCCTTTTTTGTCATTAAAAACAAAAAAGATATAGCGTATAGCCTGACCTTTAGGTAACGCCCAAAATAATAAACACAACTAAATATTTAATATGAAATTTTTTATTGACACAGCCAATCTTGAGCAAATTAAAGAAGCAGAAGATATGGGAATCTTAGATGGCGTTACTACAAACCCATCGTTAATGGCTAAAGAAGGCATTACAGGTACAGATAATATTTTAAAACATTACGTAAAGATTTGTAATCTTGTTGAAGGTGATGTAAGTGCAGAAGTTATTGCTACCGATTTTGAAGGTATGGTAAGAGAAGGTGAAGCATTAGCCGATTTACACGACCAGATTGTTGTAAAGTTACCAATGATTAAAGATGGTATTAAAGCTTGTAAATACTTTAGTGATAAAGGTATTAAAACAAACGTAACACTAGTTTTTTCTGCTGGTCAAGCATTATTAGCTGCAAAAGCTGGTGCAACATATGTTTCTCCTTTTATTGGACGTTTAGATGATATCTCTACAGATGGTTTAAATCTTATTGCAGAGATTAGACAAATTTATGATAATTATGCATTTGAAACTCAAATTCTTGCAGCTTCTGTTCGCCATACAATGCACGTTATTGATTGCGCTAAGCTTGGTGCAGATGTAATGACTGGGCCTTTAAGTTCTATCGAAGGTTTATTAAAGCATCCACTTACAGATATTGGTTTAGCTAAATTCTTAGAAGATTATAAAAAAGGAAACTAAGATAAATAGTTTAAAATATAGTGTATAAAAAAAGACTATATTCATAATTTATCAGTTTTTTTTTTATGTAAAATAAAACCAAATAAATTTACATATTCAGTTTTATACTTACAGGTTATTGGTTTAGTAAACCAAGCAACTCTTGCTCAAAACCTACGCCAAACATATTGGCTTTTGCATTTATAATTTCGCCGTTTTTATTAAGGATAAAGACTTTTAATATTGGTTCGACAGAAAGTGTTTCTTTAGATTGTCTCGGAGATTTAAAACGATATTCGTTATGCACTCTAGCACCATTATTGTTTAAGACTTTTAATTGTTGGTCATAAGAAGCCGCATCAATATTAATAGCGATAATATTAAATTCAGGATATTTTACACCTAATTCTTTTGCGCGATTATGAGATGATATTAGATGGTTTTTATTCCTTTTAGACCAGAAATATACAATTGTTGGTTCTTTTATAAGATCGTAAATGCTAATTTCTTCATCATTTTTATCCAATAATGTTACTGGAGGAATTTTGTTTCCTAGTTTTAATCTTTTGTAAGAACAAACAAACTGCGAGGCAAATTCTATGTCTACTTTGTTCGTACTTTTTGCTTTAAAGGATTGTAACATTGCATCATAATCGTCAGTGTTTTTAGAAACACTAATAAATTGATGAATCACATTCTTTAAAAGATCGTTTTTAATACTCTCATTGCTTATTTTAGTATTAATCAACTCCATTTTATCGAGGTTGTAATGTAGGTCTAGCTTATTATACAAACTATCTTTAGAGTGAGAGAAGTGTTCTTGTAATGCAATATTATTGAAATGAAATCTTAAAAAAGATAAATATGGGTTGTTGTCTTTTAATGCAGTATTGTTGTAATCTATTTTTTCTCTATAATCATAGAAACCTTCAGGAAGACCTTTAAAAGCATCTAGCTCAGATATTTTATAATTAGCTAGAGGATACAGTTCTTTGTGTGCATAATACTCATAGTTTATGCTTGCTTCTGCTATTTCATTAAATAACTTTGAAGTTTCATTTTTTATAACAAATTTTTCAAGTTTCTTTAATTTTGTGTCTCTCGAAGTTCTATAAATACTGTCGAATTCTGTTACATTTTTCTGTCCTAAACGAAGTGTTTTTTCATCTTCTTCTTCATTTAGTAAATAAATGTCCATTAAGAAATTGTTTTCTTTAGCACCTTTACCTGTATAGACTAAGGATTCATCAAAATCGAAAGTGTTTAAGCGTAACATTATACTATCGTTAGCTTCAATTAAGAAGTTTTGGTACTCTCTACCATGAAAAAAGGTATATAAACCAGGTTGGAAGTCTTTAAAATTATACGAAAACCTGTTTTTTTCATTGAGCATCAAAGTATCTAATATTTGACCAGATTTTAATATTGTAATATATTTTTTATTGGGATTAATAATTTCTCCTCCAATGTATGCTTTGTTAATAGTAGAATCATCACTCTTCTTTTTGCAAGAAAATTGAGATACTGCCAGTAATAAAATAACAAATAAAAAATTAGATTTCATAGATAAGCATGCGCAATAGTTAGTAAAACAAATGTATGTTTTGAAATCGAGTAGTGGTGTTAATGCGTTGTTAAATTGAATATAAAATAAGTTAATTGTTTGGTTTTTAAAGCGTTGGTTAATGTATATAACAGTGTATTTGTTTTCTTAAACCGAAGATATTTTTTACTTTTGCAAAAAACTTATATCGGCTTTTATGTCAAGGAGTAAAAAGCATAAATTTTATAGGTTTTTCGATTAAAAAATAGAATAAAAAATTCTGAGTTAAAAATAAATAGAATAGATGTTATCAGTTTCAAATCTTTCAGTACAATTTGGTAAAAGAATACTATTTGACGAAGTAAATACCACGTTTAATAACGGTAATTGCTATGGGATTATAGGAGCCAACGGTGCAGGGAAATCAACATTTTTAAAAATAATTTCTGGTCAGCAAGAAGCGAATTCAGGAAGTGTACATTTAGAGTCAGGTAAACGTTTGTCTGTCTTAACACAAGATCACAACAAGCATGACGAAGACACTGTTTTAGAGACTATTTTAAAAGGGAATCAACCTTTATATAAATTGAAGTCTGAAATTGATGCATTATACGCAGATTATACAGATGCAAATGCGGAAAAAATAGGAGAACTTCAAGTACAATTTGAAGAAATGAATGGTTGGAATGCAGATAGTGATGCTGCTGCAATGTTATCTAACTTAGGTATTAAAGCAGATTACCATTACACTTTAATGGGAGATCTTGATGGTAAGCAAAAAATACGTGTTTTATTAGCACAGGCACTTTTTGGAAATCCAGATGTACTTATTATGGATGAGCCTACCAATGATTTGGATTACGAAACTATTTCTTGGTTAGAAAACTTCTTAGCAAACTACGATAATTGCGTTATTGTAGTCTCTCACGATAGACACTTTTTAGATGCTGTTTGTACGCATATTAGTGATATTGATTTTGGGAAAATTACACACTTCTCTGGTAATTATACCTTCTGGTACGAGTCTTCTCAATTAGCAGCAAGACAGCACGCACAACAGAACAAGAAAGCTGAGGATAAAAAGAAAGAATTAGAAGAATTTATTCGTCGTTTCTCTGCCAATGTAGCAAAAAGTAAACAGGCTACTAGTAGAAAAAAGATGATTGATAAGCTTAATATTGAAGATATTAGACGTACAAGTCGTCGTTATCCTGCAATTATTTTTGAGCGTGATAGAGAAGCTGGTGATCAGATACTTGGTGTAGAAGGCTTAGCGGCTACTTTGGATGGAGAGACCTTATTTAAAGATGTAGATTTAAACCTTCAAAAAGGAGATAAGGTTGTTTTGTTCTCTAGAGATTCTAGAGCAACAACTGCTTTTTATCAGATTTTAAATAATAATCTTAAAGCAGATTCAGGTAAGTTTAATTGGGGAGTTACGACAACACAATCTTATTTGCCATTAGAAAATGATGCTTTCTTTACAGAAAATTTAAACTTAATCGATTGGTTGCGTCAATGGGCTCAAACAGAAGAAGAAAGAGAAGAAGTAAATATTCGTGGATTTCTTGGTAAAATGATTTTTAGTGGTGAAGAAGCTTTTAAAAAATCGTCTGTACTATCTGGAGGAGAAAAAGTGCGTTGTATGTTATCTCGTATGATGATGACTAGAGCGAACGTTCTACAATTAGACGAACCAACAAATCACTTAGACTTAGAAAGTATTACTGCTTTTAATAACTCTTTAAAGAATTTTAAAGGTACAATACTGTTTACGACTCATGATCATGAGTTTGCACAAACAGTGGGTAATAGAGTGGTTGAATTAACACCAAATGGTGTTATAGATAAGTATACTACTTTTGATGAGTACATGCAAGATTCTAAAATTAAAGAGCTTAGAGAGAAAATGTATACTGTTAAAGCTTAATTATTAGGTAAACAACAGTTGAAGTCAAATAAAAAGCCTCAAAAATCTTAGATTTTGAGGCTTTTTATTTTTAGTTGCTGTTTACTGGTTTTCCATTTCACCACGAACTGCTTCTACTATACGTACAGCAACATCTGTTTCGCTTTCGTGAACGTAAACTTCTGGTTGCCCAATTAGAGAAGCACCAAATCCAGCCAAGCGACCTGATTCAGTTTCGTCTTTAATTACTGGGTTTATACCTTCGGCTTCTAAACGTTGTTTAATTAATTGAACAATTATAGTTCCGCCTGTGTAAATTTTTATGTATTCTGAATCTGTCATAGTTGTTGTGTTAATAAGGTTATACTTAAAGATACAAAATAATAAGTATAAACTTACAATAGATATTATAGTTTAAGTTTATTTTAAGAGATCCAAAATCGCATTTATTTCGTATCTTTAAGTACATGCGTATTATAAACAAATTGAGATGAACAGTGTAGTAAGACTAAAATTTACAGTGTGGTTATTGCTTCTTGGTTTTTCAATGGGTGTAGATGCTCAAACAGCCGATGAAAATAGAGTAGAAGTACTTCAGGATACTGTAGTGCATTCTAAAACAGATATTATTTCATTTTTAGCTGCATCAAAGGAACATTCTATATTTTTAAACTTACTCAAGGTATCAGGAGTAGACGAGGATTTTTCGTCAGAAACGATTCTTACTCTCTTTGCGCCAACAAATGCAGGTTTCGAGAAGTTGCCAAAAGGGACTTTAGAAAATTTAACGCTACCAGAAAATAAATACAAGCTTATTAATATTCTTAATTATCATATACTAGTGGGAAGTGAAAGTTCTACTGCAATGTCTAAAATAATTACAAAAAATAGAGGTAAAGCTAAGTTTCAAGCTAAAAGTGGTGGTGCAATTACCGTTTTTATGAAGCAAGGAATTTTTGCTATCGAAGGTAATAGAGGTAAGGGTATATTAATAGAAAATCCGGATAAATTACAAAGCAATGGTATTGTACATGTAGTAGATTCTGTATTGATACCTCAATAGCCGAAATATTACAATGGATATAAGTGAAATCTTAAATGAGATTTCTTTTTTACATCAGAACATTTTCTGCATTAAAAAAGGCAAAGCTATAGTACTGTCAAAAAAAGGCATGAGACTAGATTATAAAGAACTAAAAGGATAAGTATTAGCTTATTTTAACTCAGCTTTTTAGAAGTAAAAGCAAATCTCCCTTACTCAGCTTTTAAATAATTATAAATTCTATACGCTCCATAACCTATTAGCACAGCAGCAAGTATTAATCTAAAGTTACCATAATTAATAGTATCAATAAATAAGTGATTATAGATGCGGTAACCTCCAACACCAATAAACGCAATTCCAGCAATTAAACTTATTATTTTTTTTGCTTTGGCTTGTCGTTTTGCGTTTCCATAATTATCTCAATTCTGCACCTAGCTTAGTTTCAAAGTTTTTTTGAAGCTTGCTCATTATTTTATCTACAACTTTATCTGTAAGCGTTTTGTGTTCATCTTGAAACATAAAACTTACAGCATAACTCTTCTTTCCATTAGGTAAGTTTTTACCTTGGTAAACATCAAAAAGGTTTACGTTTTTAAGCAGTTGTTTTTCAGTTTGCTTGGCAATAGTGTGTATGTCTTCAAATGTAACTTTATCATCTAACAATAGCGCAAAATCACGTCTAACTTCAGGGTATTTAGGTATTGCAGTAAACTTAATTTTATTGCGTTTTGCAACTTCAATGATATTATCCCAATTAAAATCGGCAAATAATACCTCTTGACTAATATCAAAATGTTTAGTGATTTTGTTTTTTACAATTCCAAAGTCTACTAAAACAGTTTTACCAATAGTGTATTGTATCCCTTCTGTAAAAACATCATTTTTTGAAGGTAATGCTCTGTAACGAGATATTCCTAAACGCTCTAAAGCAGCTTCAATACTCCCTTTTAAATAAAAGAAGTCACCTTTTTGCTGTGGTGTTGCCCAACTTTCAGGAGATTTATTACCTGTAACAAAAAGCGTTAAGTGTTTGTATTCTTCACGAGAACCATTGTAATCGTGATATGTTTTTCCGAATTCAAAAAACTTTAAATCACTACGTCTTCTATTAATATTATAAGACACAGCCTCTAATCCAGAAAACAATAACGACTGTCTCATAACAGATAAATCGTTACTTAATGGATTAAGCATTGTAATATTATGCTCTTCTTTTAACTGATCGCTAAGTGCAATGTAATTAGGTGTTGTTAAAGAATTAGCCATGATTTCATAGAAACCTTGAGATGCTAATTGATTACCAATAACGTTTTGTAGTTTATGATCTTCAAATTTTGAAGAGTTTGAAATCGATGCGTTAAGCTTCGTAGTGGTTTTAATGTTGTTGTAACCATACACACGAAGTATTTCTTCTATAACATCAGCCTCGCGTTGTACATCGTTTCTATAGGCAGGAATGGTTAAACCTAAACCAGTCTCAGTAACATTATTTACTTTAATTTCTAAAGAGGATAAAATGCTTTTTATCGTTTCTTTATCAATTTCTTGACCAATAAGTTTTGTTACTTTATCGAAAGTAATATGGACCTGAAAGTCTTCAATTTTATTAGAATACGAGTCTGAAACATCACTTGTAATTTCACCACCTGCCACTTCTTGAATTAATAGTGCAGCACGTTTTAAAGCATACTCTGTAATGTTTGGATCGATACCACGTTCAAATCTAAAAGAAGCATCTGTATTTAAAGCATGACGCTTTGCTGTTTTTCTAACGCTTACAGGATTGAAGAAAGCACTTTCTAAGAAAATTTTTGTTGTGTTCTCAGACACTCCAGAATCTAATCCACCAAAAACACCGGCAATACATAGTGGTTTTTTAGTATCGCAAATCATTAAATCGTCTTCGTGTAATTCGCGCTCAACACCATCTAAGGTTGTAAACTTTGTACCTTTAGCAACGGTCTTTACTTCAATTTTATTATCAGCAATTTTATCAGCATCAAAAGCATGAAGTGGTTGCCCTAATTCATGTAAAACATAATTAGTAGCATCTACAATATTATTTATTGGCGATAAACCAATTGCTTTTAATCTGTGTTGTATCCAAGATGGAGAGTCTCCAACTTTAACACCAGATATGGTGACACCACAATAACGTGGTGCTAAGTCTTTATTTAAAACATTTACATCTATCTTTAAAGAGCGGCTATCTACATGAAACGCACTTACAGAAGGTGTTATTAATTCTAAATTAATGTCTTTATGTTGTAAACCAGCTTTTAAATCGCGTGCGGTACCAAAATGACTCATGGCATCTGCGCGGTTTGGTGTTAAACCAATTTCGAAAACCTGGTCGTTTTCAATTTTAAATAAATCTGCGCAAGCAGTTCCAACAACAGTATTTTCTGGTAAAACCATAATACCGTCGTGAGATTTTCCTAAGCCAAGTTCGTCTTCGGCACAAATCATCCCAAAACTTTCCTCACCACGAATCTTCCCTTTTTTTATAGTCCAAGCTTCACCTTCATCAGTATATAGAGTGGTACCAATAGTAGCAACAGGCACTTTTTGTCCAGCGGCAACATTTGGAGCTCCACAAACAATTTGTACAGGAGTTTCTGTGCCAATATTTACAGTAGTAACCTTAAGTTTATCTGCATTACTATGTTGTTCGCAAGTTAAAACCTCGCCAACTACAACGCCTTCCAATCCGCCTTTTACGCTTTGGTAAGTGTCTAGCCCTTCAACTTCAAGACCTAAATCTGTTAGTAATTCGCTGGTTTGTTCTGGTGTCCAATCTGTTTTTATAAATTGTTTGATCCAGTTATAAGAAATCTTCATGTAGTATGCTTTAAGAGCGCAAATATAAGAATTGTTGTGGCTTATTTAAATTGAAAAAAGTGATTTGTTTAAAAAATAGTTGTTAACAGTTTTTTTAAGCCGAATTAACCTATTAGCATAGCTTAAGCGGAATATTGTTACTAATTTTAAAACATAAAAGACGAAGACTTAAAAAGGTGTTATTTAATAGAATATCTTTAGTAAACAAACCAAATCCACCCATAAAAATGAAAAACAAACTACTATTACTCTTGCTATTAGGTTCTACAATAGCATTTTCGCAAGTCCCGTCTTATTATAACGATGTCGATTTAACCCAAAGTGGTACTGCTCTAAAAGAGGATTTAGCAACAAAAATAATAAGTACACATAGTAACTTTTTAAGCTACACTCCTGGCGTTTGGAATGCACTAAAACAAGCAGACTTAGATCCAAACAATAGCAGTAATGTATTACTTGTCTATGGTTATAATGATGCAGATGGTGTTGCAAAAACAGACAGAACAAGAGATAAAGATGCTAATGGCACAGGAGTTGGTACATGGAATAGAGAACATGGTTACCCAAAATCTTTAGGAACACCGAATTTAGGAACCTCGGGACCTGGCAGTGATGCGCACCATTTAAGAGCAAGCGACGGACAAATGAATTCTACTAGAAATAATAGAAAATTTGCAGATGGTTCTGGTGATGCAGATGTTACATCTCAAGGTTATTTTTATCCTGGAGACGAATGGAAAGGTGATGTAGCAAGAATGATGCTTTATATGTATTTACGCTATAATAATAGATGCTTACCTGTAAATGTAGGCATTGGAAACACTGTTTCTGGAGATAGTAATATGGTAGATTTATTTTTACAATGGAATGCCGAAGACCCAGTTAATGCATTCGAAGACCAACGTAATCAGGCAATTGAAAGCGCTCAAGGTAACAGGAATCCGTTTATAGACAATCCTGCATTTGCAACCCAAATTTGGGGAGGTGTACAGGCCGAAGATCGTTTTGGAAACGGAAACGGAACAGATCCAGGAACTGGAGATAATACAGGAACAGCAGACGAGTTGTTTATTTCAGAATACGTAGAAGGTTCTTCTAATAACAAAGTTATTGAGATAGCCAACTTTACAGGAAACACGGTAAACCTTTCTGCTTACACACTTAAAAAGCAAACTAACGGTTCTGGAAATTGGAATACTGGTTACACACTAAGTGGTGCGCTTACTAATGCAACTGTTTTTGTAATAGCCAATAGTAATGCTAGCACTCTAGCCAAAGCAAATGCAGATGTAACAACAACAAATACTGCCATGTCTTTTAATGGAAACGATCCTGTTGGTCTCTTTAAAAATGGAGTATTGGTAGATATTGTAGGTACGTTTAATGGTGGGAGTTCAAACTTTGCTAAAGATGTTACTTTACGAAGAAAAACAGCTATAGATTCTCCAAATGCAACATATACAGTTTCAGAATGGGATACTTTTATTAAAGATTCGTTTTCTAATTTAGGAACACATACCGTAGATGGTGGTGGCTCAAACCCTCCAAATCCAACTGTAACATATTGCAGTACAAAAGGAAATAGCGTTGCAGACGAGTTTATAGATTTTGTAAGTATTGGAGGTATTTCTAACAGTTCTGGAGCAAATGGTGGTTATATAGATAATACTAATATGGTTGGTAATGTTGGTTATGGTTCTAATACGATTATATTTAGTACCGGTTTTACGGGACAAGCGTATACCGAATTTTGGAAAGTATGGATAGATTATAATCAAGATGGCACTTTCGATGCTAACGAGGAAGCAGCAAGCGGCTCATCATCAAGTGCTGGTAATTTATCAAGAACCTTTACTATTCCTAGTTCTGCATTAGCTGGAGCAACTAGAATGCGAGTATCTATGAAATATAATGCAGCACCAACACCATGCGAAACCTTTAGTTATGGAGAAGTAGAGGATTATACCTTAAATATAGGAAGTAGTGCAAAATTAGGAGCGCGTACTAAAAAGTTGTTAGGGGAATCGTTAGAGGATGAAAAACCCATTTTTAATTCAGTCATTTATAATGCTTATAGTGGCTTAACTTTAAATATGAAAGACCAACGCAAGGTAAACTACAGTGTTTATAGTTTAAATGGGAGTGTGGTAGTAAACGGAAGCTTTTCAGAACAGATAAACTTAAAAAACTTGGAGTCTGGAACATACATTATTCATATAAACGATGGGCAACGCGTTATAAAAAAGAAGATTATTAATAAATAAACTTTAATAGCTGTAAATAGTAAGAAATTCAGTCGAAAGATTGGATTGTAAATGTTAAATATGAGATGCAAAACATCTAAATTTATTTTCTTAGCGTAACTATAACAAAACAAACATTATTAATCTATTTAAAAATTATCAACAAATGAAAAATTTAAAAATTGCATTATTTTTAGCGGTAACATTTAGTCTTGCAGGTACTCAATTAGCGACTGCTCAAGTAGAAGTTGAAGTTGAAGAACAGACAGAAGAACAAGTAAAAGAAGAAAAAGAAGCTGTTAAAACTATAAATAGAAGAGACGAAGAATCTGTTAAATTATCGAAGACCGAAGAGGAGGAAACGGAGCTAAAAAGTTTAGACGGTGAAGGTGTTAAAGAAGAAGATCTTGATATTAAAAAGGACGATGAAGACGAAGATGAGGACGACAACAGAAACTAAAACGATACTATTAAGCTTCCCTCAAGTTTAATAATAATGAGACATTGCGAAAGCAGTGTCTTTTTTTTGTGTTTAGACAAAACCTAAAACACAGTAGTAAGGTTTAACTAAAAAACTGTTTTTATTTGTTAGGTTTTTGTCGTTATTTCGAATAATATTAAAAACAGAATAAATATGCGTAAAATACTAGCAATTTTAACTCTAGCGGTACTCTTTTCTTGTCAAGAAACATCGACTCAAGAATTTCTTTCTTTTGGTGACTATAGGGCAGAATTAAAAATAAACGATACCGAAGTTATACCATTTACTTTTAAAGTAAAAGATGCAAACAACTTAACTGTTTTTAATGCTGAAGAACAAATTGAAGTAAACGAAATAGAATACAGTAACGACTCTGTATTTATACAAATGCCAGTTTTTGAAGCACTTTTAGCAGCAAAAATTAAAGATCAAACATTAACAGGTAACTTTATAATAGAAGGTAAAGATAGAGTCGTGCCTTTTAAAGCAGAAAAAAGCAATACACGTTTTAATGTTACAGCTAAAGCCGAAGCAAATATTTCTGGAAACTGGGAAACGGTATTTAGTCCAGAAACTGAAGCCGACAAATACATAGCAAAAGGTGTTTTTAAACAAAACGGAAATCAAGTAACAGGAACCTTTTTAACCGAAACTGGAGATTATCGTTTTCTGGAAGGCGTTATAAATGGAACAGATTTAAAACTCTCTACCTTCGATGGTGCTCATGCCTTTTTGTTTACTGGCAAAGTAACCGATTCTACTATTAACGGAACCTTCTACTCTGGAAGTCACTGGAAAGAACCTTTTACAGCGAAGCGCAATGCTGATTACAAACTGCCAAGTGCAAACGCATTAACCTATTTAAAAGAAGGTTACGATAGTTTGACTTTTACCTTTCCAGATGCTAACGGAAACATGATCTCTCTTGCAGACGAGCGTTTTAAAAACAAAGTGGTTTTAGTACAAATTATGGGAACTTGGTGTCCTAATTGTTTAGACGAAAGTAAATACTACGCAGAATTCTACAAAGAAAATCAAGCCAAAGGTTTAGAAGTTGTAGCCTTAGCGTTTGAGTATGCTAAAACCAACGAAAAAGCCTTTGCAAGTATAAAACGCTTGCAAGATAGAATAGATATTACGTATCCTATTGTATTAGCGCAAACAGGAACTACAAGTAAACAAAAAGCGCAAGAAAAATTACCAATGCTTAACCATGTATTAAGTTATCCAACTACAGTGTTTGTAGACAAGCAAGGCAAAGTACGTAAAATACATACAGGCTTTAATGGTCCTGCAACTGGTGAAAAATTTACAGAGTTTAAGAGTGAGTTTACTGCGTTTGTTGGAGAGTTGTTAGCAGAGTAATTTAATATACTTATTGAATTCTAGTAGCTTTTAAGTAGTAATTGTAACCTTCTAGCTCATTTTCTTGTACTTTTTCTACTTTTAAAAGTTCTTGTTTGTCTAGCCTAAAACCTGATTTAGCCATAGGAATATGACCAATAAAATAGTTTAATTCTGAAGTATTAATAGCAGTAGGTTTGGTCTCGAAGGTAGTAGAATATTGTCTTATATGAACCATAATGTCATCTAATGCTAATATTTTAGTTACGCCATAAGTACCATTTTTGCCTTTTGAAGTATAAAGACCTCCAACTCTTAAAACACTAGTGTCTCTTTTCTTGTTTTTATACTTGTATACAACTAAGCTGCTAATTAGGATGATTATAATTATAATAATAACAATATATGTAGTCTTCATATTTTAAATTAGGTCTTAATTTATTGGTTTAAACGTGTCTTTTTAGACTTAAACCAGCCGTAATAATTTGGGTTTCACTAACGTATCGGCTAATTTGTTTCGTTGTTTAAGTAACTAATACAAACGTAATAGAAAATCCGTTAAGATTTTAGTAAGCAGACAATAATTAAGTAATTAATTATGTGTGCTAATAAGCAATGTATTTATGCTATTTAGATTGAAATAATTTAGGTTGCTATTTGCTTTTTTTAAATAAAAGTAAATCTTAAATAAAAATAATTTACTAGTTTTAAACTTTAACCAATACTATAAACCAATGTCGATAACTAGAACGGATACAACACCACGTATGAGTAGGATTGTTGAACACAATAATACCATTTATCTTTGTGGTCAAGTGGCAAAAGATGCAACTAAAGGCATTAAAGAGCAAACGGAAACAACACTAGAAAAGGTTGAAGAATTGCTTAACAAAGCAGGTTCTGATAAAAAACACATCCTTTCGGTAACCATTTATGTAAGAGACATAAAAGACTTCTCTGCAATGAATGAAGTTTGGGATGCATGGGTAGCAGAAGGCTATCAGCCAGTACGTGCATGTGTCGAAGCCCGTATGGCGCGACCAGAATTGCTGGTAGAAATGTCTGTAGTTGCTGCAAAAATAACAACAGAAAAAAAATAATATAATCGTGTACTTTTAGTCAATCTAAATTTTTAAAATCATGCCATCTAACAAATACCAGTTTAATCAAGTATTAGAACGAAAAGGAACCAATGCTATGTCTGTTGAGGGTTATAGAGGTTATCTTTTTGATCCAGAAGAAGATCTTAGTGGTAAATATCCTGAAGCAGATTTTATTAAAATGTGGGTTGCAGATATGGAATTTGCTATCGCTCCAGAAATTATTAATGCTATGAAAGCACGCTTAGAACACCCATTGTTGGGCTATACTATGGTAGCAGATCCTTCTTATGCGTTGAGTTTTCAGCAATGGTGTATCGATCGTTATCAATGGACGTTTAACACAGCGCATTTAGTACATGCTAAAGGTGTTATTCCTGCTTTGTACGATTTAATTGGTCAAATCTGTAAACCAGATGAAAAAGTATTAATTGTTACGCCGTCTTATGCGTTTTTTAAGCATGGAGCCAATTATAATGAGGTAGAATTGGTTTGTTCAGATTTGGTAGAAGAGAAAGGTAGGTTTAGCATGGATATGGACGATATTAAAAAGAAAACTTCCGACGAGAAATGTGTTTTGGCAGTTTTCTGTAACCCTCATAATCCAACTGGTAGACTATGGTCTAAAAAAGAATTATTAGAGTTTGGAAACGTTTGTTTAGAAAACGGAGTGACTATAATTTCTGATGAAATTCATTGCGACTTACTCCGTAAAGATAAAACCTTTACGCCTTTGGCGAGTCTTTTTCCTAATTCGGATAAGATAATCACGTGTATGGCACCAAGTAAAACATTTAACCTTGCAGGTAATTTATTTGCTAATATTATTATTCCTAATGCTGAATTAAGACTTAAATACAACGCATTTTATTTACCTGTAGAAAACCCATTAAGTTTTGTAGCGTCTCAGTCTGCTTATTCCAAAGGCCATGATTGGCTTATTGAATTAACAGATTATTTAGATGATAATTTTAAATACTTAAAAGAACAATTAGATACACATTTGCCTCATACAAAGTTCGTAATTCCAGATTCAACCTACTTGGCTTGGGTAGATGTGAGTTATTATTTTACTAATACTGAAAATCTAACCTTGTATTTCGCACGAAATGCAGGTGTTTTATTAGAAGGCGGAAATATGTTTGTCGCTAATGCAGATGGCTATATTCGATTAAATCTTGCTTGTCCTAGAGTAATATTAGAAGAAGGTTTGCGTAGAGTTATAAAAGCTGTTTTAGAGAAGTAGATGTATTTACTTGTTGGTGGATTTAGTTATTTTTTTAGTTCCCAATTAGCAGTTGTGTTATTTATATTTAATACCTGTTCCAAGTATAATATTCGGATGCTAATTTTATTGCAAAAACGAAAACAGAATGTTTCTTAAAGGCCTCTTTCTTTAGCTTAAATTCTGATTGTAAAACGCTTCTATTCATTTGAATTTAATGGAATTAAGTTTGTTTAAGTATGTAAAAAACTAGTATCCTTTTTCTTGTTTTTATACTTCTAATCACTTATGAAGCTGATGATGAGTATTGTAATTATTACAAAACATATAGTCTTTATGTTTTGAATTAGGGATTGGTTTATTGGTTGAGGTGGTTGTTGTATATTAAAATTCGTGGGAGTGAATTTATGGTTTCGCTAACTCCTGGCGGCTATGAGTTGTTTTTTGAAATTTACTTACTTTTGTTTTAGCAACTAAACCGCTATTATTTTTATACATTGTTGGCAACTGGAATTTGATTAAGCACTACAATCTGTGGTTACTCTGTCGATTAATGTTATGTAAAAATTATCGTCTATTTTAGTTAGATAAAAAATTAAATCTTTTTCCGTTAATACAATCCTATAATTATTAGCTTCTATTACTTTATTTTTCTTAAACACTTCTGATATTCTATGATTGGTAATTATATTAGAAAAGAATAAACCTTTTTTTTTCCATTCAAAATCGTCACAGTTATAATTCACATTATATTTTATTATTTCTTTAGAATAATCTTCAACATTTACATTAGTTATAATCTGAAATATAGTTCCCAATGCACTTTTTTCGATTTTTATATCATTCCAATGTTTTACCTCATCAGTTATTCCGATTCTAGACACTTCATATATTCCAAATTCAGAATGAATATATTTTTCATTTATTTTTTTTATGTCTTTTTTATTAGATAGTTTTAGTATTTCATAAATGGTTGCTGTCAATTTCTCATCAGCATTTACTTGCTTAGGTTTTACTCTGCATGAAATTGATAATAAGATAAATAAAAATAGTATTGCTTTTTTCATTATAATTCTTTTAATATGTCGTTAATAAAACTACTTCCTTCACCTTTAGTTTTGGGTTTTATTTCGTCGTGCGAAAATATATCCTTATTATCTAAAGAGTATTGCTTCTTTAAAACTTTACATAAACATATTACAGCTTTTTTCTGCTTCTCTGTCAATTTATCCCAGACTCCTTTATCTTCTCCTTTGTATTTTCCAGAAGTCTCTTTACCTGATGTTTTAGTGAATTTACCAGCTACTTCAATTCCCACAGAATCTGAATTAATTGGATACAATTTTTATTCAGTTTCTTCCGTTTCAATATGCCGATTGAGTGAGCGTCTTGTTGCCAACCGTTTCGTTGATACAAAATCTTATCAATATTTTGTATCAGACGCTATCAAAGTTATACTTTTAAAAATTAAAACCGAATGATTTTCGATGCGAAACAGAATTAAACGTCAACAAGTTTTTTCTTGTTAAAAAAGAAGATTAATGACTTTTAATTCAGTTCAATAGCATCAATCAATAACTCAAATTTTTCAGCCTTTTTATTCCCTATTAAAAAAGCCAATTCTTCTATCGTATTTTTGTCGAAGTTTGGGATATCGAGTGTGCGACCTCTAAAGGCAGGATACATGTTTTTTAAATCTATGGTAATGGTTTCCCATTCGCTAGAAGTAGTAAATGTTGCTATATAAGAGAACCGTTCGTTTTTGTTTGCTTTTACTCTAAACTGGTATGCTTTGCCATCGCCTTTTAGTTTTAAGCAAACTTTGGTATGTTTAGAGACGTCTACCGTTTCCATGTTGTAGCGTAAAGACGAAAACCCACCATTATTCTCTAAAGAAATTGCACCACTAAATTTACCGTGTCCATCTTTGCTTAAGGCAAAGTTTCCGTTAGAGCGTCCGCCCATAACCACATCGTCTACAATATGCCAATTAGAAATATTAGCATCTTTGGTGAAATTAAAAAGTGTTGTTGAGGTCGTCATAACAGCAGTGATTAGTAAAATTAAGGCTAGAGATTTCATAGCGATGGTTTTATCAAATTTACGAATTTAAGACGTGGCTTTTATGTCAATAAAAAGTTAAAACGGCTTGTAATGTTACTTTTTTAGTCTGTTTTGTGCGTTAACAGTCAAAACCAATAGCTATTTCTGCTGCTTTTTTTATAATTTCATTGTCTTTTGCTATAGTAGAAAGATATAAAATAATTCTTTTTTCTTCGTAATGTCTATTGGCTTCAAATATGAAATCTAATTTATTATCCGAATCGATATCGCCTATAAATAGTAGTTTAACAAAAGTATCGTTAAAAGACGCTTCTTCTAAAAATAGCACTTCCGAAATTTGGTCTGTTG
Source organism: Lacinutrix mariniflava (assembly GCF_001418015.1). Taxonomy (GTDB): domain Bacteria; phylum Bacteroidota; class Bacteroidia; order Flavobacteriales; family Flavobacteriaceae; genus Lacinutrix; species Lacinutrix mariniflava. The sequence continues at coordinate 295,035 of NZ_LIQG01000020.1, read as the reverse complement.
CAATGTAAAGTTTGTAGTTTTCTACTACCGAGTAGCGTTCTAAGGAGTTGTTTTCATGTACTTGTTCTGTAGAAATAATGTCGCCTTCTGCTCTTATAGTGTACTTGGTGGCTTTGTAATTAAAGGTTACTTTTTCGTTAGGCCATATTTTATTTTTACTACTCTTTTTAGAGTAAACGGCTCCAAGTTTTAAATTAGGGTTATTAATATAAATAAGCGTTTTGTTTTTGGGTATGATGGTTTTTGTAGAATCTCCTGTACACGCATCTTCATCGCTTTTAATAGTATAATTAGCATGGTTTAAATAGAAGTTAGCGTCTTCTGTGTTAAGCTCTAACCAATTTTTATTTAAACCATTTACTGGGTTTTTGTTTTCCCAATCGCGATAAGTAAAAGGTAAAAGGATATCGTCTAAAACACTTTTTTCTTGCGCTTTGGTTGTTTTGCTAATATTGGGTTTTTGGTTCGATAAATAGGCGCCAAAGGTGTAAACAGTGTCATTATTAACTAATACACCTAGCCATTCGCCTTTTTTAATGTTGTTATTATCATTAATGGTTTCAAAAACAAGACTGTGTTTAACGATGTTTACTTTTGTTGCGTATTCAAATTTTCCAATAACCTCTCCTTTGGGTTCTTTTCTGTAATTTAATCCGGATTTAGCAATCACGAATTTTTCTTTAGTAATAGCCTCTGCTTGTTTATTTACCTGAATTCCGTCCTCATTAAAAGTTGTGTTTTCTTTGGTGTTAGTTTTACAATTTAGAAGTAGAGTAGCAAGTAAAATATAGAATACTTTTTTCATGGTTGTTATGTAATAAGTGAACGTGTTTTATTCTTGTTGTAACCAATTAAACTTTCCGTTTTTCCAGTAAACAAAACCGCCACCACAACTTTCTGAGGCATGCATATATATGGCATTATAATCGACTCTAATTTTTTTGTTTTCTGGTACATCTTCATAGTCTATAAAATCGTCTTCGTAGTTTGACCATAAAACTTCATTTTTATTTACTTTTTGAAATACACCAACCCAACCATAATCTGTCATTTTAAAAGGATCATTTTCATTTCCTAAAATAAGAAGACTGTTTTGATAGTTATTATAGTTAATTATTCCAATTTTAGTTGCGCCTTCTTTGTCTTTTAAAAGTACAGCAATATCATTTATGCCGTCTCCAAAAAAGTCGCCTTTTAAAAAATATGGTGACTTACTTTTATTAATGGTTAGATTTTCATATTCACTATATTGGATTAATTCATGACTTAAATTGTGTAAATTATCGGACATTTTCTCTGTGTAACCATCAAATACATACCCATAACCTTTATTAGAGTCTGCTAATGTTGTAATTTGAATTGGGTAATTTTTAAATTCTACTTTCACCCAATTTCCATTAATTTTTTTTCCTTTATCGCTTATGGTTTCTGTGAATCTTGTTTTTTCTATAATAGTTATTTGAGCTCCAGAATATATTTTTCCTATTTTTTTGCTTTTTAAACCGGGTTTGTTTCTAAGTAGCAAGCCATTTTCTGCAGTTACTATATATTTTTCTTCTAAGCCTTTTAGTTCGTTACCTGTCCAAGTTATCGTTTTTATTGTTTTTTCGTGAATTCTTTCTGTCTCAAAACCAAGAAGACTGTTTTTATTAGGTTTGTTTTTGTTAATTTTTTCTCGATACTCTACTACTTCAATAGTTGTTTTACTTTCTTTTCTAAAAGCATATTCTAGATATGTGTTTCCAATATCGTAATCGTTTTGTTCTAGTTTAGGAAGCCCAATCCACTCGTTATTATTGGTAACCAAGTAATAATAAACATCTGTATTACAATAACAAGCACAATGATCGATATTGATTTTTACAATTTTAGATATATTCTTTAATTGAGTTTCTGTTGTTTCTGAAACAGAAGAATACTCATTGTTATATGTATCTAAATTAACTTCAAAACTTATAAGTTTTTTAGTATTAGCGCTTTCTAAATAAATTGTTTGTTTGTAGGAATCATTTCCATTTGATAGGCTTGTGTAAGTGTTAATTTTTGATATTGATAAGGTTTTAGACTTTTTAAAGTCCTGCCCAATTAAACTTGTTTGAAAGCAAAGACTTAAAATGGCTAATATTAGAATGTTCTTCATGATTTTTTATTACGATTTTAAGTATTTGAACCTGTTTTAATTAAAGCTTAATTATTGACACCATTGAAATTTATAACAACTTTCTTTTTTATTCCTTTTTCTTTATAGTCGATGTTTCTAATTCGATTATTAATAAAAGGATAGATATTTAAATCTTGTAAGGTTTTGAGGCTCTCTTTGTCGGTTTTAAGAAAGTTTTGAGCTTGTTTTATATATTCAGGACGGCATTTCGCGTACTCACTTTTAGTCTTTATTAATCGATTATAAAAACGAGTTTTAAACGTTATTGATTCTCTTTTTATAGCTTCGAAGGTGTAGCTAAGTTAGGTTTTTAGAAACTGAAACCGAACGATTTTAGATAAAAAATTTTAAATTTAAAATGAGGTGTTTTTTATTGCGTTACCACATCAGTAATTGTGTTTTAGAATAGTTTCTTATTTAAACATTGAGGTTGTCTCGGTTCTCGTATTTAGTTATTTGGGGAGGTAAGGAGTCTATTAATGAGGCTGTGCGACTTGTGTAAATTCTATGTTTTAACTTAGCGCTATTATTGAATAGTGAGCAGTTTTCTGTTTTCTGTTAAAAAAGCGAATTTTTTAATCGTGTTTTCTCAAAAGCAGATAGGACAAATACTTATTTGTTATTTATTTTTTAAATTTATGGCATTACTATTTTTAGAGACATATGTTAACCATGTATGGTTTCGCTCTTACCATAGCTTTTTATTAATATACCTTCAAACTCCACTAATTCTTGCCAGCGTTTATCTACATCGATACCTTTTCCGTATTGTCTAGCAAAGGTTATGAAAGTAGTGTAATGTCCAGCTTCGCTAATCATTAAATCGTGGTAGAACTTAGAGAGTTCTTCGTCATTAATACGTTGAGATAAGAGTTTAAAACGTTCGCAGCTTCGTGCTTCTATCATAGCAGAAAACAATAAACGATCCACAAAACTTTGTTGTCTGCTGCCACCTTTGTTCATAAACTTGTACAATTGGTTTACATAATGGTCTTTACGTTCACGGCCTAAAGTATAGCCACGTTTTTTAATGATATCGTGCACCATCTGAAAATGTTCTAACTCTTCTTGAGCAAGTTTAATTAGTTCTGTAACTAATTCTTCGTGCTCGCTATTGTTAGTAATAATAGTAATAGCATTGGTTGCTGCTTTTTGCTCACACCAAGCATGATCGGTTAATATTTCTTCAATATTACTCTCTACAATGGTTACCCAACGTGGATCGGTTTCTAATTTTAGGTGAAGCATGCTCATAGTTTACTATTTTTTGTAAAGATAATTATAATAGAAATAGTTTACACGTGTCACTTCGAGTGAAATTCTTTTTTTTAGAATTTTGTATCGGGAAGCCGTTATAGTTTTTCAAGGTTTAGCTACGTTTAAAAAGGTTCTCGATACAATACTCCTAAAGTCGTATCACTCGAACTGACGCAGCTAGCTAAAGCTATTATTTGTAAATAGCTTTAAGTTGATTAAAAACAAATTGAGAACTAGTAATAGCACCTTCCATTTTTCCAGGAAACACAGTACTTGTTTCTGCTCCAGCTATAAATAACTTGTTATCTAAATAGGTGTCCTTAAACAATGGATGGCCATTATTAGCTTGTGGCATTAAAAAGCTGTCGCTTTCAATAGTGGTGTGTTTTTGGTTTGACCAATCGCATTCTTCGTAGCTTTCAAAATCTAATGCTTGATCTCCATAGTAGCTTTGTAGTTGTTTTAAGGCTAGGATTTTTCGTTCTTCTTTAGTGTGTTTAGAAAACGATGGATTTATGAAACCGCTTAATGCGTGTAAGTTTTTGTCTGTATTCGAGTGGTCGTAAAACTCTTGAATAATGCTAACACTGCTGTAAATGGTGCCGCTTGTACGTTCGGCTTTCCAAAATGGTGCTTTATAGGTAAAGCCAATTCTTATAGAATTATGCATCCAAGTGTGTGTGTTCTTTAAAAGGTCTTGAATAGCTATTGGTAATGCGGGTTTTATGGTTATGTTTTTAGAAAACAATAATGGTGGAAGTGTAGAAACAATATGTTTACAATGGTATGTTGTATCGTTTGTTTTTGCCTCTAAACCATTAGGAAGCAATTTAATAGATTGCACGATTTGGTTACATGCAATGGTATTGGTATCTAGTTTTTGCTCTAAAGCTTTAATAATAGAATAGGTGCCATTTGCAACACGATAACTAGCAGCATTGTTTGGCGGTAATTGTACTAATTGCGCTGCTTGATCTTGATTAGGATGGTAAATGGCTGTGTTACCATAATGCTGCTGGAAAATAGTAATATTAAGTTCTTTTAATAATGCTAAAGCATTAACTTGTTGGTTTATTAGCCACGTAGCACCTAATTCTATTGGTGCTTGATTAGTGTTGTATTGTGTTTTAATTCTGCCACCAACGATGTTGTTAGCTTCTAGGATTTTAAAGGTTATGTTAGCCTTTTTAAGGTAGTAAGCGAGTGTTAAGCCTGTTAAACCACCACCAATAATAAGTACATCTGTTTTTATTGTTTTCATAAATTATGAGAGGTAAATCTTTAGTTTTAGTCGAAGCTTACGTGTTGTTTGCTAAAGTAGTACTAATAAAAAAGAAGCTTCGCTCTTTTTCTTCAAACCATCCGCTTTTACTTTGTAAAACCACCTTCCTTCAACTGAAGGAAGGAGCGCTTTGTGATTGGTATTTGGGTTTAAAGTTCTATTTTAAAGTATTTCTATAAGGTTTGTTATGTAGTCGCTCTCCTCTTTATTTTAAAAGAGGAGAATGAATTTAAATTCAGATAGAGAATTTGAAGAAAGAGGAGTTTTTTTAACTGTTGTTATAAAGTTGTATTTTTAAAAGAAGCTATGCTCTTTTTCTTCAAACCATCCACTTTTACTTTGTAAAACCACCTTCCTTCAACTGAAGGAAGGAGCGGTGTGCTATTGGTGTTTGGTTTTAATGTTCGATTTTAAAGTATTTCTATAAGGTTTGTTGTGTAGTCGCTCTCCTCTTTATTTTAAAAGAGGAGAATGAATTTAAATTCCGATAGAGAATTTGAAGAAAGAGGAGTTTTTGTACTGTTGTTGTTAGGTTGCGTTTAAAAGAAGCTCCGCTATTTTTCTTCAAACCATCCGCTTTTGCTATGTAAAACCACCTTCCTTCAACTGAAGGAAGTAGCGCTGTGTGATTAGCATTTGAGCAAAACGATAATAATTTGTGAGACTTTAGTTAAGAGCAAGACCACACAGATTAGTGAGAATTAGTGTTATTCTTGTGTAAAGAACAAGAGTAGGCAACTAAATACTGTGACTGCGACTAAAAATTAACTAATATAATTCCAGATGTTTTTATACTTACTCATTTGTCTGTAAGTTTCTAAAATTACAGCATTTTCTGCATGACCAAGCGAAGGATCTATTTCTAAAAGTTTTTTAGCATGGTGTCTTGCATGTTTTAATATGTCGCTGTCTTTTATAATATCTGCAATCCTAAGATTTAGTATTCCGCTTTGTTGTGTTCCCATAATATCTCCAGGTCCACGAAGGTTTAAATCTACCTCTGCAATTTCAAAACCGTCGTTGGTTTTTACCATGGTTTCAATTCGTTTTTTACTGTTTTCAGACTGCTTGTGACTCGTCATTAAAATGCAATAACTTTGTTCTGCTCCACGACCAACTCGACCTCTTAATTGGTGTAATTGAGAGAGCCCAAAACGCTCTGCACTTTCTATAATCATGACCGATGCATTTGGCACATTTACGCCAACTTCAATTACAGTTGTTGCCACCATAATTTGTGTTTGTCCTTTTATAAAACGTTGCATTTCGAACTCCTTATCTGCAGGTTTCATTTTGCCATGAACTATCGAAATTTGAAACTCTGGAGCAGGAAAATCTCGAGCAATACTTTCGTAGCCATCCATTAAATCTTTGTAGTCCATTTGTGCACTTTCTTGTATCAAAGGATAGACAATATAAACCTGTCTTTTCTTCTTGATTTCAGAGCGTATAAATTGAAAAACTTTTAGTCTATTTGAGTCGTATCTGTGGACTGTTTTTATGGCCTTTCTACCAGGTGGTAATTCGTCAATTACAGAGATGTCTAAATCACCATAAACAGACATGGCTAATGTTCTTGGAATTGGTGTTGCAGTCATTACCAAAACGTGAGGAGGGAAGGTGTTTTTTTTCCATAATTTAGAACGTTGCTTTACACCAAATCGATGTTGCTCGTCTATAACTGCTAAGCCTAAATTTTTAAATTTTACTTTATCTTCGAGTACAGCATGTGTACCAATTAGGATGTCTAATTCTCCACTTTCTAGCATTTCGTGGATCTCTCGACGTTCTGAAGTTTTACTTGAACCTTGAAGCAGTCTAATACTGATTTTCAGATTTTTACACAAGTCAACTAGTCCGCTGTAGTGCTGTACTGACAAAATAGCAGTAGGCGCCATTAGACACGCTTGAAAACCATTGCCAACCGCTATTAACATTGACATAAGTGCTACAATAGTCTTCCCGGAGCCCACATCACCTTGTAAAAGGCGGTTCATTTGGGCATTACTACCCATATCTGCTCTAATTTCTTTGAGTACTCTTTTTTGCGCACCAGTTAATTCGAACGGCAAATGGTTTTTAAAAAAGGTGTTAAATGGTTCGCCAACGGTTTCAAAAGGAAAGCCTTTTATCTTCGATTTATGGATTAAATTTTTAAGAATTAATTGTAATTGTATGTAAAATAATTCTTCAAATTTTAGTCTGAATTCTGCCTTAAAAAGTGCTTCAGAATCTTTAGGGAAATGAATGTTTAAAAGCGCTTCAGATTTAGGTACTAATTTTAAATTTTCAAGCAGGTTTTTAGAGAGCGTTTCTACGAACTTTCCACCAGTTTCTATGAACAGATTTTGCATGATTTTTGTCATCATTCTGTTCGTGATTCCTCTGGTCGATAACTTCTCTGTCGATGGATAAATAGGTTGCAAAGCAGAGCGTAAATTTTGCTCATGTTCAGACAATAATTCTATGTCTGGATGTGCCATATTATATTTTCCGCCAAAGCTATTTGCCTTCCCAAATATAACATAAGGGACATTTAATTTTAGACCTTCTCGAATCCATTTTTGACCACGAAACCAAACCAATTCCATGGTGCCAGTTTCGTCTTGAAAAGTAGCGACTAATCGCTTGCCTCTTTTTTGACCAACCTCCTTAAAATTTGTAATTTTTCCAATAACTTGAACCTCGGCAGTATTTTGATAAAGCGTATTTATGGTGTAATATTTTGTACGATCTAAATAACGATTTGGAAACAAATTAATAAGATCTTGATAGGTGTGTATGCCTAGTTCCTTGCGAAGCAAATCGGCTCGATTTGGTCCAACACCTTTTAGGTAATCTATAGAAGTTTGAAGATTTATTGCCATTAGAAAACGAAATTAAGGTATTTCTTTTTAAAGTAAAAGTATATTTCTTTTGTTGTTACTTCTAGTATTTTTTGAAGCATAGATAAAAGGTATCAAGATCCTTAATTATTAACATTACTTCGAAACAAGTAATCTATTAAAACTTTATGTTTTTATTGTGTTTTGCTATTTTCATAGAAATCTTAAAAAATTGTATTTTGGCTTCATACTTGTTTAAATCTACTTATGAGACACTTCCTTTACATTTTAACTGCACTGCTATGTTTTTCCGCGAAAGCGCAACAAACTGAATATGTTGATTTTAAAAAAGCAAAAGCTTTACTTGGCATAGAGATAAAGGATGAGAAAATTAAAGGTTCTGTAGATTATCAATTTGATGTTTTAAAAACTACAGATTCTATATTTATAGATGCAGTAGGTATGGAATTTGAGTATGTTTTACTTAACGGGAAACCTGTAAAGCATTCTAATAAAGGTAAGAAACTTTGGATTTACAACAGTTTTAAACCTTCTTTAGAGAACAAGTTATCTGTTGGTTACACCACGTTTCCTAAGAAAGCAATGTATTTTATAGCGGAAGAAAATAATAATCAAGTTTGGACTCAAGGGCAAGGTAAGTACACTAGTAATTGGTTGCCAAGTTTTGATGACATGAATGAGAAACTTGAGTTTGATTTAATTATTGCAACAGATAAAAATTATGAGGTTATAGCAAATGGGAAATTAGTATCGGTTAATGCTGATGAGTTTGGTAGGCCTATTAAAATTTGGCATTACAACATGCAAAAACCAATGCCGAGTTATCTGGTAGCTTTAGCCATTGGTAAATACAATAAAAAAGAAATTGTTTCTAAAAGCGGAATACCGATTGAGTTATATTATTACCCTGAAGATTCTGCAAGAGTAGAGCCAACGTATCGTTATACAAAACAAATGTTCGATTTCTTAGAAGAAGAAATAGGTGTTGCTTACCCATGGCAAAACTATAAGCAAGTACCAGTTAAAGATTTTTTGTATTCTGGAATGGAGAATACAAGTCTTACTATTTTTAGCGACGATTTTATGATTGATGAAACTTCGTTTGTAGATAAAAACTACGTAAACGTAAACGCACATGAATTGGCGCACCAATGGTTTGGCGATTTTGTAACAGCAACAGAAAGCAAGCACCATTGGTTGCAAGAAGGTTTTGCAACATATTATGCTTTATTGGCTGAGCGCGCTGTTTTGGGCGACGATTATTATTACAATACGCTTTACGACTATGCAAAGGAGTTAATTAACCAAGAAATTGCAGAAGAGGCAACAGCTTTACTGGACCCGAAAGCAAGCAGCACGACCTTTTATAAAAAAGGAGCTTGGGCTTTACATGTTTTAAAGGAGAAAGTAGGAGAGAAAGCGTTTAAAGAGGCTGTTAAGGGTTATTTAAACAAGTATGCTTTTAAAAATGTAGAGACACAAGATTTTATTTCTGAAGTTGAAAAAGTATCTGGACAAAATTTAGGTAGTTTTGAAAACGAATGGTTATTGTCTAAAAAACTACCAATTGCAAAAATGAGAGCTACTTTAAAGCAAAATAAAAGTATTGCTTTTTTAGAAACTATAGACGATGCCGATTATTTAACCTATAGAACAGACGAGAATGGATACATTGCTTCTAGTTTGGTTACAGAGTTACCAAAAGGTTTTTATACTGAAAGACTAGCGGTTTTAAAAGAAGCGATAAAGAAACCAGAGTATCCAACGTATAAAGATTTAATACAAGAAGCTTTTAATTCTAATGAAATAAAAACGAGGCAACTATTGGCAAGGTACATTCCAGATGGTTTTAAAGCGGAAAACGAATCGTTGTTAAAAGACGCGTCGTACACTACAATAGAAATTGCTTTGATGAATTTATGGTCTAAGTTTCCTAACGATAGAGCTAATTATTTAAATGCTACAGAAGGTGTTGTTGGTTTTAACGATAAAAATGTAAGATGTTTGTGGTTAACCTTAGCATTAGCAACACCAGAATATAATGCAGGATTAAGTAAACGTTACATGAAAGAGTTGGGGAATTATACTTCTTCGGAATATGGTTTTCAAACACGACAAAACGCATTTAGTTACATTAATAACCTAAAGATTTTTAATATTGAAACCCTAATTAATTTAATTGATGCTACACATCACCACAATTGGAGATTTAAGAGTTTTGCAAAAGATTTATTAAAAACCTTATCTGAAGACGAAAAACATAAAGAGATAATCGCTAATTTGCAAGAGGAACTTAAAAAGCAATAGTTTTAGCTTATATTTCCAACTCAATTAAAACTAACCAAGAAACAAATAAGCATTTTTGAAAGCATTAGTAATTTCAGGAGGAGGAAGTAAAGGCGCATTCGCTGGAGGTGTTGCACAGTATCTTATAGAGCAAGAAGGTCGAGAATACGATATGTTTCTAGGAACCTCAACAGGAAGTTTATTGGTGCCACATTTGGCTTCTAACGATATTGGTAAGTTATACGATGTGTTTACACACGTAAACCAGCATTCTATTTTTAGTATCAATCCATTTGTAATAAAAAAGAAGAATGGTAGAGAGTATGTGTCTATAAACTACTTTAATACCATGCTTCAGTTTATAAAAAAGAAACGCACATTTGGCGAGAGCAAATCTTTAAAACGATTAATAAAAAAGAAATTTACTTTAGAGGAGTATAACAGAATTCGAGAAGAGAAAGAAGATGTTGTAGTAACGGTTGCCAATCTCTCTAAAAACAGAACAGAATATAAATCGATTAACGATTATAGTTACGAAGAGTTTTGCGATTGGATATGGATTTCTTGTAATTACATTCCGTTTATGTCTTTAGTAAAACGTAATGGTTTTGAGTATGCAGATGGTGGATTAGGCTGTGTTGTGCCAATAAGAGAAGCTATTAATAGAGGAGCCACAGAAATTGACGCTATTATTCTAGAAAGTGAAAACTTAGAATACAATAAGGTATTAGGTAAAAATCCGTTTTCTTTAATGATTAACCTTTTTGGTCATTTACTAGATCAAGTAGAACGCGGAGACATTACTATTGGTAAGCTAGCGGCTTTGCATAAAAACGTAACTTTAAACTTATATTATACACCAACAAAATTGACTGAGAATTCTCTTATTTTTAATAAGAAATTAATGGAAAAATGGTGGATGGAAGGTTTTTTATATGCTCAAGAAAAGCATGGAGATAGTAATCCGTTAAGGTCTACAGTGCCAATAAAACCAAATTTATAAACCTAATTAAATCGAGGACATAAAAAAAAGCATATCAATTTAGTCTACGCGTAAATCATTGATGTGCTTTTTTATTATGTTTTGTTTTGGCTACTGCCAAAGTTCGCTAACCTCTTGTTTTATGTAAGATAATCCTGCGCTACTTGGAGGTGTTTTATCCATCATATCTGTTAATATAGTTTCTCTTAGTTTATCTGCAGAATCTATTTTATCGCTTAGTGCAGCTTTTCTTATTAATTGAATAGTAGCACTTTTAGAAGCATTAATAATACTCCAACAACTGTCTGTAACATAAATTTGTTGCGATAAGTTGTGTTCGAATTCTTGTTCTATGCTATTTATTAAAAGTATTTCGTAGTCGTCTTTATTAGAGGATACAGGAGAAATTCTAATTAATAATTTATTTGGAGAAATACGTTCTAAAAACAACGAGAAACGCTCGTAGGCCTGAAAACGTTGAGGTAATGATTCCTTTTGAAGCTGCTTAACTATTAAAAATTTTCGTCTGTTATCTTCGTTCTCTACATGCTCTCTAAAAAACAAAAAAGCTATAGCTCCAACAATTAAAGACGGTACAGCATACATTAACAAATTCAATAATTGATCTCCCATTTTTATTCAGTTTTAGATATTGAACAAACTTAATATGTTTTTAAGTATTGTACAAGAAAACCGTTCATGGAATGAAAGCTCTTTTTTATAGAATGAAAACAACGTGTTGTAAAATAGCAATGTTTTATTGTCGGTTTCATCGTTATTTTTGAAATGCTATTAATCTGAATACAGAATCGGTTTTATTTACGTGAGTGACTATTACCGATTCTTTTTTTTAAAAATAAGGGTAACAAAATGGTTGCTGTCTTTATATAAGTTTATAAATACTAAAACTTAAATCATGAAAATTTCACTTAAAACACTTTCAATACTATTGGTTTTTATAATATCTAGCTGCAGTAGCGACGATAATTTAAATACACCTGTAAATAGTTGTAACGAAGGTTATGTAATTACAGAAGTAGCAGATACTTTTTCTAGTGCAAACGGTTACACAGGTATAATTGATGGAAAACCATTAGAAGTACACCATTATGCAATAAGAATACTTGCCGATGGTAATATATGCAGTGTAGGTTATCAAAATCCTGTAGGCTATTCGGGTAATTATACTATTAAAATGACGAATAATAATAACGGATTTATTTACGAAGATGATTTTTCATTTTCGCAATCTCAGTTAGAATTTCATAATATCTCTCAAACATTAAGTGTACAAGCAGGAGATTATATTAGTGTATGGAGAACAATTGCTCCCGGTTATACTAATATAAATCAAGCAGAAGGTAAAATTATAGAGAGAACCGATAACACTTCTTTTTTATATCCAATAACAGGTGTTAATGTAAAATTTGAAGCCTCAAGTTTTGAAGGTGGTGGAACTGCAGAATATGATACCGCTATTCCGTATATCGCTTTAGGATTTGAAACTAATTAATAAAAAAAAACAATAATCTTCTAAAATTATAAATAATGAAAAATTTTTTAAAACCAATATTGCTATTTTTATTAGCGCTTACCATTTATAGTTGTAATAAAAACGAATCGATAGACGGCGAAGGTACTCCCGGAGGAACAAATCAAGAATTTGAATTTGGAAGTCAAGTGCAACGTGATTTTATGGGTTCTATAAAAGACGAATCTAACGTTGCAATTAGTAACGCTTTAGTAAGCATAGGTACAAAAACGGCAACAACAGATGCAAAAGGTATTTTTATTATAAAAAATGCTACAGTACAAGAGCGCTTTGCATATATAGAAGTAAGTAAAATAGGCTATTTAAAAGGATTAAAAACGGTAGCGCCTACACAAGATGTTAGTCAGGTAGATTTAGTATTGTTAACAGAAAACATACAGCCACTACCATCAAACAGTCAAATACAATTAATTAATGGAACAAAAGTAACCTTTAATGGCGGTTTTGAAGATGCTTCCGGTAATGCTTATAACGGAGTTGTTAATTACTCGATGAACCATATAGATCCTGCGAGTCCAACTATTGCTAACGAAATGCCCGGAATGCTTTTAGGTAAAACAACTGCAGATGATTTCGAAATGTTACAAACCTATGGTATGTTGCATGTTAGTTTAACAGATGCAAGTGGTAATCCTCTTCAAATAGCAGCTGGAAGTACTGCTGAAATTAGAATGCCAATTCCAAGTGTATTGTCTGGCGCTGCACCTGTTACTATTCCGTTATGGAGTTTTGATGAAGCTGTTGGTTATTGGGTAGAAGATGGATTTGCTACCAAAACAGGTAGTGAATATGTTGGTACTGTATCTCATTTCTCTTGGTGGAATTGCGATATAAATTTTCCAACAGAAGTATTATGTTTAACTGTTGAGGACGCTAACGGAAACCCATTAGCTAATGTAAATGTAGACTTATCTTTTCCTGGTAATCCTTTTCCTGGAACAGGTGTATCTAATGCGTTAGGAAGAATATGTGGTGTAGTACCAACTAATCAAACGATAACATATACTGCTTACGACGATTGTGGAAATACCTTGTCAACAAACACTATTGGTCCTTTTACCAATGCTACAACTTGGATAAACGAAACGATTACGATACCCAATAGTCCAGCATTACAAACTATTACTGGAAACTTTTTAGACTGTAATGGTAGTCCTGTAATAGATGGTTATGTAGAGTTAAGTTATGGTGGATATCAAACTATTCAATACATAGAAAATGGTGTTTTTGAGATAAGTACATTAATATGTAATGGAAGTACAAGCGGTTTTGTAGAAGGTTTAGATTATAATAATTCACAATCTACAGGAGTGATTCCTTTTATCTTTTCTCAACCAGTATCTAATATAGGTACTATTATTTCTTGTAATTCTATAGACGAATATGTTACCTATCAAGTAGATAATGGACCAGCCGTTACAACGCAACAGATTATGATTAGTGCTTATAATAGTGGTACAACCGGATTTCAGGTGCTTGCTGATAGTGAAACATCATTTGACGAAGTTAATTTTGAAATAGACACCACGGCAATTGGCTCTTATAGTCTAACAGATGCAAGTGCACCTTTATTAGTTATCTCAGAAATTGATTTAAATACAGACACTACAACCACACAGAATTTTGAATTTATAATTACAAATTTTGGAGGTCCAACGGAATATATTGATGTTACCTTTTCTGGAGATTTTACAGATGTTAATGGAATAACAAGATCTATTACAGGTACAATTCATGTAAGAAGAGATACATAATAACTATAAACTTAGGGTAACATTTTTAGAGTCTTATTGATATAAAGATGAACACTTAAATAATTTAATTATGAAAACATTAAAAACACTTAAAGTATTATTAATCTTAGTAACAATAACGCTAGTTGGTTGTGATAATAATGACGACCAACAAACAATTCCTGTAACACCAACAGACGGTTTTACAATTAACAATAGTTTTAAAGGAACAGAGAACGCATACATTACCATTGATCAAGCAGATATTGATGGCGGAGGTTTTCCAGATTATTATAATTTTTTCTTTACAGATGGTAGAATGACTGATTCTTTTGGAGATGTAGGTATTGGGTATGCTTATGGCTACTCAGACAATACAACCAATTTAGTAAAGTTAAAAGTAATAGCAGGTGCTTCTAATCCAAGTTTAACAGCAGGACTAATTAGCTCTGGAAATAGTTATATCGCTTCTAGTGTATTAACAAACGGATTTAATGCAGGTTATTCAACCGATTCATTATTGGGTTATAACGTGCAACCAGATCCTACTTTTGGAACAGAAAACGGACTAGATTTTTGTCATATTCAAGAAGCTAATGGTGCTTGGTATTACGTTGGAACATCTGGACCAATTGTACATATTAATGCTATCAATATAGATTATTCGACACCTTCAAACAGTACTATTGATATCGATTATACTTTTTTAGATACAAACGGTACAACGATTACAGGTCACTATGAAGGGACTTTAGGATTGATATTAGATTAACATCACAACATTATTCAACTTAAAAATATTTAATTATGAAAATTATAAAATCACTTTTAATCCTACTCGCAGTAACAATGTTTAGTTGCGATAGTAATGATGACGAAGTAACGCCAGATCCAGTAGATCCATCTACAACTCTCGATGGTTTTACGCACCATGAAAACAATACAACTCCTGTTTTTTATCCAACATCTAATGCTTATATAGAAATTGATGAAGATAATGATGATGCTTATCCATTAGCTCCAGATTATTATGGGTTCTTCTTTTTAAACGGAAGATTATTAGATAACGATACAGATATAAACGGAACGAGTGATGAGGTGTTACTATCAGTAAATACAACACAATTTGTTGTACTTAGCATAGATGTTGCAGTAAACCCAAGTTTACAAACAGGTATTCCACCAACAGCTGGTAATACATATATCGCTTCAAGTAACGATTCTAATGTTGTTACAGATTTACAGGTAGATTCTTCAAGTCCGCAAACGTTTATAAATATAGATGGTACAAATGTAGAATTTGGCGAAGGCAATGAAACTAATAGTACTATTTATAGTCCAGCATCACTTGGACATTCGGTTACAATTAATGCTATAAACATAGATAATGTAAACCCAACCAACAGTACAATCGATGTAGACTATACGTTTGTAAATACTTCTGGTGAATTAATTTCAGGACATTACGAAGGCACATTAGGTGTTTTTGAAGACTAAAAACAAGTATAAATGTTTCCATAATTATACGTTTTTTATAAATGTTTTAATAGCAGAAATTCGTAATAATAGTAACAAAGATTGTGATGAAACAGTAGATGAATAAATTTAAATAAACGACTTAAAAATTTTTAAAATGAAAAATAAAATAACACTACTACTAATAATAGGTTTAATATTTGTTGGTTGTAATTCGGACGATGCAGAAGAGGTGCAATACAATCCATGCGATACTAATGCTCAAGGCTATACTATATCTACTTATAATGATAATTATATAATAGATGACCAAGCGTTAACAGTGCATTATGTAACAGGTCACCCTCAAGGTAATTATTTCCATATTTTTAATAATAATGGTCCAACTGTTACCAATTTTTACACTTTTGCAGTAAATAGTGGAGACACTTCTACTTTAGAACAAAATTGGAACACAACAGGAGGTAGCTTTTTGTCAATAGATAATGATCCTTTTTATGGGACTTCACAATATCCAATGAACTTAACAACTGTGCAAGGAGGATCTCAAATAGGTGATAGAATATTATTAGAGTTTTCTGGTACAGGAGAAGGCCTTGTAGAAGGACAATACTGTGTAGATATAGACGAGGTAATAACAGCGTCAGATTATGTTTACATTACAGATGGTTCAGATTTTAAAATTGTTAATGTATTTGATCCTTACTTACCTTATGTTGAGTATTCAGCAACAGCAAACACAGCGTACTTTGTTGAGGTAATAGATAATACTGCATATTTAGGCTATTTTGATGCCATTGAACCATTTTTAAACAGTTACGATGTAACAAATACAGGTAGTGTTAGTCTAAATCAATCTATTGCAAAAAGTGGACAGTTTGGAAGGCTTTCAGATATTGATAAAATTGGAGATTATTTATATGTTTCAGATGAATATAGAGGTATTCACCATATAAATTTATCTACTCAAGCAGTAACTTCTTTTGAGAATCATGACGTTATGAGCTTATCGTTAATTAATAATAGAATAACTGCTTTAGGTATTTGGGCCGGATTATACGGTTTTGATGTTACAGACCCAAGTTTTCCAGTTAATTCTAATTATCTTATGTTAGATTTTCCTACAGATATTGATATAGCATCATACCCGAACGCAAACGCAAGTTTTCATAGTTGGATAAGAAATAACGGTACTCAACATTTTGTAGCAAACATTGAAGATGCAAAACTTAAAAAAGTAGAAGAAGGTACTTTGGGTTATTCAACGGTATCTGAAGTGGATATTTCAGGATATGCAACCGCTTTTAAAGTGGATAGTAATTATGGTTTTATAACTACAAAACCAAGTAGTTCTGCGCCTTTACAAAGTAGTTTTGATGGTGTTACTATGGTAGATTTAAGTAATATGGTGGTGGTAGATTCTCAAGCATTAAGTAATGCAAGTGGTGTTACTGTTAAGTCTAATATAGCGTATGTAACAGATGAAGATGGATTACACATTTACGATGTAAGTCAAGGAAGTTTAAATCTTATAAATACGTATTCACCAGGATTTGGTAATTATATATCTATTAACAATTAATTAAAGTATTGTAAGTTAAATAAATATGAAGATAAAATATATTTTTCTGCTTTTGGGTTTGCTTGTTTTTAATTGTAAAAATGAAAGTAAGACTACAGTTTTAGAAAATAAAACACAAACTGAAAAAGCAATTGAATTAAGCGAAGCTGAGAAAACAGAAATTGTAAAATATTATTTAATTAACGGAAGAAATTTAGACGAAAAAAATTTCTATAAAATCATTTTTCTTAATGATATAGCAGATGGTGTAAAGGTTATTCACTATGAAGGTAGAGATGCCTTTTTTGGTTTCCCTTTTCGTGATGCTTTAAAATTTTATAACGATAATAAGAAGTGAAAATATGAAAACAATTTTAAAATCAATAATGTTATTAACTATCGTTTTAGTAGCTTTTGGCTGCAGTGACGACGATGATGGATCTACCACAACTGGCAATACAAATGAGTATTTTAAATATACTATAGATGGAGTAGAGCGTATTTTCGATTATGATATAGAAGCCCATCTTGAAACAGATGGGACCACAATAATAGATAAATATGAAATTAATGCTTCTGGGCAACAATCAAGTGGAGATTTAAGACGAATTGCAGCTGTTTTTTCTTTCGATAGTTCAGGAGCATTTATGCCAAATACAATATATAATTGGGGTCTTGCATTAGATAGTAATCCTGCAGCAAAATTCTATTTTGGTGAAACTACTCCAAGTCATATTTTTGGACTTTCAATAGATTATACTTCAAATCCCATAGATGCTACTGTAACATCTGTAATCCCGTCAAATGTTGGCGACTATTTAGAATTTACATTTACAGGTACATTTCTAGATAATAGTAATGTTGTACATAATATTTCAGGAGAATGCAGAGTGCAAAGAGAAGTCACCCAAAATTATTAATCCAATAAAACCATTACTTTTGTTTTAAACTAAACAACTACAATTGAATATTATAAAACGCCATATCACTTTACTCTTCATCTTGATATGGCATTTTTCGTTTGCGCAACAGTTTACCAACTATACAACAAAAGAAGGTTTGCCAAGTAAACACGTATACAAAATGACGCAAGACGTTAAGGGTTTTATTTGGATTGCGACAGACAAAGGTTTGGTAAAATACAATGGTACCGACTTTAAAAAGTTTACAACAAAAGATGGTTTAGCTAATAACGACGTTTGGGAGATATATCCAACACCAGATGGTAAAGTGTGGTACCTCTCTAAAACATCTAAACTTGGATATATTGAAAATGATAGTGTACATGCTTTCGAAAGTGAAGAAAAAGGAGAGATATTTAATCCTATTTTATCCAGCCAAATTGGAAATGAAATTTTTCTAACAAGTACCAATAAAACCCATGTTTTAAAAGATGGAAAATGGAGATTGTTACAACAAAGTAGACTTAGAAGTTTAGATGCTGTAAGGTATTTAAAGCATCCTATTATATCGTATTTTAAAACAACTACATTATTAGATTCGCTTATAATTCAAGATAAGAACAATAAAACTATTAAAAAATATGATTTTAATACTGTCTTAAAAAAAAATAATTATAGAGGTCAAATTACAGACAGTCTTTTTTATTGGGTAAACGATAAGCAGTATAACATTATCAATTTAAATACTTTAGAATTATATAAAAGAACATTTAAAGATGAAATTGGAATTGAAAAATCTAAACATGTAAGATTAAATTTAATTAATAATCAAATACAAGTTTCAGGAGAAGGTTTTGTAGGTATTTTAGACAAAGACCTACACATCAAGCAAACATATTATATACCTAGTAATTTAAAAGCTCATTTTGGTTTTATCGATAAAACAGGATCTATTTGGATCTCTACTTTTACAAATGGTATTTACCAATTACCAATAGAGAAGCAAAATGTAAATTATTGTTTAGTAGATAAAAGTGTTACTAATATAAACAACGTGAACAATAAGATTATTGCTAATGTTTTTAGTAAAGGCTTTTATGAATACGATATTTTAAAAGATGAATTTGTTCCATATATAAATGAAGAAAGTTATATCTATAATGCAACTTTTATTAAGGAGTTAGATACGGAATATTATATTTCTAAAAGAAATTTAAAAGCAGTTAGAAACAATATAGTTACAGAGGTTAAAGTAGATTCAGGATTATATAACGTTAACGATAAAGCAAGGGAGTTAGCATACTATAATGACTATTTATACGGCGTTTATTCCGTAGGTATAAATAAAATTAATCCAAACAGTTTTAATGTTGAGGCAAGCTACGCGCAAAGTGGAATAAACCATTTGTTTACTTTTAATAATATGCTATTAGTAGCAACATCTAATGGTTTAAAGTTTTTTAAGGATGGTAAATTTGAATCTGTTAATTTCACTAATCAAGAATTTAATAAATCTATTTTAAAAATCAATAAAATTTCAAATAAAGAAGTTTTATTAAATACCGATGGATTTGGAGCATTTATTTCAGACTTAAAAACGATTAAACAATTACCAGATTCAGAGTTTTTAATTGTAAATAATGCATTTATAGAAAATGAAATTATTTGGTTAGCTACAGAATCGGGAGTGTTAAAATACGAGAAGGTAGAAAATAATTATAGTTTAAAACAAGTAATCACTAAAAACGATGGTTTACCATCAAATAGTGTAAGTGGTATTATTGTTAAAGGAGAAGAGCTTATAGTAAGTACAAATAACGGAATCGCTATTTTGCCTAAAAATCAAGAAAACAAATCGCAATTATTGGATATCTATTTTGAAAATGTTAGGTATAATAATAAGCCAATAGTAGCATCATGTGGAGCAGTTTTAGATTATGTAAAAAATAATAGTATGAATGTTTCAATCTCAAGTTTGGATTTTTCAGAAAACAATACTAATCTTTTGTATAATTA
This sequence comes from Lacinutrix mariniflava, assembly GCF_001418015.1. Lineage (GTDB taxonomy): Bacteria > Bacteroidota > Bacteroidia > Flavobacteriales > Flavobacteriaceae > Lacinutrix > Lacinutrix mariniflava. The sequence goes on along the minus strand of NZ_LIQG01000020.1, from coordinate 274,981 downwards.
CAGATTAGAGCCTATTCAAAAAGAATGGATTTATTCTAATGTAAAAACTATAAATTTTAACGATCTTCAACCAGGGGAATATGAATTAGAAATCCAGTCTAATGCTATTACCAAAAGCTTAAACTTCACTATAGAACCCTTGTGGTGGCAAACATTTTGGTTTAAAATAGCATCTGTTTTATTAGTGGTGGTAATAATTGTTTATATGTCTTGGGAGTTAATTAGGCGTTTACAATTTAAGAAGAATAAAAAAATAGTTGAAGAGAAACGTTTCAGTGAGTTACAACTTAGTGCGTTGCGCTCGCAAATGAATCCGCATTTTGTGTTTAACTCTTTAGCGGCTATTCAATATTACATTAACAATAATCAAATGGAAGCATCAGAAGCTTATTTGGTTAAGTTTTCGAAACTAATTAGACAGTTTTTTGAGTGGTCTAAAGAAAAAGAGATTAGCTTAGAAAAGGAGGTAGAACTATTAACTAACTATCTTGATATCGAGAAATTACGCTTTAAAGATAAGTTTCAATATGTTATTAATTTAGATGAAAAACTAAAAAATAAAACAACTAAGCTGCCAACCATGCTTTTACAACCAATTGTAGAAAATGCAATCAACCATGGTATCTTTAATAAAATGGAAAATGGTAATGTTACCATTAATTTTATTGCTTTAACTGAAAAACAATTTAAAGTTGAGGTCATAGATGATGGCGTAGGTTTTATTAATACAAAGAAAAGAGGAAAAAGAAAAGTGAAATCTTCTAACGTTTTGGCAGATAGACTCAAGTATTTAAATCAATCGGGACATTGGGAAATATTTTATTCCGAAAAGGAATTACATCCTAGTTTAAATGATAAAGGAAACATATCGATATTTATTATTACGCAACTTTAATTTATGAGCACACTAACAGCAATATTAATAGACGATGAAATCTCTAACCTAAAAGGATTAGAACAAAAACTAGGTAAGCTGTTTCCGGGTATTACAATAAAGAATACGTTTCAAAAACCTGAAGAAGCTATTAAAGTATTACAAAAGGAGCAACCAGATTTAGTGTTTTTGGATATTGAAATGCCTAGAATTAATGGTTTCGATTTATTAGCGCAATTAGAAATAGTAGATTTTCAAGTAATATTTGTTACTGCTTATAGCGAATATGCAATAGAAGCATTTAAACAAAATGCAGTAGATTATGTTTTAAAACCTATAGATGATGAAGAGTTAGTAACAGCTGTTAATAAAGCATTACACATTATAAAAACAAAAAGTGAGTTAGAAAGTAGTCATAAACTTGTAAACCTTTTAACTAGCACGATCTCAAGTAATAAAATTATTGTTCCTACTCAAAAAGGGATGTCTTTTATACCTCAAGAAGAAGTATTGCATTTAGAAGGTTATGAAGGATATACTAAAATTCACTTAATCGATGGTAAAACAATAATGAGTTCTTATAACTTAGGTAAGTTTGAGAAACTATTAAGTAGCACATTTTTTAAATGTCATAAATCGCATATTATCAATCTAGAAAAGGTGAGGCATTTTGAAAATGAAGGTTATCTTGTATTAGAAGATTGTCAGCGTGTGCCAATATCAAGAAGTAATAAAAAAACCTTTTTAGAACTTTTTAATTAATTTTTTTAAAAATAAGGGTAACAAAATAGAAGGTATTTTTATATAAGGTTGAATAATAAAATTATAACATTTTAAATTTAACTAATATGAAAACTAAAAAAACAACTTCAAAAATTATTTTAGCAGTAATGGTACTATTTGCTGCGCTATTTAATTCTTGTAATCCAAATGAAGCAATAGATGAAGCTTTTGCAAATAACGATACTAATGCCGGAACTGCTGAATCTACTTTAGATCAAGGATCAAGTATTCAACGAGATTTTATCGGTAGAATAGTTGATGCAGCATCTTTACCAATTGATAATGCGAATATTATTATCGGTAACAAAACGGCAATTACAGATGCTAATGGTGTTTTTATTATATCTGATGCTACCGTTAAAGAAAGGCAAGCTTTTATTACTGCAGAAAAACCTGGTTATTTAAAGGGTATGCGTTCTGTTGTACCTACTACAGGTACTAATGCAATTCGTATAATGTTAATTAACGAAAACTTAGCAGGCACTGTTGCTTCAGGAGTTGCTAGTGAAGTGATTTTAAGTAATGGAACTAAAGTAAGTTTTGATGGTGCTTTTAAAGACGAAAACGGAAATGCATATTCTGGTAATGTAGATGTTTATATGTATCATTTAGAAACTTCTAATCCATCAATAGACGCTATTATGCCTGGAAGTTTGCAAGCGCAAAATACAAATGGAGAGGAACGTATATTAGAAACTTATGGCATGCTTAATGTTGAGCTGAAAGGAGATTCTGGTCAAAAATTAAATATTGCAGACGGTCATGTTGCAGAAATAGAAATCTCTGTAGATCCTTTACAAACAAATAATGCGCCTTCATCTATTCCATTATGGCATTTCGATGAGGTTGCTGGACATTGGATTGAAGATGGTGAAGCAAATTTAGTAGGAGGTAAGTATATTGGTGAAGTCTCTCATTTTTCATGGTGGAATTACGACGTGCCATTTCCTTCTGTACAATTTTGTTTAACAGTAGTGGATGGATCAAACATACCTTTATCTAATGTAAAAATTGAATTATGGTCAAGTGTATCAGTTTCTGGTCGCATAGCTTATTCTAATGGAAATGGAGAAATTTGTGGACAAATACCTTCAAACGAAACGTTTACTTTAAATGCATTCGATCAATGTGGTGTGCAAATCTATACAACAACAGTTAATACGGTAACTACAGATATTAATTATGGAAACTTAGTAATGCCAGGTGTTATAGCTAAAGTAATTTCAGGAAACTTAGTAGATTGTTCTAATGTTAACGTAACAAGTGGTTATGTAAGTTTAAATTACGGAAGCCAGTTTTCAGGTTTAGCTATTAATAATGGTGCTTTTAACATGAGTGTTATACAGTGTGCTTCTTTAAATGCGTTTACTTTAGAAGGTTTCAATTATAATACATTTGAAACAACTACAGTGTTGCCTTTTAATTTTAGTAATTCAAACGTAGGAAATTTAATAGCTTGTAGTACAATTTCAGAATACATTTCGATTCAAAAAGATAATGAACCTGTAGAGTTTTACTTAGTAAATTTAAACGCAAATTTAAACCCTGGAAATGGATACATTCAAATTTCCTCTCAAGTTAATGGAGGTATTGTTTATATAGATGGAAATTCATCAGCACTTAATACTTATACTACTTCAGATTTTAGTATTGAGTCGTCAGTATTAAATATGGATCATAGTGCACCAGATACATTACAATATACACTAGCCAACTTCGATTCGATTGGAGGTTATGTAGATTTAACTATTTCTGGAACATACACAGATAATGATGGTGTTACAAGAAATGCAACAGTTACAGTTCATGTAATAAGAGATATGTAATATAAAAGCCATTTCAGTTTATGAAATGGCTTTTATTTAGTTGCTTTTTAGATTTAAAATCTCAGATTAATTTAATCTGAGATTTTTATTTTTTGTTTATAATACCCACCTAAATGCTCGCAATCTTTTAAAGATTGCATACCGTTAAAAGGTACGGGTGTTTTTTGATATTGATAAGTAACACTAAGTTCAGAAGACAAATTATGGTCGTCTACATTTATTTCAATATCACTCATTTTAAATTCACAAGGATGCTCGTAACCTGCAGCATGTGTAATTTCTATAAATTCTTTTCTAAAAGATTTAAAGTATTGAGCAGCACGTTCAGATTTTAAAGGCACATCAATACCACGTTGTAACCATTGGCTCTGCGTTGCAACTCCACTAGGGCATTTGTTAGTATGGCAAACTTGCGCTTGAATACAACCAATACTCATCATAGCTTCACGAGCAACATTAATAACATCTACTCCCATAGAAAAAGCCATTGCAGCTTTACCAGGGAATCCTAATTTACCACTACCAATAAAAACGACTTGTTTTTCTAGTTCTTTTCTCTGAAATAATTTATATAAATCACCAAAACCGTAAACCCAAGGTAAGCTAACATGGTCTGCAAAACTTGGAGGTGCAGCACCAGTTCCACCTTCACCACCATCTACAGTAATAAAATCAGGACCTTTTCCTGTGTTTTTCATAATATCTGTAAGTTCTTCCCATTGTTCTAGTTTCCCAATGGCTGCTTTAATACCAACTGGCAAACCAGTTTCTTCAGCTATAGCTTCAATAAAATCAACCATTTCAGGAATAGTATCAAATGCTTTGTGATTTGGTGGAGATAAAACATCTTTACCTATCTCAACGCCACGAATGTCTGCTATTTGTTGTGTTATTTTGGCTCCGGGTAAAACGCCACCTTTTCCAGGTTTAGCACCTTGAGAGAGTTTTAATTCTATAGCACGAATAAACGGATTATCCTCAACAAGTTTTTTCATCTTTTCCATAGAAAAACCACCATCTTCAGCACGAACACCAAAGTAACCTGTTCCAAAATGAAACACTACATCTCCACCATTACTATGGTAAGGAGATAAACCACCTTCTCCAGTGTTGTGGTACGCTCCAGCCATTTTAGCACCTTTATTAAGCGAGTCTATTGCTCTAGCAGATAACGACCCAAAACTCATTGCCGAGACGTTAATAATAGAGGCAGGACGAAAAGGTCTTCTTCGTTTATTATGTGCGCCTATAACTTTAGCACAAGGTAAAAAGTACTTGTCTTTATTGTTAACGTGATCTTCTGCTAACTTATAAGGTATCATCGCATTATTAATAAAAATATGCTGATGTGCATAAATATCGCGATCTGTACCAAAACCTTCGTAATTGTTTTCGCCTTTTGCAGATGCATAAATCCAACCACGTTCTATACGGTTAAAAGGTAATTCTTCTCTATTATTGGCTACAAAATATTGACGAATTTCTGGTCCAATACTTTCAAACCAATACCTAACATGTCCAACAATTGGGAAGTTATGGCTAATAGTGTGACTACGCTGAAAAATGTCTCGAAGCGCTACAATAGCTATGACTATGATAATCCACAGCCACCAAGAGATGCTAGAAATAAAAGTTAAAAAAGTATCCATTTGTTATATAAATTTTAAATCAAAAATAAGGATAAACTTTAGTTTACATAATAAATAATGGAATAAAACAAAAAAGAATAGGTAATGCCAACTGCCATTGTTAAAGGTTTTTTAAATGTTATTGTAGTTAAAGGACTTAGCTTTATCTTTATAAGATGTCAGATAAGAACAGAAAAATATTTATAGCATTAACGCTTTTTATAAGTCTGCTAATAGTAGGCTTAATTATAGCTAAATCTGTAGTTAAAAATAAAATTGAAAATAATTTAGCTAGCTTACCAGAGCATGTTTCTTTAATGTATGAAAATGTAGATATTAACCTTTTAAGTGGAGATGTTAAGCTTCAAAAGCCTTTAATAACTATAAAAGGACAAACAACAAAAGAAATTAACACACAGGTAGATATGCAATCTTTAGCTATAAAAGGCTTTAGCTATTGGGATTATTTATTTAATACTACTTTGAGTATTAGTGACCTAGAATTTAACGCACCCAATGTTGTGTATTATTACAACAAATTAACAGATACAGACAAAGGCAGTCAATCTGTAATATCTAAATTAAAACAGACTTTAAACATTAAAAATATAGCTATTAATAAAGGAACATTAGAAGTTTATAATGTTGAAAATGATTCTATAATTAGTAAAATTAATAAGATCGATTTTTTAATGACTAATTTCAGTAAAGATCAATCTACTAAGCTAGGTTCTTTATTCAATTTTGAAACGTCCTCTATAATTATAAATGGTTTAGAGCATCAAGTAGGTGAATTTGAGAACTTATTTGTAGATAATTTAAAGATTGATAACAATCAAATAACTTTGTCAAACTTAAAGTTTAAAACAAAGTATTCAAAAAATGAACTTTCTAAAGTAATAGACGTAGAGCGCGATTATTTTGATTTAGAAATACCTAAAATTGAAATTAATAATCAAAAATTAGACTTTAATAACACTAAATTAATAGGTGTAGATTGTGATAATATTGTCATTAATAATCCAAAGTTTAATATTTATAGAGATAAACTTGTTGCCGATGATTTAGTTGAAAAAGATTTATATAGTAAAATGCTAAGAGGTTTAAATTTTAAACTAAATATAAATTTAATAGACATTTTAAACGGAACAATAAGCTACGAGGAAAAAGTAAAAGCAGAGCATATTGCTGGCAAGCTAGACTTTACCGCTTTTAATGCAAAACTGACTAAAATTAGCAATACTTATCTTGATACAGATAAAACTAAAATTGATATTAATTGTAATTTCATGAATAATACTCCGCTAAAAGTAGAGTGGTCTTTTAATGTAAACAATGTTAATGATGATTTTGTTTTTAAAGCCGATTTAGGAAATCTTAATGCTGATAGTTTAAACCAGTTTATGAAGCCAAACTTAAATTTAAAATTAGAAGGAGAATTATCCAAAACCTTTTTTACAATTGATGGTAATCTCGAAAAGTCTAATGTTAATTTAAAAACAAAGTATGATAAATTCAATATTATAATACTTAAAGAAAATGGTCAAGAAAAAAATAAACTACTCTCAAGTATTATAAATGTGTTTGTTTCAGAGAGTAGTAAGGATAAAGGCGATAATTTTAGAAATAGCGATACTAAAGAAGTTATAAGAGATAAAACAAAGTCCGTTTTTAATTTTGTTTGGAAAAATACACAAGCAGGTTTGCTTTCTGCAATGGCAGGAGATGGTGAAAAAGATGACTAATTGTTTATAATTATTAACAAATACAAGGGATTAAAACAGTTACATTGGTTATTTTTGTAACCTCAAAAAAACAAGCAATTTGGAAAAGTATCTAAGTCAGTTAAACGAAGCACAATACGAGCCTACAGTTCAAATAGAAGGCCCTATGATTATTATCGCAGGAGCAGGTTCTGGAAAAACTCGTGTATTAACGTATCGTATTGCTTACTTAATGAGTAAAGGAATAGACTCTTTTAACATTCTTGCATTAACATTTACTAACAAAGCTGCCAAAGAAATGAAAGGCAGAATTGCAGAAATTGTTGGTGATGGTGAAGCAAAAAACTTGTGGATGGGAACATTTCACTCTGTATTTGCTAAAATTCTACGTTTCGAAGGACACCATTTAGGATTCCCAAGTAATTTTACAATTTACGATACACAAGATTCTCAAAAACTTTTAGGCTCTATTATTAAAGAAATGGGCTTAGAAAAAGATATCTATAAAACAAAACAAGTTTACAGTAGAATATCGTCTTACAAAAATAGTCTAGTTACAGTTAAAGCATATTTTAAAAATCCAGACTTAATGGAGGCAGATGCTATGGCTCGCAGACCAAGAATGGGTGAGATTTACAAAAATTACGTTGATCGCTGTTTTAAAGCAGGAGCAATGGATTTTGACGACTTGCTGCTGAGAACCAATGAGTTGCTAACAAGATTTCCTCAGGTTTTAGCACAATATCAAAATAAATTTCGTTATATTCTAGTCGATGAGTACCAAGATACAAACCATTCTCAATATTTAATTGTTAGAGCATTAGCAGATAAATTCCAGAATATTTGTGTGGTTGGTGATGATGCGCAAAGTATTTACGCCTTTCGTGGTGCCAATATTAATAACATTTTAAACTTCCAGAAAGATTACGAAGACGTTAAAATGTATCGTTTAGAACAAAATTACCGTTCTACAAAAAATATAGTGGGTGCAGCTAACTCTGTAATTGAGCATAACCAAACCAAGTTAGATAAAATAGTTTGGACTGCAAATGATGATGGAGATAAAGTACAAGTTAACCGTTCTTTAACCGATGGTGATGAAGGACGTTTTGTAGCAAGTACTATTTGGGATGAAAAAATGACGAATCATTTAAAAAATAGTGATTTCGCCATTTTATACCGTACCAATTCGCAGTCACGTGCTATGGAGGAAGCTTTACGAAAGCGAAGTATTCCTTACCGTATTTATGGCGGATTGTCTTTTTACCAAAGAAAAGAGATAAAAGATGTAATAGCTTATTTACGACTGATTTTAAATTCGTCTGACGAAGAAGCCTTAAAACGTGTTATTAATTTTCCTGGGCGTGGTATTGGTCAAACAACTATAGATAGGTTAATGGTTGCTGCTAACGCATCTGGTAAAACTATTTTTGGTTTATTAGAAAATATAGATACAGCAGATGTTAATATAAATGGAGGAACTAAAAATAAGCTAAGAGATTTTGTAACGCTTATTAAAAGTTTTCAAGTTATGAATCAAACAGCAAATGCTTTTGATTTAGCCGAATATGTTACAAAAACCACTGGTTTAATAAGAGAATTTAATAAAGATGGAACACCAGAAGGTGTTTTGCGTTTAGAAAATGTAGAAGAATTATTAAATGGTATAAAGGATTTTGTTGAAGGACAAATGGAAATTGTTGACTCTAAAGATAATTTAGCAGAATTTCTAGAAGATGTTGCATTAGCAACAGATTTAGATGGCGATAAAGGAGATCCGGATCACGTAGCACTAATGACTATTCACTCGTCCAAAGGACTAGAATTCAATCATGTATTTGTGGTTGGTTTAGAAGAGGATTTGTTTCCAAGTGCCATGAGTATGAACACTCGTAGCGAACTAGAAGAAGAAAGACGATTATTTTACGTAGCTTTGACGCGAGCAGAAAAGAAAGCATATTTAACTTATGCTTTATCACGTTATCGTTGGGGAAAATTAGTAGATTCAGAGCCTAGTCGTTTTATTGAAGAGATAGACGACCAGTTTTTAGATATTACAACACCAATGGAAGAGCGTCGCATCAATCCAATGTTATCAGCAGATATCTTTGGAGATGTTGCACCAAATAAAATAAGATTTAAAAAAGCAGTACAACCAAAATTTCAAAAGAAAGTGGCAAAGAAGAAAGAACCAATAAACTTCGAAATAAGCGTACCGAAGAAACTTACAAAAGCGTCAGAGATTGAAACTCCAACTAGTGTAGATGAAATTCCAACGATACGTGGAAATATAAAAACGGAAGATATCGTTGTTGGATTGAAAGTAAAACATTTAAAGTTTGGTACAGGAGAAGTGCTAAGTCTTGAAGGTAAAGGCGCTGATATTAAAGCCGAAATTGATTTTGAGTTTGGTGGAAAAAAGAAATTATTACTACGCTTTGCTAAGTTACAGCCTATACGTACGCGTACACGCGAGTATTAAAAGACTATTATAATATATGTTTTTAATAACAAAAGAGGCTTTTTAAGCCTCTTTTGTTATTTCTAATGGTTTGTTATTATAAACAACTTAAGCTTTGTCCAAGTGTCAAATAAATTAGCACCAACCCAACCATGTCCTTCATTTGGATAGAAAGTGAAATCGTGTGTTATATCTAATTCGGTTAACTTGGCATCCATAGTGATACCTTGAGAATTTGGAATTAATGGATCTAATCCGCCATAAAATAAAATGGTTGGAGGAGAAGTTGTTATTACTTGGTGCAATGGACTGTAAGTTTCTAAAAATGCTAGAGATGGTGTTTCTCCAAAGTATTGCATAATCAAATCTATTTGAAAAGCAGGATTATCATTGTAAGCAGCATCAGCTAAGTTTGTTGGTCCAACAATACTTGCAACCATATTTACATCATGTTCGGTATCGTAACTATAACTCCATAACATGGCTAAATGTGCACCAGCACTAACGCCAACAAAACCATAATCTTGAGAAATAATATACTCACTTTGGTTTGTTTTTAAATGATTTATTACCGAAGTTATGTCGTTAAGTTGCATTGGAAAAGGAGAAACACCTTGAGATGCTAAGCGATAATTAATATTAACAATGGCGTATTCTGGTATGTCCTCTTGAGCAATTATTTTGTAAGGATTCATATCTGTTTTATCACCAGATGTCCAACCTCCACCATGAACAAGAATAAGTATTTTAGTGTTCTCGTCTCTGTTTTCTGGTAGATAGATATCGTAAACTTGTTCGCTATCATTTCCATAAGCTACATTTAATATTTGGGTAGCTTCAATTGTAGTATCTGTGTTTTGAGGCTCTGTAGAGGTTTCAGAATCTTCAGAACATGAAAAAGTAAAAATTAATAGTGATAAAGCAAATAAATAATGAACAGATATTTTTTTCATAAACAAATTAGTATTTACTTTAGTAAACGATAGTTAAAGATACTTATTATGGCTGACTTTATTAGAATTTACGAAGATAACCCTAATCCTAAGGAGATTAGAAAGGTTATAGATGTTTTAAAGCGTGGAGGATTAATAATTTTCCCTACGGATACTGTATATGCTTTAGGCTGCGATATTACCAATAATAAAGCTTTAGAGCGTATTGCAAGAATTAAAGGTGTTAAACTTGAAAAGGCTAAACTGTCTTTTATTTGCCATGACTTAAGCAATTTAAGCGACCATGTAAAACAAATAGAGACTTCTACATTTAAAATTTTGAAACGCGCATTACCTGGTCCATATACTTTTATATTACCAGGTTCTAAGTCTTTGCCTTCTGTTTTTAAAAAGAAAAAAGAAGTAGGTATTCGTATTCCTAATAACAATATTACGCTTGAAATAGTAAAAGCTCTTGGAAATCCATTAGTTTCTACATCTATTCGTGATGAAGATGAAGTTCTTGAATATACTACAGATCCAGAATTAATTCTGGAAAAATGGGACAAGCTAGTCGACTTAGTTATAGATGGAGGATACGGTGGGAATGAAGGTTCTACAATAATAGATTTATCAGATGGAGAACCTTTAGTTATAAGAGAAGGCAAAGGGAGTTTGGAAATTTTATAAGATGAAGAAACCCATAAATAATACTGTAAATTACATAGAGTTTAAAACAAATAATATTAAAGCTACTAAAGCATTTTATATTAAGTTTTTGGATGGAAATTCACAGATTACGGAGAGCACTACACTTCATTCTCAAAAAATGAATCAGGGATAGAAGGAGGTTTCGAAAAAACGGAAGAGGCTATTGTTAATGGCGCATTAGTTGTGCTTTATCATGATAATTTAATAGAAGCAAAACAAAATGTTATTGATGCTGGAGGAAAAATTAAAGTAGATATTTTTATGTTTCCTGGAGGCAGTCGATTTCAATTTTTAGACCCATCAGGTAACGAACTTGCCGTTTGGACATATAATTAAATATATTATAAAAAAGAAAAAGCCCAATCTTACGATTGGGCTTTTGTTTTATAACTACTAAAGAGATTTAGTTCTCTTGAGATAAGCTTTTCATTTCCGTTTCAATCATTTCATAGAACTGATCGATTTTTGGAAGAATATATATTTTAGTTCTTCTGTTTATTGCTCTATTTGTAGGAGAGTCGTTAGCTACTAAAGGTAAATGATCTCCACGACCTGCAGCAATCAATTGTTCTGGTTTAACGCCTAACTCTTGTAAAGCTCTTACAATAGAAGTACTACGTTTTACACTTAAATCCCAGTTGTCTAATAAAACACCACCTCTGTTATAAGGTACATTATCTGTATGGCCTTCTACCATTGCTTCAAAATTTGGCTTACCATTAATTACAGTAGCTACTTTTCCAAGAATAGTATTTGCTCTGTCGCTAATGTTGTAGCTTCCTGTTTTAAATAATAATTTGTCTGATAAAGAGATGAAAACAACGCTTTTTTCAACATTAATTTCAATGTCTTCGTCATTTAAACCAACTTCTTTCTTTAAGCTAGTTACTAAAGCTAACGTTACACTATCCTTTTTAGTTAACGCATCTTGTAATCTTGTAATACGTAAATCTTTTTCTTTTAAGCTTTCTAAAGATTTTTCAACGTTTTTAGCACCTTGTGTTGTTAAAACCGTCATGTCTTTAGTACTTTCAATCAATGCTAAGTTGTTAGACTTCATGTCTGATAAACGCTCACGAAGTTCTTTAATACGTGCTGCTGAGGCTGCCTCGTCTGCTAAACAGCTATTTAGTTTAACAGTTGCTGTATTTAAAAGGTCTTGAGTTTCTTTTTGCTTTGTTTCAAGTGCCATAAAGTCTTTTTTAGAGACACAAGAACTTAAAGTTAATAGTGCTACTGCACTAAATATCATTAGTTTTTTCATAATTCTTATTAAGTATAAAATTAAATTTTAACACTTCAAAAGTAGCTAATTTTAGTATGTTAAAAGAAGTATTAACAAAACTTTTGCTAAATGAACTATAAATCGGAGAAGTGTTTCTTTTGACTAGCGAAATAAGACCATACAACGGATTTTGTTTTGTAATATTCAGTTTTTTTATCAAGAGCTTTTCGTTGTTTTAATAGCTTGGGCAAGCTATTATAAAAGCTTAAATGAGCTCTGAGAATAGCTAAAATGTGAGTGAATTTAAATGCGATTAAAAATTTTAAAGCTGCTATGCCATCTAAGGTTAATCGTGTAAGGAGTAGAACAAAAATATTACCTGAACCATTTTTTGTTAATGTGGCAAGACTATTTCTAAAATTGAGATATGTTTTTTTAGGATTCGTAGCGCTTAGAGTTGCACCTCCAACATGATACACTGTCGACTGTGAAACATATTTAGACGTGTAGCCTAAATTAAAAGCCCTCCAGCATAAATCTATTTCTTCCATGTGTGCAAAAAACGATTCGTCGAAACCATTTAAAGTATTAAAAACGTCTTTTCTAATAAAAAAGCAAGCACCAGAAGCCCAAAATATTTCAGAGTTACTATTATACTGTCCATTGTCTTTTTCTATAGTATCGAAAATGCGACCGCGACAAAAAGGATATCCAAATTTATCTATAAAGCCACCTGCCGCTCCAGCATATTCAAAATGAGTTTTGAGTTTGAAGTCTAATATTTTAGGTTGAATAATAGCTGTATTTTCTTCGGATTTAAAAGTATTTATAATAGGAGGTAACCAGTTTTGTGTTACTTCGATATCGCTATTAACTAAACAGAAAATATCTTCCTCTAAATGTTTTAAAGCATCATTATAACCTTTGGCATAACCACCGTTTTCTTGGTTTTTTATAATCTTTATTCGAGGATAATTATTTTCAATAAAACGAATAGAATCATCTGTAGACGCATTATCTGCAACATAAATAGTCGCGTCTTGAGAATGTGCAACAATAGAAGGTAAGAACTTTTGTAAAAGTGCTTTTCCGTTCCAATTAAGTATAACTACTGCTATTTTCAATTTATAATTTATTTACTTTTTGTTATTCTAATTCTAAGAGTGAGTATCGAAATTATTAATTATAATCTGGAATATCTTCTAGAAAATGATACTTCTCAACATCAAAATCCATAATACAATAATAATGATTTAATCCATTAGTCACCATAAGATATGTTGCGTTTAGTGCTAGATTATATCGTGCAACTTGATCGAAAGTATCTTGTTTGATTTTTATTTTAGGTGCTTTACACTCTACAATAAGATGAATACTGCCATTTGGATTAAAAATGACAATATCGTAGCGTTTCTTTAAATCGTTGACTTTAAGTTCTTTTTCTACGTTTATAAGAGATATAGGGTAGCCTTTAACATCTATTAAATACTGCACACAATGCTGGCGAACCCATTCTTCGGGTTGTAAAATCACAAACTTTTTACGAATAGCATCGAATATAGATACTTTATTTTCGCTATTTTTGAAACGAAAGGTAAACTTTGGAAAATTGAGTACTTGCATCAAAGCAATTTATAGTTTTTTCAAAGTTAAGCTTCAACAATCAAAAACCAAATAACAAGCGTAATTTATTCGTTCAATTTTGGAATTTGAAATTATTTAATTTGGAATTCACATTACTTTGGACGAAGTCAAAAAAATTGTAACAGACATAAGGAATAAGAATCTTGCACCTATTTATTTACTAATGGGAGAAGAGGCATATTACATTGATAAAATATCAGATTTTATTCAAGACAATGTGCTCGCTGAAGAAGAGAAAGGTTTTAACCAGATGGTTTTATATGGTCGCGATGTTACTGTAGAAGACATTGTTGGTAATGCAAAGCGTTTTCCAATGATGGCAGATAAGCAAGTAGTTATTGTAAAAGAAGCTCAAGATTTATCGCGTACTATTGATAAATTGTCAGATTACGCTAAAAACCCACAGCCTTCTACAGTCTTGGTTATTTGTTATAAATATAAAAGTGTAGATAAGCGTAAAGCTGTTTATAAAACAATAAAAAAAGTTGGTGTTGTTTTCGAGAGTAAAAGACTGTACGATAATCAAGTGCCAGATTGGATTCGTAGAACATTATCTACCAAAGGTTACAAAATTGCACCAAAAGCATCTCAAATGCTAGTGGAGTTTTTAGGTACAGATTTAAGTAAAATTAATAATGAATTAGAAAAGCTTCAGATTGTTTTGCCTCAAGGCACTGAGATTTCTCCATCTCATATTGAAGAGAATATAGGTATTAGTAAAGATTATAATAATTTCGAATTGCGAAAAGCTATTGGTTCGCGTAGTGATGCAAAAGCTTTTAAGATTGTAAATTATTTTGGAGACAACCCGAAAGATAATCCAATGGTAGTAACAGTTTCGTTATTATTTAATTTCTTTTCACAACTATTACAGCTGCATGGTATGACTGATAAGTCACCAAGAAGTGTAGCATCTGCTTTACGTGTGAATCCGTATTTTGTTAACGAATACCTAGATGCCGCACGTAATTTCCCAATGCGAAAAGTGAGTGGTATTATAGCTGTTCTTAGAGAATTTGACGTAAGAAGTAAAGGTGTTAATTCAAATGCTGTACCACAGAAAGATTTGTTGAAAGAATTACTGGTTAGGATTTTGAATTAAAATACGAGTTTAAAAAATAATCTTAGACAAGGTAAAATAAAAATGATGATAATATTTTTTTGCCATTTCAAAGTTAAGAGTTGGAGTTCTAATCTAATTTTAAGACAGTAATAAAACTTAAAATCGCATTGATCTTGACATAGCACTTTATAATATGAAAAAAATAATATTCCTTTTAATAATACTCATGGTTTCGTGTAAGTCAACTCAAAACCTTCCAGATCCTTTAGAAGCAGGTTGGAAAGGAGAGAAGGTTTGCGAAGTGCTAAATGAAACAAAAAAACAACGTATTCTAAAATGTACATTTCCTCCAAATGTTGGGCACCAGAAACATTATCATAAACCACATTTTGGATATACGCTCGCAGGAAGTACTTTTCGAATTACGGATGCTAAAGGAACGCGTGATGTGGTCGTAGCTGCAGGTGTTAATTGGTCTAAGACTGAAATTAGCGAACATGAAGTGCTTAATGTGGGAGATAGTACATCGGTATATTTGATTATAGAGCCAAAGTAATTATTGTAATATCAATTTTCTTTTTATTATAATTTAAAAATAAGTTGAATTAATACTATGATAAAATCAGTTGTAAACCTCCAAATGTTACTATTAGTAATGTTGATATTCTCATGTAAACTGCATGAAAGTGATGTTTTAGTCAATAAAGAGACGTTAGGATTACACGATATTTGGGCGCTTGAAACGGTTAGCAAGGAAACCATAATACTTAATAATTACAACGAGCATCCATATTTAGAACTGAACCTCAATACCAATAAAATTATAGGAAATGATGGCTGCAATACGTTCTCAGGAGTTATTGAAAAAGCAGATACCAAATTGTTATCTTTTAAATCTTTAATAAGTACAGAAGTGGTATGTACTAATATGAATTTTTCTAAAGAAATTGGTGAAAATCTAAAACTAATTCATTCTTATCAAATTGAAAATCTAAAACTGTCGCTTTACAATAAAAATGGTTTAGAATTGCTGAAATATAGAAAAGTAGACTAAACCCAATTATTTCATATAAGTATATTAGAACCAAGTTATTAGGTTTCTTTTATTTGATAAATGGTGTTGCATGTCAAAATGAATAAGATTGGCAAGAAACACATTTTATTTAGTGTATGAAAAGGAAGAGGTTATACTGATTATTCGTTTTTAGATTAATATCAAGTAGTTTTAAGCGCGTTATTTTATGTTTAAACGGCTTATTTTTAAAATTACTCCCCACCACTCATAACCTTAGCTAAATAACTAGCATCTTTAGAAACACCTCCTAAAGTGGCAGATCCACGAGTATACATCCAAGGCAGGCCAATAAAGTATAAACCTTTTATATTACTTACTCCTCTATGGTTTTTTGGGTAGCTATTAGCATCTAACTCTAAACCTTCTATCCATTTAAAATTTGGACGATAACCTGTAGCCCAAATAATATTTTTAATACTAGACACTTTCTTGTTTTCAAAAATAACTTTATCATTTAAAGCATCTTTAGTTCTTCCAACGGCGATTACATTTTTTCTGGCAAGAATCCCTTTTACATCTGTACCAATTACTGGCTGTGTAGAGGAGTTAATTTTCTTACCAATCCAGCTGTATTTACTATAACTTAAAAAACCAACCAATGTAAACCACCACCACAATGTTTTACCTAAAATATGTTGTGGTAATGATCTTACGGTAGTATCTCCAGAGAAATATACCGTTCTAGATTCGTTTTTAGAAATCTCGTTTAATATTTGATATCCAGAATCTCCTCCACCAACAACTAAGGCATCTCCTTCTTGTAATTGGTCTGCAGTTTTATAGTAATTACTATGCATTTGCAATGTGTTTTCCGACACTTTAGTATGGCAAGGTGGTGTATATGGAATATGAAATGGACCAGTGGCTATAACAACGTTTTTAGCTTTAATTTCTCCATCCTTATGTGTAATATGAAATCCTTTTTCAGTTTTACGAACAGATGTAATTAATGTGTTTAATTGCACAGGAATATTAAATTCCTTTACATAAGATTTAAAATAGTTGGCAACTTCAACTTTAGTTGGGTAGTGTCCTTTTGGTGCGTCGAACTTTAAACCTGGTAAATGATTGTATTCGGTGGGTGTAAATAGTTTTAGAGAATCCCACCTATTTAGCCATGAAGCACCAATTTCGTTTTCGCCATCGATAACTACAAACTTTTTATTCATCTTCTGTAAATGATAAGCCATAGATAATCCTGCTTGTGCTCCACCAATTACTACATAATCCAACATCTTTGAGTTCGTTTTAATTCCTTACAAAAGTAAAAACAATAATAAGAACGACTGGCTTTATTCTGAATTATAAAATGAAAGTTTTTAAGCTAGATCCTGAGTGTGTTTATAGGTCTTCCAATTCCATATTAAAGTCGTACTGCAAATCTTCATGAAGATTTAAAACTTTTTTGGTAATCGCTTCTATATTGCGATCGTAAATATTGGTTAGTGTTGTATTTCTAGAAATGGAAGGCTTCATAGCTTTTAACTTTTTACAAAAGTAGAGTAGAAGCTCTACTTCGGTTTCCTTGTTAAGTGAATAGCGAATGTATTTTTTAGTGTTTCTTAGAATTTTACGAACACTCTTTTTTATATAGAAATAGCTGTCTGTGTTTATCGTTTCAAACTGCTCATCCATTTCTTCTTTTACGGTTTCAAT
This sequence comes from Lacinutrix mariniflava, assembly GCF_001418015.1. Lineage (GTDB taxonomy): Bacteria > Bacteroidota > Bacteroidia > Flavobacteriales > Flavobacteriaceae > Lacinutrix > Lacinutrix mariniflava. The sequence continues at coordinate 257,379 of NZ_LIQG01000020.1, read as the reverse complement.
ATAACCAGCTTCGCTATCTGCTTCAAAAAGTAAATAGGTGAGTAGTTCCTTATTCTCCTTTTTAAAACGCGATAAACGCAAGCAGAGTTCTGCAAGTTCTTCGTTCGACTTGTGTTTTAACTCTTTTCTTATGGTAACTACTGAAACTGCTTTCATTTAAAAAATTTTGCTTTAATATAATGTATAAAGTTATCACAATTAAAAATTCTTTAACAGATTTTAATTTAGAATTTAATTACCTTTTCAATATCAGGCCTAGAACCTTGAAATAAAAGAATTATTAATTAAAAACAATCAAAATGCCGTTTATAACAAATACAAAAAGTAAGGAACCAGTAGATTTATTTTATGAAGACTACGGAGAAGGACAACCAGTAATATTAATCCATGGATGGCCACTAAGCCGTAAATCTTGGGAACACCAAGTTTGGAAAATTGTAGAAGCTGGTTACCGATGTATTTCTTATGATAGAAGAGGTTTTGGTACGTCGTCTTCTCCATGGGATGGTTACGATTATTCTTCCCTTGCAAGTGATTTAAACGCAATAATTGAAGCGTTAAAGTTAGAAAAAGCGGTGTTAGTAGGATTCTCGATGGGCGGAGGAGAAGTAGTACGTTACCTTACCGATTTTGGAGATGCTAAAATTGAGAAAGCAGCCTTAATATCTAGTATAATACCACTAGTAAAACAGAAAAGCGACAACCCGGAAGGCGTACCAGAGTCTGCTTTAAAAGGTATACAAGACGCATTAGAAAATGATAGAGTTGGTTTTTTAAAAGAATTCCATAAAGGCTTTTATAATTTTGAAGAGAATGAAAAAGCAGGGCGAATTAGTCAAGCCGTTTTAGATTACGATTTTAGTGTCGCTTCACACGCTTCACCGCGAGCAACAATAGAAGCTGCTTTGGCTTGGATGCATACTGATTTTAGACCAGAGCTTAAAAATGTAAAGGTGCCAACACTAGTAGTGCATGGTGATGCGGATGGTACAGTGCCAATTGAGACGTCTGCAGAGCAAGCAGCTAAAGGCATTGAAAATGCTACTTATAAAGTTATAAAAGGTGCTCCACATGGATTAAATGTGACACATAAAGAAGAGTTGAATACTATTTTATTAGATTTTTTAAAGTCTTAAATCATTAGTATTACACATGTTTTATTATAAAACGTCTGCATATGTAGACGTTTTTATAGTTTAATATGTACCGCTTTTTTAAGTTCGGTTTGATTTGGTTTTTCAAACCAAGTTTCCATAAAATCTAGGTCTTCTAGTTTTACTTCAAACTCGTATGTCATTCCTTTTTCCGTGTTGCGTTTTATTACACGATCTTTTCTTAGGTCTATTGAAATATCAAGATAATGTAACTTATAATCAATAGTATTCTTTAAAGCGAATAGTCTAAATTTTTCACGGTGTGTATATTTTGAAAAACCTAAATCTAAAATAGAATCGATACCATTATGCTCTAGTTGAAGGATATAATGTTCTATTAAAGTCTCACTTCTATCAATACGTTCCAGCATCCATTCTAGACCACTATCTTTAGTCTTGTCTAGCATAAATAAGCGGTTATTCCATTTGTCTATAGAAAAAACAATGCCTTGGTTTTCTTCACGTAACTTATGGGCATAGGTGGTTTTTCCTGCACCTGTATTACCAACTATTAAGTGTATCATTCTATATTGTATTAGACTTTATAATGTTTCTTAATTGTACTTTTTACTTTGAACAAGCGTATTAATCCAATTAACAAAATTATTGGCGCCATTATTAATAAGGCTATCCCGAGGCTTTTAAGCTCTGTTAAGAATTCTAGTTTAAGTATTGTTATTCCAGAACCTAAGAACACTACAAACGTTCTAAAATAAGCAAGAAACGTGCGTTCGTTGGCAAGTTTAGTACGTTCTATGGCAAGCCAATCTCTTGTGGTTAGGTCGTTTTCATTTATCATAAATTTATCCTTTTAGCAAATTTACACTTACTGTTGCTAAATCGCTATCTGGAAATTTAGAAAAATGGTTTGCATCTGGTTTTAATCCAGCTTCTTCTGCTACTTTATTAAAGACATCAACCTCCAAAATATATTGATCGCTATAACCATGTGTAGCATCGTATGCAGTTGCGGCAGTTTTACTTATATTTTTAGCTGTTAACCTTGGGTTTATTGTGTGCAATTCTATAATTAGTAATCCAAATTGCTCTACATAAGGCTTCCATTTCTGTAAATGTTCTAATAAAGAATCTTCAACTAAATTATTACTGATGCGTTTGCCTTTATAAGCAAAAGCACCTGAAGAATTACTTACACGATTTGTAGGTTTTTTTGGAGCTTCCCAAATACGATTATGATCTAAAAAGGTGCGAACATTAAGTAAATCTTTAAGTTCAATATTATAATCTTCGCGTAAATCTTTTGCTAATAAATCGGGTCTACCAATATCTCCCCAAATTACTTTTGCCCAAATATCGGCTTTAATTAAATTGGCTCTGGTTACTTTTAGTGCAGCTTTATTAAAATCGGCTCCAACAAGTAGCAACGGATGCTCTTCAAGTAGTCTGCCACGTAGCGTTTGGTGTTCGATAACTTCGAATATATGCTGAATAAAAGCGCCATTACCACAACCCATATCTAGAATACCTTTTGGTTGTTCGTCTATGGGCTTGTTAAAAAGCTTAATAATAACCTGGTCTATTACTTTAAAGTAAGTAGAATGTGCTCCACCAGATCCCCATACATTCATTTCTCTGTGAACGTGTTTTTCAGTTTCTCCTTCTGCAGATTTTAAAACCAATGGATTACCAAAAAGTAATTCGTCTAACTGTAAAAATGTAGGTAAATAAGAAACAGTTACACCGTATGCAGAAGCGCGTTTGGCAAAAAACAAACCTTGATCTGTAAATTGGTAATTTCCATTCTTCTTTTTAAACCATCCTAAATAACTTAAGAAATCTAATATTTTTTTAAAACTTTCAGGATCTTTATGATATTCTTCGGCAGAAAAAGAAGCCTCCATAAAATATTTATGAAACAGGCCATTAACACCTAACATTACGGTAATTGGAGCAACAATACAACCTTCAATATGTTTTAAAACTTGATGCTCTGTTGTGTTTTCTTCCGGAGTGTTTAACCCGTAGTTATCGCAGTATTTTTTAAAAACACGTTCTAAAACAATAAAGGCATCACTTCTTATATGTTCGGCAGGAAAGTGTACTGCATAGTTTAAAATAGTTACAGCATCTTCGTAAAGGTGTGCAAGTGCAAATGCAGTTCCGCTGTTTTTATTAGTAGAATAGGTAACTGTATTGTTTTTGTTATCTAATTCTTGTTCCAGCCAACCTTGCGAACAGAGTACTCGAAGTGCAACATTTAAATAACCTTCATTGGCTTTAAAATGTGATACTAGTTTAGAGAGTTCTACTGTTTTGTTTTTCAACAGAAAAGTTAAAACACCTTTTTTGTGTAACGAAAACACTGTGGTTGCAGTTGCAATGCCATCAAGATGTCTAAAAATATTTCCTCTTAGTTGAACTTTATCTTTTTTTGTTAGCATTTTTTGATGTTTTAGAACTTAAAATGAAATATTAGTTTTAGGATTTGATTTTTAGTGATTTGGGAAGGTTCGTTTACGTTTAATATAAGAAACGTAGGGCACAATAAATAAGTACTTTCGTTTCGGTTTATTACTTAGCTAAATATAAATATTTTGCTCTTATTTTTCATTTAAATACCTAATTTTATATTTAACGGAATTTGTAAATAAACACAGACCTTTGGAATTAATACAAATGCCCTATGTTTTTTATACTTTGTTATGTATATTTTTTATTCACTAATTATTTTGTTTCTATGGGTTAAGCCCCAATCTCTCATTGTTTCAATTACTTTATCTAATGATTTTCCATATTCGGTAAGACTGTATTGAACGGATACAGGCATAGTATTAAATACTTCTCTATTGACTAATCCATTTATTTCTAACTCCTTTAATTCTTTAGATAACATTCTTGGAGTTATTCCTTCAATTTGGCGCTCTAATTCTTTAAATCTGTGAATTTTAAACGAAAGCGCTATGATAATAGGTAATCTCCATTTTCCTCCAATTAGATCTATAACATCACGAACAGGAAGAATAAATTTTTTACATTCTGTAGGTGTATAAGTGTCTGTTTTATTCATTTAAGATTTGCTTTAATAACACTACTATACTAAAGTATACTGGTATACTTTAGTATAGTAGTATATATATTATAGTAAATTTAATATAAATTTGTTCATACTCATATAAAGAATATTAAAAATGAAAAAAACATTAATTTTAAGCTATACTCCACGAGATAACTCAAATACAAAAAAAATGCTTGATTTCTTCATAGAAAATAATCAAGATAAAACAGAAATAACATTTGTTGATTTAGCAGAAGAAGCTCCAGATTTATTATTAAAAGAGAATTTAAACCTTTATGTAAATAGAAACTTTGGAGGTGTAGAACTTACAAATGAACAGCAGAAAGTTTTATCTAAAAATGATAAAATGATGCAACAATTACTGGATACAGATTTTGTTGTTTTGGCAAGTCCTATGTATAATTTTTCAGTTCCTGCAACAGTAAAAGCTTGGTTTGATGCGGTTATACAAGCAGGAAAAACCTTTACATATACTGAAACAGGCATTAAAGGGTTATGTGAAAACACAAAAGCTCTAGTATTAATGACAAGTGGAAGCGATTTTGGAATTGAACCTTATAAAAGTGTTAATTTTGCAACACCCTTTTTATTAACAAGTTTCAATTTTCTTGGTATTTCAACAGAGGTTATCAATAAGTTTGGTATGGTACAATATGCTGATAAATCTGAACAAATGATAGAGGATGCGAAAGAAGAAATTAAGGAAGTAAGTAATAAATGGTATTAACCTAATTAACTTATTTTCTTTACAAAGTCAACTAAAATAAAGCCTTCAATACACATCATAATTTAAATAATAAAAAAAGCGTTTACTAAAAGTAAACGCTCTGTTTTTATTATTTTTATGCTAAAGTACTATCTCAATTTAGGATAGTCATTTGGATTGTTTTCATGCATTACAGCATAAATAGCTTCGTAAATATCCTCAGCTGAAGGCTTAGAGAAATAATCTCCATCTGTACCATAAGCAGGTCTATGTTGTTTTGCAGCCAATGTTTTTGGTGCACTATCTAAATACTTATAACCATTTTGTTTATTTATTATTTCATCTAACAAATAAGCTGAAGCACCTCCAGGAACATCTTCATCTATAATCATTAAACGATTTGTTTTTGCTAAACTCTTAACAACATCATGGTTTATATCGAAAGGTAATAAAGATTGTGCATCAAGAATTTCTGCATCAATACCAACTTGTAATAATTCCTTTGCAACATCTTGTACAATTCTAAGTGTAGAACCATAAGAGAGTATTGTAATGTCGTTTCCTTCTTTTACAGTTTCTACTACACCTATTGGTGTTTTAAAATCTCCAAAATTGGTAGGCTTTTTTTCTTTTAATCGGTAACCATTTAAACACTCTACAACTAAAGCAGGCTCATCACTTTCTAATAAAGTATTATAAAAACCAGCAGCTTTAGTCATGTTTCTTGGAACTAAAACATGAATACCACGAATTAAGTTTAAAACGCCACCCATTTGCGATCCAGAATGCCAAATACCTTCTAGTCTATGTCCTCTAGTACGTACGATTAATGGTGCTTTTTGGCGACCTTTTGTTCTATAGTGTACAGTAGCTAAATCGTCGCTCATTATTTGAAGCGCGTACATAATATAATCTAAATATTGAATTTCTGCAATTGGTTTTAAACCACGCATTGCCATACCAATACCTTGACCAATAATTGTTGCTTCACGAATACCAACATCTGCAACACGTAACTCTCCATACTTTTCTTGTAAACCTTCTAATCCTTGGTTTACGTCTCCAATATTTCCAGCATCTTCACCAAATATTAATGATTGCGGATACTTGTTAAAAATGGCATCGAAATTGTCTCTTAAAACCACACGACCATCTACTTCTTCATTACTATCATCGTAGATTGGTTTAATCTCTTTTATATGTTTGGCTGCCGAAGCAGTTTCATTATGTAAATGAGAACTGTATTTTGGTTGAACAGTATTAAAATAAGTGTCTATCCATTGTATTAGTTGTGTTTTGGCTTCAGAAGTTTCAGAAACTAAATATCTTAAAACACGTCTTGCTGCTGAAGCTAAATCTTTACGATTAGGTTCTGAAATAGCAAGTATTTCGTTATTAATTTTTTCAATAAAGACTCTATTGGAGCTTGATACAGCTACTTGAGTTAGTATTTCAGAAATTTTATTACGTTCATTTAAAATTGGATTTAAATAAGCATTCCAAGCTGCTTTTTTGCCTTCTCGAACTTCTTTTTTAATTCCTTTTTCTATGGTATTTAATTCTTCGTCTGTAGAAATTCCAGTTTCAATCATCCACTTACGCAATTGTACATTACAATCAGTTTTAGCTTCCCAAGCAAGACGTTCTTTATCTTTATAACGTTCATGAGAACCAGAAGTAGAGTGACCTTGAGGTTGCGTTAATTCGTTTACGTGTATTAAAACAGGTACGTGTTCAGTTCTTGCAATTTTTGCAGCTTCTTGATACGTTTCAATAAGCGCAACATAATCCCAACCTTTTACACGTAGAATCTCGTAGCCTTTAGCTTCGTTATCGCGTTGAAATCCACTTAGGATTTCAGAAATGTTTTCTTTTGTAGTTTGGTGTCTTGCATGTACAGAAATGCCATATTCGTCGTCCCAAACACTAACAACCATTGGTACTTGTAAAACACCTGCTGCATTAATAGTTTCGAAAAACAAGCCTTCACTTGTGCTTGCATTACCTATAGTTCCCCAAGCAATTTCGTTTCCTTTATCCGAAAACTTGGCAGTATTAATTCCTTCTACATTTCTGTAGATTTTAGAGGCTTGTGCCAAACCTAGAAGTCTTGGCATTTGTCCTGCTGTAGGGGAAATATCTGCACTTGAATTTTTTTGTTTTGTAAGATCGTTCCAATTACCGTTTTCATCTAAACTAAAAGTAGAAAAATGGCCTCCCATTTGGCGACCACCAGACATTGGCTCTAAAGCTAAATCGGTATTGGCATATAAACCAGAGAAAAAAGTTTGGATATCCATAGCTCCAATAGCCATCATAAAAGTTTGGTCTCTGTAGTAGCCAGATCTAAAATCACCATTAGCAAAAGCTTTTGCCCATGCCAATTGTGGTACTTCTTTTCCGTCTCCAAAAATTCCAAATTTGGCTTTTCCAGTTAAAACCTCACGACGACCAAGTAAGCTACATTCTCGACTTGTTACAGCAATCTTATAATCTTTTAAAACTTGTGTTTTAAAATCATTGAATGATAGCTCTTTTTTTAAGTCTGAATTTGTGCTCATAGATGTCGGTTTTTTGAATCACAAATTTAGCGAATTATTCTGATTTTTGCAATATCAAAACATCTTAAAAAAATGATAAATATTTAATATTATAGATGTTTTGTTGCGAATTATTGAAATATAATCAATTTTAAAAAAATAGGTTGAGAATTACCTAAATATTTAATACCATCTTCTAGTAAATAGTTTAAGCAGTGTTTTAGGAGAAAGTGTAACAATAAAACGAATACTTTGGTCGTAATTTGGTTGACCAATTTCCCATCCTAAATTAGAATAGACAGGTAGATAGAGTTCAAAATAGTCTTCAACTAAGTTTAAACGGATTCCAGAATCATAAACAAATTTTGGGCTTCTGTTATGGTTTTTTACCAGACCCAAATCACCATAGGCCATAATATAGCGCCAAATGGTTGTACTCGTGTTGGCTGTAGTAATCCATTGGTTTGCAAATGCCGGTTCTAATTGAGACTTAAATCCACCTTCAGAAACAATTAGTTGTTGGCTTAACAATCCTGCTTCTTCAGAGCGACCAATATAATCGTAGTCAAACAAATAATCTGTTGGTCTGTCTAAAGCGAAACTAAAGAAGTTTGTAGATTCATAAGTTTTGTTATACAAAAAGGTTCCTGCATATAAGCGCAGGTTGTACTGTCTATTGCCTTCTGTTAATTTTCTGAATTCTGCGGTTGCGGCTAGTTTTCCAAAGTTTTTAGCTAATTGTAAATCTGTGTTCCAAGAGCTGTAGTTTTTTAAGTTAGGATCGCTTTGTCCGTATTTTGCATTGAAAATACTGTATTTGGGTTCGCCATCGGTTTCAAACTCTCCGGTAGGATCTACTTGTCTGTCGATATTTACATACCTAAAGCTCAATGAACTTCTTTTATTATCTCTTAAATTATCTGGATTTCTAAATCTAAAATCTACGTAAGGTGTGTAAGATGTGTAAGAGAGGTTAGGAGCGTAGTTGTAATATTCTCCTCCAATTCCATATTTAGTATAATAGTTGCGGGAGTTGTCTTTTCTGTCTGCATAACTAACAGATGCACTACCAACAATCTGCTTGCTTTTTATTGCGTATTTAGGGCTTAGTTTATATAAAAAATTCTTAGATAAGATTGTTTTGTTATATAGTTTTAATCCAGGAGAAAAACCGTCGTAAAAATTATAAGCGAATTCAGGCATAAAGAATACTTGGCTATAATTAGGGTCTTCAATATCTTTAAACAATCGAAATTGAAGCGGTTTATTGTTCGATAAAAAACCTCCTAAAGATTTCCAGTTGTTTCTTAAATTTATCTCTGGAATAGTAGTGTCATAATTTAAGGCTAGTTTATCTGCATCATTATTTGCAATTGTAATAGTTTTAAAGCCTTTAAAACCTTCTATCCATTGTTTAGATATAACACTATCATTTTTAATAGTGAATAATGACACAGGCATTAAATGATCCTTTTTGTTCTTAATCGTTATTGTTAAAGAATCTTCCGTTTTTTCTACAGATTTGATTTTGAAATCTATTTTTTTACTACTACCAACATAATCATCGAAAAACCAATTAATATCTTTCTCTGTATGTCCTTTTAGGTAGTCTTTAAATGCTTCAGAAGTTGTAGTTTCTAATTTGTTTTCTTTTAAAAACTGAGTAAGCATTTTATTCATGGAATTAAAATCCATGTATTCATCAAGATACTTTAAGCCAACACCTGCTTTATATTTATTTGCTATGTTCTTATTAAATTTTAATAATGAATCTTTAGGCATGTCTAATGGTTGGTCTATATTAGAACGTGCCATATGCATGTATAAAAAATTATATTGATCGTTAAATTTTAAGTCTGCAGCATGAAATGCTCGAACGCCCCAAACATTGGCAAGTTTTCCTAAAATTTTCATGTCAGGATAGTTTTCTTCAACGTATTTCATTAAATAATACGTTTGTAAACCATCTATTATCCATTGGTCTTCCCTTGGGTTTAGTAATAATGTGTTTTCAAGATAATTATGTAAAGTAGATTTTAATATTTTTAATTCATATTGAAAAGCATCAGAAAAGGGACGTACAAAATCGGGTAACAAGTTTAAACCATAAATCGGGTTTTTCTTATAATCAATTTTTGTTAATAGGACTTTTTTATGCGGATAATCGCCTAGATTTTTAGTGATGAAACTTGCAATTTTATCTGTGGCAATAGCAATTTCTTCAGGTTTTAAATTTTCTTCATCTATATTAGATTCAACTATAAAATAATCGGTCTCAACCGTTTTATAAGTGTCTCTTTTGTTTAGAAACAACTTAGAATTAATTCTATTATTTCCTTTAAGGATAGTTAGTTTTGTAGAATTACCATTAATGTCTGTAGTGGTATCTTCATCTAATTCACTTATTAAAGTATAGTTGTTTGGGTAATTTATTTTTAAGATTAAATCTGCTTTTGGTACATAAGCATCATCTAAATTTTTGTTACTAAAATATTTCCATTCACCATTAAAAACTGCAGGAGTAATATACCAATACCTCAAATTATAATCGCCTTCGTCTGTAATACCGTAACGCGTAAATTTATCATTAGGAATTTGTACTGTATAATTAAGTTTAAGGGTGTAGCTTTCGTTAGGTAATAATGACTTGTTTAAGGCTACTTTAATAATGTCTGGATGCTTTTCTAAGCGAGAGAAATTTACTTCAATATTATCTTCTTTTATTGAATTAAGAATTGTAAAACCACGATCTTCTTCTTTTGCAAAATGAAATGTGTTTTTAAATTCTTCCGCAAAGCGCTCTGCTAAAGGTGTGTTTTTAGCTGAATAACTATGACTCCAATCTGTTAAATAAATGGTGTCTAATGCTACGTTTGAAACATTAAAATATTCTATAGTTTGTTCAATACCGATACTTTTATTCTCGACATCGAAAGTAGCATTAATATCTATTTTGTTTTGGCTAAAAGCGGAAAAACATAAGAGGAGACACAGTAAGACAGAAGCGGAATTTAGATTCAATTGACTTTTATAAATTTTAAAGGTTTCACATTTATTTCATTTAATGCAACATAATACATTCCGTTTGAATATGAAGTTGTATTTACATTTAATTCTTCATTATTAACAATAGAAACGGATTCTATTAGTTGTCTTATAGTATTATAGATAGTTACGTAATTAGTAAAAGTAGGGTTTCTATTTACTATTATTTTAAGTTGTGTTTTAGTAATATTAGTTGCTAAAACTTCTAAACGCTCTTCAAACTCATCATTACACAATGGTTTCTGTTGTGATAGCATTATAAGTAACGGGAAGATGGTCGCTAAAATTGTATAAAGCATTTCTAAAAATAAAATTATGTTCTATTCGCTAGTAATTTACAGAATTTATAGCATTATTCTAAAAAAAAAATTACAGTGATTGCTTAGGAATTGTATCTTAGAATTGTTTTGGGTATTTCCTGATGTTGAAATAAAACCTATCAGTAAAACGACCTAGAAGTAGCACCTAAAGATGTTGTAAATTCTACAAAAAGACACCTACATTGTTTATGTTAGTGTGTTAGCCACCAATACAGTTTTTGGATCAATAAAAGTGATATTGCTATTCATGTTTAATAGTTATAACATGATTACTGTCAGTGTTTTATCCTATTCAGTACGGTGTTTGCTCCACTTGTACTATTAAGTTACCAAACATTAATAAGTTTGGTTTATAATTGATTAAAATAACCTCTAATTCGTTTAATCTTTAAGCTGCGTTATGGCAAAGGAAAATTAAGCAAGTTGTATAACATTGCTCTAAAGTTTTCCTGTGCATAAGTGCTATTACAACTTAGAGTAATGAAAAAAATGAATTAGAGGTATTTTAAATTTATATAAAAAAGACTACATCTTTTTTAGAAATTAGGACTTAAACCTGATTCTTTATAAAATGCATCTAAAATAGTTACCACCTCATCTTCTGTATCGACTAAATGAATTAAATCTAAATCACCTGCACTTACATTCGAAAACTTACCTAACATAGTTTCTTTTATCCAACCCATTAATCCAGTCCAGAAATCTGTACCAACTAAAATGATAGGGAATTTTTCAATTTTGTTAGTTTGGATTAAAGTGATGGCTTCAAATAACTCGTCTAAAGTTCCAAAACCTCCAGGCATTACTACAAAACCTTGAGAGTATTTTACAAACATTACTTTACGAACGAAAAAATAATCGAAATCTAAGCTTTTATCGCTATCGATATAAGGATTGTCGTGCTGTTCGAAAGGTAATTCTATATTTAATCCAACCGAAGTTCCTCCGGCTAAATGTGCTCCTTTATTACCTGCTTCCATAATACCTGGTCCACCTCCAGTAATTACGCCATAACCTGCTTCGCATATTTTTCTTGCAACGCTTTCTGCTAATTTGTAATACTTGTGATCTGGTTTTGTTCTTGCAGATCCAAAAATAGAAACACATGGTCCTATCTGGCTCATTTTTTCAAATCCATTGACAAATTCTCCCATAATTTTGAAGATTGCCCATGAATCATTTGTTTTATTTTCGTTCCAACCTTTGTGGTGTTTCTCTTCTCTCATATTAGTTTATTATGTGTTTACGCGTTAGCGATATTTTAAAAGTTAATTGATTTTTGAAAAAAACCAAACAAACAAATTTAAGAGAAATTATAGTACTACACCGTATTGAATGCATTTAATTCTGTTAAATTATTACAAAAAAAAAGTGAACCGTTTAAGGCTCACTTTGAGATATTTAATTTAATTTTTTGTTTATAAAGGTTTCCTACCTGAAATAATATTGTATAAAATTACTATTACAGCAATTACTAATAGAATATGTATTAAACTATTTCCGTCCATTCCTGGCATAACTCCTAAAAATCCCAAGAGCCAAATAATAATACATACAACGGCTACAAGCCAAAGAATACTTCTCATAATAAATTTAGTTTTATGGTTAATAAAATAAAGTTAATAAATATTATTGAGTATTTATGTTAACAATTTTATAAAGCACTATTAAAATAGATTACGGCAAAAATTAATTCAATTCTTTCTTTAAAAATCTTGCGGTATGGCTCTTTTTGTGTTTTGCAACCTCTTCTGGTGTACCTTTAACTATTATTTGTCCACCACCTTGGCCACCTTCGTAACCAACATCTATAATATAATCTACCGTTTTAATAACGTCTAGATTATGTTCAATAATTAAAACAGTATTGCCTTTGTCTGCAAGTTTGTTTAATACAATCATTAGCACACGAATGTCTTCAAAATGCAAGCCTGTTGTTGGCTCATCTAGTATGTAAAAAGTATTTCCAGTATCACGTTTACTTAATTCTGTGGCTAACTTTATACGTTGTGCTTCTCCTCCAGATAAAGTAGTACTCTGTTGTCCAAGCGTAATATAGCCCAAACCAACATCTTTAATGGTTTTTAGTTTTTTATGAATTTTGGGTATGTTTTCAAAGAAATCAACAGCTTCGTTAATAGTCATGTTTAACACATCGCTAATGCTTTTTCCTTTATATCTAATCTCTAAAGTTTCGCGATTAAAACGTTTGCCTTGGCAGGTTTCACATTCTACATAAACGTCTGGCAGAAAGTTCATTTCTATAACACGTAAACCTCCACCTTTACAGGTTTCGCAACGTCCACCAGTAACATTAAAACTAAAACGACCTGGTTTGTAACCACGAATCATAGCTTCTGGTATTTTAGCAAAAAGACTTCTAATCTCACCAAAAGTTCCTGTATATGTTGCAGGATTACTTCTTGGTGTTCTACCAATTGGTGATTGGTTAATATCGATAACTTTATCGCAATGCTCTAAGCCTTTTATGCTTTTGTAAGGCATTGGTTTTTTAACACCATTAAAATAGTAGGCGTTAAGAATAGGATAGAGGGTTTCGTTAATTAATGTCGATTTTCCACTTCCTGAAACACCTGTTACACCGATCATTTTACCTAAAGGTAATTTTACAGAAACATTTTTAAGGTTGTTTCCTGTACAACCTTTTAATTCTATAAACTTGCCATTGCCTTCTCTACGTTTTTCTGGAATTTCTATTTTCTTTTTACCGTTAAGGTATTCCGCAGTTAACGTTTTTTCTTTTAATAATTGTTTTGGTGTGCCTTGGCTAATAATTTCGCCACCATGTTTTCCTGCTCTTGGTCCAATGTCTATAACATGGTCTGCACGTTCTATCATGTCTTTATCGTGCTCGACAACAATAACAGAATTTCCAATGTCGCGAAGTGCAACCAAAGAATTAATTAGTTTCTCGTTATCACGTTGGTGTAAACCAATACTTGGTTCGTCTAAAATGTAAAGAACACCAACCAATTGAGACCCTATTTGTGTTGCCAAACGAATACGCTGTGCTTCACCACCGGACAAAGATTTTGAGCTCCTGTTTAAAGATAAATACGTTAAGCCAACATCTAGTAAAAACTGAAGTCTCGCTCTAATCTCTTTTATAATTTCTTCGGCAATTTTTATTTGTTTTTCTGATAGGTCTTTTTCTAAACCATCAAACCATTCGGCTAAATCAACTATATCTTTATTGGCTAATTCGGCTATGTTTTTTCCAGCGACTTTAAAGTAAAGCGATTCTTTTCTTAAGCGCGAACCTTCACAAACAGGACACTTTACTTTGTCCATATAGTCCTTTGCCCAGCGCTTTAATGAAGTAGATTCTGCATTTTGGTATTGACTGTCAATAAAATTAGCAACGCCTTCAAAATCTATTTTATAATCTCTTTTTACGCCTAATGTTTTACTATCGACAGAGAATTTTTCGTTTCCACCGTATAATATAATTTGTTTTGCTTCCTTTGGGATGTCCTTGTAAGCATCAGTCATTTTAAAATTGAAGCGTTCAGCAATTAATTCTAACTGCTTAAAAATCCAACTTTTCTTTTCTGGACCATGAGGTGCTAAAGCGCCATTTTTAATAGATAAGCTATCGTCTGGTATTATTTTATTCTCGTTAACTTGGTATAAATCACCAATACCATTACAGTTTTGGCAAGCACCTTTTGGTGAGTTAAACGAAAAATTATTTGGTTCTGGATTTGGATATGAAACTCCCGAGCTAGGGCACATTAAATTTCTACTAAAATAACGTGCTTCTTGCGTGTCATGATCGATTACCATTAAAACATCTTCACCATGATACATGGCAGTGTTTATGCTTTCGTCAAGACGTTTATCGTCTGCTATGGTATCGTCAATTTTTAGCCTATCGATTACAATTTCAATATCATGATTTTTGTAACGATCCAGCTTCATACCTTTTACAATATCCTTTATTTCGCCATCGGTTCTTACTTTAACAAAACCTTGTTTGCCAATTTGCTCAAACAATTCGCGATAATGTCCTTTTCTAGAACGTACAACAGGAGATAGAATATTTATTTTTTTGCCTTTATAGCTTTCAATAATTAGCGACTTTATTTGCTCGTCGCTATAACTTACCATTTTTTCGCCAGTATTGTAACTGTATGCATCACTAGCACGAGCGTAAAACAGACGTAAAAAATCGTAGATTTCTGTAATAGTACCAACGGTAGAACGTGGCGATTTACTTGTTGTTTTTTGTTCTATTGCGATTACAGGAGATAAACCATCAATTTTATCTACATCTGGTCGTTCTAAACCACCTAAAAATTGTCTGGCATAAGCCGAAAATGTTTCTATATAACGACGTTGTCCTTCGGCATAAATAGTATCGAAAGCAAGAGACGATTTTCCACTACCAGATAAACCAGTAATAACTACTAGTTTTTCTCGCGGAATAGTAACATCTATATTTTTTAAATTATGTACTCTGGCACCTTGTACCACAATGTTTTCTTCAAAATTTGTCATAGTAATTAAAAAACGCTGCTGTTTTTAAGCAGATTGGCGAAGTTACGGTTTTTCGCTTTCTTTTTGAAATGGAATAAGTTAGGATTTTATTAAAATTGAAGACTAATTTTGATATTTAATTTTTAACTTCGATTTTAATTTTGTCAGTTCGAGTGATTCTGATTTTTTTATCAGAATTGTATCGAGAACAGTTAATATGAGCTTCTCGATACAATTTTTCATACTTCAAAATCACTCGAAGTGACATTGTTTTATCAGTTCGAGTGATTAAGATATTTTATCTGGATTGTATCGAGAACAGTTTTAAAATTAAGTTTAACATTAATAAAATTCCTGCCTTCTCAGGAAATAATTATGCAAATATTAGGAATAGGCTCAAGAATTAGCCACGAAACACACGGAAAAGGAGTAGTAACAAACGTTGATAGTGAACACTATTGGGTTACGTTTATAGAAAACGGATTGGAAACTATACCACTAGACGAGGCGTTTGAAGTTATTGAAGCTGCCGAAAATGAAGTTGATGCTGTTAGTCTTTTCGATATCGAAAGTAGCCTAGTTAGTATTCTTAAAAAGTATAGCGATGTCTCGGAAGTAATACATATTGGCGACAAATGGAAAGGTGGGAAACTTATTTTAGAGCCAAACGACACCAATTTAAAAAGCAAGGAAATTAAGATTGACGATTTCTTTCATAAAATTACAATGGTTCGCGATAGACTACGTGTTATGGAACAAAAAGTAAATTCTAGTAATCTTGAAGAACAAGAAAAAATAGATTTACAACAATATATTACACGTATTTATGGAAGTTTAACGACTTTTAATGTGTTGTTTAAAGTGAAGGAGCAGCAGTTTGTAGGGCAGAAGGCTAAATAAGCAGCGTTTAAGTTAGTAGTAGGCATTAAATGGTCTTATTTTGGTGTTCTCAGTTTATAATAATTTAATATGAAATACTTGTTACTTGTTTTTTCTATTATAGTTAGCTCTTTTGGGTTTTCTCAAGAAAAGAATGAGGATTATAGTGTGTATCACAAAAATATTAATAAAGCCGAAGTTTTATTCTTTAATCAGAAACAAGTAGATAAAGCTTTGTTGGGTTATCAAAAAGTGTTTTCTGATTTCGATTTTATTTTTCTGAAAGACTTGATAAATGCAAGTCAAATTGCGAAATTTAGTAATAAACCCTATATAGGCTATCTGAAAAAAGGGTTTCAATTTGGATTTAAACCGGAAATGTTAAAAAACTATCCACTATTTAAGGATGTTTCAGATTCGTTACTACTAGATAAAAATTTTAAAGAAAGTTATAAAAAAGGAAGAGTTAAATATCTTTCAACTATAGATTTTGAGTATTTATCATGGATATATGATGTGGTTATTTTGGATCAGATAAATAAATCAAAACCAAAATATGATGTGTTTTTAGCAGAGCGATTGTCTAAATTTAGATCTAGAATAAAAGAAAAAGGTTTTCCAAGCGATCGTCTTATAGGTATTGATGATTCTTTAATTTTTAAAGAAATTGGTTTTCCTGAGAAAGATTTATCAGTAAAAGCAAGGAGCTATAAAAAGGAGCTTTATTATAAACTCCAAACAGATGATGGAAATTTGGCATCATCAAAAGTACTGTTGCCGTTTATACATCATAGATGTAGTTTTGCAAAATTAGAATCAGTATTTATTAAAGAAATTAACAAAGGAAATATTCATCCAAGAGATGTTGGATTGCTATATGATAATGCTTATCGATTTAATAAAGATAATTCATATCCTCAATATTGTAAATCAGTAAGACAGAAAGGGTATTTTAGGTTAAATATGTTTTTAGGTTATCCTAAAGAATTTAAATCAAACATAATAAGTACAAACGCATTAAGAAAAAAGTTTAATATCGTATCCTTAGAAACTGATGTCATTAAGAAAGAATACGAAGAGGAACACGGATTTATACTTTTTTCAGGTTTTTGGAATTGTAGGTAAATACTAAGTTTTTCTATTCGAGTTATGCTTTAAAAAGAATGCTTTTTTTATTAAAACAAAGTAAATTACTATAGGAATAAGAACGCAAATTATTACAGAAGACATAACATAATTACTTCCAATAAAGTCAAAACTTCTCAAGAAATCAGCAGAGATATCGAATAGCCAATTTGAAAATAATGTAAAGTCTTTGATAAAAAGCAGTGTTATAGCTATAGTAATAATACTTATAATTTTAATGTAATTGAATTTGTAGATTTTATCAATTAAAAACGCCCAAGACAGTGGTATTAAAAGAAACCAAACGATAATATTAATCTCTTTATAACTAAAACTTGTAACTCGGGAAAGGAACATTAAAATTTCATAAGTTATTTCGAAGAGTTTTTTCATTTAATCACTCCCTGTTTGTCTTAATCCCATCAATCTCCAATCCTAAAACCATCATTTTATGAAACGATGGTAACATAGCTCCTGTTTCGGTCGTTGTCCAATCGCTCCAAGAAGCTTCTAGTCCATTAATTGGTAAAATATCTACCCACATTTGAAAGCTTTTAGGTCTCCCATTTTCATCCAAATGCCATAAATAGGAATCTCCAGGAGTAGAGCCACCAGAACTGTAAGTAACTAATAGGGCTTGTTCTTTGTTTTCTAGAGTTACAATGCTTCTGGTTGTGCCTTCATCGAAAACTTTATAAGGCGCAACAACCCAAAAGGTGTCATTATTAAAATAACTTATCGCTTTTTCTATTAATGCGTTACTTTCTTGAGTTTCAATTTTTATATTATTTTGAAACGCTTCGCTTTTAGAACTATCATTTAAATCTAAATTAACTTTGTAGTTTTTCCAATAGACTTCGCAGGTGTTTTCAGTTTTATTCCATTTATAATGATGACGCTTTTTAAAGGTAAACTCTATATAATCTGTAGCCTTGTAAGCATCGTAGTTTAGTGCATTAAGCATTTTATTTGCTAAGACATCTGCTTGTGCAGTTTGTTCTCCAACAGGTAAGTCTTCATTGTATTTAAAATAAAGAAAACCAAAGAGTAGGAGTGTAGGTAGTGTTATGAATGTAACCGTTCCTGCTACAAATTTTAGAATTCTTTTTGGTGTAAGTTTTTTCTTTTTTCTCATTAGATTTATTTGAAACGATTACACAAATTTAAGTTATTTATATTTCAGAAAATAGCTTAAAAAAACGCATGAATTTTGCTCTTGCGTTTTTTTAAACTATAGGATATCTTGTTTTAATTATCTTTTAAGTGTAAAGTGAGCTCTTAACGTTTTGCTTTCATTTGTTTTTGGTTCTCTGTATTCTAATGTAAACCAATAATCATTAGTTGGCATTAAATTGCCGTTATAAGTACCATCCCATCCTCTATCTGTAGGTTTTAGTTGTTTTAACAATTTCCCATAGCGATCGAAAATATAAATTATAGCATCGGGTTGACTATCTACACTATAAATATTCCAAGTATCATGAGTTCCATCTCCGTTTGGAGTGAAATATAAAGGATAATCCATAACAAATATTTCGATGCTATTTGTACCACATCCGTCGATATTATTAACTGTTACCACATTATAACCAGGTTTAATATTTGTAAAAGTATAGCTAGAAGTGCCATCACTATTAATTGTGCCTAATTGTGGGTATTCATCATTTAAACTAAACGTGTGATTTGTTGTTATTGTACTCATTTGAGAAGGAGTTGCAGTTACTGTTACATCATGCTGGTTTGCAAAAGCAGGTGTTAATTCGTAGCTTAATTGAGGAGGAGCGCTTGCTTCAACTATAAATGTATAGTTATTAGCGCACATAAAAGGCCCAACAATATCAGTTACCATAAGATTATATTCACCACTTTGAGTAGGTGTAAGTGATGTTCCTATTTCATTTGGTATAATTATACCGTTATAAGACCAAGAAAAGCTATATTCTGCTTGGTTTAATGGTATATTTATTACCGTAGAATCATCAATAGCAATTCCGTTAGCGTCAACACAAATTAAGTATGATTCCTCTAATTCAATATAAGGTAAACTTTCTACCGTTAAACCAAGTTCTGCAATGGCATAACATGTACTCCCAGGAGAATTATTATCTACTCGTGCATATATGGTTTGCGGATTAATTGTATTTTCATAAAGGTTAGCTAAAGCATTTAAACTTTGTTCTGCATCTTCTAAAGTTGTGTAATAACTAACAGAATAGATAGAGTTATCTAAGCCATTTAGCACATTGTTATCTTGAATGCTTAAATCGAAAATAGTGGTATTATTTGCTATATTGTTATCTGTTTCAGGAGTATCGTCGCAAACACTATAAGTTTCTAAATTTTGATTCGCTAAAATAGTATCATTTAAGACTGTTATTGTTTGTGTTTGATCTGTAGCCGAATTACCGTTAGTGTCTTCTAAGCTCCATACTCTTGTAATTATTTTAGAACCAGGACATTCGCCGTCAATAATATTCTCTGTAAAAGTGGCTTCAATTCCTGTTGAGCAATTATCCAGTTCATCTAATACATCTCCAGTGATACCAATACCAATATTGTAATTAGAATTGATGTCTGAAAAAACTTGAATATCTTCTGGAGCAGTAAATGTTGGGCTTTCGTTGTCTTCTACTGTAACAATTTGTTCGCAAGTATTGGTGTTTCCAACTCCATCTGTAGCAGTCCAAGTTACTGTAGTATTTCCTATAGGAAAAATAGCAGGAGCATTATTTGTTAAACTAGCAACAAAACAGTTGTCTAAAGCTACTGTGTTTCCTAAATCTACATTGCTAGCACTACATAAACCAGTGTCTGTATCTATTGTTATGTTATTTGAACAAGTAATTGTTGGACTTTCGTTATCTTCTATGTTTATAATTTGGATAGTATTAGTCGCGTTTTCACAAGGATCTTTAACGGTGTAAGTTCTTGTTATTACAATTGGGTTGGTACCGGTAATTGTGTCTTCACTTGTTACAATTAAATCGAGATCACTGCTACACGAATCTGTAATAGTTAATCCCAAGAGTTCTAATTCTGAGACTGTAGTTACTGCCACATTTGCATCACTAACAGAGCATTCTTCTATTGTTGTTTCTGCTATTGTGCCAATTATACTAGGAGCTATAGTATCGTTTACTAAGTAGTTTTCTACAGAAATTATTTCATAGAATAAAGTTTCTCCAGTATTAAAAATACTATCATTATTATCGTCTAAGTATTCTCTTACAGTATATGTTCGTGTTACGGCTTGATTACAATTACCAGTATCCAAACTATTTGATGCTATAATTTCTATTATTCCACAATTATTATTCATAATTAAGCCATCAGCATTTCCTAATGCTTCAAATTCTGTTTGACTTAAAATAGTGCTCGATGGTATGTCATCATAACATTGAACTAGTGTTGGGTTTGGAGAAAAATTTGGTGCAACCGATTCAGAAATAGATTTTACAGTTACGCTAAAGAATGCTGTATCAAAGTTATCACTATTTGATGTTTCTGTAATTTTATATTCTAATGTGTAAGTTTGTCCAGGTAAACCTGTATTATTCACATCAATGTTTCCCATTGTATCAAGGGTAATTACATTATCAGGATCTGCAGTTTCTGTAGTTACTAAAAAATCTGGTTGCACTAGTGGCAGCTGACCGTAAGTGTCGTTATCTAATACGTTTACAATATCATCGTAAATTGTTAATGGACAAATGTCTAAAATAGAGTTATTAACTGCTGTTAAATCACTTTCCAATATGTTTAAGGTTACTATAGTACTATCTATACCGTTGCAACCCGTATCCACAATATAATCGAAAGTGTAGGTTCCGGCTTCTATTCCAGTAGCATCCCACAAGTTATAATTTAATGTACCTGAAGGTGTTGTAGTTGTTTCAGACCAGATTCCAAAATTATCATAAGGGCCATTAATGTAGTTA
Source organism: Lacinutrix mariniflava (assembly GCF_001418015.1). Taxonomy (GTDB): domain Bacteria; phylum Bacteroidota; class Bacteroidia; order Flavobacteriales; family Flavobacteriaceae; genus Lacinutrix; species Lacinutrix mariniflava. Next base: position 236,135 of record NZ_LIQG01000020.1, on the reverse strand, counting down.
AATAAATTTTCTAGAGTAGTATTTATAAAAGCGATATCAATCGTTTGGCCATTACCAGCAATTGGAGGTGCACTAGTAACTGTATAACTTAAGGTTTGATTAGCACAAGAATTTGGATTAGCACTATAACTTAAAATCGCGTTATATGTACCAGTATCTGTTGCGGCATATGGTGTAAAATTTAAGGTGTTTCCAGTAGCAGAAAAACTTGGATCACCATCTTTAGTCCAAGTAACATCAATAAATGATAGCGTATTAACCGTTAGTGAACCATTTTCGCCAACACATAAGTCGTAGGGCTGTATAACAGATAATTGAGATTCATTGGTATTAATAATAAAATTACTTAAGGCACCACAGTCATCAGTTATTTGTACATTATAAATTCCAGGCGTTAAGTTCGAAAAGACTGGGTCGTTACCATTATTAATAGTAGGGCTAAGTGCAATACCGTCTCTGGTTATTAATTCATAATTTAAATTAACACCTAAAGCATCAATTAATAAATCGTTAGTACCATCTCCACAATCTATTACAGAAAAATCAACAAGCGTAATATTATTATCTCCTATTGTAAACTCTTTAATTGTATTATAGCAACGTTCTTGTATTCCACTTTTTATATAAGAACAATAAATTCGAAATAATCCAGATCCTGTAACGTTATTAATAAATCCATTATCAGAAATAAATTGACCGTAATTATTTTGATAGTTAGCCAATATTAAAGAAGGTATTCCATTTTGGTAAAGATCAGTATTATCAACGTAGTTTGTTAATTCGGCAGTGGCACTATTAATATTTGCCCACACGCCATCTGTAGTGTTAAATTTTTGAAGTACAAATATTGGATTATTTACATTAAATGTAACGTTTAAATTAAGGTTGAAACTACCACAGAATGATGTAATGGTGGTATCTATATCTTGAAAGATGGCTCCATTTATAGTTTTTGTTCCTGTTAAAGAATAACCGCATGTAGTGTCTACAAAAAAGGAGTAATCACCAGCAGGTAAATCATAAAGGAATACATAATCTCCATTAGAAGAACTATTGACAATAGATGATGCTAAGTCTATTATTACTGGACCAGTATAACTAGCTGGAGCAGAGGTGATAGTCAAGCTGTTAAAGCCAGCAGCAGAATAAATACTGTTATAACCTTGCTTTGTTATATTTATTTCTAAATCTCCCGTAGCGCTGCAACCTTCTCTAGTTTTAATGTTCAATCCTCTGAATGAATTATCAATAATCATATTTACACTTTTGCTTATTTCCCGTCCACAACTGTCTGTAAACAAAAAAGTGTAATTGCCTTCGGGAAGGCCTAAGTTGTAATTTCCTAAAGTTATAGAGCCGTTGACTGGCTCAGAAACATTGGATCCAACTGGGAAAATAGGGGTGTATAAGTTAGGGTCATTATTTATGTCAAACGTTAGTGGTGCTGTTACAATTTCCACTGTTATAGGAAGAGCAATGTTCTGAAAATTTGAAAAGAGTAGTTTTTCTTTTCCACAATCTTGAGTGGTTATACGATAAGAATACACTGTTGGTGGTCCAGAAAAATCTACGGTGCTTAAATAAACAACACTTCCACAAATATCTGTGACTTCTGTGGTTACTGCGTATGCTGTATCTTGAGTTGGAAGATTATAGTTTGAACCATTTTGATCTGTAGAAGTCCATGTGTCAGTCATAACAGTGTCGTTTCCGTCAGCATCATCATCATAAGTTAATGTAACGGTAAAAGGAAAGAAGTTTTCGTTAAGAGCAGATGTATAACCTCCGGTACTTATTATTTCTTGAATTATAATTAATAGGCTTGTTTGTGAGCAATCATCGTCATCAATATTACTTCCGTAATTAATAGGGTCTCTGTAAACAGGAGCTAGGTCTGTTAAATTAATTCCTTGAACTACGATATCTCCACAATTATCTTCAATTTCTATGGTATAGTTTCCAAAAGGTAAATCTGTAAAAATACTATCAGCACCAGTATCTATTTGAGTCTGAGTAATCGTTTGAATCAATACACCAGCTTGTTTAACTCTATATTCTACAGCGGTACCAGAGTTTAATAAGACATTTATGGTCCCTAAACAAGCACTTTCTTGGATGGCATCAAATGTAATAGGTATAACATCATTAGCTACTGTAATTTCTTGTTCTATAATAGTCTCAATAGTTCCAATAGTTTCGGTTGCTTTTATAATATATGTGCCACTATTTAAAGTTGTGATATTAGTTGTGAAATTAGGAGACGTAATTGGTCCTTCTAAAACAGTTTCACTATTTATTGGTGTGCTTAAATCTGAAGTGTCAAACACTAAAAACTCAAATGTAGCACCAATTTCAGAACTATTAATATCTATTTGTATGTTTCCATTTCCTGCGCACTCTTCTCCAGTGGCATTAAGATTCATGGTGTAATTAGATTTTTTTTGGTACTTATTACACTATTTAAGTTAGATGATTCTATTTTCTTAAAACCACTACTAGTGCTTACTATTATAAAAAAAAGAAATGCTATCGTAGAGTATTTTTTTATCATTTTTGGTTATTCTTTTTTTTTTTTTTGGTTGGAATTAGATGCTTTTTTTTAGAAAAACATCGTTTAAAAAATATTGGTTATTTTCAACAAATATACATGTTCTTTTATTTTTTTTAATGATAAAATTTAAAAATGAAGTAAAAAGACTACAATTATAATTGCATGTGTTGTTTTTTTTAATGATTTAATGGTCTTAATATGATGTGTTTATCTAAATATTGAAACAGATGAGATATGAAATTAATACCATTTGTGTCGTTTTTTAGAATTTATAGTGAAAAACGAAAATTTGCATGTTAAATGGGAATAAACTTTTTAGGAATGCTTTTATTATAATTAAATTGTTTGTGTAAGGAGTAATGTTATCATTAATATCTTAAATGTAAAATGATGTTTTTTTTTATTTAAAATGGAAATATATGATACGATTTTACTTGAGAAAAAAAGCAAGATAGATTTTTTGTTAGTATTTTATACTTTGTATTATTACTCTCCCAAGAATGATAATTGAATTTGTTAAAACCCAGCAGCAGCATCATCGCCACGAGAATCTGCACCACCTTCAAGTTTACCATCTGGTAGTACCAAAATACCATCTACTATACCAATAACAGGTGAGCGTTCTTCGTTTATAGTATACCCTTTTTGCTCTAAAGTATTTATAGTTTCTGTTTTAAAACGATTAGGTTCCATTCTAATTTCGTCTGGTAACCATTGGTGATGAAAACGAGGTGCATTAACAGCTTCTTGCATGCCCATTTTAAACTCATGCACATTTAAAATAGTTTGTAATACTGATGTAATAATTGTCGATCCACCTGGCGTTCCAACACTCATTAATAACTTACCATCTTTTTCAACAATAGTAGGTGTCATAGAACTAAGCATGCGTTTTTCGGGTAAAATAGCATTTGCTTTAGCTCCAATTAACCCGTAAACGTTAGGGACTCCAGGTTTGCTAGAGAAATCGTCCATTTCATTATTTAAAAAGAACCCTAATTCTTGACAATACAGTTTAGAACCAAAACCCGAGTTTAGAGTCGTTGTTACTGCAATGGCATTTCCAAATTGATCGATAATAGAGTAGTGCGTAGTCTCATCGCTTTCTACAATATCTACAGTGCCATGAGAAATTTCGGTTGAAGGCGTTGCTTTTTCAAACGAAAAACTAGCCATTCTATTTTCTAAATAGGTATCACTTATAAGCTTGTCTTGAGGTACGTTTACAAAATCAGGATCACCTAAATAATAACTTCTATCGGCATAAGCACGACGTTCGGCTTCAGCTAAAACCTGAATTGTTTTTACAGCGTTATGGCCAAATTTATCTAAATCATACTCTTCAACAGATTTTAGTACTTGTGCCATGGCAACACCACCGCTAGAAGGCGGAGACATTGAAATAATGCGTAAATTATCATAATTAAAGGTAATAGGCGTTCTCCATTTCGCTTCGTAGTTTGCTAAATCTTCTTCGGTAATTATGCCTCCATTATTTTGAACAAATTGTGCTAGTGTTTTTGCAGATTCTCCTTTGTAGAATTCATCTCGACCATTTTTCATTAAACGCGTTAATGTTTTTGCAAGATTTACATATTTAATAGAGTCGTTTTCTTTCCAAGCCTTAGTAAATAAGATAGAATCTTTATTAGCTAACTTAAAATCCTGCTGTTTTTCGGCTAATCTAATTTCTTGCTTTTTAGTAACAAAAACGCCTCTTTTTGCTAAGGCAATTACAGGTTTTATTATGGTTTCTATAGGTAAAGTTCCAAATTTTCTGTGCGCTTCAAAAACGCCTGCAACAGTTCCGGGAACACCAACCGCCATTGCTCCGCGTGTACTTAAATTTGGAATAACATTTCCAATAGAATCTAAATACATGTCTTTGGTTGCTGCTAAAGGCGCTTTTTCTCTATAATCTAAAGCGCCAATGTCGCCATTATTTAGTCTGTAAACCATAAAGCCACCACCACCAAGATTTCCTGCATAAGGATAAGCAACTGCTAAAGCCAAATCTGTTGCCATCATGGCATCGAAAGCGTTTCCGCCTTGTTCTAGAATTTGTTTTCCTATGTTAGACGCTTCAATTCTTGCTGAAACAACCATTGCTTTTGTAGTTACTAAACCACGAACAGGTGCTTTTTTTTCTTTGCATGAGAAGCAAATGATAATCACTGTAAAAGCTACAAGTATGTATTTTAATTTCATATTAAATAGTATTAATTATGAGATTGCCACGTCGTTCCTACGTCACTTCTCGCAATGACAGTTTCACTTATTTATTTTGAATGTCTTCTAATTTTTTAGCTGAAAAACGAATCAATTCATCAAAAAAGCGAGTGAATTCATCTTCAAATTCGTCATAGAATTCTTGTAATTCGTTTACGGCTAAATTCATTTGAGATCGGTTTTGTGTTCTTTTATTCATACCCACCAAAACCTTACCAATACCTTCAATTGTAGCATAGCTTAATAGCCAGTTGTCGGCAATCATATAAGGCATCATTTTCTGAATTCTAGCTGGTAGGACTTCAAAATTATCGTGCAAAGTATTGTAGAAATTATCTATGTATTCGGCTAAAGGCACATCAGAATAATGCTTCCAATTTTTAGCTAAAAAATGATCGTATAAAATATCGACAATCACGCCAGAATAATGTCCGTAGTTTTTATGAAGTCTTTTAGTACTTACTCTTACTGTTTTATGAGCGTCGGTAAACGTATCGATTTGGCGATGCAAAAGAATACCGGTTTGGATGTCTTTTGGGTATTTTTCATATTTTTTTCCACGAATACCATCTGCAATAAAATTACCAATGGTGATGTCTTCGTTGTTTCCTGATAGATATATGTGTGCGAGAAAATTCATATTTTTTTCCCATGAAAATGGGAATCTTTAAATTAGTTTGAATAAGACTGTCAATTTACAAAAACCGTTTTAAGAAATCTGCTTTTGAAATGGTATATTTGTAATTCAATTTTAAAATATAATTAATGACACTTATAAAATCTATTTCAGGAATTCGAGGAACTATTGGCGGAAACGTTGGTGAAAATTTAACACCAATTGATGCTGTAAAATTTGCAGCAGCTTACGGAACTTGGTTAAAATCGCAACGTGTAAAAGAAGATTATAGAGTTGTTGTTGGACGCGATGCTAGAATTTCTGGAGAAATGATTCAGAATTTAGTAATGAATACTTTAGTAGGTTTAGGTATTCATGTTATCGATTTAGATTTATCTACAACTCCCACAGTAGAAATTGCTGTGCCAATGGAGCATGCAGATGGTGGTATTATTTTAACTGCAAGTCACAATCCAAAACAATGGAATGCTTTAAAATTATTAAATGCTAAAGGTGAATTTTTAGATGCCGCAGAAGGTGCTAAAATTTTAGAAATAGCAGAAAGTGATGCTATGGAATTTGCAGATGTAGATAGTTTAGGAGAAATTACTAAAAATGATGCTTATATAGATATTCATATTGACGAAGTTTTAGAACTTGAATATGTAGATAAAGATGCTATTGAAAAAGCAAACTTTAAAGTGGTTGTTGATGGTGTAAATTCTACAGGAGGAATTGCTATTCCTTTATTATTAGAACGTTTAGGCGTTGAAGCTGTAAAATTATATTGCGATCCTACAGGAGAATTTCCTCATAATCCTGAACCATTAAAAGAGCATTTAACAGATTTATCTGCCGAAGTAATAAAGCATAATGCCGATTTTGGAATTGTAGTAGATCCAGATGTCGATAGATTGGCTTTTATGGATGAAAACGGTGAAATGTTTGGCGAAGAATATACATTAGTTGCTTGTGCAGATCACGTTTTAAGTAGAAATCCTGGAAATACAGTAAGTAACATGAGTTCTACTCGTGCGTTAAGAGATATTACCGAAAAACATGGTGGAACTTACGAAGCAAGTGCTGTTGGAGAAGTGAATGTTGTTACTTTAATGAAAAAAAATAACGCAGTAATTGGAGGAGAAGGTAATGGTGGTATTATTTATCCAGCCTCTCATTATGGTCGTGATGCTTTAGTTGGTGTGGCTTTATTTTTAACGATGTTAGCCGAGAAGAAAATAAGTGTTAGCGCATTACGTAAAACGTATACAAGCTATTTTATGAGTAAAAAGAAAATAGCCTTAACACCTCAAATTGATGTTGATGCTATTTTATTACAAATGGCCGATAAATATAAAGATGAAAACCTAAACACTGTTGATGGTGTTAAGATTGATTTTGCTGAAAATTGGGTACACTTAAGAAAAAGTAATACAGAACCAATTATTAGAATTTATACTGAAGCTTTATCACAAGAAATTGCAGACAATTTAGCTGATAAGATTATTGGTGAGATTAAAGTAATTGCTAATATTTAGTAGCTTTTGATTGCTTTCTGAAACTTTTTTGAACCTAATAAATAGAATTAAAAAATATAAAGATGAAAATAAAATTGAATATTAAAAGACACTTTTCAAATATATTAGCGGCTATTGTTATTTTTGCAGCGAGTTCTGAATTAGTTGCTCAAGAGAAAAAGCAAAACAATTTAAAAAGTTTTAAAGTTGTAATTGAAAAGACCGATAGCGGAATTAGAATGCAAAGTCTAAAAGGTAGCGCATGGATTGATTTAGAATTTAATTTTGAGGACGATGAAGTACAAGCAATTGATGAATACGGAATGACGACATTCGATAAAATAGCTTCGGAAAAAGATGCAAATCTAGCAGATTTTTTATTTACGATAACTCAAACTGAAAAAGGAATTGTTTTAAAAGGAATTGAAGGAACGGCTTGGACTGACTTAAGTTTTTACCTCAATAAATTGAACGAGAAACAGGTTATTGACCAATTTGGAATGTCAGAAGTGAATTAAAGGTTATGACTAAAACCTTTAACTATTATTAAGTTGCACAAAATTAAATGGCTATGATAACTACAAAAGAACCAAGAGAAAGACAATCTGAATTAGAACACTATTTTTCTCAATTTAGAAAGCATATTGTTGGAGTAGATCAAGAATTCGAATCGCCTTACGGAAGACAAAAAATTATTTATACAGATTGGACTGCCTCTGGTCGATTATACAGACCAATTGAAGATAAGATAGTCAATCAATTTGGACCTTTTGTAGCAAACACACATACAGAAACTACGGTTTCTGGTACTGCAATGACGAATGCATACCATAAAGCCAGAAACATAATTAAAGGTCACGTTAATACTAATGCAGACGATGTTTTAATTGTTTCAGGAAATGGAATGACAAGTGTGGTCAATAAATTTCAACGTATTTTAGGTTTAAAAGTACCAGAGAATATTGCTAAATATGCTAAAATACCAGACGAAATTCGTCCTGTAGTTTTTGTAACACATATGGAGCACCATTCTAACCATACCTCTTGGTTAGAAACTATGGCAAAAGTGGAAGTGATTCCTGCTGGAGACGATGGATTATTTAGTCTTGAAAACTTAGAAATACTATTAGAAAAATATAAAGACTGTACACTAAAAATAGCTTCGGTTATAGGAGGTAGTAATGTTACAGGTATCCAAACACCACACCACAAAATAGCAAAGCTAATGCACAAGCATGGAGGTGTTTGTTTTGTCGATTTTGCATGTTCTGCTCCTTATGTAGATATAGATATGCACCCAGAAAATGAAGATGAAGCTCTTGATGCTATTTTCTTTTCGCCTCATAAATTCTTGGGCGGACCAGGAACTTCTGGAGTATTGGTTTTTAATAAGAAATTATATAAAAATATGGTTCCCGATTGTCCAGGCGGAGGCACCGTTTCATGGACCAATCCTTGGGGAGAACACAAGTATATTGAAAGTATAGAAGATAGAGAAGATGGTGGGACGCCAGGTTTTCTGCAAACTATTAAAACAGCTTTGTCTATTAAGTTGAAAGAAAAAATGGGCGTAAAAAATATGCTCGACCGTGAACACGAATTATTACACCAAGTGTTTTCTAATTTAGACGGCGTTGATAATCTTAAAATATTAGCTAGTGACCATAAAGATCGTTTGGGTGTGGTCTCTTTTTATATTGAGGCACTACATTTTAATTTAGGAGTTAAAATTTTAAATGATCGTTTTGGAATACAAACACGTGGTGGTTGCAGTTGTGCAGGTACTTACGGTCATTATTTGTTACATGTAGATCAAGAGCAGTCTCACGATTTAATAAACGAAATCACTTTAGGAGACTTAATGCGTAAACCAGGTTGGATACGTATGTCTATACATCCTACAACAACTTGCGATGAAATAGATTACGTGTGCGAAAGTTTAATTGCTTTAGCCAAGAACCATAAAGAATGGGCTAAAGATTACGAGTATAATAAGGCGAATAACGAGTTTATACATAAAACGTATGTGCCTACTCAAGAATTGAGAGTAGACAGCTGGTTCGATATGTAATGCATTTTTAGGCATAAAAAAGGTTCAAGTAAATAGTAAATTTTAAAGCATAAAAAAAAGTCCAAATAGTTTTCTATTTGGATTTTTTTTTATTTTAAGACTTAATGTCTTTAAAGAAATTTAGCAGGCACTTTATCACGATGTTTCCAACGCTTGTGTGTCCATAAATAATATTCTGGTTGCTCTTTTATTTGTGCTTCAACAAACGCCTTAAAAACATCTGTAATTTCGTAATTACTAAACTCTTTTGGGTGTTCTGCAATAGTTTTAAAAGTCGTTTCGTAATACCCACGTTTTACTTTTCTAACATCAAAAAATACAACAGCCATATCTAGGTCTTTGGCTAGCATTTCGGCACCAGTGTAAAAAGGAACTTTAATACCCATAAAATCGTTCCAATGGTGTGCTTTATCTACTTTTGGAGATTGGTCGGCAACAAAACCAGTGATGCTTAATTCGCCACTTGCTTTTACATCTTTTAGTGTTTGTACAGTTTCTTTTGTAGTAATTAAATGGCTGTTGTAACGTGCACGAATACGCTTTACTAAACCATCAAAATATTTATTATTCAATCTTTTGTAAACTGCGAATCCTTTATGGCTTACGTAAGTTTGAAGGATGAAAATCCACTCCCAACTCGCATAGTGACCACACATTATAATAACGTCTCGTTTTTCTTTTTCTAATTTTTGAAGCACTTCAATATTAGTAAACGCATAACGTTTTTTCATTTGAGCTTCAGAAATCGACATAGATTTTATAGCCTCAACGACCATATCACATAAATGGTGATAGAACTTTTTAGTGATGGTATTTATTTCTTCCGAAGACTTATCAGGAAAAACTAATGTTAAGTTTTCTTGAACAACCTGCTTACGGTACCCGAAAACACGATAGATAAAAAGGTAAAGAAAATCTGAAAAGGCATACAATAATCTAAACGGAAGTATAGATACTAACCATAAAAATGGATAAATTAAAATGTAGGCTAATAATTGCATGAATTAGTTTTAAATTTGTAGCAGCAAATATATGCTATATTTAAAAAAATAGAATGCTCAATGGGTAATTTAAATGTTGTAACAATTGTATTAATAGTAGTTAATGTGTTATTTTCTATTAAAGGATTTAAGGATTTTAGTTTTTTTGAAAAATATAAATTTAATGTTGGAGCAATAAAAAGAGGAGAGAAAATAAGGATGTTGACTTCTGGGTTTTTACATGTAAATCCGCAGCATTTATTGTTTAATATGGTTACACTTTACTTTTTTGCTTACATCGTTATTGCCAAATTAGGAGAAGTTCAATTTGTTATTATCTATTTAGCGAGTTTAGTTGCTGGTAGCTTATTGTCTTTAGCGTTTAATAAAAACAACTACCACTATAGTGCCGTTGGAGCAAGTGGAGCAGTTATGGGTATTATTTATTCAGCAATACTTTTAGAACCTTATTACTTGAAAATTTATGGTATTATTCCTGGATGGCTATTTGGTATTGGGTATTTGTTGTATTCAATTTATGGAATGAAAAACAAAACAGATAACATTGGTCATGATGCACATTTTGGAGGAGCTGTAGGAGGTTATGTAATTACTTTAATATGTGCTCCAAGTTTAATCCAAACAGATTTAACAATGGTACTTGTATTAGCATTACCTATTGTTTTGTTATTTGTTATGAAAAAATTAGGTAAAATATAGTCTTATGAATTATAATAACGATACCATAGTTGCACTAGCAACAGCCTCTGGTGCTGGAGCAGTAGCAATAATAAGATTATCTGGAGAAGAAGCCATTACTATTGCAGATGCTAATTTTCAGTCTGTTAAAAAGAATAAATCACTTCTTACCCAAAAAACACATACCATCCATTTAGGACATATAATGGATGGGAAACGTACTATTGACGAGGTTTTGGTTTCCGTTTTTAAGAACCCAAACTCGTACACAGGAGAAAATGTAGTCGAAATTTCTTGTCATGGTTCTATATATATTCAGCAAGAAATTATTCAGTTATTTCTTAGGAATGGTTGCCGAATGGCAAATGCAGGAGAGTTTACTTTAAGAGCTTTTTTAAATGCAAAATTAGATTTAAGTCAGGCAGAAGCTGTGGCAGATCTAATTGCCAGTGATAACGAAGCCTCTCACCAAATAGCGATGCAACAAATGCGTGGTGGTTTTTCTAGTGAAATCGCAAAATTGCGCGAAGAATTAATGAATTTTGCTTCTTTAATTGAATTAGAATTAGATTTTGCTGAAGAAGATGTAGAATTTGCCGATAGAACCCAATTTAAAGAATTAATAGTACGTATAGAGTTTGTTTTAAAGCGTTTAATAGACAGTTTTGCTGTTGGAAACGTCATTAAAAACGGAATTCCTGTTGCTATTGTTGGTGAGCCTAATGTGGGTAAATCGACACTTTTAAACGCCCTTTTAAATGAAGAACGCGCTATTGTTAGTGATATAGCAGGTACTACTAGAGATACTATTGAAGACGAATTAGTTATTGAAGGAATAGGTTTTAGGTTTATTGATACTGCAGGAATTAGAGAAACAAAAGACGTTATAGAAAGTATTGGGATAAAAAAGACTTTCGAAAAAATGGAGCAAGCGCAAGTGGTTGTTTTATTGTTTTCTGCTGAAGAATTTAAAACTGAAAGTAAAAGATTAAAAGTAGAAATAGAGAAGATAAAAAACCGTTTTCCATTAAAGCCTTTAATAATAATCTCTAACAAAGTAGATACTTTAAATGAAGCTGAATTAAGTACATTAAAATCTCAGTTTGAAGAACTTCATTTATTATCTGCAAAAACAGGTGTTGGAGTAGAAGAACTTAAAGAAAAACTAATAGGTTTTGTTAATACAGGAGCACTTAGAAATAACGAAACCATAGTAACAAATACACGTCATTACGATTCACTTTTAAAAGCATTTCAAGAAATTAATAGCGTAAAATCTGGATTAGAAACTGGTATTTCGGGAGATTTATTAGCCATAGATGTAAGGCAGGCGTTGTATCATTTTGGAGAAATTACTGGAACGATAACAAGTGACGATTTGTTGGGTAATATTTTTGCGAATTTTTGCATCGGGAAGTAATTTTACTAACTAAATTAAATTTAAAATACTCTAAACCCTTATTAAATAAGGGTTTTTTTATGTGCGTGTTTCTCTTCAAAATTAGTTTTATGGTACAAATTAGGAGTTTTTTGTACCTCGTTTCTTTTTGAAGCTTAATTAATCGTTTTAAGTGTTTTTAAAAAGAAATATTTTATTCTGCACTTTTGTTTTGTAATTAAACACTTGTAAATCATCTGTTTATTTCTATTATGAAATTATAATAACTGTATTTTAAAAAAAAATAATCATATTTTGAGGTTTCCCGTAAGGTCAATTTTTAAAAAGGCTTTATATTTAAACTCTCCCTTTAAACATTGATTGCTTAGTATTAAACGAACAAACCAAAAAACACATTTATTTTTAAATGAATAAATCATCACATAACAAATTAGTATCCTTTATTTGGTCTATTGCAGACGATTGCCTTAGAGACGTTTACGTGCGTGGTAAATATAGAGACGTCATTTTACCAATGATTGTTTTACGTCGTTTAGACGCCCTTTTAGAACCAACAAAGGATGCCGTTTTAGAAGAATTAGCCTTTCAACGTGACGAAGCCAAGTTTACAGAGTGGGACGAAACAGGATTGCGTGAAGCTTCAGGCTACGTGTTTTATAATACTAGTAAATGGACGCTTCAAAAAATAAAAGATACCGCTACTAACAGCACACAAATACTACAAGGTAATTTTGAAGACTACCTAAATGGTTTCAGTCCTAATGTGAAGGAAATTATTGGCAAGTTTAAATTACGTAATCAAGTAGCACACATGGCGAGTAAAGATGTGTTGTTAGATGTATTAGAAAAATTCACATCCTCAAACATCAACCTAACACCTTTTGAAAAACTAGATCCAGACGGTAGAAAATTACCAGCCTTGTCTAATTTAGGAATGGGTTATGTGTTTGAAGAATTAATTCGAAAATTCAACGAAGAAAATAACGAAGAAGCTGGAGAGCATTTTACACCTCGTGAGGTGATTGATTTAATGACACACATTATCTTCGATCCCATAAAAGACAACTTACCACCAGTAATGACCATTTACGATCCTGCTTGTGGTTCTGGAGGAATGCTAACCGAAGGTCAAAACTTTATTAAAGATGAAGCAGGCGAAATTAAAGCAACAGGAGACGTCTACCTTTTCGGAAAAGAAATAAACGACGAGACCTACGCCATTTGTAAGTCGGATATGATGATTAAAGGAAACAATCCTGAAAACATCAGAGTAGGTTCTACCTTATCTACAGACGAGTTTGCAGGTAAATCGTTTGATTTTATGCTATCCAATCCGCCGTATGGTAAATCTTGGAGCAGCGAACAAAAATATATCAAGGATGGAAAAGACGTTATCGACCCACGTTTTAAAATTCAAAACACTAACTATTTTAATGTTTTAGAAGATGTAGATGCCATTCCGCGTTCTTCAGATGGGCAATTACTATTTCTTATGGAAATGGTAAATAAAATGAAACCCTTAAACCAAAGTAGCACTGGTACACGTATTGCATCTGTACATAATGGTAGTAGCCTTTTTACAGGAGATGCTGGAGGAGGCGAAAGCAATATACGACGTCATATTATAGAAAACGATTGGTTAGAAGCCATTGTGCAATTACCAAATAACTTATTTTATAATACAGGAATTACCACGTATATCTGGATTTTAAGCAACAACAAAACCGCCAACCGAAAAGGAAAAGTACAATTAATTGATGCAGGACAACTATACCAAAAATTACGTAAAAATTTAGGAAACAAAAACTGCGAGTTCTCACCAGAGCACATTACAGAGATTGTAAAAACGTACACAGACATGAGCGTTGCAGAACGCGAAGCAGAACAAGGTATTGCAGCACAAGTGTTTGATAATACAGACTTTGGCTATTATAAAGCGACTATAGAAAGACCAAAACGTTTAAAAGCACAGTTTACTACAGAACGTATAGAAACCTTACGTTACGATAAGTCTTTAAACGAAGCCATGCAATACGCCTATGATACCTTTGGAGATAGTGTGTACACCAACATAAAACAATACGAAAAGGAGTTATTAGATTGGGCAGAAAAAGAAGAGTTAAATCTATCGTCTGCTAACAAAACCAAACTTTGCAAACAAGATACTTGGAAAAAGCATTTGCGTTTAGTAACCAATGCAAAAGCCCTACAAAATGTCTTTGGCGATAAATTGTACACCAATTTTAACGACTTTAAACAAGAAGTAGACGCCGAAGTAAAAGCACAAAAACTAGATATTTCTGCAAGTGATAAGAAAGCCATTTTAAATGCCGTAAGTTGGTATGATGCTGAAGCCGATAAAGTAATTAAAAAAGTAGAAAAATTATCTGGCGATAAATTAACCAAACTTTTAGCGCATTTAGATTGCGAAGCAAAAGACTTACCAGACTTTGGGTACTATTCAAATGGTTACCTAAAATGTCACACTGAGCGCAGTCGAAGTGCTAAAGAAGAAGAATCTTTAAAGTCTCTTAAAAAAGGAGAATACATAACCTACGAAACCGAAAGCGACCTAAGAGATACTGAAAACGTCCCACTTAAAGACAACATACACGCATACTTTTTACGCGAAGTAAAACCACACGTTAACGAAGCTTGGATAAACCTAGACGCTACAAAAATTGGTTACGAAATTAGTTTTAACAAATACTTTTACAAGCACACACCTTTACGTAGTATAGAAGATGTTACTAAAGATATTTTAGATTTAGAAAGCAAAAGTGATGGTTTAATTGCCGAAATTTTAAACTTGGTGTAACAATGGCTTCAGAACTAATTATATACCAAACCGAAGACGGCGAAACCAAAATACAAACGCGATTAGAAAACGAAACCGTTTGGCTAACCCAAGCACAAATGGCAACCTTGTTCGGGAAAGCAAAATCTACCATTAGCGAACATATTAAAAATGTATTTGAAGACCTTGAATTAGAGCAAGATTCAGCTGTTCGGAATTTCCGAACAACTGCGGCAGATGGGAAAAATTATGATACCAATTATTACAACCTAGATGTAATTATCTCAGTTGGGTATCGTGTAAAAAGTGTACAAGGTACTAAGTTTAGACAATGGGCAACCGCACGTTTGCGAGAGTACATTGTAAAAGGTTTTACCATGAACGACGACTTGCTAAAAGAAGCAGGTGGTGGTAATTATTTTGAAGAACTTTTAGCACGTATTCGTGACATACGCTCTTCAGAAAAAGTGTTTTGGCGCAAAGTATTAGACATTTATGCCACCAGTGTAGATTACGACCCGAAAGCAGATACCTCTCAACTATTTTTTAAAATCATACAAAATAAAATGCATTGGGCAGCACATGGGCAAACCGCAGCCGAAGTTGTCTATAGCCGAATAGATGCTGCAAAACCATTTTTAGGTTTAACCACTTTTAAAGGTGAAAAACCGACCAAACAAGAAGTTGGTGTAGCTAAAAATTATTTAAATGAAGACGAGTTAAATGTGCTCAACCGAATGGTAACTGCCTATTTAGAAGTTGCAGAACTGCAAGCACTAAACCGTAAACCGATGACTATGAAAGATTGGTTGCAACGTGCAGACGATTTTTTAAGTTTAACAGGAAACGATATTTTAACACACGCAGGAACCGTTAGCCACAAACAAGCACTTGAAAAAGCAAACGATACTTATTTAGAATATAAAGAACAAACTAAAAATGAGTTGTCTAAAGCAGAAAATGATTTTATTGCTCATTTAGACCAAACCCAAAAACAGCTAAAAAAGAAATAATGATGATGAAAGAAACAGCTGTAGAGAAGAATATGAAACGTTACGAATCATATAAAGACTCTGGTGTGGAATGGTTAGGTGAAATTCCTGAGCATTGGGAAGTAAGACCAGGTTTCACAATCTTAACCGAAAGTAAAAAGAAAAACACAGGTTTTATTGAAGATACAGTTCTATCGTTAAGCTATGGGAATGTTATTGTAAAACCCAAAGAAAAACTAACAGGATTAGTTCCTGAATCTTTTGAAACATATCAATTAGTAGAGCCTGGAGATATAATAATTAGACCTACAGATTTACAAAATGATAAAACAAGTTTAAGAACTGGTTTAGCTAAAAATGAAGGTATAATTACAAGTGCATATATCAATTTAAGAGTAAATAAGAAAAATGATAACTCTTTTTATCATTACTATTTATATACAATCGATATAAACAAAGTTATTTATGGGCTTGGTTCTGGATTAAGACAGAATATAAGTTTTGAAGATTTTAAACGATTTCCGTTTCCACTTCCACCAATAACAGAACAAACCAAAATAGCACAATTTTTAGACGATAAAACGACCAAAATAGACGAAGCTATTGCTATAAAACAGCAACAAATACAACTGCTTAAAGAACGCAAACAAATACTCATACACAAAGCAGTAACACAAGGTTTAAACCCAAATGTAACACTAAAAGATTCTGGTATGGAGTGGATTGGTGAGATACCTGTGGGTTGGGAGGTGAAGCGGTTGAAACATTGTTTAAATATTAATAATGGTTCAGATTACAAACACATTCAAACTGATGAAGGTTATCCTGTTATTGGTTCTGGAGGTCAATTTGCATATGCTTCTGATTATATGTATGATGGAGAAGTCGTTTTATTAGGTAGAAAAGGTACAATTGACAAACCACTTTATTTTAAAGGTAAGTTTTGGGCTGTAGACACAATGTTTTATGCTAATGCCAAAAATGGAAACATAGTGAAGTTTTTATATTATTTAGCAACAACATTACCTTTTAGTTTTTACAGTACTGCAACTGCATTACCTAGTATGACGCAAGGTGATTTGAATAATCATCCGATTTCTCGTCCACCAATTGATGAACAAAACAAGATTGTTGAGTATATCGAAAATGGTACTCAAAAAATAGAAACCGCCATTAGCTTAAAACAGCAAGAAATTGAGAAGTTAAAGGAGTATAAGAGTAGTTTAATAAATGGGGTTGTAACTGGTAAGGTAAAGGTGTGTTAGATATGATTAAAAATATTGTGAAAGAAATGTGGGATTTATTCGTTTTAGCTATAAAATGGCTGTTTCGTGCAAAAATTCTTTATAAAGTTACTGGTTTTGCTTGTATAACTTACATTATTGTGGAGCTAAATAATGTAGATATACCAACAGCAGCAGAACCAAATTATACAAAAATTGGAGAAAAATATGGTGAGCCAACAAAGGTGTTATCTGGTTGGCTGGTAGATAAGTTTGGAGGTGGCATAAATTATATCGGTATTGCTATTGCTTTCATAATTTTAATTTCATGCCTTCTAATTGAATTTGGAATTTTAAAACCTCAAAAAATAATAAACGCCAAGAATATCTTTTCTGGTTGGTTTACAATTAATATTCAAACTAACCATTATGACAAAGAATAGTAATGTTTTTTCAGGTTGGTTTCAGGTAAATATTATAAATAATTTTAAAATATTTAGAAAGCCATATAAAATAACAGATGAATGGTTTGGAGAGTTAGATGCAAAACATTATTCTTCTGAGTTTACTTCTAAATACAATGAAAATCTATTTGTAGATCAAGATCAAGATGCAGGTCAAGCCTTAATAAATGAAATACTTTTAAATGAAACTCATTTCGGTTATTTATCCAATGAACTAAGAATACTTAACGATTGGATTGAAGGTTTTATTAAAGAATATAAAAATCTTAAGAGTCTATTAGACATAGAGAATATTAAAATAAACAAGAGTTCAAAACAATACACTCAACTTGAGTTTTTATTGAAAAACTCTAACAACTTATTAAGATATATTAAGTTGAATAATCTAATTATAGGTTCAGATAAAATAATACTTCCACTTAAATTAAATAAAATAGACAATAAGAGTCTTAAAGTTTCAGAAGGATTCAGTTTTCAAAAACTTATTGAATATAATCAAGAATATCGTTTTATAGAACAAGAACCATCCGATAGTTTTTCTGTTGTCATTGTTTTTAGAAGATTATCTCAAATAGTTACTCAAATTGCAAGTGTTAATAGATTAATTGAACAAAAAAAAGTAATTCATTAAAATTTATTCATGGAAATGCAGGAATGGGTAAATCTAATTTTTCAGCATTCGTATATAATAAATTAAAAAAAGATGATAAACCTGTAATAATTATTAGTGGTAAATCTTTTAACGGAGATCCAGATAGTTTTGATGAAATTTTGATGAATAATCTTATGATACCTGATAATTACAGGTTAGAAGATGTTTTAAAAAGGCTTAATAAATACGCTAAGAAGAATAGTACTCGTGTAACTTTAATTTTTGATGGTTTAAATGAAACTAGTTATGCACATGATGGTTTTAGTCAATTATGGATTAATAGTTTAGACTCTTTTGTTGAGGCTCTAAAATCATTTCCATATTTATATTTAGTAGCAACATTGCGTACTTCATATATTCCTAGAGTTTGGACAGATAACAATTTACCTTATAGTCAGATTGAACTTAATGGTTTTGATGGAGATAAATTAAATGTACTAATACATAATTATTTTACTGAATATAAAATAAATACCGATATTGTAATAGAATCTGATAAATTCTATTTCAAAACACCTTTGTTTCTTGATTTATATTGCCAAATGTTAAATGGCGATAAATCAAATATTGTTGATCCCTTGCTGGGTTTAGAAGGCTTTACACAAGTATTTGACAAGTACGTATCTAATTTAGAAAATAAAATATTTCAAAAATTAAATCTTCCAACTATCGATCAAATTACTGATGGAATAGCTCTTGTTTCTCAAGCAATGCTAAATGAGGTAAAAGCTTTTGTTCCTAAAATGGAATTTCTTGAAAAAATGCAAGGGAAGTTTATTGATAACATAGTTGGCTCTATTGGTTATGAAATTTTACAAGAATACTTAATTTATTTAGATGAGAATAAAGATAATAGAGATGTTATAGTACATACTCAGCAAGAAGTTGGAGGCTATTTATTAGCGTATAAATTAATAGATGATTTTGGGACTGTTGATGCTGTTGTAAAATCACAGTTTTTCCTTGATTTTATTTTAGGTAATTCTGGATCATACCACAATTTAAAAGACGATATATTAAAATTTTTAATAGCTAAAAGTGATGTTAGCTCTTTATTATATTCAGATTACATGGATCTCGATGTTATTAAAAAATTCACTTTACTTAATTTACAGAGATCTAAACCATCAGATAAAAATCAAGAGTTAATTTCGTTGCTTAAGCAAACTGAATTTTCAGTAAAAGAAATTAGAACATTAATAAATGATACTTCAATTACATTTTATGATTTAAAATCGAATATAAATTTCCTATTCATTAGGGACGTTTTGTTAAAGCATTCAAGTTATGATTTAGATTTTACATGGACACTTCATGTTTATAATAATTATTATAATTTTAGTGAGTTCTTAGTGCACTTTATCAATAAACCAGAAGAATTAGAGGGTAATGAAAATGACACCATAATTTTAGAAACTGCAATTTGGTTATCAGAAACTACAATAAGAGACCTTAGAGATAAAAGTACTCGCTTTTTATTACAATATTTTTCAAGTTACCCAACCTTAGTATTGCCTACAATTAATAAATACTCTAGTACAAATCGCGTATATATTCAAGAGCGTTTAGCACTTGTTTGTTATGGTGTATGTTTACGTTTGCAAAATAATGAGGCATTTGTTAAAAATAATTTGAATGAAATAGCGCCTTTTTTATATGATCTTCAATTTTCAGAAAAGCCCGTTAATCCTTCATATAATTATATAGTTATAGATTCTTATAAACATATTATTGATCTTGCAATTTTAAAAGGAGTCTTTGAATTGGATGAATCTAATTTAAAGCGTTTAGCTGAATATGAATTTGTTAAAACCGATTGGTTTGAAATAAATCAAGAGGATATTAATGCAATAAGTAATTCTATTAGTTGGCAGTCTAGTCCAAATCCAGATCCACTGTCTGGAGACTTTGTTCATTATACTATTCCTCGACTCAGTAGGCAAAATCATGAAGCTACAAGCCAACATACAGCACATATTTATAAAGAGATTAAAAGATTAGGTTATATAACAGATGCAGATGGATTAGCAGATAGAGAGCAATCGTTTTATAATGGATCTAGTCTGTTAGGTAGTAGAATAAAAGTAGATAGATTGGGTAAAAAATACTCATGGATTGCATATTTCAATTATGCAGGTTATTTATTAGGACATAAAGAACTAGGTATTTGGTCTGAAAAAGATTCATCATATGAGAAGCATTTTCAGAGATTAAGTGATACAGAAATTGAACCAAGTTATGATGTCAATATTACAATAGATGAAAGAATTATTAAAACTGATTTTTTTGTTAATCGTACTTTAGAGAAAGGTGATTGGGTAAATGAGGCTAACTATGAAGTATTAAATAATATTTATGAAAGAGAAGATTATACTCTCTTATCAGCATTTATTGATCAAAAACTAGACGAAAAATACAAAACTAGGTCTTGGATAGAGGTAAAATCATTTTTTGTTAATAAAGACCAAGTTCTTGAACATATTTCGGGAATAGAAAATAGAGATTTTGATTGGGATCATGATCTTCACGGAGGAGGTTCGTTATCAAAAGTTTATTTTGGTGAATTATATTGGGCAGATACTGTTCCTAGTTTAAATAAGAGTACTCATAGTATACCACTTGAAGGTACTAAAGAAATCACTAGGGAGATTAGTTCCTTTGAAGTGAGGGAATCTGGTGAATTCAATTTTGAAGATGTAGGCAAAGAAGTAACTATAACAGTTAATGATAATTGTTATTTTGAATACGAACAAACACTAATGGATTTTCTCTGGGAATCAGATTCCGAACAAATACCAACATTGAGCTGTGAAATCCCTTCACCAAATATAGGTAAATATTTAAAACTTACTATAGATTCTGCTAAAACCAAAATTTTAGATTCTAATTTAGATTTATGTTTTAAAGAGTATTTATCGAAAAACGATTTAAACTCTGAAAATTTTCATTATTTCAGAACAGATTTATTACAAAAATATCTTTCAGAAACTAATCAACTTTTGATGTATCAAATTAAACAACACACATATGATCAAGCAACAGATAAACATTCTGAACATTTTAGAGGAATGCAGTTTGTTTTTTCACAACTAAATAGAGAATAATGAGCAAAATAGAAAATAAGATTGAAGCTTCAGATGAAAACATTAATGATTTATTAAAAGATAAAAAATTCTACATTGATTATTTTCAACGTGAATACCGTTGGCAAGAAAAACATATAGTTACGCTTATTGAGGATTTGACTACTACTTTTTTAAAGTCCTATAAGATTGATGATTCTAGAGCAGAGGTTGCAAATTATCAAAGTTATTATTTGGGACCAGTGGTGTTTAGTAATTCGCAAGCAGGAAAAGATTCAATTATTGATGGTCAGCAACGAATAACGTCTATTACATTATTTTTGATTTATTTAAACAATCTACAAAGTGACCATCCTTCTAAAGTTGCAATTGAAAATCTAGTGTTCTCAGAAAAATACGGTGAAAAGTCATTTAACATGACCGATGAAGATCGGCAAGAAGTATTAAAGGCGTTATATGAAAAAGGAGAATATGATGCAAGCAAAACTGAAGATGAGACAACTATTAATATCAATGAGCGCTATAAAGATATAGATAATGTATTTCCAGAAGAATTAACTGGGGATGCTTTGCCATATTTTATTGATTGGTTTATTGGTAATGTTATAATAGTAAAAATAACAGCCTATTCAGATGAAAATGCCTACACTATTTTTGAGACAATGAATGATAGGGGGATGAATCTGACTCCTACAGAAATGCTAAAGGGTTATGTGCTTTCCAGGATAAAGGATAAAAAACAACGTAGTGAGATAAATGAAATTTGGAAAGATAAAATATGGAATTTACATCAATACGATACAGGCGCTGATATTGGCTTTTTTCAGGCTTGGTTTAGAGGGAAATATGCTGTTAGTATGAGACAAGCAAAAGCAGGGGCAGAAAATGAAGATTTCGAACTAATAGGAACTAGATTTCACAACTGGTTTAAAGAAAATCACGAGTCACTTTTCAACTTAAAAACTTCTGATGACTTCTATTCATTTTTTAAGAATCAATTTGTTTTTATGATTGATTGGTACATGAAATTTTGGGATTCTATGGCAGAATTTAATGATAATTGTCCTCATGTATTTTATATAAACCGTTGGGGTATTGCACCATCACTTCAAGATAGTTTGCTTTTAGCTACGTTAAAACACACAGATAGTGATAGTGTTGTATTAAGTAAGCTCGATGCTGTTGCTCGTTTTATCGAAACTTATACGGTGCGACGAGGTGTGAATTATAGAAAATTTAGCTCATCATCAATTCGTTACACATTTTTCAATATAATAAAGTCAATTAGAGATGCCGACCTTGATGTTTTGAAAGATAAACTTTTAGAAGAAATTGAATCATTACCCGAGAGTTTTTCAAATATTACAAATTTCTCAATGCATCAACAAAATAGGAGATTTGTTAAGCATTTATTATCTAGAATTACAGGTTTCATAGATCAAGAGGTAGGTAGACCTACTAATTATGTATCGTATCAAGAACCTAAGGGTAAGAAGTTTGAAATCGAACATTTATGGGGTAATAAATTTAATAGACATAAGGATGAATTTGAACAGGAAAACGATTTTATACATTGGAGAAATTCTATAGGTGCATTAATTTTACTTCCTAATGGTATTAATCAATCTTTTAGTAGTGATATCTATGAGGATAAATTGGATCATTATATTAAAGAAAATGCTTATGCGCAGACCTTACATCCAGAATTTTACAAGAAAAACCCAAATTTTTTAAATTCACAAATTTTGGGAGACGTAGGTTTTAAGTATCATGAACAATTGAAGAAAAATGATATAGTAGAAAGAGCGAAAATGGTTGAACAACTTTGCTATAAAATATGGGCAAAATCTTATTATAAAAATTAATTTTATGCATAGCCAAACAAAAGAAAAAGACTTAGAAGCTGCAATTGAAAAAATACTCACAGGTTCTTGTTTAGAAGATATAAAAAAACAAGGTCTATCTATTAATGCAGTTAACGAAAATGCAGAAATCTACAGAACAGGAAAAGGCTATTATATTGGTCAAGCTAATAATTTTAATGCGCAATTTGCTATAGATGCCCAGTTCTTTTGGTCTTTTTTAGAAAGTACTCAAAAAGAAGAATTAGAAAAGTTGCAAAAGCAAAGCGATTGGAAATTAAAAATTCTAAATCGCTATGATCGTTTGGTTAAAAAATATGGTATTCTGTACTTGCTTAAGAAAGGCTTACAAGTAGATGATGCCAACTTTACGTTGTTTTATCAATTACCATTAGCAAGTAGTAGCCAAAGTATAAAAGACAGGTTTGAACAAAACCGTTTTAGTGTAACAAGACAATTACGCTATTCTATAGACAACCCAAGAGAAGAAATAGATTTGGTCTTATTTATTAACGGTTTGCCAATTGTTACCATGGAATTAAAAAACCAATGGACAGGTCAAAATGCAAGAGTACATGGACAACATCAATATAAAACCCAACGCGACACCAAACAACCCTTATTAAACTTTGCACGTTGTGTGGTTCATTTTGCGGTAGACACAGACGAAGCCTATATGACTACAAAGTTAGACGGAAAGAAAACATTTTTTCTACCATTTAACAAAGGAAACAAACACGGAAAAGGAAATCCAGAATTAGCAAAAGGAGAAACTGGCCATAGAACCAATTATTTATGGAATGAAGTTTTCACGAGAGAAAGTCTAGCAAATATCATTCAGCATTTTGTGCGTTTAGATGGTAAAAAGAAAGATCCTTTACAAACCAAGACGTTATTTTTTCCGCGTTACCATCAAATGGATGTGGTGCGTAAAATTATAGAAGATGCCAGTAAAAAAGGAGTAGGGCAAACGTATTTAGTACAGCATTCAGCAGGTTCTGGTAAATCAAATTCAATTACTTGGGCAGCATATCAACTTATAGAAACCTATCCTGAAGATGAAAATGTTCCTGGTAATAGAGGTATAGAACAGCCACTTTTCGATTCTGTAATTGTGGTTACAGACAGACGTTTATTAGATAAACAGATACGAGAAAATATCGCCAGTTTTTCAGAAATAAAAAATATTATTGCGCCTGCATATTCTTCTAAAGAATTAAGAGCGAGTTTAGAGCAAGGCAAAAAGATAATTATTACTACCATTCAAAAATTCCCATTCATTATAGATGGTATAGCAGATTTAAGCGACAAGCGTTTTGCGGTGATTATTGATGAAGCGCACTCTAGTCAAAGTGGATCTGCTCATGATAGCATGAATACCGCTATGGGACAGCAAGCTAATGAAGATGATGAATTGGATGCGCAAGATAAAATTGTGGCAGCCATGCAATCGCGTAAAATGCGATTAAATTCAAAGGATAAAAATGGAGGTAATGCAAGTTACTTAGCGTTTACAGCAACACCAAAACCAATTACTTTAGAGAAATTTGGAATACCTAAATCAGAAGGAACTGGAAAAGACGTATTTCACTTATACTCGATGAAACAAGCCATTGAAGAAGGCTTTATTTTAGATGTGTTAGCGAATTATACCACCTTAAAAAGTTACTACGAAATAGAAAAGTCTATAGAAGACAATCCGTTGTTTGACAGTACTAAAGCACAGAAAAAATTACGAGCTTATGTAGAACAGCATCAAGAAACCATACAAACCAAAGCCGATATTATTTTAGATCATTTTATTCCGAATATCGTGAATAAGAAAAAGCTTAAAGGGAAGGCTAAAGCGATGGTTATTACCCAAAGTATAGAATCTGCAATACGTTATTATAAAGCATTGCAAAACATACTTAAAGATAAAGGGCATCCGTTTAAAATAGCCATTGCCTTTTCTGGCACTAAAAAAGTGGATGGGATAGAATATACTGAAGCCGAAATGAATGGCTTTGCAGAAAAAGACACCAAAGATAAATTTGATAAAGACGACTACAGAATATTAGTAGTTGCAAACAAATACCTAACAGGTTTTGATCAGCCTAAACTTTGCGCTATGTATGTGGATAAAAAACTACAAGGCGTTTTGGCTGTGCAAGCTTTATCCCGTTTAAATAGAGCGGCTACAAAATTAGCAAAGAAAACAGAAGATGTGTTTGTGTTGGATTTCTTTAATTCTACAGCGGATATAAAAGCATCATTCGATCCATTTTACACAGCAACGTCATTAAGTGAAGCTACAGATGTAAATGTGCTACATGAATTAAAAGAAGTGTTAGATGATGTTGGTGTTTACGAGTGGAGTGAAGTAGAGGACTTTAATGAGAAGTTTTTTAATAAAGAAGATGCCCAAGTTTTAAGCCCAATTATAGAACGCGCTGCAGAACGTTTTGTTAACGAATTAGAGTTAGAAGATGATGACAAAGCCGATTTTAAAATTAAAGCAAAACAATTCGTAAAAATCTACGGACAAATGGCTGCCATTATGCCTTTTGAAATCTTAGAATGGGAAAAGCTATTTTGGTTTTTAAAGTTTTTAGTACCTAAATTACCTGTAAGACCTGACGACATCGACGGCTTAGATGAATTATTAGAGTCTATTGATTTATCTACTTATGGTTTAGAGCGCGTGCGCTTAAACGAGTCTATAGGTTTGGATGATACCGAAAGTGAAGTAGATCCTCAAAATCCAAACCCAAGAGGTGCACATGGAGGTGAAGAGGAGCATGATCCTTTAGATTTAATTATTCAGTCGTTTAATGAACGTTGGTTTCAAGGTTGGGAAGCTACACCAGAAGATCAACGCGTAAAATTTATAGGGTTAACAAAGTCTATTCAAGCACATCCAGATTTTCAACCTAAAGTTCTTGAGAATTCTGATGAACAAAATAAGAATTTAGCATTTCAGAAAATACTAGATGAGGTAATGTCTAAACAGCGTAAACAAGAGTTAGACTTGTATAGATTGTACGCTAAGGATGATGCTTTTAAAACAGCGTTTTTTGATACCATGAAGCGTATGGCTAGTGCAGGTAAATAGGAGTTTAAGAATGAAAAGATATAAGTAAAATGCTAGATGATTTAAAAATGAGGTAATTAGCTTAAAACTTAAGTTTAGCTCGCAATTTAGAAACAAAACCTTGTTTTTCCAGAGGTTTTAGGTCAAATGTTGTTTTAACATCAAAAAGAGAAATATTGGTATTGTCTCTTTCTTTTACATGCGCCAAGTTTATAATGGTGCTTTGGCTAGTTTTTTCAAAATTGAATGTCTCTAATTCTTTGTAGAGTTCATTAATACTTTTTCTAACATTTTTATATAAAACTATATCATTTTTTCCATAAATATGAACGCAATTTTTTCCTGTGGGTTCTGTTATATTAAAATGTGAAGTACTTATATAATACGCTTGCTCTGGTTTAAATCTTACGTCTCTATTACTGCCAATATGTAATGTGATTAATTTGTTGTTATTTTTGGCTGAGTTATTTGTTTTCCCAATAACCTTATTTTTCAAAATTGCTTCAAATTCTTCAATTTCGAAAGGTTTACTTAAATAACCTGAAATATCTAGACTATTAATAACAAGTTTAGTATTACCAGTTGTTGATGTTAAAAAGATGATTTTTTTGCCTTCTCCTATTTTTTTTGCCAACTCTAAACCGTTATACACTGGCATTTCAAAATCTACAATTAGTAAATCAAAATCGTCTTCGTTTATCTCTTGAAAGGCTTGTTTAGAACTATCATAGCTTTTTACGTGCTGTAAACCGTAATCTTTTGGTAGTGTATCGATTTTAGCTTTAACAGACTCTAAAACACTTTGGTTATCATCTACAAGTATATAACGTATCATTTAGTTTAGGCATAAAGTTAATTCCGACAAATATTGATTATTTGGGAGTGATTTATGCTCTAATTTACTTTTAGGATAATAAGCATCCAGTAACTGTTGTAAAGCATTTAATCCAAAATTAGAGGATTGCATTGCTCTGTTTTCGTAGTCTAAGCGTTGTTCGGCACTGTTAACTAAGCAATAACTTAATTGTTTGTCTTCGTTTTCTTTTAGAATAATGCTAATAAAAGAATTTTGGTTGTTTAAGTTACCGTGTTTTAAGGCGTTTTCTACAAACGGAAAGAAAAGTGTTGGCTTAATTTTTATAGAACTGTTTTGTTTAGGATCTAGCCTGTTATTAAACTCAATATTGGTATTTGGTTTAAGATATTTAATAAGATCTAAAAACATGTTAATGTGTTCTAACTCGTCTTCAATAGAGGTACTTTCTAAGTTTAATGAAGATACGTTGTAGTCCAGAAGTTTAAATATGTTTTTTAATGCTTTGGTTGGTGGTACTTTGCTTTTGTTGCTTCCAATTTTATAATTAAAACCTAAAAAAGACTTGTAATTACTTTCGGTTTGTTTAATGTCTTCATGTATCTGGCTAATTACATTCTTAATAAAATGTGCACCAAGTCTAGTGTTATTAGCTTCTACATTTTTAAAATTTACGTAACGTTCGTAAGCTTTTTGTTGATGATTGATTTCTTCCTTTTGTAGCGCTATTTCCTTTTCTTTTTCGCTTAAAGTAGAAAAGAACTTTTCTTTATAATCCTCAATTTCTTGTTTTAATTGATAAATCTCAGTGTGTTTACTCGTTAATTTTTCTTCAAGGTTTGTGATGTCGTTGATTTTATCATCATAGGTTGTTATTGCTAGTTGTGTAGCTTGTAGCTGTTCTGTTATCTCATCATTCTTCTTTTTAAAAGAGCTCTTTTTGAAGAAGTTGTACCAATTTCTAATAATTATCAGAATTAATATAAAAAGGGGGATTTTGATGGCTTTCAATTGTTGGAGATAGTCTAAAAATAAATCCATAAAACTAGTGTAAGTATTTGGTGGTTGGTTGATTAAAGGCGTGAATTTTTCAAAATCACTTTTTTATATCCCAAAAAAGCAACTCGATATCCCAAATATAGTCGGTCTGTCACAAACTAGAAAATTTAATTTCAATCATCTGCATCTTTACAGTAATAACAAGAAGTTTAGTAGAGTGCTAAACTCTTAATAATTTAATTAAGGATACACTATTATGAGTAATTCAAAACAAAACAATCACAAAGCCAATCAAGCAAATCCTAACAAAGGAACTTTTGGAAGTAACAGCACTAATAGTAAAGTGCATGGTAACAGAGGTAAGCAGTTAAATCCTAATCAAAATTCTAAAAAGTAAAATAACTAAACCTCGTCTTTAATGTAGAGATGAGGTTTAACTAACCACTAAACTAAAAATTATGAAAACCAAAATAACATTAAGCGGATTTGCAGGAACAGGAAAATCTACAGTAGGAAAACGTATTCAAGAACAATTAAACTTTGAGTTTGTTTCTGTTGGAAATTACTCAAGGCAATACGCAATGGAAAAGTATGGATTGACTATTAACGAATTTCAAGAGCAATGCAAAGCACAACCAGAATTGGATAATGAAATAGACGAGAAGTTTAGATTAGAATGTAATAGCAAAGAGAATCTTGTAATTGATTACAGATTAGGGTTTCATTTTATTAAAAATGCATTTCATGTGTTATTAAAAGTATCTGATGAAAGCGCTTCTAAAAGAATTCGTTTAGCAAATAGAAGTGATGAGGTTACAAGTACAAAAGCCATTCAGCAAAGAAATCAGAAAATGAGAGATCGGTTTCAAGATAATTATGGTGTAGATTTTACTAACGATAAAAACTATGATTTGGTTATTGACACAGATGATTTAACAGCTAATGAAGTTGCAGATTTAATAATAGAACATTACCAAAAAAGTAACGCTGTAAGTAAAATACCAAGTGTGAACTTTCATCTATGGCAACCATGCAATATGCGATGCAAGTTTTGTTTTGCTACTTTTTTAGATGTAAAGCAAGAGTATGTGCCAAAAGGACATTTACCAGAGGATGAAGCTTTAGAAGTGGTGAGGAAAATAGCAGCAGCAGGATTTGAAAAAATAACCTTTGCAGGAGGAGAACCTTTGCTTTGCAAATGGTTGCCAAAACTAATTAAAACAGCAAAGCAATTAGGAATGACTACTATGATTGTTACTAACGGAAGTAAGTTAACTGATTCTTTTTTAAAGGAAAACAAAGCCTATTTAGATTGGATTGCTGTAAGTATAGACAGTTTAGATGAAGAAAATAATATTAAAATAGGAAGAGCAATCACTGGAAAAAAACCATTGTCTAAAGCATTTTATTATGACTTGATAGATAAGATTCATCAATATGGTTACGGCTTAAAAATTAATACAGTTGTTAACAAAGTAAACTATAAAGACAACTTAGCTTCCTTTATAGCAAAGGCCAAACCAAAACGTTGGAAAGTATTACAAGTATTACCAATAAAAGGTCAAAATGATAATAAAATTGATGCATTTAAAATTACAGATGAAGAATACGCTAATTTTTTAGACACGCATAAAGATGTGGAAACTATTGTTCCAGAATCTAATGATGAAATTAAAGGAAGTTATGTTATGGTAGATCCTGCAGGACGTTTTTTTGATAATGCAGCAGGAACACATAATTATAGTAAACCAATTTTAGAAGTTGGTATACAAGAAGCTTTAAAAACAATGAATTATGATCTAGATAAATTTTTAAATAGAGGTGGAGTTTATAATTGGAATACTAATAAGAACCAAGATTTAAGAAAGGAGGAGGTTTCTTATGAGTAATAGAGTAGAAGGTTTTTTTAAATCAGAACACTTTTGTTATAGACAATGGGATAGGCAAGTTAGTGATAATCTTTTGTCCGAAATTTTAAAAGGGATAGAACCAAATAATTGTAACACGCTACTTATTGTTAGCCGAAACGTATTGAAGAAAGCAAATAAAAATAGAAATGAAGAACTCTTTATTAAAGTAGATAACAAAACCTTAATTACTTGCTTTTATTGTCAGTTTCAAGAGTATTTGGCAACAACAAGAGTTCAAAAGTATTTAATAATAGATAATATTTAAAGTTATGAAGCAGATAGTACTAATAGATATGGATGGTGTTTTAGTAGAATTAGGTGATGGGCCATTTAGGGAGAATAAAAATAAGAAAGGATTTTTCTTAAATAATAAGCCAATAAAAGGAGCTTTAAATGCTTTTAAAGAATTAAGTACGAAGTATGATTGTTATATAGTAACAACTCCAGTTTGGAGTAGCCCACATTGTTGGATGGAAAAACGTTTATGGGTTGAAAAACACTTGGGTTTGGAAGCTAATAAAAGATTGATACTAACTCATCATAAAAACTTAGTAAAAGGTGATTACATTATTGATGACACAAAAAATCATGGAGTTGATAAATTTGAAGGAGAGCATATTCATTTTGGTACTGATGCCTTTTTAGGATGGCATCATGTTCTAGATTATCTATTGTATTAAAAGATAAGTTTTTTATATCCCAAAAACACGGAGAAATATCCCAAATATAGCCCGTTTATCACAAATTAAAATATGTAATTAAGAGTAAAGTTACATTTGAAAAACAGAACAAGTAAACTATATGATGGCCATCTATTTTAAACTTGAAATATTAATTTTTTAAACAAATAATTATGAGCAAACAAAAGCCAATAAAAGAAAAAGATGTAAAACGAATAAAAAAAGCAATAGATAAAAAAACTAAAAAAGAAAAAGGAGATGATTTATTTATTGAGAGAATTGACCGTGCAGTAAAAAAGAAAATTAAGCCTAAAAAAAACAAATAATACAACACAATTTAATTATTAATTTTAAAATTCAATTATTATGAGAGATCACAGAGATGAAGATCAAATTCAAGCAGACAATGACAACCATTCAAATCAATTAAATCCTAATAACGATGAATATTATAATTCTAGAGAGGAATAATTAATATTTGTTTTATGCAGTTACTAAGACGTCAAGCAAATTTTGTTTGGCGTCTTTTTTATTATTTATTACCCAAATAGTATATGAAGCGCAAAAAGAACTAAATAATTTAAAAAGTTGTTATTATTTCTTTTAGTAAAATGAAGACTATATTTTGATGCTCTGTTTTTTGTAAATGCGTTTGATGAATTGTCAAAAAACAAGTTAATACCTAATGTGTTTTTAGAAGAAATTAAAAATAAATTTGATTATTTATAGCAATAAATAACTAAAAATTAATTCTTTTTAGTAAGAGAAACAATTACACCATTTTCAGTCGTGATTTCAAATATTTGACCTTCATCACTATCTGATTCAAAACTCTTGATTACATTAAAGTTCAGGTTGCTTGGAGAGGTTTTTGTATCGTCTGTTAATAAGAAGGTTCTTAATTTTGGATTTGTATTTACTACTTGAAGAGACTGCTCGTTATTCGTTTCAATCTTATTCAACTGAATAAAATCAACAGTTAACAACTTATACTCTCCACTTCTAATTATTTGGCGCACTAAACAATTATAGTTTGTAGATTCTTTAGTTAACAAATTTGTAATGTTATTAGGAATTTCTTTTTTTGTAAAAGGAGTTTCAGTTATAATACTATTATTTATTTTACTCTCTTTTTTTATAATTTCAATCTTTTCAGTTTGAGGACTAATTGTATCTTTTTTTATAGTTAATGTGTCGCCGGTATCTTTTAGTATTGGTGAAGTTTCTTCCTCCTCACTTAGCAAAATTAGTTTGGCTGCTGTTTTACATGGCCAATTTTCAGGAAGAATAAGTTCTTTAGTTTTGTTATCTAAAGCAAAAATAGCATTTGCAGTTTCAAAAACACCGTTACTATTTACAACTCCTGTAAGGTAGTTGTCTTCATCCCATTTAAGTAAGTAGGAATTTGTATTAATCTTTTTAAACGTGTAAATTCTGGAAGAGCCATCATTACATTGCCATTGGCCTTCAAAATCTGTTTTTTCTTCTGCACAAGACACAAAATTAATAAATATAAAGAGTACTATTATTCTTTTAATCATGAGAATTAATCTTAAATTTTAATATAGCTAAGCATCAAAAATTAGGGAAGGCTAAATTTAGTAGTTTATTTTAATTCAGACCAATTTATAATGATATTTTGTTTTTATCGAATTTAAATTTAAAAAATGATTCAGTTTTTCTTGAAAATATACCCTTCATAGATAAAAACATACACTTATTCGTATTTATAATATCGATTGGAAATATTTATTTATTTTTATTTTTTAAGAACAACCACATAAATAGCCACTTTCTTCCCAATATGGAATACACATTAAATGAAACCTTAAATCAAGCGATACATATTGCCCAATCTATAGCAAAAGAATATGCTCATAAAGAGTATTCATCTGCACATTTATTAAAAGCATTATTACATAAAGATATTGGAATGCTTAAATATTTAGAAAGTATAGGACAAGACGCTTATTATATCGAAGAATGGGCAGAAGTACGTTTAGAGTCATTTCCTAAAACAAACAAAATTCCAGAAAAGCCTAACCATGATGCTTTTGTAGAAGCTGTTTTTAATGAAGCAGAGAGTGTAAAGTTAAAATTAGGAGTAGAAGATGTAAATGTACATTCTGTATTAGCAGCTTTAGCAACACCAGGAGTAGGTTTCTCTTATGAGCAGCTTAAAACTTTTCCATTGCAAGCAAGCGATGTTATTAAGAATTCTAGCGTGAAGTCTTCGGCTAGTAGTGGCGATTATAAAGGTAAGAGTACTGAACAGTCTGGAGCAAAACAGACAATAGATTATACCTTAGATAAAACAGAATTAGCAAATAATAATACCCTAGAAATTATTTCAGGTAGAGATGCCGAAATAAAAATGATTACCGAAATTTTAGGTAGACGTTCCAAGCCAAATGTTATTATTATTGGAGAACCAGGAGTTGGTAAAACAGTTATGTTAAATGGGTTAGCCTATGCGACTATTAATGATAATATTCCTGAGCAGTTAAAGAACGCTAAAGTATTCGAGTTAGATTTTATAAGTCTTGTTTCAGGAGCAGGTTATAAAGGAGAAATTGAGGATAGATTAAAAAAAGTTATTGAAGAAATTAAAAAACATGATAAGGCTATATTGTTAATAGACGAATTAAACGCTATTACAGATAAAAGTCATGGAAACCAAGGTTTGGTAAATATCTTAAAATCTGAATTAACAAAAGGAGAACTTACCATTATAGCTACAGCAACAAACGATGCTTTTAGAAAGCATATAGAAGTAGATGAAGGATTATCTAGACAGTTTGAAACTATTAGATTAGAGGAGCCATCTCCAGTTGAAGCCCTAAGGATGATAGAGAATACGATCTCTTATTATACTACTCATCATAACCTTGAAATAAATAATGATACCATTGCAGAAGCTATAAGATTAGCGCAGCGCTATAATAAAGAACGTAGTTTACCAGATTCTGCTATAGATTTAATAGACAGAACAATGTCTGCTGCAAAATTTATGATAGAAACATCAGTTTCTGAAATTGAAACACTAAAGCAGCGTGTAGCAGATTTAAAAAAAGAAAAACGTCCAAATGATGAAGCAATAAGTGAAATTAAATGGATGTACACACAAATGAAAGATAAGTTAAGCTATCTTTTATTTACTGAGCTTGAAGAAGAAAATCAGTTAGAGCATATAACAACACCTGCAAAAGGTTTTAAGGAATTAAATTCGATATTAAAGAAGTTGTTAAAAGTAGCATCTAATGAGAAAACTGAAGTTACAAAAAATGATATCGCTTTAACTATAGCAAATAAAACAGGTATTCCAACCGGAAAATTACAAGCAGACGAAAAAGATCGTTTGTTAAATATGGAAGATCAGCTTAAAAAGCGAGTTATAGGTCAAGATCACGCAGTAAAAGTTATTACAGAAGCAGTGCTAGAATCTCGTTCCGGATTAAGTAAACCCGGACTACCAATAGGTTCATTCTTCTTTTCTGGACCAACAGGAACAGGAAAAACAGAATTAGCCAAAGCACTTGCCGAATTTTTGTTTCAAACAGAAACCTCTATCATACGTTTTGATATGTCTGAGTTTAAAGAAGAACATTCTGCAGCGTTACTATACGGAGCACCTCCAGGTTATGTAGGTTATGAAGAAGGTGGTTTGTTAGTTAATAAAATAAGACAAAAACCATATTCGATTGTCTTGTTCGATGAAATAGAAAAAGCACATCCATCGGTTTTCGATATTTTTTTACAAATTCTAGATGAAGGAAAACTACACGATAGATTAGGTAAAGAAGGTGATTTTTCTAATGCAGTAATTTTGTTTACTTCAAATATTGGTAGTGATCACATTGTAGAATCGTTTAATAAAGGCGTTGTACCAAAATCTAATGATTTATTAGAAATGATGGGAAGACACTTTAGACCAGAATTTTTAGGAAGACTAACCGAAATTGTTCCTTTCTCACCAATAATGGAAGACTTTATAACCAAGATATTTAAAATACAACTTAAAGACTTGTATAAAGCATTAGAAAAACAAGATATAGCATTACAATTAAGCGAAAAAGCGACAAAACACCTTGCTAAAAAAGGATTTACACCTAAATATGGAGCAAGACCATTACGAGGTGTTATAAGATCGGATCTAAGATCACCACTATCTAAAAAAATAATTTCTGGCGAATTAACCAAAGGATCAAAGATTAAACTAGATGTAGATAAAAAAGGTGAATTAACTTGGGATATATCTAAATAAATAATTTAATAATAAAAAAAATAGTTTTATATTTAACGTAATTAATTAATAATCAAATTTGAATTAAAATGAGTGAAACTTACGGAATAGGCGGTAATGAAGTAAAGTCTGATGGAGCAGAAGCTATTCAAGACATTCCACAAAACAGAACACTACTTGTAGAGAAATTAACTCAAGACGAACCGATAAAGCCTGAGGTAGTTAAGGGATTAAAAACTATCGACGATGTCTTTGAACATTACAAACCAAATGTTGAAGTTGAGTTTGAAGATTCAGAAGGAGCAGAAAGAAAAGAAACACTAAATTTCAAAAATCTTGGAGATTATGGAGCTATAGGTATTACAAAGCAAAGTAAGTTTTTAAAAGATTTAAGTACAGAAAAGGATCAGTATGTTAAGATTGCTAAGCAATTAAAAACCAACAAAATTCTTAAAACAGCCTTAGAAAATCCAGAAGCTAAGCAAGCTCTTTTAGATTCAATTAGAGCATTATTAACAGAAATAGAAGAAAATAAATAGATCATGGCAGCATCTCAAGATAAAGCACAAGGATTTCAACCAGTTGAGAATCCTTCACAATTTTTAAAGGATAATAACGAAAAACTAGCCAAATATGGTGGTTTTGACTTAATGGAAGCTTGTGTAGAAGGCGTTCAGAACATGAACCCAGAAAGAAAGGCTAGGAAAAAGATCTTTTTAACAGAAAACGCGAAAAAAGATGAGCGTGAGACTCTAAAAAAAGTATTAGAAATGTGGTCTTCTGTTCTTTCAGGTTCAGAGAATATATCTGATATGGTTGAAGGTTCACAAAAGCTTTCTCAAGAGGCAGATGTATCTTTAAAAAAGAATTTAGGACGAGCAGTTAATGCTACTAGAGACTTAGAAAGATCGTATAGGTCTATGGCACTTTTCTATAAGAATTCAGAATCAGATAAACTAAAAAACATCTCTATAGTAAATGCAGATTTAGATCAAATTAAAGATTTAGATAATACGCGTTTTATTGATGCAATTTCTGAAGAGTTAAATGGAGCTTATGATCGTTTAGATCTTAGAGAAAACTACGGACTTCTTGTTATACCTGGATATTTAGGATCTAATAAAGTAGTAGAAAAATGGGCGAAAATTGCACATGAAAATAAAGTAATGTTGGTTACAGATTTCGCACATTTAGATGAGCCGGATGATGTTATGGAAATGTTTGAATCTGCTAATTTAACAGGAGGAGATAAGTACCGTTCTAATGTTATAATGTCTTGTAATTGGTTAGTAGGGAGAGGAAAACACGATGAGGTAGGAGAGGAAGACGATTTGTTCGTACCACCTGCAGGAGCTTTAGCGGGAAAAATATATAACACATTAATGTCTCAAGTTACTGCTGGTAAGAAATTTGGTGGTATTAACGAGATTGATGGTGTTCGTTTTGATTTAAAGAAGAGTGAAATTGCTCAGCTAGAAAAATTAGGGTTAGTACCAATGGTTAATGAGTATGGTAAAGTAATGGCATTTTCTGCTAAAACATTATTTAATGGAGATAATTTAGGGTTACAAACTTATTCTGTAGTTCGTGTTTTCGATTATGTAACAAAAGTTTTAATGGATTTCTTAAACCGTCGTGCATTCGAGAACTTCAATGCAAAAACTAGAAAGGAATTAATGAATCAGATTGTTAAATTTTTAGACAATATAACAGGACCAGACAAGTTAATTGAGGACTTTTCTATTAAACGTTTTGAGCAAGATCATAACCAAAAAGATCGTATATATTTAGATGTGCATATGAAACCATATTTCCCAGCTAAGAACTTTATGATTAAAATGGACGGACAAAAAGGAGATGAAGGAAATGAGTGGGACGCAGAATACGAACAACAAAAATAATAGAAAAGTTTTAAGATAAAAGAAACCGGAGTTATCGCTTCGGGTTTTTTTATGTATTTTTTTAGACTTTTAAAATATAGAGATTAAACCAATAATAAACAGTAAACAGTATTAAATATGAAAAACAAATTATTTTTTTTCGCGTTATTTTTAACATTAACAGGTCTTTATGCTCAGGAAGAAAAGAAAGTAGATCGTTCTGATTTTTATCTTTTAAAAGGTGACTTTATTGTAGAAGGTAAGTTAGGTTTTAGTAATGATAAGGATGAACTTAGAGGTGTTAAAACATCTTCATACACTATTAATCCTAAGATTGGTTACTTAATTAGTGATGATTTTGTTATTGGTTTAGATTTAACTTATAAATCTTCCAAAAATGAGACTGAAGGTGCAGATACTGTAGAGTTAGTTTCAATAGAAGCAGGTCCATTTATAAGATCTTATTTCTTAGATTTAGGAGAAAGATTTAAAGTTTATGGAGAGCTTGGTGGAGGCTATTATAAAGATGATGGCGAAGACGTTGCGCAAGGAACAGGAACTGGTTTTCAGGTTGGCTTGGATATGGGGATAAACTACTTTGTAAAGGATAATATTGCAATTTCATTTGTATTGTCTGATATCGCTAGATACCAATCGTTAACTTATGAAGAGGAAAAACTCTTAGGAGAAACAACTCGTGAGGAATATACTAATAGTAATCTTACAGCAGATCTAAATGTTTTTAGCAATTTTTTTCAATCTGTAACATTTGGTGTTATGTTTAAGTTTTAATAAATAGTCAATAACAGTTAAAAATCCCAAGATTATATAATCTTGGGATTTTTTTTTGACGGTATATACTTAATTAAAAAATAATTTCATAAAAAAAAAAAACAGTAAGCGATCTCTTGTGCAACCCGGCATGATAAGAGTAGAAAGATATTGTTTTAATAAAACTATCTAATAGTATTGTACTGTATAACAACTTTAGGACTGTTTAGTGTTTTTTTATCTTTTTCGAATTCAAAATCTTCACCAATTAGTTTTTCGTTATAAACTAACAAGTCTGTAATGAAAGCTTCTAACAGATTATATTTATCTTTTTTAAAATTCCAAACAGCATCAATAATTAATTTTTGAGGATATTTATTCATAGTTTTATTTTTCGTAAAATTTACCTAAGTCAAAACTATGCTTTAGAGCCATTTCATAATAACTTTGGTTCATATCTTCACCTATTTGTTTATAGACTTCTTTTCTTTTTTTTGGTGCAAATCTAAAATCAGACCATTCTAATTGTTTTTTAGAGATAACATCCATTAAGTCTTCTCTTTCTTGATAATGACTAGCAATATCTATTAAAGACTCAAAACTTCCTTTAATTCCCTTTATGATTTTATATTCATTTTCATACTGTTCTTCTGTAATATTAGTTACAAGTTGCAATTCTCCCTTAGAAAAACATATTCCTTTTTCATGTACTGACTGTAATGCTTCAGGAAAATCTAATCTTCTATAATCTATTGGTTCATTTTTATAGAAATTCCATTCTACTTTATATTTTTTAGAATAAAAGAATTTTTTAAATATAAAACTACTTGGAATTATTAGTTCTTCTGTTCCTAATTCTGGCTTGTCATATATCCCTTTATAAACAGCAGTAAGACAACAGCCGCTATAAAATTTTAAACCTAAATTTTGAGGTTCAAGTTTTAGAATACGTTCTGAAACATCTAATAAAATTTTACCAAAAAAATATTTATCTTTTCGTTTAACGAAAAAAATATCTCCTTCTTGTAATTTTCCTTTTAGCATAGATTTATAGTACTGTATAAAGTTTTCAAAGGGTCATTAATTTATTCATCTAATAAAAAGCGAGTTTTTCTTTTGAGAGGGTTAGTGATGCTGTCTATATTATTCGTCATAATATTGACTTTAATTAAATTTTTAATTTCTTTAATAATCGCTCCTTCATATATAGATTTAATGATTTCATAGCATTCATTATAATCTGAAAATTTTTGAAGACATATAAAGTTTGTCATATCATATGGTACATCTATTAGCCATTTATCTTCATCTTCCCAAGTAAACTGAATAGAATCTTCTCCTTTTTTAATTCCAAAAAAAGAATCTTTATTATCTGATAATTGATAAAATTCGGTCAAAGCTTCGTCCAAATTTAATTCTTCGTCTTGAAGTTCTTAATCAGATTCTTTATCGCATAAAAATATTATCATAATTATAGCTTTTCTAACATTTTTATTGTTTTTGTTTTAGCTTCTTCTACATTTCCTGTAACATCACCATAGTTAGATTCTTTAAAGCCTAATTTCTTCTTGTGTAGTTCTTGAATAGTTAAAATCATACCTGTTAATGCATCCTTATTATTTTCCTTAGACATCGCTTTTTTAATGAATATTGTAATCTTGTTTTTAGTGTTTTTTTTGTTGTGCCATATTTGTCTCATTGCTGTTGCAGAATAACCTCTTAGCTGACCGTCTTCATCATTTAACATCCTTTCATTTAATATGTTTAAATCATCAATATTAGATCCAATCCAACCTAAAACTATAATGCATTTATACCTAATATTTCTAACAGATGATCGTATTTCTTTTACAATTATTTCTTTAGCAAGTGGGCTTCTAAAGTTTCCTAAAATTTGAATTAAATCAGCAAGAAGTAATGGCTCTTTAATACCTTCATTTATTTTTTTGAGAATTAAAGATATTACTTTTTTTGAATTTTTTCTTTTTGAAAAAAAGGAACGAATATCCCTATGTAAATATTGATTTTCCCTATCGTTTAATATGTCAATATGAAATTGTATAATTTCGTCTTCATCACTTTCTAATAATAACTTTTTAAACTCGAAAATACCATCATCAGAGTCTTCTAAACTAAGGAGTTCTTTGTATTTAATTTTTAGTTCATCTATTTTCATTAATAATTAAGGTTTTGAACTATAAGGTTTATTTGCAGGTCCAAATTCATGATATTGGTCTCCACAAATTTTGTGTCTTTTAGGATGATCAGACTTACGTTGAGTTTTCATATTATCAGCTTTGTCTAATTTTGCTTTACCCGTATTAGATGTTCTAGTATATAATGGTTTTTCATGAGATACTTCATATCCTTTAGGAACATTTTTACCATCCGAATCTAAAATTTGCTTTCTAGCTCGGTCAGAAAGCCAGCTATTAGGATCTTTAGCATCACGTAAAAGCGCTTTTCTTCTTTCAGCAGCGTTACGGTTATATTTAGGACTTTTTCCTTTAGTTTTATGGTCTTTGCATATGTGCCGTCTTTATTTCTTAGCTTTCCATTCGAGGATCTGCAATCTCGTCAAGTTGTTCAACAACATCATCAACTCCTTTAGATCCAGCCTCTAAAGCTTCATCAACTCCTTTGGAAAAATGTTTAATTATTTCTCCTCCAACTCTTTCTACTAATTTACCAGCTCCTAAAAATAATAAACCAGGTGCCACATTTTTAGCTAATACATATTCATCTCGATCTTGAGTATAGTCGTATAATGCTTTTACTTCGAGTGCTAAACCTACAACTTCTAATGTAGCGACCGTTACCGCAACGGTTGTAGCTAATGCTCCGGACGCTGCGCTAATAGCACCAATAGCAGATTCTCCTGTTACCACTATAAGCGCCACTGCAGCGACCACGACTGCGGCTACGACTACGGCTACAATCTCCCAAAATTCTTTTACTTTATTACCAAAATCATCAAAAATTATTGCTGTCGGAGGATCTCCTTTCAACATCCTGTCAAAAACCTCTCAACCTGTTTTAGAAGCTTTTCCAGGAGTACGTCCTAAATATTTTAATCGTTTACTAATAACTTTTAGCGAACCTTTAAAACAAGCTATATTATGCACTAAACACTCCCAAGCACCAACAAAATAGGTATGCCAATCTGCTACCTCAAAGTTATAGACTTTCTTTTTAGTATACAAGAAGTTAGTGGCTTCTATGCGTTGCCATTTTCCATTTTTGGTTTTTACTTCGCCTTTTAAGGTTAAAACGGCAGCATCTTTCCAGCCACTCTCTACGCATAACTTAAAATACAAAAGCTACCTATATAAATACATAGCTTTTATTGTTTGTATTGAACTTACCATTTTTGTACTAGATATAAATAAGCATTTGTGGTAGAATATATTTTATTAAAAATCATCAGAGAACCATTCTTCTTCTAAATCGTCTTCAATTTCAGAATTTGGGTTTAAATGTAAAGATTTTAAAAAATCGATTAAAGAATCTGCAACCAAATATAATCCTTCATTCTCTAAAGACTCATGGTGCCAATAATATATTTTTTGATCAATTTGATTAATACACAATTGATCACCAGGTAAACCTTCAGCAAATACAAAATAATTTTCGGGGATTTGGTCAAGAAAAATTTTTCTGTTTTCTTGAAGAGAATTTTCACCTGTTCCCCAACCATAAATAATTCCAATAGGACATAGATTATCATCTCTGGTTATTGGTAACTTATTTAAACTCTTAAAAACTATATCTTCATTAAACTGATTATAACCATATTCTTTAGATAAATATATATATTCATCCGATAGTTTTAAATTATTTGATTCTATATAGTTCTCGTAATCAAAATTATTATCCTTTTTCTTTTTTAAAACCTTAGTTAGTTCAGTTTGACCTAACTTAAATATTATTTTTCTAATATATTCCATTATAAAGTTCCGTTTCTTAGATTTTCAGCGCCACCCGAATGTGGAATGTTTTTATGTAACGCTGTTGGTATTAATTCTATAGTTTTTCCGTCTTGATGATGATGAGGTGTTAATCCTTTATCTTTAAGATATTTTTTTGCTTGAGTTTTGTTCTTTAGCCCTTTTTGTTTGGCAACTCTTTGATATACTTTGTCAAAATCTTTGGCTGTTCCATCTAAATTCTTAAATTTCATTTTACCTTTTGACCATTTACTAAAGTCAGGATACCCATTCTTAAATGGTATTCCTTCTCCTTTAGTAATTTTATTAACCGCTTTTTTAGTAGACTTCCAAACACCTTCTCCAGCTTCTCCTATCCATTTACCTTTAGTTCTAGGTAACCTTTAAGCTACTTGCTTAATTGCTTCTGATACACAAGCAGAATTATGCACCAACCACTCCCAAGCACCAACAAAATAGGTATGCCAATCTGCTACCTCAAAGTTATAGACTTTTTTCTTGGTGTACAAGAAGTTTGTGGCTTCTATGCGTTGATAATTAGTGTTTTATTTGTAATTTTTAAGTCATAAAAAAACCGCTATAAAGCGGTTTTAGTACTAATTATTTTCAATTAAATTATCGTCTTCATCTTTATAGTAGCGTGTACCATTTTTATAAATGTATGTTCTTACATTATCTTTTAAAATCGGAATGTCTCTTTCTAATCGAATTACGCCTTCATATTCTCCAAATTCAGGATAAGGCTCATAAAGCGCACTTGTTTCCATTGGCTCTTTACTCTCATAATCTAAGGTTTTACCTTGTATCATATCGTAAACCCTATAATTCACATTTCCAACTTCGTCAAAAACAAAATGTGTTCTTGATTTCATTTTATCAGTATCCTCATTGGCAAATTCATAAAACCATATTTCTTCAAGAAATAATAAATTTTTGTCTTCATTTTTTCCAAAAGAATATTTTAGATATTTTCTTCCAACACCATCCATAAATTCCACACCAATAAATTTATTTTCAGGAACAACACTAACGAAACAAAAAGGAAAGTCAGAGGTATCATCTTCATACATAGCTGAAAATTCGTAATCCAA
The DNA here is from genome assembly GCF_001418015.1 of Lacinutrix mariniflava. Lineage (GTDB taxonomy): Bacteria > Bacteroidota > Bacteroidia > Flavobacteriales > Flavobacteriaceae > Lacinutrix > Lacinutrix mariniflava. Next base: position 193,592 of record NZ_LIQG01000020.1, on the reverse strand, counting down.
TCCAACTTTATGGTTATTTTGAGCTATTTCTTTTGATGTTTTTTTTCCATTTTCTAAATCCTTTTTAAATTTTGTACCATTCCAAGTATCCCATTTTGCGACAGTGTCCACTTCTGGTTTCATCTTTTTTCTAGGTGATGAATATCCTTGATAAATTATTTTCATATTATTATTAAGGGTTTAAAATTGTTCCTCCGGTATCTCTTATTATTACGTCATTATCTGAAGCGTGTTTTAAAACATCATCAGGTACAGGAACTTTTTGTGGAGGCACCTCCAATATCATTTGTCCGTCTAATTTTTTTCCACCTTGACTAATAGCGTCTGCATTTCGAGATGTGTTTTTTAACTCAGTTCCTGGTTTATATTTTTTTGCAAGTTCATCTATGCTGTTTTTAGCATTTTTGACCGAAGTTTTACCCAATTGCGTAAATTTTCTTGATACAATTTCAATACCGGGAATATAACTGTCAATTCTCTTACCATTTTTTAGAACTAGTTCACTAAATCCTCCCATTTGTTTATATGCACCTTCTCTAATAAAATTGAAATAATTCCCTTTTTGCATTCTAGCAAGATAATCAGGTAAATGCTTTATCTTACTCAAACAAGGTCGAGCATTATGCACCAACCACTCCCAAGCACCAACAAAATAGGTATGCCAATCTGCTACCTCAAAGTTATAGACTTTCTTTTTAGTATACAAGAAGTTTGTGGCTTCTATGCGTTGATAAGTAGTGTTTTATTTGTAATTTTTAAGTCATAAAAAAACCGCTACAAAGCGGTTTTAGTACTAATTATCTTCAATTAAATTACCGTCTTCATTTTTGTAGAAACGACTACCGTTTTTGTAGATGTATTTTTGTTGTATTTGTGTGTCAATGTTCTTATCCTCAATATCTTCATCTATCAAACCCTTAATTGAATCGAGATATTTTGGGTCTTCATCTTCAAAGATTTCTAATCCTTCAAGCATATAGGCTCTTAATAATGATTCTTGAGATTTTTTACTTTCTTCAAGTTCATAAAGTACTTGTCCTAAACTAAAATGTATGTATGCATTTGATAGACCATCAGGACAATTAAGCGCATTGTAATAATTTTCTTTTGCTTCATCGATATTTCCTAATGAAAAATGTGCATCCGCAATACTAGTGTAAAGCCAAGTGGATGCTTCCCATTCTGTTTTTGGATCTGGCACAATATTTAATGCTTCTTCATACTTTCTCAAGGCTGGACGTATGTTTTCTTGCTCGTAAAGGTCGTTTCCTTCTTCACTTAGTTTTTCGATACGAACATAATCGCTATCTGAAAGCTCTTTCATTTTAGAGGGTTTCATTCCTTTATTATATATTTTTCGGGATGAAGGAAGAAGTCTTTATACTTGCCTTTTCCTTCTATAATTCTTCCTTTTGACGCTTTGTAAGCTTCCTTAAACAACTTTAAAGCTTTTTCAAAGTTTTCTTTTTCAAATTCTAAGCGTCCATAATGAAAAGCAACTTCTTCAGGAAAACTTTTATTATCAAGATAAATATTGACCCAATTTTCAGCTAATTGATAATTTTTAGTTTTAAATAAACATTCAATCATTGTATCAGCTAAAAGAGTTCTATCTGAATCGTCTAATTTTGAATCAGGTAATTTATCCCATTCTATGTTAACAAAATTTAAGTGTTTCTCTAATTCTTTATTATCATCTAAACTATGCTCATCGATATAATCATAGAGTTCAAAAATTTTTTCATTTATATTCATTTGTTTTAATATTATTTTAATGTTGGTAAATATTTCCCTTCCTTAGTTTTACCTAAAATAGATCCTTTAGATCTATTATATCTAAAATACTCTAATTCATAATTTTTTGGATTTAGCATCCATTCTCTTACTTCTTTGCTTTTAGCACCTAACTTTCGACCTTTTTTATTCCACCAAGTTACTGCATCAGTCAAATGTCCCATATCCGCCTCTGCAATATCTCTCCACTTTCCATCAGAAGCATCTTTAAAAATTTTCTTACCACTTTTAGTTACTTTAGCAGTACCTTCCTTGACCATTCTATCAAATACCGCTTTACCCGTTTTAGATCCTTTTCCAGGTGTTCTTCCTAAATACTTTAATCGGTTGCTTATTTTTTTTATTCCTTTAGAAATACATTTCCCTGCATTATGCACCAACCACTCCCAAGCACCAACAAAATAGGTATGCCAATCTGCTACCTCAAAGTTATATACTTTTTTCTTGGTGTACAAGAAGTTTGTGGCTTCTATGCGTTGCCATTTTCCATTTTTTGTTTTTACTTCGTCTTGCAAGGTTAAATCGGCAGCATCTTTCCAACCACTTTGTGTGTAAAAAGGGTGTTCTGCGGTGGTTTCTATAACTTCTCCGCCTAAGGTAAGCTCTATAGTAGCATCAATTTCTTTTTGCATGGTGTTAAGCACTGGCTTTAAATCGCTTTCACCCGTTGCCTCATTATATGCCCAAACAAGATCACCTACTTTTACATCTTCTATATTTTTATGTCCTTCTTTTACTGCTATTTTAGTGCCTGCTGTAAAACAAGCAAATACACATACTTTACCATATTTAATAGCAATATCATCTACTTTTTTAGCAGCAGCTTTAGCAAATCCTTTTCCAGCTGTTTTTAAGCCTTGTTTGGTGCCTAGTTTTACCGTTGCTTCTAAAGCTTCTTGTGCTACTTTTTTTGCAGCGATTTTTATACCTCCTTTAACGGCGCCTTTTGCAGCAGCTGTAGCAACAGATGCTGTACCAAAACTAACGATATCTACTACTAGAAACGCGGCATTTAAACCTACCATCCACCAATTCCCTTTTTGGGCTTCCCTAACCATACCAATAATATTACCAACTACAGGTATTAGTTCTGCGGTATCCCACCAGCCCCAACCAGAATCTTCCTCTTCACCGTGTTCTTCTAAAAGTTTATCGTACTCTTCTGGAGGTATAGGCACTTGCCCGCTAGTAATAAATTCTATTTTGCCACCTGTACCACACTGCATTTTGCTTTTAAACAAAATGGTTTCTTGTCCTTTTACTTTTACTTTATAGGTATCTGTCCAATCTGTTGGAGCAGGTGTACAAGGACTTCCGTTTTTTACAGAGCATGCTCCAAAAGGCGGAATGTTAGTCATTGGTGCTTTGTCTGCTTTAGTAGTTACTAAGCAGCCATTAATTTTTATATGGGTGTTTGATGTGGGCGTAAAGGGAGCTGGAGCAACACCTTTATCGCACATCATTAATGCATCTTTTACGACGTATTCTAAATCATGTGGCATAGTTTATTTTTTAGAATATTATAAAATATCTGTGTCTGAAGATTCTATTTTAATTTTACTACCTCCAGTAATATTAAGTTTGTCTCCATCTAAATTTACGCTTGTTTCACCCTTGATATTAGCATCGGTTTTTGCATTAAGATTCGCGCTTGCGGTTTCACTAGTAATGGTGATATCTTTATTTGCTTTTATACCAATACCTTCGTCTGCTACATTAATCCCTAAATCTCTTTGTGCATATATACTCATTGTTCCGACACCACCACCTTCTTCGTTTGGTTTTGCTATAATGTTAATACTGTTACCCGCCATTATATTAATATCCTTGGAAGCTAATGTTAGTTTGTTTGGGGCTTGTATTATAATTTCGCCATTACCTTGCATGACTATTACATTTCCAGATGGATCTGCAATGGTTATGCTGCCATCATCATCATTCATCACTACTTTATTGCCACTTCTAGTTTGTAGTGCTTTTATGGCATTAGAATTACTTTGAAATGCGCTTGCTTTTCCATTACCGTTATACAAACTTCCCATCATATAAGGATGCTCAGCATTGCCACCTTCGAAACCTACTAAAACTTCTTCATTTATTTCTGGTATAAAATGAAAGCCTTTGTCTCCGCCTGCATGTGGTGAAACTACACGAATCCAAGGTGTCATTTCTCCTACGTCTTTTTGCCAAGGAAATTGTACGCGTATTCTACCAAAACCATCTGGATCTGCGTTTTCCATAACTATTGCGGTTTGTGTGTCGCTTTTAGGAAATGCATTTATGTTTGTGTTAGGGTAAGCATCGAACTCAGCTGTTACGGCTTGAAAACGGTTTTGATAATCTCCATTTTCCGTATTGGTATGTGTAACGTTTGTTACTCTATAGTTTGCGCCTTCTACTGTAACAATTTTTCCTAGTTTTACACCTGGATTATCGCTAACACCATTAAGTTTAACTTGCTGGATTTCTATAGCTTTTTTTTGTAATTCGATACTGTTATCTAGGCGTTGTTTTGAATTAGAATCGTTATATAAATTATGCCATACTTTAGTTTGTTTATTGAAAATAGTGTTTGCTTTACTAGATACAAATCCGCTATAACCACTTGCTCCAGAGCTAACATCGTTAGAGTTCTTTTGGTGCACATCGTTTAATAAATAATCATTTGCATAATATTTATAATTATGAGATTGTGGTATAAGGTTTAAATTATACTCTTTAAGATCGAAACCGTAGGTTAGGCTTAATTCTTCGGTTTCCGGTGTTCCGAAAATAAGTTGTGTTCCGTTATAGTAAAACCATTCACCATATTGCGCTGCTAAACGACTGGCATAATCGTATGCGCTTTCGTTGTTTTGTACAGAGTAGTGTAGGGTAGAGGTGTTATTGGGTTGTATTAAGACCTCTAATTTAGATTTATCGTAATCACTAAATGTGCGGTCTAATATATCAGATAGTGTTAAATCATTATATGAAGCATAATGAGGACCATCGTCTGCTATAAAGGTTGGGCTTAAGGCAGTAATTATTATTTCATCTCCATAACTAGCTTCATGACCTTTTACAGTTGTTATTTGAGAAACAATACCTTTAAATTCTAGTGTTTTATAGCCATTAAATGTACCAATCGAGGTTATTTGAAGAGTTAAAGTCTCACCTAAAAAGTTTTTACTTGATTCTCCTAGTGTTAAAGATAAATCTTCTAAAACATCCATACGGCAAACAAGCTCTAATTTATGATGAGAATCTATTCGTTGGTGTAGGTTAATTGCCTTAAATGCAGAAATTTCTGTTCCCGATATAAATATTGTTGTTTTACTTTGTAATGCCATAGTAATATTTTTTTATTAAAACGATACCTATAAATAAGTACGTTTAATCTATAGTTTTAGTTGTTTACTTTTATTTTTATTAAAACTGTGTTGATTTATTATATTTATAAGCTTCAATTGGAAGCCAAATATTGTTTTTTTGTTGGTACCAAACTTGAATAAAATGTTCTCCATCTTTTGTTTCCCAAAAGACATGCTTAATGACTATGTTTTGGTTACTAATTTCTATTTTAGAGAAATGTTTTTTTAGAATTCTACTTGGTCCCATTAAACCATGTTCTCCCAAAATAAACTCATTATTTGAGATTGTAAGATTGCAGGTTTTTATGGCATTTTTATAACTTGTTTTTGATAAAAAAGGCACTGTAATTGAATCTTGTAAGCAAGTATATATAGAGTCTATAGTTTTTTTTTCTAAATTAGTTACATTTTTTACTTGCTTATTTTTGCATGACAAAAATATTAGTAAGAATGTACAGAGTAAAAGAATGTTTTTATTTTTTTTCATTAATTTAAAAAACTTGCAAATGAAACTCCAGGAATCATAGTATTAATTTCTTTTTTCACACCACGTAGATACCTGTATCGCAACTCATTCCCAATATTCATTAATGCTTTAGTATCATCTACATGATAAGGGTTGTAAGAGTTCCCGTGTTTCTTACCATATTCATCTGGTACACCAATTGCATGTCCGAATTCGTGTTTTAGTGTATTCTGATTAATATCTGCTTCTATTCTTCTTTCTGTATCTATGTGTGCTAAATATATATTTTTGGAGGTGTAATTTACTCTAGAAACAACTTCTTCATAAGGACCAATTTTTGCAACATTTACTGTCCAATGTTGGTTTGTTGTTACCCATTGGATATCAAATTCTACATTAAATTCTTTACGATGTAAGTATTCATTACTTGTTAATGCCTTCTCTACTAAAGACCAAAAAGTAAATTTGCTTCCCCATTGTTGCCAAATAACATTGTCAGCTTTTTGATGCCAAGCTTTTTTTTCTAAATAGGTCCAATTAGAAACTTCCTCTCCAACAACCCAATTATATTTCCATTTTTGGCGTATAACTACTGTCTTTCGGCTAGGTTCAATATATATATCGTAGAAATCTGTTCTCTTAATGTAATTCATTATTTATATTACATTTTAGCAGGCCAGTTGTTAGTATAAGTTGTTCCTTTTACACTAATTTCTTTTGCAGAAATAACAACTCTGGTTTTTAAAGGTTGAGAACCTTCAGCATCAAAATTTTCTACATAATCTAGACAGAACGCTTCATTAAATTCAACGGTTTTAAGACTAGACATATTATCTCTTTTATAAAAGATAACGCTTCCGCTTTTAGTCATGTTACTAGAAATCATCCACTCTAAAAAGTCTGTTTTGTTGGTAGATTCTATAAGTATAGTTATTTGTCCTCCACGAGGTTTTTGAGATGGTCGACCTGAATTGTCTGCACCTTGGTGAAAACCAAACGAGCATTCTAAAACATTCATTTCATCATCATCGATATTAAGTTTTGCTAAAAACGACATAATTACTAAGATTTAAGTGAATAAAGGATAAAAGAAAGGGAGTAGCATATGCTACTCCCTTATATTTAAAGAGGGTTAATTATACCCACTCATTAACATGCTCACCATTACCCATTGCAATAGATTTTGCAGAAATTACAAAAGCTTCAGACATTGGATTTTTTCCAGTTGCATCAAAATTTTCATGATATTTAACCATATAACCTTCTGTGAATTTTAATTCTTTAGAAGTAGAGTCGCTATCTCTTTTAATAAATTTGATGCTACCATCTCTACGTTCGAAGTTGTTAAACATCCAGTCAGACAAACTAACATCTGCAGTAGATTCTACAGTTAATTTAATTTTACCACCTCTGGTAATAGAAGATGGTCTTCCAGTTGAATCTGTTTCTTGATAAAGTTCGTAAGAACAGTTTAGTACGTTGTACTCTTGTCCACCTACATTTAGTTTTGCTTTGAAAGCCATAATAAAAAATATTTAATTAATAAAAAATTTAAAAGCCAATATTGGCATGTTATAAATTTATCAAGGTTCTCGATGTGTTACAAATAAACAAGCTAAATAACGTTTTTATTAGTTTAAGTGTATTTAAATTAAATTAATTCGATTTTTTTTTGATTTTTAATATTTATGAAACCTAACAAAAGGAAATTTAAGAAAAGAGTAGTAGATTATGTTATTATTAGTAATTAGAGTGGGAGTAGGAGCCTCTAATTGTTTTGTAAGTTTTCTGATATCAATATATTACGTGGTAATTAATAGTTTTAAACCTTTTTCATTATGATTTGTTGAATTGAATGATTGCTAAGTTCCGGTTGGTTTACCTTCTTTATAATTTGCAATTACCATAAGTAGTTGAAAAATAATTTTTGCAAACTTCACTAATTACGTGAGCATATGATATTCCGACAGAAGAGGATTAATTTAAACCTTCATGTTTTAAACTATTTAGATAAAATGTACAAGGAAGATAGCTGTCTCATTTAGGAACTCAAATGCTATTTTCTGAAACTTGTTCGAAAGTTTTATTATTCATTTTACAAGAAAATAGAATAAGACTATTTATAATTAGGTTTGAAATCTTCCTTGTTAAGATGTAAATGGTGCTAAATTTCCAAAGCAGCTTCCTTTGGGCTTGTAAACAGCAGAAAAATTGTACAATTTAATTTAAGAATTTTTTATGGGATATGTCCCAAAAGGCTTTGCATCTAACTTAAAAGTAGCACTCTTTAAAACACCATTTGCTCTTTCTTCTTCTGTAATTTCTATATCATCACTTTGTATTTTTAGGTATAGTTTAGTGGTGTCTCTAATCGTTATTTTTACCGTTGTAGGTTCTTTAATAGTTGTCGTACGTACAAAATCTAGTTTTGTGCTAAGATCTGGTGTGCCTCTAAATGGTTCTATTTGTACTTTTTTTCCTTTTAGTGCTTTAGCAAAAACTATGGTTAATTTAATTTTATTATCTACAATTTCGGTCTTGGCGTATGTATATTCGCCTGTTTTAGTTTTAGCTGTAATATAAATACCTTTTTTATCGGTTTTAGCTTCTCCTTGTACGTGTAAAGATCATCTAATATTCTTTTTGTCTTCTTCTGTGGATCTAGCTTTATACTTACAATCTTTGTATTTAATATCGATGTCCAAAATATATTCTATTGCTTTTCCAATAATAGCGGTTTTAGGTGCATCTATTTTTACTGCTGGATACGTTTTTATTGCTTTCTTACCGAATTTTGCAAATATTAAGCCTTATTAGTCCTTAGTATTACTTAGTATCATATTAACACCTAAAAACCTTTGATTTATTTTATGTTTATCAAATTTAAATTCTGGCTGAGTACTTTTACCTTGAAAAAAAATTGATAGGAAGTTTTTTTTGTTTAGGAGCAAGAGTAAAGTCATCTTCCCTTTCTATAGAACTATCTAACGAGATTAAAATTTCTTTTTGATTATTAATAATTATAGAGGTAATATCCCATGGATATCCCCAAAAATAATTATTAGGATATTCTTCATCCATTAACAATGGAGTAAAAAACAATAATGGCTCATGATTATTTTCAACAATATCATATATAGCATAGTTTATTCCATCTTCATATCCCTGAGCCCTAATGATTTTATGTAGATTATCATCATCTATATTAACAAACCATTTGTAGTTAATTGATACCCATGGATAAACTATTTTATTGAATAGTTTATCTTTTTTGAACCAAAATTCGTAGATATATGAAGCAGTTGAGTCTGACGCTGTTATTATAGTTTCAATCTCTTTATCGTTATCAAAGTTTAAATGTTCTATTTTATCAACTACCAAATCTTGAGGTATTTTTTTCTCTAAAGAAACCTCTATTGGTTTATTTTGGCTTTTGCAAGAGCAAGAAAAAATGGAGAGTGATAGTATTAATATAAGTGTTTTCATTTTTGTGAATTTTTATCAGGATTAGTAATTACGGACAAACTCATTTCTTTTAGTGGGTCAAAAGTAGGTTTGCTATTTTTTACTTTTCTTACTTCAAAGTGTAAGTGAGCCATTTTAGCAGCTTGCCTTTTAGCATTTCCTGATTGGCCTGTTGTTCCAATGATATCTCCAATTTTTACGTTCCCAGTTTTGTAAGTTGTAAGGTGAGCATACATTAAATAATACGTTTTCCCTCTATATTCTCCTTTTAGATAAATTCGGTTCCCATATCCACTTGGATCAGATTTAAATGTTACATTCCCTTCTAAGCAGGCTTAAACACTTTTTCCAACAGGCGAGTAAAGATCTAAACCATCATGCTTCCCTCCAGTTCTTCCATGAAAATCACTTTTTCGGGGAGTCCATTGGGTTGCTCCATACCAACCTCTTAATTCCATTTTTTCTAATGGATCAAACCAATGCATGCTATCTAATTTAAAAGTAACTTTTTTTAAAACACCATTAGCTCGTTCTTCTTCTTCTTCTTCTTCTTCTTCGGTTTCTATATCATCACCTTGTATTTTTAGGTGTAAATGTGCTTTGTCCTTAATACTTGTTTTTGGAGTTGTGAGTTATTTAATTATTGTTGTTGTGCGTACAATGTGGTTTTGTACTAAGAGATCTGGCGTATCTCTAAATGGCTCTATTTATTTTATAACTTTTTCAAATATTCCGTTATCATTAAGGATGTAATTTTCTAACTTTCTTTTTACTCTTGGAGGGTCTAATTCCTTTTCTAAATCGCCGTCAAAATATTCAATTTCTTTTCTATCAAGTTGAATACTAAAGTCTTTTTTTATTTCAAAATCTATTTCTAAACCATTTTCCCATGAAAATCTATTAAATATGATTAAATAATCTATTTGCTTCCCTGCTTTATTAAAACTTGTTAAAATAAAAAAAACACCTGCAATATCATTTTCACCAAAATATTGAGAATAGCTGCCAATTAAATTGACCTTTTCTAATTCTTTTTTAAAAAATGGAAATAAAATTTGTGAATCTATGTTATAATTAAAATCATTATTATTTTTATATGCAAAAGTAATATCGTCTTTGATAACAGTATTCGTTTTTTGAGTAAAAAAATCAATACTTAAAGTATCACCTTCATAAATTTGTATCGAATTTTCAATATCTATATAAGTAGATAGTTTTTGAATCCCTATTTTGGTAAAAGTTGTATCTATAAAGAAACCTCCTATGGTATCATAGTACTTGACTTTTGATATAATACTTTTACTTGAATATGGAAAATCAATTGATGGAAGATTTTCTAAAAGAAAATTTATATCTGTTCTTTTGGTCAAAAAAGGACTATTTGCTTTTATAGAATTTACTTTAGCTACAGTAATTTTAGTTTTGTCATTTCTTTTTGTTTGACAACTAATGATAGTTGCTAGTAGGAATAAAATAGTTGTTATTTTCATTTTTTCTCAATTATTTAATGATCAAAACCCGTTAGATGAATGTGATGATAATGCCTATAACCGTTTTTACCTAATTTCATTTTATGCACGCAATGATTTAATAGGTGCTTGACTCTTGTTTTTTCTTTTCTATTTTATTTGTTTTAGGATTTATTTCTTCTTTTTCTCCTTCAATATAGAAATCTTCAGAATACATTTTTGCAATCCTTCCCCAAACATATTTGTATAGGGCATCATTGAAGCGGTTTTGTCTATCATAATCAAAATTAGGGTTCTTAATTTTAGTAGTATGATTAGTAAATAAATGAATAGCTTTTCCATTTTTATTTGTGCTAAAATATCTCAAATCACCTTTCTCTCCATTAATATGACTAGAACTTCCTCCAGCAGTATTTCCATTTTTCACGCTGAACCCGTTAAACCCTAAATCGACTATACTTTCTTCAATCATTGCTCCTAGCAATCCTGCGAAACAGAATGGATTAATATACCAGCGACCTGTATCTGAATTCCATGTCAAAAATTTAAACTTGATACTTCCTGATTCATAAGAAGGGATATCTTTTGCATACACCAATTGAATATTATCTCCTTTTGTTGTTGAAAGCCTATTCTTTTTTTGTGTATTTTCTTGTTGAAATAATTTTTGTATTACCAAAATTATGCTCTTCGTTATTTTTTAATAGCTAATCTGTCTTCTATTTTTAGTGTAGAATTATTTGATATTTTATCATTCTTGATTTGTTTACAACTAAAACAAAAAACAACTATGACCATTAATAATCTTTCCATTGACTGCTTAATTATTATCCAATATTTCTCTTTTTAAGAGTTCTCCATTATCAGAATATTCTTCTGTCATTAACAATCTAGAACCTTTTTTAGTATGAGTATTAGTTATATATCCATCATCATTAACTACTTCAATTGTTTCTAGTTCAAAATAATTCCACATTCCTGTTTTTAATCCATTTGTATAATTACCAATAGCGTAAGTTTCATTATTAACATAACCATAGTTTGATTTTTTTTCTATCCACTCACCATGCTTTAAATGGTCATTAACCAAACCTTCTTCTGTTTCTGTTTTATAAATACCATTTTTATTAAAATAAGAAACTAAATGGCCACTTTTTGTTATTATATAGCTATTCACTTTGCTAATAAAAGTACTAGAGAATTCTTCATCTTCCTCGGCTACTTCTCCGAATATTCTTGTATGTACAATATAATCTTTGCTTATGAACCAATATTTTGAAGAGGTACTCAAATCACCATAATCTATGTATCCTATATTATATCGTCTTATAACCTTTTTGTTTTTACTTAGAACTAAACAATATTGAGTTTCCAAACTATTTTCTTTATTACATTTTTTTGTAACTTTTTCAATAGAAATTTCAAAATCATGAATTTTAGGTAGTTTAGTTAAATATTCAAAATACTCAGTATTTGAGTCGTCAACTAATTCATCAGATTCAAAATATTCATGTAATATTCCTTCATTTGATTTGTAACAATTCGATGTTTTTAAGTTATCTATTCTTTCATAAGTTATGTATATTGAATCTAATAAATAATTATAGTGCTTATTTTTACTACTTATCTTATTATTTACGCCTCCTTTAGGGAAATTATATATAAGAAATTTACTTCCTAAAGATATCTGGGAAATAGAATCATCTATTATTTGAATTAAATTAATTGGTAACTCTTGTTTAGTAATAATGTCTAAGAAGGTGTTTGTGCTTATAGAGTCGTTAGTACTAACAATATGTTTTTCAATATTACTTTTTTTACAACCAAAACATAAAATAAGTAATAATCTTTTCATGAATTATTTATTGGTTAATAATTTTGCCGTTAGGAGATAACTTATATTTTTTTACCTCGGAGAAGTAAGATGGTTTTTCTTCTTTTTCAAAGTAATATCTTATAAATATATTATAGCTTTTATCTATAAAAAAAAACTTTTGTTTAGTACTTATTTCACTTGCATAGGCATAGTAAATATTAAATTCATCAATTATTTCAAGTTCATTATTTAGGGTCAACAATTCCATTCTATTTATTGAATGATACTCATTATATGGTGTAGTACCAGATACAATTACCACATTAAAATCGCCGCTTTTTGGTAGAATCTTTACAATGTTAAAAGGCTTAGTTTTTAAATCTGTTTGGTTTTCTTCGTCTCCCAATAATGGGTGTTTATCTTTCTCTTGAATAAATGATTTATCGGGAATATATGATAATGTTGAATATTTATTATATAGCTTAGTTGAGTCACTTTTAAGTAATGTATCGTAAAAGTCAAATATAGATTTGTATTCTTTAGAGCCTTCATCATCATTGGTGTCAAGTTTAAAATCTTTATCCATTAACTTTGAAATACCTATTGGTAAAGTTCTTGTAATAGAATCTGTTGGTTTTTTAATTTCGAGTTTAGGGTTTTCTATTTTCGAAATATCACTTGTATTGCTTTTACAAGCAAAACATAATACAACTAAAGCAATTATTAAACTTTTCATGAATAATTTAATTATTTATAAAAATGGCTATAATTAATTTTTTAAATTTCCAATAACGAAAGATGACATAGAGTCTTTAGTATAATTATATTTTTCTATGTATCCAAGTTCGTTAATATAGATTTCTTCTATTTCTTTACTCAATCTTTTTAAATATATTTCCTTGTTTTTCAACATTTTCTTATCCTTAACATAACCTTGACTTGTATTTTTCCAAACTAAAATTTTGTCATCGAAAAATATTGAATCCATTATATAGCCTTTTTTTGTTTTGGTAGCTTCTGTAATCAAGATCAATTTACTATCAATATAATATAAACCATAGGCTTTTAAAATTTTTTCAGCATTAAATGTTGCTTTTTTTCTATTCGTTTCATTACCCCATATTGTTAATCCATCATAATCGAAATCTGGATGGCCAATAATGTCATTTTCATCTGTATCTCCTAAAAAATTACCATTTAGTTCTGTCAATTTTGATTGAATATTCTGATATTTTTTAAGCTGAGTTTTCGTAAACACCTCTTCTTTAAAAGAAAAATATTCTGGTTGGGATAAAGCAGATTCTGGAATAAATATATCTATAGTATCTTGTGTTGTTTTAAGTTTTTCTTGTTTGTTAACTTTTGCAGCAATGTTAGTGCTATCTTCTATATCTCGCTCGGGAATTTTATTATTCATTTTACAGGAAAAAAGAATAAGACTATTTAAAATTATTAAAAAGTATACTTTCATGATTTATTTATAATTAGGTTTGAAATCTTCCTTGTTAAGATGTAAATGGTGATGATGGTGTGGCTTATGTTCAGTATGCTCTAATCTAAACGATGAGCCATTTAGAGTAATATCATAACTTAAAAAACTTCCCCAACCAAATTTCATTAAGGCATCAATAAATTTATCTTGTCTAACAACATCAAGATCATTAGGTGAAGTGTTTATATGTAAAGTTTGTACTTTTTTATCTTTTCTTAAGTACCTAAAGTCTCCAGCAATTCCATTATAATGCGTTACACTTGGCGCACTTGTTCCATCTGCAGAAGTGAAACCATTTAGAGTAAGGTCGGGAAAATCATTATCCGCAATTGCACCTATAAGACAAGCGTAGGCTTCAGGATTAATGTATTCTCTTGATGGATTATCATTCAATTTGATTTTTAGATCTTTCTTTTGATAAGAAATAGGTAATTTAAATTTTATCAATTTTATTTTACCTGAATCATATTCATAATATCGATTTATTGACGAACCATCATTATCAGTAGATGTGATTTTTTTCCAACCTGTTTTTTTGTATTTAGAACCATTTTTCCATTTTTGCGCATCAGAAATTTCAAAAGTGCCTAAATCGTGAACATCACTATTGTTATCATAATACCTATATTTAACCTTTTTTAAACCTTCTAAATTTAGTTTGCTAATTTTACCATATTCATATATGTGTATGGTATTAGCTATTTCCAACTTAAAAGCAATGTTTTTTAAAACACCATTAGCTCGTTCTTCTTCTTCGGTTTCTATATCATCACCTTCTATTTTGAGATATAGTTTTGCTGTATCTCTTTTGTCAACTTTAAAACCAGAGACTGTGTTTTCGTACATCCATTCTTTTTCTGCTTTATGGTCTGGTTTACCTCTATAAGGTTCTATTTGTATTTTAATGCTTTATCATACACTAAGGCTAATCTAACTCCCAATCACCTTCGTTTGCACAGATAACTTTATTAGAATCTAATAAAATTATTTTTTTGTTTTTAAAATCAAACCCCCAAGCTTTGACAATTTTTTGATATATATCATTTTCTTTCTTTTCTATTGGAGCTATTGCAAAAACAGGTGATATTATTTTATTTTGATTTAATATATAATCACAGCTTACAACAATAGTTGATTTTTTAGAAAGTGTTTTTTTTGCTACCATAATAGTATCTAATATTGTTTTGTTTTCAATATTAATTTCCTCAAAACAATAAATAAAATAATCATCATCTGAATATAAATTATAGCTAAATTTCTCCAGCATTTCTACTTCTTCTCCTAAGTCAATTATAGAAATTAATTGACCTCCCCAATTTTTATAATTTTTTATTGGATCTTTGTATTTTTTCCCTATATATATTAAGTTTATACTATCTTCTAAAGATGTATTTATTATAAAATCTTTATTTTGTCTTTTAAAAGTACTATCCTTTTTTAAAAAGTTTTGAGAGCTTTTATTAACACCTTCATTATTTAAAGGTGTGTTCTTACAAGAATAACAAAATATTATTATTAGTGAAATAATTATAAGTTTTTTCATGGTTGATCGCTTTCTTCTGGGTTGATATTTAGATTCTTACCTATTTCAGGAATAGTTTGTACTGGGTTTAGTCTTCCTCCAGTAAAACTACTCGTATTTCTAACTTCAAAATGCAGATGAGCATGTCTATCAGGATCATTCTCATATCCGGTTTTACCAGTATATCCAATTTTTTCTCCCATTTTGACAAAATCCCCTAAATTAAATAGGGCAGAATCTTTTAGATGTGCATAAAAAAAGTAATAAGTTTTTTCCTTATATTTTCCTTTTATACCTATTTGGTTCCCATAGATGTCTGTTGACCTTTTAAGATACACTTCTCCTTCAATACATGCATAAGTATTAGTACCCACTGGCGCATATAAGTCTAATCCTTGATGTTTTTTCTTAGTTCTGTAGATAGTGTAAGGTAAAAAAGGGCTTCTTTCTGGTGCCCATGTTAGTCCATTTCCATACCAACCTCTCAACTCCATTTTCTCTAATGGGTCAAACCAATGCATGCTATCTAATTTAAAAGTAACTTTTTTTAAAACACCATTAGCTCTTTCTTCTTCAGTACTTTTTATATCGTCACCTTCGATTTTTAAATATAAATGTGCTTTGTCTCTAATTGCTATTTTTGATAAAGTAGCATCAGCTTCTTTAATTGTTGTTGTTTTAATAAAATCATGGCTTACTTTACTTTGGTCAATTTTTGGAGCATCGTCTCGATATTGTTCTATTTGTATTTTTTTATCTTTTAATGCTTTGTCGAAAATTATAGTTAACTTATTGTTGTCTCCAGTTTTTGTTGTTTTTTAACCATCAAAATCTCCACAGTCTTCTTTACTAAATAGTTTTTGGTCAGATAAAAAAGAATAGAATTTATAATCTTTTAACCTATTATAGAATGGATATGAGCCAATTATTTCAATTTTATAAATTTTAACATCTTTGGTTTTCTTGATTTTTAAATAAAGCTCTTTTTCGGGTGTTTTTAAGTGAACTTTCATTTGATCTTTAGTTTCTTCTATTTTTTTAATTTGATATTCACTAGAGATTTCTTTGTTGTTAGGCATGTCTCCATAACAATAATCAAAAATAGTAAAAATACTATCTTTGGTATTAATAAGCATAGATTGAGAATCACACATGCATACAGCATAAAAATCTATTTGATATTTTTTATAAACACCTGCATCTTCATTAATTAAATTTAATGGAATTAGTTTCTTATTATCTATTTCACTAAGAAAAGAAGTAACATTGTTTACTCTTTCTGATTTTTCAGTATTATTCTCTATTATACCCTTAACATTAATATTTGTTTCAGTTACAATTTCTTTCGAGTTTTCTTTACAACTCAAAATCAATAGAAAAATTAATAAAGTTATTCTGCTAATATTTTTCATTTTATAGAACCTTCTTTTTTAGAATTGATATACATTTTTTTTAATAGAGGTAAAGGATCAAATAAATCCTTTCTTCTTTGAAAAGAAGAGCCACTTATATGTTTTCCAGATTTTGCATAAAGCATTTCATTATACTTTATACCTGTATCGGATAAATTACCACTTCCTTCTCCTGTATAAAACTCTATGTGAAGCATTCCTCTTTTTTCTCCAGAGGGTTGATGAACATGAGGCACTAGTAAGCCTATTTCAGCAATTTTTTGACCTCTTTTTACGTAATCACCTTTTTTTACTAAAATATTGTTTTTATTAACTTCTCCATATCTCACTACTAGATCGAATCCTTTAATTTTTTGATATTCGTGTTCTATTTCAATCCTCCATGTGTCTCTGTAAAATGAGTGAACATCAGTAACGACACCATTAGCAATTGCATAAATTGGCTCATTCAATTCATAATACAAATCTCTAGCAGCATGAATTCTAGTGCTTGACCTTAATACTCCAAAAGTAGGAGCCTTCTTTTCATGTAGAGTATAGTCATACTTAATATAATTATCATTTTTAAAACCATCAGGATGATTTAATGGTATAGTTTGAAATGGAAATAATAGTCTTGGTGTTTCTAATTTAAAAGCAGTACTTTTCAAAAACTCATTATCTATAGTTTCACCTTCTTCTTCTATACTATCACATTGCGTTTTTAAATATAAATGCGCTTTATCTCTAATGGTTATTTTTGATGTTGCTGCTTCTTTAATTGTAGTTGTACGTACATAATCTGGCTTTGTAGTAAGGTCTGGCGCGCCTCTAAATGGTTCTATTTGTACTTTTTTGCCTTTTAATGCTTTATCAAAAACTATGGTTAATTTAATTTTTTTATCCACAACTTCGGTTTTGGCGTATGTATATACTCCTGTTTTAGTTTTAGCTGTAATATAAGTACCTTTTTTATCGGTTTTAGCTTCTCCTTGTACGTATAAAGACCATCTAATATTCTTTTTGTCTTCTTCTGTGGCTGTAGCTTTATACTTGTAATCTTTATCTTTAATATCGATGTCTAAAATATATTCTATTGCTTTTCCAATAATAGCGGTTTTAGGTGCATCTATTTTTCCTGCTGGATAGGTTTTCTTGTCTGCACCCTTATTGAAATTAAACTTCACAACTTCTTGATCTCTATCTGCTTTATCTTTTTTTGCGTCTTCAACTGCTTTTTTACCAGCTACAGTTTCATCTTCACGAATGTAAAGTGCTTCTTGCCAACCTTCAAAACTTTTAATAGCATCTTCTTTTTCAGAAGCAATTTTATCTTCTTTTGGACGCAATTGTATTTTTTTAATACCAACCTCTATTTCTGTGCCTTCAGTTTTGCCTAAAATTTTCTGATCTTGTTTTTTTATGTCTATCTCTATCCAATCTCCAGCTTCTGTAGTTGTAGTTTTATCTTCTAATTTTGCGAATACTAAAACAGGTAGTTTATCGGTTTCTGTTTTTACAAGTTTAAAAACGTTAGTTTTTTCTTGGTTTTGGCTTTTACTTTCAAGTATTTTTATTTTAAGGGTTTTACCGTCTAGTTTTTTAGTCTCGGCAACCAAATAAACTTGGTAACCCATTGGAGCAGTAGTAATTTTACTGTAATATTCTTTTTTTTCTTTTTTGTAGGTAGTAATGGTGATTTCATCGTCGGTTTTATAAGAAGCTTCGGTTAATGCATCGTAAACCTTAGTGTTTGTAGTATATTTTTTATCGCCATCTGCTTTTACCTTTCCATAGATGTAACTTGCTAGTTTTCTTCTTTTAGCGTCGTCTACTAAATCATCATCTTTGTTTGTTAAATCATTATTATCATCTGAAAATTTAAAAGTAAAAGGATCTTCATGGTCTTTTTCAACATATTCATTTTTTTTTTCAGCGAAATAGGCAGTAATTATTTCAGGATCGTCGCCTACCAATGCTAATTCTTGGTCTTCAAAAGAAAAACTACGACCGCTAACTTCGGCTTCTAAGACTAATGTTCTATTTCTACCTGCCATAATTTTTATTTTTTATTCCAGTCTTTATCTGTTTGTAAAGCTTCTAATTGTGCTGTGCCATCTCCATTTACAGTACCAGAAAAAGTTATCGTGTTTTTAGAACCATCAATTTTATTACCGTCTTTTTCTTTTACGTTAACCTTTATGGTTTCTCCTGCATCAACATTTTGTGTTCTTACAAATATGGTGGCTTGTTGTCCGTATTCTATTTTATTGGTTCTTTTGGTTTGACTCTCATCCATCCAATAGGTTTGTACTACTTTTGGTGCTTTGTCATTTCCCATCATAGCACCAGGAATAGTCATGGCAATATCCATAAATTCTTCTTGTACACTTCCTGCTAAATTTAATTGAGTAGGATCTGTAATGGTAACTTTACCACCTGTAGCACACATACATTCTGAGTCATCAAAAAGCCATTTTTTAGAGCTTCCTAAAGTAGATTTCTTTGAGGTTTTACTCCATTTTTGTAATCCTGGAATACAAGGTAGATAACCACCACTTGTAGGCTTTAGTTTACATTGCCCAAAAGTTGCTGGTACTTGTACATCCATGTCTGTGGCTTTAAATTTGCCTTGAATCTTTACTTTTTGGTTTTGCGTTACCAATAATTTTGCTGGTGTAAAACCTTGATTACACTCTAATAAAGCGCCATCTAATACATATATTTTGCTACTCATTGTTTTCTAAATTAAAGGTTATAGCCGTTGTTTTTTTATATATGTCTTTAATATTAAAAACATATTCTAGATTGGCATTCGTTACAAGGCCTAATTGTGGTACTACATTATATTGTGCTTTATAGTTAAAATCTAGACTATAATTTTCACCTTTAACGGTTTGTAAATCTCCTATAAAGGCGTTTAGTTTTGCTAACGGAAATTTTTTATGTTCTGTATCTATTTTAGCTTCTGTTCCTATGGTAACGTTAGTAAAAGCGCGATCTTGTTTTATAATTTTCTTTTCTTCTATTATAGGAATGTTTAAATTTCCTAAACCATTAGAAATTATTTTTTCTTCAATTAATGGTTTGTCTTTCTCAAATTCTTGATAAAAGATATTAGAGAACAAAAAGAAGTAGAAATTATCTTCTAAGTATATTTGTTGAATATTATTTTCTTGTAATTGCCAATCGAAATCTTTGGCAAGATCTTCAAGATCTGGATGTTTTAATAATATTTCACTTTTAGCTTTCTTCCAATTTATTCTTATATCATCTGTATTTGTAACTTCTAATAGCTTAAAGTTTTTACTTAGTTTAAAGTCTAAAGTATTATTAATCGCCGAAACTGTAGCAGCAATTTTTTGTGCTTTACTTAGTTTTTTTATGGCACTTAATTTATCGTTTAAAAAATAACGAAAATCTACTTTTAGCCTATAACTTAGCGTGTTTTGACTTTTCATGCCTAAATAAGTTAGGCTAAAACCTAAAGCTATAGTTGTTTTATTACGTTTATTACCTTGTATAACCTCATTACTTATCTCTGCAGTATAATGACGTGGAATGCGTTCGCCATTTAACTTTAGTATTTCTGTTGTATGAGATAGTGTGTTTTTCATTAGGAATTAAAAATGGTTTTATTTAGTAGTTTCAAAAATTTTAATTTTTGTTTTTTCTAATTTATAAGAGTCAGTATCACTTTTTAATAAAATCTCAATATTCCCATTGTATTTATCGACTTCAAATACAAGATCTATTTTTTTGTTTTCTGAGGTATTATTTATAGCTTCAAAAGCTTTTTTTACTTCATCTTCATTAAAATCGAGCTTGCTGCCGTAAACATTTTTGTTTTCATCTTCCCAATAGATTGCTGTTCTTAGTGGTAGAGCAGAAAGTTTGTATTCTTTTAATTCTGGATTATTTGCTACAGTAAAAAAATTCTCGCCATTAATGTAGTGTAAGTATATATCTGAAAAGGAGCCTTTAGATTTTAAACTAAAGATGGTTTTGTAATTATAGGTATTTGTACTATAGTTATTCCAAAGTCCAAAAGGAATGTTATCTGGATCTATAGCGCCTTTAATATCTTCGTTTATAAAATCTTCTCTAGATTCTTGAACAAACTCTTTAACACTTAGTACTGCATTAGGTATAAATTCTTCTTTTGTTACTTCTATTTCCTTCGCATTAAATCTACCTATTTCAACTGATTTGTTTCCATTGAGCCATATAACAATTACTCCACCAGGAGCCAGACCTAACACAATATTTGTAAAGGTTTCTTTTTCACCAGACAAACCAATGAATCCTTCTTCAAATATGTTTAATATTTTATCTTTAGGAAGCTTAAAAGTTCCTCCATAAAATTTTTGTTCTAAATAGGATACCCACTTAATATCGAACTTATTTGGTATAGCTTTAAAATCTTCACCAACAATATGTCTTGCACCTGTATTTCCCCAGCCAGAGATGAGTGCGTGCCCAGAAGGAATATAAACGCTTGTACTATCTTCTAGATAAAAATTACCAGATATAATTTCTGCAGGATAATTTTTGGGAGCATTTGCTGTAGGTCGCCATTCAAATTTTTTCATGGTTTTATTTTGACTATTACTTTTATTATTACAAGATGTTAATCCTATAAAAAGAACTATTATAATTAACTTAAAGTTTATTAACATATATTAATTTATTAACCTGGATTAACTTTTCTTACGCGTTCGCCTCCATCTATATTGGGTTTATTAGGGTGTAGTACCCAATAGCTAGAAGTATAATGAGATGAGAAATGAAAATAACCATTACGTAAATTTTTTATCATAGCTCTATCTTGCGGGTTTGCAAACTCTACTTTTTTTCGTTTACCGCTAACATAGCCATCCAATTCTTTCTTTACCTTTATTAATAGTTGATCCTGAATAGGATATTTTTTTTTAAGACTTGACAATTTGTATTCGATAGCTTTAGAAATACTATATTCAGTCATGGTCTGTAATGGTACAAAACTATATTTGTTACTTATGCTATTTCTAGTGGCTTCAAGTTTTCCGTTGTGTCTGTTTACGGTTAATTGAGATTCTTTATACCAACCGCTTTCTACTAAACGGTTTTTTTCTTCATTCATGTTTGGCAAATAGTGCGATTTATCTACGACAAGTAATTCTTCTTTTGAGTTATCATTATAGCCGCCACCAATATCTGAATGCACACCTGGAAATAGCACTTCTAGACCTTTAGATTTTGGTACACTACCAATGTCTGTGCGGCGAAAGTTTACACGATGCTCATCGTCTGCTCCAATTTGGAATACACAGTTTGCTTTTGTACCAATAACATTAAGTCTTAATTCTTTAGTATCATTACCATGTCTTAATCCATAAGAGGCAACTGTATCGTATAAGCCAACAAAACGTATAGTGAGGTTTCTTACTTCTATATTAGATGCTCTTAATTTTTCGCCTAAAGTACCCCAATTTTCTGTCCACCTAATAGGTCTTCCTCTTGAATTGGTTTTCTTTACTTCACCTTTTCGTTTCGTTATTCTATAGACAAAATACCTTGCTGTTGCAGCACCTCGACTAAACCCATATGTGTCTATGGTTAGTCTTTCAATTTTTTTAGTCCCAACATTATTACACGTCTCAATAATTCCTTTTGCAGTGTCTTCAATTCCCTTATTAGCTTTTGCAATTACTCCCTGAGCGCCTTCTCCTTGTGCTACACCGTTAAAAAAGTTATCCTCTTCACCGTTACCAGTTCCTGCGCCTTCAATATAAATAGAGAATTGCTGATTTTTTTCTTCCTCTTTTACTTTATAAAAAGGCTCTCCTCTTGAAATGTTAGAATGGTCATTATCATAACTACTTTCTTCTTGAAAGACGTATTGCTCTACTAAGGCTTTATTGTAAGGTTCATTATTATCTTTTTTCTCTTTTTCTATACGAGAGTTAATGTTTTGTCGATTGTTTTGAGTCCCATCAAAGAAAACACCCACAGTGATATTAGTGCTGTCTTCGGGTGTGTTTTCATTAAATTCTGAATTTCCAACTTCTACCTTTGCTGTTTTTACAGCGATGCTTCCTAAGACTTCTTTAGAAACTTCCTGATCTCCTGTTGGTTGTGATGTTAATTCTACAGACATATTTATACTTTTAAATTATTCACCATATTCTACAGTCTCTGCACTAGAAATACTAATTTTTCCACCAGCGTTGGTTGTTATTGCTCCACTAGCATCTGTTGTAATTTCTTGTGCTTCTTGCTTATAGGTTGAGCTTATAACTTTTATTTCTTCACCTATTTGTTTGTCTTCGTTTGTAGCAGTTATAGTGCTATTTTCGTTAATAGTTTCTGTTTTATTTTGCCCAACAGTTATGTCTAAATTTTCTTCAACATTAATTTGCATGTTCTTAGCATTAAGTGACATGTTTTCTATAGCTGAAATAGTAATGTTATTATTAGCAGTATCAATGGTTATAATATTACCATTCATATCTGTAATAGTAATGCTTTCTGAGCCATTGGTATCGTTAAGTTCAAAGGTGTGACCACTTCTAGTTTTTATTGCTTTAATATCGTTGGCATCACTTTTAAAAGCGTCAGCATTACCATTTCCATTATACAAACTTCCCATCATGTATGGGTGTTCAGCATTACCACCTTCAAAGCCTATTAAAACTTCTTCATCAATCTCTGGTATAAAATGAAACCCTTTGTCTCCACCTGCGTGTGGTGTAACTATACGAATCCAAGGTGTCATTTCTCCCATGTCTTTTTGCCATGGGAATTGTACACGAATCCTTCCTAAACCATCTGGGTCTGTGTTTTCCATCACTACAGCTGTTTGTGTTTCACTTTTAGGAAACGCATTGATGTTTGTGTTAGGATAAGCGTCAAACTCAGCTGTTACCGCTTGAAAGCGGTTTTGATAATCTCCATTTTCTGTATTGGTATGCGTAACGTTTGTTACTCTATAGTTTGCGCCTTCTACTGTAACAATATTTCCTAGTTTTACACCTGGATTATCACTAACACCATTAAGTTTAACTTGTTGAATTTCTAAAGCTTTTTTTTGTAATTCGATACTATTATCTAGGCGTTGTTTAGCATTAGGATCGTTGTATAGATTATGCCATACTTTAGTTTGTTTCTTGAAAATGGTATTTGCTTTACTAGATACAAAACCGCTATATCCACTTGCTCCAGAGCTAACATCGTTAGAGTTCTTTTGGTGCACATCGCTTAATAAATAATCGTTTGCATAATATTTATAATTATGAGATTGTGGTATAAGGTTTAAATTATACTCTTTAAGATCGAAACCGTAGGTTAGGCTTAACTCTTCGGTTTCTGGTGTTCCGAAAATAAGTTGTGTTCCGTTATAGTAAAACCATTCACCATATTGCGCTGCTAAACGACTTGCGTAATCGTATGCGCTTTCGTTGTTTTGTACAGAGTAGTGTAGGGTAGTGGTGTTATTGGGTTGTATTAAGACCTCTAATTTAGATTTATCGTAATCACTAAATGTGCGGTCTAATATATCAGATAGTGTTAAATCATTATATGAAGCATAATGTGGACCATCGTCTGCTATAAAAGTTGGGCTTTGCGCCTTAATAATAACAGAGTCTCCAGAACTTGCTTCATGACCTTTTACGGTTTTAACTTGTGTTACAATACCTTTAAATTCTAAAGTTTTATAACCAGTAAAAGCATCTATTGATGTTGTTTGTAATGTTATAGTTTCGCCTAGATAGTTTTTGCTAGATTCCCCTAATGCTTGAGATAGGTCTTCTAAAACATCCATTCTGCAAACGAGTTCCATAATATGGTGAGAATCTATTTGTTGATGTAACATAACTCTTTTAAAAGCAGTAATTTCTTTTCCACTTATATATATGCTTGTTTTACTTTGTAATGCCATAATGTTTAATTATTTGGTTTAACAAATTCACCGTCTTTATATTGTAATCTTAAAATTTTACCAGTAGCATCCATAAATCCTGATGGTGAGTCTTTGTCTCCATCGACAAAGTTTTCAGTGAGTTCGTGGTATGAAATTTCGTTAGTAACAGCATCAAATTTGGGCTCTAAATTATCTTTACCTCTTGTAATCTCGTAAAAAAGTTGATTTTCACCATTAAAACAAGATAAACAATCCTGAAGCCTTCCGTTCTTCAATTTAAGGTTTCTAAAAACAAAAAATTCTTTTCCTCCGCCATGGGTTCCCCATCCTTTTACGAGAAAGGAACTATTAGGTAGCGAATAGGACTTATAGTAAACAGTAGAAAATATTTCTTTTTGACCGCCATCATGTTCAAATAAAAAACCTGTGTAAATTTTATTATTTTTTACTAAACGATACATGGATTCGTACCTATGAAATGTCCCATTATTTTCCCAGTCCCAAGACAAAATGGTTAGCGTGCTGTCTTTTGATACAGAAATAGCTCGTTTTTTATCCCATTTAGGGAAATAATATTTTTTTAAAGCCTCATCATTTAAGGCAGTAGAAAGCTCATTTTTAAATCTTTTTAATATGGTATCTCTTCCGTCATAATCGAATTCATTTTCTACATATTTATCGTATGTCTTACTAAAGGATAAGTAAGACTTTTCTTTTAATGCTTGTGCTTTTTCTCCGCAAGAGAGAATGAAAAAAGAAAAAAATGTTAATAAAAAATAGTGCTTCATTTTACTATTTATCTTAAAGTATATTACAACGTTTTTTTTAACTCACAATTAGATTATAAGTACTTACCTAGAAAAGATATTAAAAGCTAATAAGTACCTCCAAGTTGCTACTCTTTCTAAACATAACCGATGCACCTCCGGAGATGCTGCGGCTTGATGCGCTAAAAAACTATAGTCTTTGTTTGTTTCTAATGCTCTATTTGCATCACCTTCTCCTTGGAAATACGCGTAGTACCAGTAGGCTTTCTCATCTTCTGTAGGTAAAGCGTACCCTAATTTTTTTCTTTGCTTATCAAAAAGTTCTATTCTGTGGGCCAATACGGCACTAAAGCCTTCGATAGCACTTTGAAAACCATCAAAATAAGCGCTAGGTACCGCTTCCTTACCATAGCGCTCATTACGTTCTGCATTGTAGGAAACATATTCATCTCCTTCATTATAATCTGATGGTAAGTATTTTTTTATCCTAGGAAATTCTTTTGGAGAACCAAAAAAATCTAAACCCAGAATTGAAAATGCTGACATTGCTTTATCTGTCATTAAACCACCTTTATTATTATAATAACTCGAGGTTTTTTTATCTAAATAATGCTTACTAAGTCCTTCACCACAAGCAATTGTGAACAGATATGATGGTAGAATGTTTAACCTACCTCCAATATCTTCAAAAAGATCTAATATTTTTTTTTCACTAGGTTCATCAACATATCCGGCATAAGCCTTAGGTTTTTGACCATAATAGTGCTTAAATTCTTCTTTAATTTCTAATTTAGTTTTCTGCTTGCCCATACGGTTTGGATGTTAAACTTTAGCAGGCCAATTATTAGTGTAGGTAGTGCCCTTTACACTAATTTCTTTTGCAGAAATAACAACTCTTGTTTTTAAAGGCTGAGAGCCTTCCGCATCAAAATTTTCTACATAATCTAAACAGAATGCTTCGTTGAACTCTACGGTTTTAAGACTAGACATATTATCTCTTTTATAAAAGATAATGCTTCCACTTTTAGTCATGTTACTGGAAATCATCCATTCTAAAAAGTCTGTTTTATTGGTAGATTCTATAAGTATAGTTATTTGTCCTCCACGAGGTTTTTGAGATGGGCGACCTGAATTATCTGCACCTTGGTGAAAACCAAAAGAGCATTCTAATACATTCATTTCGTTATCATCGATATTAAGTTTTGCTAAAAACGACATAATTACTTGAATTTTAGTGAATAAAGAAAATAAGAAAGGGAGTAGCATATGCGACTCCCTTTATTAATATGTATGATATTTAATGAGAGCTAATTACACCCATTCATTAACGTGTTCACCATTACCCATTGCAATTGTTTTAGCCGAGATAACAAAGGCCTCAGACATTGGGTTTTTTCCAGTAGCGTCAAAATTCTCAAGATACTTAACCATGTAACCTTCTGTGAATTTTAATTCTTTAGAAGTAGAGTCACTATCTCTTTTTATGAATCTGATGCTACCATCTCTACGCTCGAAGTTGTTAAACATCCAATCTGATAGACTAACATCAGCAGTAGATTCTACTGTTAATTTAATTTTACCACCTCTAGTAATAGAAGAAGGTCTTCCTGTTGAATCAGTTTCTTGGTAAAGTTCGTAAGAACAATTTAACACATTGTACTCTTGTCCACCTACTTTAAGTTTTGCTTTGAAAGCCATAATAATAAATATTTAATTAATAAAAAATTTTAAAAGCCATTAACGGCATAGCATAAATATAACGCGATTACCGAACTAAAACAAATATATAAGACGAAATACGTGTTTTTTAGATAAAACACAACGCTAGAAGTAGGTGGATTTACATTCTTGTAGTTTAAATAGTTACAAGTTTTAATTTTAACTTATTGGTAATAGGTGTTTTATAAAAAAAAATATAATAAATGAATGATTTACATTGAACTAATAATTATTAGATTTTAAAAGTGTCATTATTATGTGTCTTTAGAACTGTAATCTGATATTAAAGGCTAATCTATACAATGTTTGGTGTTGTATATTTATTAGAATCGCTTTTTTAAAATAACTACATCTAATATTAGTTTTTACAGTAGCTGCTGTTCTAGGATGCTATTTTGTTTCTCTCTATGTAGCAGATTGTCTAATACGTGAAGATGATTTAACCGAAACATTTAGAGCTACATGAAAGAGAGAGAGGAGTATTATAATATATTCATTTAATCATCAGGGCTCTTCAGTTTTGTTGAAAACAATATAGTTGCTCGAGTTTTAGTGAATAGATAATATAAAAAAAGGGAGTAGCAAAAGCGACTCCCTTAATTAATAAATATAATATTTATTGAGCGTTAATTACACCCATTCGTTAACATGTTCACCATTACCCATTGCAATTGCTTTTGCAGAGATAACGAAAGATTCAGACATTGGGTTTTTTCCTGTAGCATCGAAATTCTCAAGATACTTAACCATATAACCTTCTGTGAACTTTAATTCTTTAGAAGTAGAGTCACTATCTCTTTTGATGAATCTAATACTACCATCTCTACGCTCGAAGTTGTTAAACATCCAATCTGATAGACTAACGTCTGCAGTAGATTCTACTGTTAATTTAATTTTACCACCTCTAGTAATAGAAGAAGGTCTTCCTGTTGAATCTGTTTCTTGGTAAAGTTCGTAAGAACAATTTAACACATTGTACTCTTGTCCACCTACTTTAAGTTTTGCTTTAAAAGCCATAATAAAAAATATTTAATTAATAAAAAAGTTTAAACGCCATCAATGGCATGCAATAAATTTATTAACATTATTGAGCTAATACAAATAAAAAAGATAAAAAGTATATTTAGTCGATAAAGAGTAAGTGTTAATGCTAGTTCGAGTTTGTTCTTTGGCATACAATTACATAGTCCTCTTTTATATCATTACCTAAAACGGATTTTGAGAAATTTATATGCCTTAGAGATCTAATCCAGCTTGGTTTTTTATAAAAAATCCACCCATGAGGCTCTTGAGTATTATAATCTAAAAAATCGATTCTACTTTCTGGGTGTCTCTCATTATAATCATTAATAAAAAAGTAAAATAATTTTCCAAACTCCATGTTTTCTGGAGCTTTAACTCTAAAATTAGTAACATCTGGTAAATCTTGTTTTTTCTGAAATTCAAAACTAATAACTAAAGGGTTTTGTAGTTCTTTTCTAGTAGGCTCTTTTACGTCAACCTCTAAAGGATAAAACCATTTCTTGAAAACAGGAACCGGAATTAGTAACGAGTATTCGAATAATTTATAGACTAAATAGGGAACAATAAAAAATATAGCAGAGGCTAAAAAAGTGTAATTTATACCTTCTCTAAACTTGGTTACAACATTTAAAAAGGCAAATAGACCAATTAATGTTATCGCTATGGTAAATAGAAACTCCGAAAAGAAATCTGATTTATCCTCCGATAA
The DNA here is from genome assembly GCF_001418015.1 of Lacinutrix mariniflava. GTDB lineage: Bacteria > Bacteroidota > Bacteroidia > Flavobacteriales > Flavobacteriaceae > Lacinutrix > Lacinutrix mariniflava. The sequence continues at coordinate 164,703 of NZ_LIQG01000020.1, read as the reverse complement.
AGAATCAAAAAACTTTCTCATAATATATAGGTGTAAAATACCTAATAATAAAAATACTATTTGCATTCCAATAAAACTATTTAATGCGGTATCGTTTAAAATTTTGCTAGAACTTATAAAGCCTACTAATGCAAAAGTGATTAATATAAATATGGCATATAGAATTGCCTGCTTTTTTTGTTTAGTAAAAACTTTTCTTACTTTGGTAAAAAGCATCATTATTACCGAACCTACAATAAATAATAGAATGCTAATTTTAAAAGCATTACCACTTAATAAACCTGAAATAGAACCCATTAATTTTTGTTTATATTTTAGTTGAAACTCCTAATGTAGCATTGTCTTTTTCATCTAAGGAAAAGACAATGCTACTTTTTACTTGGTACTTTGTTTTTACATCTAATTCTAAGGGTAAAAAATAACTGTAAAAAACTTCTAGAAACTTATTTATTCCTTTATTAGAAACATAACTGGCAATTTCTTGATTGTTTTTTAACCAAATAGTTGCTTCTAAATAAGGATGAGCAATAACATTGTCTATGTTATTTAGTATCACATCAACACCTAATCTGTTATTGCTTTGTTGATTTCTTTTTTTTGTATCATTTTCCGAAATATATTTTATTTTAAACGTAACATTATTTTTTAATATTTTTTCTAAACTTAATCTGGTTAATTCTAAATTCCCTGCAATTTTAAAAGTATAAGGGAGAAGTTTTATTAATTTAAGAAGATATTCACGTGGCATATCTTGATTTAATTTCCAGAAATCTATTAAATAGTCATCTTTTAAACTATAAAAATTGTTTAGTAATATACGCTCATTTTTTTCAATATTTAATCTTTGATGAAAAAACTCATTTTCTATAGGCGAAAAAAGAGATCTTGCAGCTGCTTCTTCTTTTTTAGATTTTATTCTATTTGCAGAAAAGGAACTTCTTTGATTGTTGTTTTTCTGTGTATGAAAAAAACCTTCTGGAAGATAATCGTAAAGACCACTTCTCGATAAATCAATACTTAATAAATTATCTTCTAGTTTAGACTTGTCTATATCTAAAAGATCTCTTCTGTACGGTCTATTAAAAGAACTTTTGTTATTAATTATAATTTGGTCTGATTTTAAACTTGTACGTTCTTGAACCTCCGCTATTAAAACTTCTGTCTTTAAGTTTTGATATACGGTTATTAGTTCTTTAAATACGTTTTTAATCTCAGTTGTATCCATTAAAAATTTAATTTCTTCGTTGTCTTCCTCCAGCAAGAAACTTAGCTGCCCAATAATCGTCTGTTAAATCACTTATTTGAACGCCTGCTTTACCATTTTTGTCTTTATTGCTTGTAGAGTGAACAAACATGTTGTTATGCAAATATACACCAACATGATTTATATCATTATTTTTTGTTCCAACACCTGTAAAGAAAATTAAATCTCCTTCGTTAAAGACTTGTCTTCCTTTATATTCATCATTTATTTTGGAATGGAATTGTTGTTCAGCTGTGCGTTCAATTCTAATATTATAGATTTTAAATAGAATTGCTTGAGTAAAAGAAGAGCAATCAACGCCGTTTTTTGTAACTCCGCCATAGAAATAGTCTACATCGTCCCACTCATCAATTAACTCATAAAGCTCAACTTCTGTAAGGTCTGCTGGATCCATACCGAGAATTTTTCCGTATTTTTTTTGAATTTCAGAAACATAAACAGGGTCTTCTATTAATGGTTCAGGCTCAATAGTTGTGTCTTCATAATGCACAATAACGTCTTCGTCATCAACTTTTCCTTTTCTTCTTCTTTTCTCTAATCGCTTTATCTCTTTAGCTATATCTTTATCTTCTCTTTCTAATTGTCTTTCAAGATCAGAAACTCTTTCAGCTTCAAGTTTATCTGCTATTCTTTTCTCTTTTTTATCTTTTTTTGCTTGTTTTTTTCTTTTGTATTCTTCTCTTTTTGTAGGAATTAGTTTTACTTCTTCTACTTCAATTTTTTTACCAGGCAGAACGTCTATAATAAAAATTTCTCTTCAAAATTTTCTTTTTCAACAGTTACATTGTATGTGCCTTCGGGAAGTGCTTGTTTAAAAATGAATTTTCCATTATTATCGGTTCCTTCAGTAAATTCTGTCCCTCTAATCGTAACTATTGCACCTTTTATGGGTGTAGCCAATTGTTCGTCTATTACGACTCCTTCAATATAATTGCCTTGAGCATAATTTAAGAAAAAGAATAGAAATAGTACAGATGTGAGGATTGTTTTTTTCATTATTGTAGGTATAATTTAAAGATGTTTACTTTCGAAATTAAAATATAAAGCATAAATTTAAATAAAAAAAATCTATCCGTTCATTTTATATCGATGAAATACAACAAAACAAGTATAAAATGGACTTTTTTTTAAAGTATATAATTTATATTTGACTCCTCCCTTCTTTCTAACATTTATGAGTTTATAAAACACTAGAATAAATAAGTAATGAACAATAATTATTACAAATTACCAATTAATGCCGAAGCGCTTATAAGTAGCAAGAGTCACGATACTTGTAATTTATCTAGCTCTATTGCCAATAATATACATTTAATTACCACTTCTTATTTTGGAGAATGTGCGTTTGATGATACTTATGGTTGTTCTATATGGAATATAGATTTCGACAATTTAAAGAGTACAAATAAATTGAAGGCGTTAATTGAAGAGTCTCTGTATGATTCTTTAAAGTTACACGAAAAAAGATTAACTAAATTAGATATTACTGTTAAAATAAAACAAGAAGAGCTTGATCTTAATGGGCAAAATAATAGAATTAAAAAACGTGTGGATATTAATGTAAAAGGAAAAATAATTAAAATTGATGAAGATTTTTCTTACGTAGAGTATTTTTTTATTGGACCATTATCATATTAAATTAAATGAAAAACACCAAAGAACAAATAAAAAATAGGATGCTCAAGAAAGCAGCAACGCTTTGGGGAGTTCCTGCCAATGAAATTGAAATGTCTTTTGATCCATTAGTAGCATTATTAATTAGTGCTTGCGCATCGGAAATCGAAAAAATTAGTGGTGAAATTAACGAATCACAGACACGAATTACTGAGAAAATAATTCAATTAATGACGCCAGAAACAGTCTATGGTCCTAAGCCAGCTCATAGTATAATGAGTTCTCAGCCTAGTGAGGATAGAGTTGCAGTCAGTTCAGAAACTCTTTTTTATTATAAAAAAAAGATTACAAAAAAAAGACAACAGAAAATTTTAAAAACCTCTATTTCACTCCAGTTTTACCTACAAATTTAATTAAAGCCAATATAAGCTATGTGGCAGTTGGTAATTCTATAAAGGAAATTAATGGTAAGAATAATTCTATTAGTTTATTAAAAAATGCATCTACCAACGCATTACCAAATTCTACAATTTATCTAGGTATTGTAAGTGATATTGAAGCTTTAGACTTAAGTAATCTTTCGTTTTATTTTGAACTTTTAGATATTGATGATGAAGCATTGTTTTATCATCATTTAAAATTTTCAGAATGGTTTACTGCTGATAAAAAAATTGCTACAGAGCCGGGTTTTGCAAATAACTCAGAAAGTACCAAGTTAGATTTAGATTCTATTTTTGAAGATGTCTCTAGTAAAACCAATAACTTAGTACAGCAGACATGTAATTTTTATAATAAGAATTTTGTTAAGATTGCTAACACTAAAAAGAGTCTGACTTTTAAGAAGTCTAATTTCGAAGAGTTAGATACCTTAATAAGCGATAACAAAGTAAAGATTGAGGACGATGTAAGATGGATAAAAATTGTTTTTCCTAGGGTTATCTCAAACAATACTCTTAATAACGTATTTGGAACTTTAAATGCTTTTCCTGTACTAAATAGAGAGCTTCATAGTTTCTCATATAGGCTTAAAGAGTTTATAGGTATTATACCGGTTAAAACAGACGATTTGTTTTTAGATATGAATGCGCTTACAAATACAAATGGTAAGCTCTATAAGCCGCAAAGTAAAGATAACTCTAATCAAGATAAAGGCACATATATAACAAGAACGGAAAATGTGGGTAAATTGGGTTATAGAAAAGCTAAGGAGTATGTTGTTTATTTACTTGAATTATTAAAGGATGAGAGTGCCTCTTTCTCTATGTTTAATAATGATTTTTTACAGTCTAATCTGAAGGAATTAAATCAATTAATAGCTAGATTAGAGAAAAAAGTCTCTGAAATTACTAACGAAGTTAGTGAAACCACTTACCTAAGCTTAAAGCCTTTTAATGTAAAAGAAACACTTTTGGTTGATTATTGGACTACTAATGGCACACTTGCCAATAATTTAAAAACCGGAAGTAAACTTGAGTTGTATAAAGGTATAGGTATAAAACAAAAAAGTAGTATATTACTTACTCCTACGTTTGGAGGTAAAGACCATTTGTCTATGGATGAACGGCTTAATTCCTACAGGCGATCTTTGTTATCAAGAGATAGAATTGTAACAAAAGAAGATGTGAGGGCATTATGTTATGAAGTTTATAACGATAAAATAACCGATATAAAAATTGAGAAAAATTACATAAAAGATATCGCATTAAATAAAGGTTTAGTGCAATGTATCGAGATTGTATTAACACCAAATACTTCTAAAAACACAAATGAAGAAGAATGGGAAGCTTTAAATAGTAATTTATTATTATTTTTGGAAAATCATTCGGTTAGTGTATTTCCATATAAAATTAGAATTATATAAAATTTATAGTCATGTCAGAAAAAAATATAACACATTACCACATGGATAAAACAGTTAAGTATTTATTCATAATTGCATTTTTTACATCTGCTTCTGTTTTAGGTTATCATTTTAAAAACAGATCAAGTTGCAATGAAGTTTTCTTTAAAACAGATGCGTCAAGTTATACCGTTGATGAGGGTATTGTTTTTAGCGATTTAACCTTAAATGCCGAAAGATGGCAATGGAACTTTGGAGATAATAATTCTTCATCTCAAAAAAGTCCTTTGCATTATTATAAAAACGCTGGTACTTATGATGTAGAGTTGTTAGTAAACGGAAGTTGTGCAGGTTTTAAAACTATTGAAATAGCTGAAGCAATTGAAATAAAAGACTCTACTAGATTTCCAGTTTATACGCTCCCAAAAACGATTAGAGTAGGAGAGAGTTTAGTAATTAAAGATGAAACTACTAATGCTACTTCTTGGGAATGGCGTTTTGGAGAAACAGCTAGAGTTGATAACGAAAATAGAACAGCAACTTATGTTTACAAGGAAGCAGGTTTATATACCGTAAAATTAGTAGTTAATAATGATATAGAATATGTAACTCCTAAAAAAATAAGAGTGCTTGAAGAGAAAAAGAAAGCTTCAGTACTGGACAATCGTGAGCGTACACCAGTAATTAATAAAAATTGGAATATTCCAGAATACCCAGAAGGTTATAATCCAAATAAAGATGATGAAGAAGCGGTTGATAAAAATGAACCAATAACCGCTCCTAATATATCAGAAAAAGGCTTTGAAAGAATGTTATTACAAGTAGCAAGTGGTAGAAAAACTGCTTTAGACTTTAAAAAATATTTTTGTGGAGATATTGATAAAAAAGTAACTGTAAATACCAAGGTTATGACTTTTACTGTGCTTTGTCAAAAAATAACTGACAAGAAAATAAAAATAAAATCTTTAAATTTAGGTGTAGAAAAAGGAACGAACTGCATAAACCATGTTTCATTAATCTATAGAAGATTAATATTTTAAGATTAAATTGTTGTATTTAAAAAAGTTGTAAAATGAAAGAAAGAAATACGCATCATAGAGTGAATTGGGTTGATGGAATGAAGATTAATAAAAATCATTTTATTGGTATGGAAAGCGCTATGATGAGTGCTTTATATAGTAGTAACTCTAATAATGTAACACCAATTAATTTTGGGTTGTTGCCATCTCTTAGAAACGCTCAGAACTCCATTGATATGACAATATCAATTGATGGTCAATCTACAATACATGTAACTTTAAATACTTGTAGAGCAATTACTTTAGGTGGTTACGAAATTAATATTACCGAGGAAACTAAAGCATTATTAGAGCAGTCTGGTAACGTTTTAAAGCATCAATACTCTTTAGATACAGCAGACGAAGAATGGTTTATTATATTATACGTTAACCCATTTAATAAGATACCAGTTGGTGATGCAGATCCAGATGAAGATCCGCCACGTCATCCTTATGTGCTTTCAGATTATAAAATAGATGTTATACCAAAATCTGAAGCTTCTAGTCAAGAAGTCGGATTATATCATATTACTATTGGTAAAGTAGCAATGGTTGGAGAGGATCCTGTATTAGTAGAAGATTTTATTCCGCCTTGTCGTTCAGTACAAAGTCACCCAGATTTAAAGTTTACTTACACAGAGATTGGTTCGTTTTTAAATCAAATGGAAAATTACTCTATGCACATTACGCAAAAAATTCATCAGAAAAAGCAAACTAACGATTTGGCGCATATGGTGTTGCACCTCTCTCAAAGAACAGGTCAATATCTTAATAGTGTTATTCCTGAATTTAGATTAAAAGATAAATACGAAGCTCCTGTTGTAATGCTAACAAAATTAGTAAGTTTAGCAAGAGTAATTAAAAGTGCTTTAGATGTTTTTGTGGGTACCGGAAAAGAAGAATTACTTAACTATTTAACAGATTGGTGCGATTTAAATCAAGGAGCTTTCGAGAATGTACTTATAGATATGATAGAACTCGAATACGTGCATACTAATATTAATGAATCGCTTTATAAGACATCTGCATTTACTAGATTAATGTTATCTCTTTATAAAAAATTAAATGAGCTAGATTACATTGGTAAAAAGTCAGATTCTAATATCTTTGTAAAAGAAGAAGTAGTAGATAATGTAGAAGTAAAAAGTAGAAGAAGCTTTTTATTAGATTAATAAGACCTAATTATAATAGTAGAGATGAAACCAAAAAACAGTAAAGAAAGAAGAAATAGTTTCTTAAAATTTTTATTAATTTTCGTAGTAACCGTAGGTACAATAGTTACTGCCGTATTTTTTAACTTTCAAATAGTAGACAAAGAGAACCAAGTATTAAAACAACAAGCGCTTAAGATTAGAGCAGAACATCAATTTCAAGATCAATTTATAGATGATATGGAAGAGGTTTCTGTAATTATAGATTCTATAACAGCGGCAGGAGCTACCGTGGCTTTCGATAATGCTACTATAGGTCAAAAACTAGCAGAACTAAAAAATTCTATTCCAGAAACAGACTCTACGCATAATTACCTGTTATACGAAAATATTGTTATGACATATGTAAAGCTGCAGAAGTCTCAAAATAGACTGCTAGACGTTAGCGAGAAAGAGCAACAAATAAAAGATTTTGAAACAGAGCTAGAAAAATGTGACCAGAATGTCATCAGATTAAATAGAGAACTGCAAATTGCTTCAAGAAAATAATTTAAGGTTAAGCTTAAAATAGACTTTCTACAGTAACTAATACATAATAAGTTTATTATACTTTTTAAACTTATTATGTAAGCTATTCATTTAACTCATGTAAAGATTTGTTCTAATACTTAAAGTAAGCAATTGATTAAAATTTGGAATTTAACCTAAAAGTGACGCTTGGTTTTTACAAAATTATATTTCAAACTAAATACAAGATGTTCCAAAAATAATATGTCTTTGATTTCATTGAGAGTTTTATTAGAATATCTCAAAACACTAGAATATAATATTATGTAATTAAATTAAACGAGAAGTATAATTATTTCAAAATAATATAGACTTATCTTGCGCCCGTTTTAATTGTAGTCAATACAATTAATATAAAAGTAATAATCATGGAGAATAGACGCAATAGCGAAGACAAAGTAACTCAAATAAATAAGGTAATAGAAAATTACTTTAACACCCATACCGATAAAGATTGGATTCCAGTAAAAGATATCATGCAAGATTTAATAACAGCAGGTGTTTTTGTAAAGGATAATAAAAAAGGTTTACCACTTAGAAAAGTCTTACGAGCTTTAGACAAAGAAAAAAACTTAGACGCAATACCTTGTGTACATGCCGAAAGAACGGAGACAGCTATCTATTGGTACTTATTAAGAAAAGGAACGGAGTTTCCAGAAAACGAAGCTATAACTACTGTTTCTAAAAAGGAAAAATCTAAAGAGATTAGAGAAAATAGTGATGAGTACTATATTTTAGATCTTTGTGATGAAATCCTTATGGAAAAGGCGTCGCGTAAGCACACGTTCTCTTTTTTGTTTGGAGATATGCACAAAAAAGGAAAAACAAGAACAAAATTGCCTTTAGCAGCTTTTTATGAAACAGCTAATTTAGTTATTGAGTTTTCCGATAAACAAAATAAAACCAAAGAGCATTTAGAAAAATTAGATGTCATGACTGTAAGTGGTATTACCAGAGGTGAGCAGATAATAAAATACAATCAAAGGCGAAAAGATGTACTTGAGAAAAAGGATATTAATTTAATTGAAATTAATTATGCTTCATTCGAATGTGATGATAACAAGAACTTAAGTCGTGAAAAAGATAAAGATGTAAGGCTTCTTAGAAGTATATTGAAACAATATATAAAATAGGAAACTTAACGAAGATTTTAATTTAATTAGGTCAATTAATTTATTAAGATTATATAAAAAATACACAATCGTATTGTTTTATTTTTTTTATGTTTTTATTTCTAAAAAATAGTATATAAAACCCAAATAGTAATATAGCAATACTTTATAGATTTTTAATTGTCTATATTATAAGTAAAAGTAAATTTGTAGGGATAATTTATCACATTGTCATTATATGAAAATAAAAATAAGCATATTAGCCGTAATCATGATATCTATAATGAGTTGTAACTCTGAAAAAAAGCTAATTAGTGCAGTAACAAGCAATGTAATAACCGAAAAGTATTGGAAACTTAAAACCTTAGAAGGAAAGGATGTTACCATGGCAGAAAATCAAACACGCGAAATATTCTTCACATTAAAAATAAAGGATAATAAAGTTAAAGGTTTTGCAGGTTGTAATAATTTTGGAGGTGATTTTACTTTAGATAAAGATAAGAGCATTCATTTTGCAAACATAATATCAACACTTATAGCATGTCCGAATGTAGATGTCAATGAATCTCAATTTTTTAAAGTTTTTGAATTAGTTGATAATTACACAATAAATGATGATATTCTAACTTTAAATATAGGAAAAAGAGCGCCATTAGCCATTTTTGAAGCGGTTTATATGGATTGAAATCTACTCCAAACATTTATAAGTATTCAATTATAATGTAAATAAGTAATTATATGAACACTACTGAGCAGGCTTTACAAGAACGGTTAAAAGAGCTAACATGTCTTTACGAAGTGTCTTCTATTATAGTAAATGCAAATGCAGAACTTATAGAAGATACTCTTCAAGCAATTGCTTTTAGTATAAAAAAAGGATTTCAATTCCCAACAGAAACTGAAATTGAGATAATTACAAATATTGTTACTATTTCCACAAAAGATACATTAAGAAATACAATATCAATTCATGCAGAAATCAGTCTTTTTAATGAGGTTAAAGGGCAATTAGTAGCACATTTAGATAGTGCTAAATTTGAAACAGTAAATTTTTTAAATGAAGAACAATTGCTTCTTGATAATATTGCAATGAAAATCGGGAATCTATTAGAGCGTTTGGAGATTCAGAAAAATGAAACATCTTTAAAGAGGCAAATGGAACGTGCCGATAGATTAGGTATTTTAGGAGAAATAACAGCTGGGATTGCACATGAATTAAACACGCCTTTAGCTAATATTTTAGGCTTTGCCGAATTACTAAAAGATGATTTAACTCCTAAAAGTAAACAATCTGAAGATGTAGATAAAATTATTAAAAATGCTATTTTCTCTAGAGAAGTGGTTAAGAAGCTTATGTTTTTTGCATGCGAAATGCCTCAAGAAATGAAAAGTGTAAACCTTGTTCCTAATATTAAAAATGCTATTAATTTACTAGATGCAACTTTTAGAAAAGAGCAGGTAAAATATATTGTGAAAATTGAAGAAGAGGAAATGTGGTTAAAGGCAGATCCAATACAATTAACTCAAATTATTTTCAACTTATTAATAAATGCTATTTATTTTTCGCCTGTAAACGGTTTGGTGACTATAGAAGCTAAAACCACAGCAAATGAGATTATTCTTAAAATTAGCGATGAAGGGATAGGTTTTACGACTGATGATTTAAATAAAATTTTTCAACCATTTTTCACAACCAAACCTACTGGCGATGGTTCTGGCTTAGGTTTAAGTGTTGTTCATGGTATTGTGGCTTCACATAAAGGTGAAATTACTGCAGAAAATAATATAAATAAAGGAGCTATTTTTACAGTTATACTTCCCAAATAATAAATAGAACTATGCAATTACGCAAAGAAAATATACTTATTGTAGATGACGATGTTAACATATTAGAATTGTTGCAACGTCATTTACAATCATGGAATTATCACGTTTTTAAAGCCATTTCAGTTAAAGAAGCGGTTACTATTTTACGCGATACTAGTATCGATTTATTGATAACCGATTTAAAAATGCCAGAAGTGGATGGTTCCGAACTTATTAAGTTTGTGTCTGAGCATTATCCAAAACTGCCAAAATTAGTAGTTACAGGTTATCCTTCAGTTCAAGATTCTTTAGCCGCTATTAAATCTGGAGTTGTAGATTATTTAACAAAACCGTTTACCAAAGACGAATTAAAATGTGCTTTAGATAAGTCTTTAAAACCTTCAGAAGCTAAAGAGTTGCAACCTAAAAGTAAATCTATAGATATAAATAAAGCCTACGGAGAGATTATTGGTAATTCTGAAAAGATAAATAATGTTATTCAGGTTATAGAGCGTGTAAAAGATAATAAGGCTACAATTTTTATAAAAGGAGAAAGCGGAACCGGTAAAGAGTTAGTTGCAAGAGCCATACATTACCAAGGTAAATTTTCAAGAGCACCTTTTATAGCAGTTAATTGTGGAGCAATACCAGAAAACCTTCTAGAAGCAGAATTATTTGGTTATTTAAAAGGTGCGTTTACAGGAGCAGAAACTAATAGAGAAGGCTTTTTTCAAGCAGCAAATGGAGGTACCATTTTTTTAGATGAAATTGGCAATGCATCATTAGCTGTGCAATCGCGATTATTACGCGTCTTACAAGAGAAAGAAATAGTTAGAGTTGGTGCTACTAAAGCAGAAAAAATTGATATTCGTATAATTGCAGCAACAAATGGCAACTTGAGAGAAATGATAATAAAACAAACCTTTAGAGAGGATTTGTTTTATAGACTTACAGTTGTCGAAATTGAAATAGCACCATTACGAGAACGTAAAGAAGATATTACGTTATTAGTCGATAAATTTCTCTTTAAATATGGAGTAGAGTATAAAGACAGGTATATTAAAATTACACAAGAGGCTATGACTATTCTAAAACGCTACAATTGGCCTGGGAATATAAGAGAATTAGAAAACGTTATCCAACGTGCTGTAATAATGTGCGATAAAGTTATTAATGTAGCGCATTTACCAGAACATTTGAAATATACATTAAGTTTTTCTGAAGATGAATTATTACCCTTAAAAGTTATCGAAAAACAATATATAGAAAAAGTATTGAGAGCTACAGCAAATAATAAAACAAAAGCTGCTGAAATTCTTGGAATAGACCGTAAAACCATTAGAATAAAACTTGAAGAGTAATCTCTATTTACACGGTTTCAACGTACTTTTTAAAATTATCCAAAATAGCTTGCCAACCTTGTTTTTGCATATTTACGGGATTTTGGTTTTCAGGTTCAAAAGCCTCAGTAATCAAAACAGTGTTATCTTTTTTAGTGAAAGTAATAGATACACTTCGTCCATCATCTAAAGTATAAGAAATTAGCTGATTAGTAATAATTTTATCGTAAACGCCACCAAAATCGAAGGCAAAACTACCGTCTTTAGCTTCCATTCTAGAGCTAAAGCCTCCACCTTTTATTAAATTGTTTTCTGCTTTGGTAGTATGCCACTCTGGAGAAGCAGTATGCCATTTTTTTATATGTTTCGGACTTATAAAAGTGTTCCATACAATATCTATGTTACTGGTTATTATGGTTTCTACTGTAATTATAGTCTTCATTTTTGTGATTTTTATTTTTCTGAATGAATGCCAAACATATTACCTTCGGTGTCATAGGCTAACACCATAAAACCAAATTCCCCAAGAGATTGTTTAGATTGTACTATTTTACCACCGCTTTTTAATATTCGGCCTTCTTCAATGGAGCAGTCATCACTTCTTAAATATACAAGTGTACCGTTACCACCAGCTTCGAAGCCTTTCATTTTTACCAAAGCGCCAGAGGCGCCATCACCTTGCATTTCCATTGGAAAAGCTAACATTTTCACGTCCTGTCCAGTATCTGGAGTTGGTAATTCGCTTAATTCAGTTTTAAAAACGGTTTCGTAAAATAATCTAGCGCGTTGTAAATCGTTTACATAGATTTCGAACCAAACTACAGGATTAATTTTCATAGTGTTATTTTTAAAAATTGCTCCTTAAATATAAAAGAGTTATTCCAAATTAAAAAATGATACTCTAATTTATTACGTTTTTTCAACTGGAATTTATGATACATTTTTACTCAATTGGGGCATTTTGTACCACTGCGTAAAATTATTCCTCTTTGTGTTATATTCTTGAATCCCTTTATCTATATAGTATTCTTACCTTTTAAGTCTCTATTATTACTGTTTTGGCATACACATTGCTTTTTGGTATCTATATAACATTAATAAGTTTTAATATGAATCACTTTAATATTTGTCCGAGTTGCATACATAGCAATTCATGTTCATTAACAGCTCAGAAAGAGAAAGTCTGGTCTTGTAGTGAGTTTGATGAAATCAAACCAAGCAAAGCTATTATTGGTAATTTAAAGCAACCAAAACGAGCTTTAGAATTAGTTTAATATTTTAATAATAAAAATTATGATTTTCAACACATTAGTTACGGCATTAACAACTCGAAATGATATAAATAAAAATTCGAGTAGTAGAGCTTCAAGAAAAAAATACATCACTGAAAAATATAATGAGAGATCAATAACAAATCGATATTTCAAATAGGAATTTTAAAAATCATTTACAATGACAATAGCAACAGTAGATTTGAAAAAAACAACTAAAAAAGTACCTGTAAGAGGTATGATGGATAATGTAATGGAGCAGTTTAACAGTGCTGCAGACCATATTAATCTCCATCCAAATATTAGAAAAATATTAAGTATAACTAACAATGAAATTCTAGTAAATTTTCCAGTAAAAATGGATAATGGAGATGTTGAGATTTTTACAGGTTATAGAGTACAACACAATAACGCATTAGGACCATATAAAGGAGGTTTGCGTTATCATCCAACAGTAGATATTGATGCTGCTAGAGCTTTAGCTATGTGGATGACTTGGAAAACGTCATTAGCAGGTTTGCCATATGGAGGAGGGAAAGGAGGAATTAAAATTGATCCTTCTAAATATTCGCAAACAGAATTAGAGCGTATTACAAGGCGTTTTACGTTTGCTCTAGCAGATAATATTGGACCAGAACACGATATCCCAGCTCCAGATGTTAATACAAGTAGCCAAACTATGGCTTGGATTGCAGATACTTACATGAGTACACGTCCACCAGCAGAACGCACAGCAAATCAACACGTTGTTACAGGTAAACCAGATGGAAGTGGAGGATTGGAAGGTAGAGATAGAGCAACTGGCTATGGCGTGTATTTATCAATAAAATTTTGGGCAGAAAAAAATGAAACAAACTTAAAAGGGAAAAGGTTTATTGTTCAAGGTTTTGGTAATGTAGGCTATTGGGCTTCACATTTCCTAGAAAACGATGGTGCGGTTTTAGTTGGTGTTCAAGATGCTTTTGGAAGTGTTCAAAATCAAAAAGGAATTAAAGTAGAAGATCTCTTTAACTATAGTCGTATTAACGATGGTAGCATTGTCGATTTTCCAGACTCTAAAATTGTAGAGAAAAACAAATTTTTCACTTTAGACTGTGATATCTGTATTCCTGCTGCTTTGGGTAACCAGATAACTAAGGAGAATGCACATAAAATAAAAGCGAAACTTATTGCTGAAGGAGCAAATGGCCCTACCAATGTGGAGGGAGAGAAAATTCTTCTAGAAAGAGGTATCTCTATTATTCCTGATATTTTATGTAATTCAGGAGGTGTAGTGGGTAGTTATTTTGAATGGTTACAAAACCGAAATGGAGAAATCTGGCAATTAGACGAAGTTATGGTTAAGCTAGATAAGAAGATGAAAGAGTCTTTTAACAAGGTTTACGATTATTCTAAAAATGAGGGTGTAGATATGCGTACAGCTGCATTTTGCATAGCAATACAGCGTATTGAAAAGGCATATATACAAAGAGGGATTTTTCCTTGATTTATTAATTATTAAGAAAATTATTATGAAATACGGAAGTTTAATTTTAGAAAAAAAGGAGTATGTCTATTTAAAACGCATACTTAATATCTCGGGATATGCAGATGATCACGAAGTACAAAAGTCTTTATTAAAATTATCCGACGAACTTAAAACAGCAAACATTGTAGATGATCAAGAAGTGCCAATGGATGTGGTGAGATTTAATAGTATTGTAACGGTAAAATCCGATAAAGGTTGGGAAAGAATGTTACAAGTTGTTATTCCTCAAGATAAAGATTTGTCGTTAAATAAGGTTTCTGTTTTAGCACCTATGGGAGCAGCTCTTTTTGGTTATTCTAAAGAAGATATAGTAGATTGGGAATTCCCGGGAGGGAAACAAAAACTTAAGATTCTGGATGTTAAAAAAGAAGACACATTAAAAGGCTTAGACATTGTTATTTAAAACTTAATATTATGAAATCAGAAAATATTGAAATATTCAACCATGATACTAATGTAGATGTTACACATAAGGTGAATACTATGGAACTTGATAATTGGATAAATCATTTAAAATATATTAATAAAGAAATAACAAACCTTATTAATATTTGTAAAAACGAACTCAACGATAAGTTAGACGATAGTAGTGTTTTTGTACGATTCGAAAAAAAGCACGTTGAAAATGAAGTGCTATTTAATGCTCTTAAAAAATATTCAAACTCTAGATTAAATATTGTTGAGTGTGAAGATACAGAATGTGATATGGTATATATTACAGAGCACGAAAGCTATAGAAGAACATATTTATATCATTTAGATAAATATAGAAAGCTTAAAGATGAGTTCTTTAATAAGGTACAAGGTCGATTTACTTTTGTAAAAACTAATTAATTTGATAACATTACATAAAATAGATTTACATCGAAGACTTTGTATAAAAAAGGACTTGAACGAGTTATCTTCTTGGCATAACGTTTTAGAAAGCTTAAGCATAGAACTAGATCATTTAAGTGCTATAGAAAAGCAACTCATAAAAATCAATTCGGTTTCTAATGAAATTCTAGCCTTACGAAGAAAAAATGTAATGTTAATGGCTAATTTATGTAAGTATGATCAAGAGCTCAAAAGAGAGTTTGAATATGGTAAAACAGAATATGATATAAACCGACTAAAAGTTCACGAACAAAAGCGAGAGAGTTATATAGTTTTAGTAGAGCATTTTAATACTTTTAAGAATCAGTATTACACGTTACTTAAAAGGTTTAAACGTAATTAATCATAAGCTAAGTTCTGTTTATAGTAACAAATTTACAAAGATGTTGGATTAAATTAATCCAACATTGCCTACATCAGATAGCTTTGGGCAATCTAAAAACACAAAAATAACTGTAGACGAAAATATAGAAGAAGGTTTTAATGTTTACAAAACCAAATGGAATAAAGATAAAATAGAGTTTTTTATAGATTCTAAGCTGGTCTATACTTTTAATCCAGAAATAAAAACGATAAGACTTGGCCTTACAACAAGCCATTTTATATCATATTAAATTTAGCTATTGGAGGTGGTTTTTGGGGACCGGAAGTTGATGATAGTATACTGCCCCAAGAGTTTGTTATTGATTATGTAAAGGTTTTTAATATTTAATAATTGTAAAGTGTGTTTAGTTATCTAAATGCACTTTTTTATTTCTCAATACTAAAACTAAAAGTACTACCAACACCTTCTGTAGAAATTACAGAAATCTCTCCTCCTTGACTTTCTACTAATTTTTTTACAGTAGCTAAGCCAATTCCTGTACCAATATTTCCATCTTTATCAATTTGACCTAAGGTTGTAAATAAATCGAAAATTGTATTTAAATGATTAAGTGGGATTCCTTTACTGTTATCTTTAACGCTAAAGTGATAATGAGTATTTGAAGTTTCAAGACCTATTGTTACTTCTGTGGTACTCTTGTCATTATATTTTATTGCATTTGTAATTAAATTAACTAAAACTTGGAGCGCAACAGGTTTATTTATATTTAAAACTTCTAAGTTTTCTGAATACTCAAGTTTAATGTCGTTTTTTGGAACCGCAATTTTTTTCACCTCCGATATTAATGTACTGAGAGTTAAAGTTTCTTTTTTATAACTATGTAAGATATCATCTTTATAATATTTTAAGATACCATCAATATAATCTTTTAATGAAGAAGATGAGTTTTTTAAATAACTAAGATAAGTCTTTGATTCTTCATTTAGTTTACCGGCATTCTCTTGTTCTAACAATTCTGTTAGAGAGATTATGTTGGCTAAAGGTGACTTTAAATCATGTGAAACAACAGAAGCGAACTTGTCTAATTCTAGATTCCTTTTTTCTAATTTATATTTAATATTCTTTAGAGTCTTATTTTGCTTGTGTTGTTCGAATAGGCTAACAACTTGCTTAGACATTGATAATAATGCTTTCTTTTGCGCTTCATCTAACTGTCGCGGTTCATGGTCATATATACACAATGTGCCTAATTTATAACCTTCAGGACTTACCAATGGTACACCAGCATAAAAGATGGCTTCATGGTTTTCTACGAGAGGATTATCATGAAAACGTTTGTCTTTTCTGGCATCTTCAACTATCATTATTTCATCTTCAGATTCAATGGCATGTCCACAAAAAGAGATGTTTCTAGGTGATTCATTAAGAGGGAATCCACAATTAGATTTTATATAATTTCGATCATTATCTAATAGCGTAATTAACGAAATAGGAGCTTTAGTTATGTAAGACATTATTTCAGTAATGTTATCATAACTTTCTTCAGGAAGAGAATCTAAAAGGTCATAACGTTCTACAGCACGCTGCCTTTCATATTCATTATCAGGGAATTTTGGCTCAATCATTAGTAGGATTTGTTAAATTTACTCAATTTTAATCGTCGAAACGTAATTTTGTTAGATTAATTACGCAATTGATGGTTGCAAGGTTTTATTTTTTAATTAAATAGTTATTAATTTTTTCATAAAAAATAAGAGAGAAATCATTTACAACTAAATTTGCTAAGCTATAATCTTGGTTTTTTGAATGAAAACTATTGTAACCAACACAAAAAATACCTGCAGATTTTGCGGCTTTAATTCCATTTGTAGAATCCTCAATAACCATACAGTTTTCTCTTGGAAACACTGCTAGTTCTGCGGCTTTTTCAAAAATTTCAGGATGAGGTTTTGAGGCTTTCAAATCTGCTCCACTAATTTTAGCTTTAAAATACTGGTTTAATTCAAAACGATTAAAAACATTATTAATCGTAGGCATAGAGGCAGAAGAGGCGAGTACTAACGTTAGTCCATTATTGTAGTAGTTTTTTATTAATTCTAGGACACCATCAATAAGCTGTAAACTGGGATCGCTATGAAATAAGTCCTTAAAAAAATCACGTTTACATTGTACTAATTCTTCAGGACTATTTTCTAAATCAAAAATCTCACAAAGTTTTTTACATACATTAATAGTAGACTGTCCTGTAGTGGATTCGTATAATTGGTTTGAAACATCAATATTAAAGGCATCAAACATTAAAAAATAGGCTTTTTTATGTAAAGGTTCGGTATCTACGATAACACCATCCATATCGAATAAAACAGCTTTTAGCATTCTTATAGTTTTTGTGCTAAGATAATTATTAAGCACACTTTATTAACTAAACATATATTTTTTTCTCTCTCATTTTTAGAATATTTTGCAGCAATAACCTAAGAACATGATTTATACGCTTATTTTTATAGTATTTGTGATTTTTGTAATCTATGCTTTTTCTAAAATGAAACCTAAAAAAGTAGAAAAGGTACCTAAACATTGGCACTCCATATTAGTTAAGAAAGTTCTCTTTTATAAAAATCTATCTAAAGAGAACCAATTAATATTTAGAAAAAGAATGATGCTTTTTTTAAGTGAAATCAATATAGAAGGTGTTAATACAGAGATTGAAGAATTAGATAGGATACTTATTGCTTCTAGCGGAATTATTCCGGTATTTGGTTTTTCTAATTGGAGTTATAATAATTTAACAGGTATTATTGTATATCCAGATAGCTTTAATGAAGACTTGCAATTTTCTGATAAAGATGAAAACAAACAGATTTTAGGAATGGTTGGTACAGGCCAGTTCGAGAAACAAATGATTCTTTCTAAAAAAGCAATTCGTTTAGCTTTTAATAATAAAACAGATAAACATAATACTCCTGTTCATGAATTTGTTCATTTACTTGATAAAATGGACGGGCAAACAGATGGTGTTCCCGAGTTTTTTCTTGGGAAAGAATATATTTCACCTTGGTTAGAACTAATGCATAAAGAAATGGAAGCTATTAATAATGATGCATCTGATATTAGAAAATATGGAGGTACAAGTGAGGCAGAGTTTTTTGCCGTAGCTTCAGAGTATTTTTTTGAAAGGCCAAAGTTATTTAAACAAAAACATCCAGAATTGCATGCAATGCTTTCACAATGTTTTCAGCAACCTAAAAATAGAGTTTAATTTAAACAGGGATTGTAAAAAAGAAAGTTGTGCCTATACCAACATCCGATTCTAACCATATTTTTCCGCCATGAGACTCCACAATTTTCTTGCAATGTGCTAATCCAATTCCTGTACCTTCGTATTCTTCTCTAGAGTGTAAACGTTGAAAAATAGAGAAGATACGTTCTTTGTGTTTTTCCGGAATTCCAATACCATTATCTGTAACAGAGAATTTCCAAAAATTTACGTCGTTAATAACTGTTTGTTCAGAATCGATTTTTATTAACGGAGTAACATCAGGTTTGGTAAACTTAATACCATTACTAATTAAATTTTGAAAAAGCAGTCTTATTTCTAATTCGTCTCCTTTTATTACTGGTAAGTTTGAGGTTTCAAGTTTGGTTTTTGTACGTTTAAATACGTGGCTTAAATCTGCGCGAAGTATACTAATTAGTGTATTGCAATCTAGGTCTAAAAACGCTTTAGACTTTCCTAATCTAGAATAAGAGAGAATGCCTTCTATTAGTTTTTTCATTCTATCACTAGACTCTTTTACATAGATTAGACTTAAACGTCCTTCTTCATCAAATTTTTCGCCATAATCTTCAACTAAAATATCTATTAAACTTGAAATAGTAATTAAGGGTTCTTTTAAATCATGACTCGCTATATAAGCAAATTGCTCTAGTTCATTATTTTTAACTTCAAGTTGTTTAGATTGTTTTAATATTGCTGCATTTTTAATCTTAAGTGTTTCTGCCAGCTCTTTCTTTATCTTAAAATTTCTATATAATAAAAAAGCACCTAGTAGTGCTAACAATACTATACCAATAAGCAAGTAATTAATATTACGTTGCGTCTTTATCTCATGGTTTTTTCCTAATAAAATGGCCGAGTTTTCTTTAATTTTAATCTGTTGTTGCTTAATACTGTCTTCTTGATTTAGTAGAAGAGCATTGCTAGAATTAATTTTGACTTCTTGATTTTTAAGTATTTCTAATTGAGATAAAATAGTTTGTTCTAGTTCTAACTCTATTGCTATTTTAGAGTCTAATGCTTGCTTTTGTAAATTGTTTTCTTGAGATAAGAGGTCTAGCCATTTTTTTCTTTTATTAGCTAAACTTTTTACAGTTTTTATAGAATCCTTTTGCTCTGTTATTGTGTTTTTTTGATTAGCAATAGCTTCTTTTTTATTATTTAGTTCTTGTTCTTTCTTTATAAGAGCTGCTTGTTTTTCGGCTGTTAGTTTCTTGCTTTCCTCTAAAGAAGCTTCCGTAGTTTTAAATAGTTTTTTCCATTTTTCTGAAGAACTAATACTATGTTTATTTAAAGAATTTGCTATCGAGAAATTCTCTTTACTCAATAAATTATTATTTATTTCGTACTCAAAAGTATTCCCAATATTAACCATATTAATCATTGAGGTCTTGTAACTATAGTCCTCACTAACTAAAAGGATATTTTGAGTTGATATCTTATTTAAAATATAATCAATATCGAAATTAAAAGATTTATTAACGTATAACAGCTGAATATTAGCAATGTCTTTTACACTATTAAATCTAACAATTTTTACTTCCTTATTGTTTATCTTACGCTTTGTAGAAAGGGATGATAAATCTATAAAAGTACGGTCTGGACCTAAAACACCTATATTAAAATTGGAATCAGTATCTTGGTTTTCCCAAGTTACTTGCTCTGCAAAATTAAATATAAAAATAGCGCGTTGTAGCCTTTTTACTTGCTGGTTGTCATTACTTTCTTGAGAATAACCAAGTAATGGAAGCAATAGTAACGCTACTATTATTTTTAATGTAAAGTGTTTTGTTTTAGATTCTTTATTAATCATTTATAATTTAATATGAGCACGTATATAATAATTAGCGCCATTTACTCCAAACTGTTGTACACGTCTACTGTAAATAAAACTACCATCATCTATGTTAGCAGAGTGTTTCTGTTTATCTGGATATACATTAAAAATATTGTTTCCACCAATTGTTAAAACTGTTTGTTTATTTAATTGATAAGATAAAAGTAAATCTGTTAATAATTTAGGAGTAAATGTTTGATCTCTAGTTTCTATTACATTAGTTAATGTATTTGTAACCCAATTATTTTGGTCACCATCAGATGGATGTACAAAATCTACTTCGCCAAAATAGGTGTTGTTTAATTGTATTTTAAGAGCATTAATTTTATAAGAAAAATTGGTATTCATTTTAAAATTAGGTTGAGAGCTCTCAACTCTAGCAACTTCTTCTCTATTAAATAATACTTCTTCTTGACCAATTAAGGATTCGGACACCTTTATAGGTCCTACAACCTTTGTTTTTGTAAAGTTAGCACCAAAAGAGGCATTAAACATTCCATTGTTAATAGGTGTTTTATAATTTAAAGCGGCATCAAAACCATTAGTTTTAGAGTCGATAGCATTAGTTAAAAACTGTGCAGCACTCACATTAAAAGGCTCTAAAGTTGTCTCGTAGCCTTCAGCAAAACGTCCAGATAAAACAATACGATCTTCAATTTTTATATAATAATAATCTATGGTAAAAGTAAAGTTCTCCTTTATTTTACCACTTAAACCGGTACTAAAATGATTTGATAGCTCAGGTTTTAATTCGCCAATTTTAAAAGCTTCAGATGCAATCGCACTTTCATTATTAAAAGTACCAACTTGTACAATTTCACCATTTATAAACTGTGAACTTATGTTTTGAAAATAAACTTGATGTAACGATGGAGCTCTAAATCCTGTAGCATAACCACTTCTTAAACTAATATTATCATTAAAAGCATAACGACCCGATACTTTGTAAATTAACTGACCTCCAAAGTCGTTATAAGACTCGTATCTAGCAGCAGTTTTAACCAGAAATTTATCTGTAATATTTGTTTCTAGGTCAACGTAAGCAGAAGAGTTTGTTCTAAAACGACTCAATTCATTTTCGGGTTGTATACCTGGAAATACTTGAGCACCAGGAATTCTTGGTTGTTCATCTCCATTTCCATCTATATAAGTTTCTTCTCCATCTATATATGACGCTTCTTCTCCAGCAATAATTTGATAGTTTTCTACTCTAATTTCTGCACCAAATGCTACGTTTAATCCTTTTAACCAATCGTACTTTCGTGAGATATCAATATTAGAAGTACTTTGTTTGTATTGAAATCCTCCAGAATAGAATGTATGAGGAGATGCAATACCAAGCGAGGCATTGTTAGAGTTATTAACGGTATAATCTAAACTGTTTTTTCCAATAGAATGACTAAAGTCTAAATCCCATTTGTTTTTAACACCTTTAAAACCTAAAACAATGGCATCATCTTGAATATCTGTTAAAATCTCAGGAGAAAAACCATTTGGGTATTGTTCTAAAACAACTCTGTCTTCATCTTTTGGTAACCTAAAAAAACCTTTAGATTTTCCTTCTCTATAATTTCTTCCACCATGAAAATAGAATTTCGAATTATTAGAAAGAGGTAATTCGCTATTAAAAAACACAGATAAGTTTTGAGTTTCAGCACTACCTATTTCCATAACTTGTTTGTTTTCAAAACCTGTAGTACTAAAAAAATTATTTTCGGCAATTAAAACAGCATCTTCTTCTGGATCATTAGAATAGACGCTTCCAGTATAATTTCCAGCTCTATTTACTGCATCCTTTTTTCTGTATTCTCCAGTAACATTTATAAAACCTTTATTTCCAACTTTAAATCCGAAATTTGTTCCCATATAAACAGATTTCCCGTCACCTTCTGTATTTAAACCATAACGAGCATCTATTTCTATAGTTTCTACTTGTTCTTTTAAAATTATATTAACAACTCCCGCAATGGCATCAGACCCATATTGGGATGTAGCTCCATCTCTTAAAATCTCAATACGTTCTATTGAAGCTACCGGTATTGCATTAAAATCTGTACCAACAGTACCACGCCCAACGGTTCCATTAACATTAAGTAAAGCACTGTTATGTCTACGCTTACCATTAATTAATACTAATACTTGATCTGGTCCTAAACCTCTTAATGTAGCAGGATCGATATGGTCTGTACCATCGGCAATAGTTTGATTTGTAGAATGAAATGATGGAACAATATAATGGAGTAAGTGACTTAATTCAATTTGAGAAGCATTAGTTATTTCTTGTGGAGAAATAATATCTACCGCAGCCGTATTTTTTAATGAAGATTGTGGTTTTGCTCTTGTACCTAAAGAAACGGGTTCATCCATAGAGAAACCAGTTTTTAATTTAAAATCTTGTAAAATGGTTTCGCCTACTTTAAGGCTCAATGCATTTGCTTTAGTTTCATACATTACAAACGACGCAACAACAATATAATCACCTTCTTCTAAACTAAAAGTATAACCACCATCTAAATCTGTAGTTGTTTTATAAGTAGTACCTTCAATAGTAACAGTAGCTCCAGGTAATGCGCCATAATCGTCTGAGACCACGCCATTAATAGTCGCTCTGTTTTGAGCGGAAAGACTAATTAGGGAAAAGAAAAGAAAGAATAGTAAATAATTTTTTCTTAATTGTATTGAGGGATTCACAGATGCTAAAGTTTTAAATAAAAATTAGTTAGAATCGCTAAATTAATATATTTTAATAGAATAATGGTGTTCTATAAGATTTGATAGTAAATCAATAGATAAAGGTTTGTTTATAAAATCGTCAACACTATCAAGAGTTAAAGACCTTTCATAATCCTCAGGACTATTAGAAGTGGTAAGCATTACTATTTTTATACTCGAAGTAAAAGAGGTATCTATTTTCTTAAATTCCTCAATAAACTCCCAACCATTCATAGCAGGCATATTAATATCTAAAAAAATTAAATCAGGTTTTTTACACAGTCCATTTTTAGAATTATTTATATAATCTAAAGCTTTTTGACCGTTAGTAGCCGTATTTATTTCCTTGAAATTATTAATTTTACTAACAACTCTTTTGTTATAAAAGTTTGTAACTTTATCATCGTCAATTAGTAGAACACATTCAATAACCTTTTCCATTTTGTAAAAATAATAGATATTATATGTCAACTATTAATTTGCACTAGCGCATAACTAATCTTCGTTTAAAGGCAAAAAAAACACAGTGAAATGGTTTTTATGTGTCTAATTTTAAGAATTATATGATTTTTTTACTAGTACAGTAGTAATAATAAAGAGTCATTTTAGCTAGTTGATTTGCGATAAATATAACGTTTTTTACTTTAAACGAAAGGCAAAGTAGTAAATTTGCAAAAGGAAAATAGACTTATGTTAAAAGCACTTACTGAACAATATGGTTATTTATTTGAAGACGAATTACTTCAAGAAATTAATAAAGTTGGGATATATAAAGAACTTTCGGAAGGCACAAAATTAATAGAGATTGGAGATTATATTAAATCGATGCCTCTACTAATAGAAGGAGCAATTAAAATTCTTCGAGAAGATGATAAAGGAGATGAGTTAATTCTATACTTTATTGAACAAGGTGATACTTGTGCAATGACATTATCATGTTGTATAGGTAATTCTAAAAGTGAAATTAGAGCGATTACAGAAACGGATACAAAGTTAATAATGATTCCTGTTGAAAAAATGGAATCTTGGCTGGGTAAATATAAAACGTGGCAACAATTTATTTTGCAAAGTTATCATGACCGTATGACAGAACTTCTTGAGGCCATAGACACTATTGCGTTTCTAAAAATGGACGAACGTTTGTTTAAGTACCTTAAAGACAAGGCAATGGTTAATCATAGTGATGTAATACATGTTACGCATAAACAAATTGCTGGCGATTTGCACACCTCTCGCGTAGTGATTTCTAGACTACTAAAAACTTTAGAAATTAAAGGCAAAATAGAATTGTATAGAAATAATATAAAAATCATTGATTTATAGTAGTGTAACTATTGTTACTAAATACACTTAATAAGTTAATTAAATTTGTCCCATAACTGGTTTTAAAAATGGATGTACAACAAATAATAACTTACTTAGGCGCTTTTTTTATAGGCGCTATTTTAGGCTTGATTGGAGGAGGAGGATCAATTCTTACTGTGCCTTTACTGGTGTATTTTTTAGGATTTAATCCAGTAGTAGCAACTGCATATTCATTATTTGTAGTGGGTTCATCATCTCTAGTCGGTGTTATTCAAAAACACCAAAAAGGGTTAGTAGATTTTAAAACAGGATTGTCCTTTTGTTTTCCTTCATTTATGGCAGTCTATCTCTCAAGACGGTTTTTAGTTCCTGCAATTCCAGAAACACTGTTTACAGTTGGTGATTTTACACTAACAAAAGGAATGGCAATCATGATATTTTTTGCGTTAATCATGTTTTTGGCAGCTTTTTCTATGATAAAGTCAAAACAAAGAAATGAGAACAATAAAAGTACTCAGCCTTATTATAAAACCTTTGTCCAAGGTATTATTATAGGTACTATTACAGGTTTAATTGGAGCAGGAGGTGGTTTTTTATATGTGCCAGCATTAGTACTTTGGGCTGGTTTAGACATGAAAAAAGCAGTAGGTACCTCTTTAATAATTGTAGCTATAAACTCATTAATAGGTTTTTATGGAGATGTACAAACATTAGATGTAGATTGGTTTTTTCTACTATCATTTTCTCTATTAACAATAATTGGAATTTTAGTAGGCGGTTATTTTTCTAAATATGTTTCAGGAAAAAAATTAAAAAAGAGTTTTGGTTGGTTTGTATTAGCAATGTCAATTTATATCATTTTAAAGGAGTTGGTTTTATAAGTATGTAACTTAAGTTACTATAGAAATTTAAAAACATTAGTAAATTTGAAGAATTAAAAATAAATAGAACTAAAGCAAATGAGTTTTAGGTGAAATTTAAAATAAGATTAAAATGAAAATAGAACAAATATATACAGGTTGCCTTGCACAAGGTGCATATTACATAGAGAGTGAAGGAGAAGTAGCAATTATAGATCCTTTACGTGAAGTTAAAAATTATATCGCTAAAGCGGAAGACAGTAACGCTAAGATAAAATATATTTTCGAAACACATTTCCATGCAGATTTCGTTTCTGGACACGTCACTTTATCTAAAGAAACTGGTGCTCCAATTGTTTATGGCCCAACAGCTAATCCATCTTTCGAAGCTATAATAGCTAAAGATGGTCAAGTATTTAAACTAGGGAAAGTAACTATTACA
Organism: Lacinutrix mariniflava; assembly: GCF_001418015.1. Taxonomy (GTDB): domain Bacteria; phylum Bacteroidota; class Bacteroidia; order Flavobacteriales; family Flavobacteriaceae; genus Lacinutrix; species Lacinutrix mariniflava. The sequence continues at coordinate 138,518 of NZ_LIQG01000020.1, read as the reverse complement.
GCTTTGCATACTCCTGGTCATACTATGGAAAGCACAACCTATTTATTAAAAGATGAAAACGGAAAAGATCATGCCATTTTTAGTGGCGATACTTTGTTTTTAGGAGATGTTGGTAGACCAGATTTAGCGCAAAAAGCAGCAGATATGACTATGGAAGACCTTGCAGGTTTATCTTTCGATAGTCTTCGAACTAAAATTATACCACTAGCAAACGATGTTACTGTATATCCAGGTCATGGAGCAGGTTCAGCTTGTGGAAAAAACATGATGAAAGAAACTGTAGATACTTTGGGGAACCAAAAGAAAATGAATTACGCTTTACGAGCAGACATGACTAAAGCTGAATTTGTAAAAGAGTTAACAGATGGTTTATTACCTCCACCAAAATATTTTCCTTTAAATGTAAAAATGAATAAGGAAGGTTACGAAGATATTGATACAGTAATAGAAAAAGGTTCAAGAGCACTTTCTCCAGAAGCTTTTGAAGCAGCAGCAAACGAAACTGAAGCACTAGTATTAGATGTACGCCATCAGTCAGAATTTATAAAAAACCACATTCCACGTTCTATATTTATAGGACTTAAAGGTGGTTTTGCGCCATGGGTTGGTGCATTAATTGCAGATGTAAAACAACCATTGTTATTGGTTGTAGACAAAGGAAATGAAGAGGAAGCTATTACAAGATTATCTCGCGTTGGTTTCGATAATACTCTAGGGTTTTTAGAAGGTGGAATAGAAGCCTGGACAGCAGCAGGTAAAGAAACAGATAATTTAATCTCTATTTCTGCCAATGAATTTAAAAACAGATTAGAAAAAGAGACTATTCCAGTTTTCGATGTAAGAAAAGAAGGAGAGTTTATTGCAGGACACGTAGAAAAAGCAAATTTCACACCTTTAGATAATTTAAATGCGCATTTAACAGAATTTCCTGAGAAGGAACCTTTTTATGTGTATTGTGGAGGTGGTTATCGTTCTGTAATTGCAGCTTCTATTTTAAAAAGTAGAGGAATTCATAATTTAGTAGATGTAGCAGGAGGAATGGGAGCCATAAAACAAGCTGGTATTCCAGTTTCAGATTTTGTTTGTCCTACAACATTAAAAAAATAATTCAATTATTATATGGATTTTATATACAGTACTTGGCCATGGTATGTGGCTGGACCGTTAATAGCACTTACTATGTTTTTACTCATGAAAATGGGTAAAAAGTTCGGAATGTCTTCAAATCTAAGAACCATGTGTTCTATTGGTGGAGCTGGGAAATTTGTCGATTTTTTTAAATTCGATTGGAAAAAAGACATCTGGAACTTATATGTAGTTGCAGGAGTTATTCTGGGTGGTTTTGTAGCGTTACAGTTTTTATCTCCAACAGCTCCACAAATAAATCCTGACGTAGTTGCACAACTTCAAGAGTTAGGAATTAATAGTACCAATTCAGCATTTTTACCTACAGAATTATTCAGTTTAGATAGCTTATTAACCATTAAAGGTTTTTCTATTTTATTAATTGGCGGTTTTTTAGTTGGCTTTGGAGCACGTTATGCCGGAGGTTGTACTTCTGGTCACGCTATTTCGGGTTTAAGTAATTTACAATTACCATCGTTAATTGCTGTAGTTGGCTTTTTTATTGGTGGTTTAGTAATGGTTCATTTAATATTTCCTTTAATCTTTTAGAGTTATGCAGAAATTTTTATCATTTTTCGGAATTGGTTTATTCCTTGGTATATTATTTATTAAATCTGAAGTAGCCTCATGGTTTCGTATCTACGAAATGTTTCAGTTTAAAAGCTTTCATATGTATGGCATTATTGGTTCGGCCATTGCTATAGGTATAGTAATGGTTAAGTATTTTAAATATAATGATACTAAAGATTTTAGTGGAAACAAAATCACTATTAACCCAAAAGAAAAAGGCTTTACAAGATACATTGCTGGTGGTGTTATTTTTGGCTTAGGTTGGGCACTAGCAGGTGCTTGTCCAGGTCCTATGTATGTATTGTTAGGTTCTATGTTGCCAAGTATTTTAGTTTTAATTCTAGGAGCACTTTTAGGCACTTTTGTTTATGGTGCTTTGAGAAATAAGTTGCCGCATTAAAAACGGTTTGGTTTTTTTAGTATTAAAAATATAAATTAGGGCGTTACCACAATCCCGATAGCTATCGGGAGCACTTTCTCTACTCGCTCTTTTTTCGAAAAGCAAAAAGGAGCTCAAACAAACCGTTCAATCGCTAACGCAAATATACTCGGTTGTAAAATTTCTTAGAGATATTTAAACTACAGACTTTAACCAGTTATAAAGGATTACTGAGCTATTAAAAGCGAGAGCTAATATTAAATAACAACTATAAAAGACGTCAATAGGATGTAAGTCGTAGTTTTTTATTTTTCAACGCGTAGTGTTTTTTTAGGTTACAGGTTGTTTTAAGTTTTTATACTTTTTAAAAAATAGCAATATTTTATTTAGTTGTGTTTTACAATGTTTTAAGTAAATAGTTTTTTATTGAAACTATAAATAAAAAGTTTGTTTTTATATTTTCTTGTAACATTTTATAAGTTCCTGCGTCTTATTAGTATCAATCAATCAGCTGAATCTATTTCAGCATACTAAATCAAAACACTATGAAAGAAGACAGACAATTATTAGTAATAACCCATTTAAGTCAATTGTTAACTGCAATAACGGGTTTTGGAGGACTTATTGTTCCTTTAATAATATGGTTTACTAAAAAGGACGAAGATTACCAGATAGACGAACAAGGAAAGGAAATTATTAATTTCCAATTAAGTTTAATTGTAAACTTTATAATTTGTATTCCATTAATATTATTATTTGGACTTGGTCTTTTAGGCTTTGCTATTTTAGGAGTAATCTCAGTATTGTTTCCAATAATCAACGCTATTAAAGCAAACAATGGTGAGAATCCATCATACCCTTTTAGTTATAATTTCATAAATTAATACCATGAATAGCGAAAGTAAAACCACTAAATACGTTGGTCTAGGAATAGCATTAGGATGTTCTTTAGGTATAACAATGGGTGCAGTTATTGGAGCATTAAAAAATGACGTAGGCACTTGGATTAGTTTAGGAATACCCATAGGAATCACTATAGGAATAGTTGTAGCAATTGTTTATGGCTCTAAAATTAAAGAAGGGTCCGAAATTAGTAAAAATCAAAAATAAATACCTTTATCTTTTAATTTTGTTAATTAGTTGAATTTTATTTTAAGATAAAGAAAAACGCAACCCGAAAAGGTTGCGTTTTTTAATTTTCATAAAGTAGTATAATTTTTTTTTTACTGTCTTACAAATTCAAATTCAGATAAGCCAGTTAAAACAACAGTTTCATTCGATAGGAATTCATATCCAGTGGAAGCGTTTGTGTTATTTTCAAAGTTTTCTATTGTAATTATATCATTACTAATAGTCCAATTGTAAGAAGATGCTGTAGATATAGCATCATCGTTAGTTTGAGTACTAAAGGTTCTTAATACAGTATTATCTGTGTTAAAAGTAAGTTTATATTGAATATTTTCATTAAAATCATTTCTTAGCCATTCTCCAATTAGAGAATCACTGCTAGGACTCTCAATTGTATTATCGTCGTCACTACTGCATGCTAATGTTATTGCACATAATAGCGTTAATAATATTGACTTTAGCTTGAACTTCATAACGGTATGTATAATTTAACTTAATTTTCTTCAGAGAATTAAGAGTTCTATTAAAAATAATAGGCATAAATATATTAAAATAATTTAAGGATTCTTAAATTATATCAAATTTTAACTTCTAACATAGCTAATTATAAAAAAAAACACAACCTAAATATAAGTTGTGTTTAATAGTATATTAAAACTTTCTATTTAAGAAAGGCTTATTTATGTTCTTTAATAGTTTAGCTATTTAGCATTACTGGCATTACTAACATTGTTACATGCTCACCTTCATCTAATCCATCAATAGGCGTTAAAATTCCAGCTCTGTTAGGCATACTCATTTCTAATTGTACATCTGTAGCACTAAGGTTATTTAACATTTCTGTTAGAAAGCGAGAGTTAAAACCAATTTGCATATCGTCTCCTTGATAATCACAAGTTAAACGTTCTTCCGCTTTATTAGAGTAATCGATATCTTCCGCAGAGATATTAAGTTCTGCACCAGCAATTTTTAATCTAATTTGGTGTGTTGTTTTGTTAGAGAAAATACTAACACGCTTTACAGAGTTTAAAAACTGTGTACGATCGATGCTTAATTTATTCGGATTTTCCTTTGGGATTACCGCTTCGTAATTAGGATATTTACCATCAATTAAACGACAAATTAATACTGTATTCTCAAATGTGAATTTTGCATTAGAATCGTTATAATCAATAGTTACATTTTCTTCACTTGCATTTAAAATTCCTTTTAACAAAGTTAAAGGCTTTTTAGGCATAATAAATTCTGCAACTTGAGAAGCAGAAACATCTTCACGTGTGTATTTAACTAGTTTGTGAGCATCTGTAGCAACAAACGTTAAATTGTCTGTAGAAAACTGAAAGAAAACACCACTCATTACTGGTCTTAAATCATCGTTACCAGCAGCAAAAATAGTTTTACTAATAGCAGTTGCTAAAATATGTCCAGCTATTGTTGTACTAGAAGGATCTTCTAAAGCAACAGCTTTTGGAAACTCAGCACCATCTGCATATGCTAGAGCATATTTACCATGGTTAGAGCTAATTTCTACTGTGTTATTTTCTTCAACTGTAAACGTTAACGGTTGTTCAGGAAACGTTTTTAAAGTATCTAATAATAAACGAGCAGGAATAGCAACACTTCCTTTGCTATCACTTTCAATATCTAATTTAGAAGACATTGTTGTTTCTAAATCACTTGCTGAAACAGTTAGTGAATTGTCTTCAATATCAAAAAGGAAATTATCTAAAATTGGTAAAGTATTAGAGCTATTAATTACACCTCCTAATACTTGTAATTGCTTAAGCAAATATGTACTTGATACTATAAATTTCATCTTATTTATGTGGTATTTATGGTCTGTATTACGGTTTTAAGAATGGTTGATAAATAAATATAAAGCAAACTTAATCTTACTACAAATATAGAGTTTAACAGTCTAAAACGGAAACAAACTTATTAACAGATTTTTTTTATGAAAACAAAAAATATGTGATACTAATTTTAAGCTTTTTTAGTGTATTTACGTTTTCTTAAAAAGTTAAAAACAATCCCAAACAAGCCTAAAAGCAATAAAGGCAATACAATATTTATGGTTTGCCATTTGGTTTTTTCCTTTGCAATTTTCGCTTGATCTAAGAAAGCAACTTTTACTTCTTTGCTTCGAATGTTTATAAGTCCGTCGTCATCTAAAAGGTAGTTGACAGCATTAAGCAAGAATTCTTTGTTTCCATACGTTTCTTTTGTCCATTTATCGAAGCCTAAAGCGGTTGGTCTTCCTTTGTCTAAATCGTTTTTAATAACATCTCCATCTGCTATAATAATCATTTTAGTTTCAGGACTTTTTGTTTTGTCATTTTCAAGTTGAAGTGGCTTTACTCGATTGTTGTAAACCGAAGTAAATTCACCTTCTAATAGCACTGCAAGATTCTGTCTATCTTTTGTGAATAATTCTGAAGGCGGTTCTTGTAAAGCAAAACTTAAACTAATTTCTTTAGGAGTACCTTCTAAGCGACTTGGTTTATCACTTTTAAGTAGAATAGTCTTCTTTATATCGTTTTTAAGCGTGTCTATTTGACTTGCGAAATCAAACTTAACAAAGTTTATGTTATTTGTTATAGGATGGTTTACATCGCTTAATGCTAAAGGCGAATAAGGCCATAAAAAATGTTGGAGCTTTAAACTTTCATCTTGACCAGTTTCTAAGGTTATTCTTCCAATATTTTGGCTCTTAACACTTGTTAGTAAAGGGTTTATTCGAGCGCCATATTTAAAAAAGAAGTTGGTTAAATTCAAATCGCGTGGTACGGCAACATTCATGCCTTGCGGATTAAATAAACTGTCTTTCTCCATGTTAATTTGATCTATAAGCCAGAGGCTTTTTCCGCCATTCATGGTGTATTGATCGAGCACATATTTTTCTTCTTCAGAAAATGCTTCGGTAGGTTTTGCAGCAATTATTAAATCGTAAGTATTAAGCGATTTCGAAGCTTTTTGTGGATTTGTAGCAACACTATCTAAAGTAAAAGGAGCAATGTAATAGTATTGACCAAGTGTTTTTAGAAAGTCGGCAATCTTAATATCTTCTAACTCAGCATTACCTTTTAAAACAGCAATTTTTCTACGTTTTGGGTTTACTAGTTTGCTTAAACCATCGGCAAAAGCATATTCTAAATGTTGTACAGAATTGGTTACTAATTCTTGTTGATTTGCATTTACCTTATATTTAACCAAAGGAATATCTACCGTTTGGTTATTGTAGCTAGCCAAAGCCCAAGGAATAATAACACGTTGCGATTGCTTACCATTTTCTTGAACGCTTAACTGCATTGGTGTTAAACCACGTTCTGTAAGTTGGGCAATAGCGCGATCTCTAGTGGCTTCATCTTCAATAGGATTTATAAAATTGAATTTTATGTTACTATTATAGGCTGTAAACTCTTCTAACAACTGTTTTGTTTCAGTTTGAAGTCTTCTAAATTCCGAAGGAAAATCATCACCTTCTAAAAACACATCGATTACTATAGGAGAATCTACTTCTTTAACTACATTTAAAGAGGCTTGATTTAAGGTATAGCGACTGTCTGAAGTCAAATCAAAACGTTGATATAAAGAAGCACTACCAACATTTAAAACAATTAAGGCTATTGGTAATATGGCAATATGTAACCATTTTACAGGTTGAGAACCTTCCGCATTAATACGTTTTACGGTTAAGAAGATAAATAAAGCTGTAACACTTAAAAAATAAATAATATCTCGTGTATCCAAAACACCACGACTCATACTTTTAAAATGAGCAGCCATACCTATTTGTTCTACAAAACCACCTAAAATATCTGCTAGGCCTTCGAAACCAACATAAAATAAGAAACAAAGAAAAACAGCGATAATAAAAGCAACAATCTGGTTATCGCTTAAAGTAGAGGAGAAGATGCCAATAGCGGTATAAGCAGCTACTAAAAATAAAAGCCCAAAATACGAACCTAATGTGCTACCGACATCTAAATTACCTACAGGTTTTCCTAATTGGTTAACCGTATAAACATATAGAAGTGTAGGAATAAGTGCTAAGACTATTAATAAAAAAGCACCAAAATATTTACCAAGTACAATTTGTAAATGCGAAATAGGTTTAGTTAATAAAAGTTCTAGAGTACCTTGTTTTTTTTCATCGCTAAAACTACGCATAGTAACAGCAGGAATAAGGAAAATAAGTATCCAAGGTGCCAATAAGAAGAAAGACGAAAGGTCTGCAAAACCATAATCTAAAATATTAAATTCTCCTTTAAAGAGCCACAAAAACAAGCCGTTTAATAATAAGAATATAGCAATCACCAAATAACCTATTGGAGAAGCGAAGAATGAGTTTATTTCTTTTTTTAAGAGTGCTAGCATTTAAATTTTAATGTTTTTGTAAAAGTACTTACTAAATTTAGGTTACGCTTAATTTACGTATCATTTTAGATAACAATTTTGGAAAAAAACGTTTTGTATAAACGCCCAATTTTTCTTTAAACCCAGCAATATAAACTTCTTGCTTCTTTTTATATATGGCTTTAGCCATTAATTGTGCAAAGCGTTCCGGTGCTATTCCGTTTTTGGTAGCAGTATCCATTTTGTTTTGTGCTTTGCCATTACCAGTTAAAGCATTTAAAGATATGTTGGTGTTAACAAAACCAGGACAAACCAAAGTTACAGCTATGTTATCTTTATGTGTTTCGGCTCTCAAGCTATCAAAAAAACCATGTAAAGCGTGTTTACTTGCTGCATAACTAGAACGTAAAGGTGTGCCTATTTTACCTACAATACTTGTTGTAACTACAAAATGACCATTTTGTTGCTTAATAAAATGTGGTAATAGTGCTTTTGTTAAAGCAATAGTTCCTAAGTAATTAATATCCATTATGCGTTTGTCAACCTCTACGCTTGTTTCTTTGGCTAAAGAACGCTGACTAATACCTCCATTATTTACAAGAATATCTATAGAACCATAACAAGATATGGCTTCGGTTACTTTAGTTTCTAAAGTAGTGTAGTTTTCTAGATCTAATGTAATTAATTTAATATTATCAGGGTTTTTACAAAGTGCTTTAACCGCTTTTAAAGAGTCTAAATTTCTAGAAGATAGAATAAGTTTGGCGTTTAGATTAGAACATTCAATAGCTAAATGCTTACCTATTCCGGAAGAGGCTCCAGTAATCCAAATCACTTTATTATTGAAACTCATAATTTAAAATTGATTAATCGTAATTAATTACTCCAAACTCTCCAGTTTATCCACGCTCCAAGCTTCGGGCTTAGCATTAAACATCGGTTTTGTTTCTGCCCAAATACCTTTAAATAAATCAGAATGTCTGTAGTTATTTAAATCGTCTTCAGTAGTCCAATAACTATATGTAAAGAAAATATCTGTATTCTCTTTATCTCGATATAATTCCAGAAACTGGCAACCTTCAAAATCGCGTATTTTTTGTTTTACAGTTTCAAAATTAGCGAGAAACTGTTCGATATTTTCTTCAGCAAAACTCAATTTTACAATTCTTACAAACATAAATAATATCTTTTTTCATTTCAGCGAAGGCGGAAATCTTTTACTTAATAAAATTAATTGTAACCGTATCTCTCAATTTTAATCCCATTAAAGTACTTGCTCCACCAACACTTCCAGTATTACTTTTATAAATAGCAATCTCTAAATAGTTAGAAGAGTTAAAAACGACTAAGCCACGACCTTCATCATTTCTGCTTTCTTCCGGTGTTTCAAAATTTACAATATCACTATATTTAGTATGTATTTTCTTAAACTTATGGTTTCGAGCAGAGACTTCAAAGGCGCGTCCTTTTTGAATGTTTTCAAAAAACGATTTTTTTATATTTGTTATAACATTACCATAGTTATCAATATAAATTATACTCCCAATAATTTGTGTTTTCTCATCATTAACATAAGGCTCTAGGTTTCTTATAGGTTTTATGCTTTCAATACTTTTACCTATAACTCCTAAAGTTCCACCACGAGCAATATGGCAAGCGACTTTTACAAAAACGTCTAGAACTGGAAAACTAGTTTCAATTTTATCGTGAATATTAATTTCTACAATTTGTTTGGGTGAGATTTCCGCACAAATCATACTCATAATACCATTATTAGCACACACAAAAAAGTGACCATCCAATTCTATAGCAATATGTTTATTTTCTTGGTTTATTTCAGAATCTAAACCAATAATATGTATCGTGCCATCAGGAAAGCTACTATAAGCATTTTGAATAATATAAGCTGCTTCTGGAATATTAAAAGGAGAAACAGAATGAGAGATATCAACAATTCTCACTTCTGGCATTTCGCTATAAATAGCGCCTTTTGTAGACCCAACAAAGTGATCCTTCTCACCAAAGTCTGTAGTTAAAGTGATAATTGCCATTTAGTAATTGTTGATATTTATTTTGATTTTAGCGAATATAAGTGCTCTAACTTCATTAAGTTTATAACACAGAACAAAACTAAGAAAATAGATTATAAATTCTTAATTAAAACGATACGCTTTTGAACGAAATAATAATTCAACTTGAAGACATCACTCCAAAAGAATTTTTTGGACCAGGAAACGAAAATATTAAGCTCCTAAAAAAGCACTTTTCCAATTTAAAAATTGTCGCTAGAGGCAATCAAATAAAGGCCTTTGGAGAAGAAGAGCTTTTAGACGAGTTTAACAGAAAACTAAAAATGCTTGTCAAGCATTTTATCAAACATCAAAAATTAGACGAAAACGCAATCGAGCGCGTATTAACAAGTAAAACTAGCGACGATTATAATACCACTGCAAAAAGCGGAGAAACAATAGTGCATGGCGTTAACGGAAAATTAATTAAAGCACAAACAGCAAACCAACGCAAATTGGTGGATTTAATGAGCAAAAACGATATGGTTTTTGCTATCGGTCCAGCAGGAACTGGAAAAACATATACAGGAGTAGCATTAGCAGTAAAAGCATTAAAAAATAAAGAAGTAAAACGTATTATTTTAACGCGTCCAGCAGTAGAAGCAGGAGAGAATTTAGGTTTTCTACCAGGAGATTTAAAAGAAAAGTTAGACCCATACATGCAACCACTTTACGATGCTTTGCGAGACATGATTGCGCCCGAAAAATTAGCACAATACATAGAAAACGGAACCATACAAATAGCACCTTTAGCCTTTATGCGTGGTCGTACATTAGACAATGCATTTGTGATTTTAGACGAAGGACAAAACACTACTCACGCACAAATGAAGATGTTTTTAACACGTATGGGAAAAAACGCAAAATTCCTTTTAACAGGCGATCCAGGCCAAATAGATTTACCACGTCGTACCGTTTCCGGGCTTAAAGAAGCCTTATTGGTTTTAAAAGATGTAGAAGGAATTGGTATGGTTTTCTTGGACGATAAAGATGTGGTGCGACATAAATTAGTAAAAGCAGTTATTGCAGCTTATAAAAAGATAGAAAATATAGAAGGATAGTTTTTTAGGAGCCAGGAACCTGCTTTCCACTATATCTTTTTTGCTTTTAATGGCAAAAAAGGATGCCGTATCAATCAGGGCTAAGCAATAATTGATACTTAGGTAAATAAAATGAATGAAGTAATCAGTGCTAAGCGTTTATGTCCTTATTGCGAAAGAGACACGATTGTGGCAATCTCAATATTAAGAGACATTGATTTTTTATTTAAAAGGTTCCAGGTATTTTCTTAATTCAAAAGGCTAAGAATGACATTAAATTTAAAATTAATCAATATTTTTGTAACTCCTAAAATATTAGGAAACACACAACACACAACTAAAAACTATTACACTCGTGGCTAATAACACAATAACAGACACCAATTTTAAATTTCCAAATCAGAAGAGTCTTTATAAAGGCAAAGTAAGAGCTGTTTATAATATCAACGATAAAGAGTTGGTAATGGTCGCAACAGATAGGCTAAGTGCTTTCGACGTTGTCATGCCAAAAGGAATTCCATACAAAGGACAAATACTAAACCAGATAGCGACAAGTATGATGAAAGCTACCGAAGATTTAGTGCCAAATTGGTTAACAGCAACTCCAGATCCTAACGTAGCAGTAGGGCATTTGTGTGAGCCATTTAAAGTAGAAATGGTTATTCGTGGTTATATGTCTGGACATGCTGCAAGAGAGTACAAAGCTGGAAAACGTATACTTTGTGGTGTTGCAATGCCAGAAGGCTTAAAAGAAAACGATAAATTTCCTTCTCCAATAATTACACCTGCTACAAAAGCAGAAATGGGGGATCACGATGAAGATATCTCGCGCGAAGACATTATTAGTAAATTTATTGTTAGCGAAGAAGATTATATCATTTTAGAAGATTATACACGTAAACTTTTTAAACGCGGAACAGAAATAGCAGCCTCTAGAGGTTTAATTCTTGTAGATACAAAATACGAATTTGGTAAAACTAAAGACGGAAAAATTGTATTGATTGATGAAATCCACACACCAGATTCTTCACGTTATTTCTATGTAGAAGGATATCAAGAGCGTCAAGATAAAAACGAAGTACAAAAACAATTGTCTAAAGAATTTGTACGTCAATGGTTAATTGCAAACGATTTTCAAGGACTAGAAGGACAAACTGTTCCTGTAATGAGTGATGAATATATTGAAACCGTTTCAGAACGTTACATCGAGCTTTTCGAGAATATAATGGGAGAACCATTTGTAAAAGCAGATGTTTCTAATATTGAAGAACGCATAGAAAAAAATGTTTTGGCATATTTAGCTTAAAAGTATTTTTGTAAATAGATAAGCCTCATTTGTTTATATAACAAGGGAGGCTTTTTTTTTGTTTATAAAACAAGTGCCTTTCTGCTTAAGCTTTATCGTTTCAATTTAAAATAGACTTTACGAATCTGCTTATAAATAAATGCATTCGTTTTTACATAGTAAAAAGAAATAAAGCAAACAACCACTACAAATAGTATAGCACCAATAATAGCTTCTATTGGTGTTAGATTTTGGTAGAAAAAATGTTTTAAGCCAATGCCTGTAAAACTTCCAAAAATAATAACAAAATGTATAAAATAAATAGATAGGGTTTTCTCTCCAATTTTAGAAATTATAGATTGTTTTAAAAAGTTTTCTAAACTATAAAAAACGCCAAATAGCAAAAGTACATTTCCAAAGCGAGTAAACAGGTAATTGTAATAGGCAGAAGCCTTAAATATTTCCACATCTGTTATATAGTAAAGTTTCATTAACGCCCAAGAAGAGCATGTTATTAATAAATAACCGATACTAAAAAATAAAATAGAAGTTATTAATCTAAAACGTTCTTTATGTACATGTCTAAAAAAAACTGTTGCTAAAAATCCGCCAAAAGCAACGAAACCAAACCACGGTAAGATTGTAAAAATCGAGCCATTAGCTTCGGTTAGATAATTGGCTAATAGTTCTGGTAGCCAATTAAAATTTAGGTCTTTGTAAATAGGTTCGTATAGAAAACATAAAGTACCAATGACTAATAATACAATAGATAATATTTTATGTTTTTTTAGCGATAAAATGTAGAAACCAATTAGTAATATTAAAGACAAGCCTATGCACTGTAAAACGTCAATTATTAAAAAATAAGTACTAAAACTGCCATAGAGCCAACCTAAAAAAGGAATACGTAATAGATAGCCTATTGCAATTAGCATTAAGCCACGTTCTGAGCCTTTTTTAATTCTAGCTTTATCGCAACCCTTAGCCTTGGCTTTTAATATTAAGTATATAAAAACTAAGCCAGATATAGTAAAAAAAACAGGAGCAGTAATACCTCTAAAATAAGACCATACGTTATAAATAGTATTGGTGTTATCTTTGTAAATAGGGTCTAGGAGTGTGCTAATAAAATGGCCTTGAAGCATCATTAAAATAGCAAATGCACGTACGGCATCAATAAAATATAATCTATTTGGGTTCAAATAAAAGAGATATTTAAAAGTGTAAAGATAATAGGTTATATTTAAAGTCTAAACTCAATTTACGTGTATAAATTAATAAACGATTTTATAGCAGATTTCGCCTCTTTTGTTTGGGGATTGCCATTACTAATTTTACTAATTGGAGGTGGTTTTTATCTACTTGTGCTTTCTCGATTTTTACCATTTCGGTACTTAGGTCATGCCATACAAGTGCTTCGAGGTAAATTTGATAATCCTGAAGATTCAGGAGAAATAACTCATTTTCAAGCCTTAACAACTGCATTATCATCTACCATTGGTATGGGAAATATTGCTGGTGTTGCAGTTGCTATTTCTATTGGAGGACCTGGAGCTGTTTTTTGGATGTGGATTAGTGCAATAATTGGTATGTCTACAAAATTCTTCACGTCGAGTTTGGCAATTATGTATAGAGGTAAAGATAGCGAAGGCAATACACAAGGAGGTCCAATGTATTTTATAACAGAAGGTTTGGGAAAACATTGGAAACCGTTAGCTGTGTTTTTTAGTCTTTGTGGTTTGATAGGAGCATTGCCAGTTTTTAACGTGAATCAATTAACACAAGCTATTAACGATATCGTTTTAAAACCCAATGGAATTGCAGTAAACTTTACTTCAAATCTAATTATAGGTATTGTTTTAGTGGTTATTACTTCAATCGTTATTCTAGGAGGATTAAACCGAATTAGTAAAGTAGCCTCTAAGTTAGTGCCAAGTATGGTATTGCTTTATTTCGTGTTAATCATGGTTATTTTAGTAGGTAATGCAGAAGTTGTACCTACCTATTTCAAGCTTATTTTCACAGATGCTTTTGCTGCAGAAAATTATAAAGGCGATGCTTTTTTAGGCGGACTTTTAGGTGGATTAATAATTTTAGGTGTAAGACGAGGAGCTTTTTCTAACGAAGCTGGAATTGGTACAGCACCTTTAGCACATGGAGCAGCAAAAACTAACGAGCCAATACGTGAAGGCTTAGTTGCAATGTTAGGACCTGCAATAGATACATTAATTGTGTGTACATTAACAGCTTTGGCAATTTTAGTAACAGGAGTTTGGCAAACAACAGAAGCTAATGGTGTGAGTTTAACAGCTAATGCTTTTGGCGCAGCAATGCCAGTCTATGGTAGATATTTATTATTACTTTGTATTGTGGTGTTTAGTGTATCGTCTTTATTCTCGTATGCTTATTATGGCGGAAAATGTTTATCGTTTTTAATAGGTGATAAGAATAAACATTACTATAACTATTTTTATATTTTAAGTATCATTTTAGGAGCAACAACTTCGTTGGCTTTAATGATTAATTTAATAGATGGCATATTTGCACTAATGGCAATACCAACAATGACAGCAACATTAATTTTAGCACCAAGAGTTGTTAAAGAAGCAAAAGCATATTTTAGAAGAATGAAAAAGAGTTAAGCTTTATTTATAGAAACCTTAAATTGTTGAGGTGTCATTAATTCCATTTTTTTGAATTGCCTGTTAAAGTAACTGGTATTATTGAAACCAGATTTAAAAGCAATTTCCGACATTCTAAAATCTTTAGATTCTTTGATCAGTTTTTTAGAAAACTTAATTTTTTCTGAATTTATATAATCAATAGGAGAAATACCAAGCGTGTTTTTAAACTGTTTATGAAAGTGAGAGGTGCTCATATAAGCTTTCTTTGCTAATATATCTACGCTAATATCTTTATTGGTTAAATTCTCTTTTATGTATTTAATAACAGTTCCTATTCTCGTATCGTTAAAAATTTGATTAGGATCGTTTATAATTAAGGACTTCGCTTTAGTTTGTAATAATCTAACTATTAATTCTTGTATCATTAAATCTAAGAGTACATCTTTAGATTTATTGTTATTTGTAAAAGTGTAGGTTAGGCGTTCAATTAAATGATTAACATCTGTATTGTTTATTAAATGCGAAGTGGTTTCGTCTAAATTCCAAGTATTGTTTTCGTTTTCAATAGCAACTTGCTGATTAAACTTCTCTACAACCTCATCAATTTTAAAAGCATCAATACCTAAAGCTAAACATTGTGTCGGGCTCTCTTTTGTGGCTAAAGGAAAATCGATAACCATTTCCTTATTGGTTGGCATCACTACAGATTCGCCTGGAAAAAAATCGAATGCTTCAAAACCATCAATATGCATCGTTTTCTTTCCGGTAAGCATGCTTGCTATAACAGGAAAATTAAAGGTCAACGATACTTTTTCCGCGTAAGCATGAGTTTCAAAAATATTAAGTTCAGCATAATCAGCACTATAAGTCGTTCTGTTTTCTACTAAAGTGGTTAGTTTTCTATGGTTTTTATGATGATTTAATAGCGATTCCATACTTAATGTTAAATTTTTTTATTGAAAAATCTGTTAATAATAGATATGTTCAAAACTATGATATATATGTTCAATGTAATTAGGATATGATAAAATAACTTTATCAAAACTAAAGATAATCTATTTTTTAGATAAAAAAATTATCTAATTATTAATTTAACAAGATTTTATATGAGTTATTCTAAACCAATATTTAAAGAGAAATATGGCAATTTTATAAACGGAAAATTTGTAGAACCCATAGGTGGTCAATATTTCGAAAATACGTCTCCAATCGATAATAGTTTAATAGCCAAATATCCGCGTTCTCAAAAAGAAGATGTAGAGATGGCATTAGACGCAGCAAATGCAGCAAAAGAAGCTTGGGGAAATACCTCAGCAACAGAAAGAGCAACGTTATTAAATAAAGTAGCAGATATTATTGAAGCTAATTTAGAGGAGTTTGCAATCATGGAAACTTGCGATAACGGAAAACCTATTCGCGAAACATTAAATGCAGATATTCCTTTGGCTGTAGATCATTGGCGTTACTTTGCAGCTTGTATTCGTTCGGAAGAAGGAAGCGCAGCAGAGTTAGACCAGAATACATTATCCTTAAATATAAAAGAACCATTAGGTGTTATTGGTCAGATTATTCCATGGAATTTTCCACTTTTAATGTTATCATGGAAATTACCTCCAGCTTTAGTTACTGGTAATTGTGTGGTTTTAAAACCTGCAGAACAAACGCCTTCTACAGCAACTTTATTAATGGAGAAAATTGCTGAGGTTTTTCCTCCAGGAGTTATAAATATTGTACACGGTTTTGGTCCAGAAGCAGGAAAACCGTTAGCATCTAGTTCTAAAGTAGATAAAGTAGCGTTTACTGGTGAAACCACAACAGGTCAGTTAATCATGCAATACGCGTCTAAAAACTTAAATCCTGTAACTATGGAACTAGGTGGTAAATCGCCAAACGTATTCTTTAATTCGGTTATGGATCATGATGATGCTTATTTAGATAAAGCCGTTGAAGGTGCTGTTTTATTTGCATTTAATCAAGGAGAAGTATGTACTGCGCCTTCTAGAATTTTGGTGCAAGAAGATATTTATGATGCTTTTATGAAACGTGTTGTAGAAAGAACCAATGCAATAATTCAAGACAATCCATACAATGCAAATACAATGGTTGGTGCGCAAGCGTCTAAAGATCAATACGAAAAAATACAATCCTATATAGAAATAGGAAAAGAGGAAGGTGCAAAAGTACTTGCAGGAGGTTCTGCTAATATATTAGAAGGTAATTTAGCAAACGGATTCTATATTAAGCCAACAATACTTGAGGGCCATAATAAAATGAGAGTGTTCCAAGAAGAAATTTTCGGACCAGTAGTTTGTGTAACTAAATTTAAAGACGAAGCTGAAGCTTTAGAAATTGCTAACGATACGCTTTACGGACTAGGAGCTGGTGTTTGGACGCGAGATGCACACCAATTATACCAAATACCTAGAGCTATAAAAGCAGGTCGTGTTTGGGTAAATTGCTATCATGCTTATCCTGCACATGCACCATTTGGAGGGTATAAAAAATCTGGATTTGGTAGAGAAAACCATGTGATGATGCTTAATTACTACCGTCAAACTAAAAACATGCTAATTTCTTACGATAAAAATAAATTAGGTTTCTTTTAATAGAGGTTAAATAGCGAGAAGAGCTGGATTACAACTTGTAGTTCAGCTTTTTTTTAATGAATTTAAATCAATAGTATGGAAAGAGTAGCAATTACAGAAGCGGCAACAAAAGTTTTAGAACAGTTAAAAGTAAAACATGGCGATTTAATTTTTCATCAAAGTGGAGGCTGCTGCGATGGTTCTGCTCCAATGGTTTTCGAAAAAGGTGATATGTACTTAGATGAAAGCGATATCCTTTTGGGAACTTTAAACGATGTCAATTTTTATATGAATCAAGATCAATTCGAATATTGGAAACACACACATTTAACAGTAGACGTAACCGAAGGTCGAGGTGCTAGTTTCTCTTTAGAGATTCCGCTAGGTCTTCGTTTTTTAATTCATTCAAGATTATTAACTAAAGAAGAAGAGTCTTTTTTTAATGGTTAACACTTATATATAACCAACTATATTTTCATTTTAATAATTTAAGCTCTAAAAATTAAGTATAATCTTAATTTTAGAGCTTTTTTTATTGCTAATTCTTAAGTTTTTAACAATATAGTTTTATTTATATTGCTAAATTGATATATTTATGCTAAATTAATATACATGACAGTAGATTTATGTCCAAATTGTGGATCAGACCATTACATTAAAAGCGGAATTGTTAACGATAGGCAGCGTTATAAGTGTAAAAAATGCAACTATTTCTTCTCTGTAAATAAGATAGGAAAGAAGATAGACGACTACTACGTTAATAAATCGTTACAATTATATTTAGAAGGCTTAACGTATCGAGAAATCGAACGCATTTTAGGTATTTCTCACGTTAGTATCATGAATTGGGTGAAAAAGTATAATATTAAACGACCTTATAACTCAAATTATCATCCTACTTACAAGATTTTAAATGCTTCAGAATTAGCTGTTTATTTTAGTAATGCTGAAAATATAAAAGGAGCAGGCGTGGTAGTTACAGAGTTAGGAGATAAATTCATGTTAATTAAATGGGAGCGTTTTAAAGATTAGTATAGTAAATTAACAAAAAAATATATTAATTTTTTGTTAACACATTGTTTTTAAGAGATTGTAGTGCACACAAAACCAATTAACTACTAATTAATCCTTTAAACAATGAGAAAACAAACCCTTTTATTGGCTGGACTCTTTTTAATGTCCTTTCAATTTATGATTGCTCAAGGCTCTCCAGATTACGATGGAGGTCTTAAGTTTAAATTTAACGAAGATGGATCTAAATATCTTCGGCTTATTTCTTGGGCGCAAGTTCAAGCCAATTACAATACAGACGATACTTTTGATGCCAACGGAAACGAAAACAGTAAATTAAATTTTAATTTACGTCGTGCTCGTATATTAATGTTTGCACAAATTAATAAAGACTTTTTAATTGTAACACATTTCGGATTAAACAGCTTAACAAGTTCTACATTAAGTCCAACAGGAAAAGGAGATGGCTCACAACTCTTTTTTCATGATGTTTGGGCACAATACAATTTAGGTAAAGACCACACAGTTGGTGGTGGTTTGCATTACTTTAATGGTATTTCTAGATTAAACAATCAAAGTACACTTAACATGATGACGTTAGATAATAATCGTCAATCTTGGGCAACTATTGGCTTGTCCGATCAATTTGCACGTCATTTAGGTGTTTTTGCAAAAGGTAAATTCGATAAATTGCAATATCGTGTCGCTATTAATGATGCATCAGTTTCAACTTTAGATGCTCGAACTGCTGTTGCAGGTGGGGATGCTGTCTATAATGGTCGCGCAACTTTAGGTTCTAAAGATGCTGGTAAAACATATGCTGGTTATTTCGATTATAATTTCTTAGATCAAGAATCTAACTTTCTGCCTTATAAAGTAGGTAGTTATTTAGGTGGTAAAAAAATATTTAATGTAGGTGCAGGTTTCTTTTTACATCCTAAAGGCTCTGTGATAGATACAGGTACTGCTTTAACGCCAAATTTAGAAGGTGAAGACGTATCTATATTTGCAGTAGATGCATTCTATGATGCTCCAATTGGAGAAGAAGGAAGTGCAATTACCGCGTATGCTGTCTATCAAAACAGCGATTACGGTAAAGACTATTTATACAGTGCTTATGGTACAGGAAGTATGGTTTATGGTCATGTAGGTTATGTTTTTAAAGGCGATAAAACCAAAACAAGATACCAACCTTACGTTAGTTACGGCACGCATAGTTATGATGCTGTAGGAGACGATAGATCTACTTTAGGTATTGGTGTAAATGCTTACATGAGTGGACACAATTCAAAATTAACTTTAGAATATAAAAATCAAGAATTTGGAGCTTTAGATTCGAATACTATTTCGCTTCAAGCCATGATATATCTATAAAACTAGCAAACTATGAGTGAAAAACAAAAAAACGCTTCGGCGTATTGGAAAGAGAACATAAAGTATTTAGCAATATTACTTGTTATATGGTTTGTTGTGTCCTTTGGATGTGGCATTCTCTTTAGAGAAGAATTAAACCAAATAAGACTTGGTGGTTTTAAACTAGGTTTCTGGTTTGCCCAACAAGGCTCTATATATGTATTCGTAATATTAATATTCGTGTATGTAAGATTAATGAACAAACTAGATAAAAAATACGGTTACGACGAGTAGTCTAACTAATAACTAAATGTTTGCTTTAAATTCTTAACTGTCAGTTCGAGTGATTTCGATTTTTCTTCGGAATTGTATCGAGAACATTTACAAGTTTAAAGGGAACTATAAAAAACAATTATTATGAGTGTACAATTTTGGACATGGTTATTAGTAGGAATTACTTTTGCCTTATATTTTGGAATCGCAATTTGGGCAAGAGCAGGCTCAACAAAAGAATTTTATGTTGCTGGTGGAGGCGTTTCTCCTTTAGCAAATGGTATGGCTACTGCAGCCGATTGGATGAGTGCAGCCTCCTTTATTAGTATGGCAGGAATTATTTCCTTTTCAGGGTATGACGGTTCTGTTTACTTAATGGGTTGGACTGGTGGATACGTACTTTTAGCTTTACTTTTAGCACCATATTTACGTAAGTTTGGTAAGTTTACAGTTCCAGATTTTATTGGTGATAGATATTATTCTAACACCGCAAGAACAGTAGCAGTAATTTGCGCACTAATTGTATCGTTTACTTACGTTGCAGGTCAAATGCGTGGCGTTGGTATCGTATTTTCACAATTCTTACAAGTCGATATTAACATAGGTGTAATTATCGGGATGACAGTTGTTTTAACCTTCGCACTTTTAGGAGGTATGAAAGGGATTACATACACACAAGTCGCACAATATTGTGTATTAATTTTTGCTTTTATGGTACCTGCATTCTTTATCTCAATGCAAATGACAGGAAACATTATTCCACAATTAGGAATGGGAGGAACCGTTGAAGGTGGTGAGTTTTTATTAGATAAATTAGATAAGTTACATGTAGAACTTGGTTTTAACGAATACACAAGCGGAACAAAATCTACTTGGGATGTTTTTGCAATTACCTTAGCATTAATGACAGGTACAGCAGGATTACCACACGTAATTGTGCGTTTCTTTACGGTGCCTAAAGTAAAAGATGCACGTAAATCTGCAGGTTATGCATTATTTTTAATTGCCATTCTTTACACAACAGCACCAGCAATTGCAGTGTTTTCAAGAACAAATTTAATAGAAACGGTTAGTAATAAAGAGTATAAAGAAATTCCAGAATGGTTTAAAAACTGGGAGAATACAGGGTTAATTGCTTGGTCTGATAAAAATGGAGATGGAAAAATTCAATATGTAGCTGGTAATTCGTTATCAGGTAAAAAACCAGAATATACAGAAGCGAGAGGAGCAAACGGAGAACGTATAGTTTCTAATCCAAGTAATGCTGAAAACGAATTATATGTCGATAGAGATATTATGGTATTAGCAAATCCTGAGATTGCCAACTTACCAAATTGGGTGATTGGATTAGTAGCAGCAGGTGGATTGGCAGCAGCATTATCAACTGCAGCAGGATTATTATTAGTAATCTCAACGTCTGTCTCTCACGATTTAGTTAAAAAACAATTAAAGCCAGATATTTCAGATAAAGATGAATTAAAAGTAGCAAGAATAGCAATTTTTGTAGCTATCTTAATTGCAGGATATTTTGGTATTAATCCGCCAGGATTTGTAGCAGCAGTCGTCGCGCTCGCCTTTGGTCTCGCAGCAGCCTCCTTTTTTCCGGCCATTATTTTAGGAATATTCGATAAGCGAATGAATAGCCAAGGTGCCATTTCAGGAATGGTTGTAGGTATCGTTTTAATGCTATTCTATATGATGAAATTCAAACTAGACATGTTTGGTGGTGGTACAAGTGAAGATTGGTGGTTTGGTACGTCTCCAGAAGGATTTGGTACCATTGCAATGACGGTAAACATTGTAATATCATTAGTGGTATCACGTATGACGCCTGAGCCACCGCAAGATGTACAAGATATGGTTGAAAGTATTAGAATACCTTCAGGAGCAGGTGAGGCTCAAGACCATTAAAGTATTGAGTTCTGTCTGAATATTTTTCAGCGAAAGCTAAAGAATATTGAACTTAATTTAAATTTAGTTAGTTAGCAAATCAGCATTACATTTATGTAGTGCTGATTTCTTATATTAGTAAAGTTATTATTTTTTCGCTTTCGCGGAAAAGAAAACCAATCATCCAAATGAAAAAACGGCACGAACAAAAGCTAGTGGTATTATCTATAGCATTATGTTTAATTTTTAATATACCATTCATTCTTATTTTTAATTTTGAAGGTGCTGTTTATGGTATTCCTACGTTATACTTTTCTATATTTTCAATTTGGTTACTATCTATTGTTATTTCATACATAGTTTTAAAACGCCATTATGAATAACTACGCATTAATAATTATAATTGTTATCTATTTAGCAGTCTTGTTTTACATTGCTTTTTTAGGTGAAAAAAAACGACAAAGCAAATGGGTTAACAATCCATACGTTTACACTTTGTCTTTAGCAGTGTATTGTTCTGCATGGACCTATTATGGTAGTGTTGGTATTGCCGCAAATTCTGGTATTAACTTTCTTCCTATTTATTTAGGACCAGTTATCGCTGCGCCTTTGTGGATTGTGGTACTTCGGAAAATTATCAGGATTTCTAAACAACATAAAATTTCATCAATTGCAGATTTTATTTCACTACGTTATGGTAATAATAGGTTTCTTGGCGCATTAGTAACTGTTGTTTGTTTATTTGGGACCTTGCCATACATTTCGTTGCAATTAAAGGCGGTGTCAGAAACCTTCGAAATCATGTCAGACGATAGCAGTTACGTATCCACGACTGTAATAGACGATTCTACATTTTACGTCGCCTTATTATTAGCAATATTTGCCACTTTTTTCGGTACGCAAAATGCAGATGCTTCCGAGAAACATAAAGGTATCATTGCTACAGTAGCTTTTGAGTCGGTTTTAAAACTCGTATTCTTTTTAGCCATTGGTATTTATGTTACATTTTATTTGTTTGATGGCACTACAGATATTTACAATCAGATTTCAGTAACCGAAAACTTTAAAGAACTCACCACACTTAGTGGTATTGAGGATGGTTTTAATTGGTTTTTCTTAATAGGCTTATCTTTTATGGCAATATTTTTATTACCAAGACAATTTCAGGTATCGGTTTTAGAAAACAATAGAGAAAAGCACTTAAAAAAGGCGATTTGGTTGTTTCCATTATACTTATTATTGTTTAATCTGTTTGTTATTTTTATTGCTTGGGCAGGAAAACTAAC
Organism: Lacinutrix mariniflava; assembly: GCF_001418015.1. GTDB lineage: Bacteria > Bacteroidota > Bacteroidia > Flavobacteriales > Flavobacteriaceae > Lacinutrix > Lacinutrix mariniflava. The sequence continues at coordinate 115,544 of NZ_LIQG01000020.1, read as the reverse complement.
CTTTGGTAATACACAAAATGCAGAATACTACTCGTTGCTATTGCCATTAGAAAACGGAAATTCGTTTTTAGCAACACTCGTTTTTTTAGGTGGTTTTTCGGCAGTTATTTCTATGGTTATTGTATCTACATTAGCATTATCTACAATGGTGAGTAATAACTTAATTATACCTTACGGGTTTCTAGATAAGTTTATTAAAAATCAACCAGAGCGTAATTCAAAATACATTAAAAACATTCGCCGTATTTCTATATTTACAATTATAATTACAGCATATTTCTTTTACGTCATATTTTCAAAAGAATTATCGTTGTATTCTATTGGTTTAATATCGTTTGTTATTATTTCTCAATTAGCACCTTCTTTTTTTATTGGTTTGTACTGGAATCGTGGGTCTTCAAAAGCAGCAATTATTGGTATACTAGTTGGTTTTTTTATAGCCATATATGCTTTGGTATTACCTTTTACATTACAAGCTTACACAGGAACAGACGATTTTACACAATTTGGTTTACTTGGTATTGAGGTGTTAAAACCTTATGCTTTATTTGGTATCGATTTTTTAAGTCCTCCAGCGCACGCCTTTTTTTGGAGCATGACCTTTAATATCATGAGTTATTTAGTATTCTCACTAACTTCTAAAGGAAATTATCGAGAACGTAATTATGCCGAAATGTTTGTGGATAGTAAAAACTTTACCAAACTTCAAGACAGTGCATTGGTATGGAAAGGAGAAGCACATGTAGCAGATATTAAAAATGTATTAATTCGTTTTTTAGGTGAAAAAAGAGCTACTCGAGCGTTAAAAATCTTCTTCACCAAATACAAGTTGCCACAAGATACGCAATTGGCAGACGCACGATTAATTAATTTTTCTGAAAAGCTTTTAACCGGAAGTATTGGTTCGGCTTCAGCCAAAATATTAATTGCAAGTGTAGTAAAAGAAGAACAAATTAGTTTAGTAGAAGTGTTGAAGATTTTAGAAGAATCTAAAGAAAACATCGTTAGCAATAAAGTATTGTTAGAAAAATCGAACGAGTTGTCTCAACTGTCATCAAAATTAAAAGATGCCAATGAAGAGTTATTATCTAAAGACAAACAAAAAGACGAATTTTTAGATACAGTAGCACATGAGCTTAAAACACCAATAACTGGTATTAGAGCTGCAACAGAGTTATTGATGGATGAAGAAGATAATATGCCTCATGAAATAAAAATGCAATTTTTAAAAAACATACTTCAAGATTCCGATCGATTAGGACGTTTAATTCACAATATTCTCGATTTCGAAAAACTTGAAACAGGTCGTTTACATTTAGATATGCAGTACCAAGACCTTCAAAAAACCATAACTAAAGCTATCAATAGCATCTCGCAAATTGCAGCTAAAAAACAAGTAAACGTTTATAATAAAAATGTGCATAGTTTTAAAACTAATTATGATGAAGATCGTATTCTTCAAGTATTAACTAATTTATTATCTAACGCTATTAAGTTTTGTAATGCTAAAACAGGAGAGATTGAAGTTGATTTAAAGTTAGGTAATGCATTTGTAGAAATCTCAGTAACCGATAATGGTAAAGGGATTCCTGAAGAAGATTATGATTATATTTTCGATAAATTTTACCAATCAAAACACCAAAATACTATTAAACCTCAAGGCAGTGGATTGGGTTTAGCAATCACAAAACAAATAATAGAAAAGCATAACGGAAAAATTTGGGCAAAAAAAGACGTTAAAAAAGGTGCAACGCTTGTTTTTACCATACCTTTTAAGTAAATTGTTGTCATAAAGTATGAAGAAGAAAATTTTAATTGTTGACGACGAACCTAATATTGTTATGTCGTTAGAATACACTTTCAAAAAACAAGATTTTGAAGTGTTTATTGCAAGAGATGGAAGTGAAGCTTTAGAGATATTAAAACATCATATCCCTAACGTTGTTTTGTTGGATGTTATGATGCCAAATGTAGATGGGTATCAAACCTTAAAACATATTAAAAATACAGACAGTTTAAAAGATACCAAAGTGGTGTTTTTAACAGCTAAAAATAAAGCTTCAGATATTGAAAAAGGTTTAAAACTTGGAGCAGATAAGTATTTAACAAAACCTTTTTCTATAAAAAAAATAGTTTCAGAAATATTGGAACTAGTGACTTAGAAATAATTTTTGAGTTTTATTAAAATTGGTTTTGTGTGCAAACAAACTAAGTTTAATTAAAGTTTAAAGACATGAAATTTCACATCAATCCATTAGCGTCAGATATTATTATAAGTATTTATGTAATAGTAACGCTTTATTTAAGGTTAAAATTCGAAAATAACACAAACGCAAGCCCTATACTTTCTATAGTTTTGGGTATTTGTTTTGTGGTTATTATTTGGGTACTTATTAAACTCAAAATACTTAATCCTAATTGGTTTGGCTTATTTAATTCTAAAAAAGCTTAACTATGTATTATCAAGAATTTTATAAAAGAAGTATTGAGCAGCCAGAACTCTTTTGGCAAGAACAAGCCCTAAAATTAGATTGGTTTAAAGTGCCAAAAAGTATATTATCTAAAGATAAATATGAGTATAATCAATGGTTTCAAGATGGAGAACTTAACCTAAGTTATTTGTGTATAGACAAGCACATTAACGATGGTTTTGGAGAACAGAATGCTATTATTTACGATTCGCCAGTTACCAATACAAAAGAACATATCACCTTTAATAAATTACACTACGAAGTATCAAAATTAGCAGGTGGATTACAAGGTTTAGGATTGCAAAAAGGAGACACGTGTATTATTTATATGCCTATGATTCCGCAAGCACTATATGCTATGTTGGCCTGTGCTAGAATAGGTGTAATACATTCGGTTGTATTTGGTGGTTTTGCACCACATGAGTTGGCGATTAGAATTAACGATTGTAAGCCAAAAGTTATCATCACGGCATCAAACGGAGTAGAAATTAATCGTATTATTCCTTATAAGCCATTTGTAGATAAAGCTATCGCTAAAGCGGAAAGTAAACCTGAACATGTTATTGTTTTCGATAGACAATTAGGTGTTGAGATACCAAAGAAAAATTACGACATAGATTACACTACTTTAGTAGAAGCATCACCTTCAATTGATGCTATTTCGGTGCAATCCACACATCCTTCGTATATATTATATACATCAGGAACCACAGGAACACCTAAAGGTATAATTAGAGATACAGGTGGTTATGCCACAGCTTTAAAATTCTCTATGAAATACATTTATGGTGTTAACGGAGGCGAAACATTTTGGGCAGCAAGTGATGTTGGTTGGGTGGTAGGACACAGTTTTATAGCTTACGGACCATTATTAAATAGAAATACAACCATTCTGTTTGAAGGGAAACCCATTAAAACACCAGATGCTTCAACGTTTTGGCGTGTAATTAATGAGCATAATGTAAAGGCTATGTTTACAGCGCCCACAGCAATTAGAGCAATAAAAAAGGAAGATCCTAATGGAAACATGATTAAGCGTTTCGATTTGTCTTGCTTAAAATATTTGTTTTTAGCAGGAGAACGCTGTGATGTCGCGACGCTAAGTTGGACAGAAGAAAAACTGAAAATTCCAGTAATAGACCATTGGTGGCAAACGGAAAGTGGTTGGCCAATGATTTGCAATATGGTTGGTGTAGGATTGCAAGACATAAAACCAGGTTCTGCAGGCTTACCTGTTTCTGGTTACGATATTAGAATATTAAATGAAGAAGGCGAAGAAGTAGAATCTTCGGTTGAAGGTTACGTTGTAATAAAACTGCCGTTACCACCAGGAACATTAAGTAACCTTTGGGGAAATCCGGAACGTTTTAAATCTGGTTATTTAGACCGTTTTCCAGGTTACTATTTCTCTGGAGATGGTGGTTATAAAGACGAAGATGGCTATGTGTTTATAACAGGTCGTGTAGACGATATTATTAACGTTGCAGGACACCGTTTATCTACTGCCGAAATGGAAGAAATAGTATCCTCACACCAATCTGTTGCAGAATGTGCCGTATTTGGTGTGCATTGCGAACTTAAAGGTCAAAAGCCGCTAGGTTTAGTGGTTTTAAAAACTGAAGAAACTTCAGATAATGACACCATTCAAAAAGAAATTATACAAGATGTACGTAACGAAATAGGAGCAGTAGCTTCTTTTAGAGATGTGCTAGTTGTAAATAGATTACCAAAGACACGAAGCGGGAAAATTCTTCGTAAATTGTTGCGTAATATCGCAGACGAACAACAGTATAATATACCATCAACCATTGATGATGTAACCATAATAGAAGAAATTAAATCAGTATATGAAATCTATACTATTGGAATTCATAAATAAAATAGTATCGAGATTACAATAACTTTCGTGAGGAGTAATCTCATTAATAATTCAAATTAATAAAACACACACTAAGATAAATCAAAGTGTATAATAATAAAACCTTAACTAATAAATTATGAGTAATTACCACATAAAACATCTTGAAGAATATTATAAGGTCTATAGAAAATCGATTAGAGAACCAGAAAATTTTTGGGAAGAAATAGCCGAAGAGCATTTTGTATGGCGTAAAAAATGGGATACCGTTTTAGAATGGGATTTTAAAAAGCCAGAAGTAAAATGGTTTCAAGGCGCACAATTAAACATTACAGAAAATTGTATCGATAGGCATTTAACAACAAAAGGCGATAAAACAGCCATTTTATTTGAGCCTAACGACCCAAAAGAAGCAGCAGAACATATTACGTATAATCAATTATCTCAGCGCGTTAATCAATTTGCAAATGTTTTAAAAGCACAAGGTGTTAAGAAAGGAGATCGTGTTTGTATTTATGTACCAATGATTCCAGAATTAGCAATAGCAACCTTAGCTTGTGCACGAATAGGAGCAATACATTCGGTCGTTTTCGCAGGCTTTTCAGCAACAGCATTAGCAACAAGAATCAACGATTCAGACTGTAAAATAGTCATTACATCAGACGGTTCATATCGTGGAAAAAAATCAATAGATTTAAAAGGTATTGTAGACGAAGCTCTAGAAAGTTGTCCAGGTGTAACCTCTGTTTTAGTCGCAAAAAGAATCCATTCAGATATTTACATGAAAGAAGGACGCGACCAATGGTTACAACCTTTATTAGACGACGCTTCTACAGTATGCGAAGCAGAAATAATGGACGCAGAAGATCCATTATTTATATTATACACTTCTGGTTCTACAGGAAAACCAAAAGGAATGGTACACACAACAGCAGGTTACATGGTATATACTGCTTACACGTTTAAAAATGCATTTCAATACAGAGAAAACGATGTCTATTGGTGTACTGCAGATATTGGCTGGATTACTGGTCATTCTTACATTGTTTACGGTCCATTAGCAAATGGAGCAACCACAGTAATGTTCGAAGGCGTGCCAAGTTATCCAGATTTTGGACGTTTCTGGGAAATAGTACAAAAGCATAAAGTAAACCAGTTTTATACAGCACCAACAGCCATTAGAGCTTTAGCAAAACACGGTACAGAACTAGTAGATAAGTACGATTTATCATCCTTAAAAGTATTAGGTTCTGTAGGAGAACCAATTAATGAAGAAGCATGGCATTGGTATAATGATACTATTGGGAAAAAGAAAAGTCCAATTATCGACACCTGGTGGCAAACGGAAACAGGTGGTATGATGATTACGCCAATTCCATACGTAACACCAACAAAACCAACCTATGCAACCTTACCGTTTATAGGTATTCAACCAGCATTAATGGATGAAAACGGAAAAGAATTAAAAGGCAACCAAGTAGAAGGCAGATTATGTATAAAATTTCCTTGGCCAAGTATTGCTAGAACCATTTGGGGAAACCACCAACGTTATAAAGATACCTATTTTTCGGCTTTCGATAATATGTATTTTACAGGAGATGGTGCCTTGCGTGACGAAGTTGGTTATTACAGAATTACAGGGAGAGTAGACGATGTCATTATAGTTTCAGGACATAACCTAGGAACAGCACCAATAGAAGATGCCATAAACGAACATCCAGCAGTAGCAGAATCTGCAATTGTAGGTTTTCCACACGATATAAAAGGAAGTGCATTATACGGTTATGTAACTTTAAAAGAGACAGGAGAAAGTAGAAAACACGATAATTTACGTCAAGAAATAAACCAATTAATTTCCGATCGTATTGGACCAATCGCCAAGCTAGATAAAATTCAGTTTACTAACGGATTACCAAAAACACGAAGCGGTAAAATTATGCGTCGTATTCTTCGTAAAATAGCAGAAAACGATACCAGTAATTTGGGCGATATTAGTACACTCTTAAATCCAGAATGTGTACAAGATATTATGGATAATGTATTGTAAATTATAACGTCATTACGAGTGATTTTGAGAAACGAAAAATTGTATCGAGAAGTTGGGCATTACACTTTTCCGCTAAAGCTACAAAGTGTCGAGCTATCCGTTATATCTTTTGCAGAAAAAGCAAAAGGATGCCACTACTATCCCTAATGCAAAACCCAAAACGCAACCAAAAAAAGGTTGCGTTTTGGGTTTATAAAGCACTGTAAGTCTTATGCAAGCGTATTAATAAGTACATTGTAATGTAACATAAATTTAATTTCAGCGTCTTATTTAAAAGTAGCTGTGTTATACCATTTACATTCTGTATTTGGTTAATACTATTGCCAAAACGTTTGTTAATCGCAATAAAAAAACAGTTAACACTTTACGGACTAACTTTGTAATAACAGAATCTAAAACCATTCAGAAAATGAAAAAACTACTATTCATCGCATTAACCTTACTATTAAGTTTTCAAGTTAAAGCACAAGACTCTAAAATTCCAACAGAAGTAAAAGAATACATTCAATCAAGAGTCAATAACCAAATAAATGTTGGTATTGTTGTAGGTTTTGTAGATGGAGACACTATAGATTATTATAGCTATGGTAACACTGCATTACAAAATGGAGTAGCAGTTAATAAAAACTCGGTTTTCGAAATTGGTTCCATTTCAAAAACATTTACAGCAACACTTTTAGCGTTAAAAGTCAATAGCGGAGAAATGAATTTAGACGATCCTATTTCAAAGTATTTACCTAAAACAGTAAAAACACCAACCAGAAACGGAAAAGAAATTACCTTAAAACATTTAGTAACGCATACATCATCATTACCAAGAATGCCAGATAATTGGGATCCTAAAAATCTTAAAAATCCTTTTGCAGATTATACATACGAAAACCTTTATAGCTTTATTTCTAATTGCCAATTGAAATACGATATTGGAACAAAAAAAGAATATTCTAATGTAGGAATGGGCTTGCTTGGGCATATTTTAGAATTGCAAAGTGGTAAAACATATCAAGAATTAGTAATCGAGAACATTGCTAATCCATTAGATATGGATGACACAAGGTTAGTATTAACTCAAACAATGAAAAGTCATTTAGCAAAAGGACATGACGGATTAGCAGAAACCGAAAACTGGGATATTATTACACTTGGTGGAGCAGGAGGTATACGTTCTTCAGCAAGTGATATGGTAAAATATATTCAGGCTAATATAAATGCAGATACTCTAGATTCTAAATTACATAAAGCAATGGCGTTGGCTCATAAGTCAGCATTTAAAAGCGAAGAGCAAAACGCAGAAATGGCATTAGCTTGGCACATAGAAAACGGTAAGTTTTTAATGCATAACGGATCAACAGGTGGTTACTGTGCAATGTCCGCAATAGATAAGGAAGCAAAAAGAGGCGTTGTTGTTTTAACCAATAGTAATGAAAATGTAGATGCTATAGCTATTAAATTAATGGTTCCAAACTATAAATTAAAACTCTTAAAGCCTTCAATTTCAAAGGTGTTAGAAAAGGAGATAAAAGATAATGGCATCGATAAAGGAATAACATTTTACAAAAACACTAAAGCAGAAAAAGCAAGCGATTATAATTTTGAAGTTGAAGAATTAAACACACTAGGCTATAAATTTTTATCAGAAGATAAAAAAGACATCGCTTTAGCGCTTTTTAAATTAAATGTTGCCGAGTTTCCAAACGAAGCTAATCCTTACGATTCTTTAGGAGAAGCCTATTTAGAAAACGGAAATCAAGAATTAGCCATTAAAAACTACAAAAAGTCCTTAGAAATAAATGCTGCTAACGATAATGCTAGAGAAGTCTTAAAATCTTTAAATGAAGGAATCAAAGAAGTTGAGGTTTCTAAACAAATGCTAGAAAGCTACGTTGGTAAATACCAATTAGCTCCAACATTTTTTATAACAATAACAACAGAAGACGGACACTTGTTTTTACAAGCAACAGCACAGCCTAAATTTGAAATATTTCCTTCAGATTATAACAAGTTTTATTTAAAAGTAGTAGAAGCAAAAGTAGAATTTAATGCAAATAATAAAGGTAAAATAGACAGTATGACTTTGTTTCAAAACGGACAAATATTACCTGGACAGCGTGTAGAATAATTAAAATAGCACGATATTTGCGTTGTATAATGTGAATATGATAAACATAAGAGAATACATAGAGAAAACAGTTGTTATATCTGATGAAGATTGGCAACTGTTTTCATCTAAATTAGAAAATAGAATCTTTAAAAAAAAGAGTGCCATTGTAAATGTTGGTGAAACCGAAAACTACATTTCATTTATAGACAGTGGTATTGCGCGTTTTTTAATTCCGAAGGAAGAAAAAGAAAAAACCATCACTTTTGGCTTTTGTTTTAAAAACGAGTTTGTAAGTGCTTACGATTCTTTTTTAACCAGAAAACCATCACTTTACAGACTAGAAGCTTTAACAGACGTATCTATGTGGAGCATTTCATATAAAGACTTACAAGAGGTTTACGAAAAAAGTTTTGCGGGTAATGTTATTGGTCGTCTATCTTCAGAACGTTTATTTCTTATAAAATCTAAACGCGAACAATCGCTTTTAAACGAAACTGCGGAAGAGCGTTATCTTAATCTTTTTACAGAACGTCCAAACCTAATAAAAGAGATTCCTTTAAAATACATTGCCTCTTACATTGGTGTTACAGCACAAGCCTTAAGCCGCATTAGAAAACGAATTTCTTAACTTAGGTTCATTGTGTAAACCATTATTAGTCTCGACCTTTGCGAAAAGCAAAAGACTATGATGATTATAATATTAATAATAACACTTTGGTACTCAGGACTGTTTTTTCAAACGTTCTTTCTACACCGTTATGCAGCGCACCAAACCTATACAATGTCTCCTGCAATGGAGAAAATATGTTACGTATTAACATGGGTAACACAAGGTTCTAACTACTTAAGCGCCTATGGTTATGGCGTAATGCATAGAATGCACCACGCATATGCAGATACCGAAAAAGATCCACACTCACCAAAATACGATGCAACTGTATTTTCTATGATGTGGCGTACAAAAAACATTTACCAAGACATAAATAACAAAAGAATTGCAGTAGCAGATAAGTTTACTAAAAACGTTCCACAATGGGAAGGTTTCGATAAATTTGCAAGTTCAAAATTTTCTAGACTAGGTTGGGCTGCAGCTTATACTGTCTTTTTTATTGTGTTTGCAACAGCTTGGTGGCAATGGTTATTTTTACCTATCGCCTTTTTTATGGCACCAATTCATGGTGTAATAATTAATTGGTTTGCACATATTTATGGTTATGTAAACTTTAAAGTTAACGACACTTCTAAAAACTTATTACCATTCGATTTTTTAATGATGGGAGAAGGTTATCACAATAACCATCACACACATTCTGGTCGTGCTAATTTTGGAGTAAAATGGCATGAGGTAGATTTTACATATCTAATTATGGTAGTTTTAGATAAGTTAACTCTTATAAAGCTAAAAAAAACGGCTAGTTAATTATACAATAGATGAGGTTTGTTTTTAATATTTAAACAACTCTTATATGGTTTAAAAGGTCTGCATTAATATATTTATTGATGCAGACTTTTTTGTTTGGCACTATTATTTACTAAGTGATATGGCTAATAAATGCAATGGCTTTTTTATATTTGTGAGGCAATCAAAATAGTATAATGAATAGTCAACCACTTCTAACCTATATTAATAAAATAGTTACTTTAACAGAGGAGGAAGAAGCATATTTTTCTTCAATATTAAAACACCGTAAATATTTAAAAGGACAATATATTTTACAACAAGGTGATGTTAGTAATACCAATTGTTTTATAATATCTGGTTGTGTAAAAATGTTTTATGCAGACCATTTGGGTCAAGAACATATTATAATGTTTGGCGTAGAAAATTGGTGGGCTTCAGATTTGGGAAGTTTTATTTCGCAAACAGCATCAGATTTTAATGTACAATGTATTGAAGACACAGAACTTATTCAAATTACGTATAACGATTTACAAACAGCGTATTCCAAAATACCAAAGCTAGAACGTTTCTTTCGAAAAATTATAGAAAAAGCTTACGTTGCTTCACAAAAGCGAATAGTTAGAAACTTTAGCCTTTCTGCAAAAGAAAGATATATCGTTTTTAAAGCCAGCTATCCAGAAATAGAACAGCGCATTCCACAATATATGGTAGCTTCTTACCTCGGTATTACAAAAGAGTTTTTAAGTAAAATTAAAAGCCAGATTGCTGTTGGAAAGTAAATGTTAATCTAGATTAACATCATTTAATAAACTAGGTCATCTTTTATGTTCTATTGTTGTGAGATCTTTGTGGCATAATATAAAAACATACAAAAATGAAAAAAGTTTTAACAGCAATTATAACATTTGCATTATTTACAACAACAGTTTTAGCACAAAACAAAACTATTAACACAGCAGAGAGTAAAGTCGTTTGGAAAGGCTACAAAGTTACAGGAGCACACCAAGGTACAATTGCACTACAATCTGGAGATTTAATTTTTAAAGATAACGTATTAACAGGAGGAGCGTTTGTAATCGACATGACAACTATTAATACAACAGATTTAGAAGGAGAATACAAAGGTAAATTTGAAGGACACATAAAATCTGATGATTTTTTTGGTGTAGAGAAATTTACAACATCAAAGTTAGTATTTACAAAAGTAGAAGCTTCAGGTAAAAACTCATACACAGTTACGGGAGATTTAACTATTAAAGACAAAACAAATCCTGTAACAGTAAATGTATCTGTATATGGAAGTAAAGCAACAGCAACATTAAAAGTAGATAGAACGAAATATGATATAAAATATGGTTCTGCTAGTTTTTTCGAAGGCTTAAAAGACAAAGCAATTTACGACGAGTTTGATCTAGTAGTAGACTTACAGTTTTAAGCAAACCGTATTTATATAAACAGAATAGTAAATATTAAAAAACCAGAGCAGTAATTGTTCTGGTTTTTTCGTTTAATATATTCTGGTTTTTAACTTATCACTCAAACAAACTCACACAATACAATTTTACTTGTATTTCGGTTAAAACCGAAGCATGATTTATTAAAGCATCAATCTCTTCGTCTTTTAAAGGCGTTAAATTAGTGCTTACACTTCTTGCAATTTCTAGTTGCGCTTTTGTATTCGCATTAGCAATTATAGTTTTGTAGTCTATACTCGCTTTTAGCTTGTTTTTAATGGTGGTCCAGTCTTTATTGCTAACATCAGTTTCCGTAATATTATGGTGTTCTAAAACCTGAGGTAAAATAATACCATCTTTAACACCATCTATAAATTTAGGAATAGAATCTTCAATCTCCCAACCAAGCGATTGGTAGGCAATCTCACGTTTTTGGTTGTTATGATTCTCATATAGATATTGTACCATTTGCAGGTTTTTAATCCTATTCATAAACACTTCGCTGGTTCTAATAAGCATAGTTAACGTATTTCTATACGAATTTTTAAAAGGCATCGCATTTCCAGCATCGCTAATAATAACAATCTGACTTCCGTAAGCACTTTTGGTCTGCGTAATTTTATGCGCACCTTGGTTGTCGTAAACACCACCATCTACTAATCGCGGTGTTGCACGCTTGGTATCCTCGATATTACTAAAAAACTTTTTATCAATTTTAATAGGAGTAAACACAAACGGTACAGCAGTAGAAGCTGCAACAGCACGAGCGATAGGAAAATTATCCGACTCAAATTTTATAGGTTCATCATCATCCGAAGGAAAATCGTAAGCCGAATCTCCCATAGTATCATTGCTAAACGTAAACAAACGCCCACTTTCTAAATTTGTAGTATTTATAGCAAATCTTACATCTTTACGTAAATGCTTAAGTGTTTTGTTTTTAAAGAAAAACCTATTATACATCCTCTCGTTTAACTTACTAATAGGGAAGAGGTTAAACTGAAACAATAAAAACACAATAATTAAAGCAATTAGTAACCCAAAACTAGAATAGGCATAACCATTAGCCAATAAATAGAGTATCGTTAACACCCAAAAAAGAGACGCAATAAACACTAATATAAAGCGCCAAGAAGTCAAAACACCTTTAATAACACTACGTTTTACACCTTTTCTAATGGTGTCCTCAAAGGCTTCAAAATCACCTTCATGTAAACCATAAGTTGCGCCAGTAATAGAACCACCAGAATTAGTAGAAATAACATCAACCGTATCAAGTATCTCTAATTCCTTAAGCTTTTTTAAAGTCCCTAAATGGTAAATAGTCGCACGATAACCACCACCAGATAAGCTTAATCCTATTTTTTTGTTGTTTTTCATAAGAATTTTCGGCCTTAGCAGAAATTTCGTAATTCCCACGATTTATGCTGAACTCGATTCAGTAAAGTGGGAAACTCAATAAATTAATATTCTCTAATAATAATTTGGGCATTACCTTTTGCCTAAAAAAGGCAAAACGTCAGGCTTTCACAAGTCGCTCTCTGCGAGGAGCTCCAACAATTGTTCAATCCTTAATGCATAAAAAATCACTCCATTTAAACCGTCATTGCGATCCCGATAACTATCAGTATTACAATGACGCATAATTCGAGAATTTCTTTTTTATAACCTCTAATTTAGGATTAATAAATTGTTTACAAAATGGTTTAGCAGGATTTTTTAAATAGTAATTCTGAAAAACTTCTTCCGAAGCTTTAAATGCTGAAAACGGATAAATCTGTGTAATAATTTTTTTATTAAACTGTTCTTGAAAATTATCAAGTAAAACTGTAGCTTCTTTGTTTTGACTGTCTGAAAAACTATAAATAGCCGATCGGTATTTTTTGCGCATAGAATGATTACTCGTGCTTTTATGCGTTAGTAAATGCACTTCTATTAAGGTTTTTAAAGTAATGTCTTCAACTTGAAAATGCACAATTACAGCTTCAGAAAAACTACTGTTTTCATCTACCGAAGCCACAAAGCCTTGTTCTACTTTTTCTACACCTTTTAACGATTGAAACACCGCTTCTGTACACCAATGGCAACCACCACCAAATGCGATTTTGGTTAATTCCATTCTAGGTTTTTTCTTTCTTTCCAGTAAGATTCTGGAGTCGCTTTAAAAGTATTTAAAAGTTCGATATCGCTTTTAGAGAGTGAAAATAAATTTGTTTTTAAATTCTCTTCTAATTGCTTAATACTGCTTGCACCACTTAAAACAATACTATTAGGTATGGTTTGCTCACAATATTTTAATGAAATAGCATCCACACCAACGTTGTGTTTTATAGATAAACGCTCTAAAGCAGAGTATAACTCTTTATAATGTGGATATTTTTCATTCTTAAAAATACGACCATTAGCCAAAGCTTCTTTTATAACAATCGCTTTATTCTGTCTTATCAATTCAGTATAGATAGTACTTAAACTTTGATCTAAAAAGTTATAAGTCACTTGAAAGAGATCGAACAATTGTTCACCATTAATCACAACATTTAAAGCTTCTTTTATAACTTCAACTTGGTTTGTTCCTGTTGTTGTTAATCCTATTTTTATGTTGTGTTCTTTCTTTAAAAACATTAAGTGTTCTAAAACAGCCGCATTTTTTAGAACACCAGTTTCTAAAGTTGCCGAATGTATTTGATACACTTTTAAGTATGGCAAAAACGGTTTAGAGACTTCCCATTGCTCGATTAGTTTCTCTAAACTGTGTTCTTTTACCTCGTGAACTTTTGCGTTAGCATTAAAATTTGCAACATAAGTGTATCCCCATTTTGTTGCGATTTCAATACTAGAATCGTTTTTGGTTTTTAGCCATTCTAAAAGTAAATTTTCAGCCAAACCATAACCTGTAGCGGTGTCAAAATACCTAACGCCTAAATGGTAAGCATGCTCTAAAACAGAAAAACTCTGTTTTCTAAAGGTTTCTAAATCAGAATTATTACTATTCTCTAAACGTACATTTATATATTGAGGTCTTCCAAGAGCCGCTGTTCCTAATCCTAATGTCATATTTTAAATTTTGATATCAATTTTATTAAGTAAAGTGTAGTTTACGAACTGCAAGATAACATCGAGCAACCTACTTTGTTTCTAGCCCAATCTGGACGTTTAGCAAACCATTTTTGGTTTTCAGGCTGTTCATCGTAAGGTTTTTTTAGTAGATTAAACAATTCGTCTATTAAATGATAATCACCTTTGTCGGCAGCATCTATAGCGAGTTGCGACATATAATTACGCAACACGTATTTAGGGTTAATACGGTTCATTTTAGTTTGTCGGTCTTCAGCTGAAAGCGTTTCGTTTTGTAAACGGTCTGCATAAGTTTTAAACCAAGTATTCCATTGTTGTTTTATGTCATCGGACACTTCATCTAAAGCATAAAAAGCATCTTTAATCAGGTCTAGTCCTTCCGAAGGTTTATCAGCAGAAAAATGGCTTAAATTTCTAAAAAATAGCGTCATATCTGTTTCGGTTAACTGCAAGGTTTCTTCTAAGTTCGATACTAATTGTGCATCGTTTTCTTCAGTAGAAAATAAGCCTAGTTTACTTCGCATCATCTCTAAATATTGAGTCGCTGCTTTTTCTCTGTAACCATTTAAAATGAGTTCTAGTCCTTCGGCTTCTTCAATTAAAAGTAATAACGCATTTGCGAGCTGAAACAAGTTCCAAAGTCCAACGTCTAACTGTGCACCAAAACGATAGCGTTTATGTTGCCTGTCTGTAGTATTTGGCGTCCAATTATTATCGTAACCTTCTAACCAACCATAAGGTCCATAATCTATAGTTTGACCTAAGATAGAAAGGTTATCTGTGTTCATGACACCATGTACAAAACCCACACGTTGCCAATGAATAATCATTTTTAAAGTCGTGTCTACAACCGTTTGAAAAAACTGTAAATAGGTGTCTTTAGATGGTGTTCCTAAATGCGGAAAGTGATGTTTAATCGTATAATCCACTAACGTTTTAAGTGTGTCTTTATCTTGTCTTGCTGCCAATAATTGGTAACTTCCAAAGCGTAAAAAACTAGGTGCTACACGACAGACAATAGCGCCTTTCTCGTAAGCAGCATTACCATCGTACAACATATCTCTTAATACTTGATCACCAGAAAGCGATAACGACAAAGCTCGTGTTGTTGGCACGCCTAAGTGATACATAGCTTCACTACATAAATACTCACGAACAGAAGAGCGTAATACCGCTAAACCATCTGCAGTACGAGAGTAAGGTGTTTCTCCAGCGCCTTTAAGTTGTATTGCCCAAGTTTTATTGTCATGTTCGACTTCGGTTAAATTAATAGCGCGACCATCTCCTAATTGTCCTGCCCAATTTCCAAATTGGTGTCCACCATAGCACATAGCATAAGGTTTGGTATTTGGTAAGACGCTATTGCCTGTAAAGGTTTTTAAAAAGGCTTCGCTTTTAGCATCTTCTTCCGTTAGGCCTAAGTTTTTAAGCATTTCTGGAGAGACATGTAATAACTCTGGTTTTTCAGTTTGTTTTGGAGTAGCGTAAGAAAAACAGGCTTTTTCAACCTGTCTTCTTGTGTTTTCAAGAATAGGATCTGCTGGTAATTCTTTATTAAATTTATCTTTTATATTGAGTTGCATTGTTTTCTTTTAAATAATAAATTATTTATTCTTACTAATAAATTCTAGTATCTCGTCGTATCTTTTAGTCCATGGAAAGACATAATGAGACATCATTGCTACATGTTTTTTATCCAAAAACAGTTGCTTTACATCTGGTTGAAACGGTTTTAAAGCGTCAACAAAAGAGGCATTTTGTGTAATTATTGATGGATATGTTTTTTCGCCTACATATATTAAAAAAGGAGGTGCCGTTTTATCTAAAAAATAAATAGGCGAAGCATCTTTCCAATTATCAGGATCTTTCGTCCACGTAACATCGTAGTGATATTTACTAGTTGGTGGATTTTTATCTAAATACGATTTCATGTCTAACGCAGCAGCATCATTTAAAATAACACCTTTTACAACACTCTTATCTTTTAAATATTTAGGGTTTGTTGTTATTAATGCAATTAAATGCCCTCCAGCACTGTGTCCCATTAAATAAATTTGTTCGGGATCACCTTTATATTTTTCGATGTTATTAACGGTCCATTCTACAGCTTCAGCAATTTCTTTAGCCATGTCGTTATAACTAGCATTCGGACTTAATGTGTAGCCAGGAATTACTGTTACAACCTCTTTTTTAGCGAAATTTCTACCTAAAAAACCATAGGTTTTTTTATCACCTTCTGTCCAATATCCACCATGTACAAATATTACCACAGGATTTTTAAGAGCCTCAGTATTTCTGGGCTCAAAAATGTTTAGCGTTGGTTTAATTTCTGCCTTTGTTTCTGTCTTCGTTATATATGAAACATCTTTAATTTTACGCGATGCACAATTAAAGAGTAGTAGAGAGAGTAACGCAAGATAAATTAATTTGTAATGCATTCTTTTTTTTAATGCTAAGCTATGCCAATAATTGGCATTAACAAATTCTATTTCACTTTCTCTATCCATTTTTTTAAGACTTTATCGTTAGGGTTTCTTAAACGTTTGTTTCCTATAGTAATTGTTGGAAAATTGAGTTTCTTATTGGCGTATAAGTTCTTTAAAGCGTTTGCATTCGTTTCATTTTCTTCAACATCTAAGAAAGTGAATTTTAAATTTTCATTCTTTAAAAAAGACTGATAGTATTTTGTTTTATGGCACCTTTCGGCACCATAAAGTATAATATCTGCATTCATTTATTTTAATGTTTTTAAAAACTGAATAGCAGCATCAGGATTTAAACTAAAATCACTAAACACAATATTATCATGCTTGTCGATTATTATAAACCAAGGCGTTCCACCAGTTTTATAGTTTGCCATTATGTTAGAATGCGATTTGTTATCGTCTCCAGCATCATGACCAAATGGTATTTTTAAATTGTACTGTTTCTGCGTTTCTATTAGCTTCTCGTAGGTATTACTTTCGTGTCCTTCGAATACTGTTTGTATAGCAAGAAATGTAATATTTTTATTGTCTTTTAAACCCTCAACCATTTTCTTTAAATCTGGTAGTCCTTTGCTGTGGCATCCTGGACACGAACTTTGGAAACAATAAAGTATTTTAAACTGTCCTTTAAAATCGGACAGTTTTATTTGTTCTGTTTTATTTCCGTTGGCATCAATCCATTGTTTTACATTAAATTCTTGTGCGCGTTGTATAGGTGTTTCTTTTGTTGTGTTTGACATGTTGTTTTATGTTATTGCTTCTCGATACAATTTGTTCATACTTCACAAATCACTCGAAGTGACAGTATTGATTGTTTGTTCTTCAGTTAATGAGAGTACGTCGTGCATTTCAAAGACGGTTTAATTAAGGTTTCTCGATACAATTTGCTCATACTTCACAAATCACTCGAAGTGACAGTATTGATTGTTTGTTCTTCAGTTAATGAGATTGCTTCGTGTATTTCAAAGACAGTTTAATTAAGGCTTCTCGATACAATTTGCTCATGCTTCACAAATCACTCGAAGTGACAGTATTGATTGTTTGTTCTTTAGTTAATGAGATTGCTTCGTGTATTTTAAAGACGGTTTAATTAAGGCTTCTCGATACAATTTGCTCATACTTCACAAATCACTCGAAGTGGCAGTATTGATTATTTGTTCTTAAGTTAATTAGAGTGCTTCGTGCATTTCAAAGACGGTTTAATTAAGGCTTCTCGATACAATTTGCTCATGCTTCACAAATCACTCGAAGTGACAGTATTGATTGTTTGTTCTTTAGTTAATGAGAGTGCTTCGTGTATTTTAAAGACGGTTTAATTAAGGCTTCTCGATACAATTTGCTCATGCTTCACAAATCACTCGAAGTGACAGTATTATTTCAATTTATCAGCATGAAGCTGTCTAAGTTTCGTTAACTTAGGCGTAATTACAAAACTACAATAGCCTTGTGTTTGATTGCTTCTATAGTAATCTTGGTGTTCTTTTTCTGCTTCGTAAAACACGGTTAAAGCGCTTAGTTCTGTTACTATTGGATTATCGTAATACACTGCGACTTCATTAATTACAATGTTTGCAATTTCCTGTTGTTTTTCATCGTGATAATAAATAACAGATCGGTATTGTGTACCTCTATCTGCTCCTTGTTTATTTAAGGTTGTGGGATCGTGTGTAGTCATAAAAATAACGAGAATTTCTTCGTAAGAAATTATAGTTTCATTAAACGTAATTTGTATGACTTCGGCATGTCCTGATAACCCAGAACAAATCTCACGATAGGTTGGATGTCCTGGGACATTTCCGCCAGAATAACCAGAGATTACTTTTTCGACGCCTTTTACTTCTTGGAATACAGCTTCTGTACACCAAAAACAGCCACCACCAAAAGTGGCTAATTTTAAATTGTTAACTTTCATTTGTTGTTTCTTTCTTTAATAGGTTGTGTAAAACTAGACCAACCCGTTCCTAAACTAAATTTTATGGTAGAATCGAATAGTGCTGCTTCTGTTCCTTTTTGTCTGGTAATTTTAAACTGTTCTGGAGTGAGTAGAGTTCTCCATTGGTTTTCTGTTTTTTCGACTGTTTTGTCAGGCGTTGGATTGCCTTTTACGGTAAAATTAATTACGTTTTTCCAAGTAAGCATACTAGAGTTCCTTTCTTTGTTAAATTAGTATATGCTTTTAAACTTAGTCGGGAAATTTAGGGATTACTTACAGGTAGTGGTTGGTACTCAAAAAGTAAGATCACCTTAAATATTTATAGCTTAATTGAACTTTGAAATAACTTTGATAGAGTTCTATTTCCTTAATTACTTTAGTCATTTTTGAAAATAAATTCAGATTAAAAATAAATAGTTATCAAACCATTCACTATATTTAATCTTTAAATAAAAAGATTAATACTAAAATATAAAGTCATGGCAAAATCGCAAGATTCAAAAAAGAATGTAAAAAAAGAGGCTGCATTAACGCCTAAAGAAAAAAAGGCTGCAAAATTAGCTAAAAAAGCAAAACGTACATAAGTGCTAAAGTAAAGTTTAATAAAACCACTCCATTTTGAGTGGTTTTTTGCTTTGAACCAATTATCTTTATGTGTGTATAACGATTACTTTTAAAAAAACTATGGATATAAAATTAGCAGTACTTATAGATGGTGATAACATACCATCTGCCAATGTAAAAGAGATGATGGAGGAGATTGCAAAATATGGCAATCCAACTATAAAACGTATTTACGGAGATTGGACCAAGCCACATTTAAATAAGTGGAAAAATTTACTCTTAGAAAATGCTATTACACCTATACAACAATATGCTTACACTGTAGGAAAAAATGCTACCGATTCTGCAATGATTATAGATGCTATGGATATTTTATATTCTGAAAAAGTTGACGGCTTTTGTTTAGTCTCGAGCGACAGCGATTTTACACGTTTGGCTACGCGATTGCGTGAAGCAGGAATGCAGGTGTACGGTATTGGAGAAAAGAAAACACCAAATCCTTTTATCGTGGCTTGCGATAAATTTATTTATATAGAGATTTTAAGAAATCAATCTGAAGAAAATGATTTGGAGCATGCCGAAAAAGCGACGATAAAACAAAGCAAGTATGACAAAATAACACAAAAGGATATTACTTTTATAGCGTCGACAATAGATGATCTTTCAGATGACGATGGCTGGGCATTTTTAGGCGATGTTGGGAGTTTAATGCAAAAGAAACAACCTAATTTTGATTCACGAAATTATGGGTTTCAAAAACTAACACCTTTAATAAGTTCTATTCCTTCTTTTGAAATTGACAGGCGTGAGGACAATAGAGGTCGTTTGAAATTGGTCTACGTTAAAATTAAAGAAAAAAAAGGAAAAGGAAGAAGAAAATAAACCCTTGATTTTTTAATCCTAAAAATATTCTAATCCATCAGTACTATGAAAAGCAAAATTCTATTTCTAAGTTTAATACTTGTCATATGCTTCAGTTGTAAACAAGAGGTTCAAGAACATGTTATCGTGCAAAGTGATTCCGCAGAAAACTATTTAAAACCACAAGAGAAAGATCAGTTTCTTGGAGGTATAAAGATGATTCCTATTACAACACCAAAAGGTGAGTTTAAAGTATGGACTAAACGTGTAGGTAATAATCCAACCATGAAAGTATTGTTGTTACATGGTGGACCAGGAATGACACATGAAATTTACGAATGCTTCGATGGGTATTTTCCGCAGGAAAACATAGAATATTATTATTACGATCAATTAGGTTCGTATTACAGCGATCAACCAAAAGATTTAAGCCTTTGGGATTTAGATCGTTTTGTAGAAGAAGTAGAGCAAGTGCGTATTGCTTTGGACTTAGATAAAGACAACTTCTACCTTTATGGACAAAGTTGGGGAGGCATTTTAGGCATGCAATATGCTTTAAAATATCAAGAAAATATGAAAGGCTTAATAATTTCTAATATGGTAGCTTCTATTCCTGATTATCAAAAATATAGTGATGAGGTGCTAGCACTACAAATGAAGCCCGAAGTGCTTAAAGAAATCATGACATTTGAAGATGCCGAAGATTATAGTAACCCTAGATACATGGAGTTAATTGTAAATAACTACTATACAGAACATGTTATTAGAATGCCTGTAGACCAATGGCCGGAACCTATAAACCGTTCGTTTAAACACTTAAATCCGGATGTTTATGTAACCATGCAAGGACCAAGTGAATTTGGAATTAAAGGTGATGCGACACTTAAAAATTGGGATGTAAAAGACAGACTAAAAGAAATTACTATTCCAACTTTAACTATTGGTGCAACGCACGATACTATGGATCCAAAACATATGGAGTGGATTAGTACTGAGGTTAAAAATGGTGATTTTCTATTGTGCCCAAATGGGAGTCACTTATCCCAGTTCGATGATCAGAAAGTGTTTTTTAAAGGTTTAATTGAGTTTATTAAAAGTGTGGATGATGGCACATTTAACGCTAATTAAGTTTTTGCTAATTCTCTAGTATGTAATACACGCATTCTCATAAAAATTAATAAAGAAAGACCTCCAAATATAGTAAAGCCAAGAAACAGAGGTAAAGCGGTATCATTTAGAAAGCTACCAATAAAGTTAGCAATTGGTACAGCCATTAGTGTAGATACAAAACCTGTAATCGCAGCTCCAATTCCTGCAATATGCCCAATAGGTTCCATAGTAATGGCTCTAACGTTTCCAAAAATAAAACCAATAGTTAAAAACTGTATTGCCATAAATATTAGTAGTATTGGTAAGGATGGGTTTGTGGTTGCATTCCAAAATAACAGCACATATACCAAGGAATTAAGACTAAACACTATTAATGCAATAAAGGCCAGACGCCACATGCCTAAACGCATTACAAAAGAGCCGTTTAAAAAAGTAGACAATCCAACACCAGCTGCTAAGCCCGCAAAAATATATGGAAACTCTTCTACCAAACCATATTGGTTTTCAAAAATAACTTGAGAAGCACTTAAATACACTATAAAAGCACCGGATATAAAACCGGAGATTATAGTGAACCCTAAAGAAATTTTATATTTAAGAAGTTCTTTTAATCCATCCAAAAACTCATGTATACTAAACTTAATTTTATATTCTGGTTTAAGTGTTTCTGGTTGCCTTTTCCAAAACCAAATACAAACTATAAAAGACATAATTAATTGTCCGTAGAAAATGCCTCTCCAATTGTAATGGTTTAATATAAATTTTCCTGTTAGTGGAGCAATTACTGGAATTAGAATAAAGAAAGTGGTCACAAAAGACATAATTTTTGCCATGTAATCACCTTTAAATTTATCTCTAATAATAGCAATAGCAATAGTTCTAGGTGCTGCTAAACCTATACCTTGTAAAATTCTACCAAAAATCATCCACTCTAAACTTGGAGAAAGTACGCAAACAATGCTACCAATAGCAAAGACGCTAAAACCAAAATAAACTATTGGTTTTCTTCCAAAACTGTCGGACAGTGGTCCGAATAATAATTGCCCAAAACCTAATCCCAAAAAAATCATGGTAATTAATAATTGGTTGTTATTACTATCTAGACTATTAATGTCTATTCCAATATAAGAGATTGCAGGTAAAATAGCGTCTATAGCCAAAGCGACAATAGACATTAAAGACGCCATTAAAGCTATAAATTCGAAATTAACAGATTGGTTTTTATCTATTACAGTTTGGTTCTCTTGCATGCAACAAAAGTAAACCAATTATTGTCTATTTTTAGCTTTTCAAATCCTAATAAAAAATTAAATTATGCTAATAGAAAGCTTAATAAAACTATACAAAAGAGACTTAAATATCTTAATTAATGAAATTGAAGCATACTCAAATGAAGTAGCCTTGTGGAATGTAAATAACACGATTACAAATTCAGCTGGAAACCTATGCCTTCATTTAGTTGGTAATTTAAATGCTTTTATAGGTGCTTCTTTAGGTAATACAGGTTATGTGAGGCAACGCGATTTAGAATTTTCACTTAAAAATGTACCTAGAATAGAATTAATAAGTCAAGTTAAGGATACAATTATTGTAGTCGAAAACACCTTAAAAACATTAACAGAAACAGACTTGCAGAAAGAGTATAAACGTAGAGCGCTCGAAGAGACTATGACAACAGAATATTTTTTAATGCACTTAGTCATGCATTTGTCTTATCATTTAGGGCAAATAAATTACCACAGACGTTTTTTTGATAAATAGTATCTAAAATTGAAGTTCAACTTAACAAGGATTACTACTTAATTTATCTAAATTTGTTTTCCATTATTAAATATAAGAGCGTTTAAATGATAGAAAAAAGAGAAGGAGATATAAGGCTAATAATTATTTATACAACTGTATTTCTATTTAGTAGTTTTTCGTTTTCTCAAAATCTAGCTTCAAAAAAATATTCTAGATTTATTGATTCGGCAGATATTTATGTAGATGAAGTGCCTAATGTTGCTAAGCAGTTTTTAGATTCGATACCGAAACCGGTTGAGACTAGTATTGAAGGATATTTAGCGAATTATTATCAGCTTAAAGGATTAATTTCAGATAAATCAAGGAACCAAGCAAAGCTTTACCAAGATTATAGATTGGCAATAAAATATGCCGAAATTGAGGAAAAATATGATATTGCTGGTATGGCAAGTTTAGAGCTTTTTACAAATACTTATTTTGTAAGTAAAGATTCCTCGGCTTTTGCATATCTAGATAAAGCTAAAAAATACTATACTAAATCTAATAATGTAAATGGATTAGCCGAAGTAAAGCTTATGCCAGCTTATGTGGCTTTTGTAAATAAAAAACAAGAAGAGAGTATTGAAATTATTTTAAAAAATATAGAAGAGTTTAGAGCCATTAAAGATGACGCTTATTATCACTTATTTGCAGTGTTTATGTTAACCTCAAATTATATGAAATTAAAAGATTTTGATAATGCTTTTAAATTTCGCAAGGAATTTGAATCTTTAAAAGACAATAAAACAATTTATTATTCTAATTATGCTGGTTATAAAGTAGGTTTAACGGCGACCATGGCGCATCACCATTTTGATGGAAATAATTTGGACTCTACATTCTATTACTTGAAAAAAAATAAAGCATTAACAAGTAATATGAATTATAATAATTTGGAGGATTATTATAGCTTATATGCTGAAGCTTATAAGAAATCGGGTAATAATGAGTATTATAAAATTTATACCGACTCATTACTTCAATTTAAGAATACGCTTCTGGAAAAAACAATGAATGCAGGTCTTCATTTAAATGAAACGTTAGCAAAAAAAGACACACAATTAGAAGATGAAACCAATAAGAAAAACCTTAATAGGATTTTTATAGGCATTTTGATTTTTGTTTTAATAGGACTTACCATTTTTATTACCACGCGTTATAAAAAAATAAAACAGAAAATTAACGAGTTTGCAAAACGGAAGGATGAATATTCATATATGCAAAGCAGTCATGAAAAATTAAAGGTTAAAGTTCGTGGATTAGAAGATTATATAGTAGAAGTTAAAAAGGAGATTAAAAGTATTTCAAGATTAAACGATGTTTCGTTACAGAGAGAGCAAATTAAAAAATTGTATAAAGATTTACATTTAAATTCTTCTACTGTTTTAGATAAAAGTAAAAGCCACTTAGAACTTGTTAATGATTTAAATATTGAGTTCTTTAATAAAATAAATGAAGAATATCCTCAATTAGATGAATCAGAAATTATTATCTGTTATTACCTGCAAATAGGTTTTAAAAATAAGGAAGTAGCAGTGTTTTTAAACAAGTCTTTAAGAGCTATAGAAAATAAGCGTTTTCGTATTGGTAAAAAGCTTAAATTATCAGAATCTAACCTAAGTTTATTAGAATTTCTTGATACGGTTGCTTCAAATAACAAAGCACTTAGTTAATACGTTCGTTTTTTGTAATACCGCTGTATATCCAGTAAAAACAATGTTTTTTTGCTGTGAGTAATTAGTGAGTAGTCATTATTTTTTATTCTATCTAAAGGTTATTGATATTTACAGTATAATAACCCTAATTAAAATAAAAATGAAAAAAATTACATTTCTCCTACTTGTATTATGTATTGGATTAGCATCTGGTCAAGCTAAAAAAGATGCAGATTGGACTTCTATTTATAGTAATACAAATGAGGCTAATTTCTATGATCTTCAAGCAGACTTTAATTCATATTGGAAAGATAAAACACCAGAGAGAGGACAAGGTTATAAACCTTTTAAAAGATGGGAAGATTATATGGCACCAAGAGTTTATCCTTCTGGAGATATAACTTTACCATCTAACACATATAACAATTACATATCTTGGTTAAAGAGAACAAATAATAGTAAAACCGCTGCTAATAATAGTGCAAACAAAAGTAGCTCACCAGCAAATTGGACAGAGATTGGACCAATTGGTGCAGCAGGAGGACCATCTCCTTATACCACAACAGGAGCAGGAAGAACTAACTTTGTAAGGTTCAATCCTGATAACAACAATATAATGTATGTTGGTACACCAGACGGTGGCTTATGGAAATCTATAAATGGTGGAACGTCTTGGACAACCAATACCGACTTTTTAGCAGCTATTGGCTGTTCAGATTTAGTAATAGATCCTACAAATACTAATATTATGTACCTTGCTACTGGTGACTTAGAAGGTAATAGAAAAACTATTGGTGTTTTAAAATCGACAGATGGCGGTGCGACTTGG
Source organism: Lacinutrix mariniflava (assembly GCF_001418015.1). Taxonomy (GTDB): domain Bacteria; phylum Bacteroidota; class Bacteroidia; order Flavobacteriales; family Flavobacteriaceae; genus Lacinutrix; species Lacinutrix mariniflava. The sequence continues at coordinate 89,916 of NZ_LIQG01000020.1, read as the reverse complement.
AATACAACTTCATTTGCGGTTCCTCCTTCTAATGGTTATCTTATTTCTAAATTAGTAATGGATCCAAATGACCCATTAAAAATGATTGCATCTACTAATGTTGGTACTTACAACACTAACGATGGTTGGGCAACATTTTTCTATGGCGTATTTCCTAATGGAGATCCTAACCTTCAAGATATGGAGTTAAAACCAGGAAGTTCTACAACTGTATATGCTTCTGGTACTCAATTTTTTAAATCTACAGATTTTGGTGCAAATTGGACAGAAATCACTTCTGGTTTGCCAGCATCTAGTAGTATTGTAAGAATGGCACTTGGTGTAACAGCGGGAGATAATAGTTACGTTTATGCATTATGTGCTAATGCTACCGGTAATAATTTTAATGGTTTGTACCGTTCTACAGATAGTGGAACTACTTTTTCAACACAATCTACTACACCAAACTTATTGGGTTATGATGGTAATGGAGGAGATACTGGTGGTCAAGGATTTTACGATTTATCTATTGTAGTATCACCTACAGATTCTAATATTGTTACAACCGGTGGTGTTAATCATTGGCAATCTTATGATGGTGGTGTAAATTGGACTAATACTTCGGTTTGGGATTCTGGTGAAATTCACGCAGATGTTCACGAATTGTATTATATGCCTGGAAGTTCATCAACAATGTTTTCTTGTAATGATGGAGGTATTTTTAAATCTACAGATAATGGTAATGATTGGGTAGATATTAGTGGTAATATGGGAATAGGACAGATAGTTAAATTAGGCTTATCACCTTTAGTTGCAACAAGTATAATAGCTGGTGAGCAAGATAACGGTTCAATTTTAAAAACAGGATCGAGTTGGTACGCCATAAATGGTGGAGATGGCGGTGAATGTTTTATAGATTATACAGATAATAATACCGTGTACACTCAATATGTAGAAGGTAAATATGCGCGTACTTACGATGGTGGTACAACCACGACTCAAATTGTAACAGGTCTTCCAACAGGTATAGATTTTTATAGCCCATTTAAAATGGATCCTGTAGATAATTACACTATTTATTCAGGAGGTACACCAACATTATATATATCTACTAATCAGGGAGATAATTGGTCTGCATTAGCGACTTCTTCTGGAACAGGAAGTATTAAAGATTTTGTAGTTGCACCTAGTAATAATGCTGTAATCTATACAGTACAAGATAATGCAGTATCTAAGTCTACAGACTATGGAGCAACCTTTACTAATGTTACAGGAGCTTTACCAACTACAGTTGCATTGTCAAGTATAACAGTATCAAATACAGATGTAAATAAAATTTGGGTAACGTATTCGGGTTACGAAGCAGGAACTAAAGTGTACAAATCTGTGAATGGAGGTACTACTTGGACTAATATTTCAGCAGGATTACCTAATATACCAATGAATACCATAGTTTATACTAATAATACTACTTCAGATGCTATTTATGTGGGAGGCGATATAGGTGTATATTATGTTAATAATAATTTATCATCTTTCGAGCTGTTTAATATTGGTTTGCCAAATACAGCAGTTAGAGATTTAGAAATACACTACGCTACAGCTAAAATTGTTGCCGGAACTTATGGTAGAGGAGCTTGGATAAGTAGTTTAAACGATGCTTCTACCTTAGGAGTAGATGAAAATGAAATAGCTTTCGAAATTAAATTCTTTGAAAATGAAAGTGAGCAACTAAAAGTAAAATCGTCAACGCATACTATTAATAGTATTACTGTTTTTGATGCTTTAGGAAGAAGAATATTTGATAAAGTAAATATCGGAGAGAAGGCGTTTAACGTTGAATCTATAAAGAGAAATAATCAAGCGCTATTTATTAATGTTACCTTGTCTAATAACGCTATTATTACTAAAAAGTTAATGTTCTAGATTGTTGATAATTATTAGTGACATTAAAAGAAAAAGAGCCTCTATTGAGGCTCTTTTTTAATGGCATATATTTAACAATATTTAAAGTTTATTCTCAATTAACAAAACATTAAATTATTAGTAGAAGTCTATTGCTTTTTTCAAACGTATCTTTGCTCAATAATTATTTAATATGCGACATTTAAAAACCGAAGATTCTAAAAATACAGCAAAGCCAAAAGTAACCTTAAAACAAGCGTTTAAAACCATTATTTGGCCAAGACGTAAATTGGTGTTTATTGGTCTAGTATTAATAATAATTAAAAGTATTTCTGGTTTAATACTGCCTTGGCAAAGTAAAGTATTGTTAGATGATGTTGTACCAAGTGGAGATTCAAACAAATTATGGACGCTTATTCTTATAGTAATTGCAGCAATAACAGTGCAAGCAGTTACTTCTTATTTACTTACAAAAATACTGAGTGTACAAGCACAATATCTTATTTCAGAGTTACGTGCTCAAGTTCAAAAGAAAGTATTATCACTGCCTATTAGCTTTTTCGATAACACAAAATCAGGCGCTTTAGTTTCAAGAATAATGACAGATGTTGAAGGTGTAAGAAACCTTATAGGCACTGGTTTAGTACAATTGGTTGGTGGTACATTTACAGCAGTCGTATCTCTAGTGATATTAATTAATTTAAATCCATGGATGACACTTTTTGTATTTGTTCCTTTATCAATTTTTGGAATAATTGCACTAAAAGCCTTTAAATACATAAGACCAATTTTTAGAACTAGAGGTAAAATTAATGCTGAGGTTACAGGTCGTCTTACCGAAACGTTAGCAGGTGTAAGAGTAATTAAAGCTTTTAATGCAGAAGAACAAGAGAATGTAGCTTTCGAAAAAGGTGTAGATAAATTGTATCAAAATGTAAAAAAGAGTTTAACGGCTACGGCTTTAATGACTAGTTCTTCAACATTTTTAATTGGTGTTGCTACAACCGGAATTATGGGAATTGGTGGCTATTATATGATTCAAGGTGAAATGACTACTGGAGATTTTCTTTTCTTCACTTTAGTATTAGGTTTTATGATTGCTCCAATTATTCAAATGAGTAATATTGGAAGTCAATTAACTGAAGCTTTAGCAGGTTTAGACAGAACAGAAGAGCTTATGAATATGGCTGCTGAAGATGATGACGAAAACCGTACCGTAGAACTAGAAAACGTAAAAGGTGATATCGCATTTAATAATGTCAATTTTTCTTATGAAGAAGGAAAACCTGTACTTCATAATATAGATTTTAAGGCACCATCTGGTTCTGTAATTGCTTTAGTTGGAAGTAGTGGATCTGGAAAATCGACAATAGCAGGTTTATCTGCAACATTTTTAAACCCAGAATCGGGACAGATAACTATAGATGGTGAAGATTTGTCTAAAGTTAAACTGAACAGTTTTAGAAAGCATTTAGGAGTTGTTTTACAAGACGAATTCCTATTCGAAGGTACAATACGCGAAAACATTATGTTTCCAAGACCAAATGCAACAGAAGTACAATTACAAGCGGCAGTTAAAGCAGCTTATGTAAATGAATTTACAGACCGTTTCGATAAAGGTTTAGAAACTTTAATAGGAGAAAGAGGAGTGAAGCTATCTGGAGGACAAAGACAGCGTATTGCCATTGCTAGAGCGATTTTGGCAGATCCTAAAATTATTATTTTAGACGAAGCAACCTCAAACTTAGATACAGAAAGTGAAGCTTTAATACAGAAGTCTTTAGCAGAATTAACAAAAAACAGAACTACTATTGTTATTGCTCACAGGTTAAGTACTATTAGAAAAGCAGATCAGATACTAGTTATTGAAGCAGGTAAAATTGCAGAACGTGGTAATCATGATGAGTTGATTGCTTCAGAAGGAAGGTATTTTGACCTATATACTTATCAAGCTAAGATTTAATAACCTTTTATTTACCTTAACGTCATAGTTAACATTCACTTAAACTAACCTTAATATTTAGATATTTTTTAGAACACATTGTGTTAATATAGTTTGTCTTGTTTTGCAACAGAATTAACAAACCAAAAAAACACAATGAAAAACTATTTTAAATTATCACTAGGAGTCTTTTCTCTTTTAGCATTAGCATCTTGTAAAGAAGATGATAATAACGTAGAAGTAGAGAACGTAAATCCAGTAGAGTTAAAAGATAGATCTGTAACGCCTACTTTTTTAAATCTTACTTCAGAATTTAGTGATGTAAACATTTATCCATTGCTAACTTCGGAAGATCAATTAGAACAATCTCCAGATTTTGTGTTTGGTTCTATGGCAGATGGCTCTGGTTTATTAAAAAATGATGATGGTACATTTACTTTAATAAATAATATTGAGGCAGATTATGCAATAGCGCGTATAGAGTTAGATGAGACTTTTAAACCTGTAAAAGGAGAGTATATTTTAAACGCTAATGCAACAGCGTCTACAGCACAATGCTCAGGATCTCTAGTAACACCTCAAGAACATGGTTTTGGACCATTATATTTATCTGGAGGAGAATGGGGAGGAGCAAGTAAAGGTGTTTTTGTAACAGATCCTTTTAAGAGTTCTGGTAATTCATCTTATGCACAAATGCTTCCAGCATTAGGACAATGGTCTACAGAAAATGCAGTAGTAATTGGTAAAGATGCTTATGCCGATAAAACAGTAGTTTTTATTGGAGATGATCATGCGGATAACGAAACACCTTCAGGACAATTAGGAATGTATGTTGGTAATCGTGGCGATTTATACGGAGGACAATTATTTGCTTTACGTGTTACAGACGATACTATTGATTTTGAGGTAGATATGCAAGAAGGTCAATCTTACGCTATTGATTTTGTGCCATTAGAAGAAACAGAAATTAACATGTTAGATACAGAAGCTAAAACCAAGGGAGCAATGGGTTTTTCTAGATTGGAAGACATTGATTGGAGAAGAGGTTCTGCTGTAAATAATAGAGAAATCTATTTTTGTGTAACAGGAAGAAAAAAACCAGGTTTAGTAGGGAAAGGAACAAGTTATGGTCGTGTTTATAAAGTAACCTTGAATGAAAATGATCCTTCTTCATCAGGAATTATTACTTGTGTATTAGATGGAGATTTAGAAAATGGAAAAGCCAAAATGTTCCATAGTCCAGACAATATCGTAGTTACCGAAAACTATGCATATATTCAAGAAGATCCTAATGGGTATTTTGATACGCCAGACAAGCAGCATTTTGCTCAATTGTACCAATACAATTTGAATACAGGAGATTTAAAAACAGTTTTAGAGTGCGGTCAAGATAATGCAGCAGCTCAAGGTTATGGTACAACTAATAGTATTTGGGAATTAACTGGTATGATTGATATATCTGAAACCGTAGGTGTTGACGGTACATTTCTTTTAACAACTCAAAATCATGGTTGGAATAACAATTTTACAGATCCAAGTGCAAATTCGGCACCTACAACAGGAGAAGGTAGTATGCTTTTTACTATAAACGGATTAGAAAGGTAATATGTTATTTTCCATCATAAAATTTAACAGAACACGCACATTTTGTGCGTGTTTGTTTTTGTTACTCTTTTTTAACTGTAAACAAGAAGAGAAAAGCTACGAGGTAAATTCAATTTCACTTCTCGAAAATTATTATAAGACTAAACTGCAAGAATGTATTAATCAGTTAGAAGCTTTGGAAGTTTCAAAAACTAAAGTTGAAGCCATAGTAAATTACAAATTAGCAAGAGGTACTTTTAAAACATTAGAACCCATTTTAGCCTTTGTAGATAAAGACAATTATAAGTTTCTAAATGCACCTAATATTCTTAAAATAGAGGAAGAAGATGCTACAGATATTAAAATTAGAGAACCTAAAGGTTTTCAAGTTTTAGAGGAGTCTTTGTTTGATAATACTGTAGCCTTAAAACAGATTAAAAACACAGCAAAAGAAACTAAAAATCGCTTGGCATTAATACATAACAATACTAAGTTAAAACTAAAAAAGCACCATGTCATTTGGCTTATTAGAGATCAAATAGCACGTGTAGCATTAACAGGTATTACAGGTTTCGACTCTCCAGTTTTAGAACAATCTTTAATAGAAGCACAGTTGTCTTACAAGATGGTTGAGACCATTTTAGAGTTTAGTAAAAGCGAATTTAATAATGCCAAACTTTTAAAAACTTGGCAAGATGAAATTTCAAAAACAATTATAGATTTAAATCAAGAATTTAGCACTTTCAATCGCTATAATTTTATTAAAAACCATACACATAAACAACTAGAACTTTTAGTAGAAACACAAAAAGACTGGCAAGTAGAATTTCCTTTTGAACTAGCGTTTACTAATAACATGACCTCGTTATTTTCAAAAGCAACGTTTAATGTTAATTATTTTTCTGATAGTAACAAACCAGTAGTAGACTTACAAGAGAAAATAGCATTAGGAGAAGAGTTGTTTAACGACGTTAGTTTATCATCAAATAAAGAAATGAGCTGCGCAACATGCCATCACAAAGACAAAGCTTTTACAGATGGTATGGTCACTTTTTCTAAACAAAATAGAAATACACCAACATTAACCTACTCCTCTCTACAACAAAGTTTTTTTCATGACGGTAGAGCAGGTAGTCTTGAAGGACAAATTGTAAGCGTAGTAGATAATAAGAATGAGTTTCATACTAATTTAGAAAACATAACGGAAGCCGTTTCAAAGAATTTAGAGTATACTAATAAGTTAAAAGCACTTTATAATAAAACAACAGAAAGAGAAATAAGACATGCAATAGCAACATACGTACGAAGCTTAAATACTTTTAATTCTAAATTCGATAGAAACATTAATAATCAAGAAAACACACTTACAGAAAGTGAAATTAATGGTTTTAATATTTTTAGTGGTAAAGGAAAATGTGCTACATGCCATTTCGCTCCAGTTTTTAATGGTACAGTACCTCCGGCGTTTAACGAGAGTGAAATGGAACTGTTAGGTGTCCCAAAATCTATACACAAAAATTCTAAAGTAAGTGACGATCTTGGGCGCTATCACGTATTTAAAACAGACGAGCGTAAAATGTTTTTTAAAACACCAACCATTAGAAATATTGAAAAAACAGGACCTTATATGCATAATGGTGTCTACAACTCTTTAGAAGAAGTTATTACCTTTTATAATAATGGAGGTGGATCTGGTTTAGGATTCGATTTAGAATACCAAACATTACCAACAGATAGTTTAAACCTTTCAAAAAATGAAATTAAGGATCTTGTTAATTTCATGAATAGTTTAAGCGATAATTAAAATTAAATTTTTTACAAAAATGGAACTATTTTTAGTCGCTTTTGGCGCATTATTTTCAATCATGAATCCTTTAGGAACAGTGCCTGTTTTTGTAGGATTAACATTAGATCATACAAAAAAAGAGAGAGCAATTACTGCGTTTTGGACAGCCATAGATGTATTGGTTATCTTACTCTTATCTTTTTTTGCAGGAAAGTATATTTTATCTTTTTTCGGGATTAGTTTAAATGCTTTAAAAATAGCAGGTGGTTTAATAATAGCATCTTCAGGTTTTGCTTTATTAACTGGTAAGTTTAGAGAACACAAAGGTATGAAACGTCAAAAAGTTCAGGATGATATTCATAGTCGGGATGCTATAAGTTTAACGCCTTTAGCAATACCAATGCTTGCTGGTCCAGGAACCATTTCATTATTAATAGCATATAATCAGGAGTTTCAAAAAACTATTGAAATTGGAATTCTTGTTGCTGCAATGCTGTTAGCAGCACTAACTATTTATTTTGTTCTTAAAAGTGCACATATAATAGTGAAGTTTTTAGGAGCATCTGGTATAAATGCACTTTCGAGAATTATTGGATTTATAGTAATAGCAATAGGAGTAGAGTATATTATTGCTGCGGTTACTGCTATATTTGGTCTATAAAGTAAATATTAAATTTATTTTACAATGGAATATTACCATGTTTACGTTTAGGTCTTTCAACTACTTTATTTTCAAGCATTGCAAACGCTTTAATTAGTTTACGTCTGGTATCTTTTGGTAAAATAACTTCATCTATAAAACCACGTTGTGCGGCGCTATATGGGTTTGCAAATAAGGTCGCATATTCTGCTTCTTTTTCTTTCCATTTAGCGTCTTTATCGTCTGCGGCATTAATGTCTCTTTTAAAAATAATTTCGGCTGCACCTTTTGCTCCCATCACTGCAATTTCTGCACTAGGCCACGCAAAATTCATGTCTGCACCAATATGTTTAGAGTTCATAACGTCGTAAGCGCCTCCATATGCCTTTCTAGTAATGACTGTAATTCTTGGAACAGTAGCTTCACTAAAAGCATATAATAGTTTTGCACCATGAACAATAATTGCATTCCACTCTTGGTCTGTTCCTGGTAGAAATCCTGGTACATCTTCTAAAACTAATAAAGGAATATTAAAGGCATCGCAAAAACGCACAAAACGTGCTGCTTTTTTAGAACTGTTTACATCTAAAACACCTGCTAAAAATTGTGGCTGATTGGCAACAATACCAACACTTCGTCCACCAAGTCTTGCAAAGCCTACAATAATGTTTTCGGCATAGTCTTTATGTATTTCGTAAAAAGAATCTTCATCAATAATACCCGAAATCACCGCATGCATGTCATATGGTTTATTTGCATTATCTGGAACAATACTCGATAAACTCTCTCTTATTTCATCGTTTAAATCGTACTCTAAAAGGGCAGCTGTTTCAGTATTATTTTGTGGTAAATAACTTAATAGTTTTTTTACATCTTCTAAACATTCTGCATCGTTAGGTGATGTTTTGTGTGCTACTCCAGATTTAGTAGAGTGTGTACTTGCTCCACCAAGTTCTTCACTTGTAACCTCTTCGTTGGTAACGGTTTTAACCACGTTTGGACCAGTTACAAACATATAACTAGTGTCTTCAACCATTAGTGTAAAATCCGTCATTGCAGGAGAATACACTGCACCACCAGCACAAGGACCCATAATAGCAGAAATTTGTGGTATTACACCTGAGGATTGTACGTTTTTATAGAAAATATCGGCATAACCACCAAGCGATCGCACACCTTCTTGAATACGTGCGCCTCCAGAATCGTTTAAACCAACTAATGGAGCACCTACTTTTAATGCTAAATCCATTACTTTACAAATTTTCTCAGCATGCGTTTCAGATAGAGAGCCACCAAAAACGGTAAAATCTTGAGCAAAAACATACGTTAATCTTCCGTTTACTGTGCCGTAACCAGTAACCACACCATCGCCATAGAAAATTTGTTTTTCCATGCCAAAGTCTTTGGTTCTATGCGTTACTAAAGCACCAATTTCTTCAAAGGAACCTTCGTCTAGTAAATACAGTACACGTTCTCTGGCTGTTAGTTTTTTCTTTTCGTGTTGTTTATCAATTCGCGCTTGTCCACCTCCTAAATAGGCTTGTGCTAATTTTTCGTTTAGGTCTTTTATTTTAGATTCCATTGCTATTTAGTTTGGTAAGCGTAATAATTTTTGATCTTCGATATATTGTTTTACGGCAAGTGTTGCAGCTATTTTGGCTTCTTCATCTTGTTTGGCTTTTAAAGCTTCTGGCGAATAGTATTTTTTTACAAAATGTGTATCAAAATCACCAGACTTAAAAGCGTCGTGATTAAAAACAAAAGTTCCAAACGGTAATGTTGTTTGAATTCCTTTTACCTTATAATCAGCAATAGCTTTAAGCATTAACTCAATGGCTTCCTCACGTGTTTCTCCATAAGTAATTAGCTTGGCTAGCATAGGATCATAATAAATAGGAATATCCATACCTTGTTCGAAGCCATTATCTACACGAATACCATCACCTTCCGGTAATTTATAAACCGCTAAAGTACCAACACTTGGTAGGAAATCGTTTAAAGGGTCTTCTGCATAGACACGTAATTCTAAGGCGTGACCATTAATTTTTAAATCGTCTTGATCAATATTTAAAGCTTCACCACGCGCGACTTTAATTTGAAGTTCTACTAAATCTACATCTGCAATAATTTCGGAAACAGGATGCTCAACTTGTAGTCTTGTATTCATTTCAAGGAAATAGAAATTTTTATTTTCATCTAACAAAAATTCAACAGTTCCTGCACCTAAATAATCGCAAGCTTTGGCTACTTTTATGGCAGCTTCTCCCATTTCATGGCGTAATTCTGGAGTTAAAATCACACTAGGTGCTTCTTCAACTACTTTTTGATGACGACGTTGTATGCTGCATTCGCGTTCAAATAAATGAATAACATTACCATGTGCATCTGCCATTATTTGTATTTCAATATGCCTTGGAGAACTTACGTATTTTTCTATAAAAACAGAACCATCGCCAAAGGCGTTAACGGCTTCACTTATAGCACGATTCATTTGCGATTCGAATTCGTCTTCTTTCTCAACAATACGCATTCCTTTTCCACCACCACCAGCAGATGCTTTTATTAGAATTGGAAACCCAATGCCTTTAGCAATTTTCTTAGCTTCTGGGATGTCTGTAATGGCTTGGTCTGTACCTGGAACCATTGGAATATTATAAGCTTTAACGGCCTCTTTTGCAGCTAATTTGCTTCCCATTACTTTTATGGCATGTGATTTTGGACCAATAAATGTAATATTGTTTTTCTCGCAAGCTTCTGCAAAACCAGCATTTTCGGACAGAAACCCATAACCAGGATGAATACCATCTACATTAAGACTTTTTGCAACTTCAATAATTTTATCTCCTAATAAATAAGACTGGTTTGAAGGTGCTTCTCCTATTAAAACGGCTTCGTCTGCGTACCTAACATGTGGTGCATTTCTATCTGCTGTAGAGTAAACAGCTACGGTTTTTATTCCCATTTTTTTTGCTGTACGCATAACACGTATTGCAATTTCTCCTCTGTTTGCGATTAGTATTTTTTTCATTATTATTCGAATTCAATTAATAATTGATTTTTATCAACTGCCTCACCTTTACTAACAGCAATAGATTTAATGACACCATCTCTTGGTGAAACTAAAGTGTTTTCCATTTTCATAGCTTCTAAAACTAAAAGCGGAGCATCTTCTTTTATCTCTTCTCCAACCTTTACATTTATGTCTAATATTAGTCCAGGCATTGGTGCTTTTATGTTGTTAACGACTTTAGAGGCACCAACTTCAAATCCCATAGATTTTATTAAAGCATCTAAATGATCTTGAATCTTAATGGAGTAATTGTTATTATTGATTGTTATTTGGTATTCTTTTTTGTGAAAATTTGAAGATACCATTTCTGCTTCATAAGAATTATTATTTTGCAAAACATGAAACTTTGAATTACTAATTTTTATACTGTCCAATGCAGCAATGTCTTTTTCAGAAATATTAAATTCGGAAGAATTATTGACTTTTGCTTTAAAGTTTTGATTCATTTATTTATCATTTTAAATACAAGTAAATATATGTATAATTACGAAAACGTTTGAGCTGAATAACTAAATTTATGCTAATTTTCTATAGTTGATTGTTTTATTTGTAAGAATTGTATACCATCTAAAATTTGATTTAATCCGTATATCTTATTAAGTTTAATACTATATATAATGAAAAAAATTACTTTAATTATTTACATAATTATATTACAGCAAGGGTTTTCTCAAGACCTGGGTCAAGGTTATATTGCTAACGATCTTGTACAACATCCTATGCAACCATTAGCAAAACCTGGATATTTGGCTTCGGTTACAGATCCGTCATTTCCAAATACGCAAATAAAACGCATTGCTAATGCGCCTGCGGGAAGTTTTATTGCACCAATGTATAGCACAATTCAAGCTTGGAATGCAGACGAAAGTTTAATGATTGTTTATGGAGGCGGAGTACATAAATTATTAAATGGACAGGACTATACATTTGTTAGAGACATGACAGATATAAATCCAGATGATATAGAAGCTGTGTTTTGGTCGTTTACAGATCCAGATGTTTTATTTTATATGGATAATAATAACGATAATCTTTATAGGTATAATGTACAAACACAAGTAAAAACAATTATAGTTAATATTAGAACTGTAAGTGGTTGTCCTAGTTCTAGTGGACTAACAGGAGGAAGTGATATACAAATGATGTCTTGGGATAATGATGTTTTTTCTTTTAGATGTGGTAACGATTCGGCTTACTATTATAGAATTTCAACAAGTACGCTAACACAGTTTAATATTGCAGATATTGCTTATAATGCTCCAATGCCTTTTCCTAGCGGTAATTTATTTCATCATGAAGAAAAAATATATGATGTTAATGGGAACTTTGTCAGGGATTTAAAAATTAGAAAAACAGAACACTCCTGTTTAGGGAAATTAAGTAATGGAGATGATGCTTTGTTTGCAATAGCATTTCCTCCAGATCCACCAGAGGGAGATAATACAGGAGGTTGTTTAGGAACATTAATAGCGCATAATGCTACAACAGGAGATTGCTTTTCTGTAACGCTTGAAAGTGATTATGGATACCCAAAATCTGGAACGCATATCTCTGCTTTAGCACATAAAAATACAGAAGGTGGTTGGGTTGCTGTATCTTCTTTAGGCTTTCAACAAGATGGTGTGCAAATTTTGGATCAAGAATTATTTATTGCTAAAGTTAATGAGTTAGATGCAGATGTTTATCGTGTGGCACACCATAGAAGTGATGAGGATAATATTGATTATTGGGGAGAACCACATGTTACCATTAGTCCAACAGGAACGCGCTTGTTATTTGGGAGCGATTGGAGTGGAGTAGAAGACGGTATTTCGATAGATAGTTATGTCGCAGAACTTAATGTTAACACACTCTCTAATACAGAAGTGTTAAGTGCCACATCAATAATAAAAGTATTTACCGATGCTAACCACGAAACCTTAACAATTTCGGGAGATTTTGTAAATAATAAAACAGACTACAAAATTTATAATATTACAGGACAAATTATCTCTCAATCTAAGCTTAATGATAGTAGAAGTATAGATATTTCAACAATATCTAATGGACTTTATTTTATTAATTTATCTATTGAAGGAAGAATAGAAACTTTAAAATTTATAAAATAATATCATTTTTAAAACGCGAATTTTTTTGGTGTCTTTTAATTGCGTTTCGCGATAAAATAACACCTATAATTAGAGACACGAAAGCACCAACCCAAATACCTGGAATAAAGTCTATAAATAGAAAAAAGTCGTAAGAACCATGAAATAAAATAGCTAAACCTAATCCAGTTAGATTTAGTAAAATTTTGTTATTTGAGAATTTCGCTTTTCCCATAAAATATCCCATTAATATTCCAAAAGTTGCATGCGCAGGAATTGCAGTAAAAGCTCTAAGTAAAGCAGTTGTGGGACCACTTTCCATAACATAAAAAATGTTTTCGGTAGCAGCAAAACCCATGGAAACCATTACTGCGTATACAATACCATCAAATTGTTCGTTAAAGGCTTTGTTTCTTTGTGCAAATAATAAAACAACAAGATATTTACTTAATTCTTCAGAAAAACCAACCACAAAAAAGGCTTGAACAAATTGCTGAAGAACACTCAAGCTATTAGTTAATGGAACTGCTAATTCAAAAACACCATATAAGACAGTAGTAATTATAATACTAACAATAGCACCAAGTAAAAAGGATATTATAAGTAAACGTTTAGGTTCTTTTTCGTATTTATCTTTTAAATAAATGTAAAGTATAACAACAGCTACCGGAGCAAGTGCGTAAATAATTAATTCCATGAGGCGAATTTAGTAAATAATTTCAGTAAAAGTATACGTTTATGTAAGTTCGAGTGAAATTGCTTTTTTTGAAATTTTTTATTGAGAACATTTGTATTAAAAATGACTTCTCGCTACAATGCTTCATACTTCAGCATCACTCGAAGTGACATTATTTTTAACCAATACTAAGTTATTTTTGCTAAAATAGCTTCGATTACTTTATGGTAATAATCGTTGTTACTTGCAACAAAATGACCATTAGTTGCAGAGTTTTCTAATAACTCATGAAAATCGTACATACTTACTAGTTTGATAGCTTCAACTTCTTCTTCTTGAAGCACTAAGTCGGATAGGAATCCTTCAAATTCAGCTATAAAGGTGTGATGGAATTCATTGTCTATAATGCCGTTAGGATAAGACTGAAAACATTCAAAAACACCTATTTTTTTTAACTTCTTCTTTTTAATTTTTAATCCTATTTCTTCTTTAATTTCACGAATAGCACCAGCTTTTATAGTTTCACCTGCATCTATATGTCCAGCAACGCTAACATCCCAAAGTAGAGGATAAATAACTTTCGAAGCTGCACGTTGTGCTAGTAAAACTTCACCTTCATTAGTATAAAACCAAATGTGTACTGTATTATGGTAATGTCCTTTGCTGTGTATTTCGCTCTTTAAAACAGATTCACCGGTTGGTTTCCCTGTTTTTGATACTATATCAATGTATTCTTCTGTCATAATAGAAAAAAACGCCATTACTTTATTTTGAAGTAATGACGTTGTTATTTGTTATTAAAAATTACTATTGCTTCTTTTATTTAAAGTAGCTAAACGTTTCACCATCTTCAATTTTTAATAATGTTTCATAAATTAGTTTAATCACATTTTCAACATCGTCTCTATGCACAGTTTCTACTGTTGTATGCATGTAACGTAACGGTAAAGATATTAATGCAGAAGCAACACCACCATTACTATAAGCAAAGGCGTCTGTGTCTGTTCCTGTAGCACGAGATAAGGCAGCACGTTGAAACGGTATTTTGTTAGCGTCTGCCGTATCTGTAATTAAATCACGTAATTTTTGTTGTACAGCCGGAGCGTAAGCAATAACTGGACCTTTACCAATTTCTACTTCACCTTGAACTTTCATATCAATCATTGGAGTAGTTGTATCGTGTGTAACATCTGTAACAATAGCCACGTTTGGCTTAATCGTTTCAGTAATCATTTGCGCACCACGTAACCCAATTTCTTCTTGTACAGAATTTGTAATGTAAAGACCAAAAGGTAATGTCTTCTTATTCTCTTTAAGTAAACGGGCCACTTCAGCAATCATAAAACCACCCATTCTGTTATCTAAAGCACGACAAACAAAATTGTTTTTGTTTAAAATATGGAATTCATCTGGATATGTAATTACGCAACCAATATGCACACCAAGTTCCTCAACTTCGGCTTTAGTTTTACAACCACAGTCTATAAAAATATTATCTGGTTTTGGTGCTTGCTCTTTTGCTTTACTTCTTGTATGTATTGCAGGCCAGCCAAAAACACCTTTAACAATACCATTTTTAGTATGAATATTTACCACTTTACTTGGTGCAATTTGATGATCACTACCACCATTTCTTACCACATAAATTAAACCTTTGTCGTCTATGTAATTTACATACCACGAAATCTCATCGGCATGACCTTCAATAACGACTTTGTATTTTGCTTCTGGATTAATTACACCAACAGCAGTACCATAAGTATCTGTAAAAAACTCATCTACATAAGGCTTAAGGTAATCCATCCATATTTTTTGCCCATCCCATTCGTAACCTGTTGGTGAAGCGTTGTTTAAATATTTCTCTAAAAAGTCCATAGACTTTTTGTTAAGTATGCTCTTTTCTGCCATTGTTTTTTAATTTTGTACTAAAATAACAATAATCGTAGTTATTTAATAGTTAAGAATAGTATAATTATTAATTTTGTGAGAAACCGTTAATTTTTTTTGGAATGGTTTTAGTATAATATTTTATATGAAGTATATTTTACCACTTTTATTAGTGTTTCCATTGTTGATTTTTGGACAAATCCAAGAAATAGAACAAGATTCAATACATGTAGAATACATGATCATTGATGGCGATTCTATTCCGCGTAAAGCCATAGATCTTGAGGAGGTTATGCTATTGCATAAACTTAAATTTGATAGTAAAGAAAATAGAAGACGCTATTATATTTTAAGACGAAAAACATTAAAGGTTTATCCTTATGCTAAAATGGCTGCCGATAGATTAGATTCGTTAACTAGGCAACTAGCAACTTTGGACTCGAAAAGAAAGCAAAAGCGTTATGCTAAGAAAGTTCAGAAATATATTGAAAGTGAATTTTCTGCGGAATTAAAAAAAATGACAAAAACAGAAGGACAGATACTTATTAAGTTAATTCATAGACAAACAGGAAAAACAACATTTACGCTTATTAAAGAATTAAGAAATGGGTGGAGAGCCTTTTGGTTTAATAATACCGCTAGTTTGTTTAATATCTCTTTAAAACGAGAATTTGATCCGGAGAATGTTAAAGAAGATTATTTAATTGAAGATATTTTACAACGTAATTTTCAAAATGAAATATTAGAAAAACAGGAATCTGCTTTAGATTTTGATTTTTTCGAGCTAACCAATAAATGGTTAAATTAGGGGAAAAACAAAATTAATAGAACAAAAATCTAAATTATACATGCGCATACAAACGGAACGCGAAGAACTATGGAACACTATAACCCATGGTTTAGGAGCCATATTTGGAGTTATAGCCTTAGTTTTACTTATATTAAAAGATACTAATAAAACTACTTATAGTTTAATAAGTGTTGTTATTTATGGTTTATCTATAATTATTTTGTTCTCTGCTTCAACAGCATATCATTATGTTAAAAACGAAAAGTATAAACATAAATTTAGGGTAATAGATCATATTAGTATCTATTTGCTTATTGCAGGAACGTATACACCTGTTTTACTTATAACTTTAGAGCATAGCTTAGGTTGGACTTTATTTGCAACTGTATGGGGAATCGCAGCTTTTGGAGTGGTTTTAAAACTATTTTTTACAGGAAGATTTAATGTATTCTCAACATTATTATATTTAGTAATGGGTTGGCTAATTGTTTTCGATTTTTCTGAATTAAAAAACATAATGCCTCCAGAAGGGATTACGTTATTAATGCTTGGAGGAGCGGCTTATACAATAGGTATTGTTTTTTATGCTCTAGAAAAGAAAATGTTTTACCATGTAATTTGGCACTTGTTTGTATTAGCTGGAGCTGCCTGTCACTTTTTGATGGTATATTTATATGTGGTTTAAATTTTATGAGTGCCGTGGTTTCAATATATCTACACCTTAAAATTGAATTTAGAAGATAATTTATATAACGTATTAGGTGTTTAAAGTCTAATGGTAATCTTACTTCAGTTATACTATTATTTTTCTTTTAAAATTTGTCTGTATCTATTGACATAATATTGAATTCCTCTTTCTGACTAGAAGTGTTAATGGAATGAACGAAGTAATGATGAGTAGTTTTTTAATGTTTATAGCTATATAAACAGCGCCTATTAGGTGTTCTCTAATATCCTTTTAATTCTAAATTAGGACTGACATTACGTATTAGTTTTTTCAGAATTCCCGTTATGAAATGCGGATAGTAAAAACCTTTTAGTTTGGATATAAGTTATATATGATGCATAAACTTCATTAAGTATAATAAGTTTTAACAATTGTGCTTTTAATCCACACGTTCACAGTTGTGGGAGTGATAGAGTAGAGTTTACAAAGCTCGCTCTTTGTGTGTTTACCGATTGTAAGTTCGGTTAAGCTTTTTAATTTTAAAAATTTATTGTGGCGTCTATTTGCTCTGTGGATTCTATATATAATGATTAAAAAAATATGTAGTCTTATTTCAGGACGGGTCACAATGGACGGCAACGTGATTGTGTATGGTTAGTTGCGTGGTTAAGCAAATAATTTAGCAAATAAATCACAGATAGAATATTCCGCAGGAATGTTCGTAAGTCGGCAGTGACCAAGCAATTAATTATACACGGTGTTACCACACGTTTTTTAGTTTTTTACGAAAATTAAAGCTTTTTTATAATCTCTTTTATCTCCAGTAGAAAATACCATTCTATCTTCTTTTAACTCGATTAATTTTAATGAAAACGATGTACTATTAACAAGATTATCTGTTATTTCCCCCCGAATCATAGTCAACCAAACTTCCCCTTGTTCTTCATAAAAATCATAGCTTGCTTCGGCAATTTCTGAATTACCAAAATAACAATTTTCATTTCCACTAATTACTTCTACCTCATTATCTGTTTTAAAAATGTAACTATCATCAATAAAACAATCATTTTGATCACTTATCCAATTATCGTAGTTCTGATAGTAGGCTTCTAATTCCCATGTTTTAGAGCTATTATTATGTAGTAAATTTAAATCTTCAATCGTATATATTTCATATGAATTATCTTCATCATCATTACTACATGCTATAAAAAGAATTAATAAAAAAGTAAGTGTTATTGGTAATTTTAACTTGTTCATAAATAAGGTTTTTTCTGATTTTCTTTATTAATTCAATTATTATGCCATTTTCTTATTTTTTCATGTGTGGTAACGTTGTTGTGTATGGTTTGTTGCGTGGTTAAGCAGTAAATTTAGTAAATAAAACACGAACCAAGAAAGTCCCAAAGGACTTTCGTAAGTAAGCGATTACAAGCAATAAATTATACACGGTGTTACCTGCAGGCTTTATTATTTTTTCCACTTTTCTAAATTAAATTCATATGTATTTATTGCCTTTTTATTTAATAACTTCTTCGCAATTTCATTACATTTTCCAGAATGATATATTCCTTCGTAAATTCCCACAATTAATAAGTTATCAATTTCTTTATCCTTCTTATCGCTTAAATAATTAAAAAACTTAAAAGAATCCGTTATTAATTTAGTCAGATTTTCATTTTCTATAATTTCTTTTGCAAGGACAATACTCAAATCTCCAAATACAGAGTATAAATGTTCGTCATTTGAATGGTCAGAAATTTCCTCAAATTCAGGTATAAATTCATATAGTTCATAATTCAGTTTGTGAATGTTATATTCAATTTCTAACGTTTCAGAATTTAATTTGACTTTTGCTCCATAACTAATATTATTCTCGAATATTAAATTTGAAATATTAGAACCTTTAAAGTTAATCCCTTCCATTAAATTTTCTTTAATTTCAGCATTAGAGAAATCGCAGTTTGTGAAATTCGTTGATTTCATATTGCATTCTAAAAATTTGGCATTTCTAAAATTTGAATTATTAAATTCAATTCCAAAGTAGCAGAATTCAAAAATTGCGTTTTCAAAATTCGAGTTTTCAAAACTTTGTCCAAAATTAAAATCAATATTCCTGAAAAATCTTTTTCCAGTTTTATAATATTGTTCAATTTCAGTTCTTGATTTCATTTGTAGTTCGGATTTTTTTTAGCTTGCAGGTAACGGTTACGTATAAGGATAGTGCGTTTTTGCTTGCTGGGATTTTCCGTAGGAAAATCAGAAGCTGGCAAAAGAAGCACTTACATTGTTTAAGGACTAAATTAAGCATTATTTTTATACAATGTTGCCGTACGTTACAGGAATTATTTTATCGGCTTAAGAGTTACGTAAAGCTTGGTAAATCGGATTAGTAAAGATTGCGTAAATTATAAATTGGAATCCATTTTATTTTATCGGCTCAACAGTTACGCAAAGCTTGGTAAATCGGTTTAACAAAGATTGCGTGGAAGTGAGGTCAGTCGTACGCAAAGATTGCGCAATTAATGTATCGGAAACCGTTATTTATTTTTATTAACTTTTGAGTGAATTACCGTTTTTTGAGGCGAGTGAGCAATGGACGGCAACGTATTTGTATATGAAAAGTAGCAGATTTAAATGTATTACTTTTCGATTGTAAAACAAAGATAGCAGTTAAGAAATAAACTTTAAGTTTACCTCTTATCTGCTATTTTTTATATACGTGGTTGTGGTTAGTTTTTTTATTGTTTTTCAAGTGTAAGTTCTACAAGCGGTATTCTATCGTTATCAGGTTGACCTTCTGGAATATCTGAATAATCTTCTCTATCAATTTTAATTTTAATTTGTTCAGTAGTTCCTAATGAAATCTCGCCAGGAAAATGTCTAATCGACATATTATAAAACAAATAAGTTCTTGAAGGATCTTCTATCAATACTTTTGCTATACGCTCATCTGGCTCGCAATTTTCGCAAGGTGGATTATCCGAAGCTCCTTTTATATAACCACCATAAATAGAGTTTTCAGAAACATCTGTTTGAGAATCAATCTCATTAAGAGTGTTAATTATTTCATTGCCATTTAAGTCTATGTATTCATATTCTCCGTACAAAACATCTTTGTAAAAGGTTATATTTCTACCTGAAGGAGTGAGCAATTTTTGCTCCTTTTTTTTAATTATAAGTTTAAAAACTTCATTACCATTTACGTATTTCCAAGTACCTACAATTTTAGTTAAATCTCCATCAATATCTTTATAATAAGCATTATATGTATCCAAATAATCTGTTCCATTATATAAGGCTATTATAGGTTGTTGTGCTTTGCAAGATAAAAATGTAAATACAGTTAAGGTTAATATTATTAAATTTTTCATATTATATTTAATTTTAATTACAGTCTTTTAAGACTATATCGTTATTATTTAAAGTTAATCGTTTCCAGTTTGAAGAACCTACTTGAATATCATCATGACTAGTTCTGTATAAAGAAATGCCTAAATTATAAGTCTCATTCATAAATTTTAATAGAGCTTTCTCTAATAAAGTTTGACTATTATTAGTTTCTTTATATAAATCCGCAAGCTTTGTACTAAAGTTTTCTCTATCTTCTTTATTACTAAAAATAGTACTTAAATTAGCTAATTTCGTCGGGTCATTAATTTTTATTGCATAATGATATTCGGCAACTGTCATATAAATAGCATAAATAGATGGGTCGCTACCAACTTCTGGGACTAAACTTGGACTGTAATATTGTGAAGTTAAATACAGGTTTCTTAAATCACCAATTCCAAACATGCCATAGGTGCCTTCATTGCATCCTGTTGGGTGTACATGCATTATAGCATAGGTTGTTCCACGAATACTATATGGTACTTTTATTTCTGTGCAATCATCAAGACTTGGAGATTCTCCATATTGAGTGCTAAAATTAGGTGCTGCTGTTGGACTTGCTTTAACGAAATATCCTTTTTCTTTATCTTCGTTTACCCAATTTTTTAAAGCTATAAATTCATTTTGAGCATAAGCAGAAGAGCTGAATTTGTGTAATTCCTCACAATTTTTCACATCAATATAATCAAATTTTTCAGGACAATCTCTAGTACAAGGTGTTGGTACAGTAATATTTGGATTTGTTGTGTTGCCAGTGCCACCAGCACCTCCATGTCCATTGTTTCCGGTGCTAGGGTTTCCGTAATCAGGGATTTGAACTCCATCATAGCTGGGAGTTCCACCACCGCCACCACTAGCGCAATCAAGGTTAATAGCTAATGCCGTATAACCATCACAAAACGATGTAGATTCATGGTCATGACTAAAACCATTACTACATTCGCCAATACCAATTACGACACAGTCACCACCAGCAATATCTTTACTGAAAATATTAGACATTAAAATATCATCATCAATAATTGTATATTGAACTTTATCAATTAAATCTACATTAATATCATTAATAATATCAAGTTTTTCTTGAGCCGTTGTATTGTAAGTTACAAATAGCATTTTATAGCTTCCATCTTGTTGTAGGGAAACTAATAGGTTTTCTATTATAGATGTAGCATAATCTCTTTTAATAGTAAAAGTATAGGAATGATAAGTGCTATCTATTTGAATAAAGTTAGCTTGTTCTGTATCTATATAAAAATCGTATTCGCTAGAATAGACCGTTTTATTTTGTATGGAAGCAGTTCTGTTTTGATTAATCGTTGTGTTTAATTTATTAAGTTTATTGCTTAATACTTTGTTTTTTAATATTTCAGATTCTCCAATTTTAGTGATAGAAAAAGGAGAGTATTTTTTAGGGAATAGATTAGAATTTGTTTGTAAATCGTCGTCTTTTTGGCAGGCAACGAGGAACAAGGATATTCCGAACAGGAGAGTTCCGAATTTTAGAAAGGTTTTGATTTTTTGTTTTTTCATAAGTACAAACAGGTTTTTAAAGTTAGTAAAAAAAATGATGGTTAGCCCGAAAATTAACCACCAACGTGTTTCTTTAGTTTGTAATAAATATCTTTAGATAGAAAAAGAGGAGAACTATAACGTGTTTTAGAATAACGCTCCCTTACACGTACGAGTCCTCTCTTTCTATATAGTTGCCAAGAACCATTTGGAATACCAGGAGTGAAGATCTCCCGATAAAGGAAGTAGTTAACGCAACAAATTTATTCACTCTAATTGTAAAAATATGAAAAATTACAAAGAAGTCGTAGGAATCGATGTATCAAAAAAAACAATAGATGCCTTTTGTTATCAAGCCGAAGTACACAAGGAGTTTATTAATGATGTAGTAGGCTACAAAAGTCTTTTAAAATGGGTTTCGAAGTACAGTAAAGATAGTGATGTTTTTTATTGTTTTGAGAATACAGGCTATTACTCCTTAAAATTAGCTCTTTATTTAGCTAGTGAATCTATAGTTTTTGTAGAAGAAAGTCCGTTAAAAATAAAACGTTCGTCCGGAATTGTAAAAGAAAAGACAGACAAGTTGGATGCGGCTTTAATAGCACGTTATGCTTGGCTCTATAGAGAAGAGTTGGCGCCAAGTACTGTAAAAAGCATGTCTCATTTAGAGCTTGGGCGCTTGTTAGCATTGCGCGATCAATTGGTTAGAAATAATGCAGGACTTAAAGGTACTTTAAAAGAAATGAAAGTGCTTTTATCTAGTCCAACTACAGACTCTGGATGCATAAGCTTAAAACGTAGTATAGACTATTTATCTAAGCAAGTAAAAGCGGTAGAGGATAGAATAAAAGAAATTATTTCTGAAGATGATTCTATGCAAAAGAATTATGAATTACTATCGAGCTTAAAAGGAGTAGGATTAGTGGTTGCGAGTCAATTAATTTACCACACAGGAAACTTTACACGCTTTGCTAGTTGGCGTGCATTTTCGAGTTATTGTGGCACAGCACCATTCGAGCATCGCTCTGGAACTAGTATCTATAAGCGAAAACAGTGTCATTATTTAGGAGATAGAAAAATGAAAAGTTTATTAAGTATGGCTAGTGTTTCTGCAATCCAACATGATAGTGAACTAAGACAATATTACAAACGAAAAGTAGCAGAAGGAAAGGATAAAATGTTAGCGATAAACAATGTTAGAAACAAATTAATTGCAAGAGCTTTTGCAGTTGTAAAAAGAGGAACACCTTATGTGGTTCTTCAACAACATGTAGCTTAAAAAAAAACAGAATATTTATTAGGAATTGATCTTGGAATACGTATATGATTAGTGGCGTGTTTCAGCACCTAATTTAGTAAATAAAAACCGAATAGAAAATCTGCAAAGATTTTCGTAAGCAAGCTAAAACTAGCCATTAATTATATACGTTGTTATCTATAGGTCTTTTCCTAGTTATCCAGAGTTCAGATGTTTAAATTTTTATATAAATATAATTTAGGAATTCTGATTTTAGCAAGGGTTTAAGCGCAATGATACGTTTCTACTGTCCAGATTAGCTCAGATTGGTTTTTCTGCGTGTAATTCAGTCGTAACGATAAACGCAAGCTTTTCAATCTTGGTTTACTTTATTGATCTTTTTGATCTAAAATTCTCTTAGTTTATAAAATCAAACAGAATCCAATCCGTAACGTTTTTCAGATTACATTTTTCATCTGAGTGATTATTTCCTTGTTGGAAGTTCAGACTTATAGATTTTCCAATAATTTTTATTGGTGAGTAACTTATAGATAACGTTGTTGTGTATGATTAGTTGCGTTGTTTAAGTAGTGAATTTACTAAATAAAGCACGAACGGTGAAATTCCGAAGGAATTTCCCAAGTGAGCTAAAACCAGCAATTAATTATACACGGTGTTGGGCGTAGTATTTATTTCATTTTTCTCAAAAGATCCATTGGATTTGTCATTTTTTCTGCTTTATAGTTATTGTAAATTATAAAAGCATTAATTTCTGTTTCTTTATCAAAAATATTTAATTCATATAGTTTTTTAAGAAATATTTTAATAGTACATCCTGTATCAATCGTATCGTCAATGAGAAGTATAGATTTAAGTGGATTATTTAAATTAATTGGCTCTTCATAGGTAAATAGGTTATTTGCATCATCACAGTTTAAACCAACGATGCTCGTGTTCTTTTTTTTATAAAAACTTGTTGAGAAATCATTTTCTGAATTAAAATGTTTATTAGAAAAATTAGTTAATAATTCATTCCTATTCTCATCTGATGGTAGAAATAATTGTACATAATCATATTTATTCGAAGACTTATCCTCTAATTTATCGATAAAGCTGTTTATTACCTCAATTTTTGAATTATAATATTCAGTAGCAGATTCAGGTGTATCTCGAACTTTCTGTCGGTAATTCTCAATAATTTTACCTGCGTAATTATCATTTGAATCTGAATTCTTAACAGCATAATATGATTTGACTTTTATAGTCTTTGTTAATTCCTCAAATTTAAGTTTAAATTCTATTAATTTCCCTTCAGTGTATTTTGGTTCTATCATTTCGTTATATTACGCCCAACGTTGTTGTATATGGTTTGTTGCGTGTTTCAAGCAACTAATTTAGTAAATAATTACCAACCAAGAAAGTCCGCGAGGACTTTCGTAAGTAGGCGAAAAGCCAGCAATAAATTATATACGGTGTTGTAAACAGTTTTTTATTCAGTTACTGATTTCAATTTTAAAAAACTTATATCAATCACTTCAGTTTTATCTTTAGATAGTTTAAGAGCGATTTCATAATTTTCATTTTTCGGTGATTTCGTAAATATAATGGCATTTACAGGATGATGATAATATTGGAAATCAAATTCCGCATTTTTTTCAGTCAAACCGAGTTTTATATTCATAGCCTGATTCCATTCTAAATAAGGGTAAATTGTAGAGGATAAAGGACTTCTGTTAGCCGATTTATGCCATTGTTTAAATTCAAATTTAGAATCCTGATTTTGATTACAACTAATAGTTAAAAAACTAAAAGTTAGAAATAAAGCAACTATTTTATCCGTCGTAGCCATAATGTATGTTATTGCATTTGACATCTTTTGATTCAATTTCCTTGAAAACCTCTTTGTCTAAATCTATAACCCAAGATTTTAGTATTGTTTTAAAGTATTCAACATCTTCATCTTCATCTTCGACAAGGCTGAAAATAATCTCATTTTGAGAATTTTCAATTAATTCGCACGAAGTTAAAGCAATATAGTTTTCAGAGTTTTTGCTGATGAAAGTAACTTCATCTAATATTGAATAATTAGGCTTAGGTGATGAGTTTTTGATTATTCTTTCCAATATCAAAACTTTTAAACTGTCTTTTTGTATGTAAACTAAAGCTTTGTCAGACCTTGACAATACTTCTCCGCTTACTTTTTCAAATCCTTTATATTTTTCCAGGTCCGTAATGTTTCGAAAAGTCACACTTTCAGAGTGGGGTTTTATATTCTCATTATTTTCAGAATTCGATTCGGTATCTGAATTTTGATTTTCAAGTTCAATTTTTGAATCAGTTTTTGTTTCCGATGGTTTCTTTCCTTTTTGACAACTAAATGTTAAAATCAGAACTAAAATTATTATGATTTTCTCGATTTTCATAAATTGTTTACAACGTTTATGTATAAGAATAGTTGCGGTTTTGTGTGCGAGGATTTTCCGCAGGAAAATCAGACGTAACAAAAGCGCAACGACCTTTGTTTAAGCCTAAAATAGCAATTATTTTTATACTGTGTTGTAAAACGTTTTTATTCCGCTTTTAAATATTCAGATGTTTTAGTCCAAATATTTGCCACTTCAAAATGTCGGTAAAACATTACCCAATTCGTTTTTTCCGAAATCAGAGTTACATCATCAGAACTCGGATATAAAAAATCAGTCCAATATTTTATAAATATTTCTTTCGTTGTTTTCAGCGTAATGTTCCGATGCCAAGTTATTATTATTTCTTCGTCCCATTTTTCCAAAGTCAATTCGAGTTGGTTTCTAAACCGCTCAATTTTCTCATCACTTTCTGCATTCGCACTTATCCAATCCGTTTGAGTAAATTTTTCTCTTAAATTATATTCCTGTTCGAAATAGTCAATGACCTTATTCAGTCTTTTCGATTCCATTTCAGAAACTGGTTGAATTTGTTTCTTTTCAGATTCAGAAATATTAGGACTATGAGTTTTTTCAAATCTCCAGCCTAATTCAAATTCGTTTAAAGGAACTATTTCTCTATCGTCTACTTCTATGTTCAATGGTTGGTCTAAATGTTTTACAACGTTGTTGTGTATGATTAGTTGCGTGTTTTAAGCACTAAAGTTAGTAAATAAATCACAGATAGAAAGTCCGCGAGGACTTTCGTAAATTGGCTAAAACCAGCAATTAATTATACACGGTGTTGTGTGCAGTTATTTTTTTCGTTTTTGTTATAGTGTCTTTCAAAATGCTTTTCGTAATTATTAATTCTGTGTTTTTAGTATAATTAAAAGTTGATTCCGATACTTTTTTTATAGTGTCATTTACTTTTAAATATTGTACTTCAGATTTTATTTTTTCGTTATTATCATAAGTGGAAATTTTGATTCTAAAAGGTTCTTTGAATTCATATGTTGATTCAACCATTTTTCCATTAAGGTAATTCATTTTTAGTTTTTGTAATGTGTCATTATCAATTATTAAATATCTAAATTCAGGTTTTTCGTTTTCATTGTATTTTGTAAAGTCCATTGAATTCGTAGAATCTTTTTCAAATGTTACAAATAAAGTTTCTTTTTTTCCTTTGCTATTATATTTATAGTCATATTTCATAAAGATTGTATCATTGGGATTTTCAGAAGTATAACTTATCATTTGAGCGTTTTCAATCATATTGTCTTTATTAACAAAGGTTTGAAAGATTGATTTGAATTCTTCAGTTGCAGCAGTTTCTCTATAAAACAAATCTTCATTATTCCTAAAATAGCTTTGTTGTATTATGCTTCCATCTACTTTAGGTAAATATTCTTTTATTACATAAAGCATTTTACCGTTTTTATCCGTTTTTGTTTTTATAATTGAAAGCGTATCTATTATGTTTTCGTTATTATCTATGGAAACTTCAAATGTTGTTTTACTAAAATTCAATTTATCAATTTCCTGAATTATAGATTTATTGTCAGTCAAAAGGTCAGATTGACAAGATTGAATTATTATTAATAGTACTAAAAATAGTAGGTTTTTCCTCAATGTTTATTGGTTTGGTTAATTGCACACAACGTGTTTGTATATGATTAGTGGCGTGTTTCAGCACCTAATTTAGCAAATAAAAACTGAATAGAAAATCTGCAAAGATTTTCGTAAGCAAGCTAAAACTAGCCATTAATTATATACGGTGTTGGCAACTGTAATTTCTTGGTCAAATATTAATTCCGTTCTAGCATTC
This sequence comes from Lacinutrix mariniflava, assembly GCF_001418015.1. GTDB lineage: Bacteria > Bacteroidota > Bacteroidia > Flavobacteriales > Flavobacteriaceae > Lacinutrix > Lacinutrix mariniflava. The sequence goes on along the minus strand of NZ_LIQG01000020.1, from coordinate 62,531 downwards.
AATTCCGTTGTTTTAAATTCAATATTCGTTTTTCCGTTTTCAGATTTCATTGATATAAATTCAGAAATAGTACTTATTACGGAATATTTATCATTTTTCTCTGTTGTATTATAAACTATCCGAAATGGTTCCTCAAGCATATCATAATAAGCTCCTTGGTCTTTCAATTCAGCCGAATCGAATGGGAAAACGTAAAGAGAATCGTTCGTAACAGCTACGTGCGCTTTATTAAATTTGAATTCAATTCGTTCAGTTCCGTAATTTTTTAATAATTCGATAAAAGTTGGTCTTTTTCCATTGAACTTACAATTCAGTTCAGGATAGAAATTCAATAGTTTATTCTCTATCGATTTGTGAATTTCATTCCACGATTTTTTTGTTTGATAATTAAATGTTCCAAAAACGAACAGTTGAAAAAATGAGCAGATTGTTCCGAAAATTCTTTTTCTTTTTTTACGTGTTTTGAATTCCGATTTTAGAAATTCAAACAGATTTATATTTTCGAAGTTCGGATTTTTCATTATTGTTGCCAACGTTGTTGTATATGGTTTGTTGCGTGTTTTAAGCAACTAATTTAGTAAATAATTACCGACCAAGAAAGTCCGCGAGGACTTTCGTAAGTAGGCGAGAAGCTAGCAATAAATTATATACGGTGTTAGCTAAAGTTTTTTAATTTATAAATTTATGGAATTCAGTTTTAAATTCGCAATGACCTTTTACGAGATGTGTTACGTCTATATCTATTGTTTTTTTCGTTCCTATTTTTTCTCTTCCTACCGGAAAGTTATCAAGTGCGCCAACTTTATAAACTGATTGCAATATTCTATCGTTATCTGAATGATAATTAAAAATTTTATTTTCTATTTTCGATTAATTCCCATTTAAGTTTATTGTTATTTACTGCTCCGCCTAATAAATGTATTTCGTAAACAGTATTAGTTTTTATTTTTTTTAGACAATGATAAATAACTCTACTACCTAATGAATGTCCTACTAAAATAATTTTTTCAACTTTCAATTCTTCAATAATTTTAGGTAAGTTTTCTCCAGTTTTCTCGCTAATTTTTAAAGCTTTTCTCCAAGAAAATATTATTCCGCTAAACCTAATTAAAACTACAGGAATAGAAATTATACTCGTGGCCATTAAGCTCAAAGTAGCAGGTATGGAATAAGCTAAAAGAAAAGATGTTGCTGTTTTTTGTATTAGTTTATTAAGGTTTTCAGATTTCCAATGTAAATGAAACCAAGGATTATTTGGATATTTATTCCTTAAAGCTTTTTGCCAGTCATCTATATTGCTATTCCCTTCATTTAAAAAACCATCAATAGTTATTATTGTAGTTCCTTTTCCGTCTCTTATTTTTTCTAGAAACATTTGATTCCTTTTCATTTTTTACCTAAATCTTTATTATTTTTCCGAATGTTGTTGGGAATTTTAGCTAACGTTGTTGTGTATGAAACGTAGCGTATAAATAAACGCTAACTTTTCGGATTTAGCACGAGCCAAATTTTTATTTTTTCTATTTATCTTTATATTCTAAATATACAAAAATAAAAATTTGGTGGACTTATTAAATAATCAAAAACCTCTTGAAAAGCCTATAATAGCTATGTTTTATACACGTTGTTAGCCACTGGCTTTTTTCCGAAAACTTGCTAGCGTTGGTGTGAAAGCTCTTTTAAATTTGTGAGGTACGAGCAAACTTTAAATGTGCTTGAACTTACGTTGGCTATTTAAGCTATTCTTTTCAGTTTCTTGTTAATTACAAAAACTCCTACCATACAAAACTCCTTATATTTTCCATTAACCAAATTGAGCCATTTCCTTTTTTCAGCTTCTAAAAATCGTTTCTGTAATGTATTTGTTTTATGCTGTTTTACTTTGTTTCTAATTCTATTTTGAACACTTTCATAAACGACTCTTCTGTTTTCTTTTAACTGTTTTACATTTAAATTCAATACTGTTTCTAATTCCGTATTTAATGTTTCATCAGAAGAGTAAATTTCCCCATTAGGTTTATACTTTACTAAATCCTCAATATTTCTAGCTAGATTAGATGGAGAATATGTTAGGCTAAGATTACCTTTTTTTGAATCACAAGTTTGCAATCGTTTTGAAGAACCTTCATACCCTAAACACGCTAAAAGCATATTTCCATAACTTAATTCCTCATCAGGGTGGTTATCTTGACATAAAAAATGCTCAATCTTAGAACCTGGTGTTTTTTCAGATTCGGGAATTCTTCTCATACAATAACAACAAATATTACCTTGTTCTACTAGTAAAGATTCTCTTGTGTCAGCATTAGGTAAATTTTCATAAGAAGCGTATTGTTTAACTCTATGTTCTGTTAAAGAAATAGGTTCATTTCCTTTGTTTATAGCTTTCATTCGTCTTCTTTTAAATAAGTAATTTGAATTTCAGCTCTTTTTAACTCTGGGTCATCTTTTCCTATTAGATCTTGTAAATCTTTAAGAGAACTTTCTGCTTCTTCAATATCTTCCTCTGCAATTAGCGTATACAAATCACTTATTTTACCTCTTACCAATTTATTTCGTTCTTCAACGCCCATTAATTCATACAGAATAGTGTTTATTTCTCGCCCGTAATATTTTGGTGTATTCTCTATTAAAGCACCTTCTTCAATGATTTTTACAAAATTTAGTTCAGATTTTGCATTACTTAATAATTGAGGAGAATGTGTTGCAATTACATAAGAGTTTTCAGAATTGGTAGAAGGATTAGTCGTATTTTCAATTTCTGTAATAAATTGTCTCTGCCATTTAGGGTGTAAATATGTATCAGGTTCATCAAGAAGAAAAAGTGAATTTTTTTCTGAAAGTAATTCTGTAAGTCCTTTTATAATAATTATCTGTTGTTCGCCTTCACTTAATGTTCCAAAATTTTGACGTTCTTCACCTACTTTAATTAATGAAAAAGTAATGTCATTTAACATACCATCTGCTAATAGGATATTTAAAATCTCAAAAAGCTTTCGTTCTTCTATTAAGTGGTTTCGTATTTCAAAAAGTCTTTCTTGTGTGATGATTGTGATGATAATTGATTCATCTTGTAATGATTCAATAACTATATTTCCAACACTTTTGGAGTTAGTTGAATTTACCAAATCTTCTGCACTAGCTGAGTTTTCGTTTAAATAGTCAAGGAAATTTCTCACTTCTCCTTTAGCTCCCCAAAAATTTTGAATAGAATCATTAGCCCATTCAGGCTTATGCAATCTTATCTGAATACTTTGAACTCCTTCAATTTTCGCTTTTGAAAGTAGAAACCCAGGAATATCTCCATATTCAAATGAAAGTAAGCTTGTTAAGATAATTCCGAAATGGTCAGGTTCGAAATAAAAGAAATCTCTATTGGCTAAAGTGTTGTTTTTTCTATATGCAGTTGAAATTATTTCATTGTGTGGCTCAACTAATTCTTGCATAATTTCAGACAAACCGGAATAATAAATTACAATATTATCTGGCAAATATGAATAAGCAGTTTTACCTGACACAAAAACCATTTTATCTTTTTCAAGAATATCAATCTTATTAAAAGTTTTTCCATCCTTGTCAAATGTTTCAATTTGAATAGTGTCTCCTTTTTTATTTGCTGATAATTTTGCTGATAAGTAAGTATTTTGAAATTCAGAAGTTGTACTTGTTTCTTCTATCATTTGTTCGTGACGAACTGAATACTCTAACTCAAAACCGAATTCTGCTTTTTTATTTAGTAAAACACTACTAAAAATTTGAGCAATTGCTTCTAATATGGTTGATTTCCCAGAACCATTTGTTCCAATTAAAACTGAAATGTATTGTTTAAAATCATAAGGAAATTGAATAGTGAAATCCTTTAAAATTTTATAGTCAGCTATGTGTAATTTTTTAAGTAGCATAATTAAATAGATTTAAATATTTCTTGTTCAAAATCTTCTTTTGCATTTTTTTCCTTTGCTATAATGATTTCCTTTTGTCTCAATATTTCTCTATACTTTCCTAAAATTTCCTTTTGCCTGCTAAGTTTTGGTAATGGTATTTTGACATCTAGGAATTTTTTTTCATCGATCCTTTGTCTTCCTGTTGTTCCAGAACTTGAGCTTTGAGCAAAATCTAAAAATTGCTGAGTACTTGTTATAAGTACAAGGAATAAAGGGTCGATTTTGGTAGTATCGATATTATATGCTATAAAATCTGCGGTTATAATAGCTTTGTCAACTTCTTCTGTCGCTATTCCAAATGCTCCATTTCTAGCATCAATTTTTGAAATAAGGAATTGGTCCTTAGAAATTAAATATTGTTTTTTAGTGCCGATGTCTTTGCCATAAGCAGTATTTCTAAGTTTTACACCTTTATTATAAAGCCTAATAGTAACTCTTTTGTAAAGAACATTATCTTGTATTTCAATTCTTGTTTTATTTCTGCTTAAAAAGTCTCCAATTCTTACTAGATTAAAATCCTCATTATAGTCAAATGTATTTGAAAGTAAATGAGAAACACTCCAATTTGCAAGGTTTTTATATCTAAAAAGTTGGAAAGACGAATCTTGAATTGATTTAGTAATTTTTTCTTTTCTAGAGTTTGCAAGGTACTTTTCAATTAATTCAGGAAGTTGATTGTCTCCTTTAGCTCCCGTTGTTGTAATTCCAGCTTTTTGTATGTCTGAAATTGGAATTTCATAATCGAATTCTTTTTGAACAAGACTTTTTACTTCAAGTTGTATCCTTAATTTAATAGATTTTAGTTCTTCTCTGATACTTTTTTTATCAGCTGCGGACAATAATTTATCTAGCTTTAATTTTTTATTTAATAATTCAATTTCCTTTTTATATTTATTATTGACTCTATTTTCTGTAAACTCACATATTTTATTATAGTTTTCAGTCTCCTTTACGGAAAACTTTCTCAAAAAGACCAAACTTGTTTTTACTGCAGCTCCACTACTCACAAAAACATCTTGAGGTAAAGAAACTAAAAATAATATTTTAGCTTTTCCTTCGTAATAATTTCTCGTATTTTCTAAGTTGGCACTATTTAAAATACCTTCTGGTAAAACGATTCCCATTCTTCCTCCAGGTTTTAATAAATTTAAAGATCTTTCAATGAAAAGTACTTCTGTTGATGTACTCCATTTTCCAACTTCAAATAAATCAAGAATTGGTTTCCCTTTACTTTTATCTTTTTTATCGATGTAGTTAGTCCATTCTCTTAATGGTTCAATAACTTTCTCTATATAATTTGGATATTTAGCTTTGTATTTTTCTAGCTTTGTATTTGAGGGTAAATCTACTTCTGTTACTTTAAGAGATTTTTCTACTCTAGAGCCAAATGGTGGATTAGTAAGAATGACGTCAAAGCGACCATCAAAAATCCCGTTTACATTTAGCAAGCCATCATTATGATGAACTCCACCGTGTCCATCTCCGTGCATAATCATATTCATTTTGGCAGTTCTTGCCATTCTTGCATTGGCATCAGTTCCATAAATACTATAATGAGAAAGCTTGTGATACCTGCTTTTTTCATTATTTATGTCGAATTCTTGATTGATTTCTTCAATTTTTTCTTGTACCGATTTGGAAATTACCTCTTGTTCTTTCAATGATAATTTATCAAAATTGTCATTAAAATACTTTTGTTTTAATGATTTGATTTCATCATTTATTTCGATATCAATTTTATCTCTCATAAATTCAAAAGCACTAATTAAGAATCCTCCACTACCACAACAAGGATCACAAACAACTTCCCCTTCTTGAGGGTCAAGTATTTCAATCATAAAATCTACAATTGTTCTTGGAGTAAAGAATTGACCTAATTCACCTCTAAAAGTTTTACCTAGAAACTGTTCAAAAGCAATTCCTTTTACGTCATCTGAAGTATCTGAAAGATTAAAGACTTCAAGTTCTTCGACTATCATTTCAAAACTATTTCGCTTTATTTTGATTATATCTTTAAGTTCAAAAAGGTCATCTGTGGCAAATGCCTTTTTAGTTTCATTAAAAAGATATTGCATATAATCTAGGTCCAAGTGTGGAGCATCCTTTTTTAAACTAGGTCGAATAATTTCTTCATAATTAATTTCATCTGCTTTAAACTTGTCTCTTGAAAAAATCATTTCTCTTGTAGAACTTCGTTCATACATAATTTTCATAAACAAAATTTTACTAATTTCATCAAAAGCAGCTTCAGGAGATAATTTGTCATTATTCCTAATTATGTTATGGCTTCTAGTTAATAATCTCGAAAATTCATCTCTAGTAAATTTTTTATTTTCATTGACATATTTGATTATACTGTTATTGTCAACAAGTATTTCTGCTTTGGGTATTTCAGTTAGTTTTTCAACTTTTTTTGCAGCGACTTCACTTTTAATATGAAAAACTTTAGTTTCTTTTAAGTTTACCGCAATGAAGAAGTTAGCATTAATGGACGAGGCAAAATTGTAACCGATTGAATAGTCAGACTCCTTAATCTTTATATGCTCAGCTTTACATTCAACTGCGATAACTATAGAAGGAATATAATTATTTTTCTTATCTAATTCGCTTCTCCATATTGCAATGTCAGCTTCATACCTTTTTTTTATTTTAACATCTTGACCTAGTTGGTTTAGCGAGTATCCATAGGTGTTTTTAAGCCTACAAATAAACTTTTGCTTCAATTCTTCTTCTGCTGAATACTTAATCCATTTATCTAGCAAAGGAGCAAATATTTTATTCTTGTTTTTATCTATTTGTATTTCTAATTTCATTTTTCGTCTAGCGTTGAATTGATTAATTCCTTCATATCAATACCAAACAAATTGGCAATTTCTAAAAGTGTATCTAAAGAAGGTTGTACCTCATTAGTACACCACCTAGATACAGTTGTTCCGTTTTTATTCAGTTTTTCGGCTAGCCATTTGTTGGTTTTTCCGTGTTCAGCTAAAACAACTTTTAGTCTGTTAATTGCTTTTTTATTCATAATTATTAGCATCTAATGCAAATATATCAACTTTTAATGGATAATCAATATTAGGATGTAGTTGGTGGGAAAAGGCAAGCTCTTTTTATTTTTTGAGGCACGAAAAAAATGAAATGTGCTTGACTGCGCGTTGGCTTTTCAGCTTGTGGCTAACGTGTTTGTATATGGAAAGTTGCGTTTTGGTACAGGCGGATTTTCCGAAGGAAAATCAGAAGTAACAAAAGAGCAACAGCCTTTAATTAAGCACTAATCTAGCAATTTTTTATATACGTTGTTAGCAAATGCAGCTCTAATTAGTAGCGAACTTAATTAAAAGAAATTTCCAACGTTAAATAAGAGCAGATAGATTTACGCACCAGATAATCTGTTTATTATTTAGTTAATTAAAATCTTTGTGACTTCAGTTTTACTTTTAGTTCCGATTTATCTAAGCAAATTTTGTTAATTATAAGTTAGGGAATTAGGTAAGCCCAAACCAAAACAATAGCAGAGAAAATAGAGGATTGACACTGTTTTTGCTAACGTTTATGTATAAGAATAGTTGCGGGTTTGTATGCGAGGATTTTCCGAAGGAAAATCAGACGTTACAAACACGCAACGACCTTTTGATTAAGCACTAAACCGCAATTATTTTTATACGGTGTTAGGCACAGTATTTTAATATTTATCCTTTTCCGATATTTTCAAATTCGTTAAGGAAATTAGATAATTACAAGCGTTATAAAAACCCCCTTTACTTGGCGTCCAAACACTAACAACTCTGTAGTCCGTTTGATTAACACCTTCCATAATCCATTCAGAACCATCTGTTCCAAATGAACTCCGCCCTAATTCCATTTCCCAAAAATCCGCTTTTCCGATGAATTGAGTAAATTCAGTCCATTCTTTTTTTGTCAATATTTTTAGTCGTTCAATTTCAATTTCTCCAGGTTCATAACCACCAGCACCATTTAATACTTTCCAATACAGAATATATCTGTCATTCCATTTTTCGAACCTAAATGTCATTGGTTTGTTAAATGTTCGTAGCCAAGTAAATCTGTAAACCTGTTTGTTTATTTTTCGGTTAAACAAAAGTGGCTCTTTCATAGCAAAAAGATGTTCAGAATACCATTCCGTTGGTAAACTACTTCGAAAATCTAAATCTATTATTTTGCTTGAATCTTTCTTTTTAGCTGAATTGTTTTTTTCGGGTTCAATTAACTCTGTTGGAAAGTAGGATTGTTTTAAATCAGTCGGAACATTTAGACTATCAACTTTGATTGTTGAATCCACAAAATTTTCAATTGATTGACTAAATCCGATTTGAGTCAGAAATAATGTCAAAATTCCAATTGATAATATTTGTCGCAAAGTTTTGTTCATATTGTGCCTAACGTGTTTGTATATGGTTTGTTGCGTGGTTAAGTACGTAATTTAGCAAATAAAAACCGAATAGAAAATCCGCGAGGGTTTTCGTAAGCAGGCTAGAACTAGCAATAAATTATATACGGTGTTAGCAAATCGTTTTTATTCTAATAATTCTACATAAACGTTGTTAGTTGAAAGTTTTGTGTCCAACGCAAAATAGTTTCTATTCAGAAGTAATTTTTCAGAAGTTGAATCTATTTTAATAAAACGTAAGTCCATTACAAAACCTTCAAATCCATAGTTTTCAAAATTTTTATAGTCAAATTCAAACGTGCTTTTTTCTGATTTAATTTCTTTAACAATTACAGAATCGTTTTCTTTTTGTAGAAAAACTAATGTTATTTCTCTTGAGCTAATTTTTGATTTAGGAATACTATCAGCAGGCGAGTAAATACTGATTTTCCCTTTAAGAATTGAGTCTTTTTTATTTCCAGTAATATTGAAATCAAAAAATTTACTTTTAGAACTATCTATCACTCCTTTTTTGTAAAAAAGCCAAGTATTCCAAAAGGTATCTAGCTTTTTAGAAACATATGCTTCGTTTTCTCCAACTAATTCGCCATTGTCATAATAAGGAATATTAATTCTTTGGTAACGTTTAGAAGTGTCAATTTCTGTTTTATTCAGAATGACTTTTTCAGTTTTTAAGTCCGTTGACTTTTTACATGAGATTAGGCAAAAAAATAATGGTATGTATATGATTTTGAGGTTGTTCATTAAATGTTTGCTAACGTGTTTGTATATGGTTTGTTGCGTGGTTAAGTACGTAATTTAGCAAATAAAAACCGAATAGAAAATCCGCGAGGGTTTTCGTAAGCAGGCTAGAACCAGCAATAAATTATATACGGTGTTACCACACGTTTTTAATTTTCGACTTTTTCTAATTCAGAAATATTTTCTTCTTTTAATGAATATGATTTAATAATCATTACAGTTATAATAGCTAAAGGTATTCCGATTATTGACAAAATCATATCTCCAACTGTACTATTTAAAAAGTTTTCTATTGTCTCTGCTTTAAAAGTTCTTTTCATAACATATTTACCAATATAATTAGATACAATCCATAAAGTCCACCAAAGTCCAATTATCATTGTGCTATTGTCTGTGTATTCAGAAGTTTTAGATTTTATTAATTGAGTAGTTTTAGTCCACATTTCTTTCATTATTTGATATGGACGATATAATGATATTATTGGTACAAACCAACTTCCGGATGCCCAACCATCAGAATGATTACAATTTGTTCTAATATTTAAGTTATAATATGCCCTTCTAAACCATTGAATAAAAGTTACCGCAGAAATTATAAAAACTACTAAATATAAAATTCCTATGATTTGTTCCCTGGAATCATTTGAGTTTAACATTTGTTCAGTTACTTCTTCGTTGTTTTGCAGTGACTTAAGTAAATTATATTGTAAGTAAGATGAAAATATTGATATAATGTCAAGAGCCATAACTATCCAAATAAATAATTGAGCGAGTTTTGCTCTCTTTAAATTAGGTCTAATTGCATTAATTTTATTCTTTGTTCCTAAAATGACATTATTATCAAGGTTAAAGTCTGTACAAGTATTCACGAAGTTCATACTTTTCCCTTTTATATTACAAATGTTTTCTTTTTCATTTACTCCTTTCTTTCGATTTAAACATTGTTTGCAATTTTCGAATTGTTCTTCTGTCATTTTTGAGTTTGGGGTTTAATGTGTGGTAACGTGTTTCTTTAGTTTGTAATAAATATCTTTAGATAGAAAAAGAGGAGAACTATAACGTGTTTTAGAATAACGCTCCCTTACACGTACGAGTCCTCTCTTTCTATATAGTTGCCAAGAACCATTTGGAATACCAGGAGTGAAGATCTCCCGATAAAGGAAGTAGTTAACGCAACAAATTTATTCACTCTAATTGTAAAAATATGAAAAATTACAAAGAAGTCGTAGGAATCGATGTATCAAAAAAAACAATAGATGCCTTTTGTTATCAAGCCGAAGTACACAAGGAGTTTATTAATGATGTAGTAGGCTACAAAAGTCTTTTAAAATGGGTTTCGAAGTACAGTAAAGATAGTGATGTTTTTTATTGTTTTGAGAATACAGGCTATTACTCCTTAAAATTAGCTCTTTATTTAGCTAGTGAATCTATAGTTTTTGTAGAAGAAAGTCCGTTAAAAATAAAACGTTCGTCCGGAATTGTAAAAGAAAAGACAGACAAGTTGGATGCGGCTTTAATAGCACGTTATGCTTGGCTCTATAGAGAAGAGTTGGCGCCAAGTACTGTAAAAAGCATGTCTCATTTAGAGCTTGGGCGCTTGTTAGCATTGCGCGATCAATTGGTTAGAAATAATGCAGGACTTAAAGGTACTTTAAAAGAAATGAAAGTGCTTTTATCTAGTCCAACTACAGACTCTGGATGCATAAGCTTAAAACGTAGTATAGACTATTTATCTAAGCAAGTAAAAGCGGTAGAGGATAGAATAAAAGAAATTATTTCTGAAGATGATTCTATGCAAAAGAATTATGAATTACTATCGAGCTTAAAAGGAGTAGGATTAGTGGTTGCGAGTCAATTAATTTACCACACAGGAAACTTTACACGCTTTGCTAGTTGGCGTGCATTTTCGAGTTATTGTGGCACAGCACCATTCGAGCATCGCTCTGGAACTAGTATCTATAAGCGAAAACAGTGTCATTATTTAGGAGATAGAAAAATGAAAAGTTTATTAAGTATGGCTAGTGTTTCTGCAATCCAACATGATAGTGAACTAAGACAATATTACAAACGAAAAGTAGCAGAAGGAAAGGATAAAATGTTAGCGATAAACAATGTTAGAAACAAATTAATTGCAAGAGCTTTTGCAGTTGTAAAAAGAGGAACACCTTATGTGGTTCTTCAACAACATGTAGCTTAAAAAAAAACAGAATATTTATTAGGAATTGATCTTGGAATACGTATATGCTTTGTTGCGTGATTAAGCAACTAAGTTAGTAAATAATTACCGACCAAGAAAGTCCGTGAGGACTTTCGTAAGTAAGCAAGAAGCCAGCAATAAATTATATACGGTGTTATGTGCTGGCTTTATTTTTCTTTCAGATTTTCTTTTCCTTTAAATACATTACTTATTTCAAAATAATACACTTTCGTTTCTCTGTTTTCATCTACGACTTCCATTCGGTCACAAATTCCGCCATCGATACTTTGAGTTTTTAATTCAACTCCGAGCATATTTAAGATAAAATATTCCTCAGATATTTGAATTACAGACCAACCATTTTCACAAGATTTTCCGTCTCCATTATTCACAATCGATGTCAGAAGTCCAAATTGAATTGTTTTATATTTTTCCGCATTTATTGAATCTCCAACTATTTTATAAGTCTGTCTCAATATTTTATGTGCTGTCATACTCGTATAGTCAATACTCAACATTTTTTTCGTGGTAGAGATAATACTGTCGTATTTCGATTCAGACATTTGTCGATACATTTGTTTTTTCAAATCTCTAAATTCCGAACTTTTTTCAGACGCAATTTTGAATTGTTTACTTTCAATAAAACTTTCTCTAAATGATTTATAGTCAATATCAGTTTTTCCGTTTTCAAGGATTTGCACCGTTTTACTAAAACTATCATCAAATTCAGGAACTTTTATTTCCGTTTCCGATTGTCCAATTGCAATGGTAAAATTGAAAAGAAATATTAAGGTTGTAAAACAATGTTTAATCATAGTTCGGATTTTTTTTTCAGCTTGCACATAACGTTGTTGTATAAGATTAGTTGCGTGTTTTAAGCACTAAAGTTAGTAAATAAATCACAAATAGAAAGTCCGCGAGGACTTTCGTAAATATGCAAAAACCAGCAATTAATTTTATACGGTGTTAGCTTTTAGTGCTTATGATTTATTCTTGTTTTTCAGTTCCGCAATTTATCTTTTTTCGAGTTTGAGTTAATTCCTCCGTTTCGACTAATATAATTTTTAAAATCAATAATAAACCCTAATTAAACACGTTTAAAGAAAACTAGATTATCAAAATTAAGATAACTATTTAAAAAACAATCAACTATTTGTGTTTATGAAAATATTATTTAAAAGCTTATTAATAATCATTATTTTATCTACTAACTTTTTAAGTGCTCAAAAAATAAATAGTAAAAAAGGATACGATAAAGAAATAGGAGTTATGGTCTATATGCTAGAAAGCTTAAAGAGCGACATTATTTCAACTACAAAAGGCCTTAACCAATTTGAAACAGATTTCCAATTTGATGAACAAGCAAATTCAATAGGAGCTATTATATTACATTTAGCATCTGTAGAAGCATCATATCAGAAATCGTCATTTGGAGAAGATATATTTAATGAATATGAACAAGAAGAAAAAGAACTACTCGAAATAGGCATTAACCTTGATGAATCTAAAAAAATACTTAAAGAAAAACCAATAAAGTGTTATTTAGATATTTACAAAAAAGTAAGAAAGAACACATTAAAAGAATTCAAGAAGAGAAATGATGATTGGTGGACAAAAAGTAATCATTGGGCTTGGTTTCACGTAATGGAACATCAAGCACATCATTTGGGGCAAATTAAATTAATTACAGCAAGATTTCCAAAATAGCTTAATGAAGTCCTTATGTGTAAATTTACTTATTCGGATTTTTTTTATAAATAAAATGCTATATATTATTTCGGGATAGTTAAATAAAAATAGTACCTTATAGAATATTAGCCTTTTCTTTTTTAAATTCAGATTACATAAACTTGCTCCTGCATTAAAGCTAACGTGATTGTGTATGATTGGTTGCGTGGTTTAAGCAACTAATTTAGCAAATAAATCACAGATAGAATATTCCGCAGGAATGTTCGTAAGTAGACTTAAAACAAGCAATTAATTATACACGGTGTTGTAAAACGTTTTTTATTCAATTCCGATTATCAAAGGTATTTTCGATTTAACCTCTTTCTCGTTCACACAAGCTGGATACCATTCTGTCATTTCAATTAGAAGTTTAGTTATTTTATCTTTCAATTCAGAGCCAACTTTGGTTTGATATTGAACAGAGTTTTCTTCGATTTTACCAAGTTCGTTAATCACAACCCAAGTTCTTAATTTGGTTGGGAAATTATTACTCAACCCCTTTAGTTTTTTTACCAATAATTTGGTGTCAGATTTTAAACTCGGTCTTTTATCGGGATGTAGATAAACTCCATTTTCATTAGTGATTTCGTAAAATATTTTATTCTGTTCCAATGTCCATTTATAATCAGCTGAATTTTTGTCAACTTCTTTGAAAGTTTTGAATTTTCCTTTAAATTCTTTTGTGTTTATTAATTTTCCAATAGAATCTATTTTATTGATTTGCAAAATATATTGTCCTCGAAGTTCTTTTATGTTTTTAAAAGGATCTTGATTTAGTTTCAAAGAAATCTTATCCACAATATATTTGGGTTCATTTAATCCAACAACATCTGTCCGATAATTATAAGTTACACTTTTGATGTTCAGATTTTTGTTCAGTCGAATAGAAATGTCGTGACCTGTATATCCCGAACTATAACTGTTAGAAATTTCAATTTCAGAGTCGGTTGGGAAACTAATTTTTAGACTTTCAATGTGCTTTATTTCGTTTGCAATGTCATCGAATCGATTGAACTCATCTTTAATTTCATATTTGGAAATATTCTTGTCAATAGTAACTTTACTTTGTCCGAAAGCAAAATTTGTGATTAAAATCAATATGATAATTTGAATTCTCAATGTTCGTCTAAATGTTTTACAACGTATACGTATATGGAAAGTAGCGTTTAAATAATGACTTGTCTTTCCGGCTTGTATATATTTTATAAAGAAACAAAAAATATTGATTAAACAACCAATTAGCTATTTTATATATACGTTGTTATGTTTAGTAATTTGGATATTCCGTTGGGAATCTCCAAGATTACGTAGTAAGCACTGACGCTACATAGATACTTCATGATCGATGTGCATGGTTTTAAAATTATGCACTATATGAAGCCTGATATGGTTCGTGATTTTAGAAGCAAATAGCGCTTTGTATTAGTAAATATATGTTGTTATCAACTTTTAATAGTTTCTGATACTTGACTTTGTCCGAAAATTTCACTACCTTATACAAGCTTTATGCGAATCAAAATTCGTATTTGAGAGTAGAACTCTCATCCGATTTAAATCGAAAGCTTGGGTTGGTACAATTATTCCTCAAAATCCAGTATTCCAATTCAAGTTTATTGCAAACTCTGTAATTTACAATGGGCTAATTGCAATGAACAAGGGAAGTTCCAGAAGTCTGGGATTATTAAACATAACGTGTTTGTATATGGTTTGTTGCGTGGTTAAGAACGTAATTTAGCAAATAAAAACCGAATAGAAAATCCGCGAGGGTTTTCGTAAGCAGGCTAGAACTAGCAATAAATTATATACGGTGTTGGCATTTCGTTTATATTTTTAATTCAACTATTTTCCTTAGTTTAAATGAATTAGAGTTTATATGTAATTTTGATTTTTCTTTTATTTCTGCATTATTTCCAAGAGCAATTATTCTAGAAAAAATTTTAAAACTTGATTTATCTAAAGATTCAGGCAAAAATTCTATATCTAAACCTTTAGGGATTGAATTTGAGGCATATAAATATGTTGCATTAAAATCAGTATTATATTGTTCAAGATTGTTTGGTTTTATAATTACTAAATCAATATCATTAGGTAATTTAATATCTAAGTCTGTAAAACTACCTCCAATTAGTACAGTCATATAATCCAAATTCGATTGTTTTTTTTTATCTGAAATAAAATCGATTAATATATTTAATAATTCTGTTCTTTTATTCGTGATCATATATTTATTCTTAAAGTCTCCTAGTTCCATATAAACAGGTTCGTTTAAAAAGGGTTTATTTAAATTAGTTGGAAAATTATAAATCATATCCAACCAACACAAACATCTGTATTCTATTCCTAGTAAATTATTTTTAGTATGTAAATATTCATAAAATATCTTAAGTAATTTGATATTTGGATTTAAAATAATATTTTGAAAATGATTTTGAATTTCATTTTCTAGTGAATTTAAATTGATAGAATTTAGTTTGTAATTTTTAATTCTGTCCCATTTTTCTTTTTCCATTTTAATTGTTTAGCAAAATGAATGATAATGTGTTTGTATATGATTTCGTTTTTATCCCATTTTATAATATATATCTCCTGTTTGAGAGGCGTGTCGTCTTTTGATTAAAATCATATCATTCAATCTGACTCTGCCTTCCAATACTTGCATTAAATCCATTCCGTCCATTAGAATCATTGATTTAAGAACAGGACTTCCTGTTTCGGTACATTCTGAAGAATATGGTCCTAAAGAGATAAATAATCCTAAAGTATTCTTTAGTTTCCCTTGAATTTTTCCTCCAAATGTATATAAGTCAGCAGCGATAATTGATTTTTCTTGCCATTTGGCTTCCAAAAGGTAATCGGCATTATCAAAAGTGAATGCTCCGTCTATTTGTTCTCCTGTAACTTTGAACGCAGATTTTGGGTCTAAATCAAAGAAAATAAATAACTTATTCAAAAATTTCTCAAATTGAAAACCCTTCTGTTGAGGATTGGAATTGGACGCAATTTGATAAAATTCCATTTTCAATTCATCTAGTTTTTGCTGATATGCAATACTATCCTTTAATTTCTCTTTAGTTGTTTCTCGTCTATTTTCTGCTTTTTTTAATTCCTCAATTGTGTCAAAGTAGCCTTTTGTTTGTTTTCTCAATTTAGCAACAGCAGATTCTGCTTTTTTGATTAATCCTTTGTTTTCTTTTTCCCAATATTCTAGATGAGAAAAGTCATTTATGTTTCCAACTTCTTGTACCAACTTTAATAAGTCAGTTTGGTATAAATCTTGACGTTTGACCATTCTATCAATTAATTGAGAAACACTTTCATATTTAATATTTTCAGTCCAATCAATAGTTGATACAATCGCAGTGTTTTCGATAGTTAATTCGATAAATTGTCTCAAGTCTTTTTTTCGATAATATATTGTGACTAAAGCATCTTTTAACGCTAAAATCGAAGTTGCAGATATTTTCTTATTTAAGCTCAATGTGTGTTTTTTTAAAATGAATGCCAACGTTAAATGTATGGATAGTGCGTTTTTGCTTGCTGGGATTTTCCGTAGGAAAATCAGAAGCTAGCAAAAGAAGCACTTCCTTTAGTTTCAGGACTAATTTAAGCATTATTTATACATACTGTTAGCGTTCGTTACAAATTAAAGTTTTTTATACATCCGCAATTATTCGTGCAGAATATAAATCCGCCGCAACAGTTGCGTAATGCTTGGTAAATCGGTTTAGTAATATTTGATAGGAGTGAGGTTTGTCCGACGCAACAGTTGCGTTTTGGGTGGATCGGATAATTGTTTTTGAGTTTTTTTATCCACGAAATCTTAGCAATTTATAACGCTTTGTATTTTTTTTGAGCCGAGTAAGAAATGAACGCTAACTCCTGGCGGCTATGAGTTGTTTTTTGAAATTTGAATATACGAAGTATTTTTAAATTTCAAAAAATGACTTATAGCCTAACGTTCTTGTTTAGTGCGCAGCGAAGCGAAGCAATCAACAAGAACGTTAGGCGTAGCCGCCAGGAGTTCTGGTTAATGCAGAGCGCAGCGGCGCATTAACCAGAACGTTTAGTATAAGAGCAGTGGCGGATTAAAATGCACTTACTTTCGGCAAACAATATACTTAATTAAACGCAAAAACGATTCGAGTTTGCACCTGAACCGCTATTGCTTTTATACATTGTTGTATGCCGTTTTTTATATTCTCATAACTATTCTGTTGTCTTAAATTTCGGTACAAAATAATTCAAGCAATAAAGCATAACTACATAAGTAAAAATTAGTGTAGGCATATTAGTGTTAAAGCCTAAATCAAATTCAGGAATACCTAAAAGGTCTCTAAAAGAGTGAGTTGCAATTAGTGTCATAAAAATAATTCCATAAGCGAAAACAGAAATAATAGCAGCTCTATTTTTATTGGTTCGCACAATTCCTTTTTTTGATTCTTCTTTAAAGAAATACCAAAGTGCCACAACGCTAAATATAGCTTCTATTAAAATGGCTAAATATGGGCTAGAAGCGTACAAACCAATACCAGCGCCCATTGTACCTGCTCCAAACAGGTGATGCATATGACCAGAAAAGAAATCTAATACAAAGTGGCCTAATACTAAAGCCATACTTACTAATCCTATTTGCGTGCTTTTAAATAATAATTTTCCAATTACAAATGCAATAGCTACCCAGAATAATAGAGGTGCTAAATCATGGCTATATAACATATCAACTGCCATATTACTTAAAGTGGCATCAAAAGCATCACTTGGGTCAGTAACTTCAAGTCCTAAATAATGAAAAGTAAACCATAAAATATCCTGTAATTGTGATATGATTAAAAAATAAAGTAAAGTTCCTTTTGGGAACTTTTGTTTTGCTATTAATGCGGTAGTAAAATGGCCTGCTAACATAATTTCTGTATTTTTGCTTTCAATTTGAAAGTAAAAGTAATAATTACTTTCGAATTGATAGTAATAATCTGTAAAAAAATGGAAAAAGATTTTCGCTCTGGCTGTCCAATCTCATCTGCATTAGATGTTATAGGTGATAAATGGTCTTTGTTAATTATTCGAGATATGTTAATTAAACATAAAAAGACTTTCAAAGAAATATCTGATTCGGACGAAAGGATAGCTCCAAGTATTTTGTCTGCACGATTAAAATTATTGGAATCCTATAAATTAATATCCAAAACAAAAATACCTGAAAATAAAAAAGAGAATATTTATTTGTTAACAGAAAAAGGAATTCGTTTAACTCCAATAATCATTGAATTCAGTTTGTGGGGCGATACTAATATGCGAGAATTTAATGAAATAGACGATATAGAAGGTTTGAATTCAGATAAGTCTTTTGTTATTCAATCGGTTCAAGATAGTTATAATTCTATGTTGCTTAATTTCCGATAATGTTGCTCTCAAATGGCATACAACGTGTTTGTATATGGAAAGTTGCGTGTTTGCGTTCGAGGATTTTCCGAAGGAAAATCAGACGTAGTAAACGTGCAACGACCTTTTTTTAAGCCTAACACCAGCAATTTTTTATATACGGTGTTGCCATTTCGTTGATTTTTTAAAGTTCAAATTACCTTACTAAATTTAGTTTTAAAGTTTTCCACTTTCAGCTTTTAAGTAAAATCAGTCACTGCTTTATTCCACAATATTTTTAATTCCGATTATATTAAAAATTGTACAACTTGCTAAAATTCTAATATAATTCGGGTTGTAGCTTTCAATTCTGAAAACAAAATTAAAATTACGATTAGTATTTTATATTGACTATAGATTAAGCAACTATTTTTTTTTCAGATATTAAATCTTGAAAAATTACTCAATTTTATTTTTTTTATTTATGTCGGGTAACATTTCATCATGTTTTGTAACAATAGAGTATATATTAACTTAATTTTTTATTATGATCAAAAAAACAAAAATTTATTTTCCAGTAATTATTTGCTTATTTATTTTTTTATTCTTTAATAGCTGTACAGAATCTTCGTTTATTGAGCCAGATCCAAATGTTAGTTTGGATTCATGGATTGTGGAAAACAAATCTAAGGTTATGCAATTTGATAGAGAAACTATCGGAGCTTATCCCAGAAAATATCAACAAGCAATTTTAAAAGAGTTATCACCTTTACGTAAAAATGAAATATGGAGAGATAAAGTTCTCCATATATTGTCACTTGAGTTGACTAATGAAGAGGAAGATTTTTTAAAATGGTATTCAGTTGAGTTTGATAAAATAAATTATGACTTTGTTACTAATGAAGAATTAGAAAAGTCTTTATATGAAAAAACTATTGCTGGAATGAAAAAATTTGGTTGGGATAAAAGTTTTGTTCATCAACTGTTTTTTACAATTGAAAGTGTAAATGATGATTTTATACAAAATAGGAATCAATTAAATAATATTAGCAAATTAGCCCAAGTTGATCCCGGCTTAGCTTGCGAATGTAAATATGATTTAGCTTGTCCTTCTTGGGATTGTGATACGTCTAAAGGAGCATGCGATAAAGGGAACGCTAATGATGATTGTGGTTTTTTCGGTAATTCTGACTGTGGAGGAATTTGTTCATAATCAAATATTTAAGCTACTGTATTTAATTTTGCAGTGGCTTATTTTTTATAAATGAAAAAACTAAAACTTAATCACTAATTTATAAATGAAAAAAGTTTAACTAATTGCACTAACAACAAAAAATAAACATTGATAATTCTTATTATCATTTTGACAATATATTTTAAGTGATATTATAATTTGTGTTTATATCCATTTCTTTAAGATATTAAATCTAATAAATACCTTTATACAGTGTAATTAATTTGTAGTTTGTGAGGCAAAGTTGACGTTTTTTTTCGTCCAGAGTGCGTTGCGTAATGAATGGCAACGTGTTTGTATATGATTAGTGGCGTGTTTAAGCACCTAATTTAGCAAATAAAAACCGAATAGAAAATCTGCAAAGATTTTCGTAAGCAAGCTAGAACCAGCCATTAATTATATACGGTGTTACCAAACGTTTTTATTTTTCAGGTTTATAATTCAGAGTGTTTCCTCTCGGAATATAACTCAAACTTAATAATTCATTACTGTATTCAAGTATAGAATATTCTAAAGTATCAGAATCATTTGTTATAGTTAGATATTCAAAAGGTTTATGTTCAGTGCCTAATTCCTTTTTGTATTCTTTTCGTATTTTGAAATCGTAAAGATCGGAAGAGTCAGTTTCCATTCCTTTGTAAAACATAATCCATTTTCCGTTTTTAATTTCAATTCCAGCAAGTGAATCAATTGTATTTATCCAACGTCCATTTTTTAATTCCGTAAGTTTTGTAATCGGTTTTCGCTCAAGTTCAATTTTTATTTTTTTTGCGCCTTCATTTACTCCTTTTGCAAAGTCAAACATTTCAATTCCAAAATAGGAAATTCCGATAATTACAATTCCAATTATTGTTATTAAAACTCCTTTTTTCATTGGTTTGGTCAAATGTTTGGTAACGTTTATGTATAAGGATAGTTGCGGGTTTGTATGCGAGGAATTTCCGAAGGAAATTCAGGCGTTACAAACACGCAACGACCTTTGATTAAGCACTAAACCGCAATTATTTTTATACGGTGTTGCCATTTCGTTGTTTTTTCAGTATGTTATTATTTAGCTAAATTCCGTTTTCCAATTTTTAGCGTTTGAGTAAATTTAGTCAGCATTTTATTTCGCAAATTTTTTCAATTTCGATTGAGTGTGTAATTTCGCGATTTTCTAAATTTCGTACACAGTTCGATTTATGGTTTTCAATTCAGTTTCTGATTTCTTAAACGAGCTAAAAATCCGTTGCCAAAAATTAGTCTTTCAACTTTTCAGGCATAAAAAATGATATTATAGCTATAATTAATCCAATTACTATTGAAGCATATGCTTTATAATTAACATCAATATTTAAGTTTTCGAAATCCAAATCTGTAATTCCGAAAGTCATAAGAAGAATTCCTGCAAGTTTAATAAGTCCGATTTTTTTCATTTAAGTCTGTTAGTTTTAAGTTAGTATTTTGAATTCGTGGTTGCGCTCCGCAATGAATGGCAACGTGTTTGTATATGGAAAGTTGCGTGTTTGCGTTCGAGGATTTTCCGAAGGAAAATCAGACGTAGTAAACGTGCAACGACCTTTTTTTAAGCCTAACACCAGCAATTTTTTATATACGGTGTTGCCATTTCGTTGATTTTTTAAAGTTCAAATTACCTTACTAAATTTAGTTTTAAAGTTTTCCACTTTCAGCTTTTAAGTAAAATCAGTCACTGCTTTATTCCACAATATTTTTAATTCCGATTATATTAAAAATTGTACAACTTGCTAAAATTCTAATATAATTCGGGTTGTAGCTTTCAATTCTGAAAACAAAATTAAAATTACGATTAGTATTTTATATTGACTATAGATTAAGCAACTATTTTTTTTTCAGATATTAAATCTTGAAAAATTACTCAATTTTATTTTTTTTATTTATGTCGGGTAACATTTCATCATGTTTTGTAACAATAGAGTATATATTAACTTAATTTTTTATTATGATCAAAAAAACAAAAATTTATTTTCCAGTAATTATTTGCTTATTTATTTTTTTATTCTTTAATAGCTGTACAGAATCTTCGTTTATTGAGCCAGATCCAAATGTTAGTTTGGATTCATGGATTGTGGAAAACAAATCTAAGGTTATGCAATTTGATAGAGAAACTATCGGAGCTTATCCCAGAAAATATCAACAAGCAATTTTAAAAGAGTTATCACCTTTACGTAAAAATGAAATATGGAGAGATAAAGTTCTCCATATATTGTCACTTGAGTTGACTAATGAAGAGGAAGATTTTTTAAAATGGTATTCAGTTGAGTTTGATAAAATAAATTATGACTTTGTTACTAATGAAGAATTAGAAAAGTCTTTATATGAAAAAACTATTGCTGGAATGAAAAAATTTGGTTGGGATAAAAGTTTTGTTCATCAACTGTTTTTTACAATTGAAAGTGTAAATGATGATTTTATACAAAATAGGAATCAATTAAATAATATTAGCAAATTAGCCCAAGTTGATCCCGGCTTAGCTTGCGAATGTAAATATGATTTAGCTTGTCCTTCTTGGGATTGTGATACGTCTAAAGGAGCATGCGATAAAGGGAACGCTAATGATGATTGTGGTTTTTTCGGTAATTCTGACTGTGGAGGAATTTGTTCATAATCAAATATTTAAGCTACTGTATTTAATTTTGCAGTGGCTTATTTTTTATAAATGAAAAAACTAAAACTTAATCACTAATTTATAAATGAAAAAAGTTTAACTAATTGCACTAACAACAAAAAATAAACATTGATAATTCTTATTATCATTTTGACAATATATTTTAAGTGATATTATAATTTGTGTTTATATCCATTTCTTTAAGATATTAAATCTAATAAATACCTTTATACAGTGTAATTAATTTGTAGTTTGTGAGGCAAAGTTGACGTTTTTTTTCGTCCAGAGTGCGTTGCGTAATGAATGGCAACGTGTTTCTTTAGTTTGTAATAAATATCTTTAGATAGAAAAAGAGGAGAACTATAACGTGTTTTAGAATAACGCTCCCTTACACGTACGAGTCCTCTCTTTCTATATAGTTGCCAAGAACCATTTGGAATACCAGGAGTGAAGATCTCCCGATAAAGGAAGTAGTTAACGCAACAAATTTATTCACTCTAATTGTAAAAATATGAAAAATTACAAAGAAGTCGTAGGAATCGATGTATCAAAAAAAACAATAGATGCCTTTTGTTATCAAGCCGAAGTACACAAGGAGTTTATTAATGATGTAGTAGGCTACAAAAGTCTTTTAAAATGGGTTTCGAAGTACAGTAAAGATAGTGATGTTTTTTATTGTTTTGAGAATACAGGCTATTACTCCTTAAAATTAGCTCTTTATTTAGCTAGTGAATCTATAGTTTTTGTAGAAGAAAGTCCGTTAAAAATAAAACGTTCGTCCGGAATTGTAAAAGAAAAGACAGACAAGTTGGATGCGGCTTTAATAGCACGTTATGCTTGGCTCTATAGAGAAGAGTTGGCGCCAAGTACTGTAAAAAGCATGTCTCATTTAGAGCTTGGGCGCTTGTTAGCATTGCGCGATCAATTGGTTAGAAATAATGCAGGACTTAAAGGTACTTTAAAAGAAATGAAAGTGCTTTTATCTAGTCCAACTACAGACTCTGGATGCATAAGCTTAAAACGTAGTATAGACTATTTATCTAAGCAAGTAAAAGCGGTAGAGGATAGAATAAAAGAAATTATTTCTGAAGATGATTCTATGCAAAAGAATTATGAATTACTATCGAGCTTAAAAGGAGTAGGATTAGTGGTTGCGAGTCAATTAATTTACCACACAGGAAACTTTACACGCTTTGCTAGTTGGCGTGCATTTTCGAGTTATTGTGGCACAGCACCATTCGAGCATCGCTCTGGAACTAGTATCTATAAGCGAAAACAGTGTCATTATTTAGGAGATAGAAAAATGAAAAGTTTATTAAGTATGGCTAGTGTTTCTGCAATCCAACATGATAGTGAACTAAGACAATATTACAAACGAAAAGTAGCAGAAGGAAAGGATAAAATGTTAGCGATAAACAATGTTAGAAACAAATTAATTGCAAGAGCTTTTGCAGTTGTAAAAAGAGGAACACCTTATGTGGTTCTTCAACAACATGTAGCTTAAAAAAAAACAGAATATTTATTAGGAATTGATCTTGGAATACGTATATGATTAGTGGCGTGTTTCAGCACCTAATTTAGCAAATAAAAACCGAATAGAAAATCTACATAGATTTTCGTAAGCAAGCTAAAACCAGCCATTAATTATATACGGTGTTGTGTGTAGTGCTTTGTTCATTCAAATTTCGAGTTCAAAATACTATTCTCAATTAATTTTCCTTTTTCCTTTTTATTATTTAAAACAATTATTTCCAATTTTTTTATTCCGAACATTCTGCTATAAACTTTTAATTCATAGTTTTCTCCAGAATCATTTAGAGTTTTAAAGTCAAAGGTTTTAAATTCTAATCCACTTATTATTTCTTTCCCTACGTTTTGTTCAAATTTTGTGTTCGGTCTTTCTTTTGCGAAGGCATTTACAACAATTTCATTCGCTTGCTCAAATTCTTTCTCAAAATTTTGTTCAGAATTCAGTTCTGATATTTGGGCTTGCAAAGAGTTATATTTTCCGTTATTGTAGTGAAACAAGTTTTTAAAATCTATGTTCACTTCGTTTTCAGGATAAGCTGATTCAATCAATTTTGTTCCTTTTTCTTGAGATTTTTTTCTAATGTTTAAGGGAACTTCGGTAAAGTCTTTTGGGATTTCCAAAGTCCAATTAAATTCTTGAATAAAGATTTCTTTTCCAGATTCAGCACAACCAAAAGTTAGAAATAAAAGTAATATATAAATAATGTTTTTCATCAATTGTTAATTCGTGTTTGAGCCGGTTTTTGCATTACACACAACGTTTATGTATAAGAATAGTTGCGGGTTTGTATGCGAGGATTTTCCGAAGGAAAATCAGACGTTACAAACACGCAACGACCTTTGATTAAGCACTAAAAACCGCAATTATTTTTATACGGTGTTGTACACAGGCTTACTGCGCAATATATTCAAACGTTATTTTCGGATTTAAGGTACTCGATTCCGATTCCATTTTTAAAATCCGCAATTTTTTATTGTATCTAATCGTAATTGTATCAAAATTTCTCCACTCAAAGTTAACATCAGAATTTTTAATATTAGGCAAAGTAGCAGAAAAAATCAATTCAGGGTTAATCAGTTCGTCAGAGTATAATTTCGCATTACAATCCGAAGATTTAATTAGAATAGATTTATTCGTTGTTGCGTTTCCACTTACTTCATACATCGTTATTTTCCGCAATCCTGAATCATCACATTCCAGTT
The DNA here is from genome assembly GCF_001418015.1 of Lacinutrix mariniflava. Classification (GTDB taxonomy): domain Bacteria; phylum Bacteroidota; class Bacteroidia; order Flavobacteriales; family Flavobacteriaceae; genus Lacinutrix; species Lacinutrix mariniflava. The sequence goes on along the minus strand of NZ_LIQG01000020.1, from coordinate 37,562 downwards.
TTAATTCCGTTTCTGTTGGCGCATTAAATATGTCAAAATTTGCCATTAAAATCAGATATCCGATTATCGCAATTACACCTAAAATTAATATTCCAAAAACTATCTTTTTAATCAATTACGAATTTTTTTAGCTTGTGTACAACGTGTTTGTATATGGTTTGTTGCGTGTTTAAGCACTAAATTTAGCAAATAAAAACCGAATAGAAAATCCGCGAGGGTTTTCGTAAGTAGGCTAGAACTAGCAATAAATTATATACGGTGTTGTACAACGTTTTTTAATTCCGTTTCTATTGTTTTTCCAAGTTTTATAAGTTTAATAGAATCTTCCTCATTAAATTCTTTTTCGAATTTTAAAAAGATTGTATTGTCTTTAAATTCCAAACTAAATCCATTGACTTTAATCAATTCATCTGTTAAATTTCGTGTTATTATGTTTTCTAATTTTGTTTGGCTTAATGACGATTCCAAAATGTATTTTTTGTTGAACTCTTTTCTATCATCAAGTTTTTTGTCAAATCTGAGGATTAGATTTGCAATTTTTTCTTTCAGATAAGCAGGTCTAATTATTAGTTCAGGAAGATTTGATTCGGTTTTTAAAATCAAACCATTATGTTTGCTTTCAGTATCTATTTCAACCATTGACTCTCCGCCAGTTCCCATTATTTCAGTTTTATATGAATTGCGAATAGATAGTAAATAAATATCAAAATCAAATTCCGTTAATTTCCAAGTGTAGATGTTTTTTAAAAACTTACCTTTTGGAATAATTGAATATTTACTTAAATCAAATCGAATTCCTTTTGCAACTTCCATTGGGAATTTCTTTTTCAGTAAGTACAGTATTTTTCTATTACTTTTCTCGATTTCGGAAGTCATTTCTCAAATGTTGTACAACGTTTATGTATAAGAATAGTTGCGGGTTTGTATGCGAGGATTTTCCGAAGGAAAATCAGACGTTACAAACACGCAACGACCTTTGATTAAGCACTAAAAACCGCAATTATTTTTATACGGTGTTGTACACAGGCTTACTGCGCAATATATTCAAACGTTATTTTCGGATTTAAGGTACTCGATTCCGATTCCATTTTTAAAATCCGCAATTTTTTATTGTATCTAATCGTAATTGTATCAAAATTTCTCCACTCAAAGTTAACATCAGAATTTTTAATATTAGGCAAAGTAGCAGAAAAAATCAATTCAGGGTTAATCAGTTCGTCAGAGTATAATTTCGCATTACAATCCGAAGATTTAATTAGAATAGATTTATTCGTTGTTGCGTTTCCACTTACTTCATACATCGTTATTTTCCGCAATCCTGAATCATCACATTCCAGTTTTAATTCCGTTTCTGTTGGCGCATTAAATATGTCAAAATTTGCCATTAAAATCAGATATCCGATTATCGCAATTACACCTAAAATTAATATTCCAAAAACTATCTTTTTAATCAATTACGAATTTTTTTAGCTTGTGTACAACGTTTTTGTATAAGATTAGTGGCGTGGTTAAACCACTAATTTAGTAAACAAATACTTGCCAGAGAAAATTCCGCAGGAATTTTCCAAGTAAGAAAATAACTAGCCATTAATTTTATACGGTGTTGTAAGCAGTATTTTATCAGAAGTTAATTTCATCTCTTTTACAATACCAATTTGGGTCGCAACCTGATGTTACGCATCCGCCAGATTTATATTCTTTTTCTTTTTTCTCTTCTCCTTTTTTTGTTATTTCTGCTATAAGTCCATAGGAAATCGGAATAACTTTGTCTTCTTTTTTACAAATTGGACAAGTTTTGTTTTCTTCTGATTGGTCATATTTACAAGACAATGAATATGGAATTTTTAATTCAACCGTGTCATTTGGTTTTAAAAATCCGATTATTATTCTATTCCGCAAGTATGAGTGAGGTTCAGTTCTAATTCGGATTGAGTCGGATTCGAGATTATAGAATGAAAAGTTCAGATTTTTGTCAACAGTTGTAGTTTTTTCGATTCCGTTAATCTCAAGGATTACTTTAGTATTTCCAGCAATCAATTCTGATTCTTCTGGAATTTCGGCAATTATTTTTCCGTTAATTACTCCGTTTTGAGCAACACAGAATGAAATTCCGATGAATGTAATTATTATGCTGAATGTTTTTCTCATATTGCTTACAACGTGTTTCTTTAGTTTGTAATAAATATCTTTAGATAGAAAAAGAGGAGAACTATAACGTGTTTTAGAATAACGCTCCCTTACACGTACGAGTCCTCTCTTTCTATATAGTTGCCAAGAACCATTTGGAATACCAGGAGTGAAGATCTCCCGATAAAGGAAGTAGTTAACGCAACAAATTTATTCACTCTAATTGTAAAAATATGAAAAATTACAAAGAAGTCGTAGGAATCGATGTATCAAAAAAAACAATAGATGCCTTTTGTTATCAAGCCGAAGTACACAAGGAGTTTATTAATGATGTAGTAGGCTACAAAAGTCTTTTAAAATGGGTTTCGAAGTACAGTAAAGATAGTGATGTTTTTTATTGTTTTGAGAATACAGGCTATTACTCCTTAAAATTAGCTCTTTATTTAGCTAGTGAATCTATAGTTTTTGTAGAAGAAAGTCCGTTAAAAATAAAACGTTCGTCCGGAATTGTAAAAGAAAAGACAGACAAGTTGGATGCGGCTTTAATAGCACGTTATGCTTGGCTCTATAGAGAAGAGTTGGCGCCAAGTACTGTAAAAAGCATGTCTCATTTAGAGCTTGGGCGCTTGTTAGCATTGCGCGATCAATTGGTTAGAAATAATGCAGGACTTAAAGGTACTTTAAAAGAAATGAAAGTGCTTTTATCTAGTCCAACTACAGACTCTGGATGCATAAGCTTAAAACGTAGTATAGACTATTTATCTAAGCAAGTAAAAGCGGTAGAGGATAGAATAAAAGAAATTATTTCTGAAGATGATTCTATGCAAAAGAATTATGAATTACTATCGAGCTTAAAAGGAGTAGGATTAGTGGTTGCGAGTCAATTAATTTACCACACAGGAAACTTTACACGCTTTGCTAGTTGGCGTGCATTTTCGAGTTATTGTGGCACAGCACCATTCGAGCATCGCTCTGGAACTAGTATCTATAAGCGAAAACAGTGTCATTATTTAGGAGATAGAAAAATGAAAAGTTTATTAAGTATGGCTAGTGTTTCTGCAATCCAACATGATAGTGAACTAAGACAATATTACAAACGAAAAGTAGCAGAAGGAAAGGATAAAATGTTAGCGATAAACAATGTTAGAAACAAATTAATTGCAAGAGCTTTTGCAGTTGTAAAAAGAGGAACACCTTATGTGGTTCTTCAACAACATGTAGCTTAAAAAAAAACAGAATATTTATTAGGAATTGATCTTGGAATACGTATATGGAAAGTTGCGTTTTGGTACAGGCGGATTTTCCGAAGGAAAATCAGAAGTAACAAAAGAGCAACAGCCTTTAATTAAGCACTAATCTAGCAATTTTTTATATACGTTGTTAGCAAATGCAGCTCTAATTAGTAGCGAACTTAATTAAAAGAAATTTCCAACGTTAAATAAGAGCAGATAGATTTACGCACCAGATAATCTGTTTATTATTTAGTTAATTAAAATCTTTGTGACTTCAGTTTTACTTTTAGTTCCGATTTATCTAAGCAAATTTTGTTAATTATAAGTTAGGGAATTAGGTAAGCCCAAACCAAAACAATAGCAGAGAAAATAGAGGATTGACACTGTTTTTGCTAACGTTGTTGTATATGGTTTGTTGCGTGTTTCAAGCAACTAATTTAGTAAATAATTACCGACCAAGAAAGTCCGAGAGGACTTTCGTAAGTAGGCAAGAAGCTAGCAATAAATTATATACGGTGTTAGCAGTAGTACTTTACATAAATTCAAAAACTGATTTTTTGTCAAAGTCTTCTACTGTCAGAGCAAAATTATCTTCTTTAAAAGGAAATATAGAATGAATTGTGATTTCTTTCTCTTTAGTAACTGAAATTAAATTTCTATATCTTTTTGATGAAGGATATGTTCTTACATTAATTGAAGGGCTTGTTTCAATTATTTTAGCTTTTGAGTTTTGATAAAGCACTACCTTATCAAAATATTCAACTACGCAACCTTCTGGAACTATTGATGTAGATAATGGTGTTAAAAAATTAGCACTTCCATTCTTTAAGGTTGGTAAGTTTTTATTATTTGATACAAAGTACAATTGTTTGTCTTTTGGTTTTGTTAAATTAATATTTACAAAACTCCCATCTTTCATAAAAAAGAATCCAGATGTTGAACTATTAAAGCAGTAATTGATTTGTTCTTTTTCTATTCTCGAATTAGTCAATAACGTTGAGAGGTCATATTTAGAAGAACCAAAATCTGTTATTCTTCTTCTTTCACTATTTTCATCAAATTTTGAATAAGTTAATTTATTTTCAATTTTCTGCGTTTCATTTACAAAATAATCAAAATCATTTTGTTTATCATAGTTTATAACGTCGTATCCAGACCAACCAGTTCTAATTGATTTTTTAGAAACGGGTTTTTCAATAACTTTAAGACTGTTTGAGCTGTTTAAAAAAGTTCCGTGAAATAACCCATTACTATTTGAAGAAATAATTATTTCTCCCGATTTAGCATTTAAACAAGTTACTTTACCGTCGAAACGTTTTTGAGGTTTGGTAGGTTCTAAATTATATCTGTCATCCGAATTTAAATTAATCTCATATAAACCTTCTTTACTACCAATATATAAACGCATTGCATACATTTTAAGGTCAAGAACTGGCATTGTTGGTACTTCATCAATTACTGTATAATCATCTTCATTAAGAATTATTTTGAATTCCATTTCTTCAGAAGCTTTTTCCCACAATTGAATAAAACTTTTTTTCATTTCTCCAATACCAAAAAAGACTTCAGCTTGTCTATTATTGAGATAATCGTTACGTTGAAATGACACTCTAATCAGATTTTCATAATCAGGATATTCATTTATAAGTTTGTATATAATGCGAGATAAAGGCGCATAAGCAATTCTTCCATTTAAAAGAACAAGAAATAAATGACCACTATAAATGTAGCTTTCGATAGCATTTACTTCTAATGTGAACTTGAGAGTTTTCATATTGCTCCTTTTAAAATTTTAATATGCATCCTGTTATCAATAACTTTATCCTTTAACCATTTATCAACAGTTTTATTACTTGGTTCAAATTCTCCACTATGAACTGGGAATCCGTGCCAAGGGTCATCGGTATTTGCAGGGTTCGGGAAAAATGATATTCTTTCTTCTCCATTTCCAAGAATAATATCTCCATTTTCTAAAATTCCGAATAATCCACTATTTTCTTTACATTCCCATTTTCCTTCGTCAGATAGTCTGAAAACCTCAAATTGTTCATTCTGTTTCAAAACCCATTTTGTTTTGTCAGAATTATTCTTTGCTGTTTTGTTGTGGTAAAATACGGGATGATAAAAATTCTTATTTTTAGTTGGTCCAAAATTACCATCACTATTTAGTTTGACTTTCGGAAATTTATATTTCATAGGTTTTTCTTTGTATTACTGCTAACGGTCTTGTATATGAAAAGTAGCGCTGAAAATAAGCGATAACTTTTCGGATGAAACACAAGCCGAATTTTTAAATTTTACTAATTATTTTATTTTTGGGAATTTGTCAAATTTAAAAATTTGGCGACTTCCTAAAAATGCCCGAACATTCGTGTTAGCAACGATTCGCGCTATTTTTTATATACGTTGTTGTGCGTCGTTATTATCTCAAATTTACTAAACATTCGGAATTAATAGGTTCTTTTACTATACTTGTTTCGACATAATCTGTTTTAATAATTGAATTATAACAACCTTTATTATCATATTCATTTCCCGCTACGTGATTACATTCCGTATAGCTTTTTTTACAAATCGAACATTCTGTTTTTGTCGCAATTCCAGTTACGCTCATTCCATTCAGTCTGTTTTGCTTAATTCTTCTTTTAACTACTTTGTCAATAATCATTCCTTCAGCTTTTAAGCCATCATCATCTGTGTAAAGAGAGCACCATCCAATTATCTTTGGTTTATGTTCTAAAAACATAGGCGTAGGAAATTTAGACTTTGGTGATTTGATTTCAAAACACCGTTCAAAACCGTCTTTAAATTCTTTTCTTTTCTTTTTAATCCTTTTTGTCTTTTCCTTTGGAAAGTTTTCACCCAAATAATTGTGTGTGGAATTATCAATTTGAATTATCAAATGTTCTGGATTGATTGTTTCTTTTTTATCAAGACTATCAATTAATTTCTGAATTTTATTTGAAACTATAGCTGTTATAACTCCAATTGGAATTCCGATAAGAGCTATAAATATCGGGTCAGCAAAAAATTCTGCAAGTCCTTTTTTATAAAGTATCTCAATCGGTTGGTCGTTATCAGGCAAAACTTTTACTTCGTAACCTTCTTCTCTTAAATACTTCATAAGTATCAAAGTTTCCCGAGTTACTAATTTCCTGTTTGGAAATCGAGTTTCATAAGGGTTAAAAGATTCTATTTCTATAATTTGTTTACTCAATTTTGTTTTTAGTTACGATTTTTATTTAATGACGCACAACGTGTTTGTATATGATTAGTGGCGTGTTTCAGCACCTAATTTAGTAAATAAAAACGGAATAGAAAATCTGCAAAGATTTTCGTAAGCAAGCTAAAACTAGCCATTAATTATATACGTTGTTATCTATAGGTCTTTTCATAGTTAGCCAGAGTTCAGATGTTTAAATTTTTATATAAATATAATTTAGGAATTCTGGTTTTAGCAACGGTTTAAGCGGAATGATACATTTCTACTGTCAGATTAGCTCAGATTGGTTTTTCTGCGTGTAATTCAGTCGTAACGATAAAGGCAAGCTTTTCAATCTTAGTTTATAAAATCAAACAGAATCCAATCCGTAACGTTTTTCAGATTACATTATTCATCTGAGTAATTATTCCCTTGTTGGAAGTTCAGACTTATAGATTTTCCAATAATTTTTGTTGGTGAGTAACTTATAGATAACGTTTATGTATAAGACTAGTTGCGGGTTTGTATGCGAGGATTTTCCGAAGGAAAATCAGACGTTACAAACACGCAACGACCTTTGATTAAGCACTAAACCGCAATTATTTTTATACGGTGTTGTACACAGTTACTTTCTCAGTTTAAATTTATTATTCTCTTTAATAACAAACAAGTCTTTTTTTGAATACTTTTCTAAATCGTTTTTTGCATCTTGGTTTCCGTTATCATATGCGTTTAATAAATATTTCAGTGCAATTTGTTGTTCGCTTCTTGTTAATTCGGATAATTCAAAACCATTCAGATTCTTATAAGTCTGAAAAACATCATAGGTTGCTTGTTCATAATTATGTTTGTCAGACATCAGTTTAGATATGGGTAGTAATTCTTTAAACTGATATAGTCTTTCCAAATTTAATTTTGTGTATTCATAAACAGAAATGTCTCCGCGTTTTTCAATTATATTAGTAAGTCTTGCAATTTCGTCTTTTGTAACTACCTCTTCTTTTCCAGAAGGATATGTTGATTCTTTGCAAGCCATAAATATTATTAACATAATTATTCCGTAATATTTTTTCATAATTGTGTACAACGTTTATGTATAAGAATAGTTGCGGGTTTGTATGCGAGGATTTTCCGAAGGAAAATCAGACGTTACAAACACGCAACGACCTTTGATTAAGCACTAAGCCGCAATTATTTTTATACGGTGTTGTATGCAGTTTTTATTCTTTTTTATTTCCATTTATAAAAGTCATTTCAGAAGCATTTATTTTGTCAACAACCTCTGAATAATTCAAACTATTTATGTTTTCCGTTTCAATTATCGGTCTGTAAATTTCCGCCTTGGTTTCAATTCCGTTTTGATAAACCCAATTATATAAATCCGTAGAATCTTTTTTATGAGTTCGGATATTTAAACGTTTCCAGTTTTTTTCGATTATTCCAAATTCAGAAGTAGATTTATTCAGTATTATATCTCCACTTTTTGAATCATAATATAATTCTTTTAGGTCGCCATAATGGTCTTCAATTTCCATTGAGTAAAGTCCAAATCCAATAAATCCGACAACTGTAATTATTACAATTCCGAAAATCAGAAGTCCATATTTTAATCCTTTGTTCATTGGTTGTCAAATTGCATACAACGTGTTTGTATATGATTAGTGGCGTGTTTCAGCACCTAATTTAGCAAATAAAAACTGAATAGAAAATCTGCAAAGATTTTCGTAAGCAAGCTAAAACTAGCCATTAATTATATACGGTGTTGGCAACTGTAATTTCTTGGTCAAATATTAATTCCGTTCTAGCATTCAATTCCGTTGTTTTAAATTCAATATTCGTTTTTCCGTTTTCAGATTTCATTGATATAAATTCAGAAATAGTACTTATTACGGAATATTTATCATTTTTCTCTGTTGTATTATAAACTATCCGAAATGGTTCCTCAAGCATATCATAATAAGCTCCTTGGTCTTTCAATTCAGCCGAATCGAATGGGAAAACGTAAAGAGAATCGTTCGTAACAGCTACGTGCGCTTTATTAAATTTGAATTCAATTCGTTCAGTTCCGTAATTTTTTAATAATTCGATAAAAGTTGGTCTTTTTCCATTGAACTTACAATTCAGTTCAGGATAGAAATTCAATAGTTTATTCTCTATCGATTTGTGAATTTCATTCCACGATTTTTTTGTTTGATAATTAAATGTTCCAAAAACGAACAGTTGAAAAAATGAGCAGATTGTTCCGAAAATTCTTTTTCTTTTTTTACGTGTTTTGAATTCCGATTTTAGAAATTCAAACAGATTTATATTTTCGAAGTTCGGATTTTTCATTATTGTTGCCAACGTGTTTGTATATGGTTTGTTGCGTGGTTAAGTACGTAATTTAGCAAATAAAAACCGAATAGAAAATCCGCGAGGGTTTTCGTAAGCAGGCTAGAACTAGCAATAAATTATATACGGTGTTAGCAAATCGTTTTTATTCTAATAATTCTACATAAACGTTGTTAGTTGAAAGTTTTGTGTCCAACGCAAAATAGTTTCTATTCAGAAGTAATTTTTCAGAAGTTGAATCTATTTTAATAAAACGTAAGTCCATTACAAAACCTTCAAATCCATAGTTTTCAAAATTTTTATAGTCAAATTCAAACGTGCTTTTTTCTGATTTAATTTCTTTAACAATTACAGAATCGTTTTCTTTTTGTAGAAAAACTAATGTTATTTCTCTTGAGCTAATTTTTGATTTAGGAATACTATCAGCAGGCGAGTAAATACTGATTTTCCCTTTAAGAATTGAGTCTTTTTTATTTCCAGTAATATTGAAATCAAAAAATTTACTTTTAGAACTATCTATCACTCCTTTTTTGTAAAAAAGCCAAGTATTCCAAAAGGTATCTAGCTTTTTAGAAACATATGCTTCGTTTTCTCCAACTAATTCGCCATTGTCATAATAAGGAATATTAATTCTTTGGTAACGTTTAGAAGTGTCAATTTCTGTTTTATTCAGAATGACTTTTTCAGTTTTTAAGTCCGTTGACTTTTTACATGAGATTAGGCAAAAAAATAATGGTATGTATATGATTTTGAGGTTGTTCATTAAATGTTTGCTAACGTGTTTGTATATGATTAGTGGCGTGTTTAAGCACCTAATTTAGCAAATAAAAACCGAATAGAAAATCTGCAAAGATTTTCGTAAGCAAGCTAGAACCAGCCATTAATTATATACGGTGTTACCAAACGTTTTTATTTTTCAGGTTTATAATTCAGAGTGTTTCCTCTCGGAATATAACTCAAACTTAATAATTCATTACTGTATTCAAGTATAGAATATTCTAAAGTATCAGAATCATTTGTTATAGTTAGATATTCAAAAGGTTTATGTTCAGTGCCTAATTCCTTTTTGTATTCTTTTCGTATTTTGAAATCGTAAAGATCGGAAGAGTCAGTTTCCATTCCTTTGTAAAACATAATCCATTTTCCGTTTTTAATTTCAATTCCAGCAAGTGAATCAATTGTATTTATCCAACGTCCATTTTTTAATTCCGTAAGTTTTGTAATCGGTTTTCGCTCAAGTTCAATTTTTATTTTTTTTGCGCCTTCATTTACTCCTTTTGCAAAGTCAAACATTTCAATTCCAAAATAGGAAATTCCGATAATTACAATTCCAATTATTGTTATTAAAACTCCTTTTTTCATTGGTTTGGTCAAATGTTTGGTAACGTTTATGTATAAGGATAGTTGCGGGTTTGTCTGCGAGGATTTTCCGAAGGAAAATCAGACGTTACAAACACGCAACGACCTTTGACTAATCACTAAGCCGCAATTATTTTTATACGGTGTTAGGCAACGTTTTTTTTATTCAGTTAGAGTGATTTTCACTCCGTTCAACTCAATTCCGTTTTTCAATTCGGTTTTATTTATTCCGTAATAAGGTTTCCATATTTTTAAAATCAGTTCGTTTTCATTTGTCCAACCAACTATTTTAAATCCATCTGGAATGAGTCCGTTTTCAAGGTCTGCTTTGTTTTCGTTATTTTCGATAACTGACCAAAAAACTCTTGAGTATCCAAATCCGCCATTGTCAAATTGATATTCGTAATATTTGTGTTTTTTGTTCGGTGAAATAGATTCCGAGATAAGAACGAAACTGGCGTCTTTTAGAGAATGTTCAGAATGAAACGCTTCCGCAATTTTGTCAAAATCCGAGTTGATTTTTATTCCGATTCCAACAATTCCAATTAGAACAATTCCGACTATTATTAATATCCATTTTTTCATTCAGTTCGCGGTTTCTCAAATGTTGCCTAACTCCTGGCGGCTATGAGTTGTTTTTTGAAATTTGAATATACGAAGTATTTTTAAATTTCAAAAAATGACTTATAGCCTAACGTTCTTGTTTAGTGCGCAGCGAAGCGAAGCAATCAACAAGAACGTTAGGCGTAGCCGCCAGGAGTTCTGGTTAATGCAGAGCGCAGCGGCGCATTAACCAGAACGTTTATGTATAAGAATAGTTGCGTGTTTGTATGCGAGGATTTTCCGAAGGAAAATCAGACGTTACAAACACGCAACGACCTTTGATTAAGCGCTAAACCGCAATTATTTTTATACGATGTTAGCAAAAGTTTTTATTCCTTATTCAAAAATTCAGTTACTAAATTATTCTTTTCAGATTCCATTTCGCAAGTCCAACTGTCTATAAACCATCTTCCATTTTCATAATGAAGTTGAATGCTATTTAGTCCTCGAACATTGGATTCAGTTTTTGGGTCAGTTCGTATTTCAAATGCGCTCCAAACTTGTGCAATATTTCCGTATTTACTAATTTTTCTTTTAAGTTCCTTTTCATAAAAATCCTCTTTCGGTGATAATCCGATTGGAATATATTCCGCTTCAAGAGTATGTGATTCCGCTTTTCCGTTTTCGTCTAATCTTGTGATTATAGCATTTTTTGAATGAATAAATTTATCTCTTTCAAATTCCCAAGGTTCACTACTCGAACCAGAAACAACATCATAATACGCGTTTATTATCGCATCTAGTGATTTTACGTCTTTCTCATATTTTTCCTCGTTAGTTTGTCCGAATATTGAATTGAAAGCGAAAATTATGCTAATTGATGTGAGTACTATTTTATTCATATTGATTGGTTTTTCAAATTTTTGCTAACGTTTTTGTATAAGGTTAGGTGCGTGGTTAAGCAACTAAATTAGTAAATAAATACTAACTAGAAAATCCGAAGGGATTTTCGTAAACAAGCAAAAACTAGCACTTAATTTTATACGATGTTGTATGCAGTTATTTTATCAGTCGGAATGAATTAAGAAATTGTTCAATTAATACTTGCTCTTCGCCTAGATACATTATTTGATACGACCTATTTCCAACAAAAAATATTTTTCCTTTTATTCCTCCTTTTAGACCTCTTGGAACATTGGCATTTGGATTTAGAGAAAATTCAAAATATTGTCCATTCAGATTATGTTGTTCAGTTGGCTCTTGTTTGGTCAATTTAAATACTCCACCATATTTCGCCTCAAGAGTTTTTAGAATCTGATTATAAGCTTGTTCTTTAGACCAAGATTCCGATTTCATTATGTATTCAGGAAAATCTATATATTCAGCCATATAAATCATTTGTTGTCCTGCAACAACTTGATAATTATGGATTTTATATTTATCCATTCCAATTTGATTATCTATTACTTGTAATTTTGGTTTCATTGGAAAATCAATTATGAAATTCCCGCTTTCAGAAGCATATTCATCTGATTCAGTTTTATACATTTCGGTTTTGTCTTTCGACTGTGACTGACAAGAATTTAAAGTGAAAATAGTCAGTAGGATAATCAATAAATTTTTATTCATAAAGTTTGGTTTTAATTGCATACAACTCCTGGCGGCTATGAGTTGTTTTTTGAAATTTGAATATACGAAGTATTTTTAAATTTCAAAAAATGACTTATAGCCTAACGTTCTTGTTTAGTGCGCAGCGAAGCGAAGCAATCAACAAGAACGTTAGGCGTAGCCGCCAGGAGTTCTGGTTAATGCAGAGCGCAGCGGCGCATTAACCAGAACGTTGTTGTATATGGTTTGTTGCGTGTTTCAAGCAACTAATTTAGTAAATAATTACCAACCAAGAAAGTCCGCGAGGACTTTCGTAAGTAGGCGATAAGCCAGCAATAAATTATATACGGTGTTAGCCACAGGTATTTATTATTTCCTTCAAATATTGTTTAACTTTCGGATGTTCTTTATCGTATGTTGAAATATCTTTTTTTGAAATTGTATCACAAATCGTTTTAGATAAAAATAATTTCATACCTAATGTATTAAAATCGATTTCGTGTTTATCTTCATTGTTTTGTCTGCACATTTCAGTTGTGAAGTCAAGAATTGCTTTTCTATTATAAGCAGGAAGTGTTCTTTTTTTTCTGTCGGCTTTTTTTATTTGGGAATATTTTTTCTTTCTTAAAAACTTATTTACTGAGTCAAAAAATAAATCTGGATAAATAAAATCCTCAAGTTCTAAATCATTAAACTTCTCATCATCAAATCTATTTATATATGAACAATTAAGTTCCAAGGATGCATAAGTTTTATTGTTTAAAGAATTAAATTTACTTCGTCCAGCTGGATCTCTATCGAAAATTGCAACTATTTTCGGTTTATATTCTAGTTCCGAACAGAAATCATTTAAGAATTGTAAAAACCCTGGATATTTGTCAACACCACCGCCAACTAAAATATTAGGTATTGGAAGATTAAATTTTTTCATTAATACAATAAATAAATCTTTATCTTCTTGTCCTTCAACAAGCAAGTTAAAAGGCATAACTTCCCAAGAGTCATTTCTCCCTATTCCAAAATTTTCTTTTATTTTCTGTGCTTGTTCAAAATTGGAACCTTTAAAAATCACTGTATTTAATTTGTAAAAAAGTAAACCTTTTTTTCGTGAATATTCTTTTAGTTCTTTTGTGCCTTCAAATAAAAATGTGTTATTTAGTTCGTTAACGTCAATAAAGAAATGAGAATGAGTTGTAATTATTATTTGACTTGAATTTGATTCTGAAATTAGTTTAGAGTATAAACTTTTTTGTAAACCAGCTTGAAGAAATGCTTCAGGTTCATCTATAGCCCAAATAATATCTCTTTTAGTTCTTGAATTAACGTATTGTATTAAAGATAATAAAATTGTTCTTTGAATTCCACTTCCTTTAGTTTCTAATTTTCGCTCATTTGTGTCAAACAAAGTAAACTCAATAATTTTAGATATTGCGTCTCTTAAAAATAGATATTCTGGAAAGCGGATTTGAAGTTTCCAATCATTGGAATCTATTGAATCTACCTCTTTTAGTAGGCTTTGGAAAATTTTAGTTAATTCATTTTCTATTTTTCCAACAGATTGTTTTGAAAGTTCAATAAACTCGTCAAGTTTTGCTAACGATTCTTTTTGGTTTTTCCCTCTTCTTTTATCTAGGCCTAATGGCAATATTTCATCATTAACTATTTCGGAAACTAATTTCGGGATATTAACATTACTAGCCTCGACAAAAAAGAATTTGAAGTTTTTACTAAGGAAATCACGAGTCTCTTTTTCTGTAAGTTCGATGTCACCTTTTTTTCCTTTTATTATTATTTCTTTTATTCCTTGTTTTTCTGTGAAACTTTGAGTTATTGAATAAATAATATTACTTCCAGTTTCAATTATTTTTGCCTTTAATGAAATCGCATAACCTTGTCCTCTAGAGCCTTCTACTATGTGATAAGGTATATCGTCTTCGGCATTGAAATTTTCAATATTTGGATTAAAGAACAAATTTAAAGCTCTCAAAAAATTCGTTTTACCAACATTATTTGAGCCACAAATTGTTATTAAATTTCCGTCATTTATTGTCAGTTTAATATTTGAAATAGAGCGAAAATTTTTAATAGTAAATTCCGATAATTTAAATTTCATTCGTGAGTTTTTTTTTACTTGTGGCTAACGTGTTTGTATATGGTTTGTTGCGTGTTTAAGCACTAAATTTAGCAAATAAAAACCGAATAGAAAATCCGCGAGGGTTTTCGTAAGCAGGCTAGAACCAGCAATAAATTATATACGGTGTTAGCAACTGGCTTTTATTTCGTTTTATCTTTTAATAGAATTAAACTTCGTGGTTCTCTTCTTTCTTTAATATTTATAATTCGTTCTTCTACTTTTCCTTTACGACCATCTTTTGGGTTTTTTTCTCTACCATTTTTCACATCAATAGTAGTCATTATATTGACAAGCATAATGCTTTGTTCTATTCCTGATTCTTTTTCTGATTTCTCAATATCTTCTTTTGCTTTTTTCTTGTAACCATAATGGTCAAACGTTTCAAAAATCTCATTTGGATATTTACTTTTAAGTTTTAGAAGAGATTCCTCAATGATTTTCATAACAGAATTTGCAAACTTAATAGTTTCTTCTTTTGTTGGTATATATCCTTTATGGATAACCTTATTTCTAAATGGAATTTCACTATTTGGATTTAATAACAAAGGTTCTTCTCTAAATGCTTGTAAATAAAGCATTATGTAGGCTCCAAGTTGTCTTTCTGATTGATTTGAGATTTTTTTCCAAGATTTATTTATTAACTCAAAATCAATTTTGGATGTTCTTAATGTCGTTTTTATAAAAAATTCAAAGTATCTTTCCATTGCTGAAGTCAGTGAAGAAACAGATTCACGATAATAACCATCAACAATTGCATTTAGTCCATATTCGAATAGAATTTCAAAATGTACATTATCTATAACAGTTTTTGCTTTGTGACCTTTTAAGCAAGTAAATTCATAAATTCCGTTATTATTGACTTGTTCGAATGGTGTAGGTATTGAAGTTCCGTCAAATGTTTTTTCTCCTTCTTTGTCTACTTGTTCAATTATACAATCAGCACAGGCTAAATCTAATAACATCATATTTTATTTTTTCGGGTTTATTTCCATTCGAGTGAGTGCTTGTTGCTAACGTGTTTGTATATGATTAGTGGCGTGTTTCAGCACCTAATTTAGTAAATAAAAACGGAATAGAAAATCTGCAAAGATTTTCGTAAGCAAGCTAAAACTAGCCATTAATTATATACGTTGTTATCTATAGGTCTTTTCATAGTTAGCCAGAGTTCAGATGTTTAAATTTTTATATAAATATAATTTAGGAATTCTGGTTTTAGCAACGGTTTAAGCGCAATGATACGTTTCTACTGTCCAGATTAGCTCAGATTGGTTTTTCTGCGTGTAATTCAGTCGTAACGATAAACGCAAGCTTTTCAATCTTGGTTTACTTTATTGATCTTTTTAATCTAAAATTATCTTGGTTTATAAAATCAAACAGAATCCAATCCGTAACGTTTTTCAGATTACATTATTCATTTGAGTAATTATTCCCTTGTTGGAAGTTCAGACTTATAGATTTTCCAATAATTTTTGTTGGTGAGTAACTTATAGATAACGTTTATATATACCAAATCTAATCAATTTTTAAGGTATTACATGCTTATATGGTAGAATAACCCAACTTTTATATTAATTTGTATATATTTGTTTTTCAGATGGATATCACAACTTTTTCAAATTTTCAAAAATTACTTGAAATAAAACGATACAGTTCAAATAGTATTATTACTTATCTAGGACTTTTAAAATCGTTTCACAAGTATATTGGTTTTCATGTAGATATGGCAGATCTTGAAAATAAGGATTTACTTGCATTTATTATAGAAGCAGTTAAAGAAAAACAATTGGCTTATACAACACATAAACAACTTTGTGCTGCACTAAAACTATTTTATAAAGAAATGTATGGTAGAGATATAGATTTTTTACCTGTTTATCCAACCATACGTCCAAAACCATTACCCAAAATTATTTCAACTAAAGATGTAAAAGCTATTTTAGATAGCCACAGTAATTTAAAGCATAAAACAATGCTTACAGTTATTTATGCTTTAGGTTTAAGAAGTGGAGAGCTTATTAATATGAGAATTAATGATATTGATGGAGATAGAAACCAAATACATATTCGTTCTGGCAAAGGAAATAAGGATAGAGTAATACCGTTTCCAGAATCGTTAAAAGTAATTTTAAGAACTTATTATTTAGAATACAAACCTAAAACCTATTTATTTTGCGGTCAAAAAGGAAACCAATATTCATCAGAAAGTTTAAGAAAAGTTTTTAAACAGGCTTTAGCTAAATCTAGAGTTAATAAGAATATTACACTTCATGGCCTTAGGCATGCTTACGCAACACATTTAATGGATAGAGGTACAGATGTAAGAATAATAAAAGAATTATTAGGACATAGTTCTATTAAAACGACACTTGTTTATACACATGTAACTAATAAAACTTTAGAAAATGTACCTAGTCCTTTAGACTTTCTTTAAACCTTTAAAAACGCATAGTAGTTCTAATATTAAAGACTCTAGGTGTTAAATAATTAGGAATTGCATACTGCCTTTTGCTATACACATCGCGAACCCAAGTATTAGTAATAGAGTTTTGTACATCGAAAACATTAAAGATTTCGAAACCGAAAGAAAGATCTTTAAATGGCTTTTTCCAACCATGATCAAATTGCTTATTGGCATCTACAATTACAAACTGAAAACCGATGTCTGCACGTTTGTAATCTGGCAATCTACTTTGGTATTGGTATTTATCAGCATAACTGGGCGAACCACCTGGTAATCCTGTATTATAAACTAAGTTTAAATACATTTTAAAGTTTGGCAAATTTGGTACATAATCTTGAAACAGTGCAGCAAATTTTAAACGTTGGTCTGTTGGTCTTGCAATATTACCTTGGTTATTAATATTTTCTTCAGTTTTAAGGTATCCAAAACTAAACCAACTTTCTGTTCCAGGAACAAACTCACCATTTAATCGCATATCTAATCCGTAGGCATAGGCAGTTGCATTATTTTCGGCAGCATAACGAATACGCACGTTTTCTACGGTGTATGGATTAACGTCACTTAGGTTTTTATAATATAATTCTGTGGTTAACTTAAAAGGTCTATCATCCATTTTAAAACTGAAATCATTTCCTAAAACTAAATGAACCGATTTCTGAGCCTCTACATTGGGTTGTACAGTTCCGCTAGCATCTCGTAATTCTCTGTAAAATGGAGGCTGATAATATAAACCACCACTAACACGAAACAGCATGTCGTTTTCCCAATTTGGTTTAATAGCGAATTGCGCTCTTGGACTAATTACTATTTGATTATCTCCAGTAACGTTAGCATCTTTTACCTGCCAATTATGGGCGCGAATTCCTGCATTGTACCAAACATCGGCATCACCTAAAGTAGAACGTTTACTCCATTGTAAATAGGCTTGAATTCTATTAATTTGAGTATTATTTCTTGCTTGTACATTTTGAAAAGCAGTAATAGGAAATGTATCTGGCTCATATGGTTCTTGACTAAAACCTCCAGAAGCTGGTGGATTTATAGAAAATCCTGCCGAGTCTATAACTTCCCATTCTATTAAACGGTCTCTAATATCTTCTTTTGTGTACTTTACAGACCATTTTATTTCGTTGCCGTTAATATCTGCCGTTCCTTTATGTTCTATAGTTGTAATTAGTGCATCTAAATCGTTACGACCATGGTTTAATTGACCGCCAATACCTTCAGAAAATTCTACTTCTCCTAAATTTTCGTCTCCAATATTACTATTTACTTCTCCTAAACGGTATTGTGCTAAAATATCGAAATGTTCTTCTTCTGTGGTGTGATATGTAGACGCAACCAAACCTAAAGTTACAGCATCGTTTAGCTCATAATTAGCTTGTAAAGCTCCAAAAAGTGTTTGGTAGCTATCACGTTCTTGTCCTTCGTAAAAGACTAATAAAGCTAACGGATTGTCTAAGGTTCCAAAATTGGTTTGTCTGGTTTGTGGCTCGTAATTATATTTATTAAGCGAAGCATTTCCTAGAAAACTTACTTCTAATTTATCTGTAAACCTATATGTTAAATAGGTTTGCACATCGGCAAAAATAGGGTTGTAGTTGGTTTCAGTCTCTTTGGCTTGAACTAAAAGCGAATTGTCTCTGTATCGTAAACCAGTAATGCTTGTAAACTTAGAATCTTTACTTGCTGTTTCTACGGCAACGCTTCCACCAAGTAAACTTAAATCTGCAGCCACAGCAAAATCTTTAGGTTTTTTATAAGTAATGTCTAAAACCGAAGATAATTTATCACCATATTTAGCTTGAAAACCTCCAGCAGAGAAATCTACATTTTCTACTAAATCGCTATTTATAAAACTTAAACCTTCTTGTTGTCCAGAACGCACTAAAAATGGTCTGTAAACTTCAATACCATTTACATACACAAGGTTTTCGTCAAAATTTCCACCACGTACAGAGTATTGTGTACTTAATTCGTTATTTCCACTTACGCCTGGTAATGTTTTTAGTAAATTCTCTACGCCGGCTTGTGCTCCCGGAATTTTAATTAATGTTTCTGGAGCTATGTTTATAATACCTTGTACATCTTTTCGTTTTCTTCCGTTAAGAATAATGGTTTCAATTTGATCTACATCTGTTTTTAAAACAGGATTAAACTCAAAAAACTCACCATTTTTTAAGTTGACTGTTACTGTTACATTTTTGTGCGACACGTGCGAATACACTATGGTAATATCGGTATTTGCAGGAATAGATAGCGCGTAAAAACCATTACCGTTGGTTGATGTTCCTGCTGTTTCAGTTTTTACATTTACAGCTTGAAGCGGAAAGTTACCTTCGTCTAAAATAACTCCATTTACGGTCGCGGTTTGAGACAACGCATAGAGTGGTAGCAGTAAGGTTAATAGTTTAAGGAAGTTAGTTTTTGTAATCAAGGTTGTTTTTTATTTTATATGTCACATTGAGCGCAGTCGAAATGCTTTTTAGTTTTAAGTTAAAAAGGTATTCGATTTTGTTCAGGCTGACAAAGAATTATTTCCTAAAAAAAGTAGTTTCAAATGTAGTATTATTCCCTACGTTATCTGTAACAATTACTTTTAATTTATTCTTAGTTTCTGTAACAGCAGCATCATTAAAGTCGTAAGTTAATATTTTGTTTTTATAATTGTATTCCATTAAAACCCATTTACCATTTACGGTTGCTCTGTAATTTGAAATTCCAGTACCAATATCGTTAATTTTTACTTTTAAATAGCGATACTTACTTAACCAACCACCATCTTTAAAATTTACGGCTTTAATTGTAGGAGCAATGGTATCTCTTGCTAAAACGTATGTTCCTAAGTCTTTAGTATAGGTACTAAGCGTATTTCCTTTTCTTTTTGTAGTAGAATAGCTTGGCCATTTTTTCCAACCTATTAATTCGGCAATGTAAAGTTGTTTTAAATCTTCTTCATTGTAATCACTAATATCGTAAGAAATAGTAAAACTTTTCTTTACAGGAAGTACTGGTTTATGTAATGTTAACGTATCGTTATTAACACTAAAGTCTATAAAAAAGCTATCGTAAAAAGTGTCTTTGTAAAAATTAACTTTAAATTTATCTTGTTCTAGCTCTGCTTCTAAATCATGTTGAATGTAATGTTGTGTTGTAACACGTTCTTCAACATCGTTTGGAGATTTAACATCACCTTTAATGGCAATGTCAATGTTGGTTTCGTTCCCTTTAAAATCACTTATTTTAGCTTTATAAACAGAAGCAGTACTATCGGAAATAGTAATATAACCACTGTCAATAATATTATCATACAAACTTAACGGATTGTTTTCTTCAATAAATAACTTCTGAAGTCTTTGCTTATCAGATTTAAAATGAGAATAATCTATTAAACGGTTTAGATGCTTTGTTTCTTCAAATGAAAAACGTTTAAAGTCTATTTCGAAATTCTGAATACCGTTAAAAAAAGTAGAAATATTATACACGCCATTTTTATTGGCAGCTAAATCTTGCCTATCTACGGTTTGAACCGCAAAACCAATGGTTCCAAAGGCCTTTAAATCTTCAATTTTATAATCTCCGTTCTTTTGAGGAATGACGCGAAGTTTTTGCTTTTTGTTAGAACCATTAACATGGGAGTTGTCACCAATTGGGTACGCGTAAACGTTAGAAACAATAGGTTTTGTGGTGTCTTTAACATCAACACCAAATAACATTGGATTAATTGGTCTTTCGGCATTATCACGAATTTCAAAATGCAAATGTGGGCCAGAAGAACTTCCTGTATTACCAGAATAAGCTATTATTTCTCCTTTAGTAATTTTTAATTCTTCCGGAGTTGGAAAAACCTCAATTTCAAAAGACTCTTTCTCGTACTGTTTGTCTTTTATGTATTTTTCTATTGAAGGACTAAATTTTTGCAAATGTGCGTAAACACTAGTATAACCATTAGGATGCGTTATATATAGAGCTTTCCCATAGCCAAAATGCGCAATTTTTATTCTACTAACGTAACCATCTGCAATGCCATAAACTTTTAAACCTTCCATTTGCTTTGTTTTAATATCTAAACCAGAGTGAAAGTGGTTAGATCTTAACTCTGCAAAGGTTCCTGCTAGAACAATATTAATGTCTAAAGGCGATCTAAAATAGTCTTGAGGGTATTCGTTTTGCGAAAAAACAGAATAACTTAATAGAAAAAGTAAGAGAAATTTACGCATATGTATTATTTGTACCGATTTTTAAAATATTAAAATAGTAGCGAATTTGGATATAGATGCTAAAATATACAATTGATTATTAATAGCAAAGACAAAATGAAAGAGCTAGCCATTGTATTGGTTTTTTGTAGTTTAAATAACAATAAATTCTATTACTCAGTTTTATTTTAAATTTTATGAAAAAACTATTGTTAAATAGGTTATGTTCTGTTAACTTTGTAAGATAAGTATTGATATTTGTAGATGGGTAATATAGAGGATATTGTAGATGCTTTAGAGAAAAAAATAAGCAAAGTCTTGCAAAACCAAGGTGTTTTAAAGGAAACTAATTTAAAATTATCTCAAGAACAAGAACAATATCTCGGTACAATAAAAAAACAAGAATTAGAAATTAATGCTTGGAAAGATAAGTACAATACACTCAAAATGGCCAATACAATACTTGGCAGTGATGAAGATAAAAGAGAAACAAAACTCAAAATAAACGCATTAATAAGAGAAATAGATCATTGTATTGGTCAACTCTCTGAATAATGTAACATAGCAACTTATGGCAGAAATGCTTAAAATAAAGCTTTCGATAGCGAATAGAGTATATCCTTTAACAATACCACCAAGTCAGGAGGAAGGATTGCGAAAAGCAGCTAAAAATATTGAAGCTATGATAATAAAATTTGAGCAAAGTTATTCTGTTAGAGATAAACAAGATGTTTTAGCTATGTGTGCTTTACAATTTGCTTCTCAAGTAGAACAGAAGACTTTAGATAAAGAACATGTAAACGAGCACGTGGAAGAGAAGATAAACGCTTTAAACCAATTGCTAGATTTGCATTTAAGTTCATAACGTTCTTATAAATAAAATTAGGTTACTGCCTACATTAATTATTTTTTTGATAAACTCAACAGTTAATTCTTTAAAAAGGGTGAGTTGAAGTTGTAAAAGCGTGCTGCTAATAGAGTATTGCTGAATTTATTTCAGTATCTATTTGGGCAGATACTTGATCAGCTTGTTAACCCTAAACGTGTTTTTAAGGAGTTTATACAAAACCAAAATTAGTGTAGGCTTTTTTTATACAATTAAACTAACTAAAATGGATCAAACAATTATATTTAGTATCGCAGGAGTTGCTATTGGAGCTATTATTGGCTTTGTTATAGCAAAAATGATGGAAAGAAGTAATGCTTCTAAACTGACTAAAAATGCTAAAAAGACAGCATCAAATATCTTAAGAGATGCAAAGAGTGAAGGCGAAAGCATTAAAAAAGATAAAATGCTTCAAGCCAAAGAAAAATTTATTGAGCTTAAGTCTGAGCACGAAAAGGTTATTTCTTCTCGTGAAAAGAAAATGTCTGATGCTGAAAAACGTACGCGTGACAAAGAGTCTCAAACTTCTAGTGAGCTTGCAAAGGCTAAAAAATCTAATTTAGAAATTGAAGCTAAACAAAAAGACTACAATCACCGTTTAGAAGTTATAGATAAAAAGCAGGAAGAAGTAGACAGACTTCATAGAAGCCAAATTGAGCAATTAGAAGTTATTTCTAGTTTATCTGCAGAAGACGCAAAGACGCAGTTAGTAGAATCTCTAAAAGGTGAAGCTAAGATAGAATCTATGGCTTACGTTCAAGGTAAAATGGAAGAGGCGAAATTAACGGCTCAACAAGATGCTAAGAAAATAATTATTAACACTATACAACGTATTGGTACAGAGGAAGCAGTCGATAACTGTGTGTCTGTATTTAATATCGAGAACGACGATGTTAAAGGACGTATTATAGGTAGAGAAGGTAGAAACATTAGAGCTATTGAAGCTGCTACTGGTGTTGAGATTATTGTAGATGATACTCCTGAAGCTATTATTTTATCTTGTTTCGATTCTGTAAGACGTGAAATTGCACGCCTTTCTTTACATAAGTTAGTGACCGATGGAAGAATACATCCTGCAAGAATTGAAGAGGTTGTAAAGAAGACTCAAAAACAAATAGAACAAGAAATTATAGAGGTAGGTAAGCGTACGGTTATCGATTTAGGAATTCATGGTTTAAACCCAGAATTAATAAAAATGGTAGGACGTATGAAATACCGTTCGTCTTACGGACAAAACTTATTACAACACTCGCGTGAAGTTGCAAAGTTATGTGGTATAATGGCTGCAGAGTTAGGCTTAAACCCAAAACTAGCCAAAAGAGCAGGATTGTTACACGATATAGGTAAGGTGCCAGATGCAGAAGCAGATATGGAAACGCCACACGCTATTTTAGGTATGCAATGGGCAGAAAAATATGGTGAAAAACCAGAGGTTTGTAATGCTATTGGTGCTCACCACGACGAAATAGAAATGACTTCTTTATTATCTCCAATAATTCAGGTTTGTGATGCTATTTCTGGAGCAAGACCAGGAGCGAGACGTCAAGTTTTAGATAGTTATATCCAACGTTTAAAAGATTTGGAAGAAATAGCCTTTGGTTTTCAAGGTGTAAAGAAAGCTTATGCTATTCAAGCCGGTAGAGAATTACGTGTTATTGTTGAAAGTGAAAGAGTAAACGATCAAAATGCAGCAGATTTATCCTTTAGTATTTCACAAAAAATACAAACAGATATGACGTATCCAGGACAAGTAAAAGTAACAGTAATTAGAGAAACAAGAGCGGTGAATATTGCAAAATAGAAACTGTAACGTTATTATATTAAGGCCCAATTAGAAAACTAATTGGGCCTTTTATTTGGTATAATAATATTAAATGTGGTACCAGCATTAACTTTACTTTCAACAGTTATTTTACCACCATAAGCTTCTACTTGATTTTTTGTTAAGTACAAACCAACACCTTCGGCATCCTCATTGTGATGAAAAGTTCTATACAATCCAAAAATTTCTTTGCCATACTTTTTTAAATTGATACCTAAACCATTATCCTTAACAGATAGAATTAATTTGTTTTTTATTAATTTAGAACTAATGGTTATCACAGGATCTCTTTCAGGGTGCTTATATTTAATAGCATTAGTGAGTAAATTTTGAATAATACTCTCTATATATGCAGGATTATACCGGATAAATAATTTTGGATCTACACTATTATTAACCGTAGCATTGCTCTCAAAAATAACGATATCTAATAACTTTAATGTTTCTATTATAGAAGCGTTAATGTTAAGCTTTTGTACGTCTGTGTCTTTTTTTGATTGCACAGAAACAATCTTATTCAAATTTTGAATCGTTCTATTTAAACAGGTCGATACGTCCTTTAAATGGCTAATAAGCTCTTCTTTTTCAGCATCACTTTCGGCTTGATTGTAAAACTCTAATAGGCTTTCAAAATTTCCAGAATACTGTTTCAAATTATGAGTTACAATATGTGCGAAATTTTTAAGTTTATTATTTTGTTTTGTTGCAATGGTTAATGAGTTATGGACTTTTATATCATTCTTTATTTGTTCTGTAATGTCTGTATGTGTGCCAACAAAATGAATATAACCCTCTTTAACATGGTCGTTAATTATTTGACCTTGATCTAGAACCCATTTATAAGATCCATTTTTACACAATACTCTATGCTTGTTAATATAATGCTTCGTTTTTCCGTTAATATGGTTTTGAAAATCAGAACGATATTTTTTCTTATCATCAGGATGTACACGGTTATTCCAATCGTCTAAATGGTCACCAAAAGAGTCGTCATCTTCTAAGCCAATAATTGCCTTAGAAGTTTTAGAGAAGAAAATACACTGTTTTTTTTCATTAAAATGCCAAACACCAATTTTAGAAATCTCTAAAGCAGTTTGAAATCTTCGCAGGTTAGATTCGGGCGTATTTAAATCCATATAAAAAAGGTTAGCCTTTATAAAAAGAACGTAGGTTAGTTTAAAAAAGACTTATTGCATTGTAATAGCTGATAATCAAATATATATAAAAACACTATGAAAAGCAATAGACAAAGTAAAAATGTTATTCTATTGTCTTGGATGAAAAGCTGTTATCACACTTTTTAAGTGACTTTTGTCCACATGCATGTAGATTTCTGTGGTAATAATACTTTCATGACCAAGCATAAGCTGTATCGCTCTTAAGTCTGCTCCATTTTCTAAAAGATGCGTTGCAAAAGAGTGTCTAAACGTATGAGGAGAAATGGTTTTGGTTAAATTAATTTTTACAGCTAACTGTTTTATAATAGTAAAAATCATTGCTCTGGTTAGCTGTTTGCCTCTTCGGTTTAAAAACAAAGTATCTTGAAATTCATTTGGAATGGTTTGATGAGTTCTTATCTCTTTTTTATAGATATTAATATACTTCTGTGTAGCATCAATAATTGGAACAAAACGCTGTTTGTCTCCTTTACCAGTGACTTTTATAAAGCCTTCCTCAAAAAATAAATCAGAAATTTTAAGATGTGTTAATTCACTTACTCGCAAGCCGCAACCATAAAGTAGTTCTAAAATAGCACGATTGCGCTCTCCTTGTGGCGTACTTAAATCGATAGCATCAATAAGCTGGTTTATTTCATTCTCACTTAATGTATCGGGTAGTTTTCTTCCAATTTTAGGAGAATCGATGGTATCTATCGGATTGGTTTCACGATAATCTTCGAAAATTAAATAATTAAAAAAACCTTTTAATCCAGATATTAGCCTAGACTGCGACCGTGGATTAACTGTTTTAGCAATAGTATATATAAACTGTTGCACAGTTTCTTTAGAAATAGAAATAGGGGAGTCAACAATATCATTATCGTCTAAATAATTAATTAGCTTTTTAACATCAAAACTGTAGTTGCTTATTGAATTGTCTGATAAGCCACGTTCTATTTTTAAATAGAGCTGATAATCTTTAAGTGCATGTTGCCATTTCATAGCACTAAAATAAAAAAGCCACTTCAATAAAGAAGTGGCTTTTTAAAATAAATTTTTTATTTGGTTATTATAGTCCAGGATATTTACCTGTAATAATATCAATACCATCGATTACCCATCCAACAAAAAAGAATCCAGCAGTAAGAATAAAAAGAATATTCCAACCAATTGGGCTTCCTAAATACCATCTGTGTGCTGCAAAACCACCTAAGAATACCCATAATAAAATGGCTGTAGTTTTGTCATTTCCTTTCATTACTGCAGGAGAAGTCATTGCTGTATCCACAGTATCTGTAGTTACGTTTGTTGTGTTTTCAACCGTAGTTGTTGCTCTTTTAACAGGAAAAGATGCGCTTGCTGTAGTGATTCCAATAAAGAATACTAAAAACGAGAGTAATAGTTTAACTTTCATATTTATTTGGTTTAAGTTTGTTAGCACAATATCAACTTTTTTTTAATTTATGAAAAGTATAACACTATTTTTATTAATTTCATTTTGCTCAATACTATGTTTTGCTCAGCAAGAGTATGAATATGTCGGCTTTATTAAATTAAACGATTCTTCTTTAATAAGTTTAACGCTTAAGCTAGAAGAAACCAACGGTAAACTTAAAGGTTTTACAGTAACAGATATAGGTGGAGAGCATGAAACAAAAACTAGCGTTGTAGGAGACTATAACGAAGAAGATAAAATTTTACGTTTTCGTGAGGTAGAAACCATTTATACTAAATCTTACTTTGCAGAAGATGATTTATGTTACATAAATTTTACATCAAGCGCTTATAGATTGGGAAAATCTTCGAAACTTAAAGGTGATTTTAAAGGCTTGTTTCCTGATAATACAGAATGTATAAATGGAAAAATTCTGCTTTCAACTAAAGAAAGACAGTTAAAAAGAATTGAGAAAGCGAATAAGTTTATAAAAAAGACAAAACGAATTACCGAAGAACAAAAAAAGAATATCAATCTTGCTAAAACCATGGATTCTATTCAAATGAATATTTTAAGAAGCAAGCAAACTATGAGTGTGTTTTCTAAAAGTAAAAATATTAGAATTGAAATTTTCGATGGTGGCCAACTTGATGGAGATAAAGTAACTTTACAATATAATGGTAATACTATTTTAAGAAATTTTGAAACTAAAAGAGAACGAAAAAGCATACCACTAACTTTAGTTAATAAAAAGAACACCTTTATATTAACTGCAGATAATGTTGGGAGTATGTCTACAAATACTGCTGTAATTGAGATTTTTGTTGATGACTCTAAAATTAAAGCCTTAACTAATTTAAATGCTGGAGAACAAACTCAAATAGATTTTTATTTAAAATAAGGAACTATATAAGGTCATTTTATTAAAAGAGTAGCTGGTAATAAATTAAAGAGTGGTTTAAACTGTTCTGCACGTTATAACTTAGGTTTAGCAAACATTGCTTAAAATGAAGACAGAGATAAAAATTTTAGTGTTAATAATGATGTAATTCAAGTTTCAGTTGGATATTCTTTTAGTTCATTAATAAAAGTAAACAAGTTTTAAAGCCGAAGCAATTGCTTCGGTTTTTTTTATGTGCACAATTAGATTAACATCTGTATTAATTAAATTTATAGGCATAATAATACACTGTTTTATTATATATTAAAATTTTATAGCAATAATTCTCTTGAAAGTAGTAGAAATGGTATTGTAAATAAGTTAAATTTTCACCTTATTTTTAAGTTTTCTATTGCGTTTCGTGTCTTTTTATAAAGAGTCTGTTGTACAATGCATTTTTTTATGATAAAAACTCAAAAATAGGATTATTTATTTGTGAATACAATATTTAAGTGATTGATTATTAGTGATTTGTGTGGTTTTATTGAATTTCATTCGGGATATAAAACTAAATTTTGTGTTAAATGTTTTATGTTTAAATCTAATAATCAAATAGTTATAAATCGCATGATTTTTTTAACTTGTTTTTACTTGTTCAATATGTAAGTATCTTCTAATTTTGTACCCACAAATTAATAAAATCAATTTAAAATGAAAAAATTATTATTTACAGCTGCAATTGCAGTATTAGGTTTTACAAGTGTTAATGCACAAGAGGATACTACTGTTGGTGGTTTTGCTAATGGAGATGTATTTATTTCTGGAGCAGTAGGTTTTGGATCAACTACTCAAGGTGATTCTAAGGACAATCAATTTGAAATTTCTCCAAAAGTTGGATTTTTTGTAAGTGATAACATCGCAGTTGGAGTATCTTTAGGATTTGAATCTTTTAAAAATGAAAATTCAGGAATTAATCCTGTAACTTTTGAAGAAGCAACTATCGAATCTAAAAGAACTTCTTTAAGTGCAGGTGTATTTGGACGTTACTATGCTACTCCAGCTAGTCAATTTTCTTTCTTCGGAGAATTAGCAGCAAAATTTGTTGCAAGTAAAAACGAACAAGATTTTGTTGAGGAAGACCAAAAGTTTGATGGATTAGATTTTGAATTTGCACCAGGTATTAGCTATTTCGTTTCAGATAGCATTACATTAGAAGCATCTATTGGTGTTTTAGGTTACAATACTTTTAAAGCGGATGTTGACGGAGCAGAAGCTAGAAACCAATTCAATATTGGTTTAGATTTATCTGATATCAACTTTGGTATTGCATACAAGTTCTAATTAGAACCACTATAAAATTTAAAACCGAAGCCTAACGGCTTCGGTTTTTTTTGTGCTTTATTTTTAGCATTATGTCTTTAGATCTAATCAAAAAAAAGCAAATAACTGCAATTACGTTTTTTTACAATTTTTTAATACTTATTTATTCTAAATTTACGGCCTAACTAAAAACCAAATTTATTATGAAAAAATTATTACTTATTGCTTCTTTAGCCATTTTTGCGGTATCAACAGTAAACGCACAATTAGACAAAGGAGATTTTGAGCTAGGTGCAGGTATTGGTGCCAGTTTTTCTAATGTTACAGTGAGTGGGAATTCAGAAAATTCTACTAACTCGTTAACATCTATCAATTTTGGTGCTTCTGGCGAATATTATTTCTCAGACCGTTGGGGAATTAAAGCAGAACTAAACTACGACCAAAAAGGTTGGGCAGATGGCTTTATCTTTAATGAAGATACACTTGAAAATACTACTACAGATTTTCAATTATCATACTTAACAATTCCAGTAATGGCAAATTGGCATTTTGGATCAACTAGAAAATGGTACTTAAATTTTGGACCTTATATAGGTATTTTATTAAATGCTGAAGATTCTCGTTTAGGTATGGATGTAAAAGAAGCTTTTAATACTACAGATTTCGGTTTAGCTTTCGGTATAGGTTACAAGTTTGAAATAGCAGATAATACTAAACTTTATATTGAGTATGACGGACAATCTGGTGTTTCAGATGTGTTTAAAAATAACGAAGGTGATTCTGTTACAAATGGAAGAAGTAGCTTTAATGTAGGCGTTCTATTTTCTTTAAATTAATATAAAACATAATGTTTAAAAAACCGAAGCCTAACCGCTTCGGTTTTTTTATACCATAACTTTTGTATTTTTACATTATAAAATGCGCGTGTTCTAAAATGATAAATATAAATTTTATAGTATTAGCGAATAGCATGAGGCATTAAACAATAAAAAAGGACATGAAAAAAATAATCATCATCAACGGACCAAACCTTAACTTACTAGGTAAGCGAGAACCTAATATATATGGAAGCTTAACATTTACAGAATTCTACGATACTGTAAAGGAAAAATACCCAAATGTAGCTTTAGAGTACTTTCAATCTAATATAGAAGGAGAGTTAATAGATAAAATACAGGAAAGCGGATTTAGTTACGATGGTATTGTATTAAATGCTGCGGCTTACACACATACGTCTATAGGTATTGGAGATGCTGTAAAAGCAATAGAAACTCCGGTTATAGAAGTCCATATTTCTAACACTTTTGGAAGAGAAGAGTTTAGACATCAATCTTACATTTCGGCTAACGCAAAAGGTGTTATTTTAGGTTTTGGATTACAGAGTTACGAACTAGCAATACAGAGTTTTATTTAAAGCAATACAAACAGAATAAAAAAAAATGCGATTCAATTGAATCGCATTTTTTATATAAAATATTTAGAATGAGAAAAACTCATATCTATTTTAATATCTGTTTTCTTATAGATGTATTACTTCACCATAAGCAGCAGCTACAGCTTCCATAACCGCTTCACTCATTGTTGGGTGAGGATGTATTGCTTTTAATACTTCATGACCTGTAGTTTCAAGTTTTCTACCTAAAACAGCCTCTGCAATCATGTCTGTAACACCCGCACCAATCATGTGGCATCCTAACCATTCGCCATATTTAGCATCGAATATAACTTTTACAAAACCATCTTTTGCACCAGAAGCACTTGCTTTACCAGAAGCAGAAAAAGGAAATTTACCAACTTTAATATCGATACCTTGATCTTTTGCTTGTTTCTCTGTTAAACCAACAGACGCAATTTCTGGAGAACAATATGTACAACCAGGAACGTTTCCGTAATCTAATGCTTCTACATGTTGTCCAGCAATTTTTTCAACACATAAAATAGCTTCAGCAGAAGCAACGTGTGCTAAAGCCTGCCCAGGAGTAATATCTCCAATAGCATAATAACCAGGTATGTTTGTTTGGTAGAAATCATTTACTAAAATTTTATCTCTATCTACAGCAATACCAACATCTTCTAAGCCAATGTTTTCTATGTTAGATTTAATACCAACGGCAGATAATACAATATCCGCTTCTAATATTTCTTCTCCTTTTTTAGTTTTTACTGTAGCTTTTACACCTTTTCCAGAAGTATCTACACTTGTTACCTCGGCAGAAGTCATAATGTTTATACCACTTTTCTTAAAGCTACGTTCTAATTGTTTAGAAACGTCTTCATCTTCAACAGGTACAATTCTATCTAAATACTCTACAATAGTTACATCTGTACCTAAAGAGTTATAGAAATATGCAAATTCAACACCAATTGCTCCAGACCCAACAACAATCATTTTCTTTGGTTGTTCTGGTAAAACCATTGCTTCTCTATAACCAATTACTTTTTTACCATCTTGTGGTAAACTTGGTAATTGACGAGAGCGAGCTCCAGTTGCAATAATAATATGATCTGCAGAATATTCTTTTCCTTCAACATCAATTTTCTTTCCAGTTTTTAGTGTTCCAAAACCTTCAATAACGTCAATTTTATTCTTTTTCATTAAAAACTTAACGCCATTACTCATGCCTTCAGCAACACCACGACTACGTTTTACAACCGCATTAAAATCTTTATCATAACCTTTTACAGAAAGACCATAATCTTCAGCATGTTTTAAATATTCAAAAACTTGGGCAGATTTTAATAAGGCTTTAGTAGGAATACAACCCCAATTTAGGCATATACCACCAAGGCTTTCTTTTTCAATAATAGCTGTTTTTAAACCTAATTGAGAAGCTCTAATAGCTGCTACGTAGCCACCAGGACCACTTCCAAGAACAATAATATCGTATTTACTCATTGTATAATTTTTAGTCGTTATATAAAGTATCAAATTTAAGGATTTTCAAGTGGAAAATCCTAAATTCCAAAAACCAAAAACAATAAAATTCTAAAAACATATACTATTCTTAAAATAGTATACGTTTTTTGAGGATTTAAAATATTTTGGGCGTGCCCTAAAGGTCGTGCTATTCACTATATCTTTTGCAGAAAAAGCAAAAGGATGCCGTTACTATCACTCACGCACATTCTAGTATTTAAATGTATTAAGAAGTATCTATTAGCTTGGCTTATCAAATTTTACAGAAATAGAATTTACGCAATAACGCGCACCAGTTTCTGTTGGTCCATCGTTAAAAACATGACCCAAATGCCCACCACAATTATTACAAACAACTTCGGTTCTAATCATGCCATGCGTTTTATCTAACACATTTTTAACTGTACCTTTAATAGCTTCATCGAAACTTGGCCAACCACAATGGGCATCAAACTTGCTTGAGCTTTCAAACAATTGTTGGTTACAGCCAGCACACTTGTAAATGCCTTCTTCAAAATTAAGGTTATATTCTCCAGTATGTGGTCTTTCTGTTCCTTTATCTCTTAGAATACGATATTCTTCGTCTGTAAGTTGGTCTCTCCATTCTTTATCAGACTTATTAATTTTAAAATTACTCATCTTTTTTTGGAATAAATTTTACTGCAACACCATTTATACAATGTCTTTTACCTGTCGTTTTTGGCCCATCATTAAAAACATGTCCTAAATGACCACCACATGTACCACAATGCTCTTCGGTTCTTGCATAACCTAAATTATAATCTATAGAGAAATCTACGTTTCCTTTAATCTCTCTATCAAAACTTGGCCATCCCGTTCCCGAATCGAATTTGTGTTCTCCTTGAAATAAAGGTGTTTCACATGCTGCGCAAATATAAGTACCTGCACCGTATTCTTTATTAAATTTACTAGAAAAAGCCCTTTCAGTTCCCGCTTCTCTTAAAACATAATATTCATTGTTAGTAAGTGATGCTTTCCATTCGGCATCCGTTTTTGTAATCTCGTAAACTTTTTTCTCTTTTTTTGCATCTTGCGCATTACCATTACAATTAAATAAGATAAAGGCGAAAGCCAATAGTGCCATTTTTTTCATAAAAATCTTTTTAAAATTAACTTTTCTTTTTTAGACAAAGATATTTAATATCTTTTTATCCGTTTTTAGTCGTATTTTTATATAAATCCTAACATTATAATAATCAAATTCATCTTTCGTTAGAATTCACACCTTTAACGACTAAATGTGTGTTTTATCGAATAACCACCTACTATTTAGATAGTGCATCACTACATATTTACGCAACTTTTTGTAACTTGGTTTTATAATACTAAAAACAACAAAAAATGAAATTTAAATCGAGTATAACATTAGCATTTACAATGCTTATCTTTTTTTCATGTGCTACAAATCCTTTTACAGGAAAAAAAACAATGGCATTGCCAGGTACAGAAAATAGCTCTTTATTTCCAACTGCTTTTGCTCAATACAATCAGTTTTTAAACGAAAACAATATTGTTACAGGAACAAAAGAAGCAGAAATGATTACAAGAGTAGGACAACGTATTGCAGTAGCTGCAGAGCGTTGGTTGAATGCCAATGGAAATCAAGGTTATTTAAACGATTATAAATGGGAATACAATTTAGTAAAGGATGAAACAATAAACGCTTGGTGTATGCCAGGTGGAAAGATTGTTTTTTACACAGGAATTTTACCTGTAGCACAAAACGAAGCAGCCGTTGCTGCAATTATGGGTCATGAGGTTGCTCATGCTTTAGCAAACCACGGGCAACAACGTATGAGTGCTGGAATGGTACAACAAGGTGTAAATCTTTTAGGTAATGTAGCTTTACAAGGTGAAAAAAGAGACTTATTTAATCAGTATTATGGTACAGCGTCTACTGTAGGAGGTATGTTACCTTTTAGCAGAAGTCATGAAACAGAAGCCGATAGAATAGGTTTAATACTAACCGCAATTGCTGGTTACAATCCAGACGAAGCTGCAAATTTATGGAGACGTATGGGCGCAGCAAGTGGAGGAGAAGCACCACCAGAAATGTTAAGCACGCATCCTGCAACTACAACACGTATTGCAAATTTAGAAGCATTAGCTCCAACAGCGAAAGCCGAAGCTAAAAAGTTTGGTGTTAAATCTTTTAGAGCAGTAACACCTTACTAATAGAATATAAATTCTTATTTTCGAAGCCACTCTAATAATAGAGTGGCTTTTTTTATGAAAAAATTACAAAAAGGAGATAAAAAGTTATTAAATGCATGGGCTTTTTACGATTGGGCAAACTCGGTATATACACTTACCATAGCTTCTTCTATATTCCCTATTTTTTATGGCGCATTATTTTCTTCTGAAGATGAGTTAGTTTCCGCTTTTGGTTTAGAAATGAAACCAACCGTACTTATTTCGATAGTTACAGCATTTACTTTTTTAGTAGTGGCTATACTTTCTCCAATACTTTCTGGTATTGCCGATTATGTTGGTAATAAAAAGAATTTCATGAAATTCTTTTGTTACTTGGGAAGTATAGGCTGTATTGGACTGTACTTTTTTAATAGAGATTATATACATCTAAGTATGCTCTTTTATTTTATGGGCTTAATGGGTTATTGGGGAAGCTTAGTATTCTATAATTCGTATTTACCAGATATTGCTTTTCCTGAGCAACAAGATAGCATAAGTGCCAAAGGTTTCTCTTTTGGTTACATAGGAAGTGTTTTATTATTAATATTAAATCTTGCAATGGTAATGAAACCAGATTGGTTTGGTTTTGATATTAGTGTGCCACAAAATATTTTGGATAATGGTAGCGAAGCAGATATTATTTTAAAAGCGAAAGAAATTAAAAATGCTGCATCTTTTGAAGCCATGAAAATCTCTTTTATAACAGTAGGTTTATGGTGGATTATTTTTAGTCAATACACTTTTTATATTTTACCAAAAGGCGTTTCTTCAGGACATAAAGTAAATAAAGATGTTGTTTTTAATGGATTTAGAGAGCTAAAGGTTGTTTGGAAACAATTACAAAACAATCTAAGATTAAAATTATATTTAAGAGCCTTTTTTGTTTTTAGTATGGCTGTGCAAACCATAATGTTAATGGCTGTTTACTTTGGAGAGAAAGAAATCTCTTGGGCAGATAAAGATCAAAAAACGACAGGACTTATTATTAGTATTTTAGTAATACAAGTTGTAGCAATATTAGGTGCGGTACTAACGTCTAAGGCATCATCAAAATTTGGTAACATAAAAACACTAATTGTAATTAATGTATTTTGGATGTTTTTATGTTTCTATGCTTATTTTATGGAGACTCCTTTTCAGTTCTATATTGCAGCAGGTTTAGTAGGTTTTGTAATGGGAGGAGTACAATCGCTTGCACGTTCTACCTATTCTAAATTTTTACCAGAGACAGAGGATACTACTTCATATTTTAGTTTTTATGATGTAGCAGAAAAAATAGGAATTGTAATAGGTATGACTATTTTTGCAGTGGTAGACCAAATTAGTACAATGCGTTATGCTATTTTGTTTTTATTCGTTTTCTTTTTTATTGGTATTATTTTACTTTTTAGAGTACCAAAAGAAGAGGTTTCAGAATAACTTAATATTTCTTATGTTTGTTAAAATATTATATTTAAACCTAAATTACTATATATGAAACTAGTTAGAGTAGCCTCAGTGTTATCATTATCATTATTTACCATGTTCTTTTTGTCTTGTGAAAACGAACCATTGGATGCAGACTTCTTATCGGAAGATGGAACCTTTATTCCAGATGATAGCGAAATTACTGATCCAGGAGGTGCTTCATCTGGAGACTATTGGCCTTTAGCAGTAGATAATACTTGGACTTATAATTTATATGCTGATGATGTAGCTCAAGACGATTACGATATGAGTATTGGATCAACCGATGTTTATCAAGGTGAAAATGTTTTTAGATTTAATCAATACTTACCATCTGCTACAGGTACAGATGGGACGGAATTTGATGGTTTGGAAATAGATACGTATGTTAGAAAAAATGGAGGTGACTATATTATTTCTGTAGGTGATTTATCTGCAAGTTATCTTGATGGAGCTTTTGAGTTATCTCAAACAGGATATAGTATAATAATTCTTAAAGATTATGTAAATGTTGGTACTACTTGGACAAGTAATGTACAAACGGTTACTTCATTTACATCTAATGATGAAACATTTCCAGATTTACCGTCTATAACTAATAACATTAGTAATACTCTTGAAGTAGTTGAGAAAGATATTTCTACTACGGTTAATGGTACTACTTATAATGATGTTATTAAGGTTAAGTATTTACAAGAGACATTTACGGCTGCGGCTCCAGAACAAACTACTAATTCTTTAATTTATTATTATTTTGCTAAAGATGTAGGATTAGTAAAGGCAGAAGGAACTATAAGTGATAATGCAGATAATATTACATCAACTACTTTACAAGAGTTGGATGCTTATACTTTAAATTAATATATTTTATAACTTTTAAAAAAGCCATTTTTCATTTATGTGAAAAGTGGCTTTTTTGTTTTGCTTATTATTAGGAATATTTTATTTATAGTTGAATAAAAATCGGGTGTCGCCGAAATAGTATTCTAGTATACCTAAGTTGTTAATTACGTCTGTAAATAAAGAGTTCTGAGTTTAACAGAATATTTCTTATGTTTGTTACATAAACATTTATTATGAAAAAAATAACCATACCTTTTTTAATGTTATTCTTAACCATGTCTTTATTTACATGTGATAACGAACCACTAGAGCCAAGTTTACTACCTCAAGCAGAGACGTCAGAGTTAGACTGTTTAGCAGCAACACAAGCCTACAGTACAGCTGTTACTAATTTTGGAAATTGGGATGGAAATGAAGATACTTACGCGCCTTTATGCACACTTTATGCAGCATCTTTACAAGGCTTAATAGATAGTTGTGGAGATCCAAGCGGAAGTATTCAAGCTTTGTTAGGAACTTTAGGAGATTGTAGCGAACCATTAGATCCAGACACATGTGAATCTGCCATTGCAAATTCTGGTATTGCTGAAGTTAATTTAAATAACGCTCCAGCCGATATGTACACACAATTTTGTACAGGATATGTTATGGCGTTGGAAGAACAAATAGAAATTTGTGGTGATGCAGATGGTTCTATACAAGCTACTATAGATGGTTTGGGAGATTGTTCGGAGACTAGTGATTTAGTTTTACCTAAAAAGTCAATTCAAACTTATGCTGATGGTTCTACAATTATTGGTGATTACACGTTTAATGGTAACAAATTGACTAAAATAGAATATACTATTAATTTTGTTGGAGAACCAACGGAAACGGAAGTTGAAGAATTTACTTATAATGGTGACTTATTAGCACAAATAGATATTGTTGAAAATTCTGCTGGTTTTACAGAAACTGATTCTATGGTTTTAGAGTATAATTCAGATAATGAATTAATAACAGTAACAACTACATTAGACGACACTAACATACAAATAGATAATTATGTGCATAATCCTGATGGAACAATTACACATAATGAAGATGGAGGTCAGGTTTATATTTATACCATTGAAAATGGAAATATAATATTAGAAAACAATACTAATGGTAATAATGATTATACTTATACATATGATGACAAGAATGGAATCTCCAAAAACATTCATAAGAGAGAAGTTTTTGCAGTGTTAGGTTATACTGCTTTTAATAATAATTATTTAAGTTATATAAATACAGGAGGTTCAACTGTTCCTGATAATGAGAATAATACTTATACCTATAATTCAGATAATTATCCTATTACCTCAAATACAGTTTATAACCAAGGAAGCGCAGATGAAGAAACGCATACTACGGAATATACTTATTATTAATAATTAGAAATTATTTAAAACAAAAAAA
>NZ_LIQG01000019.1 GCF_001418015.1 Lacinutrix mariniflava | reverse complement strand
TGCTTCGGATTTTTTTTAGTAGTAATAAAAACTAATTTCCAATACTTCCAGAACCAGTAACTTTAGTATCTTCATGTTTAGGGTTTCCTTTGTACTCAATATCACCAGAACCTATTACTCTTGCGTTTAAATCGCCATTACATACAATTTCTACATCTCCAGAACCAGTAACCTTGGCGTCTACATCAATTGCATCTAAATTATAACCATGGAAGTCTCCAGAACCAGTTACACTAGCTTTTAAATCTTTAGTCTTACCATTTAAAGTTAAATCTCCAGAGCCAGTTACAGAGGCAGTAATATCGTTTGCTTCGACATCCAATACAACATCTCCAGAACCCGAAACTTTAGCAGTAAATTTATTTGCAGTAATTTTATCTTTATTAATAACATCTCCAGATCCAGAAAGACTAACATAGTCAATATCTTCAAAAGGAATAGTAATTGTAATAGTCTTATTAAAACTAGTCTTTAAACTAATATTGTTTTCAGTTTTAATTTTAAGTGTATTGCCTTCAACTTCGGTAATAATATATTCTAATAAATTACTTTCTCCTTCAATTTTAATATTCCCTTCTGTTCCCTTTACAAGTACAAAGTTCATGGATCCAGCACATTTAATTTCGTCGTAGTCGGCTGTCGATCGTTTTATAGTAGTTACGTCTCCGTTACCTTTTATTTTTTTACTTCCCCAAAGTTGTGCTTGAGCAAAAGAGAAACTTAATAATGCGATAGCTATTAATAGCGTGTGTTTTGATGTTTTCATGTTTTTAGTTTTAAATGATTGTTTTGATTGATTTTTTTTAATTCTGATAAAAAGTAACACTTCCATATTCTGAATTTACCTTCACTAAACTTCCCGAGTTTTGAGTGTTGTGGTAACCTGTATAATAACGATCTGAAGATTCCACACGTTTCTTAACGTAATTTAATACATCGTCACTATCTTTTAAAGAGCCGTATTCTAATTCTATATCGAAGTCGAAAGCTAGCATTGAATCGTAACCAATTTTTATGCCTACATAATCGCTATCTATAGAAACATTTTTTACACTCTTTTGTAGTTTGTTTATTTTAATAGAACCATAATCTGCAGTGATATCTAAGTTTTTATATACGTCTCCAATTAAAACGGTTAAATAATCTCCATTACCTTTTATGTTATTTACTTTGTCTATTGTAATACCGCCATAATCGCAATTGTAGGTTATGTTTTCTGCTACTTCTACTTTAGACTTTGTGTAGTCCGCAATAATTTCAAGAGTATTAGCTTTAGAGACAGTAAAGCCACTATAATCGGCATTAATTTTACCACCTTTTATAAACTCGAAATAACAGTTGTTAGAATAATCGAAATTAATACTATTATTATCTGCCATTAGTTCTTTAGTAGTAATCTTACCATAATCGCAATTTAATTCTGCACGACCTTCAAGCGTTCCTATATTAATGTTACCATAATCATTACTTAGGTTTACATTGTTGGTAATTGGTATTTTAATGATGTAATTAATTTTCATTTGCACAGTATTATTATCTGTCCAACTCCACCAAGATTTACTTTTGTTTTTACTAAACTTTGTAATAGCAGTTACTAAATCTTGAGATCCTGAAAAATCTACTGTTATGCCGTCTAATTTCTGTTGCACCTTTTCTTCGTCGTTGCCAGTTGTGGTAATTACTATTTCAAAATCTATAGTGTTACCATCCCAAGTCACGATATCTAAATTTCCGTAGCTATTATCTACTTTTAGAGTAGCATTCTCATTAACATTAAATGTTTTTGTAATGGTCTTTTCCTTTTTGTACTTACCATCTCTATCGTTACTATTACTAGCAAATATTACCAGAGGTAGTAATAATAGAATGGTGAATAATTTATAGTGTAATTGTTTCATTGTTGTCTTGTTTAAATGTTTTGATACCTTCTATGTTTTCTAGTACAGATTTTAGGATGTTTATTCTATTCCCAAAATTATCGATCATGGCATGGATAACG
Organism: Lacinutrix mariniflava; assembly: GCF_001418015.1. Lineage (GTDB taxonomy): Bacteria > Bacteroidota > Bacteroidia > Flavobacteriales > Flavobacteriaceae > Lacinutrix > Lacinutrix mariniflava. Next base: position 25,187 of record NZ_LIQG01000019.1, on the reverse strand, counting down.
CGCTTATCGTTTCCGCTTTCGGTTAAGTCTAATTTTAATTGTTTGTATTGTGTTTCTAATGTTTCCATTTGTAACATCGCATCTTCAATAAGTGCTTCTGTTTCCGGAGTACGTTCACTATTAATTTTCTCTAATTCTTCAGCAATAACAGAGGTAAAGAAATTTTGAGTATTCGCCATTTCTGGAGATACGCTCGCTAAATCTTGAGTTTCTGTGTTTGCGTTAAAACCAAAAGCTAACGTTACTAGCAATACAATAGAAGCTGCAACACCTAAAAAAGGTTTCCATAAACGCTTGTTGGTTTTTGCTACTGCAATGTCCTGCGCATGGTTTATGGCTTTTAATTTTTCTAAAAACCTGTTTTCATGACCATGGTTTGGTGCTTCAACATCAAAATCGTGTTGAAATTTCTCGAAAAGCTGATTTATATTATCGTCTTTCATATTTTTAGTATTTCCGCGTAAGCGTTAAACTTTAAATTATTATTTCATTTTACAAAGCACTGCGACTTCGCTTGTAAAACCTGTTTTTTAGCCTACTAAGGCTTGCATTTTTTTTCTTAAACTTTCTTTTGCTCTTGAAATAGTTGTGCGACAATTAGCGCTAGTGATTCTCATAATATCGCTTATCTCATCGTAATCGAAACCTTCAATTAAATGAAGCGTTAAAGCCACACGATAATTCTCTTTTAAGGTTTTCATAGTTTCCATTACTTGTTTTGCTTGTATGTTAGTAAACTCGTAATCTTCCGTAATTCCATCTGTGTCTTCAACTTTATAAAGCACGTTGTCTAGAGGTACTTCGTCAAACTTTGTACTCTTGTTATAATGGTAAATACTTTTGTTAACTACTATACGTTTTAGCCAAGCTCCAAAGGTTTTAATCTCTTTTAAAGTATGGAGTTTAGAAAATGCTAATAAAAAAGCATCTTGCATAACGTCTTCGGCTTCAAAACTATTTTTTACAATACGGTAAGCGGTGTTGTACATGGCTTTGTAATACCTATTGTACAGTTCCAATTGCGCGAATTGGTTGTCGGTTTTACAAAGCTCCACGAGCTGCTCGATATTGTGTTTGGTTAATGTCAATTTAAATGGTTTGTTGTAGTAAAGATATAAGTTAAATGAGTTTGTTACAGTTTTGTGAAAATTTATTTATTTTTTTTATTTTTTTTAATTTTAAGATGAAAGGTTATAATTATAATGAACAGTGAGTTACTATTATAGTAAGCACACAAGAGTAAGTAAAACTATTAGCTAAAGGAGATTGGCATATTAATTGAAGTTTTATTAACAAATACAAACATAGAACTACTTATAATACGCTAGAAGTCAATGTGTTTTGTCGTTTTGAATACTAATCTTATAAAAAAAGCATTATTAACCTATTACTAATTGGTGACATAATGACGTAAATATACATATGAAGAAATCTAATTTTATTAGTCTAGACAGTTTGTCATTGCAGGATTTTGATGAGAATTCAGAGTTAATTCCTTTAATGACACCAGAAGATGAAGAGAAAATAAACAAAGAAGACCTACCCGAAACATTACCAATTTTATCGTTGCGTAATACTGTTTTATTTCCTGGTGTTGTAATACCAATTACTGCAGGACGAGATAAGAGTATTAAATTAATAGACGATGCCAATAAAGGTAACAAAGTTATAGGTGTAGTGTCGCAAAAGGACGAAGCAGTCGAAGATCCTAAAGCAGGAGATATACATTTAGTTGGTACTGTTGCACGTATTCTTAAAGTACTTAAAATGCCAGATGGTAACACAACTGTTATTATACAAGGTAAAAAACGTTTTAGTGTTGCAGAGGTTATTACTGAAGAGCCTTATATTAATGCTACAGTAAGAGAAGTACCGGAAGCAAAGCCAGCAAAAAAGAATAAAGAGTTTAAAGCGATAACAGATTCTATAAAAGAATTAGCGTTACAAATTATTAAAGACAGTCCAAATATTCCAAGTGAAGCTTCTTTTGCGATTCAGAATATTGAAAGCGATTCGTTTTTAATAAACTTTGTATCGTCTAACATGAATCTTCCTGTAGAAGACAAACAAAAGCTTTTAGAAATAAACGATCTTAAAGAACGTGCTTTAGAAACTTTAAAGTTTATGAATATCGAACTTCAGAAATTGGAGTTAAAAAACGATATCCAATCTAAGGTTCAAAGCGATATGAACCAGCAGCAACGTGAGTATTTCTTAAATCAGCAAATGAAAACCATTCAAGAAGAACTTGGTGGTGGCAATGCAGAGGAAATGGAAGAAATGAAAAAGCGTGCTAAAGATAAAAAGTGGGACGATAAAGTTAGCGAACATTTTAAAAAGGAATTATCTAAAATGCAACGCATGAATCCGCAAGTTGCAGAATACTCTATTCAACGTAACTACTTAGACTTGTTTCTAGATTTACCTTGGAATGAATTTAGTAAAGATAAATTCGATCTTAAACGTGCTAAAAAGATACTAGATAGAGATCACTATGGTCTTGATGATGTTAAAAAACGTATTATAGAATACTTAGCAGTATTGAAATTGCGTAACGACATGAAATCGCCAATACTTTGTCTTTACGGACCTCCGGGAGTTGGTAAAACATCGTTAGGTAAATCTATAGCAGAAGCTTTAGGTAGAGAGTATGTACGTATGTCTTTAGGTGGTTTAAGAGACGAAGCCGAAATTAGAGGACACCGTAAAACATACATTGGTGCTATGCCAGGACGTATAATCCAATCTTTAAAAAAGGCAGGAACATCTAACCCTGTATTTGTACTAGATGAGATAGATAAATTAACGAACTCTAATCAAGGTGATCCATCGTCTGCTTTATTAGAAGTTTTAGATCCAGAGCAAAATAGCGAGTTTCATGATAATTTCCTTGAAATGGGTTACGATCTGTCTAAGGTGTTATTTATAGCAACCTCTAATAGTTTAGGAAGCATACAACCTGCACTAAGAGATAGAATGGAAATTATAAATGTTACTGGTTATACTATTGAAGAGAAAGTAGAAATTGGTAAACGTCATTTATTGCCAAAGCAACTAAAAGAGCATGGTTTAGAAGATAAGCACTTAAAGCTAGGTAAGCCACAAATAGAAAAAATAGTAGAAGGTTATACAAGAGAATCTGGAGTAAGAAGCTTAGATAAGCAAATTGCAAAAATGGTGCGTTATGCTGCCATGAATATTGCAATGGAAGAAGACTACGATCTTAAAGTAACTAATGATACTGTTATAGAAGTTTTAGGAGGCCCAAAATTAGAGCGTGATAAATACGAAAATAACGATGTTGCCGGAGTAGTTACAGGTTTAGCTTGGACTAGAGTAGGTGGCGATATACTATTTATAGAATCTATTTTATCTAAAGGTAAAGGTTCAATGTCTATTACTGGTAACTTAGGTAAGGTCATGAAGGAATCTGCAACCATAGCAATGGAATATATAAAAGCTAATGCAGAAGAGTTTGATATCGATCCAGATGTTTTCGATAAATACAATGTGCATATTCACGTTCCAGAAGGAGCAACACCTAAAGATGGTCCAAGTGCAGGAGTTACAATGTTAACCTCTTTAGTCTCTTTATTTACACAACGTAAAGTAAAAAAGAGTCTGGCAATGACTGGAGAAATTACACTTCGTGGGAAAGTTTTACCAGTTGGCGGAATTAAAGAAAAAATATTGGCTGCAAAGCGTGCAAGGATAAAAGAAATATTACTTTGTGAAGACAATAGGAGAGACATTGAGGAAATTAAGCAAGATTATTTAAAAGGCTTAACGTTTCACTATGTTACAGATATGAAAGATGTTCTGAAATTTGCTATTACAAAGCAGAAAGTAAAAAACGCTAAAAAATTATAAAAATGAAAGCAATCGCAATTGGTTTATTCAGTTTACTGTCATTAGGAGTTTATGCTCAAGAAGTTGAGGAAGAATTTCTTCCAATAAACGTTGAAGGCAAAGAAGCCTTTATGTCTACTAAAACTGGAGAATTTACCTTTCGCGAGCATTCAAAAACAGATCCAACACAATTAGAAACTACAGCAAGTGGTGTTGTTTACACAAATATTACTAGCCATACTATAAAAAAAGGCGAGACATTATCTGCTGTAGCGAAAAAAAATGGCGTTACTGTTTCAGAACTTAAAAAGCATAATAAAGTAGCGACTGCTAATTTAAAAATTGGTAGTAAACTTAAAATTGTAAAAAAAGAACTTGTTAAATCTAGTAGCCCAGTTATTAGTTCGGCGGGAGAAGAGCATATTATAGCAAGACTGCGTCCAGGTGAATCTCCTGGACAGTTTGCTGCTCCACCTTCTGTTGCAGAAGTAGAAAGTAAGGTTATTGAAATTAAGAAAACAGAGGAGAAACCTTCGGCTGCTGTATATAAAGCAGAAACAAGTATTAAGAATCCTATTTTTGGATTGGATAATGCAGAAGACACAGAGGAAGACGATACTTTGAATACGCTTTCCGAAGCTATAAGTAAAGAGGTAAAAACAGTTAAGACTGAAGTAAAAAAGAAAGAGGTTGTTGTAGTTGAAACACCAAAGGCAGTAGTAAAAGTTGAATCTAAAAAAGAGAAACTTGCAAGACTTAAAGCCGAAATGTTAGCTTTAGAAGCGGAATTGGAGGCAGAGGAGCCTGTTAAGGAAGATGCTGTTGAAGTTGTAGAAGCGGTAAAAGTAATTGAAAAGGAAGCAAAAAACGTTTCTGATAAAGCATTAGAGGAGATACAAGAATCTAATCCTGAAGCTAAAATAGAAGAGACTGCTAATGGTAGAAAGGTTATGGTTTTTGAGAACAAGCCAAAAGCTGAAAAAACTACTGCTGAAAAAGCGAAGCAAGCAATAGCTTCAGTTAGAAAAACAGAAAAAGAAGTTGAGGTTTCTAAAGAAGAAGAATTAACTAAAGAAAAGGAAGTTGCTGCCAAGAGCGATTCCGAAGAAAATAAAACCAAAGCTACTTATTATACTGTAGTTAAAGGTAACTCGTTATGGTCTATTGCCAACCAACATGGTATGACTGTAGATGCGATTAAAAAACTGAACAATTTAAAGAATAATAATCTTGATATTGGTCAGAAATTAAAAGTGACTCCAAAAAAATAATTAAAATAGAATTTCCTTCTTCAAGGAGGTTAAAAAAATATCCTTTTATATATGAAAAAAATAATTTTAGCACTCGTGTGTTTAATAAGTATTAGTGCGTTTTCTCAAGAAAATATGGTAGATGTTATTATGGATGGTAAACCTGCAAAAATGAATACTGTAACGGGTGTTTATACTTTTACAAATGGTGTACCAAGTAATTACACATCGAATAAAGTGAATACACCAACTTCTAATGTTGCAGATGGCACTGTTCATGTAGTAAGTAAAGGAGAGACTTTGTATTCTATTTCTAAGAAACATGAAATTAGTATGGCTCAAATAAAAAGTTTAAATAGTCTTGAAACAAATATACTTAGTGTTAATCAAGAGCTTAAAATTGGCTATAATACTTCAGCGGAAATTAAAGAAACTTCGCTTTATACGGTAAAAAAAGGAGATACATTGTACAAAATTGCTAAGGAAGCTAACCTTTCGATTCAAGAGTTAAAACAGCTTAATAATTTAGAAAACACAATTATTAGCATAGGTCAAGAGCTTAAGTTAAAATAAAAAAGACAACGCTACGTTTTAAGATAGATTTAGTTACTTTTGCCACTTTATGCTTAAAAAAATTATAACTTTTAGTATTATCTTATCTAGCACTTTTTGCTTCGCGCAATTAGGTGGGCAATCTACTTATCAGTTTTTAAATTTAGTATCGTCTCCAAGACAGGCAGCATTAGGTGGTAAGGTGCTTACAAATGTAGATTGGGATGTTACACAAGCACTATATAATCCATCAACTATTAATGTAGAAATGGATAATCAATTAGCACTTAATTATACTAATTATTTAGGTGGTATAAAGTATGGAACTGCAGCTTATGCTTATACTGTAGATAGACATGTACAAACGTATCATGGTGGGATTACTTTTATTAATTATGGCGATTTTGCAGGTTATGATGAAGAAGGAAACGAAACTAGTGAATTCTCTGGTTCTGAAATAGCATTATCTTTTGGTTACGCTGCGCAAATTGGTTATAGTGATTTTTATGCAGGAGCAAATTTAAAATTCATTAATTCTAGTTTAGAACAATACAACTCTTTTGGTGTTGCTACAGATTTAGCATTAATGTATATAGATGAGCGTTTAGAGTTTCAAGGTACATTAGTCGTTAGAAATTTGGGTACACAAATAACTACCTATGCGGGAAGACAGGAATCTTTACCTTTAGAAATAGATATAGGTTTATCTCAAACCTTAGAAAATGTACCATTGCGTTGGCATTTAACTTTCGAGAATTTACAACAATGGCCAATTGGAAATCCTAATCCTGCAAGAGCAACTACAGATCTTGAAGGAAACCAAACAGAAGAAAAAGTAGGGTTCTTAGCACAGGTAGTAAGACATACAATACTAGGAGCAGAGCTCTTTCCAAATAAAGGTTTTAATATACGTTTAGGTTATAACTTTAGACGTGCCGAAGAACTGCGTATTGTAGACCAACGTAACTTCTCGGGTTTATCGGCTGGTTTTTCTGTTAAGCTTAATAAAATGCGTTTTAGCTATACTCATGCCAAATATACAGCAGCTGCAAACTCTAACTTTTTTGGAGTGCAGATTGATTTGAGGTAGGATTAGAATGACTTGACTTTGTCAAAAAAATAGTCGAACTTCGTTTAACGCATGATATAAAACATTGAAACGATTTCATATCAACGACATTAGCAATAATTAAAAATGAGTAACAATGAATAAAATTATTGTAATATTAATAATTATTTTTATACCTCTAATAAGCTTGAATGCTCAAGAAAGTAAAGTATATGAAAGAAAAATTAATGAGGAAATCACATATACATTAGAGAATGGTTTTGCTCTTCAAAAATTAGGAAAACAAATTTTTTTTAGAGAAAAACCTGATGAAACTCATCAAGTTATAAGTATCAATGAACTAAATGAAGTAATAGATTCTATAAATCTACCAAATACAAGTCACGGGTATAGTATAAAAGTAATGATGAAGAATGAACTTAATTTTTCTCAAGATATCCTTGCTTATAAAGAGTTTAGACAATCTTGTCCTGGAGGAGGTTCTACAACATTTATTTCAAAAAACAAGAATGGTATATTTAGTAAGCTTATTTCTTCTTCTTATAGCACAATGGGACATTCAGTAATTTATTTTCCTATTAAATTTAAAGACAAAGGGCTTTTACTCATTTCAGAGAATGATTTAAATGAACAATCTGAAAGAAAACCTACAACTTATAAATATCCTAAGGATATAAATATACCTGTAAGAGAATTAATAATAGAAACAAATACAGAGTATTTAGAAGATGTTGAAGGGCTTACAGAAGATGAAATTATAATTAAAAGTATTACTTCCAATTATTTTCAATGGAATGGAAAAGAGTTAATTAAAATAAAAACAGTTGAACATAAAAAACCTGTTCTATCTAACAAAAACATAACGAACTATCCGAAAAATGGAAAAGCATATGTTATAGCTAAAAATGGATTAACATATCGCAAGAGCCCTGAACTTAAATCTACAAAATATGGAGCTTTTGATTTTGGAACAGAAATTATTATTATCGAAAACTCTAAAATCGATTTAGAATTAACCGATAATGGTAAAGTATTGAAAGGTCAATGGGTTAAAGTTAAATCAAAAAATAATAAAAAAGATAAATCTCTGTCTTTTGATGGTGATTATAAATATACAGGTTATGTTTTTAATGGTTTCTTAATTGGTACAAATAAAGTTGATTTTAGAAACGATTAACTATGGTCAACACCATATATAATTAATTGTTAGTTTAAGTCTATTTACGAAGGTATTCGTGGATTTTCTATTCAGTTTTATTTACTAAATTAGTTCATTAAACACGCAACAAAACATATACAAAACCGTTAAACGAACCTTTCCGAAATAAAACACAAAATTAAATAAAAGAAGTGCAAAAAATAACAATAGCCATAGACGGATTTTCGTCGACAGGAAAAAGTACAGTAGCAAAGCAGCTTGCAAAAAAATTAGGTTACATTTATGTAGATACAGGAGCAATGTATCGTGCAGTAACGTTATTTACTATGCAACACGATTTTATAACAAAAGAAGACTTTAACGTTAATGCATTAGTAGAGAAACTAGGAGATATTACCATTACATTTAAGTTTAATGAAGTCTTAGGTTTCGCTGAGGTGTATTTAAATGGTGAAAACATAGAAAGAGAAATAAGAACATTAGAAGTCTCAAGCTATGTTAGTAAAGTAGCAGCAATACCAGAAGTGCGTTACCAATTGGTAAAGCAACAGCAACAAATGGGTAAAGATAAAGGTGTTGTTATGGACGGTAGAGATATTGGTACTGTAGTATTTCCATACGCTGAACTCAAACTATTTATGATTGCTTCTGCAGAAAAAAGAGCTACCAGACGTTTCGATGAGTTAATAGGTAGAGGAGATGAGGTAAGTTATGAAGCCGTTTTAAAAAACGTACAAGAAAGAGATTATATAGATTCTCATCGAGAAGATTCTCCATTACGTAAAGCAGACGATGCTATCGAGATAGATAATAGCGATTTGTCTTTAGAAGAACAATTTGATAAAGTGCTTCAATTAGTAGATAGGACTTTCGAGGATTTGAAGTAAAAGATGAAACGAATTGTTATTGCGAGCTTTTTCATTAGAAAAAAAAGCGTAGCAAATGCAAAGCATTCACAAATCCAATAAAAAACAATAATAAATTGAGTAATCTGTTTGTGGGTAGTCAATATCATTAATGAGATTGCGTCGTTTCTCCTACGTCATTTCTCGCAATAGCAAGACACAAAAAAAGCGAGTTAACAATTGTCAACTCGCTTTTCAAAAGAAATCGCTATTAATTCCTACAAATTCGGAATTATTAATTCTTGATCTGGGTGGATCACATCTGGGTTCTTTAATATATCTGTGTTCGCTTTAAAAATAGCATTGTATTTTCCAGCGCTTCCATAATATTGTTTTGCGATAGCTCCTAAAGTTTCACCACTTTTTACAGTGTGTCTAGCAAAAACACTAGAATCTGCAACAGCAATGTCTGCAACGATATCACTTGGGCTTTCGCCACCTGCAGCTTTAATTTCATCCCAAAGTAAGTTCTTTTCATATTGCGTAGCAGCAGTACCTTTTACTGTTAAAACACCATTAGTTTCAGAAACGTCTCCGTTTTGAATGTTTAATTTCTCGCCTAAATCAAGTACTCCCTGATATTTTGCTCTTACCATAATTATTTATTGTTTTTAATGTTAATTCTTACAGTATTAAAGATAGTAATTAATCGCTTAGTACTAACTTTATTTATTTATTAATTGGTTTACCATTAAACATATTGGATTAAATGTATTTTTTCAACGATTAAAAGCGCTTTTTGTTAAGATTTAGTTTAATAACACAACGCTCTTTAATAGCTGTTTAGAGTCTTGAAACACAGTGCTTTTAAACTTTTAGATATGTATGTAGGTAATATTATTAAAAAGTATTATTTTTGCACTCCTTTTTAGCACCTCTAGGAAAGATAAAAAAGGGATTAAAACAAATTATTTATAACACTTCTGTGTGTTAGTGCTTTAAAATCTTTCATAACGTACAGAATACAACGCAATGTACTAACGTTTTTACACAAGTAAAAATCTAATAAAGCATTGCAGAATTATTTTTTAAATGGCTGAAAAAGCAAAACAAACAGAAGTTGCAGCAGAAGCTCAAGAAGCAGCAGTAACAAAAGAAGCTCCAGTAATATCTGAAGCACAAGCAAATCCTGAAAAATTCTTAGAAGAATTTAACTGGCACAATTACCAAGAAGGTATTGATGAAGTTGAAGATTCTCAATTAAAAGAATTTGAAAAATTAGTATCTGAAAATTTCGTTGACACATTAGATGACGAGGTTGTAACTGGAGAAGTAGTTTTCATGTCTGACCGTGATGTTATTATTGACATTAACGCAAAGTCTGAAGGTGTTATTTCTTTAAACGAATTTCGTTACAATCCAGATTTAAAAGTTGGAGACAAAGTAGAAGTATTAATTGATGTTCGTGAAGACGCAACTGGACAATTAGTATTATCTCACAGAAAAGCACGTGTTATTAAAGCATGGGATCGCGTAAATGATGCACACGATACGGGTGAAATCGTTAATGGTTTTGTTAAGTGTAGAACTAAAGGTGGAATGATCGTTGACGTATTCGGAATCGAAGCTTTCTTACCAGGTTCTCAAATTGACGTTAAGCCAATTAGAGATTACGACCAGTACGTAAATAAAACTATGGAATTTAAAGTTGTGAAAATCAACCACGAATTCAAAAACGTAGTAGTTTCTCATAAAGCTTTAATTGAAGCTGATATTGAAGAGCAAAAGAAAGAAATCATTGGTCAACTAGAAAAAGGACAAGTATTAGAAGGTATTGTAAAAAATATTACTTCTTATGGTGTGTTTATCGATTTAGGTGGTGTAGATGGTTTAGTTCATATTACAGATTTATCTTGGTCAAGAATTAACCATCCAAATGAGATTGTTGAGTTAGATCAGAAATTAAATGTTGTAATCCTTGATTTTGATGAAAACAAATCAAGAATCCAATTAGGTCTTAAGCAATTATCTAAACATCCTTGGGATGCTTTAGGTGAAACTGTAGCAGTTGGAGACAAAGTAAAAGGTAAAGTAGTTGTAATCGCAGATTACGGTGCATTTATTGAAGTTGCAGAAGGTGTTGAAGGTTTAGTTCACGTTTCTGAAATGTCTTGGTCTACACACTTACGTTCGGCTAACGATTTCGTAAAAGTTGGAGATGTAATCGATGCTCAAATCTTAACATTAGATAGAGAAGATCGTAAAATGTCATTAGGTATCAAGCAATTATCGCAAGATCCATGGACAGATATTACAACTAAATACCCAGTAGGTTCAAACCACAAAGGTATTGTACGTAACTTTACAAACTTTGGTGTTTTTGTTGAATTAGAAGAAGGTATCGACGGATTAATTTATATTTCAGATTTATCTTGGACTAAGAAAATTAAGCATCCATCTGAGTTTACAAACGTAGGTGATACTTTAGAAGTAGTAGTATTAGAGTTAGATGTTGAAGGACGTAAATTATCTTTAGGTCATAAACAAACAACTGATAATCCTTGGGATAAATACGAAACTGAGTTCGCTTTAGGTTCTACACATACTGCAGAAATTTCTGAAGTTGTAGATAAAGGTGCAACTATTGATTTCAACGAAGATATCGTAGCATTCGTTCCTTCTCGTCACCTTGAAAAAGAAGATGGTAAGAAACTGAAGAAAGGAGATTCTGCTGAATTCAAAATTATAGAATTTAACAAAGAGTTTAAGAGAGTAGTTGCTTCGCATACTGCAATCTTTAGAGAAGAAGAGATGGCAAATGTTAAAGCTGCACAAGCTAAACAAGCATCTCAAGCTGCTGAGTCTAAACCAACATTAGGTGATGCAAATGAAGCTTTACAAGCTCTTAAAGATAAATTAGACGGAAAAGTTTAATCTTTTAAGTTTATATTATTATAAGTTAGAAGCCTCTCGGAAACGAGAGGCTTTTTTTATGTTCATTTTTATTGACAAATTCAATAGATTGCTTTTTAACGTTTTTTATGACGCTTTTTTAGTTGTAATATCATTTTTATTCATTCGCTTTTTTGATGAATCATCATTAAAACGCTGTAAAACACGGTTAAAAGCATTTTAAGTGGTTTAACGACTATTTTGTTACAAATATTGAGTGTATTTGTTTTTGTATTATTAGTTTTGTATTCATATAAATCAAACCAACAGTCAATTATGAATTCAAAACTACTTACCTTACTACTTCTTTTATCAACTTCTTTCGCTTTAGCACAAGCAGGGAATACTTTAGCGGAGGCTATCGAAATAACAGATAACAACACAATTACTTTAACAGATGCTTTTACAGGATTAGATGGATCTGGTATGTCACCTCATTGTTTTGGTAATACTTTAGATCCTAAAAAGGATTTATTTTATTTTAATACTATAGACGCGACTCATAACAGAATAAATTTTAGTATGGATTCTCAAGTTGGTGTTGTCGCAAGAATATATTTCCAAATAAGTCGAGCAATTGGAGGTGATACTAATAATGTTGTTGAAGTTGTTTGCAGCTTTTATGATATTAATGTTGTACCACTTGGAGGCAGTATGAGTATAGAGTTACCGAATGCAACATATCCTTCTGGAATTGTTAATTCTACAGACGTTTATTATCTAAGAATATTTAGCCCAACAGATCAACTTGGTGTGGATTTAGACCAAACGACAGTAGACGCTATTTTGTCCAATACAACTGTTAATATAACTAGTTTGGATTCTTCTACCTTATCAGTCACTAACGAAAGTCCACAATCAATTAATTTCTTTACATCTGAAAATAAAATTAACATTTCAAATAACATAAGTTTTAATTCTTATGAGATTTATAGTTTAGATGGAAAAAAAATAGACAATAATAAAGAGAATGAATTTATTGAAAATATCGATATTTCTAATCTTATTAGAGGAGTTTATATTCTAAAGCTATCAGGAGTTAATTCTGTTAAGTCTATAAAGTTTATCAAAAAGTAAATTTAAATACTTAGAAAAAGCACCTTCATGAAACTGAAGGTGCTTTTTTTTTGATATTGAACAATAACATTTTAAAATTTTGATATTCTAAAACATTTCAATTTAAATGCTAATTGTGTTCTAAATTTTTCTATTACATTTGTAATCCACTACTATTAGATAGAATATGAGTCAGAAAGTGCTACTTAATGCAACCACTATTAACATCATTCTTCATAGATTGGCTTGCCAATTAATTGAAAATCATAAAGATTTTTCTAATACCGTTTTAATAGGCATTCAGCCAAGAGGGAAATATCTAGCTAATCGTTTAGCAGAAATGCTAGCAAGCGATTACAAGATTAAAAACTTACAATTAGGACAATTAGATATTACTTTTTATCGCGACGATTTTAGGCGAGGCGATAAAATACACGAAGCAAATTCTACAGAAATAGATTTTATAGTCGAAAATAAAAACGTTGTTTTTATAGACGATGTATTATATACAGGTCGAAGTATTCGTGCTGCATTAACTGCAATACAATCTTTTGGAAGACCAAATGAAATAGAGTTATTAACGTTAATAGATAGACGTTTTAGTAGACATTTGCCAATACAGCCAAACTATAGAGGTAGACAAGTAGATGCTATAAATGAAGAAAAAGTAAAAGTAAGTTGGAAAGAAAATGATGGTGAAGATGCTGTTTATTTAGTGAATAGTTAGTGATATTGAAGTTGAAATTGAACTCGAATTTAAATTTAAAAGATGAAATTCAACTAAACTTAAAACTAAAGAATTATAATTGAATGTTTAATAACTGCAGACTGAATACTGCATACTGAAGACTAAAAAAATATGAGCGAGTTAAGTGTCAATCACTTATTAGGAATTAAATACCTTCAAGAAAAGGATATTCAACTTATTTTTGAAACCGCAGATCATTTTAAAAAAGTGATTAATAGGCCCATTAAAAAAGTGCCTTCGCTTAGAGATATTACTATTGCTAACCTATTTTTTGAAAATTCAACAAGAACAAAGTTGTCTTTCGAATTAGCCGAAAAACGTTTATCTGCAGATGTTATTAATTTCTCAGCTGGACAATCTTCAGTTAAAAAAGGAGAAACTTTAATAGATACAGTAAATAACATCCTATCTATGAAGGTAGATATGGTAGTGATGCGTCATCCAAATCCTGGAGCTTGCGTGTTTTTATCCAAACATGTAAAAGCTAATATTATTAATGCAGGAGATGGTGCACATGAGCACCCAACACAGGCTCTTTTAGATTCTTATTCAATACGCGAACGTTTAGGAGATGTTGCTGGAAAAAATGTAGTGATTGTTGGAGATATTCTGCACAGTCGTGTTGCATTATCAAATATCTACGCTTTAAAATTACAAGGTGCTAATGTTATGGTTTGCGGACCAAAAACATTATTACCAAAATATATAGACCAATTAGGCGTTAAAGTAGAAACCAATTTGCGTAAAGCATTACAATGGTGTGATGTGGCTAATATGTTACGTGTTCAAAACGAGCGTATGGATATTAGTTATTTTCCATCTACAAGAGAATATACACAACAATTTGGAGTTAATAAAGCATTACTAGATTCTTTAGATAAAGAAATTACTATTATGCATCCAGGACCAATTAATAGAGGTGTTGAGATTACAAGTGATGTTGCAGATTCTAAACAAGCTATCATTTTAGATCAAGTACAAAATGGAGTAGCAGTTAGAATGGCAGTAATATATTTATTAGCTTCTAAAATAAAACAATAAATTATGATAATAGATCAAGAAGAAAACACGTCGATTATTACACAGGAAAAAGCTACTATTATAGAATTAGCAAAGAAAATAGAAGCACTTTATCCAAGGTTTGAAAAGCATAACATTATCGTTAAATTGTCATCTTTAGGGCAGATTACGACACAAAATGTTAATGAGTTCTTACGACTTTCAAAAAAACATCGTTCAGCAAAACATTCGTTTGTAGTAGTTACTAATGCAATGAATGCAGACGAAACTCCAGACGAGATTATTGTTGTACCAACAGTTAAAGAAGCTTTCGATATTATCGAAATGGAAGTAATTGAACGCGATTTAGGACTTTAATAAATTTTTGAATGAATAAAGTTGTTCTTGTCATTTTATGCTTTCTTGTTTTCTTATCCTGTGATGATTCTAAAGAAGTAGAAATTATAGAGTTTGGTTTAGGGACTAATTATACTTTAAATGAATTAATAAACGATCAGATTTCTAAATCAAAAGTACCTATTGTATATTTTTATGCAGACTGGTGTGCTCCTTGTAAAAAATTTTCAAAAGCATTAAAAAATACACTATTAAAACAAACACTAAACAAAACTGTTTTAATTAAAGTTAATGTGGATAATAACGAAGAATTAGCAATTAGTTATTCTGTTAGCGCTATTCCTACATTTATCAAGGCAGGGAAAAATGGAGTAGTCAAGGCAAGTATTACTTCTGGTGAATGGAAAGAAGATATTCCTGAAAATATAGCTCCTATAATGAGTAAATTAATTTATACTCAAGAGTACGATAAATAATCTTTTAAAATAACAGTTTGAAATTAAACATCTTAGGTTGCTACAGCGCAACACCACGAACGTTTACTAATCCAACATCGCAAGTATTAGAAATTAATAATCATGTGTTTTTAATAGATTGTGGAGAAGGAACACAGGTACAACTGCGTAAGCATAAGATAAAGTTTAATCGTATTAAACATATTTTTATTTCTCATTTGCATGGAGATCACTTTTTCGGTTTGGTAGGGTTAATTTCTACCATGCGATTATTAACACGTGAAGTAGATTTGCATATTCATGCGCCAAAAGGCCTAAAAGAAGTAGTAACTCTACAGATGAAATTGGCTAACTCATGGACAAATTATAATCTTTACTTTCATGAGCTAAATAGTACATCTTCAGAATTGATTTTTGAAGACGATAAAGTAGAAGTGCATACTATTCCTTTAGATCATCGTGTCTATACTAATGGTTTTCTATTTAAAGAAAAAGAAGGTGAACGTAAGTTAGATATGAACGCTGTTTTAAATTCCAACATTGATGTTGCCTATTATAGAAAGTTAAAACAAGGTTTTGATGTCGAGAATAATGATGGGCAACTTATAAAAAATGAAACTGTAACATTACCTTCAGAAAAGCCTAAAAGCTATGCTTTTTGTAGTGATACTGCTTATAAAGAAGATATTGTACCCATTATTAAAGGTGTAGATGTTTTATACCATGAATCTACATTTTTAGAACAACATGCTCATTTGGCTCCAAAAACGAAGCACAGTACAGCTAAAGAAGCAGGAAGTATTGCTAAACAAGCTAATGTTGGCACTTTGCTATTAGGACACTATTCTACACGATACGACGATTTAAACGTATTTAAAACCGAAGCTCAAGAACATTTTGAGAACGTAGAACTTGCAGACGATGGAAAAGTTTTTGAATTTTAGAATTTCAAGCTATAGTTTAAATTCTTTTAAATTTAGAACCCATTCTATAGACTCTTCAATATTATCTGTTCTTTTTATGCTTTTCTTTGAAAATTGCTTTTCAATGGTGGCATTGACGTAATTAATATGAGAATAACAAACCGATACACTGGCTACAATAAAATCGTATTTTTTGTAGAAGTCATCCCATAAATTTGGTTCATAAGAGTAGGAATTGATTTTATTAGAGACATAAGCAATCTTACATTTCATGCCGTAATGAGAGTATATTTTCTCTACTAATTGTTCTATTTTCTCCCAATTTAAATGAACTCCATAATTTATTTCAGAAATAACAAATTCAGGTAAAAAGTACATTTTACCAAAAGGAAATTCTTTTTTAACGTATATAAGGTTTTTGCTTATCTCAGTAGCCTCAAATTGCATGTAGTAGGAAAGTTTTGTTTTTTATAAATATATTAATTTATAAGCTCAATCCAAAGGTGTTTTTCAATACTTTTATAGCTGTTTTAAGAGATTGCTAGGCTATTTTAAGCTAATAGTTTAATTATAAACATCTTAAGTTAAGATGTGTCTTTTAGGATAAGTAGTACGAACAATTTCTACTAAAAGCATTAAAACTTTCAAGATTATTTTTAATTCTTGTAAATTGCAAGTATGGAAAAAGACTTAGGAAATTATAGAAGATCTTACGAGAAAAGTGAATTACTTCTTAAAGATACACCAGAAAATCCAATAGAATTATTTAGGACATGGTTTAATGAGGTTGATGCCCATTTTCCGGAAGACGAAACTAATGCTATGACGATTTCTACAATTGGTTTAAATGGTTTTCCTAAAAATAGAGTAGTGCTGCTTAAGAAATATACTTTTGAGGGTTTTATTTTTTATACTAACTACGAAAGTGAGAAAGGATTAGCGATATTAAAGAATCCTAAGGTTTGTTTATCCTTTTTTGGGCAGGAGCCGAAAGACAAATAATCATTAAAGGTAAAGCTGAAAAATTAGCAGAAAATTTAAGTGATGGTTACTTTGAATCTCGTCCTAGAGGTAGCCAACTGGGAGCATTAGTTTCTAAGCAAAGTAGTATTATTAAAGATAGAGAGGTTCTAGAGGCTAAACTTGCGGATCTTGAAAAGGAGTATGAAGGAAAAGAAATTTTAAGGCCAAACTTTTGGGGAGGTTTTATTATAAAGCCTGTAGAAATCGAATTTTGGCAAGGGCGACCTAATAGATTGCATGATCGTATTCATTATAAAATGGATGAAAATTATAATTGGATTAAGTCTAGATTGGCTCCGTAATTAAATCAGTTTAAAAGCGTGATTATTTCGTCGAAACGCATATTTTTATATTATGACATTGCTTTTAATCGATTAAAAACATTAATTTTCGATGAAATACATGTATTTCATCGATTTTAACATTTTCTTAACATTTCGTAAGGTTTTGGTTGGGTATATTTAAGTCCCCAAACAAATTTACGCTTATGAAAACTGTACTTAACCTACTACTTTTAACCTTATTTTTAACTTTTGCAACCTCTTGTTCTACTGAAGAGAACACTGAAGATTTACAACTTCAAGATGTTACTATTCCTGAGGCGAAAGAAATTGAAATAGAGATTATGGAGCTTATTAATGCTTATAGAATTGATAAAGGATTAAATGCATTATCAAATCATGATTTGGTTAAATCTCAAGCATATAGTCATTCAGATTATATGGCTGAAGCAGATAATATTTCTCATGTAAATTTCTATACTAGAAAATCTTTTTTAGTAAATAATGCAGGAGCAAGTGTTGTTACAGAAAATGTAGCTTTTGGGTTTACAAATGCACAATCGGTTGTGAATGCTTGGATAAATAGTAACGATCATAGAGTTAATATGGAAGGGAATTATACAAATTTTGATGTTTCAGCAGAACAGAATGACCAAGGTAAATGGTACTTTACAAATATTTTTATGAAAAATTAATTATGTCTTTAGATAAATAAAAAAAGCGTTTCTCACGAAACGCTTTTTTTTGTTTTAAGAAGTATTTAGTTGTTATGAAAGTGGCTTATAATTGATAGTTATAAGATGTGAGTTTGTTGAATACTGGAAGCTGTAAATAATCCAATTTTAGATAAATGCTTGTTTGCTCGACAATAGGTTTTAAACCAGGTAAACTAATAGGTTAAAGTAATAATATGCACATTGATAATAAGTACAATCGCTTTATGCTTTTAGCATTATTATTTATTGACACTCGATAAGTTGCTTAACGAATGTCCTAAAGGGATCGTTCTAAAAGCTATGTACGAGATCAAATCTTGTACTTAATACTTATATAAATATTTTAGTTAATCTAACCACAATTCGATTTAACTATTTTACATAACCTCCGGTAATAATAAACTTGGAACGTCTATTTTCTTGATGTTGCTCATCAGTACATTTTACACCATCACTACATCCATTAATTAACTGACTTTCTCCATAACCAATAGCACTCTCAATTCTGTCTGGTTCTATGCCTCTTGTGTATAAGTAGTCACGAGTAGACTTTGCTCTTCTATCAGAGAGTTTCTCATTGTACGCATCTCGACCACGACTATCTGTATGCGCTTCAATTTTTATAGTCATAGTTGGGTGTTCACGCATTACAGCTACAATATTTTCAAGCTCATATGCTGCATCTGGTCTAACATTAGACTTGTTATAATCGAAGAAAATTGGATTAATTACAATTTCGCTATCAATAATTAAAGGAGTAAGGAAAAGATCTACTATCGTTTCTTCACCGCTTTCCTGACTAGTTGTAATATCTTTGCTATCTGGTCTGTAAATTACCTTTTCTGCTAGTATAGTGTAGGTTTTATCGCAACCTACGTCTTTAAATTCGTATTCTCCATTTTCGTTAGAGGTTTGCCTTTCAATTACCTTCCCTTTTTCATCTAGAAGAGTAACGACGACTTTTGCCAATGGTTCATTAGAAATTTTATCTCTTGTAGTACCTTTGATTAATTGTTTACATTCATAGCGACCAAAACTATAGATATCATCTCCACCTTTTCCACCTTCTCTGTTGGATGAGAAGTATCCAGTATTTGTATCGTTATTTATAAAGAATGCGAAGTCATCAAAACCACTATTATAAGGTGCTCCAAGATTTTTAACATATACTTCTAAAGTATCCTTTTTAAGAATATTACTTTCAAAAATATCATAAAGACCAAGATTTATATGTCCATCGGAAGAAAAATAGAGAGTAGAATCTTTCGCTATATAAGGAAAGTTTTCTCTTCCTTCAGTATTAATTTTATCTCCAAGGTTTATTGGATTACCAAAAGTCCCATCTTTATTAATTTTGACCTTATAAAGGTCTGTAAGTCCTTTTGAACCTTCACGATCTGACGAGAAATACAATTCTTTATCATTAGGGCTAAGGGCGGGAGAGCCAGTAGAAAAGTCTTCTCCATTAAAAGGAAGTTCTTCAATTTTTTTCCATTTACCATCAACATTTTTTGCTCTAAAAAGTTTAATTTGCGAGGTACCTCCTTTATCGTATTTAGCTTTGTTTTTATTATTTAAGTTTATTCTGGTAAAGTACATTGTTTTACCATCTTTAGTAATAGCAACTGAACTTTCATGGAAATCTGAATTTACTTCATTTGAAGTAATGGGAGAAGGAGAACCTACTATTTTTTTTCCATCTTCAATAGATATTTCAGATTGGTAGATATCTAGAAAGGGTTCTTTATTCCATTGATATATTTTTTCTTCGTCAAGTAATGAATCTTTTACTCTTGTAGAAGCAAAATATAGAACATTGTCCTTTTCAAAGCTTCCAAAATCTGAATATTTGGTATTGATATCAAGATTTTGAAAATCAACATAAACACGATCTGTAGATTCTAATGCTTCAAATTTTTCAATATCAAATACATCATCTTCTTTTACACGTCGATCATTTTTTTTACGATCTTTAAATACAGTTGTCCATTTCTTAGATTCTTCAAACTGATTCAAACTACGTAAGGTTTGAACGTACTTATATAAATATTCTGGATTTACATCTTTATATTTAGTAACTGCCTTTTTATACCAATAACTAGCCAGTTGTACATTGGAGTTGTTGTAATAACAGTCTCCAAGTCTAGTTAAAACATGTTCTGTAGTATCTCCTTTCTTTAAAACTTCCAGATATAATTCTGTAGCTTGATAATACGCATAATCTTTAAAAAAATTATCCGCTACTTTAATCTGTGCAGTCGTTATTGAGACAGTAAAAAAGAATAATATGTATAGTAAACTATTTTTCATTTTTTATTAGAAATATCTTGGAGATTTAATACGTTTTGTTGGTTTAAAAACTTCAAACATTAATAAAATTTCATGTGTTCCACTTGTATAAGGTCTTAAATCGGATAAAAAATATTCGTAAGAATATCCTATTCTTAATTGTTGAGACACTTGAAAGTCTGCTAAAGCACCAAGAGTAGTGGTATCTTGATTGTAACGATATGCAGCACCAATCCAAAACTTTTCATTAAATAAAAGATTAGCATTAATATCGAACGAAATAGGAGCACCATTAGTAACTTTTAATAAAGTAGATGGTTTTAGTTTAAGCTCATCATTTAGTTCAAAAACATACCCTCCAGTTAAATAATATCCAATGCGTTCTAAAGCTAAATACTCTGGACCAGCATCTTGGTTACCTCTTAAATTATAATCTGTATTTAATATTCTTGGCGCAGATAGACCTACGTACCATCTATTGCTATGTAAGAACAGACCAACTCCTATATTTGGATTCCAACGACTAGAAATATCACTAAAAAAAGGATCTGAAGCTATTTGCTCTTCTTCTAAAAAACCAATAGTATCTAAATTATAGTGTGTAAAACCGGCTTTTAAACCAAAGGCGAGTTTGGTTTTTTCGCTAGTATTAATGGTATATGAAAAATCTGCATAGGCAAAAACAAAGTTTTCGTAACCTAATTGATCATTAATTATTGAGAGTCCTAAACCTAGTTTTTCATTTTTTAATGGAGAATGAATAGATAATGTTTGTGTACTTGGACCACCTTCTAAGCCAACCCATTGACTTCTATGTAAACCAACTACACTTATAGTTTCTCTACTTCCTGCGTACGCCGGATTTACAGATATTGTATTAAACATATATTGTGAAAACTGCGGTAATTGTTGTGCAAAGGAAAAAACACAGCTTAATGCTACAATACTAAATATATAAATTCTATTTTTTTTCATTCAAATTTTTATTTCGTACCTAAATACAATGGACCAGTAATAGGGTCTAAGCCACTATTTCTTAAAATTATAACATAATAATATGTACCATTAGGTAATTTATCTGCTTGACCTAAAGACTGCTTGATAGCCTGACCACTCCAATCATTTTTATAATCTTTTACATCATAAATTATGCCACCGTAACGGTTAAATATTTGTAGGTCTATTATGAATCCACATTTTTGGTCTCCTTGTACAAAGAAGAAGTCGTTATGCCCATCTCCATTTGGCGTTACTGCTTTAGAAATATTAAAACCTTCTACACCACATGGTCTAACAATACATTTATCGTTAATATTTAATGTAACTCTTGTTGTAGCTCTACAATCATCATTAGCCATTGAGTAATTAAATATATAATCACCAAGTTCTAAGTCTACAGGATCGAAAGTTCCATCATCATTTACTGTAACATCTCCCTGCTCAACAGTCCATATTCCAGAGTCGTCGATTCCATCTGTTAAATATTCAAATAAATCGATAATTCCATCAATATTACAACGTTCACCATCAATGTCTGTAACAAAATCTTCACTAACCACATTTAATATATGAGTATAAACATTTGAGTTATTACAACTGTCGCTTACTGTCCATTCCCAAATTATTTCGTAATCTTCTCCATCACCTAAGTTGTTATTTGTTTCATTAAACTCTAAAGTAACATCTACATTAGAACATTCATCAGAAAATTCTAAAGTTGGTGGTTCAGGAATTTCAGAACAAATAACATAAGATTCCTCTTCTAGATTAGTAATTAAAACAGGAGCAGTAGTATCTTCTATTGTTAATGTAGCATTTAAAGTTGATTCATTTCCACATTCATCTGTTACTGTATATGTAACTTCAATAGTTCCTCCAGCTCCACAATCAGATATTAAATTAACAAATGTATAATTTGAAGTTACTGTGTTTATTGCATCAGGATTACAAGCATCAACTGCACATGAAGTAAGGGCTTCAATGTTATCAGCATTCCATGTATTAGCTAAAGTTTGGTTTTCATCACCATTACATTCTAGCGTAGTATCGTTAATAACACAATTAGTTAAATCTGGTCCAGTAGTGTCTTGTACTGTGATTGTTTGAGTGTGTACTGTTTCGTTATCACAAGCATCAGTAGCTGTCCATACTCTAGTAATAATTTTAGCATTAGCACAAGTAGTGTCTATCACTTCAGTTTCATTAAAAGTAACATTTGCATCACCACAAGTGTCTGTAGCTGTTAAAGTATCTGCCGTTGGAACAGCATCACACTCAACAGTGATATCTGTTGGTACAGTTTCAACAAAAGTTGGAGCAGTAGTGTCTTGCACTGTGATTGTTTGTGTGTGTACAGTTTCATTATCACAAGCATCAGTAGCTGTCCATACTCTAGTAATGATTTTAGCATTAGCACAAGTAGTGTCTATTACTTCAGTTTCATTAAAAGTAACATTTGCATCACCACAAGTATCTGTAGCTGTTAAAGTATCAGCCGTTGGAATAGCATCACATTCAACAGTGATATCTGTTGGTACAGTTTCAACAAAAGTTGGAGCAGTAGTGTCTTGCACTGTGATTGTTTGTGTGTGTACAGTTTCATTATCACAAGCATCAGTAGCTGTCCATACTCTAGTAATAATTTTAGCATTAGCACAAGTAGTGTCTATCACTTCAGTTTCGTTAAAAGTAACATTTGCATCGCCACAAGTGTCTGTAGCTGTTAAAGTATCAGCCGTTGGAATAGCATCACATTCAACAGTGATATCTGTTGGTACTGTTTCAACAAAAGTTGGAGCAGTAGTGTCTTGCACTGTGATTGTTTGTGTGTGTACAGTTTCATTATCACAAGCATCAGTAGCTGTCCATACTCTAGTAATGATTTTGGCATTAGCACAAGTAGTGTCTATCACTTCAGTTTCATTAAAAGTAACATTTGCATCACCACAAGTATCTGTAGCTGTTAAAGTATCAGCCGTTGGAATAGCATCACATTCAACAGTAATGTCTGTTGGTACAGTTTCAACAAAAGTTGGAGGAGTAGTGTCTTGCACTGTGATTGTTTGTGTATGTACAGTTTCATTATCACAAGCATCAGTAGCTGTCCATACTCTAGTAATGATTTTAGCATTAGCACAAGTAGTGTCTATCACTTCAGTTTCATTAAAAGTAACATTTGCATCACCACAAGTATCTGTAGCTGTTAAAGTATCCGCTGTTGGAATAGCGTCACATTCAACAGTGATATCTGTTGGTACTGTTTCAACAAAAGTTGGAGCAGTTGTGTCTTGCACTGTGATTGTTTGTGTATGTGCAGTTTCATTATCACAAGCATCAGTAGCTGTCCATACTCTAGTAATGATTTTAGCATTAGCACAAGTAGTGTCTATCACTTCAGTTTCATTAAAAGTAACATTTGCATCACCACAAGTATCTGCTGTTGGAATAGCATCACATTCAACAGTGATATCTGCTGGTACTGTTTCAACGAAAGTTGGAGCAGTTGTGTCTTGAATTGTAAAAGTAGCAGTTGTAGTAATTAGATTTCCAAATGAATCAGTAGCTGTAAATGTTACTGTTGCAGAACCAGTTGTTCCACAATCATCACTTAATTCACTAAAATTATTAGTCCATACAACTTCAGTACATTCGTCCACTGCTGAAGCTCCACCGTTATTGTTTAACCAGTTTTGTAATTCAGTCATATTATCAGCACCATCACATTCAACAGTTTCGTCAGAAGCTTCTGTAGTTAAAGTTGGATTTGTTCCATCTATGATTAAATCTGTTGTTGTTGTTGAAGTATCAGAAACACTATCACCATCAACTACATTTTCAGCAGAGACAGTTGCTGTATTAATAACTTCAGTTGCATCGATGTCAATTTGAGTAACTAAATAAGTTGCAGTATATATCCAAGTTTCTGTTGGGTTTAAATTACCTAAGTCAATTGTATCTCCAGAAACAAATGTAATACTTACAGGAGGTGTAGCATTATCTAATAATGGATCTGATATTATTACATTGGTTAACGATATATCACCCGTATTTGTTACTGTAAATGTATACGTTATAGTTTCATCTAGATCAGTACAAATATTGTTGTTTTCATTGTTGAAAACTCCCGTTTTAACTAATTCTATAAGAGGATTTGTGTTACAGAAAGTAACCTCTGTGTTACTATCATCGATAACATAAGTATCTGTAGCTTGATCTACAGCAACATTATTAGGATCTTGCCCATCGGCAGTTACTGTATTGGTAATGTTTTGTGTATCTATATCTTCTTGAGTTACGGTATAATTAGCAGTTGTATAAACCCACGTTTCGGTAGGTTCAAGAATGGCGTTACCATTACTATCACCAGTAGGCGTTACTGTAATAAGTCCACCTAATAACTCATCATTAATAACAATAGTATTAACAGATACTGTACCCGTATTTGTAAGGGTGAATGTATAGGTTACTTCGCTACCTAATACTAGGCAAGGATCACCATTAGCAATAGCTGCTGTTTTAACAATATTTAAACCATTAGTAGGATCACAGAACTCAATACCTGTAGTACCATCAATAATAAAAGTATCTGTAGCTTGATCTACAGCAACAAGTCTACGCGTCTTGCCCATCGGCAGTTACAGTATTGGTAATGTTTTGTGTATCTA
>NZ_LIQG01000018.1 GCF_001418015.1 Lacinutrix mariniflava | reverse complement strand
GCTGTTTTAACAATATTTAAACCATTAGTAGGATCACAGAACTCAATACCAGTAGTACCATCAATAATAAAAGTATCTGTAGCGTAGACTTCTACAGCAACATTATTAGGATCTTGCCCATCGGCAGTTACAGTATTGGTAATGTTTTGTGTATCTATATCTTCTTGAGTTACGGTATAATTAGCAGTTGTATAAACCCATGTTTCGGTAGGTTCAAGAATGGCGTTACCATTACTATCACCAGTAGGCGTTACTGTAATAAGTCCACCTAATAACTCATCATTAATAACAATAGTATTAACAGATACTGTACCCGTATTTGTAAGGGTGAATGTATAGGTTACTTCGCTACCTAATACTAGGCAAGGATCACCATTAGCAATAGCTGCTGTTTTAACAATATTTAAACCATTAGTAGGATCACAGAACTCAATACCTGTAGTACCATCAATAATAAAAGTATCTGTAGCTTGATCTACAGCAACATTATTAGGATCTTGCCCATCGGCAGTTACAGTATTGGTAATGTTTTGTGTATCTATATCTTCTTGAGTTACGGTATAATTAGCAGTTGTATAAACCCATGTTTCGGTAGGTTCAAGAATGGCGTTACCATTACTATCACCAGTAGGCGTTACTGTAATAAGTCCACCTAATAACTCATCATTAATAACAATAGTATTAATATTAGAGTTACCTGTGTTTGTTAGAGTAAAAGTGTATGTTACTTCACTGCCTACATTTAAACATTCTTCACCCTTTGCAATCGTTGCAGATTTTAAAACGTTGATACAAGAATTAGTAATAAATATAGGTTGATTGAATGTACAACCATTAGCATCTAATACTGTTACAGTATAGTTTCCTTCAGATAAGTCATTAAAAGAACCATTAGTTTGGTAGTTTGTTCCTCCATCTATAGAATAAGAAAGTGGTTCAATTCCACCAGCTCCTACAACAGTAACAGCGCCTAGACCATCACATAGAATATTGGTCTGATCAGTAATAGAAGCAGAGACATTAGTATCTGGTTGAATAATTGTAGCAGAATTAGTAGCAGTACATCCGTTATTGTCTGTAATAGTAACTGAATAAGTACCAGCAACTACATTAATTAAATCTTCATTAGTAGATCCATTACTCCAAAGAAAAGAGTATTGAGCAGTACCACCATTAACAGCTAAGTCAAGAGATCCAGTTGCATCATCTCTACATAATATATTAGAGACAGCAATAGCAGAACTTAGAACATTAGGTTCATTAATAGTTATAGTTGCACTAGTAGTACATAGCGTTGTTGTATCAGTAACAGTAATAGTATAATCAGCAGCAGGTAAATTAGAAACAGATGCTGTTGTGTTTGAAATTGTATCCCAAGCATAAGTAAAGTTTCCAGAACCGCCAGTTACGGTAGCTGTAATACTACCATTACTATCACCAAAACATACAGCAGGAGTAGAAGTGCCAGTTACTGAAAGATTATTACATGTTCCAGGATTAACTGTTACACAAGTAGTATCTGTACATCCATTAGTATCTGTAACTGTTACGCAGTATTCACTTGAACTAAGACCTGTAATTTGACTCGTTGTTTCTCCATTAGGAGTCCAAGAATATGTGTAAGGTTCTACACCTCCAGTAACTACTGCAGTAGCAGTACCATCACCAGTTGTCGGACCAGATTCGTCTGTAGTTGTAGCGGTAATATCAAGAGCATTACTAGGTTCTATAATTGCTATGGTTTTTTCAACAGCTCGACAAACAGTACCATCAATAGTAACACTAACAGAATATACACCAGCAGTTAAATTCGCAAGTGTACTTGTTATTACTCCAGTATCTACTTGACCTGTAGACCAAGTGAATGTAAAGGTAGCAGCTGGATTAGAACCCGAATTAGCTGTTACAGTACTAGCTCCAGTGGTATCACCAGTACAAAGTACATCTGTTATATTAGTTATTACAATTTCAGTATCACATGTGTTAACGCATTCAATAACAACACTTTGAGTTAATTCGCAATTATTGGCATCAGTAATAGTTACACTATGTGTACCATTGACTAAATTAGTTGCAGTAGCCGTTGTTTGATTTCCAGCAGATGTACTCCATTGGTATGTGTATGTTGGAGTTCCACCAGATACAATTGCAGTAGCTTCACCATTAGCACATCCTTGAGCACTTGTTGCATCAATTTTAGTAATGTTTAAACTAAGTGGGCTAGTAGGTTCAGAGATTGTAGCACCAATAGATGTTGTACAATCGTTAGCATCAGTTATTGTTACATTATATGCACCAGCAATAACATTAGATAAATCTTCAGTAGTTGAATTACCACTATCATTCCAAACAAAAGAGTAAGGACCTGTACCACCAGTAACTGTAATGTCTATATTTCCAGTGGCCTCACTATTACATAGTACATTGGTTACAGTTGAAACAGTTACGGATAAAACGGGTTGGTTTACAGTAATTATTTGAGTGTGTGTTGTTGATAAATTACAGTCATCTGTAGCAACCCAAGTTCTTGTTATAGTATAACTTCCAGTACAAATATCTCCTGATTCTGTCTCATTAAAAGCAACTGTAACATCACCACAATTATCTGAAGCTGATATGTTTGGAACGTTTGGGATATTGTCGAAAGAAACAGTTATATCACCTGGTAAACTTTGATTAAAAGTTGGAGGAGTAGTATCCTCTATAGTAAATGTACCAGTAATAAGAGAGACATTTCCACAGTCATCAATTACAGAATATTCTGCTTCAATAGTGCCACCGCCACAGGCATTAGGCACAAAATCTGAAAAATTAAAATTAGATGTTACATTGTTTGTAGCTGTAACGTCACAATTATCTGTTCCACAATTTCTTAAGGCATCAATATTACTATTATTCCAGCTAGAGGCAGCAGATTGAATAGATTGACTATCGCATTCAACAGTCTGATTAATCGCGGTACAATTGGATAAATCTGGTCCAGTATTGTCTTCTATGGTAATAGTTGCATTTATTGTAGATGAGTTATTACACTCATCTTTAACAGTATAAGTAACTGTTATACTTCCACTAGTTCCACAACTATTTATAAAATTAGAATAAACATAGTTTGATGTTATGACAAGATTACTAGAATCAGTACAGTTATCAATACTACAACTTTGTAACAAAGCAACGTTTGATGCATTCCAATTATTTACGGTAGTTTCGTTTTCTGAACTAGAGCATTCTTCATTTGTTTGTGTGACAAGATTACAATTGGTTAAATCTGGTGGAGTAGTGTCTCTAATAGTTATTGTAGAAGTTGCAGTAGAAATATTACCACAATCATCAATAGCAGTAAAAGTTCGTTGAACAATGATTGTACAAGTAACACTAGAGGTTATATTATCTATGTAAGTTACAGATTGAACGTTATTATCATCATTAGCATTATAATTAGACAGTGTATTAAATGTCGTCAATACATTTTCTGATGTTGTACTACTGTAATCAAATACAGAATTACTAACTGTTATGTCATTTGCATCACAACCCTCAATACTTAAAGCATTAGGTACTGTAATTACTGGGTTAGCATTGTCTTGAGAACCAACAATAATATTATCCATGTAAGCCTCACAACCGTTAGTGTCGGTTACTAAAACACTATATGTTCCGGCAGGTATATTATTTAAGTCTTGTGTTGGTGTACCATTACTCCATGCGTATGTATAGGGTGCAGTACCACCAGATATTGTTATGTCAATAGACCCTGTATTTCCTGTGTCACATGCAGCGTTAGTTGAAGCAACATTAGAAATCTCTATAATGTTATTGATTGTTGTAGATGTAGAATTACTACAACCAATTGTATTAGAAACCAATACAGTGTAACTTCCTGGTGCTAAATTATTAAATGTTGGAGAACTTTGATATGGACCTCCATTAATAGAGTACGTATATTCACTTCCAACAGGAGAGGTTACAGTAATCGTACTAGAATCATTAATATTATTACAAGTTGTGTCTAAAACTGGGTTACCAGGTAAAGGTTGATAGTTTAAAGTAATTGTTGCTTCATCACAAACCACTTGGTTTGGTGCAGGTAAACATACGCGATACCTAAAAGTAACAGTTCCTGTAAAACCAGGAGTTGGCGTATAACTGTAATTTCCGTTTGCCGCTAAAGAAAATGATTGTCCAGCTGTACTAGGTCCAGAAACTAAAGAAAACGTCGAATTATCAGGTGCAGTTGCAACAGTATTTAAATCACCATTACTAATACTATTTATACATTCGTCAAAATCTGCATCTTGTGCATATTTTTGAAGTAGAAAAAATTTACCATCACCATGATCTCGTGTTGCTCCAACAAATTCTATTTTTGTAATTTTTGACCCAGTAGGTGCAATAGAGTTTAAGTAGAATAAACCAATACCAATAGTCTGTCCATTTTCGTTACATCGTCCTGATCTCCAGTAATCAGTATTATTATTTATAGGAGGACCAAAAGAACAATTTCTATAATCTCCAGAATTTCTTACAAAAGTGTTACCTAATTGTTGTTCTGGACCTCCACCAACTGGTATCCCCCATACTTCAACATAAAAACAGTTGTTTCCACCTCTTTCTGTAACAGCCAAAATACCACCTTGATTTGATGGTATTGGATTACTGTAAAAAATTGTTTGTCTCTGCGCATTGGAGACTTCTGCTTTGGTGAAATTACCACACATGTTTTCTCCATTTGGATTGGCAGTAAAATAATGATTCAAGTTTTTATCTTGAAAAGCACTCAATGCTTTTGTGTTCCAGTTAGGGTCACTACTTGTATTTGCCAAAGTGGTTCCGTTTTCAAGAATCATATTCGGAGAGTTTCCATCAGGACCTAGAATTGTCATCTCATATGATGTCGGTATAACAAACGTATTATAAATATCTCCGTTAACTGTAACAGAATTTATCGTAGCTGGATTATTAATGCCGGCGTTCTGATTATCCGACCACTGGAAGGTAACTCCTGTTTGAATTGATGGTGATTGCGTCTGCGAAAAAGAGAAAATGCTAGATAGTATAAATATTAAAATTAAATATTTATGCGTATATACTTTCAAATTATAATTATTAGTTAGCATAATTTGGGAAATTAATAAATAGGGTTTATTAAAATAGAGTTTGCATCAATTTTGTTTTTTAAGTAAAATTGATGGCTGTAGGTTTTATATTCAGAGTAAAAACTCTTATACACCAATAAACAAGAACATATTGCTCTTGTGATAATTAGTAATTTAAACATTAATATTTTATTCATGGCACGGTTAACTCTTCATTAAAACTATCACTTTGCTACAGTTTAAGGGAGCTACACCAATAATGGTGATTGTAGGATGTTGTTTTAGCTTTGGGATAAGCGCATTAATAGCGTTTGCAAAATAAATTGTATTTTTCATGTATAACAAAGAAAAGTGTTTAATAACATATATATTCGTTGAAAGAACAAATTTATAATAAATATCGGCAAAATGCACATAAACACGATTAACAGAGGTAAGACAATTTTTTTGATAAGGCATGCTAAATCCTGTTGGGACAATGAATTAGCTGATTTTGAGCGGCCTATTAAAAAAAGAGGACAACTTGATGCTAATCTAGTTTCTAATCATTTAAAATACAGTGAAATAAATCCAGAACTAATATTATGCAGTGCTGCAGAAAGAACAAAACTAACGGCAGAAATATTTATTAAAAATTTGGCTTTAACAAACGTAAACAGAAAGTATTTAATGGCTTTATATGACTTTTCTGGCGAATCACTTTTACGAGTTATCGAATCTTGTGATAATTCATTCGGTAGCATAATGATTTTTGGCCATAATTATGCACTCACTAATTTTGTTAATCAGTTTGGCGATATTCATATTGAAAACGTTACTACATCTGGGTTTGTTAAGATAAATTTTGATACTAATAGTTGGGAAAACTTGCCTAAAGGAAAAACTGAAAAAATTGTATTTCCAAAACATTTAAAATAATGCAAATAATAGAATATATTTGTGTTTGAAACTTTATAGAAATGATTAAAAAAACAGGCCCCAATTATACTTATATTAATAGAGAATTAAGTTGGTTGCAATTTAACGGAAGAGTCTTGCAAGAGGCTTCAGATGAGAATGTTCCGTTAATTGAGCGCTTGCGTTTTTTAGGTATTTTCTCTAACAATTTGGATGAGTTTTTTAAGGTTCGTTATGCTACTGTTAAACGCATCGATGAAGCTGGTAAAGCAGGTAAAAATCAATTAGGCGGGATTAAAGCTTCAGATCTACTAGAAATTATTACTGAAACAGTTATAAAACAGCAATCTGAAAGTTTAAGTATTTTAAGTAATATTCAGACAAAATTAGAAACTGAAGATATTTTTATTGTAAAAGAAAATCAAATTAGTGTAAGTCAACAAAAGTTTATAAAGAATTACTTTATCCAACATGTAAGTCCTGCACTAGTTACTATAATTTTAAACGATGAGATTAGAATACCTAATCTTAAGGATAGTGCTGCTTATTTGGCGATTAATATGTCTTTAGAAAAAAATGATAATCAATATGCATTAATTGAAATTTCTAAAAACATGGATCGTTTTGTGGTGCTTCCAAAAGAAGGAAGTAAAAATTCCATAATTATGCTAGACGATCTTTTACGCTATTGTTTAGATGATATTTTTAATATTTTCGATTATAAAAGCATTTCTGCGCACATGATAAAAATTACTCGTGATGCAGAGCTAGATCTTGAAAGTGATTTGAGTAAAAGTTTTATGGAAAAAATTAGTGATAGTGTTAAAGATAGACAAGATGGAGAACCTGTGCGTTTTGTTTATGATAAGACTATAGATAAGGAAACACTGGATTTTTTAATGGCAAAAATGGGAATTGAAAGTTCAGATAGTATTATACCTGGAGGAAGATACCATAACAGACGCGATTATATGAGTTTTCCTAGTTTAGGAAGAACCGATTTATTATACAACAAAATTGTAGCGCTGCCGGTTAAAGGACTAAGTTTAGAAACTAGTATTTTTGAGGCTATTGCTAAAAAAGATTATTTACAATATACTCCGTACCATACGTTTGCGTATACCGTGAAGTTTTTAAGAGAAGCTGCTTTAGATCCTCAGGTTAAAGTTATAAAAATTACAATTTATAGGTTAGCGCAAATTTCTCATGTTGCAAGTTCGCTAATAAATGCAGCTATTAATGGTAAGAAAGTTACGGTTTCTATGGAAATCCAGGCACGTTTCGATGAGCAAGCAAATATCGATTATGCAGAGCAAATGCAGAGAGAAGGTGTACAGCTTATTTTTGGAGTTCAAGGTTTGAAGGTGCACAGTAAAATGTGTGTGATTGAACGTGAAGAAAAAAATAAAATCGTACGTTATGGCTTTATTAGTACAGGGAATTTTAATGAATCTACTGCTAAAATATATACAGATTACACATTGTTTACTGCAAATCAGAAAATATTAAAAGACATTAGTAAAGTGTTTAATTTCTTTTCTGTTAATTATAAAGTATATAGATTTAAGCATATAATTACGTCACCTCATTATACAAAAAATGCATTCTTTAATTTAATAGATACTGAAATAAAGAATAAAAAAGCAGGGAAGCCAGCATATATTCGTTTAAAAATGAATAGTATTTCTAGTTATAAAATGATAAACAAATTATACGAAGCTAGTAATGCAGGAGTTAGTATAGAGATGATTGTTAGAGGTATTTGCTGTCTTGTTCCAGGAGTTAAAGGAATGAGTGAAAACATAAAGGTTGTAAGTATTATAGATAAGTTTTTAGAACATACAAGGTTGTATGTTTTTTGTAATGATAATATTCCAAAAGTGTATATTTCTTCGGCAGATTGGATGACTAGAAATATTGAAAATAGAGTAGAAGTAAGTTGTCCTATTTACGATAATGATATAAAAGAAGAATTAATAGATACTTTTAATATTTGTTGGAAAGACAATGTAAAATCTAGAATATTAGACAGAAAGCAGACAAATACTTATAGGCATGATAAAAAGGAAAAAATAAGAGCTCAGTTTGAAACGTATAACTATTATAAAAATCAATTAGACTAATGCTTAAGATACTTAAATATGCTGCAATAGATATAGGTTCGAATGCTGTAAGATTACTTATTTCTAGTATTGTAGAAGAAAAAGATAAACCTGCTCGTTTTAAGAAAACGTCGTTGGTGAGAGTGCCAATTCGTTTAGGTGCAGATGTGTTTATAAATGATGCGATTTCTAAGGGAAATACGGATAGAATGCTAGATACAATGCAGGCATTTAAATTACTTATGAAAACCCATCGAGTAGATAAATATAAGGCATGCGCTACATCGGCGATGAGAGAAGCAAGTAATGGAGAAGAAGTGTCAGCTTTAATAAAAGAATCGACAGGAATAACTGTGGATATTATAGATGGAGAAGAAGAAGCTACCATAATAGCAGCAACAGATTTAAGTACTTTTATAGATAAAAATAAAACCTACTTATACGTAGATGTTGGAGGTGGGAGTACAGAGTTTAGTGTTATTTATAATGGAGAAAAAACAGCTTCAAGATCTTTTAAAATAGGTACAGTTCGCTTGTTAAATGATATTGTAAAAAAAGAAACTTGGTTAGATTTAGAACAGTGGGTTAAAAAAGAAACACGACAACACGATACTATTGAAGTTATTGGTTCTGGAGGTAACATTAATAATATATTTAAATCTTCAGGAAAAGCAGCTGGGAAGCCGCTGACATATTTTTATCTAACTACGTATTATAATATGTTGCAAAGTTATTCTTATGAAGAACGTATAACAGAGCTTAATATGAATCAAGATAGAGCCGATGTTATTATTCCAGCAACTAGAATTTATTTATCTGCAATGAAATGGAGCGGAGCAAAAGATATCTATGTTCCAAAGATAGGATTAGCAGATGGAATTATAAAAAGCATGTATAAAGAGACTATTTTAAGTCATACAAAGTTAAAATGATACACTTTGTCTTTTTATTGTTCAAGTTATATTAAAAAAAATTATATTAGTGCAACTTTTAAAGTGAACCAAAATTAATAAAGAACATAAAACCAATTTCTATGAAAAAAATAGTACTTATCGCTGCCTTTGCAATGTTTTCAATTTACGGATTTTCTCAAAATGCATTATACGGAGTTCGTGCTGGTGTTAACATATCAAATTTAGATTTTGAACCAACAACAGGTTCGTTTGAGAATATGCATAGAAATGGTTTTGCAATCGGTTTTTTTGCTGAATATAGTTTAACATCAAGCTTATCTTTAGCGCCGGAAATTCAATTTTCTGCTGAAGGAGCAAAAGAAGAAAATATTAGAATTGATTATATTCAAATGCCAATATTTTTTAAGTATAAAATTGCAGAAAGTATTTCTATTGGCTTAGGACCTCAAGTAAGTTTAAAAGGTCATGATTACGAAGATGGTTTACAAAACTTTGCGTTTTCAGGACTTGCAGGTATAGAATACATGATTTCTGATGAATTCTTCCTGGATTTTAGATACTCTTATGGATTAACAAACGTCTTTGATGATGAAACTAATTTAGAAGCAAAAAACACCAATATGCAAATAGGATTTGGTGTTAAGTTTTAACCAAACCATCTAGTAAAAAACTAAAAAATCCAATACAATTTGTATTGGATTTTTTTTTATAATAAAGTGTGTGCTTATTGTTTTCTATAAAATATTATATGAGCTAATATTGAATAATGCTATGTATTTGCTCTTTATTTTTTAAGACAGACGGTTAAGCTTTTAATATTATAGACGCAAACAGGCTTATCCATGTATGGTTTCACTTTTGCTTAAGTCTTTCATTATGTCTGCTTCAAAGTCTAAAAGAGCTTGCCACTTTTCGTCAACTTCATTTCTATCTCCATATTGTCTAGCAAAACCTAAGAACATAGTATAGTGGTTTGCCTCGCTTACCATTAATTTTCTATAAAATTCTGCTAATTCTTTATCCTCTAATTCCTCGCTAAGTAGCCTAAAACGCTCACAACTGCGTGCTTCTATTAGTGCAGCATACAATAGTCTATGTACCAATTGTGTCGTTCTACTACCACCTTTAGGAAAAAACTGAAGCAATTTCGATACATATTCATCTTTACGATCACGGCCTAAAACCCAGCCATTTTGTAGAATTAAATCATGTACCATTTTAAAATGGCTTATTTCTTCTTTCACCAAAGCGATCATTTCTTCTACTAAATCGGAATATTCAGGAAAGCTTACAATTAGAGAAATAGCGGTACTTGTTGCTTTTTGTTCGCAAAAGGCATGGTCTATTAAAATTTCTTTAATATTTTTTTCTACTATGTTTACCCAACGTGGATCTGTTGGTAATTTAAGTCCTAGCATTTAATCAAATTTTAGTTTAAAGATTTGTAATATTAGCAGCGCCATATTTATCGATATGAAATTGGAATGGTATAATCTCTTTATCATCCATTCTTTTAATATCTAAACGTAAATACAACTCAGGTTCATTTAATAACATAGACTTCTCAGAAATGGTTATGTTACTAATAACGAAACCTTGTATGTTCATTTTAATTCTATCGGCAAGAAACGCATTGTTTACTGTTGCTTGATAAATGATCTCGTTATTGTTCTTAATTTGTATGTCGGAATTAATATTTCTGTAATACTTTTTATGAATGATGTTATCTTCTTTATAAGTTTTAAGAATACTATTTTCCATGTCAGCATAAGTTTTAATCTTAACTGTAAATCCATTGCTTAAAATAGTATCAATTGCGACTTCTGTATATTTTTCAGGAAAGTATTTTATGTCTTCAGAAAAAGAATCAAGCAATTTATGTTCTTTCAAAATTTGAGCGTTAGATAGATGTACACGGTCTTTACCATCGCAACTAATACATGCGATAATAACGAATGTTACTATAAATAGAATGTTTTTCATATTAGAGAAATAAGATAATTTCAAATTTATGTAATTAAAGAAAAGGTCTATTACAAATCCAAATCAAACGTCTTACGGAGCAATTCAATATTAGGATTTTTTTCTTTTAGTTTTTCATATTTGTCTTCTGGAGTATATGCAAATTTCTTTTGCATTTCTTCATTTATATCAATATCTAAACTTATATCGTAGTTTTTTAAACTCTTTCTTAGAAACTGTAATAAGTCGAAAGACTGTCTTTCAACTTCCACCTTATTTGTAGAATTTGGAAACGTTAAATGAATGGTTGTTCCTTTTAGCGTAGGCTCATCTATAGAGAGTATTGCGGCAAGATTCATTTTACCTTCAGCTTCTATTTTTGTTACAAAAGTGTTCCAAACTTCTGTTAATTGCTCTTGAGAAAAAGGTTCTTTAGGTAAATCTTCTTCATCAACAACTACATCCAATTTCCTTATCTCATGTTCTTTTTTTGCACGAATACTTTTTAAAGATAAACCAGACGTGCGTTTAGTATCTCTGTTTAGAACAATTTTAGGCTTACTAGTTGTAGGTGTTATAACGGCTTTAGGTGCAGAAACAGCAACAACGGCTTGTGGTTTGTTTTCTATAACTTCTTTAGGATGACTTATTGTAGTCTCTGTAGGTTTTTTTACAGGAATAGGAGTGATGCCGACACGTTTAAAATAAGATGGCGGAATTATGAACCGACTGCTATTTTTTTTTCTCCATCAAAAGTGATAGAGGCAAGTTGCATGATACAAAGTTCGACGAGCAGTCGTTGGTTTTTACTGGACTTATATTTTAAATCCGTTTCGTTAGCCAGCTCAATGCCTTTTAATAAAAAGGACTGTGAGGCTTTTTTTGATTGCTCTAAATACTTCTCTTTAGTTTTATCACCAACTTCTAAAAGTTCTATAGTTACTGGATTTTGGCAAACTAATAAATCTCTAAAGTGCGATGCTAAACCAGCGATATAATGGTGTCCATCGAAACCTTTAGAAAGTGTTTCGTTAAACTGAAGTAATAATTCGGGTATTTTATTTTCTAATATTAAATCTGTACTCTTAAAATACGTTTCGTAATCTAGTACATTTAAATTCTCTGTAACGGCTTGTCTTGTTAAGTCTTTACCAGAGAAACTAACCACACGATCAAAAATAGATAATGCATCACGCATTGCGCCATCTGCTTTTTGAGCAATAATATGTAGAGCATCATCCTCTGCAGTAATACCTTGTTCTTTAGCAATATACTTTAGGTAGTTTTTAGCATCTTTAACGGTAATACGTTTAAAATCGAAAATCTGACAACGTGATAAAATCGTTGGAATAATCTTATGCTTCTCAGTAGTTGCTAAAATAAATATACAATGCTTTGGAGGCTCTTCTAAAGTCTTTAAAAAAGCATTAAAGGCAGCTTGAGAAAGCATGTGTACTTCATCTATAATATAGACTTTATATTTTCCAACTTGTGGTGGAATACGTACTTGGTCTGTAAGGCTTCTAATATCGTCTACCGAGTTGTTTGATGCTGCATCCAATTCAAAAATATTGAAAGCATAATCTTCCTCTCCTGTTTCTGTACCATCGCTATTTATCATTTTAGCAAGAATACGTGCGCAACTGGTTTTACCAACACCACGTGGACCTGTAAATAATAAAGCTTGTGCTAAATGGTTGTTTTCAATAGCATTAAGTAAAGTATTTGTAATAGCATCCTGCCCAACAACGTCCTTAAACGTCTGTGGTCTGTACTTTCTGGCTGATACTACAAAATGTTCCAAATTGAAATTTATTGTCTAATGAATGAGAAGCAAAGTTAAAAAACAAAGCCCAAATTGATTATCAATTTGAGCTTTGTTTTTATGGAGTTATTAACAAAAAAGACAATAAGTATAAATAATTTGACTCTTTTATTTTAATAAATTACTAATTTATCATTTTTACAATTTTCTCCAAATCTTTAACTGATGTTGATTGATTACTAGACTTCGCAGCTGTTGCTAAATTACCGCCTAAACCTATTGAAGCTGGTGCTGCATAAGATGCTATCTCACCATTTTCTGCATCAATAACATATTGAATATAAATTAATTTAGAAACTTTAAGAATAGATTTATTTCCTCCATTTTGCTGAAACATAGGAAATGCTCTAACATATGCATATTTAGAATCTTTAGCAAGTATTGCTTTATCTATTGTTTCTCTATCTGTTAATTTATAATCATACTTATAAATCTTATCTATTTTACTAATTAATTTTTTATCTACAAACTCCTTGTCAAGAAGTAAAGTTTTAGTTTTTAATTTTTGGCTATTTTTTGCCATAGTAGCTTTCATTTCTTTTCTATATTTTTTACCTTCAGCTTGTTGTAAGCTTGTTAAAAGATTTTGAAACTGTTGAGAAATAAAGGTTAAATCTGCTTCCGAAGGATGAGAGGTTGAATACATCATAGAATGTATAGCTTTTTTTTCATCTGCTAAACCTATATTAATTGTGTATATGTCTGGGGCGTCAGCATAGTATGAATCAGAAATTATTCTACTTGGGTTTCTTTGAATTTTATTAGAGAAGTATGCATATAATTTTTTTTGCTTTTTATCTTTTTTTATCTCTAAAAATTTGGTTTGTGTAACGTATCTAATTTCCGTTGAGAATGTCCACGTATTTTCTATCGCAGATTTTAAGTTTTCGTTATACAAATTTATTTCGTCAGCATACTTTTGAAACTTTTCAGGTTTTTTATTAATTTTCTTTTTAAGTCTTTCATCAACTTCATCTAAAACAACTAATAAAGTACGTTTTTGAATTTTGTTTGCATCTTCAGCTTTAGGCATACCAAACTGAGCATAAATGTTTGTGAATGATAATATAGTAATTAAAGTAATTAAAATTTGTCTTTTCATATTTGATGTATGTTTATATCATAAAGGTTGCAATTATACAACAATATATAGTCCTATTATTATATTAAAATCTTAATTTCGCGCACAAGTAAATCGCCTTATCGCACAAGCATTTATTGTTTGTGAGGAAAGTCTGGACACCATAGTGCAATATAGTGGTTAACAGCCACCAGCCGTGAGGTTAGGAAAAGTGCAACAGAAAGTATGTACAGGTAATGCTGTAGTGAAACCAGGTAAACTCTATTAGGTGCAATGTCATGTAAACTAGCGTTTGAGCGTGCACGCGCGAGCTAGAGGGTAGGCAGCTAAAGTATATTGGTAACAATATGCGTAGATAAATGATAAGGGTCAAGACACTAATTTATTATTGTTTTGTAACAGAATCCGGCTTATAGATTTACTTAAATAAACAAGCCCTTTGAAAAATTTTCAAAGGGCTTTGTTTTATAATATTATTTTCTAAATGTTACTCTTCTTCATCACTACTAGGCAGTGTAAAAAAGCTAAACATATTACCGCCATAACCTTTAGAGTGACTGTAATTTTCTG
Source organism: Lacinutrix mariniflava (assembly GCF_001418015.1). Lineage (GTDB taxonomy): Bacteria > Bacteroidota > Bacteroidia > Flavobacteriales > Flavobacteriaceae > Lacinutrix > Lacinutrix mariniflava. Next base: position 97,063 of record NZ_LIQG01000018.1, on the reverse strand, counting down.
AGCCAGAAATATCTGTATATTTAGAATGTTCAACTATTAATAAACCATCTGCTTCTAATAAGTTGTTTTTAAAAACAAGTTCTGGAATTTTAGAGAATTGCTCTACAGTAAAATCGTAAGGAGGATCTGCAAAAATAAGAGTGGATTTAGTTTTGCTTTTTTCTAAAAATTTAAACACATCCCTTTTAATGGTTTGTATTTCCATTCCAAAACTTTCTGCTGTCTCATTTATAAATTTAATGCATCCAAAATCTTGATCTACAGCTATAATGTTTCTTGTACCGCGAGAAGCAAATTCGTAACTTATATTTCCAGATCCAGAGAATAAATCTAATACAGAAATATCCTCATAATAATATTGATTATTTATAATATTAAACAAAGATTCCTTTGCCATATCTGTAGTTGGACGAATAGGTAGCTTTTTTGGAGCTGTAATTCTTCTGCCTTTAAATTCTCCTGAGATTATACGCATTTAAAAATGAGTTAAAAGTGTGAAATGTGAATGGTTGTTTTTTATGTCTTCGGTTACAGCAAAATTATCTTTTCTGCGACCAAAATTAATATGTCTAACATATTTGTATAGTATGCTGTACAAGGCATCGCCTTTAGTAATAGCACCTAGTAGTACTGTTTCAATGTCTTCTGGATTGAGATCTAATTGTTCTGCAGTAAATAATACATAGTAAATAAAGTCTTCAACTGTATGATGTTCAAAAGTATTATAAAGTGCTAAAGTTCCTTTTTTAGTAACAATAATTTCAAAATGAGTAGGATTTACATGAATAAACATTTTGTTTCCACTAGCATTCTTTTCTTGAGCAAGAATTTCTTCAACTAAAACAGTAGAGAAATGCTTGTATGTAAAATCTCCAAAACGCTCATAAATGTAGTTGTTTACGTTTACATAAGGCACATATACGTTTACGGTTTCATTTACAGAAATGGTATCGAAAGTTATAAAATCTGTTTTAAGTATTTTCGAACTTAGTTTGAGATAATCTGCAATAGCATCTTCATTAAATAAAGGTTTAGGAACCAATGTTGCTAATTCATTTACATGAATAACTTGTACATTATCAAAGGTTTCATTTAACCATTCTTTGGTGTTAAAAGCGTCTTTTACAGCATCAAGTAACTCGAAAGGTGTCAGTTTTTTATCAAAAACAACATGTTCAACTCTTATAACCGAATGCTCTTGCATGTTTAAGATGCAAAAAGAAAGTCCATTCAAACTTATTTGAATGGACAGTGCTTTATGCGTAATATGTATACTATTATTAGTTTTTGATTGGATCATAAACTTTAGGCCAGTTTCCATTTACTTTTACTTCTTCCATAGAACCAATTCTAATAGCATCACCATTAATTTCTTCTACAGAAAATGCGTTTTCTTCTTTCTTTATTAAATCTTTTGGTTGATCGAATAAAATATCTTTTTTCATGACAACAGCTTCAAATACAGGTAATTCTTTACCTTCTTCTCCTATTATTCCTGATTTTAATGCAAATGTAGTACCTTCTTTAGAAAAAGGAACATTCATCATTGTTTTATAACGCATAGATTTTTTAAATAATGAATCTCTTACAGATACAAAGTCTAAAGTATCTATAATAGTTTCTTCTTTTGTGTATTTAATTCCACCATATGCCTTTGTCTTTTCAACATCTGCAACAGTAGTATCTCTTCGTTCTATAATGGCAAATTTACCTGTTTCAATAAAGTTAATTAACTCAGTATAGTCACCTGTAAATTTACCGTTTATCTCTTTGAATGCTAATTCAGAGTCTCTAATATCTACAAGGTTTTTAATAACCGCAGCGTAACGATCTTGTTTAATATCATGAAATTTAATTTCATTGTAAACAGAATTAAAGGTTAAATACCCTAAAGCAAAAATACCAATCCATAATAGAATGGATATTGGTGCTTTCAATTTTGAGGGAATAAACTTGTCTATTGCCCAAACAATTCCAACAGTTAGAAGAATTACAACTATTACAGCAATTATTATCATCATAATTTTAATTTATTAAGTTAATGGTCTATCGCAAATCTACAATTTTTTTTGTTCGTAAAAACCAATAAGAGTAAAAATCATTTATATCTTTGAAATATTCTTAAAATCTTAAACATATTAATGACGTCTTCTCAATTTTATTCCCTTATAAAACAGCATTTTCCGTTTACACCAACGGCAAAACAAAATATATTATTATTACAACTTTCCGAATTTATTTTTAAAGAAGGCGACAATAATATTTTTTTATTAAAAGGGTATGCAGGAACAGGAAAAACAACCATTATTGGTACTCTAGTTAATAATTTGAAACATGCAGATAAGTATGCTGTGCTAATGGCACCAACGGGTAGAGCGGCAAAAGTGATTAGTAATTATTCTAAAAAGGAAGCTTTTACTATTCATAAAAAAATCTATTTTCCTAAAAAAGAACAGGGAGGAGGTGTAAAATTTGTTTTACAGCCAAATAAGCACAGAAACACCATTTTTATAGTAGATGAAGCATCTATGATTCCAGATACGCCATCAGACTCCAAACTTTTTGCAAATGGTTCGTTATTAGACGATTTAATGCAATACGTATATCAAGGTCATAATTGTAAGCTGCTTTTAATTGGAGATACAGCACAATTACCACCAGTAAAATTAGATATAAGTCCTGCTTTAGACGAAACTGTTTTAAGTTTAACCTATAATAAAGAGGTTACAAAAATAGAATTGGACGAAGTTATGCGTCAAGGTCAAGATTCTGGAATTTTGGAGAACGCTACTTTATTACGAGAAACTATTGCTAGTAACTTTTTTGAAAGCTTCCAGTTTAATATTAAAGGTTTTCCAGATATTGTTCGATTGGTTGATGGTTACGATATAATGGATGCCATTAATGATGCTTATAGTACTTTAGGAAATGAAGAAATGGCAATTATTGTACGCAGTAATAAGCGTGCTAACTTATATAACCAACAAATTAGAAGTAGAATTTTATTTAATGAAAATGAATTATCTGCTGGCGATTATCTAATGGTTGTTAAGAATAATTATTTTTGGTTAAAGCCAACTAGTGAGGCCGGTTTTATTGCGAACGGAGATATTATAGAGGTGCTTGAAATATTTAGTATTAAAGAATTGTATGGTTTTAGATTTGCTGAAGTAAAAATACGCATGGTCGATTATCCTAAAATGATTCCTATTGAAACGGTTTTGTTATTAGATACTATTAATGCAGAAACACCATCGTTACCTTACGAGGATTCTAACCGTTTATATCAAGAAGTACAGAAAGATTATGAAGATGAAACGAGTAAATACAAGAAGTATTTAAAAACAAAAAGTAATCCACAGTTTAACGCCTTGCAAGTAAAATTCTCTTATGCAATTACGTGTCATAAATCTCAAGGTGGGCAATGGAATACTGTATTTGTAGAGCAACCTTACTTACCCGAAGGTATAGATCGAGATTATTTACGTTGGTTATACACAGCGGTTACTAGAGCAAAAGAAAAGTTATATTTAATAGGTTTTCCTGATGATTTTTTTGAAACTGATTAATTAGTTTTATTTTTATAAATAACACAAAAGACAAATTTTAATAATGACGAGCGAAACAATAATTAGTATATGCCTAGGTATAGGATTATCAGCCTCAGTTGGGTTTAGAGTATTCGTACCATTATTTGCATTGAGTTTAACTGCTTTTTTAGGAAGTTGGGAATTAAACGAATCTTGGCAATGGATTGGAAGTTTATCGGCATTAATAGTTTTAGGTGTTGCTACAATTGTCGAGATCTTTGCGTACTATATTCCTTATGTTGATAATTTATTAGATTCTGTAGCCATCCCATTAGCGGCTATTGCTGGAACTGCTGTTATGGTTTCTACAGTAGCAGATTTAAGTCCAGTAATAACTTGGGCTTTAGCTATAATTGCAGGAGGCGGCACTGCCGCAGCTGTAGCTAGTACTTCTGGAGTAACAAGGCTTGCTTCAACCGCAACAACTGGAGGTCTCGCAAATCCAGTTGTTTCTACCGTAGAAACGGGAACAGCCGTTGTTATGTCGGCCGTTTCAATAGTTTTTCCTATCATCGCTATATTTTTAGTTCTTATTATTTTATTCATCATTTTTAAGCTTTACAAAAAGTTTAAATCTCGTAAGGCCTAAAATCATTTTAAAAATTATATTTTTGACTAGTTAATAATTCAGCTAAAACTTCAGCTTTATAAATGAAAATAATCGCAATGATTCCTGCACGCTATAGTGCCTCTCGTTTCCCTGGTAAACTTATGCAAGATTTGGGAGGTAAACCTGTTATTACTAGAACTTACGAGGCTACAGTTGCTACGCAATTGTTTGATGATGTGGTTGTGGTAACAGATAGTGCTATTATTTTTAAAGAAATTGAAAGTATAGGAGGAAAAGTTATAATGAGCATTAAAGAACATGAGTGTGGAAGCGATAGAATAGCTGAAGCTGTAGAGTTTTTAGATGTTGATGTTGTAATTAATGTGCAAGGAGATGAGCCTTTTATAGAAGTAGCTTCGCTTAAGAAATTAATAAAAGTCTTTAAAAAAGACGATAAAAAGGAAGTAGATTTAGCATCTTTAATGGTACATATTACAGATGAAGATGAAATAAAGAATCCAAATACAGTTAAAGTAATTGTTGACCAAAAAGACTTTGCTTTGTATTTTTCTAGAAGCCCAATTCCGTATCCAAGAGACAAAGAAGTAGCTACAAAATATTATAAACATAAAGGCGTCTATGCTTTTAGAAAGCAAGCAATATTAGATTTTTACAGATTGCCAATGCTAATGTTAGAAGCTTCGGAAAAAATAGAGTGTATTCGCTATTTAGAATACGGAAAACGTATAAAAATGGTTGAAACTAATGTACAGGGAGTAGAGATAGACACACCAGAAGATTTAGAACGCGCCAAAAAACTGTGGAAATAATACAATTGCTTTCTCGAACAGAAATTTTTAATAAAAATAAATAGAAGAATTTAATACCTATTGAATAAAGAATACGAAAATATAAAGGTTATTGGCTTTGATGCGGACGATACGCTGTGGGTAAACGAAACTTATTTTCGTGATGCTGAAAGTGAGTTTGCAAAATTGTTAAACAGGTTTGAAACTGAAAACAAAATAGACCAAGAACTTTTTAAAATGGAAATGAAAAACCTTCCGGTTTATGGCTATGGCGTTAAAGGCTTTGTCTTGTCTATGGTAGAAATGGCCTTAGAATTATCTAATAACACAGTATCTAATAAAACGATAGAAAAAATATTAGAGATTGGAAAAGACATGATTAATAAGCCTGTAGAGTTACTTGATGGAGTAGAAGAAGTACTTGAAGACTTATCTAAAAAGTATAAATTAATTGTGGCGACTAAAGGCGATTTGTTAGATCAAGAACGTAAACTTGAAAAATCTGGATTGCTTGATTATTTTCATCATATTGAAGTATTAAGCGATAAAAAAGAAGACAATTACAGTAAATTATTAAAACGCTTAGACATTGAGCCAGAAGCATTTTTAATGGTTGGTAATTCTTTAAAGTCAGATATTCTGCCATTAATTAATATAAAAGCACATGCAGTGCATGTGCCTTTTCATACCACTTGGGCGCATGAACAAGTTACAGAAAAAGATACAAACGGAAAAGACTATAAAACTTTAAAGAGTTTACTGGACCTTCCAAAATTATTAGAGTAAGATTGAAAACATTAGATATAAATACATGGAATAGAAAGGAACATTTTGAACATTTTTCAAAATTAGAAGACCCTTATTTTGGTATAACTATTCCTTTTAATGTCACTAAAGCCTATGCGTTTTCTAAAGATAACAAAATAAGTTTTTTTGGTACATATCTGCATGCGTGTATGCAAGCAATTAATAATGTTGAGAATTTAAAATATAGAATTGTAAATGATAAAGTAGTGAGTTATAACACCATTAACGCATCTGCAACTATAATGAGAGAGAATAAAACATTTGGTTTTTCATATATAGACTATAATGAAAATTTAGACCTATTTTTGTCTAATTTTCAAGACGAAAAACAACGTATTGAAAGCTCAAATAATCTTTTTCCTCCTAAAAACGGACTAGATTGTATCCATTGTTCCGCTTTGCCTTGGTCGGATTTTTCGGGCCATAAAGAACCCGTTTCAGGCTTACAAGAATCTGTTCCTAAATTGGCATTTGGAAAAATGAAAGAAATAAATAAAGAAAAAATAATGAATGTAGCAATAAATGTTAATCATGCTCTTGTAGATGGATATCATTTAAGTTTATTTTCAGAATTATTTCAGAAAAAACTAAATAAGTAATAACTTTACAAACTAAGACTAAAAGTCAATGAGTTATAAGAATTTTCCAATGGTGTCTAAAGTAATTTTTGGACGAGGTAGTTTTAATCAATTAGAAGAAATTCTTTCTCCTAAGCGTTTAAATACCAAAGCGCCATTTATATTTTTTGTGGACGATGTTTTTAAAGGTAATGCTTGGTTAACGTCAAGAATACCATTGTCTTACGACGATAAATTAATATTTGTATCTTCAGAAAAAGAACCTGAAACGTCTCAAATAGACGCACTAGTAGAAGACATTATACTAAATTATAAAGAGTTACCGTCTGGTATTATCGGTATAGGAGGTGGTAGTATTTTAGATATTGCTAAAGCGGTCGCAATAATGCTTACTAATGAAGGAGAGTCTAAAGATTATCAAGGTTGGGATTTAGTTAAGAACCCTGCTATTTATCATGTTGGTATTCCTACAATATCAGGAACAGGAGCAGAGGTTTCTAGAACAACTATTCTAACTGGTCCAGAACGAAAATTAGGTATTAATAGTGACTATACACCATTCGATCAAGTACTTTTAGACCCAGAGTTAACAAAAGATGTGCCTAAAGATCAATGGTTTTTTACAGGAATGGACTGTTTTGTACATTGTGTAGAGTCTCTTAAAGGTACTTTTTTAAATGCTTTTAGTAAAACTTATGGTGAGAAGGCGTTTACGCTATGTAAAGAGATTTTTTTAGAAGATACTTTAAGTGATGAAGAATCTCAAGATAAATTAATGATGGCTAGTTGGCATGGTGGCATGAGTATCGCTTATTCTCAAGTAGGTGTAGCACATGCTCTAAGTTATGGTTTAGGTTACTTACTTGGTGTAAAGCATGGTATTGGTAATTGTATTGTGTTCGATCATTTAGAGGAGTATTATCCAGATGGAGTAGCTATGTTTAAAGCGATGAAAGCAAGGCATAACATTACATTGCCTCAAGGTATTTGTAAAGATCTATCTGATAAAGAATTTGATACCATGATAAATGTGGCATTAAGCCTAGAGCCGCTTTGGGAAAATGCTATTGGTAAGCAATGGAAAAAAACAATAACACGAGAAAAGCTTAAAGCACTCTATCAAAAAATGTAGTATGCTTAACTTTTATAAATTTTTATATTTCAAAGTATTAGGCTGGAAAATTGAAGGTAATACTTCAATGTCTAAAGAGACCGTAAAAAAAGCAGTTATAATTGCCGCACCTCATACGAGCTGGCATGACTTCTATATTGGTGTTTTTCTTAGAAGGGTCGTTAATATAAAAACTAATTTTGTAGGTAAAAAAGAATTATTTGTTTGGCCATTAGGCTACTATTTCCGTGCAATAGGTGGTGTGCCACTTAATCGAAGTACTAACGAAAATAAAGTGGAGGCCATTGCTAAAGAATTTAGTAAATCTGAAGAATTTAGAATAACCTTTGCTCCAGAAGGTACTAGAAAGAAGGTAGAGAAATGGAGAACTGGTTTTTATTATATTGCCAAAACGGCAAACGTACCAATAATAATGTTTACTCTAGATTTTAAAAATAAAATAAATACTATTTCCGAACCATTTTATCCAACAGATGATATTGATGCAGATTTTAAACACATGCATTCCTTTTATAAAGGAGTTGTTGGTAAAATACCGCAATACTCTTAAAAGGTTATAGAGTTAATTTTTTAATTTTAACCTGAAGCTATTTCTTTATTAAAAAGAATTCATCTCTTTTTTTAATTGAATTTTATGTTTGGTATAATAATTGAAATACAATTTATGTAGTACGCGGATGAAACATAAAGTAAACTTTCACCCAAGTCCCTAAAAAGAAACATTTACTTACTACAATTTTAAAAAAAAAAGCTACTTCAACCTACTTGAAGTAGCTTTTTTTTGTTTTTATGGTTTACAATAGAAACTATGCTATTCTATGTTTTTATATAAGAACATGATTTTTAGAGACTTATTGTTACTTCTATTATAACATTTTTTAATAAATGTTAATATCTCGTTAATTCCATAGCTAAACAACATCCTTAATGTCTTATCCATCGTAAATATTACTGTATAACAATAAAAACAAAAAAATGACAACATTAAAAAAATCAATTAAATTATTTAGTCTTTTTGCTTTAACATCAATAGCATTTACATCTTGTAGTGATGACGACGATAATAATGGTAACACTGGAAATGAAGCAACTGTTTCTACTAGATTATATACCTCTAATAATGCAGATGGTAACATAACATATTATGATGTAACAGATATGTCTAACATCACAGCAACGTCATTAATCACAGCTAGTGTTGCTGCAGATGGTGTTTATTACGATGGTAGTTCGGACACTGTAATACAAGCTTCTAGATCTGGTTTAGCATTAGAAGGTTTTGCTAATGCAACAACTCAAGCTTCAGGAACGACTGTTACAGCTGCTATTGCTGGTACAACAGATATGGTAAGCCCAAGAGAGGTTGCTGTAAATGGTAATTTTTATGTGGTTGCAGATAATTCTGATGTAGATGGAGATGCTACTACAGCAGATGGTAGATTATTTATTTATGAAAAAAGTGCTGGATTATTTACTTTAAGAAATACTATAACTACAGATTTTAAATTGTGGGGAATTGTATTTAACGGATCAAATTTATATGCGGTTGTAGATACTACAAACGGATTAGCTATATTTAATGATTTCTTATCTAACAGTATAGATGCAACTTTATCTGCTTCAAAAAGAATTGAAATTGGTAATATTGTAAGAACGCATGGTATTACTTATGATGCAAATACAGATACTGCTATATTAACAGATATTGGAGATGCTACAATTGGAACAGATGGTGGAATTCATATCATTAATGACTTTACAACAAAGTTAGATGCAATGGCAGATGGAGAGAGTATTCCATTTACTGACCAAACAATTATTAAGGGAGCGGATACCTTATTAGGAAACCCTGTAGATGTGGCTTATGATAGTGAAACAGAAACAATATTTGTTGCTGATGCTAAAAATGGAAAGATTTTAGCTTTTAATAATATTGGAACAGGAGGAAATATAGCACCAGTTGTAAATAATGATTTAGTTTTTGCTTCTGCAGTGTATTTGTCTAAAGACTAATTATCTCTATTCAAATTTTAAAAAAAAGCCATTCTTAATAGAATGGCTTTTTTATTATAATATTTTTAATATCTCGTTTTGTACTTTGTTTGGTTACCGAGTATGTAGCAAAACCTAATATTTAAAATTGTTGTTTTAAAAATGGTTTCTCTTTTTCTTTTTCAGGACGTTCTCTCTTTTTACTTGGGAAAATTAAGTCTGTGCTAGAATTCGTTGAACCAAAAGTAATATTAGCACGATAGACTTGTTTTACAGCCTCTAGAACCTGCTCTTTTGTTAATTCTCTTAAAGGATGAATAAAAACAGACCATAGAACGTTATCTGAAATGGCATACTTTACATCAAGTGCAGTATGAAAATTTGCAATTAATACATCTGTTTTTAAATCTTCATTAAGTTTCGAAGATTCTATTATAGGAGAAATAATACGCATTCTATTGTTACTCTCATCTGTTAAGCAAATTAATGTAGTCTCTTTAATTAATAATTGCCACCTGCCATTAGAGCCTATTATAGTGTCGCTGGTTTGCGTTAATAGTTTTTCTAAGGTAATGTTGTTCATTTGTTGAGAAAATAAAAATGATGAGCTTATTAAGAAGATAAATAGAATTGCTTTTTTCAAAATGAAAGGTTTAAGGTTTCATTTTTAGACGTTTTGAGAGTGGAAAACTTACCAAAATAAATAGGCAAGATTATCTGAATTTATATTTGAAATCAGTATTATCCGATTACCAGTTATAAATTAAAATCTAAGATTTTACTATTTTTTGGATATTTAGAAACGAGACTTTAATTATTTGAAGTTATCAATCTAAGTTAATCTCTTTTTATTAGGTATTCTACTCATGTCACATTTGTTATTTTCAAAAATTGCAATTGTTATTCTAAAAACCGATAACCTCGAACTATTTTTCCTTTTCACTAACTGAAGCTTTATATCTTTTTTTGATAAGATTAAAAACACTAACCGAGCCATTATAATGACTTCCAGCTCATACCATAATCGAACACCATTTTAGTTATTATCAGACATTTTTATATATAGGAATTCACAACAAAGATTAATCTTCTAAATGATAGTTTTTTATAGATTTTATAGGTGTAATAATTTTATAATCTTTCCAAATTTCGGGATTATAAGCTTCAATTTGATCAATTGAATAGTTTTTCTCCATATTAAGCATATTGAAAGTTGTTTCCGTACTTGTTTTATTTGTAATAAAGTATAACTCCTGTTTATCAATATTAGTAATCTCTACTTTAAATTTGAATTTAAAAGTTGTCTTTTTATCATTTTCATTAGCTACATTTTTTATAAATTTTAATGGTCTTGATAAGTAGGCGTACTGTTGTTTTTCACAAGTAATAAGTTGAAGTTTATATTTCTCATCGACTCCCTTTTTGTAAATTACAGATCCATTAATTTTATTTTCAACAAACTTAATTCCCATTAAAAGCTTAAGATTCAAGCTTTTTCCCGATCGATTTTCGCTAAGATTGTAATCTACTTTTATCACAGCAAAATCGTTGGCGTTTACATAAAAAACACCTTCAAATTTTTCGCTTTTTCTTTTTGGAGTAAAACTTATTTTATAAACAAGTTCATTATTTATAGACGTTATTTCGTCTAGTACGTATTCATTTTTATTCTCATTAAATATAAAACTAAAGTATGAAGATTCGTTAATAGCATGCTCTTTAGTCAAGTCGTTTATTGAAGAAATGATACCTTTTGTTTTTGGTAATTTAGCGGTTTTGCTATTTGTAAAAGCTGCACCTACTTTTAAAGAATCTTCTATTTTAAAAAGGCCTGTTTTTACTTTGTAAGTAGAGGTAGAGTCTAGTTGTGTGCTAATTATTTGAATAAAATCGTTTTGTAATTTATCTGTAGATTTATCTTTACTAGCATTTATTAATTTAGTCGCCTTTATAACATTAACCTTTGTACTATCATCTAATCGGGAATACTTTAATAGAATGTCTTTATAATTAGAAGACGTTTGGTTTTCTGAAAAATCCCGTAAATCTTCGAACTGATTATTTATAGACTTAATCATCTTCTTGCTAATTTCTGAAGCTTTTAAAACTTCAAATTCTATTTTTTGTGGTGTACTGAAAGCAGATGTTCTATAAAAAATTTCGCTTTCAGAGTTATTACTATAATTAGTTGTAATATTTGCTCTTACTTTTTCTAATATTTCTTCTATGGTAAGTTTTTTATCAGATAAATAAACTTCAGAGAGCACATTAAAATGTTCTTTTAATATATAATCTTTAGCGGTAAATTGGTTTAACGGTATTTCAATAGTTTCAAAACCTAAATAAGAGATTTTTACTATTTCTTGCTCTAGAAAACCATTAGTAGCGATAGTAAAATTACCTTCTTCATTAGAAATGGTACCATGACTCTCTCCAATTTGTATTGTGGCATAAGGTATTGCTTCATTATCTGTAGATAAAATTTTTCCAGAAATAGATTGAGCATTGACTAAAGTAATGGTGAAAAGGAATAAAATTGAAAGTAGAAATGGTAATCGATTTTTCATAAAGGCTGTTTTAATTTAAACGATTGAAATTAAAGTTTGTTACAAAGTAATATTTAAGCTTTAGGTATGTAAACAAAAAAAGTCCTTTCATTCCATAATAACTAGGAATAAAAGGACTTTTAATTTATTGCTTATTTAATTTTAAGCACTCTCTTCCATGGTATGATATACATTTTGCACATCATCATCTTCTTCTAATTTTTCTAAAAGTTTTTCTACATCTTCAGCTTGTTCTGGAGTTAGCGCTTTATTAATTTGAGGTATACGCTCAAAACCAGAAGTAATAATTTCTAGAGAGTTATCCTCTAAATACGATTGAATTTTTCCAAAACTTTCAAAAGGTGCGTAAATAAGAATATAGTTTTGTTCTTCTCTATTTTCATCTTCGTCTGTGTCTTCAAAAATTTCTTCAACACCAAAATCAATAAGTTCAAGTTCTAATTCTTCTAAATCTAATCCTTCAGCTTTAATTTTAAAGTTACAGGTATGATCGAACATAAATACTACAGAACCAGAAGTTCCTAAACTACCATCACATTTACTAAAATGACTCCTTACATTGGCAACAGTTCTGTTGTTATTATCTGTAGCTGTTTCTACTAAAACGGCAATACCATGTGGTGCATAACCTTCGAAAAGAACTTCTTTAAAATCGCCTTGATCTTTTTCACTAGCTTTCTTTATGGCACGTTCTACATTGTCTTTAGGCATGTTTATAGACTTTGCATTCTGTATAACTGCACGTAAACGCGAGTTACTGTCTGGATCTGGACCGCCTTCCTTTACAGCCATTACAATGTCTTTTCCAATACGAGTAAATGCTTTACTCATAGCAGACCAACGTTTCATTTTTCTTGCTTTACGGAACTCAAAAGCTCTTCCCATAGTAATTTGTTTTTTTGTATTTCCTTATCCAAAATTTAAGGATTCAGAAATTTATATTTATAATTTCCGCGTAGACGGAAATCTGTTTGTTATTTATATACTGTGCTACAAATTTAAAAAAAATGTTTGGCTACAGAAATGTTTCTAGCTAAACTATAATTAAATTGGCATTAATCTTTTGGTACATGTCGAGATAAGAACTTAGATTTAGCTTCCTCCATTTTTATTAACACCTTTTGGCGGTTACTATTTAAAGAAGTGTTTACCTTGTTATAAGTGGTTCCGGCTTTATTAATTTCTTTTATTTTTTTATTATAACTGTCTATTTGTGCTTTTGTGCGCTTTTTTTCAGGCGTTTTATCAAGTGTCGTTTTTATAGTTTCAAAATCCTCTTTTAAAATTAAATAATCTGCTATTACAGGAATTTTAGTTTCAGACTCATCAATAAAGAAATTTAAAACAGCTTTATAGGCTAATATTAAACTCTTATCTGTTTTATATGAATCTGTTGTTTTTAAGATTTCTAAGCCATCTTTGGCAGCTTGATTTAAAGCATTTGCATTTTGCTGAATACCACTAACGTCGCTTTTTTCTATAGCTTCCCATAAATAGACTTCGTTAATGTAGACTTTAAAAAATATTAAATAAAGTGCGTTAGTATGGTCGAATACCTTATTGGATATGGCCATTTTCTTTCCTAAATCGTTATCACTTTCTATAATATTTATTTTATATTCTTCAGCGAAAGCATAAAAGTTTTTCTCGTACTCAATTTGCGATTCCATCATTTTCTCGTCTGCTAATTCTTGAGCTAAGATATAGGCTTCCATTAGGTCGTAAGATTGCTCTGCAACCGCTTTCATGTCAATAATATCTGCATATTCCTTTTTAAGCAAACTCTCGTTTAAACGCATATGTTTAAGCACATTGGTTTTATAATCTTCACCATTAAATCCTTTTGCTTTATCTATTTTTGCAATAGCTCGAGCTACAGTTTTAATTAAAACTTCTCGTTTTTTTGTTATGCTTCTATCGCTTTTACTGTGCGCAACGGCTTTGGTATATTTCCAAGTGTTTTTTGTAACCGTTTCTTGTTCTTTGCCAATAAACTCTAGATAATCTAGGGCAGAGCCAAAACTTTGAGCACTTGCTAAGAGTGATAATAAAAAAAATGAAGCGAAAAGTAATTTAGTAAGGGATTTCATTTATTGTTAGTTCAGGGTTATTAAATCTTTTAAAATATGTTGAGCTTCGTTAATATAAATATCTTGAGCAAGTATTTTTAAAACTGCATTATTTTGCTCTTTATCTTCTGTATTATATTCCAATAGCTCATTTGTAGATAGTGTATTTGTTATTTTAAATAGGGAAGGAGCATCTAAGTCATCTTTAAAAATAAAATCTAAAGTTGCTTTCCTTTGTTTTTTTTCTTCGGAAATACGTTCTAAAGTAAGTTTGTATTTTGGTCCTTTTTTATAAACGAGGTCGTATAAAGCTTTATTTATATCCGTAATTTTTTTGAAACTTTTATCGTTTAAAACACGTGCGTTACTTTTAGTATTAACTATTGCTATATCTAATTTTGGTAGTGGTAAATGTTTTAAAGTAACGTTGGTAGATGTGTTTTGTAAGGCGTATGGTTTATCGTTTTCAGACGTTTTAAAATTATCGTACAACGAAGGCAATTTAATATCAGGAATAATGCCAATGGCTTGATGGCTTTTGCCTGTAACACGATAGAAGGCCTCTATTGTTAATTTTGTAAAACCGAGTGACTCGTCTTCATTTATAGGCATAATGGTTTGCGCACTAGATTTGCCATAGGTTGTAGAACCAACAATTAGTGCACGGTTATAATCTTGCATTGCAGCAGCAAAAAACTCTGATGCAGAAGCACTATAATCGTTAACCAAAATAACAATAGGTTTGTTATAAAAACTACCACGTTTACGATCCCTAATTGTATAATTCTCTCCTGCTTTAGATTTAATAATTGCAACTGGTCCACGATCTATAAACATGCCAGAAAGCTCAATAGCTTCTTGCATAGAACCACCACCATTAAAACGTAGATCGAGAATTAAACCTTGAATGTTTTCTTTTTGTAGTTTGTAGAGTTCTTTCGCAATATCGGCTGTTAGTCCGCGACCATTTGGAGATTCGTAATTGGTATAAAAACTTGGGATTTTAATGTAACCGTAATTAGATTCGTCATTAATTAAATAACCTCTAATGGCATTATTTTCAACCTTTATATTACTTTTTGTAAGTTTAATATCTTGAAATGTGCCGTTTTTCTTTTTTATAGAAAAGGTTAATATTTTATGTTCCTCTTTATTAAGATACAATTCGATATCTTCGTTAGAAACGCAGTGTATTGTATATATAGTGTTTTCGTGGGAAATAGATTGTATTACATCATCTTCTTCAAATTTACCATTTTCGAAAGCTGCACTTCCTGGTATTATGTGTGCAATAGCAATCTCGCCATTATCATTTTTAGCAGTTATAATACCAAAAGACATTTGGTTTTTAGAGAGACTATTTTGATAGCTTATCTTTTCGGTAGCATTAAAAAAGGTAGAATTTGGATCGTTAACTTTTACATAGGCATTTAAAAAGGATGACTTTACAAAAGCAGCAATACCGCCATCTTTATTAAGTAACTCGGTTAATAAGCAAATTTCATTTTCTATAACTATTTGTTTAGTTTCTTGTTCTAAGCTTGTGAAATTCTTTTTTATTGCAGCAAGATCTTCTTGTTCTTCTAATAGTTTAGATATTATTCTATAGCTAATACGTTTTCGAAGTCCTTTTTCTAAAGCTGCTTCATCTTTATAATAAGTATAGAACTGTTCTGGAGTATGTTGTAATGTAAATGTACCAGAATAATTTAGTGGTTTTGTTTTTAAAGCTTGAAGTTTAGAGATGTTTAAGTTGATTTTCTGCTTTAAAACCGAGATGTATTTATTTATAAAGTTGCAACTTCCATCTTTAATATAGTCATCGAATTTTAATTTATCTTCATTGAAATTGATAATATCACTTTTAAGAAAGTAATCTTTATCAGCATCCATTTCCTTAAGAAACAACTTGTAAACAAATTTAGAAGTACTGTCGTTTAGAGTTTTAGGTAAAAAATGATTAGTATCGATGGTGATTTTAAGCGCCGAGACTTGTTTGTAAAACAAAGTATCTTCATGGCTGTAGCCAAAAAATGAAACACAAAAAATTAAGGTAACCAAGAGTAGTCTAATCATTAAGGGCAGTAAATTAGACTTGTAAAATACAAAAAAAAGTAAGTATAATCCTAGTTATGAACGTATTTACTATTCTTCTTCTTCAACAATACCTTCAATAGCTTGTGCTAGTTTTATATCTTTTAAAGTAACACCTCCGGCATCATGAGTCGTTAATTTAATATTTAACACATTGTATGTGTTAGACCAATCTGGATGGTGGTTTAAAGCTTCGCACTCAAAAGCGATTCTAGACATTGCACTAAAGCAATCTTTAAAGTTATTGAATTCATATTCTGTATGGATTGCGTTGTCTTCGTAATCCCATTCTGGAAGCTTTTCTAAGTGTTTTTCTATGTCTTGTTTTGTTAATTTTAGCATGGTGTTTTTGATTTTAATTTATTTATTTTTTTATCTCTTTTTTATTCTAAATTTACTCCCTTCCTTAAATCCATAGGGAAGGTTTGGACTTTTTATTCCAAAAGGTCCAGAACCATTATTTTTATAATAGAATTCGTTTTTATCGTCGCTATATCTCCCAGCACACGTAAGTTTAAATGTAGTTTTCTTTCTATCAGATTTTGAAACGGCTATATCAATCCAAACAGGAACTTTATCATTTTTGCATAAAATCTCAGTGACTTCTTTGTCTGTTAGATCAAAATATTTTTTACCATTATCTTCTGGGTAGATATCAAACTGCTTTAATTCAGGATTATCATGAGAAGCATTTAATTCCAAATCATACCTAAATTCAGTCCTTAAATTGTTTTTTAAATATTTTTCTGCAAATTTATAGGATGTATAACTAGCTCCTAGTAATAGGAATAATAGATCTTGCTTATTCATTATTGCTTATAATATTCATTTAATTCTAAAATAAATCTATTACCACGTTCTCTATCTTCCAGCAACATTTCTTTAAAATTATTTGCATAATGATGTTTAATTGATAATTCCTCATGATCAATATAAACTATTGGATAGTCATTATTTTCTCTTTTTTCAGTTGAATCAAAGCATAACAAACCATAATCCTGGAAATCTGCAAAGTATATTAAACCTTTTTCAATTAAAGATTCAGGTTCATATTCATAAAGAAATTCTTTAAAACCATCAAGATTTTCATCAGGTAAATGAGTATGTAAATTAACAGCAAAATCCGGGATGCTTAATTGATAAAAATGTTTGTACATTAAAAAGTAGCGATAAGAAATGGGTAATTTAATCCCAAGTATTCTTTCTAGTCTGTTTAAATCAGAATCATTAAAGACGCTTTTTATTGCTTTCCAGCCTTTCCAATCATTTTCGCAAGAAACACTAGAATCAAACATTTCTTTCGGCATATCAGGATCTGGTACTTTCATTAAAATGTCTTCTTTAGACATTTTAGCTAAAGTTTCATCTACTATTTTTTCTAACCATTCCATTTCTTACAAGTTTCATTTTTATAAAAATAAGAATACTAAAACACATTCCTACACTTTTTTCGAATGAAAAAACCTAAGACAATTCCAAAGAACAACATTAACAACCAATAATATCTATTTGCTTCAGGATGGCCTGAAATTAAATTAAAAAACATATTAAAAGTTTTTCCAGTTTCCTTATTTATTGGTTCATGATATTTACAAGAATTAGAAAAAATATGTGAAAATATAAACCCAATTATAAGAAAGGTAAAAGTTCCAATAAGAGTAGAACTTATTATTTTTTTTGATGGCTTATTTTTATACATATTTAAACCTCCAACTCCTTCAAAACAGCATCACTTTCTAATTGTAAATGCTTCGGTAATTTATTCTCTTTAGCTAAAACAGCTAAATAACGCTCTTCGTTAGTAGTGTAAACGTTTTTTAATATTGGTTTAGTAGCGCCTAAGGTTTCAATAACCTCTTTTATAAAATCGTCGTGATGCACTAAATCGCTACTTCCAAGATGAAAAACACCAGACTTATTTCTGTTAATTATATAATGAATTTGCTGTGTTAATTTAGTTTCTGTAGTAACATTCATCACCAAATTAGGAAACACCTCAATTGGCAACCCTTCTTTTAAAAAGGCTTTAATTTCTTTAATTCTAGGAGATTGTACTCCAAAAACCATTGGTAATCTTATAATTGCTATGTGCTTTTTAGGCATGCGCAATAGCATGTTTTCTATTTTAATTTTAAAATGGCCATACATACTATGGCTTAGTGTTTTGTCTAACTCGTAACTTGGAAACTTACTGTAAGCGTCGAAGACGTTAGCAGAAGATAAGAATAATAGTTTCGCATTATTGGCAATTACATACTCGCAAATATGTGCATGTGCAATAACTTGTGCCGAAAAATTACCACGAAGCGCAGAGACAATAACTGTTGGTTTTACTATTTCTAGAATTTCGAAAATATCATCTTCCAAAACATTATACTGAAAATAATGCTGATTCTTATCAAAACTATAATTATCTGTTCGGTACGTTCCGTAAGTATTAAAATAGGAGCAGAGCTCTCTATAAATAGCCTCGCCAATAAAGCCGCTAGCTCCTAAAACTAATATTCTATGTTTTTTGTCTATTTCTTGCTTCATTAAAAAAAGTAAATTCTATACGCTAAAAAATAGAACGGTTTGTCTTTGTAGTAAATTGTTCTAGTGCTTGCATTCCTATAAGAGAATTTCCTTTTGCATTTAAACCAGGAGCCCAAGTAACAATAACAAAATCGTTTGGTAATAAGGCAACAATGCCACCACCAACACCACTTTTTCCAGGTAAACCGACTTCGAAAGCAAACTCTCCAGCCTCATCATAAAAGCCACAAGTTAACATTATGGCGTTTATTCTTTTTACTTGACCTAGTGTTAAGTGTTGCATATTATTTACACATTCACCTCTGTTAGAAAAGAGATAGAACGCATTAGCGAGTTGCTCGCAAGTCATTTCTAAAGCACATTGGTGGAAGTAAAAATCTAAAACAACATCGACATCGTTATTAAGATTATTGTAAGATTTTAAAAGGTTTGCTGCTGCATAATTTTTAAAACCTGTTCTTTGTTCTGATGCTGCTACGTCTAGATTATAATCTATAGTTTGATCTCCAGAAATGCCTCTAACATAATTTAAAAAATCTTCTTTAGGATTTTTAAGATGTGTAACCAAAATATCTGCAACTACAATTGCACCAGCGTTAATTAATGGATTTCTAGGAATTCCTTTTTCGTGTTCTAATAAAGATAAATGATTAAAAGGATTTCCAGATGGTTCAACATCCATGCGCTCCCAAATTTTATTATCCTCAAAAGCAAGTGCTTTAGATAATGCTAAAACTTTAGATACACTTTGTATTGAGAAAGGAACATTCCAATCTCCAACCTGGCAACTATTACCGTTTACAGGTTTTATATAGATACCAAAACTAGAAGCTTTTTGCTTTGCTAGTTCTGGTATATAAGAAGCTACAACACCTCTTTCTGTTGTGCTTTTTAAATTGTTATGTATGTCTTCAATAACGCTTTGGAAATCGATCATAAATATGTTTATCCTTTATAAAAAGGTAGTTTTACCACAGTTGCTGGCACTGCGTTTTTACGAATTTGAATATTAATTTTACTATTAACATCTGTAAAAACCATTGGTACATAACCTAAGCCAATACCTTTTCCTAACATTGGAGACATAGTACCAGAAGTGACTACACCTATTTTTTTACCTTGGCCATCTACAATATCGTAACCTTGTCTTGGAATACCACGTTCGTCAAGTTCAAAAGCAATTAGTTTGCGCTCTACACCAAGACGTTTTTGGTCTTTTAAAGCTTCAGAATTTGTAAAGTTTTTAGTAAATTTTGTAATCCATCCTAAACCTGCTTCTAATGGAGACGTTTCATCGGTAATATCGTTTCCGTAAAGGCAATATCCCATTTCAAGACGTAAAGTATCACGTGCAGCAAGACCAATTGGTTTTGCACCAGCTTCGGTTACTTTATCCCAAATTTGTTTTACTTCGCTGTTTTTACAGTAAATTTCAAAACCGCCACTTCCTGTATAACCAGTTGCCGAAATTATTACATTCTCGATACCTGCAAAATCACCAACTACAAAGTTGTAGAATTTAATTTCTGCTAAGTCATGGCTTGTTAATACTTGCATTTTTTCTACAGCGTTAGGACCTTGTATTGCTAAAAGCGAATACTCTTCACTTAAATCACGCATGGTAGCATCTACATTATTTTTAGACGCTATCCAGTTCCAATCTTTCTCGATGTTACTAGCATTTACAACTAGCAAATATGTTTCTTCCTTTAATTTGTAGATAATTAAATCGTCTACAATACCACCATCATCATTAGGTAAACAAGAATACTGTGCTTTCCCTATGGTTAATTTTGAAGCATCATTACTAGACACCTTTTGTATTAGTTTTAAAGCATTAGGTCCTTCTATTAGAAATTCTCCCATATGCGAGACATCAAAAACACCACAATCTTTTCTAACTGCTTCGTGTTCTATATTTACACCATCGTATTGTACTGGCATGTTGTAGCCTGCAAATGGTACCATTTTAGCACTTAGTGCTTCGTGTGTTGTTGTTAATGCTGTATTTTTCATTGGTAAAAGGTTTATTCTTTTCGTGTAAACGAAAATCTATAGTGTTTTGTTAATGTTGATTTGTTGAACAAAAGTATTGAAAATTATTGAGTTCATTTTATAGCAATCACTTTAATAATTTGTTAATTTCTTAAGCTCAATTATTATCATTAATTTTCAACATAATTAATATAAATATAATCCTTAATGAAGCGATTTTTAGTACTACTTTTATTTTTTATCGGCTCGACAGCTTTATTTGCTCAACAGACAAAGTCTTATCAACAGTTTACAAGTCGTTTTGTTTTAGTCGATTCTATAACTATTGACACTAAATATAATAATGGTTTTAAAAAGGAATCGGGAACTAAACTTGTTTATCAATATCAAGATTATATTTATGAGTTTATTGCTGGTAAATATCGACAATATGATAAAAGAGGAAATGTAATTACCGATTCTGAATTTGATAATTTCGGTAACTACTTATCTTATAAATATTCTGATAGTAGCGGCAATATAATAGAAGAATTCGAAATAAATAAAATTAAAGTAAATACTAATGATGTAGATGATTTTATGAAGGACACTTGGAAGTTTACAGACGTTTTTGGTTATAAAAAACTATACAGTTACTCCTATAAACTTTGTGTAAACTATTTAAAAAAAGAAGGTCCAATTAAAAATTTAAATAAGATTGGTCTTTGGAAAATTTATGACGAAAAAGGCAACTTAAAGAAAGAGAAAATCTACAAATGAAAGTGAAACACTCATTTACAATACTTATTCTTGTTTTATTTATGTTTTCAGCATGTAAAAATGAAAGCAATCCGGGTTTTATAGGCTCTGTAAATAAGGAGAATCAATTTGTGCCAATAGAAGGTTTCATTAGTTTTAAGTTTAAAACAGAAGATAGTTTAAACTTGGTTGTTGCAAGGCTTAATCGTCAAAATGAATATTGCTCTTTACATTTATACTTAGAATATAAAAATAAAGTAATAGATAAAATATCTTTACCTAAACTCTTAAAACAGTGTAATCCTGACGTGGTTTTAAAACAAGATTTTAAAGAAGTAAAATCGGTAGTTTTTCCTGAAGTTAAAACCGAAGTTGGCTTAATTAGTTTTAAGCTAGCCAATGGTTCTACTTACGATTTGCTTGTTGGACAAAGCAATAGAAAATTATTAAAACTTGAAGAAACAATAACGTTTCCTAAAGATATGTTACTGAAGAATACTTTAAATATTAAAGACACTTTTTTCACCTTAAATACGTCTATAATTAATAAAATTTCTAATACCGAAATATCCAACACAACTAAAAAATTAGAAATTATAGGTAATGGAGTAGTAGCAGAACAAAAAACGTTTCCAATAACTAATACAGTGTTTAAACATGTTTTTAAAAAGGATAAAAATTATACTTATAGTATTGAAAAAACGCTATTAAATAGGAGAGAAAGCGTGCATAAATCGATACTTAGAAAACAAGGTGTTATTGTTGACACCAACATACTTAAAACGAAAGAAAATTATATAGAAATACTCTATGCGGTAAACAAAGTTAAAAAAAATTACACCAATTTTTCTATTGGTAACGTTCAAGAATTAGTAGAGATTACCAATGATGGCTTAGGAGAAACTTGGGATGTTTACGGTTACAGTAACATGCTTTTTGGTTACACAAGCAATAACACATTAATTAACGAATTGTATACGGAAAGCGAAGGCGGAAACACCGAAAGCGATTTTTCAGGCAGTTACCAAGCCGACGAAACCTTTAATATTCCAACTGCTAATACGGGTTTTAATAATAGATTAATTATTACCAAAATTGGTAACGAAACGGTTTATAATGTTGAAAAGGACGATCAAGAAGGTAAAACGACTCACGTTTATAATATTGATGAAGTCTACGATTTTAAAGATGTTAAATTTACTAAAGACAGCGTAACTGGTTTTGAAGCTTATGTAGATGCTAAAAACGGATTGTCTGTTAGAGAAAAACCAGGTTTTACAGAACGTATAGATAAACTAGATTATAATACTCGAGTAAAAATTATTGCAAGATCTAAAATAGATTTTAAACTGAAAGAAGCAAATAATAAAACCGTTACTGGTCGTTGGTGTAAAATTCTATACGATATCAATAAAACAGGTTATGTTTTTGATGGGTATTTGAGGAAGATTTAATATTCTTTTTTAAGTTGGATCGAAGTTCTATAACGGATTTGTATATGGGAAGCAGCAGTTTTATATGTGCCATTTTTCAGTTTAGAACAAAAATAGCAAAAAAGAACAAAACTTAAAGTTTCACTCTCAACTGCTATTTTTTATATACATGGTTGTGGTTCGTTTTTCTTTTAATACTCAAATATTAATTCACCTTTCATACTTGATTGAAATTTAAGATATTTTCGGTGCCGTACAGCTTCTCCTGTTTTTAAATTTCGATAAGGTAACCAATCTGTTATTTTTTTTGAAATTTTTAAGATAACTGACTCAAAATTATTTTCTGGTTTTCGATATTGTTTGTTTATAAGATAATTTAAGCCGAAAATACTATCTATAATTTTATATTTAATTGGCTCTAATTTATAATGTAAGTTAGCATTAATTAATTTGCCTTTTTCGTCTATATCCACTATTACAATGGAAAATTGTTTTTTTTCTATTTTATTTTTTTTAAACATACTAATAATTGAATCAACATTTGTTATAGGTTTTGAATAGCTAAAGCCTTTTTCTTTTTCTAAGATGTAATTATTTAGATTAAACTTTTTAAAATTTTCTAAAATTGCCAATTCTTTTGTACTAATTGGTTTATTAGTAATTCTCTTAGAATTTGAGCACATTAAACTAAATTTATAAGAATTATCTTCTTTCTTTACATAAAGTAAAAGGGATTCATATTTATCAATAAAAAAATCACAAGAATTTTTGTTATAATTATGCTTTGAACGAAAAGGAAATTGGAATTCTTTGGGTAGACTATCTTTAATTTTATAATGATTTATAACTTTTACTGTTATCAAATATGAAGATAAATCATCACTATAAACCTTTTGGGTAACTTTACCTTTAAATACATACTCGGAATTATAAAACTCTAAAGCAATTTTAGGTTTTTCACAATCACAAGCCAGTACATAGTTAGATGTAAATAAAAGAATAAATAATATAAATATAGTTCTCATAGTTCTTAAAGTTGTTGTATAATATATTCCAAAAACTGTACCAATTAATTTAATCATAACAATTTTTACTTAAAGTATTTAGCTTAGCTAGATATACCGATTTTAAATAAGAATTAACCGTATTTGACGGTATTATTTGATTGTAAGCGTCAGTATTGTGCAATCCACTTAAACTAAGATAGTGATATAAACTAGACCAATTAAAGATAGTATTTTCGGTCAATGGTCCGTTACTTGCTTCAGATAAAATTAAAAAATCAAATCCATTTAAAACTTCTTGTTGATTATCAGGAATAGAACTGTCTTTAACTTCTGATAGTATTTGTATCATTGTTGGTAGCATAAAGTTAATCATAAAATCATGTTGATCTTGATTTTGAGAGCATGTATTTTGGAAATATAAATCAATTAAATTTTCAAATTTAGATTCATCTATTTGTGCAATAGCACTACCTTGATCGCAATCTAATATTTTAACATATAAATATGCATGAATAGCTTCGTGCAAGATGGTTTTTATTATTTGAAAAGGAGTTCTTGAATTTGAACCACTTAAAAGATTTGAGTTTATTTCTATTTGTAGTTCTATGCTTTCGAGGTTTCCTGAAGAGTCTAAATTATAATTTTCTCTCCTGCAAACACCATTAACAGATTCTCCATCAATAATTAAACTGTCAGTTACTTTTATTTTTACATTCATTTCTTTACTCTCACCAAATGTATTTGTAAACAAGTTTTTGAATGACGGAGAAGCTGTTAGCTTATTATAAATACACATAAATTTCTCATTAGCTTCTACATTAGAAGTGTCTATGTTGTCACAAGAATCTCTTACTAAACTTAAATCGACATTAAAGGGAGAATTTGCGCTGTATGGTGCGTTAAAATCTTCGTTAGATAAAGAGCATTCATAATCAAACATTTCAGGACAATCTCTAGTACAAGGTGTTGGTACAGTAATATTTGGATTTGTTGTGTCGCCAGTACCACCAGCACCTCCATGTCCATAGTTTCCAGTGCTAGGGTTTCCGTAATCAGGAATAGGAGTTCCACCATATCCAGTTGAACCACCTCCGCTACCAGCAGCCGCACTACAACCAAACGAAGCTTGTTGAGCTAATGCGTATCCAGGGCACTGGTGGTTTGAGCTATCATAACCTCCATTGTGTAATGGGTTATTGTAGCCACATATTTCGAGAAAGATTGTTGTACATGGTATGTCTTTGTTGAAAATACCGCTACTAATACCATCATCATTAATAATAGTAGCACTTGCATTATTAGAAAAATTAATAGATATACCATTACTAAAATCTTGTTTTTCTTGTAATGTTGTATTATATTTAATAAGAGATATTTTATAATTCCCATCTGGTTGTAAAGATAACAATAGATTTTCGATATTAGGAGTTATAGAGTCTCTATAGATATTAAAAGTATAAGAATGGTAAGTACTATCTACTTCTATATAATTAGCAAAATCGGTATTAATATAAAAGTCATATTCACTTGAATAGACCATTTTGTTTTGTAAGGAAGCAGTTCTATTTTTATTAATAGTTGTTTTTAATTTATTAAGTTTATTGCTTAATACTTTGTTTTTGAATATTTCTGCTTCTCCAATTTTAGTGATAGAAAAAGGTGAATACTTTTTAGGTAATAGATTCGCATTAGTCTGTAAATCGTCGTCTTTTTGGCAGGCAACGAGGAACAAGGATATTCCGAAAAGAAGAATTCCGAGTTTTAAAAATGTTTTGAGTTTTTGTTTTTTCATAAGTACAAATAGGTTTTTAAAGTTAGTAAAAAAAGTTGATGGTTAGCGCGAAAATTAACCACAGCGTATTACCTGATATGAAATCGTTTTAATGTTTTATATCAACAGTTATATAACTTCGGATTTAGCGGTTTTTTTTCACAAAGTCAAGTTTCTAGTTATAAACAAAAAGTTTAAATTTTTAGAAAAAAAATAACTTAAGAAAGTGTTTGATATAGTCTAAAATAAAGCAGAATTATTTAGAATTAAGTTGTTGAAAAAAAGTATTTAACTGTCTTGTTCAAAAATAATATTTCTTTCGGTATTTTTCTTGTATGCATTCTTTTCAATAAACGCAGTGTTAGCAGTTGATCGATAATTTTTACTTTCTGGGTTAAACATATATTCGAGTTGATGCTCAATCATTTTTTCAAAAGGTAAAAGGAAGTCTTTTGTTTCACACTGTTCTACACCACCTTTATTAAGTAGATTTAAGACGGTATAAACCGACTCAATAGTACTAAGACAAAGCGGGTCTGGCTGCTGCTTGATAATAAATTTTGATTTTATTTTATTATCAAAACTCACTCTTTTTAGTGTTTGCAAGTTCTTACTTAGTTTTAGCATTTTACGAGCACAAGGCCAAGTACCGTCCAAAATAAAAATGTATGGATTATTACCCATAAAGGCATGTGTTTTTGCACTTTTTCGTGTAGATAAATTAAAATTATCTTTTCCTGGATACAGTAAGAAAGAAGTGTTTTCTGTATTAGTTAATATTTTATTTACACGACTATTAGTAGTGAAATCGACACCAACTATAATTTCAGAATTTTCAAGTTGAAGCTTAGTCATGTGTCCTGTTCCGTTTTTTTCTTTTTTATACTCCTTTGGGTGCATAAGAATAATAAAACGCGTATTAGTGTGGAAAGGACGAATGTGTTTACAAATACATGTGCTTTTAGGACTCATACATTTGTAACAGGTTATTCTATGATTCTTTATTTCTTCTTGCAAAGTTACTATTTCTGTAGTTTTATATTTGGATATAGCTGTTTAGCAATGGCTAATGCTTTTTGTATGGGCACAAACATAAAACTTATTATTAACCTTAAAATAAAAAAAGCTTAATTATTAGCAAATGTCTTGCCTTTTTATTTGAAGAATGTATTTATTTACAAAGATGAGAGTGTATATTCTATTGTTTAGATTTTTCTATTTCAAAGGTTTTGCCATTCCATTTTAATGAGATGTTGTAGTTAATGCTATTTTCATCAAAATCTTCTAACATAAATGTATTAAAACGAGCTGTGATTTTTAATGTTTCATAATCTAAATGAAAATATACTTGTGCATCGTCACCCGATATGCCTTCAATTTGATTGTTTTTTTAAAAAAAGTCTTTAGCATATACACGCGGTACTAAATCTATTTTCTCTAAGGTGTTATTAGTATTCGTTTTCCAAGTTTCTAAAACTATTCTTTGTTCATTTTCTGTATAGGAAGCTAGTATTAATGAGTTGTCATTGCTTTTTAAAAGAAACAAACTAACTTTAGACGATGGGTATTTGCATTTAATAGTTAATAGTTTGTCATTTTTAGATGAAATTTCCCAAGTCTCAGATGCTCCATGTTTTACCAAATTATCTATTTCTCCAAGAGAGATACCTTCTGTAGTATTATCAAAAAGGGCTATAGGAGCAATGGCTAAAAAGTCGGGCAATGTGTTTTTGCCATAAGACATTAAACTTATAAGCGTTATTAGAATAAAAGTAATTGTTTTGGGCATCATTTTTTAGGTATTAAATACGGGATATAGAGGTAGTGTTTATTGTCTAATTTTTCAATAATACTGGTTATCATTCAGTTTGAGGAACATAAATCCAAGCTTTTTTACCAGAAACAAAAGCTTCTAAAATTCTTTTATAATCGTTTACTTCGTATTTATCAGTTTCTATAAGTTCATTTTCCGTAATTTCGAAAATAGTACCTTCAACCGTGTCACTTGTATTATTCGTTTTCAAGGCAATAGGATGGTATTCTTTTCCACTAGCTTTTAATACTTTGGCATCTGTAATTTTTAGTTTATCGAGTTTGTATTCTTTTAAACTATCTTTTACACCAGCAAGTAAACGCCCATAATTTTCAATTTGCACATTATCTTGTTGTAATGTACCATAAGAAAATAGGTTATGTTTTTTAAGGCTCATAATAGATATAATTATGTTTAGTTAGGAGCGGTACTAGCACCAAGAGTCCCATTTTTAAACCAAACTTCAGCATAACAACCATTGGCATATTGTTTAGGGATATCACCATTATAAGTTTCAGAACCAGTACTCCAAACTATGTTTTTTTCAGGATCTTTTCCATTGGTTTGGTTATAAGCGCCTTGTTTAAAATATTGCATTTCTCCTGCATAAGCACTGTCGCGTTCTACACCATCACGACCTATAGAAGCATATAATGATAGTATTTGTTCTGGAATATCTGAACGCGTTGCAAAATCTGATTTTAATAAGTTTTTGGTGAACTTTACGGTATCATGACCTTCGCTTGTAAAAGTAAGATACATTATGCCTTTATAAATATTTACTTCGTAGCTAAACTCTTCTCCTAAAGCAATACCATTTTCTGGTTCTTCAGGATATGTAGTTGGTGTGGCACCTACCACAGATATATCGTTTCCCCAAACAGCAGTAGAGTAGTCCCACCTTTTAGAGTTATCACCTTCGGTATTAATTTCGTAATTCCAGAAAACAGAACCTTTAGTATGCCCAGGAAATTTTTTATAAAAGATTTTTAGCGGTTCATTTTCATGTCCTTCATCACTATGAATTTGTCCAACAACAACAGAATAAGAAGCAGCAACTCTTGCATCTCCAGAGGTTGAAACATGTTTTACTTTTAAAGTACCGGTTAATTTACCACCAGTTTCTGGTATCCAATGTGCTTTTTGTCCTAGTTCTGTTCTTGTATTACTTGAAGTGCGCGAGGTAATACCAGAATTTGGTGTTTTATAGACTACCCAGTTTGTTTCTCCTTCTTTTTCAACATAAAAGAAATCTTTAGCTTCGTAATTTACTAAGTCTTTAGTATGAATACCATTACCTAATAAAATTTTCCATTGGTCCATAAACGGAATGACATCACTTGGATATATTGTTGATTTTGTTGTGTCTTCAGCAACTTTTTTAGGTGTATCAACACAACTGCTAAAACATAATAGAAAGCTAAAGGCTAAAAGTAAATACGATAATGATTGTGTGTTTTTAAGATTCATTTTTAATTTTTATATATTCATTTAACTTTCCCAATCAAGAGATCGATTTTTCTGTCTATCCAGTTTAACAACTAATAATTGGTCGGATATTTCATCATCTAAACTATAATAAAAGACAACCAAATCAGAATAAAAACTGATTGTTGCTATTTTGAGTAAGTTCATGATTTTCTTTAAATTATTAAGTTTAGTATTTTTTGAATCAATAATTTCTTTAAAATGAACATTTAATTCATCTAAATGATAGGACAAGTATTCAAATGTGTTTCCATTTTGGTTTTTAAAGTCGTTTGAAATAAAACTTCTATTTTGTTTATCAAATTCAGATAAATTTTCTAATGTATTTTTTATTTGATTGAGTTGTTCTTTATCAGCTCCTAACATTTCATTTAAAAAAATATTGATTTCTTTTCCATTATATTCAAGTTCTGTTTCATATTCGTCTCGCAAATTTTGAATATCAATTTCTTCTTTAAAATAAGGTAATTTAAATTTTTCCATCTTTCTAACTTAATTCTGGCTTTCAAGTTTAGTACGTTCAAATAACGTATGATATGCTACAAAATTTTTCAAGTGTTTTAGATCAAGAGCTTTATAGATTCGAATTTAATGGTTTTATCACAAAATCAACATTATTCTCCCAACAAAAGCGCTTTAATTCAATTGATATATTGAACTAAATAGATTTACTACGTGACGCATTTGTTACTCTAAAGTAAGTTTTAAGTACTGTTTCGTTTATTCTTAATGTTATTATAATTCTGTATTAAACTAAAGTTAAACAAGGTTTATTTTTAGGAATGCCTTTATTCTAGTAGTATCTTAGAATATGGAAAATATTTTAGTAGCAGGTGCAAATGGCACTACAGGAAAAAAAATAGTTAATCTTTTAAAAGAATCTCAATATTTTAACCCAATAGCTATGGTTAGAAAAGAAGAGCAAAAAGCTTATTTTGAAGCTAAGAAAGTTGAGACGGTTTTAGGTGATTTAGAACAAGATGTTTCAGAAGTATTTAATACTTCGAGTAAAATAGATAAAGTATTATTTGCCGCTGGTTCTGGAGGTAAAAAAGTGGTAGAAGTAGACCAAGAAGGCGCAAAACGCTTAATTGATGCATCAAATAAAAATAAAGTAAGAAAATTTGTCATGCTTAGTTCTATGGGAGCAGATTCTCCTGAAAAAGCAGAACAGTTACAGGAGTACTTAAAAGCAAAACACAATGCTGATGAGTATTTGAAGTCTAGCGGTTTAACTTACGCCATTGTTAGACCGGGTTCTTTAACAAATAATGAGCTAACAAATACTATAGAATTAGAAGAGAAACTTAATAAAAGTGGTGAGATTAGTAGAAATGATGTAGCCCAAACATTAGTACGTACACTTAATGATGATGTTGCAAATAATGCCACATTTGAAATAATTAAAGGAAATACTGCAATTGGTGAAGCTTTAAATAAAGTATCTAGTATTAAAGCTTAAGTAAAGGTTTAATAACAATAATAATGAATTGTAGCTACCTATTTTGGTAGCTACTTTTTTTTATAAATGAATTAATATACTGCATTATTAATTTCTATCCAATAACCATCAGGATCCTGAAAATATAACTGTTGTAAACCATCGTTACGAACATAGTCTTTATTTTCTGTCCCAATCCAATCTGAGTATTCAATATTTAAACTTTGAAGGTGTTTAGTAACTAAATCTAAATTTGGAGTCGATAAGGCAAAATGAACAGCTTTATTAGTTATAACCTCAAGTTTTGGTCTCGGTATAAGGTGTATTTGTTTGCTATCTGTTAAAGCAAACCATCTTGTTTTAGAGCTTGAAGCTGTATTTTTCACCTCTTCAAGCTTTAAAACTTTTTTATAAAAAAGAGCAGATTGGTCTACATCTTTTACAGAAATAGCAACATGATCTAATGATAAAGTAAACATAGTATTTAATGAAAAAAATAGATTTTATTAAAAGATTGATTTATGCTTCTAAAAGAGATTAACTTAATAAAAATGATTTTAAACCATCGTAACTATTAATTTTAGTTGCTTCTTTAGTTCCTCCCATTACAGATTGTATTTGTGCTGGTAATGGTTGTTTTTCTTTAATGACTTCTTCAACAACATCTAAAAACTTAGTTGGATGTGCTGTTTCTAAAAACACGCAATGTGCATTTGGATTGTTTTCTAAATAGGCTTTAGAACCTAAATAACCAACTGCGCCATGAGGATCTGCAACGTAGTTATAGTCGTCTTTAATTTCTTTTAAAGCTACTTTTGTTTCAGCATCACTAAAACTATAAGAAGACAAGTTATTTTTTAAGGCGTTGAAGTCATTTTTATAGATTTCGCGAATTCTAATAAAATTACTTGGGTTACCAACATCCATTGCATTACTAATCGTTTGTACAGATGGTTTTGGATTATATTCTTCGGTTTGTAAATAGTTTGTGACCACATTGTTTTCGTTGTTAGACGCTATAAAATGTTTGATTGGTAAACCTAATTGTTGTGCCATCATTCCTGCACAAACGTTACCAAAGTTTCCACTTGGCACAGAGAATACAATCTCTTTTTGCGTTTTATGTAACTGTTTATATGCAAACATAAAATAGAAGAGTTGTGGTAACCAACGTGCAACGTTTATAGAATTTGCAGATGTTAATTGCATTTTACTAGTTAATTCTTCGTCTAAAAAAGCACGTTTTACCATATCTTGACAATCATCGAATACACCATCGACTTCAAGTGCTTTAATGTTTTGACCAAGCGTTGTTAATTGCATTTCTTGAATATCGCTCACTTTTCCGCTAGGATAAAGAATTACAACATTAACACCTTTAACACCTAAAAAACCATTAGCAACAGCGCCTCCGGTATCTCCAGAAGTGGCAACTAAAACAGTAACTTCGTTTGTATTGTCTTTATTAAAATAACCTAAACAACGTGCCATAAAGCGTGCACCAACATCTTTAAAAGCCATTGTTGGTCCATGAAACAACTCTAAAGTAGAAATGTTATCGTTAAGCTTAACCACAGGAAAATCGAAAGACAAGGTTTCTTCTACTATTGTTTTTAAAACAGCTTCAGGAATATCTGGACTCACAAATTGTTTAATCGCTTCAAAAGCAATTTCCGTATACGTTAAATCATCTATATTATCGAAAAACGATTGTGGTAATGGCGTTATAGTTTCAGGAAAATACAATCCTTTATCTGGAGCCAAACCTTTTATAACGGCATCTTTAAATGTTGTATTTGGTGCTTTTTTGTTTAGAGAGTAGTAATTCATTCTATTTTATTGTATGATGTCAGTCTGAGCGCAGTCGAAGACCTTATGGTGTTCTAAACTTTAAAGCACTTCGACTGCGCTCAGTGTGACAATTTGCTTGTTATAATATTTTCATGCCTTGTGTATTAATCTTAGATACGTAAGTATTAAAATTAATATCTGTGTTTTTGTATATTTTTTTCATCGCTTCTTCTACAGCTTCAGCAGTATCTTTTCCTTTAGATAATGCAAAAATAGAAGGACCAGAACCCGAAATTCCAGCACCTAAAGCGCCTGCTTTTATAACTTCGGTTTTAACCGAATTAAAATGTGGTATTAATTGACTTCTATAAGGTTCTACAACAACATCTTCTAAAGATTCGCTTAGTAAACTGTAATCTTCAGTATGTAATGCATGTACTAAACTTCCAACATTAGACCATTGTGTAATGGCATTTTGTAACGGAATCTCTTTAGGTAAAATAGCACGAGATTCAGATGTCTTTACCTCAATTTGAGGATGTATAATAGTTACAAATAAATCTTTAGGTGTTGGTAATTGTAAGACTTTTAATGGTGTTGTACTTTTCACTAATGTAAAACCACCAAATAGAGCAGGAGCAATGTTATCTGCATGTTCGCAGCCACTTGCAACAGCCTCACCTTTCATTGCAAAATTGGTGACTTCAGTTTGGTTGTATGGTCTTCCTAATAACTCGTTTATAGCAAAAACACTTCCTGCAGCACTTGCAGAACTACTTCCAATACCACTACCTGGTTTTATGTTTTTATAAATTTCAATTTCGAAACCATAATCTGGTTTAGCATCATTATACATGGCTAATGCCGAAACACTAGCAACATTTTTTTCTGTTTCAAAAGGTAAATCGGCACCAACAATTTTGGTTATTTTTATGCCTTTTTCTTTCGTTTTTCTAATAACCATTTCATCGCCAATGGTGTCTATGCAAAAGCCTAAAACATCAAATCCGCAAGAGACGTTTGCTACTGTAGCTGGTGAGAATATTTTAATTTCGTTCATGCCTTTTAAAGAAAAGGAAAATAGAGAAAAGAGAATGAACTAAACTATTGCAGTCAATATTCTCTTTTCTTTATTCTCGGTTTTTATTTACTACCTACTTTTATAATATCTGCAAATAAACCAGAAGCAGTTACATCTGCACCAGCTCCGGCACCTTTAACAATTAATGGCTGCTCTGGGTAACGTTCTGTATAAAACATAACGATATTATCTTTTCCTTCTAGATTATAAAATGGATGTCCTTCCGGAATTTCTTTTAATCCAACTTTAGCGTTTCCGTTTTTAAACTCGGCAACGTATTTTAATTGACAGTCTTTTGCTTTTGCTGAAGCATATAACTTTTGAAAATGTGCTTCTTCAGTTTTAAGCGTTTTGTAAAAATCGTCTACAGTATCACTTTCTAAGTTTAATTTTGTTAAAAACGAGTCGTTTACTATAGATTCTATTTCCATTGCACCTCCATTTTCACGTGCCAATATTAATATTTTTCTAGCAACATCAATTCCACTTAAATCTATTCTTGGATCTGGTTCTGTATAGCCTTCAAATTGCGCACGTTTTACAGTGTCGTGAAAATTAGTTTTATCACTAAAATTATTAAACACAAAATTTAAACTTCCAGAAAGTACCGCTTGAATACTGGTAACTTTATCACCAGAACTTACTAAGTTATTTAAAGTATTAATGATTGGTAATCCTGCACCAACATTAGTTTCGTAAAAGAAAGGTGTATTGTATTTAAGTGCTAAATCTTGTAATAATTTGTAGTTACTATACGTACTAGAGCATGCTATTTTATTACACGCAACAACAGCAATACTATTTCTTAAATAGTGCTCGTACATTTTTGAAACACCTTCGTTAGCTGTGATGTCTACAAAAATACTATTACGTAAGTTAAGTTCTTTGGCTTTATCTAAAAAGCCCTCTAAACTCGATTTATCTGCATGATGAAATTTGCCTGCCCAATTATCTAGATCGATACCTTCAGCATTAAAAATCATTTTCTTAGAGTTTGCCATACCAACAATTCTAACATCGATTTTTAAGTTCTTCTTTAAATAATCGTTTTGTTGATGAATTTGATCTATTAACTTTTCGCCTACATTACCAATACCAGTTATAAAAACATTTAACTGTTTAATATTGTCTTCAAAAAAGCGTTCGTGAATAGTATTGAGTGCTTTTTCTACATCTTTTTCTGCAATAACAGCAGATATATTTCTTTCTGATGCACCTTGGGCAATCGCTCTAATATTAATATTATTTTTTCCTAAGGCACTAAACATTTTACCGCTAATACCTTGGTGACTTTTCATGTTATCACCTACTAATGCAATTATAGAGAGGTTTTGTTCTACAGTAATAGGATCTATTTTACTTGTAGAAATCTCATATTCAAAGGCTTGATTAATGGCTATTTCTGCTTGGTTTGCATCATCTTTAGAAATACCGAAACATATTGAATGTTCAGAAGACGCTTGAGTTATTAAAATAATATTAATCTTCTCTTGTGATAAGGTTTCAAATAAACGTTTTGAAAAACCTGGAACACCAACCATACCATTACCTTGTAAGGTTAATAGAGCAATGTCATTAATGTTAGTAATCCCTGTAGCAGTTGAAGATTTTTTATTGCCTTCATTAGAAATTATAGTACCTCTATCTTCAGGTTTTAATGTGTTTTTAATATGTATGGGAATGTTTAAGTCTAAAACAGGTTGTACTGTTGGAGGATAAAGGACTTTAGCTCCAAAATGTGACAATTCCATAGCTTCATGATAGCTTATACGCTCGATAGGATAGGCTTGTTTAACCAGTTTTGGGTTTGTTGTATACATTCCGCTAACATCTGTCCATATTTCAAGTTTCTCGGCATGCAATGCTGCAGCTACAATTGCTGCTGTATAATCTGATCCTCCACGTCCAAGAGTTGTAATTTCACCTAAGCTAGACTTTGAAATAAAACCAGGAAGCATTGTTACGTCTTGTGTCGATGCTTTAAAATAATCTTGTATGTTTTTATTTGTAGTTTCAAACTTAACTTCAGCTTTAGTAAAATTAGAGTTGGTAGTTATAAGCTCTTGTGTATTTTTTCTAAAAGCATTTATGCCTCTAACTTTTAAAGTTTCTGCTATAATTAGTGACGATAAAAGTTCGCCATAACTTACTAAACGATCGGATGTTTGAGGAGACAATTCATTTATTAAAAAAATACCATCTAAAAGGTTCTTAAGATTCTTTAATTTACCTTCTATTACAGCAACAATTGCTGTATTGTTATTAGGTATTAATTCTTCCAGTACTTTTAAATGCTTAGCCTTGATAGACTTGTATTCCAATTTATAATTTTTGTCATTATCCTTTGCTAAGTGACCAGCTTTAAGTAGTTTATCTGTAATACCACCAATAGCAGAAACGACACAAATTACTTTGTCTTTTTTAGAATATTCTTCTAATATTGTAATAACTTTATTTATGTTTTTTGAAGAACCTACAGATGTTCCTCCAAATTTTAGTACTTGCATTTGTATCTATTTTATAAAATTCATTTTTGAAAAGCAGTAAAAATATGCTGTAAATTGAGACGGAAGTGTATATTATTTAAAGACCCAAAAGGGTAATAATAATTGAAGTTGAAAATGTAAACATAGCCATAGTAACTTCTAAAGAAGTAGCAGGAATAATAGTAATATTTAGCGTTTTGTTATACATTTTTTCTGTGTAATACTTAGTAAATGTATTACTTTTACACTAATATCAAAACTAATTGATCATTTTTATACAATTCTGAATTTTATTCAATTTAATTTTTAATTTAAGTCCTTAAATTGCTTAAGACTGAATTATCTTGAACATTTTTTGCAAAGTATAATACCATATAAAGATAAATATGAAAATATTCTCTAAAGAACAAATTTACGAAGGCGATACGTTAACGCAAGAAAAACAAAAAATTTCCTCTACCGATTTAATGGAACGTGCAGGAAACCAGATTTTTAATTGGTTACATACTAGAATGCAAGGTGCTCAAGTACCAATTCATGTATTTTGTGGTATTGGTAATAATGGAGGAGATGGTTTAGTAGTTGCAAGACATTTAATTACACATGGCTATAACGTAAACACATACATTGTAAATTATAGTGATAAGCGCTCGAAAGACTTTTTAGTAAATTATGATCGTATTAAAAATGTTACTAAAAAATGGCCAACTTTATTAAGTTGTGAAGACGATTTTAGTGCTATAAATATTGAAGAAAAAGATATTGTTGTCGATGCAATTTTTGGAATAGGCCTAAATAGACCTGTAGATGCTTGGGTTAAAGGTTTGTTTAACTTTTTTAGAGAATCAAAAGCATTTACTTTATCTATAGATTTACCTTCGGGATTACATACAGATAAAGGCGTTGAAGACCCAGAAGCAGTGGTTAATGCAGGCTATACACTTAGTTTTCAAACACCAAAATTAGTATTCTTTTTACCTGAAACAGCAAAATATACTATGCAATGGGAGGTTTTAGATATTGGTATTGATCCAGAATATTTATCTAAGACTATTACCGAAGCCGATTTAATAGGTAAGAATGAAGTGTTACCAATCTATAAGCCGCGCGAAAAATATAGTCACAAAGGTACTTTTGGCCACAGTTTAATAATAGGAGGGAGTTATGGCAAAATTGGAGCAGTAACACTTGCTAGTCGTGCGGTGTTAGCAGTTGGAGCAGGTAAAATAACTGCTTATATTCCTAAATGTGGTTATATACCTTTACAAACGGCTTTTCCAGAAGCTATGGTGATTACAGATAAAGATGAAGAAAAAATTACAAATATAGACTTCGATATAGAGCCAACAGTAATTGGAATTGGAGTAGGTTTGGGTACGGATGCTAAAACGGCTTCTGCTTTAGAAACGTTTTTAAAGGCGAATAAAAAACCGCTAGTTATCGATGCAGACGGTATTAATGTACTGGCTAAAAAGAAGGAGTTATTAAAATTATTGCCAGAATTAACCATTTTAACACCACACCCAAAAGAATTAGAAAGGTTAGTTGGGAAGTGGAAAGATGATTTCGATAAATTAAAGAAAACAAAAGCTTTTGCTAAAAAACATAAAGTTATTGTTGTTATAAAGGGTGCCAATACAATTACCGTTTTCGAGGATAAATTATACATAAATGCTACGGGAAATCCTGGATTAGCAACTGCTGGGACAGGAGATGTTTTAACAGGAATGCTTACCGGTTTAATTTCTCAAGGTTATGATCCATTACAAGCTACGCTTTTTGGTGTGTATTTACATGGTAAAAGTGCCGATATTTTAATAGAGCAATTAGGCTACCAAAGTATTATTGCAAGTAATGTAATAGACGGTATAAGTTTAGCTTATTTAGATTTGTTTAAACAACCAGAACCGCTGCAAGTAGAACAAGCAGATACTAAGGAGCAGAAAAAATAGATCAAAAAAAAAACAACGAGTTATACTTTTATAAGTTAACTCGGTTTTTTTTATACTTTAAACTTTTATACTACATCTCTAAAGAATCGAATAACTCGATTAATTTAGGGCTTGAAGGTCTTGGAGCATCAGCATTAACTACATTTCCTGCTGGATCTAGTAAGATAAAACGAGGAATACCGTTAATTTTGAATCCTTGTACGAAATCAGATTTCCATCCATTGTCTGAAATAATCTGAGTTCCACCTAACTCTTTATCTGCTATCATTTTTTTCCAAGCTTCTTTAGCAGCAACTGCATCTCCTTTAAATCCTCTTCCGTCATCTACAGAAAGACTTACAAATTCAATATTTTTACCATGAAAGTTTTTTTCTACTTTCTTTAATGAAGGAATTTCTCTAATACAAGGTCCGCACCAAGTTGCCCAAACATCTATGTATACATATTTTCCTTTTAAATCTGCTAAAGCTGTTTTTCCTCCTTTTGCATTTTCAAAATCGAAGTCTGGAGACGGCTTTCCAATATAAGAGGCAAACTGTGCAGCTCTACCTTGTTGTTGTTTGTAGGCACCAGTAATTCCACCTTTAAATTTAGTGATTTCTATTTTTTCGTTAGCTAAAAGTGTAGAGTCAAGGTTTTTAGAATTGCTTTCTAAAAAAGAATTTAATTCTTTTTCCATTTCCACAACTTTTGCATTAAAATCTACTTCCTCAAGATCAAAAAGACTTGGCTCAAATAAATTTTCTTGCATCTTAGATTTTTTAAGAAAATAGTTATTATCATCTGCTCCTTTACCTGAGAATTTTAATGATTCATTAAATTCGTTAGCATCTAGCTCTAATTTTAAATCATTTCCGTTTTTAAAAAATAGATTATTAGTCTTGTTATTTTTGTTACCATCATAAATACCATACATTCCTGTAGCCACTTTTAAAGTGTCATTAAATGTACCATTTTCTGCAACTTTTATTGTTTTAGCAAATGCTCTACCTTGGAAAACATATAAAGAGTCACTACTTTGATTTTCAATTTTCCCGGAAAAGATAAGATAATCTTTAGGTGCTTCCTCTTTGCAAGCTACTATTGTTAAGATAGATAATGCCAATACTATTTTTTTCATTTTACTTATTTATTAAAAAGTTTTTCCCAAAAGTAGAAGATTATTAGAGATTCTCATAAATTATTAATATTATTTGCAGAATAATTAACATATCTTCATTTTTGAAATACTTTAATCTAACTAAATGAGCACATTCCATTATATATCATCAGATAAACTTGACATTGTAACGATCTACAATATTTTTAAAGACAAAAAAAAACTTAAGCTTTCTAAAGAATCTATTCAAAAAATAGAAACATGTAAAACATATTTAGATAAGAAATTAAGTGAGGCAGATAAGCCATTCTATGGTATTAATACAGGCTTTGGTTCTTTATATAATGTAGAGATTTCTAAAAAAGATTTAACTAAATTACAAGAGAACTTAGTAATGTCTCATGCTTGCGGAACAGGTGATCGTGTCCCGGAAAGTGTAGTAAAAGTAATGTTATTATTAAAAATACAATCGTTAAGTTATGGACATAGTGGTGTACAACTAGCTACTGTAAATAGATTAATAGATTTTTTTAATAATGATGTTTTTCCGTTTGTATTTACTCAAGGATCTCTTGGAGCTTCTGGAGATTTAGCACCTTTAGCGCATTTGGCGCTACCATTATTAGGTAAAGGAAAAGTAGTACACGATAAAAAAGAAGTAAAAGCAAGTACAATACTCAAAAAATTTGGTTGGGAACCTGTAAAATTAGAAGCAAAAGAAGGTTTGGCGCTTTTAAACGGAACACAGTTTATGAGTGCTTATGGCGTATATCTTCTTTTAATGTCTCATAAAACGTCTTATTTAGCAGATGTTATTGCGTGTATATCGTTGGATGCTTTTGATGGTAGAATAGAACCATTTCATGATTTGGTTCACCAAGTACGTCCACATCCAGGGCAACTAAAAGTAGCAAGACGTTTTAATGAATTCTTAAAAGGAAGCGAGCTTATTACTAGAGAGAAAGAGCATGTTCAAGATCCTTATTCTTTTAGATGTATTCCACAAGTTCATGGTGCAACAAAAGATACTTTAGACTTTGTTGAAAAGGTTATTTTAACTGAAATTAATTCGGTAACGGATAATCCTAACATTTTTCCTGAAGAAGATTTAATTATTTCTGGCGGAAATTTTCATGGGCAGCCACTGGCTTTAGCATTAGATTACTTAAAAATTGCTATGGCAGAAATTGGTAATATATCAGAGCGTCGCGTTTTTCAATTAGTTTCTGGGTTAAGAGGTTTACCAGCATTTTTAGTAGATAATCCAGGTTTAAATTCTGGATTTATGATTCCGCAATATACGGCAGCAAGTATTGTAAGCGCGAACAAGCAATTGGCAACACCTGCAAGTGTAGATAGTATTGTTTCTAGTAATGGACAAGAAGACCATGTTAGTATGGGAGCAAACGCAGCAACACAAGCTTTTAGATTAATTACTAATGTAGAGCGTGTAATTGCTATAGAATTAATGAATGCTAGTCAAGCTATTGCTTTTAGAAACCCATTAAAAACATCTCCATTTCTAGAATCCTTTTTAGAGGCGTATAGAAAAGATGTGTCTTTTGTGAAAAAAGATAGAGTCTTGCATGATGATATTGAAGCGTCAATTCAATTTTTAAATGATGTTGATGTTGAAATAGAAGAGTTGTTTTTGAATAATTATGGCGTTACTAGCTAATTATAGAGTTAAACAATTAGCCCAATTTATAGCTTGTTCTAAATCTGTAAATGGTTTAAACGGTTTTCCATTAAAAAAAAGTTTTTCAATTTCTACGTTGTTTAAAGTGGTTTCGTTTTGAGAAACCACTGCAAAGCCTAATAAGTTTTTAATTTTACTAATGTTCTTGTATATTAATGGGTTTACGGAATAGGAGTTTATTCTGTTAGTTATGTATACAAAAGGTTTATTTTGGAAATGATTTAAAATAAACTCTGTTTGCTTATCGCTATTTTTTTTACAAATGGTTACACCTTCATTGACTATACAAATTACATAATTATTAAAAAGTTCGAGGGAACAAAAATCTAGATTTATTAACATATTGTACAAATATACTTTCTTGTGATTAAATGTTTAGTTATTAAGTTTTTACGATTTATACATTCGATTAAAAGTATTATTAATCGATTAAAAGCTAAATATAAATGTTTTGAGAACTTGATTGTTATTCTCTAAACTCGATTTTAGGCATAGGTACTGTTTTACTATATAATTTTTGGTGTGTTTAGTGTTATATTAATAATAATTTCCTGAAACATTTTCTGGTATTTTATTAGATGGCAGTAATGTTATATGAAAGAACGCAAAAGAAACATTAAACAGTAGAAGTAGTATGAATAGGTAGGGTAAAGCTATAGTCTTAATCTTATCTATTTATATATTTAGCTTAATCTTTTAGATTTAGATTTAAATATTATATAAAGCTAATTCCTTTTCAGCCCATGAAATAGCGCTACTAAGAGTATTAAAATGTTTAAATTTATTTTTAAAAAAGAACTTCTCTATTTGCACACTGCTTTCAAATATTTCCATATCATTAACAATGGCAATACCTATAATATTTTTAATATTAGAAATAGTACTGTATAACGTTGGATCTATTGAATAAGAATTAATTCTATTGCTGATATAGATGGTGGGTTTATCTCCTATGCTTTTAAAAACACTTAAAACTATTTCCTCGCTAAGCTCTAAAGTTAAATGTACACCTTCATTAATCTCTGCTGTAACAATTCTATTTTCTATTTGAATTTTGCCAAATGAAAGCGTTAGTGTCTTGTTCATAAATTTTAGTGTTATAAATGCATTAAAAAGATATAAT
Organism: Lacinutrix mariniflava; assembly: GCF_001418015.1. Lineage (GTDB taxonomy): Bacteria > Bacteroidota > Bacteroidia > Flavobacteriales > Flavobacteriaceae > Lacinutrix > Lacinutrix mariniflava. The sequence goes on along the minus strand of NZ_LIQG01000018.1, from coordinate 55,423 downwards.
ACATTTCTTTAAATAGAGTTTAGTGTTGAGTATTATTTTTTTATTTCACAAATAACCGACTAACTGCACTGTATTTGTGGTAAAAAGTTGTTTTTCAACAAGTGTAACTTAATCACATCTAATTTTATGTTACAAAAATGGTTAATTAAAGTTCTTATTTTAATCTATGCTAGAAGTTTTTATACCAATAAATGTGAGTGTAAATTTTGCACAAAAAAATAGCCAATAAAATCGTTGAGATTATATTGGCTATTTAAATAAATAATTTAATAATTATGATTCAGTAGATTGCTCTGCTTTTTCGATTGTAATTGTTATTTCTTCAGATTTAACATCTAAGTCCATTACAATTTTATCACCTTCAGACACTTTAGAAGTAATTATTTCTTCGGCTAAAGCATCTTCAACATACTTTTGTATTGCTCTTTTTAAAGGTCTTGCTCCGTATTGTTTATCGAAGCCTTTTTCTGCTATAAAATCTTTAGCAGTTTCAGTTAATTCTAACTCATAACCAAGATCTTTAATTCTTAGTAGTAATTTATCAAGTTCTAAATCAATAATTTGGTGAATGTCTTCTTTTTCAAGAGAGTTAAACACAACTACATCATCAATTCTATTTAGAAATTCTGGTGCAAAAGATTTCTTTAAAGCATTTTGTATTACAGCACGAGCATTAGCATCTTCTTGAGATTTTTGTGATGCTGTACCAAATCCAATTCCTGTACCAAAATCTTTTAGTTTACGAGCTCCAATATTAGAAGTCATAATAATAATGGTGTTTCTAAAATCAATTTTTCTACCAAGAGAATCTGTTAAATAACCGTCATCTAATACCTGTAACAGCATGTTAAACACATCTGGATGGGCTTTTTCAATTTCATCTAAAAGAACAACAGCATAAGGCTTACGTCTTACTTTTTCTGTCAATTGTCCACCTTCTTCGTAGCCTACGTATCCTGGAGGTGCACCAACTAAACGAGAAATAGCAAATTTCTCCATGTATTCACTCATGTCTATTCTAATTAGTGACTCTTCACTATCAAATAATTCACGAGACAATACTTTTGCTAATTGTGTTTTACCAACTCCTGTTTGGCCTAAAAATATAAACGAACCAATTGGCTTGTTTGGGTCTTTAAGTCCAGCACGATTACGCTGTATTGCTTTTACAACCTTTGCAACGGCTTCGTCTTGACCTATAACTTTTCCGTTAATAAGATCTGGTAACTCTGCAAGTTTATTACTTTCCTTTTGCGCAATTCTATTAACAGGAATTCCTGTCATCATCGACACAACGTCTGCAACATTGTCTTCAGAAACTATTTCTTTATTCAACTTCGTATCTTCTTCCCATTTTTCTTGGGCAATAGCTAGCTCTTTTTCTATACGTTTTTCATCGTCACGCAAGCGTGCAGCTTCTTCATATTTCTGTTTTTTAACAACAGAGTTTTTTGTTTCTTTAACTTCTTCAAGTTTTTTCTCAAGCTCAATAATTTGCTTAGGCACATCAATATTTGTAATGTGCACACGAGAGCCAGCTTCGTCTAAAGCATCAATGGCTTTGTCTGGAAGAAAACGCTCTGTCATGTAGCGATCGGTAAGTTTTACACAAGCTTCAATTGCCTCTTGTGTATACTCCACATTGTGATGTTCTTCGTATTTATCTTTAATATTATTAAGAATTTCAATAGTTTCTTCAACAGTAGTTGGCTCAACAATTACCTTTTGAAAACGACGCTCTAAGGCGCCATCTTTTTCGATGTATTGTCTGTATTCGTCTAGAGTTGTTGCACCAATACATTGTATTTCTCCTCTTGCTAAAGCAGGTTTAAACATGTTTGAAGCATCTAAACTTCCTGTTGCGCCACCAGCACCAACAATGGTATGTATTTCGTCTATAAAAAGAATAACATCTGTATTTTTTTCAAGCTCGTTCATAACGGCTTTCATGCGTTCTTCAAATTGACCTCTGTATTTTGTTCCGGCAACTAAGCTAGCTAAATCAAGAGTTACTACACGTTTTCCGAAAAGGATACGAGACACTTTTTTGCTAACAATTCTATTTGCTAAACCTTCAGCAATGGCACTTTTACCAACACCAGGTTCACCAATTAATAAAGGGTTGTTTTTCTTTCTACGTGATAAAATTTGAGACACACGCTCAATTTCTTTTTCACGTCCAACTACAGGATCTAATTTACCTTCTTCTGCCATAGCAGTAAGATCTCGACCAAAGTTATCTAAAACTGGTGTTTTAGACTTCTTGTTGCTTTTTCCTGTAGGTGTGTTAAAAATATCTTTAGACTCGCTGCCATCGTTTTCTTTAGAATCATCATCTTGAAAAGATTCAGCTTTTGGTTCTATATAATTATTATCGTCGTTTGTAAGCATAGACTTGAATTTTTCTTTAACATTATCGTAATCTACTTTAAGCTTGTTTAGGAGCTTGGTGGTAGGATCGTTTTCATTTCTTAAAATGCACAGCAACAAATGTGCTGTATTAATCGAGGTGCTTTGAAATAATTTAGCTTCTAAAAAAGTAGTTTTTAAAGCACGCTCAGCTTGCCTAGTTAAATGCAAGTTCTTTTTATCGTTAGAGGTAATGGTAATATTGGGATTTGCTGGGCTTAAAATTTCGACTTTTCGTCTTAAATGATTTAAATCGATATCTAAGGCATTTAATATATTTATTGCTTTTCCGTTTCCATCTCTTAATAAGCCAAGCATAAGGTGTTCGGTTCCAATAAAATCGTGACCTAAGCGAAGCGCTTCCTCTTTACTGTAAGCGATTACATCCTTTACTCTTGGTGAAAAATTATCATCCATATAGTTATTCCTTTCGTCATTAAAATTAGTGAATCATATTATCAATGGCAAAAACTATACCTTAAATAATATAATATGCCATTTATTATTTAAAACGGTACTAAAATAAAAGAATCTTTTTCTTAGTAATATCGAGTAAAAAAGTAAACGATAGCTATGGTTAAGGTTTAATTTTTTACATAAATAGAGGGCGAAAAAGGGCATTTTATTCCGTCATTTAAAATAATTGATGGTTTTATATGCTAAAGGACAAAAAAATGTTTATAAAATCAAAACAATTAACAAGATAGTTATTAACGAAAGACGGTGTTGTAATTGTTAATAAAAATTCTCAAAAAGTAAGTATAAAGACCTACCGTTACTAATGAAATAATTATATTAGCGCGTTACGAAACAACTATAAAAATTTAATTTAAGATTATATATGGCAGAAGGCGAAAAAGTGATTCCAATTAATATTGAAGATGAAATGAAATCGGCTTACATTGATTATTCAATGTCAGTCATTGTGTCACGTGCTTTACCAGACGTAAGAGATGGTTTAAAACCAGTACATAGACGTGTACTTTATGGTATGCATGAACTGGGTGTTAGAGCAAACAGTGCACATAAAAAGTCTGCAAGAATTGTTGGTGAAGTTTTAGGTAAGTACCACCCACATGGAGATACTTCTGTTTACGATGCAATGGTACGTATGGCTCAAGAATGGAGTTTGCGTTATATGTTGGTCGATGGGCAAGGTAACTTTGGATCTGTAGATGGAGATAGTCCAGCAGCAATGCGTTATACTGAAGCGAGAATGCGTAAGATATCTGAGGATATGCTTGCAGATATTGATAAAGAAACTGTAGATCATAAATTAAACTTTGATGATACTTTAGAGGAACCAACGGTTCTTCCAACACGTATTCCAGGTTTATTAGTAAATGGAGCTTCTGGTATTGCAGTGGGTATGGCAACTAATATGCCGCCTCACAATTTAACAGAGGTTGTAGATGGAACTATTGCTTACATTGATAATAATGACATAGAGATTGATGAGCTAATAACACATATTAAAGCACCAGATTTTCCAACAGGTGGAACAATTTATGGTTACGATGGTGTAAAAGAAGCTTTTCATACAGGTCGTGGACGAATTGTCATGCGTGCCAATGCAAATATTGAAGAAGTTCAAGGTAGAGAATGTGTTATTGTAACAGAAATTCCATACCAAGTGAACAAGGCAGACATGATTAAAAAAACTGCCGATTTAGTAAACGATAAAAAACTAGAAGGTATTTCTACTATTAGAGATGAGTCTGATAGAAACGGAATGCGTATTGTTTACGTTTTAAAACGTGATGCAATACCAAACATCGTTTTAAATAAATTATACAAATACACAGCTTTACAATCGTCTTTTAGTGTTAATAATATTGCATTAGTAAAAGGACGTCCGCAATTATTGAATTTAAAACAATTAATTCAATATTTTGTTGAACATAGACATGAAGTTGTTGTTAGACGCACAAAATACGAATTACGCAAAGCGGAAGAACGTGCGCATATATTAGAAGGTTTAATTATTGCTTCAGATAATATAGATGAAGTAATAAAAATTATTAGAGCTTCTTCTAATGGAGATGAAGCACGTAATAATTTAATTGAACGCTTTAAACTTTCAGAAATTCAAGCGAAAGCTATTGTCGAAATGCGTCTACGTCAATTAACAGGCCTAGAACAAGACAAACTTCGTAATGAGTTTGATGAAATAATGAAAACGATTATTGATCTAAAAGATATTTTAGCTGATGAAGCGCGTAGAATGTCTATTATCAAGGAAGAATTAATTGTTATTCGTGACAAATATGGAGATGATCGTCGTTCTGTTATAGAGTATGCAGGTGGAGATTTAAGTATTGAAGATATGATTCCAGATGAGAAAGTAGTAATTACTATTTCTCACGCGGGTTATATTAAACGTACATCTCTATCAGAGTATAAAACACAGCATAGAGGAGGCGTTGGACAAAAAGCTTCGACTACCCGAAATGAAGATTTCTTAGAACATTTATTTGTAGGTACAAACCACCAATACATGTTATTCTTCACACAAAAAGGAAAATGTTTCTGGATGCGTGTTTACGAAATACCGGAAGGTTCTAAAACATCTAAAGGTAGAGCAATCCAAAACCTTATAAATATTGAGCAAGACGACAAAGTAATGGCATTTATTTGTACTCAAGATTTAAAAGATGAAGAGTACGTAAATAGTCATTATGTGATTATGGCTACCAAAAAAGGTCAGGTTAAAAAGACTTCTTTAGAACAATATTCTAGGCCAAGAACTAATGGTATTAATGCTATTACTATTAAGGAAGGTGATACTTTATTAGAAGCGAAGTTAACAACAGGTGAAAGCCAAGTTATGCTAGCATTAAAGTCTGGTAAGGCTATTAGATTCGAAGAAGCTAAAACAAGACCAATGGGTCGTGGCGCTTCTGGTGTTAGAGGTATTAGATTGCAAGACGAGAAAACCGATGAAGTAATTGGTATGATTGCTGTAGATGATATGGAAAGTAACATCCTTGTAGTTTCAGAAAATGGTTATGGTAAACGTTCTAGTTTAGAAGACTATAGAATTACCAATCGTGGAGGAAAAGGTGTAAAAACTATTTCTATTACTGAGAAAACAGGTAATTTAGTATCTATTAAGAATGTAACAGATGAAGATGATTTAATGATTATCAATAAATCTGGTATTGCAATAAGAATGGCAGTTGCAGATTTACGTGTTATGGGTAGAGCTACACAAGGTGTAAAACTTATTAATCTTAAAGGAAAAGATTCTATTGCAGCTGTAGCAAAAGTAATGCACGAAGAAGATGAGATTGAGTTAGACGAAGATGGAAATGTAATAATTCCTGAAGCCGCTGAAAAAACTGAAGATTCTGAAAACGGCACGACTGTTGATTCTAACGAAGAAGAATAAATAATTAAAACTTAATTCCGGTTAGGAATATAAAAATTTAAACGAATGAAAAAACAATTAATCTTTACACTAGCTTTATTTGTAACTCTTTTTTCTTTTGGACAAAAGAAAGAATTGAAAACTTTAGAAAAAGCTGTTAAAAACAACAATTTTGCTGAAGCTAAAGCAACAGCGACTGCATTAGAGCCTATGCTTGATAGCATGGACGATAAAATGAAATCTAAATTTTATTTTAATAGAGCAAAAGCATTATATGCTAACGGTTCAGGAAATATAGCAGATTTCGATAGAGCATTCGATGATTTATCGAAAGTTGATAAAAAATATGTTAGGGATTTAACCGAAACAAAAAAGTTTGTTCAAAATGAATTATTAGTAAAAGCTAATGGTTTTTATACAGAAGGAAAATATAAGGAGGCATCTAGTTTGTTTTCTATGTTATATAAATTAGTTCCTGAAGATCAAGAGTATTTATATTATGCAGCTGTAAGTTCTATACAAGCTCAAGATTATGACACGGCTTTAGCGCATTATATAATGCTAAAAGATAATGGATATACTGGTGTTACTAAAGAATATTTTGCTATCAATAAAGAAAGTGGTGAGGAAGAAATAATAGACCAAAGAACACGAGATCTTTACATTAAAGCCAAAACACATATTAGTCCAGGAGAAAGAATGACAGAATCTAAAGCTGCTGAAATAACTAATAAAATAGCTTTAATTTATATAAATCAAGATAAGAATGAGTTAGCTTTAGAGGCAATAAAAGAAGCTAGAGTAAATGATCCTTCTAATACAGATTTAATACTTACCGAGGCTAATGTGCATTTAAAGCTAGGTAATACTGAAGATTATGGAAAGCTTATAAAACAAGTAATAGAAAATGATCCTAAGAATAAAGATTTACTTTACAATTTAGGTGTAATTTCTGCTAAATCTGGAAATGCAGTAGATGCTAAAAAATATTATCAAACCGTACTAGAAATTGACCCATCATATATTAATGCTTTGAAAAATATCTCTGCTTTAATTTTAGAAGAAGAATCTGCTATTGTTAAACAAATGAATGGATTGTCTAATTCTGCATCAGATAACATTAAGTATGACGAACTTAAAGCTAAGCGTATAAACGTTTATAAAGAAGCTGTTCCTTATTTAGAAAACGTACTTAAAGTCGATTCTAGTGATATCGATTTTGCTAAAACTTTAGCAAATATTTACAGTGCAATTAATGAAACTGAAAAGGCGAAAGCTTTGAAAGTTAAATTTGGATTATAAAACTGGAAATTTTAAATAGAAAAATGCCTGAAGTTGATACTTCAGGCTTTTTTTTGTTTACAGAATTATTTAGAATTTAATTGATCTTTTATACTGTTATTCTAATTTTTTAATTTAAATAAAGTTATAAAAAGCAGACTCATAAAGGTTATAAGGGCAATAGATAAAATAGTTATTAATTGTTGCTCAGTTTCCATACACATTATATTAAGTAAAGTTATTATTAGATTTATTTGTTGCTTCAAAGTATAAAAAAATGTGTTCACTTACACTCTTTCCATCTCTTAGTTAATAAATACAAACGTCTCTCATTTTGTTGTAGAAAAAATTCGAGCTATACTTAGTTCTCTTGTTTTCAATATCGTGTAATATCAAGCCATTTCTTGCCTTTGTTTCAAGCGCTTTACTTTCTAGCAATAACTCTTCTAGGTATTTCTCTACTTACTACATTTTCGAATTAGAGAGAATGTTTATACTCTATAGTTATTGACTTTTTCGTATAAGGCTTTCTATCTCGCTACTGCCAATTTAGTATTCATTGTTTGCTCTGTAATAAGTTGTATACTATGGTGGTGCAAAAATTAATTATTAAATTAAGATACTGCCTCTTTGTAAACCCTTAAACAACGCTCTCGAGCTTCTTTATGATCCACAATTTGGCTAGTATAAGTTAGCTCTTGATATTCTGGAACCCACTTTTTAATATACTCGTGTTGCTTATCAAATTTTTCTATTTGTGTAGTTGGATTAAATATTCTAAAATATGGTGAAGCATCCACACCACAACCAGCAACCCATTGCCAGTTTCCAATATTACTAGACATATCGTAATCGTGCAGTTTTAATGCAAAGTAAGCTTCACCTAAGCGCCAATCTATTAATAAATGTTTGCATAAAAAACTACCTACAAGCATGCGTACGCGATTATGCATAAAGCCAGTAGCGTTTAATTGTCGCATTCCTGCATCTACCAACGGATAACCTGTTTGGCCATCGCACCAGGCTTTATATTCGATTTCATTGTTGCGCCATTCTATACGTTCGTATTTTGGTTTAAAACAGTCTTTTGCTGTGTGTGGAAAGTGCCAAAGTATTTGCGTAAAAAACTCACGCCAAATTAACTCTTTTAAGAAAGTAATATTTTGTTGTTTTGAAGCTTCTTTTACCATTTTACGAACACTTACAGTTCCAAAACGTAAATGTGGTCCTAATTTAGAGGTATTGTCTTGCGCCGGAAAGTTTCGTGTCGCTTCATAATCTGCAATTAAAGTAGGTGTTACTGTGTAATGTTCTACTTTAACTTTAGCTTCTTGAAAACCAATGTCTGTTAAACTTAGATTTGGTAATTTAGTATCTTTTAATGTATTATTGAGGAATTCTTCCGAAGGAAAAAAGGATGTTTGGTTTCTATTATATTCATCTATCCATACACGAGAAAATGGTGTATAAACTCTATACGGTGTACCGTCTTTTTTTACAATTTCGTCACGCTCAAAGATAACTTGATCTTTATAAGTCTTGAAATTAATACTGTTATGAGTTAATAAAGATTCAATATTCTTATCTCTTTCAAGTGCGTAGGGCTCATAATCTCGATTGGTGTAAACAGATGCTATAGCATAATTTTCTATTAACTGTTTATAGACGACTTCTGGAGTGCCATGATAAATTGCAATAGCTGAGTTATATTTTTTCTTTAGAATATCCTGCATCGCTTGTAAATTCTCATGAATAAAGGTAACGCGAGCATCGTCTTTTGGTAGTTTACTTAATATGGTTTCGTCGAAAATAAAGATTGGTAATACTGGTTTGTCTGCTTTTAGTGCTTCATAAAAACCATGATTATCTTCTAAACGTAAATCTCTTCTAAACCAAAATATGTTTATGGGTTGTTTCATCTTTAATATTTACCAAATAATTCTTCTAACTTTTGCGTACGATATTTAAATATCTCTTCTAATTTTGGTCTTACTAAAATAGGATTAACCATTTGACCTAAAATACCCATAGGTACTTTATAATCTATAATATCTTCCATTTCAACACCGCCATCAATTTCTTTAATAAAATGTTTGTGATGCCATAATGCATATGGACCAAAACGTTGTTCGTCTACAAAATATTCGCCATCTACAACATGAGTTATTTCTGTAACCCACTTTGTTTTAATACCTAAAACAGGTGTTACTATGTATTGAATTATTTGTCCAGCATACATTGGTCTATCTGCTCCAGAAAGGATATCGAATCCCATATAATCTGGAGTAATCGTTTTTAAATTTTTCGGGCTGGATAAAAACTCCCAAGCTTGCGCTTTGGTGATTGGCAAGTTTTGCTTTCTATGAAAGGTGTATATTTTCATTTTAAATTTGTTTTTAGTTCCGCGAAAGCGAAAAAATAATCCTAATTATATAATACTATGTAAGCGTTTAATGAGGTTGCAATTAATAGCCACGCCATGTAAGGTAGTAGGAGGTAACTTTTGTTTTGTACAGTTTTAAAGTTGTTAAAGAAAAAGGTGAAAATAACGACTGTTAAAGCAGATATTACTACTAATCCTAAAGCGATGAGATGCTGATTGAAAAACACAAAATTCCATATTACATTTAAAAATACTTGTAAGGAGAAAGCTAGTTTTAATTTAACACTATCTGCTTTAATAAATAAGTAACCTAAATAGATAGAAAAGCAGACCATTATAAAAGTCCAAGCGATTCCAAAAGCCCAACCTGGTGGAGTCCAAGGTGCTTGGTTTAATGATTGGTACCAAACAGTTCTTGGTCCATTTTCCATTAACCAACTGCCTAAGGCAAGACTGCCAAAGTTTATAATTAAAAAGAAAATAATGTGTTTAAGGAGCTTCATAATTATTTTTTCAAAGCCATTATTTTATCTTGTATAGCTTCAGCTTCAGATAATTTAGCATCACTTGCGCTACGGTTAGACTTAGATAGGTCGTAAGACTCTTTTAATAATTTTTCATATTGTTTTTGAAGTTTTTCTGCTTCAGTTGTTTTTTTGAATAGTCCGAACATAATTATTTTAAGTGTTTCGTTATTTTAATACTATTTGGCTTTGTCGCTGAGAAGTAATAATCGATTAATTTACCTTCTGAATTTACTAAATATTTTTGAAAATTCCATTTTACAGAAGAGTTGGAGACTCCATTTTTACTTTTTTGAGTTAACCATTTGTATAAAGGATGTGCATTACTACCTTTAACTTCTATTTTTTCAGAAATTAAAAAAGTCACACCATAGTTTACTTCGCAAAAGGTTTCTATTTCTTTTGTATCACCCGGCTCTTGTTTACCAAATTGATTACAAGGCACACCAATAATTACCAATTTGCTTTTATAGGTTTCATGTAATTCTTGCAACTCTTTATATTGAGGAGTGAAACCACATTTAGAGGCTACATTAACAAAAAGAATATGTTTGCCTTTAAAACTTGAAAGTGTAATAGGTTTACCATTTAGACCATTAATTTCTATATTATAAATGGATTGGAGACTATTGATATTATGAGTTTCTTTTGAGAATAATGTACGTGCAAATATTTTAAAGGGATTCATAGTTATATTTTAAAGCTTACAATACCACAATCCATTTGAAAAACTTGACCAGATATTGATGCTGCTTTTTCAGAGGTTAAAAACGCCGCCATATTTGCAACTTCTTCAGGATTTAAAAACTTTTTCAAAGGATGACGTTCTGTAATATTCTCAATCATTTTTTCATTTCTTAATAATTTTGCAGCCAAATCTGTATTAGTTACAGTAGGCGCAATAGCATTAACTCTAATGGTTGGTGCTAATTCGGCTCCTAATGATTTGGTTAAACCCTCGACAGCAGATTTTGCAGCTGCAACACTTGCATGATATGGCATTCCTAATTTAGCAGCAACTGTACTAAAGAGTAGGATGGAAGGTGCATTGCCGTGCTTTAATAAAGGTAAATATTTTTGAATTACTTTAACGGCACCAATGACGTTTATTTCGAAATCTTCTCTAAAGTTTTCTAATTTTAATCTCGAAATTGGTTTTAAATTAATACTTCCTGGACAGTATATTAAAGTATCTATTGCTTCTAGTTCTGGCAGGTCATCACTTAATACATTACAGCTGTAATGTGTTAAGTTTTCATGTTTTATTTCTGGTTCAGTTCTACTAATATTAATTACCTTATTGTTTCCAACGAGAGTATTAACTATTGCATTTCCAATACCTTTACTTCCACCTATTATTACTATGTTTTTCATTTTGAATACTTTTTTAATTGAATAGATACCATTTTAGTAAATACAATCTATTCTAACATTGTGTGCGACAAATAAGCCGCTTAAGTTATTTTTAATCTTTAAGGTAATTTTGTAACTCTGTTATTTTAGCTTGCGTTTTAAATGCACCACCATAATAAGAGGTTATTGTTGATGATGTCTCATCTTTAATTCCTCTGGAGGATACACATAAATGTTTGGCATCTATAATTACAGCTACATCCTCTGTATTTAAAATCGTTTTTAATTCGATTGCAATTTGATTTGTTAAACGTTCTTGTACTTGTGGTCTATTTGCAAAATACTGCACAATTCTATTCAACTTAGAAAGGCCAATAACTTTACCTGAAGAAATATAAGAAACATGTGCTTTTCCAATTATGGGTACAAAGTGATGTTCGCAATTAGAGTAAAACGTGATGTTTTTTTCTACAAGCATCTGGTTGTATTGATATTTATTATCAAATAAAGTAATTGCAGGCTTATTTGCTGGATTAAGACCAGAAAAAATTTCGTCTACATACATTTTAGCTACACGTTTAGGACTTCCTTTTAAAGAATCATCTGTTAAATCCATGCCTAACACAACCATTATCTGACTAAATAATCCAGCTATTTTCTCTTTTTTTTCAGTATCAGAAATAGCAAAAGCATCAGCTCTCATTGGTGTATTTAAACCTAAAAACCAATGGTCATCACCAATATCTATATAAGATTCTCCGTTTAAAGCCTTAGTTTTTTCTTCTTTAAGTAAATTTAAATCAGTCTTGTCCATAGCAGTATTTACCTTTTACTTATTTTATTGTGTGTTATTTGTTTTTGTCTTGAACATTTAAAACGTCCCTCTTCAAAATTTCTATGTTTAGAATGTTTTGTTTTTCTACCCTGAACTCTAGCACGCCACATTCTAAAACTACTAGATTTCATTTCTTTTCGCATGAGCGCAATTACTTCTTGCTCTTTAATACCAAATTGAAAGGTTATAGCATCAAAAGGCGTTCTGTCTTCCCAAGCCATCTCGATTATGCGATCAATGTCTTCGATAGTAAAGTTTTCGGGACTATTAGGTTTGGAAATTATAGTGTTCATCAAATTTTATTTTTTCGTTTAAAATTTTATCAAAAAACAGTTTATTCTCTTTTAACATCTTATTATTTTTAAAGTGAATAAACCTGCCTTGAGCGTGAATGCTAGAGCCATCTGATTTGTAAAGGACCAATTGATAGTAAGGTATTACCCAAGTAAAATTTTGATGTCCTTTTGTAATATGGACTAAAACACCTTTAGGTCTCAGCTCTATATTGCTATAGTTTATATCTGATACTTTATTTAAAAACAGTCTTAAATTAGGACTAACATTATCTACTACCATACGTTTAGAACCAATGCCTTTTAATTTTAAACTTTGTATAAAACTAAATGCAGTTCCAACCATTTTATTAATGATTTTCTTGTTGTCTTTATTTGAATGTGTTGTATTTAATACCATAAACAAGATGTTGTTATGTTTTATAACAATCAAATTTACAAAATGTTTAAGATTTAAACTAAAAAGTTAAACAAAATTAACAAAAGATTAAATTGTTAATTTAATTACTGTTTATCATTTGCTGACGATTAGCGACTGTATGGCGTTTTAAAATACGTTTAGCTTCCTTTTTAACTAGCGGATTATCCTTTAAATTCCAAAGTATGTTACTCGCATTTTTTCTAGATGTTTTTTCGTCTACTATAGGAAAAGGGTAGTCTTTACCAAGTTCAAAACCTGTTAGCTGTTGATCAAAATAAGACAAAGTGTGTGGCTCATGAATATAAGGTGCCTCTAGCATTGCTAATTCTGGAACCCATTTTTTTATAAATTCTCCTTTAGGATCATGCTCTATACTATTTTTTATAGGGTTGTAAATACGCAACATATTTATACCCGTTTCTCCTGCTTGCATTTGTATTTGTGGATAGTGTATTCCTGGTTCAAAATCTAAGAACATTGCTGCTAAATGCTCGCTCATAGCTTGCCATGGTTGCCATAAGTTATGAGTAAAAAAAGAAACTACCATAGCACGCATTCTAAAGTTTAAATAACCAGTTTCGTTTAAACAACGCATACATGCATCTACTAACGGATAACCTGTTTGTCCTGTTTTCCATGCTTTTTGGAATTCTAAATTTTCTGGTTTAATTAGGTTATGATAACCTTTATTTACACTTTTAAACTCCATTAAGTGTTCCATTTCAAATTTTTGAATAAAGTGTCCTTGCCAGCGTAGTCTAGACATAAAAGCATTAATATGGCGTTTATGCTTCCCGTTCTCTCTAACTTCTGCAGCTATATTTATGACTTGTTTAATAGATAGGTTTCCCCAAGCAATGTAAGGGGATAAGCGACTACAACCAGTTCTAGCATGAAGCGGTTTACTAATATGAAACATATAATTAGGATAGCGTTCTAAGAAAAAGGATTTCATGTATTTTATTCCTGTTCCTGTACCTCCTTTTTGAAAATTTCTGTTTTCTGAAGTTTTTAAATTTGTAACATTAAAATCTTTTGAAAGTATATTTATTTCTGATATTTTAAGTAATTGTTCTTCCTTTGGTTGAAAGACATGATAGGGCACATTCATGAAATCGTTCCAATCTTCAAACCAAGTATTTCTATTGGTTATACCTCTAATAATGGCATTGTTTGCATTTTCTATCCAAGTGATGTGTTCTTTTTTACAAAAGGAAATAAATTGTATGTCACGTTTAAAAGTAGATAACAGTCCAGTTTCTTGATGAGAATAGACATGTGTAATATTATAAAGTTTTTTTATTTTATGGATTGCAGATTCAATAGAATCATTAACAACTAAAACCTGAGAATTGAATTTGTTTAAAGATAGATTTAAATCTTCTAAAGACTGTTTTACAAAATCCCAATGACGTTTACTATAATGTTTGTCTTCAATTAAAAAATCTTCAAAAACATAAAGTAATAGCACGCGTTTACCAGAATTTATAGCGCGTTCAATAGCTTCGTTATCTTTTAAACGAAGGTCTCTTTTAAACCATACAATTTGTAGTTCTTGTTTTTTAGACATTAATAATTATCAGGGTTTTCAATAATATCTTTAGCTTTTAATTTAATGCTATGTAAATCTTCGGGTTTCATTTTATTTAATAAGCTATACATCATTTTCATTCTAAAAATACTGCTTAGTTTTTCGCGTTTATCATCTAAAAAATTCCAATATAAACTATTAAAAGGGCAGGCTTTATCTCCAATTTTCTCTTTTTTATTATAATAACAATCATCGCAATAATTGCTCATTTTATTAATATAACTTCCGCTGGATACATAAGGTTTTGTTGCTATTTTTCCACCATCTGCAAACTGGCTCATTCCTCTGGTATTAGGCAACTGAACCCATTCTACAGCATCGACATAAATACCTAAATACCATGCATCGACTTCATCAGGATTAATTTGTGTTAATAATGCATAATTACCAGTAATCATTAAGCGTTGAATATGATGTGCATAACCATTATCTAGAGAATTTGTTATGGCACTTTTAAGGCAATTCATTTTTGTGTTTCCTGTCCAGAAAAAGTTTGGCAGTGAGTTTTTGTTTTCTAAATAATTAAGCGACTTATATTCTGGCATTAAAGCCCAATACATGCCTCGCATATATTCTCGCCATCCTATTATTTGCCTTATAAAACCTTCTACTTGAGAGATGTTTATAGCCTCTCCATGAGCTCTCCAATAATTTAAAACAGTAGTTACAATCGCTTTTGGTGAAATTATTTTGCAATTCATTGCAAAAGATAGACGCGAATGAAATAAATAAACCTGTTCAGTATGCATAGCATCCTGGTAATCTCCAAAATGAATTAATAAATGCTCACAAAAATATTTTAGTTGCTCTAACGTTTGTTTTCTATTAATTGGATACTCGAAATATTTTGAATTGAAAGAACCAATAGTTTCAATTTTTTTAGATTTTATAACCGATAAAATATCTGAAACTTCATTTTTAAAAGCCTTAAATTCTGGAATAGGTTCTTTCTCTTTCCATTTATTCCTATTGCTTTTATCGTAGTTCCATTTTCCACCTTCTGGTTGTCCAGCAATCATTAAAACATCATGCTTTTTACGCATGTTTCTATAAAAACTTTCCATTAACCATTGTTTTTTATCTTTAAAAAAAGTGGTTAAATCTTGTCTGCTAGTGTAAAAATGTTCTGTAGAATATACTTTATGTTTTATAGCAAGTGCTTTGCAAAAAGTAGAGAGTTGCTCGTCTAATCGGTATTCGTCTGGCTCTTGATATTCGAAGTTTGTAATTTTGTGTTCTTCAATAATTTGTTGAAGATTATCAATAAGGTTTTGACTGTTATTTTCGTTATCTAACTTATAATAAATAACGTTACAATTTTCTGCTTCTAAAGTTTTTGAAAACGCGCGCATGGCAGCAAAAAAGCCTATCACTTTTTGAATATGGTGTTTTACGTAATCTGTTTCTTGGCGCATTTCGAATATACAGTATATATACTCGCTTTGGTCTCCTTTAAACCAAGTGTGTTTACTGTTAAGTTGATCGCCTAATATGAGTCTTAATGTTTTCAAATTGTAGTTTTTGTGAATAGATTTTTTGAAATTAAATCTATTGTAGAATCGTAGTGTTTATTAAAATGTAAGATTATTTTATTTTGCATTTCACTTGTTTCTTTTGCATTTTTCGCTACAATATTTTACGTTGTCCCATTCATTAGTCCACTTTTTGCGCCATAAAAACGGCAAGTGACAAGTAATACATATTTTGGAGGGTAGATTTTGTTTTTTAATACCTTTAGGCATTTGCGAGCTTATTTATCATACCATTAAATATGAAACCATGAAATGGCAATACACTATACCAATATAATCTTCCAGCAAGACCTTTAGGTCTAAACACTGCGCGTTGGTATACTTTTCCTTTGGCGACTCTAAACTCTAGCCATGCTTCTCCAGGAAGTTTCATTTCGGCAAAAAGTAGTAAACGTTTATTTTCTTCATCTATTAAAAGTACGCGCCAAAAGTCTAAAGCGTCACCAGTTTTAAGCGTGTCTTTATTGGTACGCCCTCTACGCAGACCAATCCCACCAACTAGTTTATCGACAAAACCGCGAATTTTCCATAAAGCGGTTCCGTAGTACCAACCATTATCACCGCCTATTGCACATATTTTTGCAAAGGTGCGTTCTTCATCTAAAACCTTACGTTCTTTTACATCTTTAAAACAGCCATATTTTGGCACATTAATGTACTTAGCAGATACTCGTTTTCTACTTCGACTACTTGCAAAAGAATCTTTCCAACTAGAAACAATGCTATTTTGCTTAATTTTCACAAAAGCAAATTTTAATGCTTCTTCATAAGTCATCGGATGAACATCTAATAAAGTATTGATATCACTAGCTTTACCAATAATTTCAACGCCCATACTATTTACCAAAGTTCTTGCTAATTTGTAAGATGTTGAAGTAACAAAGTATAGCCAATAACTAGACAGTTGTGGTGTCATTATAGGAAATGTAATGATAGTTCTTTTTAGGTTTCTTGATTTAGCAAATCTTAATAACAGCTCTTTATAGGTTAAAACCTCTGGACCAAAAATATCATAAGAGTTATTATATAACCTTTGGTCACCCAAACTAAGCGTTAAAAAAGCAAGAACATCTCTAATAGCGATAGGCTGCGTTTTTGTGTTTAACCATTTCGGAGCCACCATTACCGGTAGTTTTTCTACTAAATCTCTAATAATTTCGAAAGAACTACTTCCAGATCCTACAATAATTCCAGCTTTAAAAACAGTTAAAGCATATTTTGATGAAGCTAATGTGTTTTCTACATTTTTGCGTGAAAGTAAATGTTTAGATAGTTTCGTATCGTTAGTAATACCACTTAGATAGATAACTTGCTTGCAGTTTGTTTTTTCTATTGCGCTCTTGAAATTTACCGCACAATCCTTCTCCATTTGTTGGAAATGAGAAACAGAATTAGACATAGAGTGAATTAAATAATAAGCAGCATCTATATCTTTAGGGATGTTTGTTAAAGTCTCTGGATTTAAAAAATCAACTTCAATAACTTGAATTTTCTGCTCTTCGCTGTAACGTTTTTCTGTTCTCAGTTTACCTCTTACTGCACAAATTACAGTATGACCTTGCTCTATAAGTAACGGAATAATACGTTTACCTATATAACCTGTGGCACCTGTAACAAGTATTTTCATGTTTTTAATTTATTAAATATTTTATTTATTGAATACAGTTAAGTTTCTCTATTTCGGTCTTTGGTAAGCTAATCTTTGTTTTAATTTAGGAAACGTATAACCATCTAAACCATTAATAGCAGCAACTTTTGCTTGAGAGAGGTTTACAAAACCATCTTCGGTTACTATGTCGTCATTAATATAAAGACCTTGAATTTCGCCTAAAACTAAAATAGTGCCGTTTTCTTTAATGTTATATTCTCCAATAAATTTCATTTCTAATTGAATAGGAGAGTCCTTTACAAAAGGAGCAAAGCCGTTTTCTTTATATTCTGAAATTAATGTTGTTTTATCAAACTCTGAAATACTTGAATCGTATTTAGCTGAAGTATGGTGTGCATCTTCAAAATTCGATTCATGTATATGATTTATAGTATAAACGCCAGTTTCCTTTATGTTTTCGTAGGTATCTCTAGAGACAGTTGTTGGCCTACAAAAAAAACTTAAAATAGGAGGATTAGATCCAACATGAGTTACGGAACTAAAAATGGCAACGTTTTCAATACCGTCTTTAGATTTTGTGCCTATTAAGTTAGCAGACTTAAATCCTGAACAACCATTAATAAGGTTTATTTTATAGAGATGTTCTAAATTATTAATATCGTTTAAACTGAAATATGGCATCTACAACGTTTTATAATTATTGATTTTTATATCCTGTGCTTTTAAATCGAACATTAAATTATATAAGCCAAAAAATGTACGGTTTATATAAATGAAGTGCTTTGAACCTCTATTACCATTCATTTTTCTTAATTCTGCGCTTTTACTGTATTTCTGACCTAATTCTGTTATTTTTCCAAAGAATTCAGGATCAGAAAAATCGAAGGTTTCACTCTGTAATGGTTGTGTGAAGAGACTTAACATTTCATGAAAAAGGCTTCTGAAAAATTCTAATTCCTCAGGAGAATCGTCTTCACGTAAAATCTCTAATTGATACATTTTGGTATCGAAAATCTCGGCATTATCAATGCTTTCTTTCTTTGCTAATTCAAAATAAGGTACATAGAAATCTTCAGGAATGGTTTTCATACACCCAAAGTCTAAAGCTATTAGTTCTGCTTCTTTCGAAATTAAGAAATTACCCGGATGCGGATCAGCATGCACTTTTTTTAATTCATGCATTTGAAACATATAAAAATCCCAAAGTGCTTGGCCTATTTTATTTGCCTTCTCTTGGTTTGTATTATAGGCCGTAAATTCGCTCAGGTGCTCACCATCCATCCAATCCATAGTAATTATCCGTTCTGAAGACAAGTCTTCATAATACTCCGGAAACTTTAGATTAGGAATGTGTTTACAAGCAGCAACAATTTCCTTACTTTGTGCTATTTCAAGGATGTAATTGGTTTCTTCAACCAACTTATTTTCGACTTCCTTAAAATATTTGTCGCTATCTTTTCCTTTAATATTAAACATTTGTATGGCGATAGGTTTCACCATTGCCAAATCACTAGAAATACTATCTGCGACACCTGGATATTGAATTTTCACAGCAAGTTTCTTCCCATCTTTTTCTGCTAAATGCACTTGACCAATACTGGCAGCATTAACAGACGTTGAATTAAAGGTGTCGTAGATTTCGTTAGGCAATTTGCCAAAGTATTTCTTAAATGTTTTAATTACTAAAGGTGCAGAAAGTGGCGGTACAGAAAATTGCGCAAGAGAAAATTTCTCCACATAAGCTTGTGGTAAAATACTCTTTTCCATACTTAACATTTGTGCTACTTTTAAGGCGCTGCCTTTAAGTTTTTTTAATCCGTCGTAAATATCTTCAGCATTATTCTCGTTTAAACGAGACTTGGCTTCTTCTTCAGTTTTTGTTAATTTATCTCCATAATATTTAAGATAATTAACACCAACTTTAGCACCTGTTTGTACAAGTTTTGAAGCACGCTGAATTTTAGATGTCGGCATTTTGTCTATTGTTTTCAATAGTTTGTGTTTATTAAATTAGTTCATGTTTATTTTCTCTTTGAAAATAAATTTCCCAAAGTCTATTAAGCTTTTTAAAGGAGCAATATTCAGTACATCGAAACTGGTGTTAACAGATTTCTCTATAAAAACATCTGTTTTTTCAAAACTTGGAGAGGTATCGTCCATCCAAAATTTCATGGTCAATAATAATTGTAACCAGGCAGATTCTGTAAGTCCGCGATTTTGAATTTTATCTAAACGCTCTTCTTTAACATCTATTAATTCTATTCCTAAGTCTAAAATGTAATGTGTAAAACTAGATTTTAATTCAGCTAAAGCTTTAAAAGATTTTAAGCTGTTTTTGTGCTTGTGTAGTGCATATACAACATAGCTTCTGTTAGCCGTTAAGTTTTCGAAAAATGTAAAGTAGTAGCTTAATAGCTTGTTTCTAGGTTCGAAACCTTCATAATCTTCACTTTTATGTAAAGCTGATATTGTATTATCATGAAAAGCTTTAAAAACATGTTGTTCTACAGCTTCAAAAGAACCAAAGAATTCGTAAAATTTTGATTCTTCAAAGTTATTGTGCTTTGCAAAACTGTAAACTGACTTTGGTTGTTGGTCATGTTCTAAAACATAATCCATGTAAAATGAAATGATATGATCTTGAGTAATATTTTTCTTTTTTGCCATCATATTTATTATTTGATAATATAAAGATACAAAATGTTTAACACTTTACGACAATTGTTAAACAAAAATTAACGAGAGATTGTGAAATGCCATAATAAAGGTGTTAGAAAATTAGGTTTCACTCCAATTTAATTATATTTACTTTAAGGTTTTCTTAACAAATTAAGCAACTCTTAATTCGTAATTTTACTTTTTAAAATAACTCTAATCAAAAAAATATTATGAAAAAATTACTAATGATTGCATTGGTTTTTACAGCATCTTTTACTGTAAATGCTCAAATTGAAACACCACAGCCAAGTCCAGCTGCAAAAGTAGAGCAGAAGGTAGGTTTAACAGATTTAACTTTAGAATATTCTAGACCAGGAATGAGAGGTCGTACTATATTTGGAGACTTAGTACCTTACGGTAAATTATGGAGAACAGGTGCTAATAAAAATTCTATAATTACTTTTAGTGATGCTGTTACTATTGGAGGAAAAGAAGTAAAAGCAGGATCTTACGCTATTTTTACAACTCCAAATGAAAAATCTTGGGATGTTGTTTTTTATACAAATACAGAAAATTGGGGAACACCAGCAAAATGGGATGAGAGCTTAGTTGCTGCAAAAGTAACTGTAGATGTAATGAAAATGCCTATGAAAATGGAAACATTTACAATGCTTTTTGATGACTTAACAAACGACTCGGCAATGTTAGGTATCCTTTGGGAAAGTTCTTATGTTGGTGTTAAAATTGAAGTTCCAACGGCTAAGAAAATGGATGCTAGCATCTCTAAAGTAATGAATGGACCTGGAGTATCAGATTATTATGGTGCTGCACGTTATAACTTAGAGTCTGGTGGAGACATTAAGCAAGCTGTTACTTGGATTGATAAAGCAATTGATATGTCTAAGGACGATCCTAAATTTTGGATGTTACGTCAGCAGTCTTTAATCCATGCAAAAGCGGGAAACACTAAGACAGCTATAAAAGCAGCAAAAGCATCTTTAGCAGCTGCTGAAAAAGCTGGAAATGCTGATTATATAAAAATGAATAAAGATTCTATTAAAGCATGGGAGAAAATGTAGTCTAAACGACTTAAATCTCTTTATTATTAGAATTTAATAATTAAAAAAGCGCAATCTTATGGATTGCGCTTTTTGTATTTTATTCGTTTCCTTCAAGTATAAATAATTCTTCTACAGGAATTTTAAAAAGTTTTGAGAGTTTTAATGCTAGTACCGTAGATGGTACGTATTTGTTTTTTTCCATTGCATTAATAGTCTGTCTACTTACACCAATCTCATCGGCTAAAGCAGCTTGTGTTAAATCATGAATAGCACGTTGTACTTTTATATTATTCTTCATCGCTATTCGATTTAAGTTTTATAAAGTTAGAACGGAAAATAAAAAACAACAATGGTGTAAACATATTAAAAATTAGTATGTTAAAAAAGGTCATATCATAAACAAAAATAATTGTAAATATAAGTACAATATAATTTACGATAATTGCCCAAACAAGTGATTCTTTGCGTAACGAATAACTAAACTCATCTTCAATTTTTTCTTTAGAAAAGCCAACTATTAGTCCACCTATAATTATAATTAATGCTATGATTTCATCTAAAATACTATTTTTAATAATCTTGAAAAATGTTACTTCATCTGTTAAAAAATTACTATTGTAAATTGATAATACTGGTATCTTTAAACTGTTATTGTCTAATAAATTAGTGAATAGAGTAACACCTGCTATTAAACCTAGAGTTAATAATAGCCATCCAGTTTTTTTGAATTTGTGTGGTAATAAATAATTTGATTTCATAATTGATTGTTTTTTGATTGATAAATAATTGATTTTTCAAATGTAAAACAAACTTTACATAAAGACAAATAAAATTGACTGATAATAATTGTTGGTAATTATTTTAGATACTAAAAAAAATCGTCTAAAAATTTAATTTTAAACGATTTTTATAATCTTGAAATAGATATTATAAAGTATAACAATTTTATTAATGCACCATATTAAAGTAATCGGAAATACCACTTAGAATACTTTGTACTGCATAAGAAGCAAGTATTAAACCCATAATTTTACTAATTACAGTAATCCCATAATCTCCAATACTCTTTTGTAATTTATTTGCTGCTAAAAGAATTAAACATGTAAGAGCAATTACAACTAAAACTAGCACTGTAGTGATGGTTTGTTGTTGCAAATTGTATATATGGTTATCTGTTAATAAAACAACTGCCATAATTGCACCCGGAGATGCAATAGATGGTATAGCAATAGGAAATATGGTGACGTGTTTGTAATCGGTAATTATATTTTTTTCTTGTTGTGGTTTGCCATCTCCAAAAATCATGGTTAATGCAAATAGAAAAAGTATGACACCTCCAGAAACTTGAAAAGCGTCTAAAGAAACCTTCATACCTTCTAATATTAGTTGCCCAATAACAATGAAAAATAATAGAATTAGAAAAGCAATTACAGAGGCACGGACTGCAATTTTCTTTTTGTGTACATTATCGAATTCTTTTGTAGCTTCTAAATAAACTGGTATGGATCCAATAGGATCGATAACTGCAAAAATAAAAAAAATAGAAGTTAAAGTTTCAACCATAAAAATTTAAAATATTTATTAATTAGTTTTTCCAATATAAGAATTTCTAGATTGTAATAAGCATGCAATTCCAATAACTATAACACATCCTATAAAGTTAAGCCATAAAAATGGAAGGTTTATTATTTCGTAATTATCTAAAAGGAAAAGTGTAATTACTAAAAACTGAGTAATAAAAGCAGCAACAAAAACAGCATTTGCTTTTACATGCTTAAAAAAGAATGCCAATAAAAAGATACCTAATACATTGCCATAAAATATAGAACCAATAATATTTACGAGCTGTATTAAATTCTCTGCTAAATTAGCAACGCAGGCGACGCCAATGGCTAGTATTCCCCAAAGCAAAGTAAAATATCTAGATGCTTTTACCATTTCTTCATCGGTTTTTTCTCCAACTCTGTGTTTGTATAAATCGATAGTAGTAGTACTTGCCAAAGCATTTAATTCGCTGGCAGTACTAGACATTGCTGCAGACAGAATTACGGCCAATAATAAACCTATTAAACCTCTTGGTAAATTGTTTAGTATAAAATGAATAAAAACGTAATCTTTATCATTGCTTTCAACCTTAACATTGTTAGCATCACCTGCTTTTTCAATTAAAGCTTTTGCTTTATCTCTTAAGGCATCGTTTGCAGTATTAAATGAAGCTATGCTTGCCGTATTTGTACTGTTTTCATTTAAAACAAAATTATTAATGGCTGCTTTTTTATTTTCAAACAATGTCTTTTGTTCTTGTTGAATAGCCTTGTATTCATCGGCATATTCAGAATTTAAAACCACTTCGGTAGCTGTAGGATTAAAGTTTACAGGCGCTTGATTAAATTGATAAAATACGAATACCATAACACCAACAAACAGAATAAAAAACTGCATTGGTATTTTTAAAAGACCATTAAACATTAAGCCTAATTGCATTTCTCTAATAGACTTTCCTGATAAATAACGCTGTACTTGACTTTGGTCTGTTCCAAAATATGAAAGCATTAAAAAGGTTCCACCAATAATACCGGTCCAAAATGTATAACGGTTATTTAAATCGAAAGAGAAATCTAAGACTTCCATTTTACCACTTGCACCAGCAATTTCTATGGCTTTAGAAAACGAAATATCTTGTGGTAATTGATTTATTATTAGTACAAAAGCGATAATCATTCCTGTAAAAATCACCACCATTTGATGCTTTTGCGTGACGTTTACTGCTTTGGTTCCTCCAGAAACCGTGTAAATAATTACTAAAACACCAATAATAACATTAAGCAATAATAGGTTCCACCCTAAAACAGCAGATAAAATAATAGCAGGAGCGAAGATGGTAATACCAGCAGCTAAACCACGTTGTATAAGAAATAGAACAGCGGTAAGTGTTCTTGTTTTTCTATCGAATCTATTTTCTAAAAACTCGTAAGCCGTATATACTTTTAGTCTGTGGTATAATGGTATAAATACCATACAAATAACAATCATGGCAATTGGCAATCCAAAATAGAATTGCACAAAGCCCATACCATCGTTAAAAGCTTGACCAGGAGTCGATAGAAATGTAATTGCACTTGCTTGAGTTGCCATTACCGATAAACCAATAGTCCACCATTTAGACTGATTTCCACCTTTTAAATAATCTTCTACGTTTTTACTTCCTCTGGTTTGAATAGTACCATAAATTACTATGGTTAGTAATGTTCCTATTAAAACAACCCAATCTAATGTTTGCATAACTTAAAACGCTTTAGTGATTAGGTAGAAGCCTATAATGTAAACAGCGTTTGCTACAAGAATTAATGTGTAGAGGTTATTCCACTTGTATTTTGGTTGGTTATTTTCCATAATTAGTTCTTAATTTTAGATTCATTAGAGATATCTTCTTTTCCAATACTCAACATATTAGCAAATAATCTATAAGCACCAGAAACGCCTGCAGGAAACTCTCTAAAGAAACTTAAACCTGTGTAGATATAATGTCCTTTTCCATGTTTTGCTATAAGTAAACTTCCTGTTTTTGCAGTTTCTCCTTTATCATGCATAGATAAGATAGGAGTGAACTCTTTAGACCATTCGTTAGGGAAATATAATCCACGTTCCTGTGTCCAACCTTTAAAATCTTCTTGAGTAATTTTATTTGGGCTGTTTAATACTTCGTGATTAGGGTTTACAAAAGTAACATCTGCAAACTCGTCTGTTACTCTGTCTCTAGAAAGTGTTAAACTATAAGGCGCAATATTATCTACTTTAATTCTATGGCTTGTGTTGTATTGCACAATCATATTACCACCATTTTTAACGAAATCGAATAATACTTCTTGTTTATAATTTAATGCTTCAACAGTGTTGTAAGCTCTAATACCAACTACAACAGCATCAAACTTATTTAAGTTTTCTGGAGTAATGTCTTCTGGAGAAATAGTTACTACATTATATCCAATTTGCTTTAAACTTTCTGGTACAACATCGCCAGCACCTTCAATGTATGCAATATTTTCACCTCGTTTTTTAATGTTTAAACGTACAATTTTACTTTCGCTTGGTAATAACACCGTTTGAAACGGAATATGGTCGTAATCAATTTCTATTAATTCTTTAGTGTATACTTTATTACCAATTGTAACTTGAGGCGATATAGTACCTTCACTTTGGTTTTTAGGCGGAATAACAGTAAAAATAACTGTTTGTTCTTGACCTTTGTGTTCTATATTTATTTTTTGTTGCTTCGGAAAAACACTCCATCCTTTTGGGTAATTTAACTCAATAGATCCTTCTAAATTATCGCGTCCTGCTTTAACTACAACAGGAATATCTTTCTGCGAATCGTTTTCGAAAATGATTACTTTTTCTAAAATTTTTGCTGAAGCTTCAGGAATAATCTCGAAAGGTTTGTAAACTTCACCTTTTACCGGATCGTTGGTTTTATAAATAATTGCTTTTGTAAATGAAATAGGAGTACCTTCAATTTTTAAGTTGAATTTTACAGTTGCAGTTCTTAATGTTTCAGGTAAACCAATCCAATCTTTATTTTTTACCTTATACATTCCTAAAGTACCTTTTTCTTCTAACCAGTATGGAACCGAATAATTGTCTTCGTTAGAAATGTGAAATTCTAAAGCTTCTTTGTTAGAAATATTATTATCTAAATTGATATTTTTAGTAATTGTTTTTCCATCATCAGATTTAAAAAGTGATAATAACTCGATATTAGAAGTACTTCTATTTATTGCTTCAATATTTAATTGAATTTTATTATTTAAAGTACTTGTGCTTTCCTTAGCTACAGCCTCT
This sequence comes from Lacinutrix mariniflava, assembly GCF_001418015.1. GTDB lineage: Bacteria > Bacteroidota > Bacteroidia > Flavobacteriales > Flavobacteriaceae > Lacinutrix > Lacinutrix mariniflava. The sequence continues at coordinate 29,264 of NZ_LIQG01000018.1, read as the reverse complement.
AAATACAATCCGCTACAAGCCGAAATAATAGCTTTTATTTCTTCTGTTTTAATTGTTTTCCAATGGCTGTCTTCTAAATTTTGAATTAAAGTATAAGCGCTCATTAATTCTTTTAAAGATGCTGAAGGATTATTAAAGTTATAATCGCTCTGTACTTTTTCTAAAATCTCACCAATAGCTTTTCCGCCTTTAACACGATTCCAAGAGGTATCAATCCCATCAAAAACATTTGTTTTGTCGTTTGGTATTTCACCTTTAATTAATTCTATATATTCTGTTTGTTCTCCGCGAGTTCCTGTATTACCAAAGCCTTGAGATTTATGCTGACTACGACTTAAAGACGCTATTTCAGTATTACTTAATCCTGAACTTGGATAGTATTCACCAACATCAAAATTTAATAAATTCGATTTATCTGCTGCGTCAAATTTTTCCTGACTTCCATAAAACCAATAAGAGGTATTAAAAAACTCACGTTTCGGCTGCCAAGTACCATATTGTTTTACTTGGCTTGAATATGCCGTTGCATCACCAGCTAAATCGAAAGCTTCTACGCTTAACATTGCAGAACTAGTATGGTGACCATGTGTTGTACCTGGGCTTCTATGATCGAAACGGTTAATAATTACATCTGGCTTAAATTGACGAATGGCTAAAACGACATCACTTAATACTTCTTCTTTATTCCAAATAGCCAAAGTTTCGTCTGGATGTTTAGAGTAACCAAAATCGTTAGCTCTAGTAAAACGCTGTGTTCCTCCATCTGTTCTTCTAGCTGCAAGTAATTCCTGAGTTCTAATAACGCCTAAAAGTTCTCTAATTTCTGGTCCAATAAGGTTTTGACCACCATCACCACGTGTTAACGATAAATAAGCAGTTCTTGCTTTTACATGGTTTGCCATGTAAGAAATAAGTCTTGTGTTTTCGTCGTCTGGATGTGCAGCAACATATAAAACCGAACCTAAGAAATTTAGTTTTTCTATAGATTGGTATATTTCAGATGCATTAGGTTTTTTGGGTTGTTGTGCGAAACTATTTATTGAGAAAAGGCAAATAAATAGGAGTGAAGCAATAGTTTTTAACATTGTTTTTTCTTTGAATTGAACTCGAATAATGAAGAGTACTCAAATATAAACAATCACTGTTTTTAATCTTAAATTTTTGGTTTTCTTTAACTAAATGAAAAGGCCTAGATTATCTTTTTTATAACACGTAATTTGTGTGTATGCGTTTTTGTATCCACATTATAAATACCAGAATGATCTAATCTATCTATGCGTACTTTTCCATGAGCGTGAATAATGTAGTTGTCTTTCATTATAACACCTACGTGAACGATATTACCTTCAGCATTATCAAAAAAGGCTAAATCTCCAGGTTCACTTTCTTCAATAAAACTTAAGGCTTCACCTTGAGTAGCTTGTTGAGAGGCATCACGAAGTAATTTATAACCATTCATTTTATAAACCATTTGTGTAAAACCAGAACAATCTATACCAAAAGGTGTTTTTCCTCCCCAAAGATATGGAGCGTTTAAATAGTTAAAAGCAGTAGTAATAAGTTGATTTTTTTCTTTCTTTCCTTGGGAGTATTCACCATCAAAAGAGTGCTCTAAAAGTATTAAACCATTAAGTTGAGAACCTAAAGGAATAGAATAGAGTTGTTGATTTTTGTCTTCAATAAATTCTATTAAATCTGAAGATAGTTTAGGTGATTCTTCACGTAATATATCGTAATATTCTTTGTCTATTTCAAAATATTGTTTGGTATCAATCCACCCTTCATATTTATCGAAAGCCAATCTTATTTTACACCAAGATTTACGCATTTCGATAATTTTAAATATATCTCCATATAAAACTTGCGATACCAATTCACTGGTATCGCTAGCTTCAAGTCTTAAAGGGACAATGCTTAAATTACAAATGCCGTATTGCATTTATTAAATTGAATTTATGTTATTATTTAAATAAGTAAGCAAGTTGAATACTGCTTAAAAATTTTAAGCGCGTTCTAATATTAATGCCGAAGCACCACCACCACCATTACAAATAGCAGCTGCACCAATTTTAGCATCGTTTTGCTCTAAAACGTTTAATAATGTAATTAATATTCTAACTCCAGAACAACCTAATGGGTGACCTAAAGAAACGGCACCACCATTAACGTTTACATTACTATCGTTTAATCCTAATATTTTCATGTTAGCTAAACCAACAACAGAAAAAGCTTCGTTAAACTCAAAGAAATCTACATCTTTAATATCTAATCCTGCTTTATTTAATGCTTTTGGCAAAGCTATAGATGGAGCAGTAGTAAACCATTCTGGTTCATGTGCAGCATCTGCATAACCTTTAATTGTAGCTAAAACTTTTAAACCTAATTCGTCCGCTTTCTCTCTACTCATTAATACCATTGCACCAGCGCCATCGTTAATGGTAGAGGCATTTGCAGCGGTAACAGTACCTTCTTTTGTAAAAGCAGCACGTAAAGTAGGAATTTTATCCATTCTTACATTCTTGTATTCTTCATCTTCTGTAACAATAACGTCATCACCACGTCTTTGTGGTACAGCTACAGGAACTATTTCATTGTTAAATTTTCCAGCTTCCCATGCAGCAGCAGATCTTTTGTAAGATTGCATAGCATAAGCATCTTGATCTTCACGAGAAAACTCATATTTTGTAGCACAAGCATCGGCACTAACTCCCATTGCTTGTTGGTCGTAGACATCTACTAAACCGTCTTTTTGCATACCGTCTACCATTGCAGCAGGACCAAATTTAGTCGCGCTTCTTGCGTGAAAGTAATGCGGAATTAAACTCATGTTTTCCATACCTCCAGCAACAATAATCTCTGCATCTCCTAAAGCAATAGATTGTGCAGCTTGCATAACTGTTTTCATTCCAGATGCGCAAACCTTGTTTATTGTAGTACAAGGTACAGTGTTTGGAATACCAGCAAATATTGCAGCTTGTCTAGCAGGAGCTTGACCTGTACCAGCTTGAACAACATTACCCATTAAAACCTCTTGAACTAATTCTGGATTTAAATTGATTTTATCTAATGCACCTTTTATAGCGATAGCTCCTAGCTTTGGAGCTGGAATTGTTGATAATGCGCCTAAAAAACTACCAATTGGCGTTCTTGCAGCCGATACAATAACTACTTCTTTATTCATTTTTATGAGTCTTTAATTTTTGTCCTGCGAAAATAATGAATTTTTGCTAAAAATTAGAGTGATATAATGATTATCACCAATTATTGAAATCATAATTTATTACATTTGAATTTAAAGAATAAATCTAATTTTGATAATGAAGGACTTAGTCAATAAATTTTATAAAAATCATGCTTTAATTTACAAGGTACTTCTGTTTATTGTTACTACATTTTTAATTGTTTATTTATTTCCGAAAAGTGGAAAATTTAAATATGATTTCGAGAAAGGAAAACCTTGGCAATCTGAAACACTTTATGCGCCTTTTGATTTTGCTATTCAGAAAACAAATGAAGAATTAGAACAAGAAAAAGTAGAAATTGAGAAAAGTGCTATAAAATATTTTAATTTAGATGAAACGGTTAAAGCAAATGTTTTAAGTGAGTATAACTTAAATTTTAATGCTTCTTTTCCAGATTCAATTTATAACTCTAAGGCTAAAATTAAACAATTTGGAAAAGACCTTATAGAAACACTTTATGAATACGGAGTTACAAATGAAGATGAACTTATAGCCAATAAGTCTGCGGTTACAATTTTAAAAGATAGAGTAGAAGTAACCAAAACCGATTTTTCCAATATTTATAAGCAAACTCAGGTTAGACCAAAAATTGACGAAGAATTAAAAAAGAATAATTTAGAAGCGTTCGCTAAACCTTTATCTATTTTGTTTTTTAATATTATTGAGCCTAATTTAGAGTATAACAAAAATCTATCTGATAAAGCCTTAGAGGAGCGCTTGAGCTCAATATCCTATAATAGAGGAAGTATAGAAAAAGAACAACTAATTATTTCTAAAGGAGAGGTAATAGAAGGTAATAAGTTTTTAATTCTTAAATCTTTAGAATCGGAATATAAGTCTCAAGTTTGGAACCAATCAAATTATAATCTAATTATTTTTGCATACACGTTATTGGTTGCACTTGCTTTATTAATGTTATTACTTTTTTTAAGAAAATATAGACTCGATGTCTTTAATAATAATACTAAAGTTACCTTTATTTTCTTCAATGTATTTTTAATGATTTTGTTAACAACCTTGGTTGTAAATTACGATTCTAAATACATTTACATTGTACCAATAGCAATACTTCCGTTAGTTCTTAAAGCCTTTTTCGATGCTCGATTAGGTTTGTTTACTCATGTAATTACGGTTTTGCTTCTAGGTTTTATTGTACCCAATAGTTACGAATACATGTTCTTGCAAATCATTGCCGGAATTGTTACTATTCTAACGGTTTCAGAATTATATAAGCGTGCTAATTTATTTATATCTGTTGGACAAATTACAATCATTTACATTATAGCCTACTTTGCTTTCTTTCTAATTCACGAAGGAAGTATAGATACTCTAAAATGGGATACTTTTGGTTTATTTGTATTATGTGGTCTGGCAACTCTATTCGTGCAACCACTTATTTATATATATGAAAAACTCTTTGGTTTAGTTTCAGACGTATCACTTTTAGAGCTGTCCGACACCAATTCTAAGCTTTTAAAACGATTATCTAATGAAGCACCCGGAACTTTCCATCACTCGCTTAACGTCGCTAATTTAGCAGAGGCTGCTGCCAATGAAATAGGAGCAAACGCCATGTTAATTAGAGTAGGAGCATTATATCATGATATTGGTAAAATGCAAAACCCTACTTATTTTACAGAGAATCAATCTTCAGGTCTTAATCCGCATGACGAATTATCACCAAAGGAAAGTGCAACTGTAATTGTAGATCATGTTATTAATGGTATAGAAATAGCGAAGAAAAACAATTTACCAGATCGTGTTATCGATTTTATAAGAACACATCATGGAGATAGTAGTGTTTATTATTTCTACATGAAAGAAAAAGCAATAAACGAAGATGTGGATGTTTTAGAATTCTCTTATCCTGGTCCGAAACCATTTAGTAAAGAAACGGCTATTTTAATGATGTGTGATAGTGTAGAAGCTGCGTCAAAAAGTTTAAAAGAACCAACCTCTATAAAAATTGATAATTTTGTTGAAAATATACTAAATAAGCAAATGGATGATGGGCAATTTTTAAATGCAAACATAACTTTTAAAGAAATTCAATCTATTAAAAAAGTGCTAAAACGCAAGCTTGCAAATATTTACCATTTAAGAATTGAATATCCCGAATAATTTTTAAAAAAAAGTGATAAAAATAGTTGCGTTATACTTTTATTGCTCTTACATTTGCAGCCGCAATTAATTGCAACGTTCATACAAATAATTACAATAATTGGAGAGGTGCCTGAGTGGCCGAAAGGAACGGTTTGCTAAATCGTCGTACCAGCAATGGTACCCAGGGTTCGAATCCCTGTCTCTCCGCAATTAAATTAACTGATAATCATTTTCGGGGTGTAGCGTAGCCCGGTTATCGCGCCACGTTTGGGACGTGGAGGCCGCAGGTTCGAATCCTGCCACCCCGACTATTTTTAATGCTACGGGCTCGTAGCTCAGCTGGATAGAGCACCTCCCTTCTAAGGAGGCGGTCACAGGTTCGAATCCTGTCGGGCTCACAGAATCCCTTTCATTTATTTGGAAGGGATTTCTTGTTTTATAACTTTTCTTATACTAAATTACTATCTATGGCAAAATCTGGAAGTGCTAAAAACACTAAAAATAAAGCGAAGCATACTAAGCTAATGGATAAGAAGAAGAATAAACTTAAGCTAGAGAAAGACACGCGTAAAGAAAAGCTTAGAGCTATAATAGCAAAGGCTAAGGGTGCTGCTGAGTAATCTATAAAGCACATTAAAATACTTAATTGTTTTGTGAAAAATCATTTCAATTAATACAATCTAAAATTCACTTAAAACTTCAAATCTATTGAGGTTTTTTTGTTTTAGACAAGTCCATATTGATTGTTTTTTAATTAATTCACCTCTTCAATAGATAACACAAATAAAGAATTAGTTAAAAATAGAAGTTAGATATATGTTTAAGTTTAGTGAAGAAATAGAGTTTTCATTATTAAGATAAACCATTAACGATGAGCGTAAAATTGCAGGTAATTTAATCTGGAATTAATAATAAGAATTAAATAGTAGGAAAGGGTAGTTTGATAGTTGCTTATTTTACGTTATTAAATATTGAAAACCATTATTGTTAGCAATAGTAAGTAGAGGTTTAATTAAATTTTCAAACTTTTTCTTTTCTATATTTTGTGAAGGAAATAAAGGAAGATAATCTTCTAAAAATTTATTTTTAGGTGAGTTTTCTTTAATAATATCAAAACCAACTTTTTGAATTTCATAGAAAGAATCAAAATAATCCTCAAATTTTGGGAGTTTATCACTCTTTTTAGAATTAAAACTACTCTCAGCAGGAATCAAATTCCACATTAAGTCATGAGCAACAAATTGATATGGTATAAAATGTTCAACAACATATTCACCAATTTTTAAATTTTCATTTGTGTAAATGCATTTAACACTACCTAGTTGCTTTATTATTATATCCCAAAATTTAGTCTTATGCTTGTTCAAACTACCTCTAATAATTGGTCTACTAATTTTATTAGGTATATGTACATTAGGATTTCTAGATTGCAAAAACAACGTAAGATTCCAATAGCAGAATGTTTTTAAAATTCCGGAGTTTATATTAAAATAATTTAACCAAGATTCAGATATTTCAATTCTGTCATCATAAAGAGAATAAGGGGTTGCGTTATAGTCATCAGTTGATAGCTTATACATTTCAGATTTGCTTTTAGAACCTAACCATGGGCTTAAAAACTTATGAGGAACATTTAAATTAAAATGATTTAATAAACCGAGTGTATCTTTATTTGTTGAATTTAAAAGGGTTTTAAATATTAAGTCATGTTTAGAATCAACTTGTAAATTTTCTATTTCTTTTATCCCTTCAACGGCCTTTTGTATTAAATCCTGTTTTCCAAATGATATACGATAGTAATTAACGGTATACCAAGAGATTTTAATCATTCTAGAAAAAATTTCTTTTTTTGTAATAACACTATTACCTTCTTCTACAGATTCTAAAATTGCCCAAAACCAATAAAATTTATAAGTAGCACTAGTGTTTTTAAAAACTGAGCTTAATTTAGATACTGATATATTATTACTTGAAGGTGGAATCAAATTATATTAAGTTTTAATCATTTTTTTAATATAAAATCAATACGAAAATAATGTTAAAACGCATTACAGTAAAATAAAGGTTTTTTTCTTAAAGCAATACTTTAAAACAAAAAAATATTTATAATTAACTCTAATCTGAATAATTGTCGTTAGAATAAAAAAAAATATGATTATCGGTCTATAACGATTGTGTTAAACATTTTTTTAAATTGATCGGTGCTTCATGTTTCTGAATCATTAAAATGCTAAATGTAAACAAAACAGCATTTAACTTAAAGATATACAAAGTTATAAAGAAAGCCCAATTATTTTTTTTATGCTTTTTCTGTAATTACTATAATAGGCTTATTTTCAATGTTTTTAGTAAAAAATAAATAATCATCTCCACCATCTTTTAGATTAAGCTTCTTACGTATTTGTTGTACAGTTTCAGGAAAATTTCTAGTAGCGACATTTGCTTTAGGACTTTTAAACTCACGTTTAAACTTCTTTTTATTATATTCTACAACATTATTTACTATAAAACATCTACCTGGAAAATTAATTAACTGCTTTGAAGTGTATAAATGCGAATGCTTGTGCAATTTCTTGATATCGAGTTTCTGGGCTATTACATCAAAAGCACCAGTTTTTAAAATAGCCGCATTGGGTTCGAACAGATAATTAAGTGGCTCGCTAAGTTCTGCATAAGCCGAGGATTCTTCATTTAAATAAAAATCAAAGATTTGATTATTCTCTTTGGTGATATTAATGGTTTTAATTTCTACAGCTCCATTATAATCGCGTTCTAGAATCCAAAGTAATTCTTTAACTTCATTATTAACTGCTATAGAATGAATGGCTTTTACATTGTCTAATTCTGAAATTCCAGAACTAATATCAAGCAATGGAGATGTTTTTATCATTATGTTTTTAGAATACTTAAATAGTAGTTCTAAATTTTCTGGGACGCTAGGCAGACAATCTTTAAGTAAAAACACTTTACCTTTTAAATTATTTCGCCTAGAGGGATCGAGATATATCCAATTGTAACGCTTTTTCTCTTGCTCTAAGGTTGTAATTCCGCTTTTAGCTATGCAAGTAATGTTTTCCACATTTAACTGCTTATAGTTGTGCTCTACAATTTCTGATAAATTAGTGTCTATTTCACAATGGTAAACTTGTTTTACTTGTTTTGAGAAGTAATAACAATCGACTCCAAAACCTCCAGTTAAGTCTATTAATGACTCTCCGTTGACTAAGTTTGCTTTATAATTTGCGGTAACCTCGGAAGAAGTTTGTTCTATATTAAGTTTATTTGGATAGTAAATGTTTTTGGTAGAAAACCAATTTGGTAGTTTTTTTTGACAACGTTTCTTGGCTTCTATTTGTTCTATAAGTAATTTTAAATCTACTGAAGTACTTATAGTTTTTTTTAATAATAACTGAGCTGTGTCTACAGTTAAATTATTTTCTATAAACTTTTGATTATCACTGTTTAAAATAGTGTTATCTAAACTATTTTTTAGCATCTAAACCTTTTGTTAATTTCTTTACAATTCTATACTCAGATAAGAATTCTTTAGCGATAACTTTGATTGCCGTATACAGTGGAATGGCTAATATTAAACCTACTATTCCAAAAAGTAGACCGGCTATAATAATGATAATGAAGATTTCTAAAGGATGAGATTTTACGCTTTTTGAAAATATATAGGGCTGGCTAAAAAAGTTATCTACCAATTGAGCAACTACAAAACCAATCATTACATAAATCGTTTTTGGTAAAATGACATCACTAAAGCTCTCTCCTAAATTACTAGACATTGTTAATAGTATTATTAAAACAGCACTAATCATTGGTCCAACATAAGGAATGACGTTTAAAAGAGCACAAAGGGAAGCAATAATTATCGCGTTTTGAATACCAAAAATAAATAATACAATAGAGTAGATTACAAATAATATTAATAATTGCAGAACTAAGCCTCCAAAATATCTAGACAGTAAATCTCTAATTGTAAATAGAGATTTTTTTATACGTATATCTTGTCTCTTCGGAAAGAATGCCATAACACTATTCCCGAATAATGTGCTGTCTTTTAAGAAGAAAAACGAAATAAATAATACCGAGAATAAGCCAACACTAAAGCTTCCAAAACCCGTAACGATAGCATTTAACATATCTGGTATAAAGCTAAGATTAAGTTTAGACATTAATTTAGAGTCTTGAATGGTGTTTTCAACATCAGACGTTTCTAAATTAAAATGATTAATAAACTCTTTATATAAATTCTCAATATTCCCTTGTAATTGATCAATATCAAGTAAAGATAAGTTTTGTCCTTGTTCTATTGCTAAAGGAATAAACATACTAATAACTCCAACTACTACAAGTACAAATAAGAGCATGGTTACCACAACTGCTAATGTATCTCCAAACTTTAATTTGGACATAAAAAACTGCTTTATTGGCCTTCCTAATAATGAAACGACACCAGCAATAGCAACATAAGCAATTACAGATTGTATTTGATATAAAAACCATAATAGAATTGCTATACCAACAAGTATGGCAATAGCTCTTAAGATTCCGTTTGATATTGTATTCGAATTCATTTAGTAAATATACTGATAGAAAAGTTATTTTTTAAATAAAATGTTGTTTTGAAGTTATTGCAACTGTTTTGTTATTTCATAGAGTGCAATATTTGTAGCTTGCACAACATTCATACTGCTATTTTGCCCAAACATATTAATGTGAGTTATATGGTCGCATGCTTCTAAAGTATCTTCAGAAACTCCAAAATTCTCATCACCAATAATTAGCGCTATTGGTTTATCTGCGGAAAACTTAAAACTATGAATAGGAGAGCTGTCTTCTGTTATTTCTAAGGCAATACATTGATAATTTAATGCTTTTAAATCCTTAAGAGCTTCCGAAACAGTTTCTATAACTTCATATTTTACAACTTTCTCTGTTGCTCGAGACGTTTTAGTCATTTTTCTGCCCAACGGAATATCATTAGCGCAAAAGATTATTTTTTCTACTCCAAAAGCATCTGCAATACGAAATAAGCTACCAATATTTGGTGCATTGGTAACGTTTTCGCAAACTAAAGTGATTGGAAATGTTTTTTTATTGAATTTAGTGGTGTAGTGTGTGAGTTGCATTTTTTTTTAATTTAAATGAAACGCTTGTCCACACAAATAGCTAGAATGAGTAGGTTGAGTTCCAGCAAAGAAACATGTGAATGCTCCAGTGTTTACATGATTAAAATTATCAAAACCAGCAGTATAGCTATGACTATTAATAGAATGAAGCGATTGAAAAGTTAATGCTAAAACTAGAATTAAACCAATACACTTAAATTTTAAAGAGACTTTTTTCATAATTAAATTAGTTTTCAAAAGCATATTTAACAATATTGGCTCCCATTTGTAAAGCTTTTAATCTAATATCTTGTGGGTCATTATGTACTTCTTGGTCTTCCCAGCCATCACCTAAATCGCTTTCAAGTGTAAAAATAAGTACTAATCTATTCTCGTAAAATAATCCAAATGCTTGTGGCCTTTTACCATCGTGCTCATGTATTTTTGGTAATCCCTTTGGGAATGCAAACGCGGTTTTAAATATGTCGTGACTTGAAGGTAATTCTTTTAACTCCTGATTTGGAAACACTTTTTTAAGTTCTTTTGTTATGTATTGTTTCATTCCATAATTATCGTCGATATGCAGAAAGCCTCCTGAGATTAAATAATCCCGAAGATTTTTAGATTCGTCTTCACTAAATAATACATTACCATGACCCGTCATGTGTAGCAAAGGATATTGAAAAATATCGGTGCTACCAACTTCTACTGTTTCTGGTTTTTCATTCATTTTAGTATCGATATTCTCGTTACAAAACTTAATGAGATTCGGTAAAGCTGTAGGGTTAGAATACCAATCGCCACCACCTTTATATTTTAATATTGCTAAGTCTTGTGCAACGCTAAATTGAAAACCAAATACTATAAAAAGGATTAACAGTACTGTAAGTTTTGTATACTTTTTCGAACTAAATATCATATTTCAAAAATAAAAAAGAAAAGGATGCAAAATACATTATTATCACTTTTTATGATGTTGTTTTTTTTACAGCCATCAAATATTGAAAATGAAATCGAAAACTTCAATCCTGTTGTTGTTTTAGAGTTGTTTACATCTCAAGGTTGCTCTAGTTGTCCAAGTGCTGATGCTTTACTTAAAAAAGTTAGTGAAAACGATAAAAACATAATAGCCTTGTCTTATCATGTGGACTATTGGAATTACATTGGATGGAAAGATCCTTTTGCTAAAGCAGAATTCACTAAAAAACAACGTGCTTATAGTGCTAAATTTTATAGTAATACTATTTACACACCACAAACAGTAATTAATGGTAAGGAGCATTTTGTTGGTTCTAAGGTTTCTGTTATGAATGAAAAACTAAAACAATACAAAAAGATTGACTCTAAAAATAAAATTGAATTACTAGACCTTAAAAAAGAAGCTAATAGTATTAGTTTAAATTATAAAGTGCGTGGAGATATTACAAATAAATCTTTACGATTAGTTGTTGCTATTAAAGAGCGAATTACTGAGGTTAAAAGAGGTGAAAATAGTAATAAAACACTAACGAATACTAATGTTGTAGTTCAAGAACAATTAATAACACTAGAAAAAAATAATGGTAGTCTTAAAATTGAAATTCCCAATGTTGTTTTGAATAAAGACGAACTGTCTATTATAGGGATTATTCAGAATAATGAATTAGATATTTTAACAGGAGTAAAATTAGAGCTTTAAAGATCACTCATTAGCAAAAGCTACAGAATGGCATGCCACAATAGCAGCAGTTTCTGTGCGTAAGCGTGTCTCACCTAAAGTTACAGGAGAGAATTTAGTACAGATAGCTGCTTCAATTTCTTTGGAGCTAAAATCGCCTTCAGGACCAACTAAAATAGTGGTGTCTTGATTTTGTTTCAACTCTTTTTTAAGCGATTTCCTGTTTGTTTCTTCACAATGTGCAATAAACAAATCGTCTTTAAAATCTTGTTTTAAAAAGTCTTTAAAAGCAATAGCTTGGTTTAATTTAGGGAGGTAACAACTTAAAGATTGTTTCATGGCCGATTGTAAAATCTTTTCGAAACGGTCGTGTTTTATAAACTTACGTTCGCTATGATCGCAAATAATAGGTGTAATTTCTTGAACTCCTATTTCTGTAGCTTTTTCTAGAAACCATTCGTAACGATCATTCATTTTAGTAGGAGCAACTGCTAAATGTAAATGGTATTTCGGTTTTTCTTGAAGTTGTTTAGTTTTAACTTCTGCAACACACTTTTTTATATTGTCTTGAATTATTTCAGCTTTAAACAACCAACCATTACCATTAGTAATATGCATGATGTCGCCAACCTTCTTACGTAAAACCTTTACAATATGCTTGCTTTCCTCTTTTGGAAAAGAGAATTGTGTAGTTTCTTCGGTTATTTCAGGATTATAAAATAGTTGCATTATTTAAACTTAGTCTATAGTTTCTTGCACTTTAAGTACATAAACTTCTTTTATTATTTGTAATCTGTGTGTTTTCTTAATAATATAAAAGCCATTATCATCTGTAATACCAACATCGAAAATAGCATCTAAATCGTGTTTTAAATCGTTAGCTTCTTCTTCAATTTCAATAGGTAATTGTCCATCTTTTACCCATCCAGAATCGCCTCCTTTTATTGCATTTTCGGCCATAGAATACTTTTTTGCTAAGTCACCAAAATCAACACCTTTACCGTATTTTAACATAATTGTTTTACGAAGTCTGTAAATCTCTGCTACTGGCATTTTATTGCCGTCGAAAAAGATGTAGCTAATTCTGTAATGTGGTTCTTTTTCCTTTTGAATAACTTTATAGAAGGTTTTTTTAAATTGTGTTCTTTCTGTTTTTGTTAATCCTATAGGCATTTCTAAAAGCTCTTTAGCAAGTTTACTTTGGTGTTTTTCTTCATTAAAAACCATAAGTTTTCTCTTTTTCGACTTTTTCTCACCAATATATTCTTCAGCTTGTTCTAAAGTTTCAATCTTTTTAAGATCTTTTTTAGCTTTAGTCTGTGCAAAAGTAGAAAGTGATAGGCTTAGTAAAAGTAGGATTACAAGTTTATTCATTACAATAAGTGTGTTTTTCATTTTAATAAAACAAAAAAACGAAAAATTAAGCTATCTATTACTATACTTACCAAGGTTATTAATTAGGATTTTAAAAACGTAATTAGTTAATCTTCTTCGTCCATAGATTTATTATCCAAATATATAGCTATTACAGCAAAAACTATAGAGATGAAAATTGATAGTATAAAATACAAAATAAGTTAGTTTTTATTTTTAATACGCTTTTTATGAAAAAACTGAACACCTAAAACTAATATAACAAATAGTAAAATACGTTCTATAATGGCTATTAAAAATAATAAAAACCAATTAATTCCATCGTTAGAATGATTAAAGCCACTTGGTAAATAATCGCGGTGAAAGGAAGTTACTATAATTATAAAACGTTCTAAGTTTGTTCCTGAAGCTAATACTATAAATAGTATTATAAGCACTAGAATAAAGTTAAGTAGACTCTTTTTTTGAAATTTTTTAAACCACAATAGTTGTATTAATAAACAAAACACAAATGGCCTTAACAGCATTATCCAATAGGCAAACCAATAAGGTCCAGTTGCTCTATTAGAAAATAATGTATGGTCCTTAAAATAAAAATAGATTATAAGTTCGAATAAACTGTATATAAAATAGGCAATCGCAATTATGCGAATTGTTTTTATGGCATATTGAAAAAAACTGGTGTTAAAATGGCTTAATTTTTCAGATTTAGAAAATGAAAGACAATAACTTATAAAAGTTGTAAAGCAAAACCCATAAAATAAACAATTAAATAAAAAGGTTGTTACTGTATTATCCATCACAACTTACTTTTAGCATGTTCTAAGCCCATTTCTATATAATAGAGTAGTTCGGTTTCTGTTTTAAACCCATTTTGAGACACATAAATGAACTCTTTTATTGCTTTCTTAGTAAAATCCATTGGTCTAACGTATTCTTTTGCTAATTCAATGTCCATTTTACTAGCAATAATTCTTACCATTAAATCTTCTTTCATAACCCCAATAACCATTTTTCCTTGGTGTAAAAAGGTAACACCTCCAAACATTTTCTTTTCTGTAAAATCTTCAGCATAATAGTGTAATTGCTCTCTAATTCGTAATGCTGTTTGTTGGTTAAATGCCACGTTTTATATTTTTAATCTTGAAGAGGCCATAATATCTTGCTCTGCAAAATCATTTTCTAAGTACTTTAAATAGCCAACAATACCAATCATGGCAGCATTGTCTGTAGTGTATTCAAATTTAGGAAGGTAAGTAGTCCAACCAAATTTTTGTTCACCATCTTTTAGTGCTTTCCTAATACCTGAATTAGCCGAAACACCTCCACCAATTGCAATATGAGAAATTCCAGTTTCTTTAGTCGCTAACTTCAATTTATCCATTAAAATGCCAATAATAGTATATTGAATAGAGGCACATATGTCGTTTAGGTTTTCGGTAATAAAGTTTGGATTCTTTTTTACTTCACGCTGTATAAAATAGAGTACAGCGGTTTTAAATCCTGAAAAACTAAAATTTAATCCTCCAACTCTTGGTTTTGTAAACTGGTATGCTTTAGGGTTTCCTAATTGTGCACGTTTGTCTATTTCTGGACCTGCAGGATAACCTAAACCTAAAATTTTACCACTTTTATCGTAAGCTTCACCAACGGCATCATCTATAGTTTCTCCAATAACTTCCATATTAAAATGACTAGTTACTTTTACAATTTGTGTGTGACCTCCAGAAATAGTCATGCCTAGAAAAGGAAACGTTGGTTTTTTAGAACCATCTTCTGCAATAAAATGTGCTAAAATATGCGCTTGCATATGGTTGACATCTACTAAAGGTATATCTAAACCATAAGCTAAAGATTTGGCAAAACTAGTACCCACTAAAAGGGAACCCATTAAACCAGGACCACGAGTAAAAGCCACTGCATGAAGCTGTTCTTTTGTAATATTGGCTTCTTTCAAGGCTTGGTGTACAACAGGAACAATATTTTGTTGGTGCGCTCTAGATGCTAACTCGGGTACAACACCACCAAATTCTTCATGAATTTTTTGGGTGGCTACAATATTGCTTAAAACCGTGTCATTACACAGTATAGCAGCAGAAGTGTCATCGCAAGAAGACTCAATACCAAGGATATAAATATTTTGTGAAGACATTAGTTAATATTCGGCATTATAATTGTTAATTTTGAATTGTATTTAATCGAAAACAAAGGTAGCTTTTTAAACTTAAATCTCTCATTAAGAAATTTCTAAAAATAGTAGGCAAACTGTTAGCAATATTATTGCTACTCTTCATCATTTTGGTGTTGGTACTGTCTATTCCTGCTGTTCAAACTAAGTTAGGTAAATATGCAACAAAACGAATTAACGATGATTTTAAAACTAACATTAATATTGGAAAAATAGGTCTTCAGTTTAATGGAGATGTCGAGTTGAAAGAGATATTAATTCGTGATTTCAAAAAGGATACACTTATTAGTGCTACAGAGCTAAACACTTCCATTATAAATTTTAGTAATTTAATTGATGGCACTTTAAACTTTGGAGATATAGATATGGAAGATCTTATCTTTAATGTGGTTACTTATAAAGGTGAAACAAATACAAATCTCGATGTTTTTGTAGCCAAATTTGATAGTGAAAATCCACGATCTAAAAAAAGCACATTTTTATTATCCTCAAGTGATGTTTCTATTTATAATGGTCTATTTAGATTGATTGATGAGAATAAAGAAACACCTAAAGTTATAGAATTTAGTAAATTAGATATCAATGCTACAAATTTCTTAATTAATGGTAGCGATGTAAGCACGCGAATTAATACACTATCGTTTTTAGATAGTCGTGGATTGATAATACAAAACATGTCTACTAATTTTAAATATACCATTGAAAACATGGCTTTTAATGATCTTAGCATTAAAACCAAGAACTCAACACTTAAAGGGAATCTAACTTTTAATTATGATAGAGAGGACTTTAAGGATTTTGAGAATAAAGTAAAAGTAGATGCTAATTTTAGCGATGCTAATATTGCTTTAGACGAATTAAATGTTTTTTATAACGAATTTGGTGTTAATCAACGAGCACGTTTTAATACTGATATATCTGGTACTTTAAACGATTTAAAACTTAGTAATTTAAGATTAAATACGAGTACGAGCACAAAAATTTATGGAAACATCAATTTTAAAAACCTGTTAAATAGTGAAGAGAATAATTTTGCTATGTATGGCAATTTTTCAAATCTTACATCAAATTATAAAGATTTAAAGCGTTTACTTCCTAATGTTTTAGGGGCTTCTATTCCTTCCATTTTTGATAAATTGGGAGATTTTAATATTAATGGAACAACTAATATTACACCAACAAAAATTAATGCAGATATAGACATTAATACAGAGTTAGGGTTTATTAAATCTAACTTAAGTATAACAAATGTTGATGATATCGATCATGCAGCATATAAAGGAAATATTGTTTTCGATACGTTTAATATTGGAGCTTTTTTAGAAGACCCAAACCTTGGTGAGATATCTTCTAACCTTGACGTTGATGGTTTAGGTTTTAAAAAAGAAAATTTAAGAACTGGAATTAAAGGAGATGTTTTCTCTATAAATTATAACAAATATAGCTACCAAAATATAGTTGTAAACGGAGAGTATAAGCAAAGTGTTTTTAATGGAAAACTTGTTGTAAAAGATGCTAACTTAAAACTCGATTTTAATGGGCTAGCAGATTTGTCGACAGATATTAATGCATTTGATTTTTCAGCAAACGTTGCATATGCAGATTTAAAGAAGTTAAACCTTTACACAAGAGATTCTCTCTCATTTTTTAAAGGGAATGTGCAAATGAAAATGAAAGGCACAACGTTAGACGATGCTGTTGGAAATATTACTTTTAAGAAAACAAACTATAAAAATGAAATAGATGATTATTATTTTGAGGATTTTGCGATAACCTCAAGTTTTGAAGATAAAGAGCATATTATAAATGTTGATTCTCCAGATATAATAGAAGGAACCATGAGAGGTGAGTTTTTATTTAAAGATGTTCCAAACTTATTCGAAAATTCTGTTAAAGACATATATACAAGTCAACCACCAAATGCAATAGAGACGGATCAATTTATTAATTTCAACTTTAAAATTTATAATAAAATAGTTGAAGTTTTTTATCCAGATTTAAAATTAGGTAAAAACACTTATGTAAGAGGTCGAGTAGAAACCGATGAAAAAGAGTTTAAGCTTACTTTTAAATCGCCTAAAATAGAATGGTTAGACTATTTTGCCAGTGAAATTGAGCTGCAGGTAGACAATAAAAATCCACTTTTTAACACCTATATAGAGATTGATAGTTTAAATACTAATTTTTATAATATTTCTAAGTTTAATTTAATTAACGTGACTTTAAATGATACACTGTATATGCGTAGTGAATTTAAGGGAGGTAGCACGAATACAGATGAGTATAACCTTAGTTTTTATCATACTATTAATGAGCAAAACAACTCTGTTGTAGGTTTTAAAACTAGCGAAGTTACTTTTAAAGATAACCTTTGGAAGCTTAATGAAGCATCGGATAAGTACAATAAAGTAGAAATTGCTAATGGCTTTAAAGACTTTAACATCGAAAAACTTATACTAAGTCATAATAACGAAGAAATAAGACTTGCGGGAGTTATTAGAGATTCTACTTACAAAGACTTAAAGCTTAATTTTAAAGATGTTGATTTAGCAAAAATTACACCTAGAATAGATAGTTTGTCTTTAGTTGGTAATGTAAATGGGAAGTTAGATTTGCTTCAAAAAAATGGAAGCTATCTTCCTAACTCTTCAATTACAATAGACGATTTAGAGATTAACAACACTTATTTTGGTTCTTTTGATGCAAATATAAAAGGTAATCAGTCACTTACTAACTACAGTGTAAAAGCAAAGATAAAGGACGATGTTAAGAATTCTTTTGAAGCCATTGGAGACATTGACGTTTCGTCTAAAAACGCTGCCATAGATGTAGACTTACGCTTTAAGGATTTTGACATTGGCATACTGTCACCTTTATTAGAACCAGTTTTAAGTAAGGTTAGAGGAGTCGTTACAGGTAGCATTGGTGTTAATGGAGATTTAAAACAACCTAATTTTAATGGTGACTTAAAAATAAATAAAGGTGGTTTAAAAATACCTTATCTTAATGTAGATTTAGATTTCGAGGATAATTCTTCAGTAACTTTAGATAATCAGAATTTTAATTTTAACGACATTAAACTTACAGATGTTAAATATGGAACAAAAGGTTTACTAGATGGTATTGTAAGCCATGTTAACTTTGCTAAATGGCGCTTAAATTTAGGTATAGAAACCGATAGACTTTTGGTTTTAGACACCAAAGAAACCGAGGAATCTCCATATTATGGAACAGGTTTCATTAGTGGTGTTGCAAACGTTTTTGGTCCAACAGAAGCGCTGAGGATTACTGCAGAAGCTGAAACTAAATCTGGTACAGAGTTCTTTATACCTTTAAGTGATGTTGAATCCTTTGGAGATAATTCTTTTATTCATTTTTTAACTCCAGAAGAAAAACAAGCAAAATCTGAAGGTAAAGTTATAGAAACTAAAAACATATCTGGACTAGAACTCTTTTTCGATTTAAACGTAACTCAAGATGCTCTTATAGAAATTGTAATGGATAAAGAGTCTGGAAGTACCATTCGAGGTCGTGGAAATGGAAGTTTGCTGTTTAACATTAATACAAACGATAAGTTTGAAATGTTTGGAGATTTTGTAGTTTATGAAGGCGTTTATAATTTTCTTTATGGAGGTGTTGTGCAAAAAGAGTTTAGTGTAAAACCTTACGAAAGTACAATAGCTTGGAATGGAGATCCTTTAGATGCAGAAATAAATATTCAAGCCATATATAAAACGAGAACAAATCCTTCTCCTTTGTTAGATAATCCTATTAACAGAACTATTCCGGTTGAGCTTCAAATTAACCTAACGGGACAGTTAGAGAGACCAGAACCGGAATTTAAATTCGAATTCCCTAATGCGAGTTCAACTATAAAATCTGAGTTAAATTACAGATTAGATTCCAAAGACGATACAGAAAATCAAGCATTATATCTATTAGCTACCGGTGGATTTAACAGGCAATTACAAGATATTAATTTTACGGGTACTATTGCAGAACGTATTAATGGTTTGATTAATGGTATTTTTTCAGACTCTGATAATAAGATTAAAATAGGTTTAAATTACGAAGCAGGCCAAAATAGACCAGATTACAATACAGATGATCGTGTTGGTTTTACTTTGCAAACCAAAATTACAGACCGTGTGCTAATTAATGGTAAAGTAGGAGTTCCTGTAGGAGGAGCTACAGATTCTGTAATAGCTGGAGATGTACAAGTAGATTTCTTATTAAATGAAGAAGGGACACTTACTGCAACGGTGTTTAATAGAGAAAATAGTATTAGAAATTTTGGAGAAGAAATAGGTTATACACAGGGACTTGGTATAGCATATTCTGTAGATTTTGATACGTTTGGAGAACTACTTCGAAAAATATTCAATAAAAAAGAAGAAGAAACTAACGAAGAACAACTGAAAGAAAAACCAGTTTCTGAAGAAAAAGAAAATCCACTTCCTTCTGGATTTGGGATTAAAGAATAATATTGCTTTTCATTTGAATTTCTTTTTATTGAAGAAACCACATCCAATTAAAACTATTTATTTCATTCTTATCGAAATATATAATTTTCTTAAAAATCAACTTTTAGACTCTTTTTTCAGTTAATAATAATCAATTTTTTAACCTTTTTTCAACAATTTTATTAACTAAAACGTTATAGTAAAAATACACTTGTTAAATTTTAACAAATACGTAGTATTATATTGATTTACTTTATTAGTTTAGCTTCAAACAAGTTAAATAAATGTCTAAAACGATTAAAAAAATTGGAGTGATGACCTCCGGAGGAGATGCTCCAGGAATGAATGCAGCAATAAGATCTGTAGCTCGAACGTGTGCATTTCATAATATAGAATGTGTAGGTATTTATCGTGGTTACGAAGGTATGATTGAAGGTGATTTTAAAGAATTAACCGCAAGAAATGTAAAAGGTCTTATTAATAAAGGTGGAACCGTTTTAAAATCTGCACGCTCTAAAGAATTTAGAACACCAGAAGGTAGAAAAAAAGCATATGATGCGTTAACAGCTAAAGGAGTAGACGCATTAGTAACTATTGGTGGAGATGGTACGTTTAATGGCGCACTAATTTTTAATCGAGAATATGGTTTTCCAGTAATGGGTATACCTGGTACAATAGATAACGATATTTTTGGAACATCACATACATTGGGTTACGACACTGCATTAAATACTGTAGTAGATTGTATAGATAAAATACGTGACACAGCAAGTTCTCACAATAGACTGTTTTTTGTAGAAGTTATGGGAAGAGATGCTGGGCACATTGCTTTAAATGTAGGTATTGGTGCAGGAGCAGAAGAAATTTTAATTCCTGAAGAAGATTTAGGTTTAGATAGATTATTAGAGTCTTTAAGGCGTAGTAAAAAGTCAGGTAAATCTTCAAGTATTGTAGTTGTTGCAGAAGGTGATAAAATAGGAAAAAATGTTTTTGA
The DNA here is from genome assembly GCF_001418015.1 of Lacinutrix mariniflava. Classification (GTDB taxonomy): domain Bacteria; phylum Bacteroidota; class Bacteroidia; order Flavobacteriales; family Flavobacteriaceae; genus Lacinutrix; species Lacinutrix mariniflava. The sequence continues at coordinate 8,126 of NZ_LIQG01000018.1, read as the reverse complement.
ATTAAAAGATTATGTTGAAGAAAATATGACGGAATACGAAGTACGTGTTTCTGTTTTAGGACATATGCAACGTGGCGGACCGCCATCATGTTTCGATCGTGTTCTAGCAAGTAGAATGGGAGTAAAGGCTGTAGAAAGTTTAATGGAAGGTCAATCTAATTATATGGTTGGTTTATTGAGTGATAAAATAGCATTAACACCTTTGGAAAATGCAGTAAAAGGAAAGTCAGAAGTAAATAAAGAATTAATTCGTGTGTCAGATATTATGACCACATAATAATAGAAAGTAGAATTATGTCAAAATTAAAATTAGGAATTAACGGATTTGGTAGAATTGGTCGTATTGTATTTAGAGCGACTGTTAAGCGTGACAATGTAGATGTTGTTGCAATAAACGATTTATTAGATGTAGAGCACTTAGCATATTTATTAAAATATGATTCTGTGCATGGAAGATTTGATGGAACTATTGAAGTTAAGGATGGTAACCTTATTGTCGATGGAAAAACAATAAGAGTTACTGCAGAAAGAGATCCTAAAAATTTAAAGTGGGATGAAGTAGGAACAGATGTTGTTGCAGAATGTACAGGTATATTTACAACTTTAGAGACAGCAGACTTGCATATTCAAGGTGGTGCTAAAAAAGTAGTAATTTCTGCACCAAGTAAAGATGCTCCAATGTTTGTAATGGGAGTTAACGATAATAAATTAACAGCGGCTCACACAATTGTTTCAAATGCATCTTGTACTACAAATTGTTTAGCGCCTTTAGCAAAAGTTATCGAAGATAATTTTGGTATTGAAGAAGCGTTAATGACAACTATTCATGCTGCAACTTCTACACAACACACAGTAGATGCACCTTCAGCTAAAAACTACCGTTTAGGACGTAGTGCACTAAATAATATTATTCCTACTTCTACAGGAGCAGCAAAAGCTGTTGGAAAAGTAATTCCAGAATTAGATGGGAAAATTACAGGAATGGCTTTTAGAGTTCCAACTGTAGATGTATCTGTTGTTGATTTAACAGTTAAAACTAAAAAAGCAACGTCTTTAGCCGAAATTAAAGCAGCTATGAAAAAAGCTTCTGAAGGTTCTATGAACGGTGTTTTAGGTTATACGGAAGATGCAGTAGTATCTCAAGACTTTGTAAGTGAAACTAAAACAAGTGTTTTCGATGCAGATTCAGCTATCGAATTAAACTCTACATTCTTCAAGTTAGTATCTTGGTATGATAATGAGTTTGGATATTCAAATAAATTAGTAGATTTAGCAGAAAAGGTCAATAACCTATAAGCTTTTTTCTATTCAATAATACTTAAAAGCGCAGTTAGAAGTTTTAAACTTTTTACTGCGCTTTTTTAATAACTAAATTACTTTTATCATGATATTAATAGTTGATAGTGGTTCTACAAAATGCGATTGGATTGCAGTAGATAAAGATGGAAATCAATTACTTGAAAAAATTAGAACCAAAGGTTTAAATCCAGCTATACTTTCTGAGAAAAAACTTAGGAAAACCATTAAAAAAAGTAAAGAGCTAAAAGCAAATCGCGAAAAAGTAACTAATATCTATTTTTATGGAGCCGGTTGTGGCACCGAAAACCCAAGATTGGCATTAAAAGTTGTTCTACAACAAATTTTTACTAATGCTAATGTAGAAGTGAACGAAGATACTTTGGCAGCAGTTTATGCTACAATTAACGCTCCAGATGAGGCAGCGGTTGTTTGTATTTTAGGAACAGGATCTAATTGTAGTTATTATGATGGGAAAAAACTTGAGCAACGTGTAAGTTCACTTGGATATACTTTAATGGATGATGCTTCTGGAAATTATTATGGTAAGCAGCTAATTCGTGATTATTACTTTAATCACATGCCAGAAGATATTAAAATTGCTTTTGCAGATAAATATAATTTGGATTCAGATTATATAAAATATAACCTTTATAAACAACCAAATCCAAATGCCTACTTAGCTAATTTTGCAGAATTTATGATTTTGAATAAAGATTCTAAATACGTAAAGGAGCTTATTAAAGAAGGTATTCGTGTGTTTTCAAAGAATATGATTCTTCAGTTTAAAGAAGAAATTAAAACAGTTCCAGTACATTTTGCAGGATCTATTGCTTTTTTCTGTCAAGATGAAATTAGAGAAGTTGCTGAAGAGTTAGGGTATAAAGTTGGTAATTTTGAAAGACGACCTATAGAAGGTTTAGTTAGCTTTCACACCAATAAAAGAAATTGAAATTTATATTTTAAATAATAAAAATCTCGTTAATTGTATTTTAACGAGATTTTTTTTGTTCTAAAAATTAATAAAATTAGTAGTAAGTCTCTAAGCCATTGATGAATTGCTAAATTTAGCCAAAAGAAAATTGTTCGGTTTTATATAATAAATTGTAATTTTACAATAAAAAGAAAATTATCAAGAATGAATTATAATGTAATCCATTCTATTCTATTTAAATCTATGAAAAACACTCTACTTTTTTCGTTTCTATTTGCAACTCTTTTTAGCACTGTTTTATATGCTGATGACTTAGAAACTCCATCAAATATAGAAGTCTATCAAAAATATATATTACCAAATCTACCTTCGGGCAATACTTACTATACAGAGTCAGGTGGTCCAGATGGTTATGGTTTAGTTATTAAACCTGGTACGGTTATTTACCAAAGCACGACACTATATACTTATTCTAGTGTAATTAATATTGAAGATAACTGTTTTAATGAACAGTCTTTTGATATCATTATTAAAGATTCGCATTTAAAAATTAAGAATGGAATTGAAAATGTTGCTTCATCAATAACTGAAGATAAAGTATTCTCTCCATATATTGATGTAGATATAACAACATATAGTACTCAAGAATTAGTAACCGATGTATTAATAAACAACTCATGTGCTTTAGTTGCTGATATAACTTCTAGTGATGATATGAATTTTGGAGCATCACAAGGAATAGGATCATTTACAGCTATGCCAGGTGCTTTTGCTTTTCAAAGTGGTATTATATTATCTACGGGTAATGCCACAGCAGCAGAAGGTCCTGAGACAGGTGCTCAAAATAATGGTACTTGGGGTGGAGATGCCGATTTAGAGGCTATTATTGGAGGCGGTGTAGTTACTTATAATGCATCTTATATTGAATTTAGTTTTGTACCTACAAGCAACACTATAAGTTTTGATTATATTTTTGCTTCTGAGGAATATGGCGCATTTCAATGTAGCTATGCAGATGCTTTTGCTTTTATATTAACAAAGCAATCTAATTTAGCAGTATCGAATCTTGCTGTCGTACCAGGTACTACCGATCCAGTTGGTGTAACGACTGTAAGAGATAATGCATATAGACCGTCATGCACATCAGTTAATCCCATGTTTTTTGATTCCTACTATGGGCCTGGAGGTCAGGCTCCAATAGATAATCCTACTAATTTTCTAGGTTATACGGTACCAATGACTGCTTTTGCCAACGTAATTGCTGGTGATGCATACACTATAAAATTAGTAATTGCAGATGGTGATGATTCAGTAAGAGATGCCGCAGTTTTTATTGGTGCAGGTACATTTGATTTAGGAGGAGGAGACCTAGGAGAAGACATAACAATTGCTGCAGGTACTGCTCAATGTCAAGGTACATCTATTACCTTAGACACTTCTTTTTCTGGTGTAAATCATACTTGGTATCTTGACGGAAATGAAATATTTGGAGAAACAGGATCTACATTAGATATTACACAACAAGGAAATTATTTTGTCGAAATAGATGTTACTTCTTCTTGTCAAACTACAGATTCTATTTTTGTTGAATATAAAACGACTCCTATAATTCAGTCTGTAAATAATTTGACAAAATGCAACAATGGTAGCACAACAGCAGTTTTTAATCTAACTGATAATAATATTCCAGCCATTGGAACTCAAGACACAATGGATGTTAGTGTGACATATCATATTTCTCAAGCTAATGCAAACTCAGGTGCAAATCCTATTCTTAATCCAATAATGTATACAGGTACAGATGGGCAAACAATTTTTATAAGAATTGAAGACACACAAACAGGAAGCTGTTTTTCAACAGATTCTTTTTTATTACAATTTTTAGGGACTACAATTAATACAGTACCAGATTTGGTGGTTTGTGATGATACTAGTAATGATGGAACAGAGACATTTATTCTAAATACACAAGACTCAGCTATCCTTGGAACATTATCTGCCTTAGATTATAGTGTTACTTATCATGATGATTTTAGTAATGCCGATGCAGGAACAAATGCTTTGGCTAATTCATATATTAATACTTCGAATCCTCAACCTATTTTTGTTAGAATCGAAGATAATGATGATCCAACATGTTACATTTCATCAACTAATCCTACATTTAATTTAGTAGTGGATGAAAGAGCGGTAGCTACGCAACCCAACAATATTCGTATCTGTGATGATAGCTCTAACGATGGTGTTGAAATAATTAATCTAACAATTTTAGAATCAGAAATCCTAAACGGTCAAGATCCTTTAAATTTCTCAGTAAGTTTTTATGAGTTGCAAACGGATGTTGCTACTTCCTCAAATCCTATAACCAATCCAACAGTATATAGCAATACAGCAAGTCCTACTCAAACTATTTATGTTAGAGTAGATAATAATTCTAATACTGATTGTTTTAGTGAAACTAGTTTTACAATAACTATAGATGCTTTACCGACTGCGGATGATCCGTTGGATGTTCAGGCTTGTGACACTTTTAATTTACCAGACTTAACACCAGGAAACGATTATTATACCGCAACAGGAGGACCAACAGGTTCAGGAACTTTAGTAACAGCAGGAACCGCTATTACAACCACAACAACATTATTTGTTTATAAAGAGACAGGTACAACACCAAACAATTGTACCGATGAAAATAGTTTTACAATCACTATAAACACTTCACCAACAGCAGCTGCACCTTCAGATGTGCAAGCATGTGATACCTTCACATTATTAGCTTTAACACCCGGAAATGACTATTACACAGCAACAGGAGGATCAGCAGGTACAGGTACTTTAGTAACCGCAGGAACAGCTATTACAACCACAACAACACTTTTTGTTTTTACTGAAACTGGTACAGCACCAAATAATTGTACAGATGAAAACAGTTTTACAATTACCATTGATGTTTCACCAACTGCAGATGCACCTTTAGATGTACAAGCTTGTGATACTTATACATTACCTACTTTAACCACGGATAATGATTATTATACAACAACAGGAGGACCAACAGGTACAGGTACTTTAGTAACAGCAGGAACCGCTATTACAACCACAACAACATTATTTGTTTATAAAGCGACAGGTACAACACCAAACAATTGTACCGATGAAAATAGTTTTACAATCACTATAAACACTTCACCAACAGCAGCTGCACCTTCAGATGTACAAGCTTGTGATACCTTTACATTACTAGCTTTAACACCCGGAAATGACTATTACACAGCAACAGGAGGGCCAGCAGGGACAGGTACTTTAGTAACAGCAGGTACAGCTATTACAACCACAACAACATTGTTTGTTTTTACTGAAACTGGTACAGCACCAAATAATTGTACAGATGAAAACAGTTTTACAATTACCATTGATGTTTCACCAACTGCAGATGCACCTTTAGATGTTCAGGCTTGTGATACTTATACATTACCTGCTTTAACCGCCGATAATGAATATTATACAGCAACAGGAGGACCAACAGGTGCAGGTACTTTACTAACAGTAGGAACAGCTGTTACAACCACAACAACATTATTTGTTTATAAAGAGACAGGTACAACACCAAACAATTGTACCGATGAAAATAGCTTTACAATTACTATAGATGCTTCTCCAACAGCAGATGCACCTTCAGATGTGCAAACATGTGATACCTTCACATTACTAGATTTAACACCTGAAAATAAGTATTACACTGCAACAGGAGGACCGGCAGGGACAGGTACTTTAGTAACAGCAGGAACAGCTATTACAACTACAACAACATTGTTTGTTTTTACTGAAACTGGTACAACACCAAATAATTGTACCGATGAAAATAGTTTTACAATTACCATTGATGTTTCACCAACAGCTGATGCGCCCTTAGATGTTCAGGCATGTGATACTTATACATTACCTACTTTAACCACAGATAATGAATATTATACTGCAACAGGAGGACCAACAGGTACAGGTGCTTTAGTAACAGCAGGAACAGCTATTACAACCACAACTACATTATTTGTTTATAAAGAGACAGGTACTACACCAAACAATTGTACCGATGAAAATAGCTTTACAATTACTATAGATGCTTCTCCAACAGCAGATGCACCTTCAGATGTGCAAGCATGTGATACCTTCACATTACTAGATTTAACACCTGGAAATAACTATTACACTGCAACAGGAGGACCGGCAGGGACAGGTACTTTAGTAACAGCAGGAACAGCTATTACAACTACAACAACATTGTTTGTTTTTACTGAAACTGGTACAACACCAAATAATTGTACCGATGAAAATAGCTTTACAATTACCATTGATGTTTCACCAACTGCAGATGATCCATTAGATGTACAAGCTTGTGATACTTATACATTACCTGCTTTATCTCCTGGCAGTTCTTATTATACGGCAACAGGTGGACCAACAGGTAGTGGTGCTATTGTACCTGCTGGTACTATTTTAGTGAATTCAACAACTCTTTTTGTCTACGCAGAAACAAGTACAGCACCAAATAATTGTGTGGATGAAAATACTTTTGATATTTCTATAGGTATTTCACCAACAGCTTTTCCAATCGATAACGAATTACAATGTGAAATTGATAATAATGGGACTGTATTATTTAATTTAACTTCTAATGATGCGGTTATAAGCAATGGGCAAGACAATACAGCTGTAACTTACTATACCACGCTTTCGAACGCAGAAACGGCTAGTTTTGCAATACTTAATCCTACTTCTTATGCAAATGTTTCAAATCCAGAAATTATTTATATTCGTTTAGAAGATAGTCTTACGGGATGCTATGACACAACATCCTTTGAAATAAGGGTAAACAGCTCTGGAATAATAAATCCTTCACCATTTTTAACCTATTGTGATCCTGACAGTGATGGTTTTGGAGAATTTAATTTAAATGAAGCAGATATTCAAATTGCAGCAGGTGATCCTGGATTTTTGATTTCATATTATGAAACTCTTGCTGATGCTGAAAATACGGTTAATGAATTAGATAGTAATTATAATAATATTGTAGTAAATAATCAGCCGATTTATACCCGTGTCGTAAATTTAAATAATGATTGTATAAATATTATTATATTAGATTTAATTGTCAACCCAACACCACAAATAACAACAGCGGCAGTATTAACACCGCTAGAAGTTTGTGATGACAATGCAGACGGTTTCGCAAGTTTTAATCTACCAACAAAAGAACCAGAGATCCTAAACTTATTAGATGCAGATGCAACTAACGATTTAGACCCTACATTATATACTATTACATATTACACATCAGAGGCTAATGCCGAAGCACCAACCAATGCTATCGCAACGCCAAACGCTTATGTAAACACAACTGTAGATGCACAAACCATTTGGGTACGTGTAGAAGATAATGCTACAGGATGTTATAAAACAGTGGCTTTAGATTTAATAGTAAATCCATTACCAGTATTAGTACAGCCAACAGCACTAAATTTATGTGATGTTAATAATCCAGGCGACGAAGTAGAAGCCTTCAACTTAGAAGATGCTAATGCAGAAATACTAGACGGACAAACAGGTATCACTTTAACTTATTTTAGCACACAAGCAGGAGCAGATACAAACGACGGCGCTGTAGAAATTGTTAGTCCATATTCAAATACAAGTAATGCACAAACGGTTTACGTAAGAGCCACTAATAATGTTACAGGTTGTGTAAGTACAATCACTTTAGATTTAAGAGTAAACCCATTACCATCACCAATAGCTTCACCAATCCCATTAGTAGCCTGTGATGATGATAACGATGGTTTCTTTGATATGTTCGATTTAGAAAGTCAATCTACAATTATCGAAAACGGAGAGCCAAACG
>NZ_LIQG01000017.1 GCF_001418015.1 Lacinutrix mariniflava | reverse complement strand
ATACTTAGTAGATTTAAACAATGATGGAGAAGTAGATAATGATACTTCAGCATGTTATGAAACAGCAACACTTACATTACAAGTAAACCCAATGCCATCGTTTACATTAGAACCAGAGTATTTATTATGTATTAATACTAATGGCAGTGAAATCGTTAACTCACCAGTTGTAAACACAGGATTAGATCCTGCATTATATACTTTTGAATGGAACTTAAACGGTACAGTGCTTCCAGGAGAAACGGCAGAGTTTATAGAGCCAACAGAAGGCGGTACCTATGGTGTTGTAGCAACAGATATTGCAACAGGATGTTCAAGTATTGAAGTGAATACTTTAGTAACAGTAAGCGAACCACCAGTAGTAACATCAGAAATAACAACACTAGCCTTTGCCGATCAACACGATGTTGTAATTACCGCAACAGGAACAACAAGTACTTCAATAGCAGTATACGAGTTTAGTATAGATGGCGGAAGTTGGGAACTAGGAACGTTAAATGCAGCGGGAGAATACACGTATACTTTTACAGATATCGAAGCTGGAGAACACACTGTAACGGTAAGAGACACGATAGGTTGTGGAGAAACAACAATACCAGTTATGGTTATGGATTACCCATTATACTTTACGCCAAACGGCGATGGTTACCACGATACATGGAATGTTTACGATATTGGAACACAGCCAGACGCAGTAATTTATATATTCGATCGTTATGGTAAACTCTTAAAACAATTAAGTCCAACAGGCGCAGGATGGGATGGAACCTACAATGGTAACCCAATGCCAACAAATGACTATTGGTTTACTTTAGAGTATAGAGAACCAAGCAGTAATGCTAAGAAATCTTTACGTAGCCACTTTACGCTTAAGAGATAAATAGTAATACTAATTATTAAATAGAAAAGCCTGAACAAAAGTTCAGGCTTTTCTATTTAGAATATAAGATGTGACTTAATTTAGGAGCAACTTAAATAAAGAAGTGTTATTAAAACAAAACGCCTGAAGATATCTTCAGCGTTTTGTTTATTTTTTAAATGAAGGGAGTATATTATTTTACAGCAATCATACTAATTTCAACATTAACAGACTTTGGCAACTTTGCAACTTCTACAGTTTCTCTAGCAGGAGCAGTAGCCTCATTAAAATACTCACCATAGACAGTGTTTATAGCTCCAAAATTATTCATATCACTAATAAATATAGAAGACTTTATTACATTTTCAAAAGTCATGTCTGCAGCAGCTAAGACTGCTTTCATATTTTCCATAACTTGTTTTGTTTCAGTTGAAATATCATCTAAAACTAATTCACCTGTTTCTGGATGTAAAGCAATTTGTCCAGAGGTGTATAAAGTGTTTCCGCTTAATACAGCTTGATTATATGGTCCAATAGGAGCAGGAGCTTTGGTAGTTGTTATTATTTTTTTCATCCCAGTTTTTTTTCACTATATAAGATTATTTTATATAGTGGTTTTTATTATGTTTTTTAGACCCGAACCTAGCAAAGCATATAATGTTTACTAAAGTCCTTGATCTGGCTTAAGACGTTTTTCGTATTTTAAATCCTTTAATATACTAGATTTTATACCAATAAAGAAATTCCAAGAACTTCGGCTACTAAAAGGTATCCAACTAAAATTCATTCGCCAACTCAGTAAATCTCTAGCAAAACGTAATTGCGTGTAAGAGAAACCTTGATTTTTAAAATCGTATCCAGAAGAGGCTCCAATACTCCATTTAGGCGAAACTTCAATATCTCCAGAGAACATTAACGAATGCGAAGAAATTTCATCTTGACGTTGAGCATTAGAATAATTTACAGCATATGCTAAACGTAGATTCCATGGCACACTATAGTTGTAAAGGTCTCCAAGTTCTTCCTCTTCCTTTTCATCATCTTCATCATAACGTTGGTCTGCAAAATCCTGTGACCTACCAAATAAATCATCATCACGACCACCACTATCTAAAGTTTCTGTACGGCTACGATCACTAGTTTTAGACTTATTATCGTTGCCTTTACTATTTAAACTATAACCAAGAGTTAGGTTAGCACTTGTTAACCTAAATAAGCTTCCTCCATTAATAAGGTTAAACTCATCAATTTTTGTGTTATTATTATCAAGAGCATAAGGGTCTAAAGTTGCTCCAAAATTCACGTTCATTTTGTTATCAAACAATTGTGTTCCTCCACTCATTCTCACAGGACTAAAACGTAAAGAGTCTCCTGCTAAATTATACGAGGTTGAAAAGTTTAAATTGTTTAATAGAACAATTTTTTTCGCCTCGGTTTTTGTACTGTCCTTATCTCTAACTTTAGCTTCAATATTATTACTTAAAGACAAACCTATTGAGCTAGAGTAGGTTTTATTAGGAGCTCCAAATAAGCTGCCTTCAAAACGCGAGAATTCATCTTCACGTATAGTTTCACCATCTATATCTGTAACTTCGTAAGAGTCGTAATACTTATCGAAAGCTGGATTAATGTTGTAGCTAATACTTGGACGCATAACATGTCTAATTGCTTTTATTTTTTTGTCTTCGCCTTCAGATTCAAAATTAAACTGTCCGTATACTGTAGTACCAATACTAGCTCCAAAATTATAAGTTCTATAAGCGTCGAAACCATTAAGATCTTCTGTTACTGTTTGGCTAGTTTCGCTATCGTAATATCTATCTATGGTATTTAATGTCCATGCTTCATCAAAACTTGCATTAGCACTCACACTAAAATAATTAAAAACCTTAAAGTTTGTAGTAATAGGGATAGAGTGTTTCATACCTATTTGAGCATCATCAAACATTTCACTTTTAAAGAAAAGAGAATCTGTTGTTTGAATACGGTTTTCTCCTCTAACGCTATATTGTAAATTTATATTTTGAATAATCCCTTTTTTAGAACCTACTTTAGGGGCAAAAGGATATATACGACCTACACTAGCTTGAAGAGTAGGTAGCGTTAAGTTTATTTCTTCGGTTTGCGTATTTTGAGAGTGTGTTGCAGTTAAACTCATATTAACCTGTGGTTCGCCATCAAAAGTTTTAGAATAAGATACAGAAGATGCTAAGGTGTTATTTAAAAAACTAGCTGTATTTACTTGATTTTGTGATTGCTGATAGTAATTACTACTACCTAAGTTAACAGAAGCTGAAAATCTAGAACTTGGGTTAGATTTAGAATCTTGACTGTGAGACCAACGTAGATTGTAAACTGTACTTTTAGCATATTCTGGAAAACCACGTTCGCTTGTAATTAAGTTCTCGTATCTAAATCCTAAACGACCATTATACTTATAACGTTTCTTATAATTATTTTCCAAACGTAAACCATAACTACCGTTGGTGTAGTAATCTCCTAAAACAGCTAAATCTACATAATCGCTAATAGCAAAATAATACCCACCATTCTGTAAAAAATAACCTCTATCATTTTGCTCTCCAAAACTAGGAAAAATAACACCCGAAGTTTGTTTTTTACTTAAAGGAAAGAATGCGAAAGGAACAATAATGGGAGTAGGTACGTTATAAATAAACATTTGCGCAGAACTCGCTACAATTTTTTTATTAGGAACAAGTTTCGCTTTATCTATTAAAAAATAATATTCAGGATCTTCCTCGTTTTCGGCTGTAGTAATACGCATTTTATTTAAAAAATAAACAGAATCGTTTTCTTTTTTAGAACGCTCAGACCTAATTTTCATACCGTCTTGTTCTGTATTAGAATTAAAAATAATGGCCTTTTTATTTTTAAAATTAAAAATCATAGAATCAGGTTCTATAACATTATCTGCTTGTTTAAATACGGGACGTTGAGAATATTCTCCAATAGAATCTTTTATTCCTGTGGCATAAATTAAATCTTTACTGTAATCTATTATAATAGAACCAGCAGTAATTTCCATATCAGTATAATTTACCTCTGCTTCATTATATAAATACATCTTTTGCTCTTTTCTATTAAAAGCATTATAATCTGTAGCTTTATAACTTACAGTAGCTTGTAAAAGAGCTGGTTTTGGTTTTATAGAATCATTTTCTGTAGAGTCAGATTCTTTTAAGGTGAGTAATTGTTCAGCAGGAAGAACAATAGAGTCGTTAAGCTTAGTGGGCGGTATAACAGTTTTAGTTTCCTTGTTAACAGGGACTTCTATACTTTTATCTTCACTTTCAACTTGAGCAAAGCTAAAAGTGTTTATAAACACTGTAAAACTTAGGGCAAAAAGTATGTGGATTCTATTTGTATGCAATGTTTTGTATGTATTTTTGCTAAAGTATGGCTCGATATTTGAATTCACAAAATTACATATATTTTTTATGATTAATTTATCATAGTCTATATAATTTAAAAATCCATACTAAACACCTTTAAAATTTGTTATATCACTATGCAAACGAGACTAAAAGTACTTTTCGTATTAATTATAATAACATTAACACTACCTCTTTCTGTTAATGCACAGACAGAATCTAATAAATTTATTGTGGTTTTAGATGCTGGGCATGGTGGAAAAGATCCTGGAAAACCATCTAAGTATGGTTACACGGAAAAAGAAATTGCTCTAAAAGTTGTACTTGCGGTAGGTAAAGAACTTGAGAAAAATAAAGATATTGAAGTTGTTTACACACGAAAAACTGATGTTTTAATAGATTTATTTCAAAGAGGTAAAATAGCAAATAAAGCAAATGCCGATTTGTTTGTTTCTATACACTGTAATGCACATACCTCTCAAGCTTATGGATCCGAAACTTATGTTTTAGGTGTGCATAGAAATAAAACGAACTTTGATGTTGCTAAAGCGGAGAATGAGGTTATTTTTCTTGAAGAGGATTACGAACATAACTATAATGGTTTCGACCCTAATTCTCCAGAATCCTTTATAGGCCTTACTTTAATGCAAGAACAATATTTAGACCAAAGCATACAACTAGCAAGTTTAATTCAGCAAAATTTTACTTCAAAATTAAAAAGAAAAAATAGAGGTGTTAAACAAGCGGGTTTTATTGTTTTGCACCAAACGGTAATGCCAAGTGTTCTAGTAGAAACCGGATTTATTACAAACACATCAGAAGGTAAATACCTTAATTCTAAAAAAGGTCAAGGTGAATTATCTGTTGCAATTGCAAAAGCAATCGAATCATATAAAAAAAGTGTTGATCAAAATTTTGTAGCTACCGAATATATTACCGAAGAAGAAACCATTATTCCTTCCGAAGAAAAAATTATACCAAATACTATTTTTAAAGTTCAAATTGCAGCAGCTTCAAAAAAACTAGAACCAAAATCTTATAACTTTAAAGGGTTAAAAGAGTTGTCAAGAGATAAAGAAGGTAAATTGTATAAGTATTTTTATGGTTATACTTCAGATATTAATAAGATACAGCAAATGCAAAAGGTTGCTAAACAAAAAGGGTTTAAAAGCGCTTTTATTGTAGCTTATAGAGATGGTGAGCGCATTAGTTTAGAGAAAGCCTTAAATAGTGGCACCAAATAGAGCTATTGTTATTATATTTATTTTATTTTTGTTACCAAATTAAACACTTTCAATTTGAAAATATCAAGAGAAGTCAAAACAGGCATATTAGCTATTACAGGAATCGTTCTATTTATTTTTGGTTTTAGTTATTTAAAAGGTAATAACCTTTTAGAAAACTCTATAACCGTATATGCTAAATACGATAATGTAGAAGGTTTAAAGCCATCAACACCAGTCACAATTAATGGGTATGCTGTTGGTAAGGTCTTAGATATTTATTTTGAAGATGAAAATTCTGGTACTCTAATTGTAAAAATGGATATTGATACTGGTTTTAAATTTTCTAAAAACAGTAAGGCCGAATTATTCCAAAACGGATTTATAGGAGGTAAAGAGGTACAAATTCTTCCAGCTTATGATAATGCCGAAAACGTAAAATCGGGTGACTATTTACAAAGTACTATTAAAGAAGGTATGATGGAATTAGTTAACGAACGTTTAACGCCATTACAAGAAAAAATAGAAAAAGTAATGAGTGAAACCGATACACTTTTAGTCGGTTTTAATAATGCTTTCGATGCTAAAGCACAAGCAGACTTAAGAAACAGTATTGCTGGCTTAAACACAACTGTAGCGAGCTTTAATGCTACAGCAAAATCCTTAAATAGTTTAATAGATAATAATAAATCCAAATTAGATAATACGCTTACTAATTTCGAAACTACATCTGGCAATCTAACTACAATGACTAATAAATTAGCTCAAGTAGATATTGTTAAAACAGTAGAAGATTTACAAGCTACCATTAAGAAATTCGACAATTTAATGGCAAGTGTAGAAAGCGGAGAAGGTTCTATTGGAAAGTTATTAAAAGATGATAAATTATACAATAATCTTGAAGGTGCTTCTAAACAAATGGAAGAACTACTTGAAGATATGAAACTAAATCCTAAGCGTTATGTACATTTTTCTTTATTCGGAAAAAAACCAAAACGTTACGATTCAGACGGAAATGAAATAGAAGAAAAGAAATAAACTAACTAACAGCCAAAAATGAATTATTTACCAAACATACTATTTGCCATTATCCTTATAGCAGGCATTGGTTATTTTGCCAGCAATGTCAAAAAGTTATTCCGAAATATTAAATTAGGAAAAGCTCAAGAGATTAACGACAATAAACCACAACGTTGGAAAAACATGGCTATGATTGCTTTAGGACAAAGCAAAATGGTTAAACGTCCCGTTTCAGGATTTTTTCATATTATAGTATATGTAGGTTTTGTAATTATAAATATTGAAGTTTTAGAAATTATAATCGATGGTCTCTTTGGTACGCACAGAATAGGTTCTGAAATTTTACCAGAATCAGTCTATGGTTTTTTAATTGGAACATTCGAAATACTAGCAACCCTAGTATTTATAGCAGTTGTAATCTTCTGGATTAGAAGAAACATTATAAAACTTAAACGTTTTATGAGTGCTGAAATGAAAGGATGGCCTAAAAACGATGGAAACATTATTCTATATTTTGAAATGGTTTTAATGACCTTGTTTTTGGTAATGAATGCTACAGATGTATCATTTCAACTAGCAAACTCAGGAAATGTAATTAGTCAATTCATTTCGCCCTTATTTGGTGACAACCCAGAAACCTTACATATTATAGAAAGAGGCGCTTGGTGGTTGCATATAATAGGTATATTAATATTTTTAAACTACCTATATTTTTCAAAGCATTTACACATTTTATTAGCATTTCCAAACACGTATTTTGGTAAACTAACGCCTAAAGGACAGTTTCCTAATAACGATGCGGTAACAAAAGAAGTTATGTTAATGATGGATCCTGACGCAGATCCATACGCAGCACCAGCAGAAGATGCAACCGATGAGCCTCCAGTTAAATTTGGAGCCAGCGACGTGCAAGACCTAAGTTGGTTAAACTTACTAAATGCCTATTCTTGTACAGAATGTGGACGTTGTACAAGCGAATGTCCAGCAAATCTTACAGGAAAAAAATTATCTCCGCGTAAAATAATGATGGACACCAGAGACCGTCTAGAAGAGGTAGGTAAGAATATAGATGCTAATAAAGGCGTATTTGTAGACGACGGAAAGCAATTATTAAACGATTACATTACACCCGAAGAACTTTGGGCTTGTACAAGTTGTAACGCTTGTGTAGAGGCGTGTCCAATAAGCATCGACCCATTAAATATCATTATGGAAATGCGAAGCTACCTTGTAATGGAGGAAAGTGCGGCACCAATGGAACTTAATAATATGATGACTAATATTGAGAACAATGGAGCACCTTGGCCTTACAACCAACAAGATAGATTAAAATGGAAAGACGAGTAAAATAATATATTGGGCGTTACCTAAAGGTCAGGCTTTCCGCTATATCTTTTTTTAAGAAAAAAAAGGATGCCGCATCAATCCTTAACGCGGGAATACTAACTATTAAGTTTTAGCATAGAAACAAATAAAAAAACGAGTAACAATGAAAAATACACATAAATACACACTAATTTTTGTGCTATTTCTATGTTGTACACTAGTTTCTGCTCAAGGTTTTAAAAAAGATTCGTTACAAATAAAAGCCTATACCGAAATTGAGTATAGAAATGGAGAAGCGTTAAATATAAAATTAAAAAAAGTATTTTGCGATTACTGTTCTAAAAACCAATTAGACTTAATAGGAGAAGATGCAATAAGGCGTACGGATAGCGAAAAGAACGATCCAAAGAACAAATTAAAAGACGGCAAAAAAAAGATAGCAGTCTATATAAGAATAGCAAAAACAGATTTTGCAGGTATAAAAGAAGACGAATAGTCAATATTAATTAAGATTTTAAAAAAAAACTAAGAAGCTAATAATTTTCATTTTGTTAATAACGAAAACTATTTTGTTGTTTATTATTCAAACAGGAAGTTATCAAGTAGCAGAGTAGTAGAAAATAGAATTTTCAACTCAGGGTTTTTTATTAATATTTTTTAAAGACATTGGTTTCTATTTATTATAAAGAAAAAGAAAATAAACAAATAATCTCGTAAGCATGAGCGAACAACTAATAGTGCCAACAATGGCAGAAATGATGGCAGAAGGTAAAACACCAGATATTTTATTTTGGGTTGGTTCTGCTGGAAGTTACGACGATAGAGCAAAAAAGATAACAAAAGCATTTGTTAAAATTTTAAACAAAGCAAAAGTAAACTTTGCTGTTTTAGGTACAGAAGAAAGTGCAACAGGAGATTTAGCTAAAAGAGCAGGAAACGAGTTTTTGTTTCAAATGCAGGCTGTAATGAATATTGAAGTGTTAAATGGCTATGAAGTAAAGAAAATAGTAACCTGCGATCCACATTCTTTTAATTGTATAAAAAACGAATACCCAGGTTTAGGAGGTAATTATGAAGTATTACACCATACACAGTTTATAAAAGAGTTAATAAACTCAAAGCAACTAGAGATTAAAGATAGCGATTACAAAGGGAAACGTATTACTTTTCACGATCCTTGTTATTTAGGTAGAGCTAATTCAGAATACGATGCGCCAAGAGATGTATTAAACAGTTTAAATGCTACATTGCTAGAAATGAAACGTAGTAAATCTACAGCTTTATGTTGTGGAGCAGGAGGTGCACAAATGTTTAAAGAACCAGAAAAAGGAGATAAAGACATTAACGAGCTTCGTACTGAAGATGCTTTAAAAACCAAACCAGATATTATTGCAACAGGTTGTCCTTATTGCATGACTATGATGTCTGACGGTGTAAAGGTTAAAGAAAAAGAGAACGAAATTAAAGTTATGGATATTGCAGAACTTATAGCGAGTTCTCAAAATTTATAATATGCAAAGAGAGACAAAATCTTTAAAAGCAATTATTAAAACGGGAGTATTTAGTGGTTTGTTTTTTGCCACCTTTATGGCTGGATTTGATTATTTGTCAAAAGATCCTTTTTCTATTTTTAAATTTATATTTCACTCACTTTTTTTTGGGTTATTTATGGCTATATCTTTTAGACATAATTATAAGAAAAAGAAATGATTACACTAAGTGAAGAATAAAAGGAAAGGATTTTATTTAGTTTTAAAACCATATTTTAAACTTCTATTTCTATGTATTTCCTAAATGGATGCAGTTGCAAAAGAATAGCACTTTAGTAAAGCCTTATTCTTTTGTGTTAACGTTTTTATTTTATACGGGACAATTGTTGGTTATTTAGTTTTTAAAAATAAGAAATAAGAAGATTAATTATGTTCACTAACCTAGAAATAGATATCGACACAATTCCTAAAGTAGAAAGCGTTAAGCTTATATCTATTTCTAAACGTTATTTAAAAATACTTTTTATAAATATTTGCATTCAATATGTTATTCTATTCGGAGTTGTAATCTTGGTAAAAACCTTCTTAAGAGAAGAATGGGTCTCTAATGTATTTTGGTATGTAATTACTGTTTTATCTCTAGTGTTTGTATTGCAATGCATCTTTAGTATTCTAAGTTTTAAAAAACGTGGTTATGCATTAAGAACTCAAGACATTATATACGCCAAAGGTTTACTAAACTACAAAAAAACAACAGTCCCTTTTATTAGAATTCAACATCTAGAAACCAAGCAAAGTTTTATTGCTAAGAAATTTGGCTTAGCATCACTTCATGTTTATACAGCAGGTGAATCTGGTGGAGATTTATCCATTAGTGGTTTAACTTTTGAAGAGGCTACCAGAATAAACGAGCTGTTAACTACCAAGATTAATTAGGTGTACGATTTTAAAAAACCATCAAGACAATCTATTCGAGGTATTGCCATACTTTTTGGATTTAATAGTTATAAAATTATTAAAAGCCTATTTTTGCTAATTGCGGGTTTTTCCTATTATTTAATAAAGGGCGAAAAGGTATTTGGTCTATCAAAATATCAAGCCTTTTCTGCGATTGCAATTATTTTTTTATTCATTTTATTACGATCGGTACTTGAGTTTTTAAATTTTAAATTTCATATTTCTGGAGACGATTTTAAGCTTTCAAAAGGTATTTTAAATAAAGAGGAAATAACAGTTTCTAAGTCAAAAATTCAAAATATCTATATTAGGCAAAACATTCTTCAGCAAATAATAAATGTTGTACAATTAGATATAGAAACCGCAGGCGATGCTAAAGCCGAAGTTAAGATTACTGCTTTAAGTAGAAATAAAGCTAAGGCACTTAAGGACGAATTATTGTTAAATATAAACTCTATTAGTACAGAAGAAGCGAGTAATGAAACTGAACAAGGACAACATATATACTATAGAGCCTCCATTAAAAAATTATTATTAGAAGGATTTAGTGAAAACCATATTAAGAGTTTTTTAATTATAGCAGGATTTATTGGAGGATTATATTCTACTTATGAAGACTTTATTGATGAGCTAAAATTAGGTGATAAAATTGAAGTATTAATCACACAAAATGAGAGTTCTATTAGCGCTTTAATATTTATAATTTTTGGAATTTTAATAGTGACCTTGACGATTTCAATACTTTTTTCAATTTCAAAAACTTTTCTACTTAATTATGATTTACAAGTTATTGAGCATAAAAAGACGATAGAAATTAAAAAAGGATTATTTAATAAAGTTGCAATTATTTTATCGCCTTCAAGAATTCAAAATATAGAAATAGAAAACAATAGACTAAAGCGTTTCTTTGGTTTAAACACCTTGCGTATAAAACAAGCAATGGTAGACAAAAAGTTACAGAAACATTTTTCAATTATTGGTTTGGATCAGTTGCAAGTAAATTATTTAGTTGAAAAACTCATGCAACCGTTTTCTATAACTTCTAAAAAAGAAAAACCAGAACGGTATTACATTCGTATTTTAATATTAACTGCCTTAATACCAATTGCACTTTTTAATTCCATCGCTTTTTTTGTATTAGAAAATCTATTTTGGATTATTAACTTTTTTGTAATACCATTACTTTCTTTAATGATCTATTGGAAATACAAGAAGTCGTATTACACATTAAATAATAACCTATTAGTGGTTGGAGGAGGTTCAATTTCTACATTAACTGAAATACTTGAAATACACAAAATACAAGCGGTCGCAACAAAGCAAACGGTATTTCAGAAATTAAGAAACATTGCAAGTGTTGAAGTTTACACAGCTTCAAAGGTTACTAAAATTATATATGTAAAAGAAAGTCGTGCAAATGAAATTGTAAACTTCTTATTATATCAAGTTGAATCACAGCGCAAAGATTGGATGTAAAGTGCTATTTTTGTACTATTAAATATTAAAAAAAAATGTTAGTAGAATTCAATACGTTACCAGAACACTCTAAAATCTGGATATATCAAGCCAATCGTTCTTTTTCTGAAACAGAATTAGAGGAAATAGGAGAGAAATTAAAGGTTTTTATAACCAATTGGACAGCTCATGGAAGTGACTTAAATGCAGGTTTTGATATTAGATACAAACGTTTTATTATCCTTGCAATAGACCAAGACACTCAAGCTGCAACTGGTTGCAGTATTGACGCTTCTGTACACTTCATTCAGCAATTAGAAAAAGAATATTCAGTAGATTTAATGGATAAAATGAATGTTTCTTACAAACAAGGAGAATTTGTTGCTTATAAAACTTTAACAGATTTTAGAGCCATGGCTAAACAAAAAGCGGTGTCTAAAAATACCATCGTTTTTAATAATTTAGTTACAAATATCGCTGAGTTAAATGAGAATTGGGAAGTGCCTGCTAGTGATAGCTGGCATAATAGATTTTTAAACTAATTCATTTACAATAACCTTTCTTTTAATATGCTTATGGATAACGAAATCTTCTTATTAAATATTTCAGGTCAAGATAAACCAGGATTAACATCAAACTTAACAGCTGTATTGGCAGAGGCCGGTGCAAAAGTTCTTGATATTGGACAAGCCAACATTCACGATACTTTATCGTTAGGGATACTTTTTGAAATACAATCTGGTGCAAATTCTTCTCCTGTTTTAAAAGATTTATTATTTAAAGCTTACGAATTGGGTATTCAAGCTAAGTTTACACCAATTACACTACAAAATTATGAGAAATGGGTATCGCTTCAAGGTAAGGACCGTTACATTATTACAATTTTAGGAGAAAGACTTTCTGCCGAACAGATCTCTAAAGTAACAGAGGCTATTTCAGAAAAAAACTTAAATATAGATGCTATTAAACGATTAACAGGAAGAACTTCACTTGTTAAAAAAGACGCGTATCCAAGAGCATCAATAGAGTTATCTATTCGTGGTGAAATTGAGGACAAGTCTGCGTTAACTGAGAAGTTTATGGAGATTTCTAGAGAATTAAATGTTGATATTGCTTTTCAAGAAGATAACGTTTATAGACGTAATAGACGTTTGGTATGTTTTGATATGGATTCTACATTAATTCAAACCGAAGTAATAGACGAGTTAGCCGATTTGGCAGGTGTTGGAGCAGAGGTAAGAGCAATTACGGAATCTGCAATGCAAGGTGAAATTGATTTTAATGAGAGTTTTAAAGAACGAATGAAACTACTTAAAGGATTAAAAGAAGATGTTCTCCAAGACGTTGCTTTAAATTTACCAATTACTAAAGGAGCAAGACGTTTAATAGACACTTTAAAGAGCTACGGGTTTAAGACAGCTATTTTATCTGGAGGATTTACTTATTTTGGTCATTACCTTCAAAAAGAATTAGGCATTGATTATGTGTATGCAAACCAGCTAGAAATTATAGATGGAGAACTTACAGGTAACTACCTTGGTGAAATTGTAGATGGTAATAAAAAAGCAGAATACTTAAAAGAAATCGCAGATAAAGAAGGTTTAAACATTAACCAAACTATTGCCGTTGGTGATGGAGCTAATGATTTAGCAATGTTAAATCTAGCTGGATTAGGTATTGCTTTTCACGCAAAACCTAAGGTTAAAGATAATGCACAAAGTTCAATATCAAGTATTGGTTTAGATGGTGTATTGTATTTGTTGGGTTACCATGATAAGCATATTGATTTGTTGGAGTAAGTTAAAATTAACGAGATTAATTTTAATAACAAATAATTATGAAACATAGAATAACCTGTCTTTTAAAAAACACACTCCCATTACTATTTCTTTACATTGTAATTTCATGTAACAATAAAAAAGAAGTTAATGAATTTGAAGTCATCATTAAAACTGATGCAAAAACAGACTCCTTGTCAATGTATCCAAGTTTTGTTAGTAAAAAATTTCTTGATACAACTTATCCTTTTTTATTCAAAAGTGCTATTAAAAATGGACTTGTTAACTTCAAGGGAAAAAAACTTTCACATCCAATTATGTTCGATTTACTAGTTGATGGAGATGGGCTTTCCGAAAAGTTTTTTATTGATAATGGAACTACCGAATTAACAGTAAGTTTTCTAGATAAAGATAAAAAAGTTATAATAAATTCTAAAACGAAATCTAAAGCACAAAAAGAATATGAATCTCTAAAAAAAAACGGATTAGATTCTATCGAATCTTTGTATAAAAAATCAGTTGGACTTGTAAAAGAAAGAAGGCGATTTTCTGCTATAAGAGATACTATGATAGTTGATTTCTTAAATGATAATCCAGATTCATATGTGCCTCTTTGGTTAATGACTAATTACTTCTCAAGATTTGGACTTAAGTATAATAAATTATATGACCAATCATTGAATTCTTTTTCTGAAGAAATTAAAAACACGGAATTATTTAAAAAATTAAGTACTAGCATAGATGAAACAAGAAAAAAATATTTCCTTAATAACAAAATAGCTCTAAAAGACTTTGATTTAGAATTTGTTAATTTTGACCTAGGTAATATAAATGAAAATAAATATATATTGTTAGATTTTTGGTACACTAACTGTAAGCCATGTTTAGAAGAAATGCCAAAATATATTCCTCTCTATAACAAGTACAAAGATAAGGGCTTTGAAATAATTAGTATTTCAGTTGATAAGACTAATAAAATTCAAAGATGGAAAACGCTAATAAAAGAAAAAGGTTTTAATTGGTTACATTATTTAGACGAAAATGGAACAGAAACAATGAAATTAAATATCATCAGTTTTCCTACTACTTTTTTAATTAGTAGTGATGGTAAAATAATAGAAAGAGATATTAAAGCAGAAAAGCTAGAAACATTCCTAAACTCTAAATTAAAATAATAAACGTTTTTTATAAATATTTTTGTCGCTATGGCTCTAATAAACATAATGTTTTCAAATTTAAAAAAAGTAGTCTAGTCCAGATTTTAAGTTTTTCTTTAATGATTACTCACATAATCAGGCGTTTATCTTTAGTGCCTCTAGAAAAATTTAACTACTTATTGTTTCAAATACCAGTGTTCATTTTTGTACTAAGTTATGTGATTCTAATTGTTAAATATAAGGAGAAGTCTAAATCAAAATAACGAAGTATTTAAGTGTTCATTATTTCTTCATAAATCTCTATTAAAATCTTTAATAAGAGTACGAAAAATAATAACTTGGCATAGTTTTTAGTTCTATAATAATATAGTAACTCAAATTGAAAATTTTTATGCACAAATTAATCCTATTATTTACCTTATCCCTTATAACATCTACCATTCACGCTCAAGAAACTAGTAATCCTTTATTAGCAAAAGATGTAGAAGGGCAAACAAAATGGGTAGATAGCGTTTATAATTCTTTAACTGTAAACGAGAAAATCGCGCAATTGTATATGGTGCAAGTTTTTTCGAGTCAAACAGAGGCCGAAAAAGCAAAAGTGCTTAGTTTAATAAAGAAAAATAAAATTGGTGGTATTATCTACTCTAAAGGAGGACCTTATCGTCAGGCAAAGTTAAATAACGAACTACAAGCTGCCTCACAAACGCCTATGCTTATTGGTATGGATGCAGAATGGGGATTAAGTATGCGTTTAGATTCTACTTATTCTTTTCCGTGGAATATGACTCTTGGCGCTATAAAAGATAATTTTTTAATAGAACAAACAGGAAGACAGTTAGGAGAGCATTGTAAGCGTTTGGGCGTTCATTTTAATTTTGCACCTGTTGTAGATATTAATACAAATCCTAAGAATCCAATTATTGGGAACCGTTCTTTTGGTGAAGATAGAGATAATGTTACAGAAAAAGCAGCTGCTTTTATGAAAGGGATGCAAAGTGCAGGTGTTTTAGCAAATGCTAAACATTTTCCAGGTCATGGAGATACAGAAGCCGATTCGCATTTAACGTTGCCAACGGTTGCTTTCGATGCAAAACGAATTGATTCGGTAGAGTTGTATCCATATAAAAAACTGATAAAGGAAGGTTTGTCTAGTGTTATGGTAGCACATTTAAACATCCCAAGTTTAGAGCCACGAGTTGGTTATCCTTCGTCTATTTCTGAAAACATTGTAACTAATATTTTAATTGAGAAATTAGGGTTTAAAGGACTTATCTTTACAGATGCTTTAACAATGAAAGGAGCTGCGGATTATAAGTTTGATGGCTTAGACGGAGAGACAGAAAGTACTATAAACACTGTTGGCAATATTGATTTGGCGGCCTTTTTAGCAGGAAATGATGTTATGTTAATGTCTGAAGATCCTGAAGCTGGTATTGCTAAACTAGAAAAAGCATATAATAAAGGTTTGTTTACCGAAGAGCGTTTAGCACATTCTGTAAAAAAATTATTACAAGCAAAATACAAGGTTGGTTTAAATAATTATAAGCCTATTTCTACTTTTAATCTTAGTAAAGATTTAAACCGTTTGTATGACGATATGTTATATGAAAGATTAATGGAGCAAGCCATAACAATTGCACGTGACTCTTCTAATTTATTACCATTACGTCATTTAGAAACTAAAAAAATTGCTTATGTTCAATTAGGAGACGATAATGGTGAGCCTTTTTTAAATACTCTAAAAAAATACGCTCAAGTTCATGAGGTAAAAGCCGATAAATTAAGCGATTTAATAGCAAAACTTCAAAACTATAATACAGTAATTGTAGGTTTTCATAAATCGAATGATAATCCGTGGAAATCATACAAATTTAAGGATAAAGAATTAACGTGGTTATACGAGATTGCAAGAACAAATACTGTGATTTTAGATATTTTTGCTAAACCTTACGCTTTGTTAGATTTGCAAACAATTACAAATATTGAAAGTGTTGTTGTAAGTTATCAAAATAGTAAAATAGCTCAAGAAACTTCTGCCGAAATTATATTTGGAGCATTAGCAGCAAAAGGAACATTGCCTGTTTCTGCAGGACCATATTTTAAAGTTGGAGATGGTGTACAAACAAACTCTTTAGAACGCTTAGGTTATAGTATACCAGAGCGTGTTGGTCTAAGTTCTTATCGTTTAAAAAAGATTGATTCTATCGCTAATCACGCTGTAAATGCAGGAATGACGCCTGGAATTCAGTTAATTGTTGCTAGAAAAGGGAAAGTAGTTTACAATAAAAATTTCGGTAAACATACTTATAATAAAGGAGCACAAAAGGTGAGAGGAGATGATCTTTACGATGTCGCTTCATTAACTAAAATTGTAGCTACTTTACCATTGTTTATGGAAATGGAAGAACAAGGTATTGTGTCTTTAGAGACGAAACTTTCAGAAGCAATGCCATATTATAAAAACACGAATAAAAAGAATATTACATTTAAGAAAATGTTGTCTCATTATGCGCAATTAAAACCTTGGATTCCGTTTTATTTTGCCACTTTAGATAGTGTTACCAAACGTCCTTCAACTAAGTACTATCGTAAATCGCCTACAGGTAAATTCAATGTTAAAATTGCGAAGAACCTATATATGCGTGAGGATTACCAAGATTCTATTCCGAAGATAATTAAAGAAACAGACTTATTATCGCGTTTGCGTTATCGTTATAGTGATTTGCCTTACTATATTCTTAAGCAATATATTGAAGGACATTATAATAAACCGTTAAATGAATTGGTTCAAGACCACTTTTACAAATCTTTAGGTGCGAATAATACCATTTATAATCCGTACAAAACAATTAGTAATACGCGTATTACACCTACAGAGGAGGATGATTACTATCGTTTTCAAAAAGTACAAGGTTATGTGCACGATATGGGAGCTGCAATGCAAGATGGTGTTGGTGGACATGCAGGTGTTTTTAGTAATGCTAACGATATCGCTAAGATTATGCAAATGTATTTACAGAAAGGTTATTATGGAGGTGTTAGATATTTAAAACCAGAAACGATAGACAAATTTAATACATGTTATTATTGTGATCAAAAAGTAAGACGTGGTATTGGTTTCGATAAACCACAACTTGGAGAATCTGGACCTACTTGCGGTTGTTTATCTATGGAGAGCTTTGGGCATTCTGGATTTACAGGAACTTATACATGGGCAGACCCTGATGAAGAATTAGTATATGTTTTTATGGCAAATAGAACATATCCATCGTCTAAAGGAAAAAATATGTTGCTTCGTGCAGATATTAGAACCAACATTCAAGCTGCTATTTATGAAGCCATTATAAGATAAAAAATTAGATACTAAAATTTTAAAATGTATTAAGTGAAAAATCTTGTAAGTATTTTTCATTTTATCTACTAATCAATTAACCAAAATTTAAATCTTATAGTTTTAAGTTCGAGTTCTAGACTCTAAATTCTTAAAACTTTAGATACTTAAAACTAACTAAATGAAAATAGGAATTGTTTGTTATCCAACATTTGGAGGAAGTGGAGTAGTGGCAACAGAATTAGGTTTAGAACTTTCTAAGCGAGGACACACTATTCATTTTATAACTTATAATCAGCCGGTTCGGTTAGAACTTTTGGGTGACAATATCTATTATCACGAAGTCAATGTTCCGGAGTATCCTTTATTTCATTACCAGCCTTACGAATTAGCTTTATCGAGTAAGTTGGTAGATATGGTTAAGCTTCATGAAATTGAAATTCTTCATGTGCATTATGCTATTCCGCATGCCTATGCAGCTTATATGGCTCAAAAAATGCTGAGAGAAGAAGATATTTACGTGCCTATTGTTACAACGTTGCATGGAACAGATATTACCTTAGTTGGTAATCATCCATTTTACAAACCTGCGGTTACATTTAGTATTAATAAATCGGATGCTGTTACAGCAGTTTCTCAGAGTTTAAAAGATGATACGTTACGTTTGTTCGATATCAAACAAAAAATTAGTGTAGTTACTAATTTTATAGATTTAAAGAAGTTTAAAAACGGTTTTACAGATTGCCAACGTGGAATGATGGCTAATGAAGATGAAAAAATAATTACCCACATTAGTAACTTTAGAGAGGTTAAACGTATTCCAGATATTATAAATATTTTCAACAATGTCCAAAAAGAAGTGCCATCAAAATTAATGATGGTTGGTGAAGGTCCAGAACGTGAACCAGCAGAACAATTGTGTAGAGAATTAGGAATTAGTGATAAAGTAGTATTTTTTGGAAATAGTAATGAGATAGATAGAATTCTATGTTTTAGCGATTTGTTTTTGTTGCCAAGTGAAACCGAAAGTTTTGGACTATCTGCTTTAGAAGCCATGGCATCTGGAGTTCCAGTAATTTCAAGTAACACAGGCGGTATTCCCGAAGTAAACGAGGAAGGTTTCTCTGGTTATTTAAGCGAGGTTGGAGCTATTGATGAGATGAGTAAGAATGCGATAATGGTTTTAAAAGATGAAAAACTTTTAACTCAACTTAAAAAGAATGCTAAAATACAAGCAAAGAAGTTTGATATCCATAATATAGTACCACAATACGAAGCTATATATGAAGAAACTCTTAAAACGTGCTTGTTTACGCAAAAGCTCTAGCAGCGCATTATTGTTGCAATTGAATAAATACGATAACTTTATTTCAAATATAGAAATAAAAAAAGCACCTCATTTGAGGTGCTTTTTGTTTCTATAATAATTACGTTTATTACATTTTTGCTTTAGCTATAACAAGGTCACTTATATCCGTACTTTCTTCAGCATACAAAATAACACTGTTACCATCAATTTGAGAATTAATAATATGAGTGTATCCGTTTTCTTTAGCTACTAAAGTAATTAGCTGTCCAATTCTATCGTAAATAGGTTTTAATAGTAAATTCTTTTTATAGTTTACAGCCGTTTGAATATCAGCTTCAAAACCTTGAAGACCTTGTTGCATTCTTACGAGTTCAGTTTCTTTTACTTTTCTAGTGGCCTCAATTAACGTCTTACTATTTTTTTTATAGTCTTCCATTTTAACATTGTAATCTTTAACTATAGAATCTCTGGTGGTAGTTAATTTGTTACTCACAATATCTAAGTCTGCTTGTGCTTTTACAGTTTCAGGCATGTTTCCCAAAATGTAATCAATATCCGCATAACCAACTTTTAAATTAGTTTGGCCAAAAGCAGTGAAGATTAAAAGATTGACTAGAATAACAGATAGTATAGTTTTGTGTTTCATTGTAAGTAAATTTATTTTAATAGTGAAGGCAATTATCTTGCCACAAAAAAACCATTTCAAATAGTTGAAATGGTTTACAAAAGTAATGATTTTTATTGTTTTTTAAAATTGATATCTAATACCTAGCGCAATATCAAAATCTAAATCGTCTCTAAAGTCTCCAAAACCAAGTTCAGGTCTAGCATCTAAAGAAATAATTAAAGGAATGTCGAAATTGTATTCTATTCCAATATCTCCAGCTGCAAAAATAAAAGTTTCACTTTCATCTTTAAAAGGAGGAGGTAATTCATAGCTATAATTTCCTACACCACCACCAACCCCGGCGTACCAATTAAAGTCTCCTTCTAATACCCAAACCCATTGATAAAGACCAGCTAGCTTAAAGCCATCATAATCACTACCAGATCGAATACCAAGATCGACTTCTAATCGATTGTTAGCACCTAAAGCACGCTGATAAGAAATCTCACCACCAAAGCCATCATTATCTCCAATTCGTAATCCAATAGCATTTTCAGAAATTTCCTGAGCAGTTGCAGCATAA
Organism: Lacinutrix mariniflava; assembly: GCF_001418015.1. Taxonomy (GTDB): domain Bacteria; phylum Bacteroidota; class Bacteroidia; order Flavobacteriales; family Flavobacteriaceae; genus Lacinutrix; species Lacinutrix mariniflava. The sequence goes on along the minus strand of NZ_LIQG01000017.1, from coordinate 261,741 downwards.
CTGAATCCTAGAATAGCTATAGCTAATAAAAATATTTTTTTCATTTTTGTTTTTTAATTAAAAGTTAAAACTAATATACAATTACCCTTTGATTATGCTTAAAGAATAACCCTAATATTAAGTTAATAATTGTTAAGATATCTTAAATTTGGAAATAGAATGAATATAGAAAAATCAACCTTATACAATTTAGAAAAAAACCTTGAAGGCGAGCTGCATTATAGCGATTTAATGAAACGTCTTTATGCAACAGATGCTTCGGTTTATAGAATGTTACCAATGGCTGTAGCATTTCCTAAATCTAATAGCGATATAAAAAAATTAATTGCATTTGCTATTGATAATAACACATCATTAATTCCAAGAACGGCAGGAACTTCTTTAGCTGGACAATGTGTTGGAACAGGAATTGTAGTTGATGTATCTAAATACTTCACTAAGATTTTAGATATTAATGAAACTACGCAAACTGTTACCGTGCAACCAGGAGTGGTTAGAGATGAACTTAATAATTACTTAAAACCTTTCGGATTGTTTTTTGGTCCTAATACATCAACTTCTAATCGTTGTATGATTGGAGGTATGGTAGGAAATAACTCCTCTGGAACGACTTCAATTAGATATGGAGTTACACGAGATAAAGTTATAGAGCTCAAAACTATATTAAGTGATGGGAGTGAAGTTGTTTTTAATGAGTTATCAAAAGTAGCGCTTAAAAACAAGACAGAACTTGATACTTTAGAAGGGCATATATATAGTACGATTGTTTCCGAATTGTCTTCGGAAGAAACAAAAAACGAAATAATAAAAAACTTTCCAAAGCGAGAAATACATAGAAGAAATACAGGTTACGCAATAGATGAACTTATTAATTCAACCGAAATATTTAATCTTTGTAAACTACTATCAGGAAGTGAAGGTACATTAGCTTTTACTACAGAGATTACGTTAAAACTAGATAAACTTCCTCCAAGTCAAAGTATAATGGTTGCTGCTCACTTTAATTCAATTTCCGACTGTTTAAAAGCGGTAGAGCCTGTAATGCAACATAATTTGTTTACTTGTGAGATGATGGATAAAACCATTTTAGATTGCACAAAAAATAATAAAACACAAACCGAAAACAGACAATTTATTCAAGGAGATCCTCAAGCTATTTTAATGTGTGAGGTAAAGGCTGAGAATTTGACCGCTGTACAATTACAAGTAAAAGCTCTTATAAATACACTTGAAAATTCTGGATTAAGTTATGCTAATGTAAGCCTTGAAAATAAAGAAATAGATAAGGCGAATGCTTTAAGAAAAGCAGGTTTGGGATTATTAGGAAACATAATTGGAGACAAAAAAGCAGTAGCATGTATTGAAGATACAGCTGTGGCTTTACCAGATTTGAGTCAATATATTAATGAGTTTACCGCGCTCATGAAAGGTTATAAACAAGATGCAGTTTATTATGCACATGCTGGAGCAGGAGAATTACACTTAAGGCCAATATTAAACCTTAAAAAGGAAGAAGATGTCGTTTTATTTAGAAAAATAACAACCGATGTTGCTTCTTTAGTAAAGAAGTATAAAGGTTCTTTTAGTGGAGAGCATGGTGATGGAATTGTACGCGCAGAGTTTATAGAATATATGATTGGTAGTACTAATTACGAATTATTAAAACGAATTAAGTTTGCGTTCGATCCACAAAATGTTTTTAATCCTGGAAAGATTGTAAACGCTTTTCCAATGGATAAAAATCTGCGGTATCAAGTAGATAGAAAAGAACCTGAAGTTGCAACATTTCTAGATTTTACGGCATCGCAAGGTATTCTGCGTGAAGCAGAAAAATGTAATGGTTCTGGAGATTGTAGAAAACTGCCTGAATTTGGTGGTACAATGTGTCCTAGTTATCGAGCTACTAGAGACGAAAAAGATACAACGAGGGCAAGAGCAAATGCATTACGCGAATATCTAACAAATTCTGAAAAAGCTAATAAGTTTAATCATGATGAATTAAAGCAGGTTTTCGACCTTTGTTTAAGTTGTAAAGCATGCGCTAGCGAATGTCCAAGTAGTGTTGATGTCGCTAGTTTAAAAGCTGAGTTTTTATACCAATATCAAAAAGCAAACGGTACAAGTTTAAGGACAAAACTCTTTGCTTATAATAACAAATTAAATACTATTGGAAGCAAATTACCTAAGATTACAAACTTTATGTTTTCTAATGGATTTACGTCTTCAATACTTAAGAAATCTATAGGAGTTGCCAATAAAAGAAGTCTACCATTAATTTCAATTAATAGTTTAGATAAAGAGTTTCAACTAATTAAAAATAATAATGTTGATTCAAAAAAAATAAAAACAATATACTTATTTAACGATGAGTTCACCAACTATTTAGATACCGCAATTGGTGTAGATGCAATAGCGCTTTTACAAGCGCTAAATTATGAAGTAAAGCTGATAAATAACAGCGAGTCGGGACGCTCATTTCTATCTAAAGGATTATTAGAACAAGCTAAAAAAGTAGCGAATGATAATGTGACTTTATATAAAGATATTATTTCAAATGAAACACCACTTTTAGGTATTGAGCCTTCAGCTATTTTATCTTTTAGAGATGAATATTTAAAACTAGTAGACGATAAAGATTCAGCTAAAGCAATAGCAAAAAACACGTTTTTAATTGAAGAGTTTATTAGTAATGAAATTGCCTGTGGTAATATTAAATCATCACAGTTTACTTCCGAAGAAAAAACAATTAAGTTTCATGGGCATTGTCACCAAAAATCACAAAGTAACCAAATACATAGTTTTAATGTCTTAAACTTACCAGTAAACTATAAAGTAACTATTATACCAAGTGGTTGTTGTGGAATGGCAGGAAGTTTTGGGTACGAAAAAGAGCATTATAAAATAAGCATGGAGATAGGCGAGCAAACATTGTTTCCAGCTATTCGTAAAGCAAAAATGGATACAGTTATTGCTGCTAATGGAACCAGTTGTAGGCATCAAATAAAGGACGGAACCAATAGATTAGCTGCACATCCTATAAGTATTTTAAAAGCTGCGTTAATCTAAACTACGTCTTTTGGGTTAAAAACGGTAATAGCGGCGATTAAATCATTTAATTCCATTTCTTTGATGTCGCTATCTGCAAAAAAAGGAGCACGTTTATCTTGGCTATAGTTGTAAAGTTTCCAACGTTTAAACTGATATTCTAAAGCTGTAAAGTTTTCTACCCAATCACCAGAATTCAAATAGGTAGTTTCGCCATGTTTATTCTTTTTAACTACTATTTTAGGTTGGTGTATGTGTCCACAAATTACATAATCGTAGCCGTTTTGGATAGCTAAATCCGTGGCAACTTCTTCAAAATCACTTATATATTTTAAGGCCTGTTTAACACTGTTTTTAATTTTTTTAGAAAGAGAATATTTTTCTTTACCCATATTTACCAATATCCAGTTAACGAAACGATTTATTAGTATTAAAAAATCGTAACCATAACCACCTAGTTTGGCAATCCATTTTGCATTTTGAATAGAAGCGTCAAAAACATCTCCATGAAAAAACCATGCTTTTTTACCATCTAAATACATCACTTTTTTGTTTACAATAGAAATGTTTCCAATTTTGGTATCTGCAAATTTTCTAAGCATCTCATCATGATTGCCTGTTATGTAGATAACATCTACACCATTGGCAGCAAAATCCATGATCTTTTTAATAACTTTTAAATGTGGTTTTGGAAAATAACGTTTGCTAAATTGCCAGATATCTATTATATCTCCGTTTAGAACTAGTGTTTTGGGATTAATACTTTCAAGATAGGTTAATAATTGCTTAGCGTGGCAACCATAGGTTCCTAAATGCACATCTGAAATAACTACAACTTCTACTTTTCGTTTTATACTCAAGGTTCTTGAATTTTAAGTAAAATTCGAAAAATATCAGGACTTGAAGATTATCTATATGTTATAAAAACTAGACCATTATGTTATCTTGATGTCCAGCAATTAATGTGTATGTTAATTTAGTATTATCTCTACATAATAATCTGCAATCTCTTGATTTACAATCGCTGAACCACTAGAAGGAATTGGTAAGGTGATTTCTGCTTCAGCTAAAGTGTTTATGGCTGTTGGGCTAATTTGATAACTTGTATTAGAGTTTGCTTGAACCAAGCCTATGCCAACGGCATAATAATTTGTTGAAACCAAAATGTCTTGAGGGTCTAAAATAGCTAAAGGAATAGGGAATCCAAAGACATTAATTTCTGTAGCGATACTTAAATTTAGTGCTAATTTAGAGGATACTACGTCTGAATAGGATACGCCATTAAGACTTAAATTTTCATTAAAATCTAAAGCAGTAGAGGTTAGCTGGTAAGTTATTGTTAATGGGTAGCCATTAAAATCTTGCGTAATAGTATTGGTATTAGATGCTAACACTGTATTAATACTAGCTTCGGTATTATATAATACAAAGTTATTTAGGGCAATATCAAAATCAATTAAATCTGTTATTTCAGCAGGAAGCTCTAGAGCTCCGTCTAAAACCAAGGTCGTATTAGAGTTTGTTAAAGTCCCACTAGAAAGCAAGCCAATTATAGGTCCATTTGCCGGTATGCCATTGTTTGCATCGAGCATAAATGTTGATTGAGAGTTAGAAACCACATACAGACTATCTTGGGTTATAATAGTTTCATTAGTAGTATTGTCTATGTTTGTAACATTATAATTCCAATAGTCGTTGGGTGTAGAAGGAAAATAATTATCATTAGTTTCAATTTCACCAGGATTTAAAGTATCATTAATGTTGTTATCACTAGAGCAAGAGTTTGCTAAAGCAATAGTTAGTATTAATATAGAATATGCAATGTTTTTCATAAAATGAGACTTTTTGTAAAAGTATAACTAATAAAAAGAATACCTAATTAAGTATTATACAATTTTTGTTTCTGTAATATAACTTTTACATTAGCATAAATTAAATTTATATGGCAGGAAATTCCTTTGGAAAACTATTTAATCTCACAACATTTGGTGAGTCTCACGGCGTTGCTATTGGTGGAGTAATTGATGGTTGTCCTCCAAATATTACATTAGATTTTGAAGCTATTCAAAATGAAATGGATAGACGTAAACCAGGTCAGTCTTCAATTGTTACACAACGTAAGGAGCCGGACGAGGTAAAATTCTTATCAGGAATTTTTGAAGGTAAAACTACCGGAACACCAATAGGTTTTATAATTGAAAATGCAAACCAGAAGTCTAAAGACTATTCACATATAAAGGATTCTTACAGACCAAGTCATGCAGATTATGTGTATGACAAAAAATATGGTCATCGCGATTATCGTGGTGGTGGGCGAAGTTCTGCAAGAGAAACAGCAAGTAGAGTCGTTGCTGGAGCTATTGCAAAGCAGGTGCTTAAGGATATTAAAATTAATGCGTTCACGTCTTCGGTTGGTGATATTTTTATAGATAAACCATATCAAGATTTAGATTTTTCTAAAATTGAATCTAACGCTATACGATGTCCAGACGCAGCTACAGCCGAAAAAATGATAGCTCGCGTTAAAGAGATTAAAAAAGAAGGCGATACTATTGGTGGTACAATTACTTGCGTTATACAAAATGTACCTGTTGGTTTAGGCGAACCTGTTTTCGATAAGCTACATGCCGATTTAGGTAAAGCTATGCTTTCTATTAATGCGGTAAAAGGCTTTGAGTACGGAAGCGGTTTTTGCGGTGCAAAAATGAAAGGTAGTGATCATAACGACCCATTTAATAATGATGGTACAACAAAAACAAACCTTTCTGGTGGTATACAAGGCGGTATAAGTAACGGCATGGATATTTATTTTAGAGTCGCTTTTAAACCTGTTGCCACTTTAATACAGAAATACGAAACTATAGATAAACACGGTAATACTGTAGAAATGCAAGGCAAAGGGCGTCACGATCCTTGTGTTGTACCAAGAGCAGTGCCAATTGTAGAAGCAATGGCAGCAATAGTTATTGCTGATTTTTGGTTGCTTAATAAAATGTATTAATCAAATTCCTGATATTTTTACTGAACTTGTTTTTAGTAAAGCGGGAGTTTTCTAATATAAAATAGTTTCGTTGTATGAAACCCGAAATATATTATACAGCTTTAAAAACTTACGATTCGGATAATAAAACCGGATTTAGTTGGAAAGAGTATTTAAACTTCTCTGAGATCGAGCATTTAAAAGAGCTCGTTTCTTTAGATGGTATTTTAAATGCTTTAGCATTTATTCCAGATTTAGATTCTAGCGAAGAATGGAACTATATTATTAACAACGATGGCATGGTTATGTTCTTTTTTAATAACTTAGACTATGTTTTAAGTAAGGTTGAGCATCTTGAGTTCTTTAATTTATTGGCAGTCATTAAAGAACCATCAAAAAATAAAGCCAACTTAGGCGATGATTACGATTTTATTGGCTACGATCTAATAGACAAAAAAGGAGATGTTAGTGCTTTAACTAACTGTGGCGGTTTTGATGAAACTTTTCTTCCAAGTGAATTAAATACTTTTGGATTAATTTCAGAATATGATAAAGCAAAGAAAATAGTAACAGCATTACCAATTAATAGTCCAGACGAAGAACATATAGATTGTAACCTCTATGAAGTTTGGAGACACAAAACAATAGGAAGAAAACTAACTAACTAACTAACTAACTAACAAGATTCCGCCTTTTCGGAAAGATAAAAATAACTCTATGAAATTAGCTTTACACTGGAAAATAATAATAGGTATGATATTAGGTATCATCTTTGGATTCATTATGAATACTTATGATGGTAAAGATTTTGTTTCCGATTGGATTGCTCCTTTTGGTAAAATCTTTATTAACCTTTTAAAGCTTATTGCTGTTCCTTTAATTCTTGCGTCGCTAATTAAAGGTATTTCAGATTTAAAAGATATTTCTAAAATTAAATCAATGGGATTAAGAACCATTGCAATTTATATTGGAACTACACTTATTGCTATTATTATTGGATTATCAATAGTAAATACAGTTAAACCTGGAGCAGGAATGTCACAAGATACGATTACTAAAATTAAAATGAAGTATGAGAATGATGCTGGAGTTACGGATAAACTAGCAAAAGCAACAGCACAAAACGATGCTGGACCATTACAAGCTTTAGTCGATATTTTTCCTAGTAATATATTTGTATCTTTAGGACAGGCAAAAATGCTTCAAATTATTTTCTTCGCGCTTTTTGTAGGTATCTGTTTATTATTAATTTCAGAAAAAAAGGCAAAACCATTAATAGATTTTTTCGATTCTCTTAACGAGGTTGTTATGAAAATGGTTGATTTAATTATGTTATTTGCACCTTACGCAGTATTTGCTTTAATGGCTAACGTAATTATAGCTTTTGATGATACCGAAATCCTTTTAAAATTGCTAAACTACGCTGGATGTGTTGTTTTGGGTCTGGCATTAATGATTGGTTTCTATTTAATTCTAATAAAATTTGTTGTTAAAAAATCACCTTTATGGTTTTTAAAGGAAATTGCGCCTGCACAATTATTAGCTTTTTCGACAAGTTCAAGTGCTGCAACATTGCCAGTGACTATGGAGCGTGTAGAAGAGCATTTAGGTGTAGATAAAGAGGTTTCTGGTTTTGTATTACCTGTAGGAGCAACTGTAAATATGGATGGAACTAGTTTGTATCAAGGAATTGCTGCTGTTTTTATTATGCAAGTTATTTGGCCAGAAGGTTTAACATTTACTAATCAGTTAGTAATTATTGCGACAGCATTATTAGCCTCAATTGGTAGTGCAGCTGTACCAAGTGCTGGAATGGTAATGTTAGTTATTGTATTAGAATCTATTGGTTTTCCTGCGGAATTATTACCGATTGGTTTAGCCTTAATTTTTGCAGTAGACAGGCCGTTAGATATGTGTAGAACTGTTGTAAACGTAACAGGAGATGCTACAGTTTCAATGATAGTTGCAAAATCTTTAGGAAAGTTACATGATAACCCAAAAGCTAAAGAATGGGATGATAATTATGAAGCTGTTAAATAAGTAGAAGAACATATTCTTTATAAAAAAAACATGGTAAATCATTTATATTGAGCAAAATGAATGAGTTTATGTTGGCTTCAGAAGTTTTGAAAAGTAGAATTGAAAATCTTATTTTAATTTTAGAAAAAGAGTAATTATGTTAAAAGCAATAGAAAATATAGTTCCAGCAGAGTGGTTAAAAAATCATTTGCAAGATGAAAATGTACTTGTATTTGATGCTACAATTTCTAAGGTTGTAGGAGATATTTCAGCATTATCGAATTCTAAAATTTCTGGTGCTCAATTTTTTGATATAAAAAAGAAATTTAGTGTTATTGATGCGCCTTATCCTAATACTATGCCTTCGGCAGAACAATTTGAAGAGAACGCACAAGCATTAGGCGTCAATAAGGACTCTATTATTGTTATTTACGACGATTACGGTATTTATTCAAGTGCTAGAGCTTGGTGGCTATTTAAGACATTTGGCTTTGATAATGTCGCTATTTTAGATGGAGGTTTGTTAGAGTGGAAAGTTCAAGGTTTTCCATTAGAAGATAAATCAATTAAAAACGGACATCCAAAAGGGAATTTTAAAGCAATATACAATCCTGATAATGTTGTGCATTTTGAATCCTTAGAAACGATATCTAAGGACGATACTTATAAAATTATTGATGCCAGATCTAACGATCGTTTTAACTGTATTGTTGCAGAGCCTAGAGCAGGATTAAGAAGTGGAACCATACCGTCTTCATCTAGTTTACCTTTTAATATGGTTTTAAATGAAAATAAATTAAAATCCAAAGAAGAATTACAATCAATTTTCAAAACCCTAGTAAAAGACCAACAACATCTGGTCTTTTCTTGTGGTTCTGGAATTACGGCTTCGGTTTTAGCATTAGCAGCCACTGTTGCTGGATATAAAAATAGTGTTTACGACGGTTCGTGGACAGAATATGGAAGTTTAACAATAGTATAAATTATGGACAAACCTAAAAATTGGTCAAAAAACGAATTAGTAGCATATATACTTTTATATGTTGCCAATGCAGATTTAAACGTGAGTGATGAAGAGAAAGAATTTATTCTTACAAAAGTTGATAAGAAAACCTTTGCGACTATTCATGAAGAGTTTGACGGAAATAGTGACTACCAATGCATTCAAAACATAATTGAAGGTGTAAAAGCACATGATTATTTTGGTGATGACTACGCCGAGCTTTTTGCAGATATTAAATTATTGCTTTATGCAGATGGAGAAGCAGATAGAATGGAAGAATCAACATTAATGTTTCTGCGTAAAATATTAAAAGAGTAGTTAATACATAGGAATACAAATTCTTATATTAGTAAATATTGCCGTTTATTCTTGTTTATAGGTCGATAGGTCTAAAAATGAGTTTATTTTGCAACGAGGGCATTTTAAATAAATACATGGTTAGATATACGCTAATACTTTTATGTTTACTGACTTTCTTGTGCTCTAATGCACAAAACATAAAAGTAAATGCAAAAGACAGTCACAAAGATTTTGCAAAGACGCTAACCAATTCCAAAGCGGATCGTTATAATGTTATTCTGAATAAGTACGATACCTATATCAGGTCTAATCCAGACGATATAATTGTACAAATTTATAAATGTAAATTTATAGGAAGTGCTTATTACGATGAGTACGAAGACTATAATTTAAAGTACGATGAAACTCTAGATTGTGTAACAAATTTAGTAGAAAAATATCCTGACCACCCTAAAGTTTTACTTTATAAATTAGAGTATACTTACAACGAAGAAAGGCAATTTCTTCTTGAAAAGGCCATAGATTTATACGAAAGCAAAACCATCGATTGGGATTATGAAGACACTTCTATTTTATTCGAAGTTAGTGCGAATTTTTATTCTGAAGATGATGATTACAAATCAATTAAGCACGCTAATCTAGCTGAAAGGTTTAATGATACTTTAGACTTATCTGTTTTAAAAACGAATGCCTATTTACGTTTAGAAAATGAAGATAAGGCGAGAGAAAGTATTCTTAAAAACTTAGATGCAGAACAACCTAATTGGATTTTAGATACTAAGGGAGAACTATTAATCTCTTTAAATGAAGATGCCGAAGCCTTAAAACTTTATGAGCGTATTAAAGCAAATGATTCTACTTATTCTATAAATGGAAATCTTTATAAAATTTTTAAACAAAAAGGAGATTATAGCCAAGCCAGAACGTATTTAGTAAACGATACTATTGCACCTTGGAATAAAATAAATAATCTTCAAAGACTAGCCAATCATGATTTAGAATATTCAGATCCAGAGGTAGCTATACGTTCTTTAAGACGTATGTATACCGAAAGTTATTATGATGATTACCTAGGATTAAAACGACTACGCTTAGCCTTTAAAGCACCAAGTTACTATTGGTCTTTTGGTGAGGTATCTCACCTCTTTGTATTAGTTCTATTGGTAATAATATTACTGGCTATTCCTTATTTATGGGTCCTACCAATTTATGGCCTTAGTAATTACTTTAGTTTTAAAAAAGTAAAAGAAGCCGTTAAACTTCCAGGAGATTGGACTTTAAGACATTTCTGGTTAATTAGCTTTTTCTATATGCTTACGTTAGTTATTTTAATTGTAGCATTTAATTATCAAGAAGAACTAAATTATTATTTTGATATTGTAGACTATTCTAGTGAAATAGCAGAAGAAACAGATCTCGTTTCTGCAAATGCACAATTATTATTCTGTGGTTTACTATTATTCTTTACTTTAATATTACTCAATAAAAAGCGATTACGGTTTGTTTTTAAAACAGATAACTCAATAAGGCAAATGATTGGGTTAAGTATTCTATTTCTAATTTTTAATGGTATAATAATTAGAATTCTAGGCACATTTATAGACATTACAGACACTGCTGAATATATATCATCCCTAAGTGCAAAGGAGGAAATTCGCGCACTATTAAATGAATATGGTTTATATATAAGTGTTTTAGTAGTTGCTATAATAGTTCCTTTTTATGAGGAAATTATCTTTAGAGGCATCATATTCACATCAACCGAAAAACATTTAGGTTATAGAGTGGCAAACGTCCTACAAGCTTCGTTGTTTGCATTAGCACATTTTAATTTAAGTTTATTTATATTTTACTTTATTTTTGGCTTAGTAACAGGTTATTTTGTTAAAAGGTCAAGAGGCTTAGCAACTGGTATTGTTTTTCATATGGTCAATAATTTTGTAGTTACTGTTGCTTTATTTTATGTTAATTAATATAATATAACGTCATTTCTACACGAATTTTGCAATAGGGATACTACCAAATAAGACACTGAGTGTAACTAAAGTCTTTACACTAAAAACCGCAATAGATTGAACATGCATTCTTAATTCATAAAAATTAAGAAAAACTAGCTGTATTGCATTTTCATGACTTAAAAACTATCATAAAAAAATCACAACATGAGCAATATTAATAATGTGACTATAATGTAAACAACACACCTAAATGGTTGAAATATAACTTTCAATATAGGCTAACGCTTATAGATTTAAAGATTAAAATGATGTATTTGGTCGGTGAAATTTGTAATAAAAGTACGTAAATCAAATACTTTGGTAGTTTAGCGGTTTTTTACTTGGTAATGAATAATCCATTATATATTAGCAGTGTTAAACCTACTTAATTACCCAAACAATGAAATTATTATCGACATTACTTTTACTTCTTTTTGTTTCTTTTGCTTCAGCTCAAGAAAATCAATCCCTCGAAATTAAAGAAGTAATAACTGAAACGACTAAGACATTAGAAGTTGAAAAAACTGTTGTTATAAGTGTAAAAGGTATTAAGACAATGGAAGAAATTGACATTGAAAATTATAACAAAGCAGCTTATTTAAAGTTAATTGCTTCTAAAAAGCAGAAACCTAAAATGTGCTAATATTATTTAATTATCCAATCTAAATAAATATTTAAAAGTCTGAAATTAATTTCAGACTTTTTTTTTATGTCTAATTTATTTCACCAATAAACTTTGCCTTCAATTCAGGAGTAGGTATCCAGCAACTCTCTTTCTTTCCATACCATTTGTAGCGATTTTTAGCAATAAAATCGTAGACGTAATTACGTATAAAAGGCGGAACTATTAAAAATACAAATAATAAATTCCTCGGAAAACCTAAACCTTTAGCAACATGTAAAGCTGCAGAAGATTTAATCTTTATAGAGTCCTTTTCTGGCGAATAGAGTAGGATAGAGTCTGTTTTTGAAGCATCAATTTTAAAATGATTGATTACCTGCTCACCAACATCACTTTGCAATGCAGCAAACATAAAAACATTGTTTTTATCATGTGTAATCGCGTATTGAACTGATGCGCTGCAAAGGTTGCAAACACCATCGAATAGGATTAGTTTTTTATTATTTGGTAATTGATCTATCACAGAACAAAAATACGAATTTAGTAAAGAGAATAATATACCATTGAAAGAAGTTTTTGTGAGGTTACCATCTTTTCAATATTGGTTAGGTGTAATACTGTCAGTTCGAGTGAAATTCTCTTTTAGAATTTTGTATCGAGAACCTTTTTATGACTTCTAGATACAATTTATTCGTGCCTCGCAAATCACTCGAAGTGACAAGTGTGTATTAAAATACGTCTTACTTAATTAAAGTAACACTGTCAGTTCGAGTGAAATTCTCTTTTAGAATTTTGTATCGAGAACCTTTTTACGACTTCTCGATACAATTTCCTCGTGCCTCACAAATCACTCGAAGTGACGAGTATATATTAAAACACATCATAATTTATGAAAGTAACGCTGTCAGTTCGAGTGAAATTCTCTTTTAGAATTTTGTATCGAGAACCTTTTTATGACTTCTCGATACAATTTCTTCGTGCCTCACAAATCACTCGAAGTGACAAGTATATATTAAAACACATCTTAATTTATTAAAGTAACGCTGTCAGTTCTAGTGAAATTCTCTTTTAGAATTTTGTATCGAGAACTTTTTTATCACTTCTCGATACAATTTATTCGTGCCTCATAAATCACTCGAAGTGACAAGTATGTATTAAAAGACATCTTAAATAATTAAAGTAACGCTGTCAGTTCGAGTGAAATTCTCTTTTAGAATTTTGTATCGAGAACTTTTTTATCACTTCTCGATACAATTTCCTCGTGCCTCACAAATCACTCGAAGTGGCAAGTGTGCATTAAAATACGTCTTGTTTAATAAAAGTAACGCTGTCAGTTCTAGTGAAATTCTCTTTTAGAATTTTGTATCGAGAACTTTTTTAAGGACTTCTCGATACAATTTATTCGTGCCTCACAAATCACTCGAAGTGACAAGTGTGCATTAAAATACGTCTTGTTTAATTGATGTAACGCCGTCAGTTCGAGTGAAATTCTCTTTTAGAATTTTGTATCGAGAACCTTTTTAATACTTCTCGATACAATTTCTTCGTGCCTCACAAATCACTCGAAGTGACAAGTGTATATTAAAAATACGTCTTGCTTAATTAAAGTAAAGCTGTCAGTTCGAGAGAAATTATCTTTTAGAATTTTGTATCGAGAACTTTTTTATGACTTCTCGATACAATTTGCTCGTGCCTCACAAATCACTCGAAGTGACAAGTGTGTAAATAACAATTAATTTAAAGCCCAAATTAAAGCCTTCTCTTTAGTCGCTCTAAAAATAGTATTATGTTGCTCATTTGGTTCGTCAGAATATTCCCAAATAAGTGTATTTGGTGTATCTATTTTTAAGATTTTTGATAACTTATTAGTGTAGATCGAAATATCTTCAGCACTAGAACCGGCAAACCAAAACTTCTTTTTAGTTGAAGGGAATTTCGATAAATAATTTTTAGCGTCAGAAACTAATTGCCCATTATTCCACCATAGAGAAGGATCCATTGCAATATAAAAATCAAACATATCTGGTTCTAATAACAACGTTTCTACAACAAATAATCCTGCTACAGATTCTCCAATAATTCCTTTATAATCTGTCGTTCTGTAACGCTTATTTATTTCTAAAAACAATTCGTTGTTTACAAACTTCCTGAATGTAAACGCTCCATCTTCTAAAGGCGCAATCTCCTCATCTTCTTCAACTTGAGATACTCCAGTTAAATCTCTTCTTCGCTCTGTATTTTCTATTCCTACAAGGATGATTGGAGGAATGCTTTTGTTTTCAACAAGCTTAGAAATGGTATTTGCAATATGCGGAAAGTCTTCTTTAATGCCACCATCTAACATATAAATAACAGGAAGAGAATCTGTGCTCTTCGAATAATCTGCTGGCTTCCAAACAGTAATTACTCTTGTCTCTGACACTTCTTTAGATATTACTGTAAATGTATCGTGATTTGGTATTGCATCTTGCACTTGTTTTGCGCAACCTGTTAGTAATAGTAATAGTGATAGCAGTAGTATGTAAATAGTGTTCTTCATGGTTTTGATTTTAATGAGTGAAGTAAATGTAATAATTAAAAAATGTTTGTCATTGCGAGTCGTTTTTACGACGTGGCAATCTCTTGAATATAATACCAAACATCATGAGATTGCTTCGTGCCTTGCAATGACGTAACGTTGCATTAAAGTAAGCACTGTCTACTGAATACTGCCTTCTTAAGACTACCTCCTAAAGACTACTTACTTCTTCTTTACAGACTCAACCAATTCCAATAAATCTACATTTACACTCGTTGTAAACATACCATAGTTTACTACAGCTTTCTTTTTCTCAAGTTTATCTATAGTTCCCACAGCACGACCATCTTCCATGCGTACACGATCTCCAAGTTTAAGAATATACTTTGGTTTTACTGGTTCTAGTTTTGCTTTCGCTTTGGCAACTTTCTTTTTCTCGCGTATTACTTCAACCGTTTTCTCGGCTTCTTGTTTTACTTGTTTTTCTTTATGCTTTACAGCTTTCGCCTGTTTTACGGTTACTTTTTTACGTTTAGAGTTTTCAATTTGAACCAAACGGAATAACTCTCCCATCAATTCTTTTTTCTTTCTATCGTTAAAAAACTTCTCCGAAATATCGTTTACCTTTTGTCCTAAGTAAATTAAACGCTGATTACTATCGTATAATTCTTGATAGTTTTCTAGTTTCTTTTGCACCTTAGCATTAATCTCTTCAAGCTTATCGGCTTCCGTTTGTTTTTTCTTTTCGTTAACCTTTAAAGACTCGCTTGTTTTCTCCAGTTTTGCACGCTGTTTTTGAAGTTTAGCAATCGTAGCATCAAAACGTACTTTAGAGCGTTCTATTTTCTTCTTAGAGCGGTTAATTAAACTATAAGGGATTCCGTTTTTCTGTGCCACTTCAAACGTAAACGAACTTCCCGCTTGACCTAAAGCTAATTTATACATAGGTTCTAACGTGCGCTCATCGAACATCATGTTAGCGTTTATCATTTCTTCTTTCTCGTTGGCTAGCATTTTTAGATTGGCGTAATGCGTAGTAATTATACCAAAAGCATTTCTGGCATAAAACTCTTCTAAAAAGGTTTCGGCTAAAGCACCACCAAGTTCTGGATCGGAACCTGTTCCAAATTCATCAATTAAAAACAGTGTGTTTTTGTTTACTTTCTTTAAAAAGTAATTCATCTGTTTTAAACGGTAGCTGTAAGTACTTAAATGATTTTCTATAGATTGGTTATCTCCAATATCTGTTAAAATACGATCGAAAATAGTAACCGTACTACGCTCATGCACCGGAATAAGCATACCACTTTGCAGCATTAACTGTAATAAACCAACGGTTTTTAAAGTAATACTTTTTCCACCTGCATTTGGGCCCGAAATAACAATAATGCGTTTATCGTTATTCAGTCCTATGGTTTGCGGAAACGTTTTTTCTTTCTTCGCGACATTGTTTAAATAGAGTAGTGGGTGATAGGCATCTCGTAAATGTAACTCACGATTATCACTAAGTTCTGGCAATATAGCATCCATAGATTTTGCGTACTTTGCTTTAGCAGCAATTACATCTATTTCTATTAAAAAGCTCTGATAACCTTCTATTAATGGTAAAAAGTCACGTAAAAAATTAGTCACCTCTTTTAAAATACGAACAACTTCTTCACCTTCTTCGTATTCTAAATTATTAAGTTCTCTTGTGTGTTGTAAAGTGGTTTCTGGCTCTATGTAAACAATACTACCGGTTTTACTACCGCCCATTATTGCACCTTTAACCTTACGTCTGTACATGGCTTTTACAGCAAGTACACGTTTGTTTTCTACAACCGATTCTCTAATATCGTCTAAATACTCAAGGTTTTGGTATTGGTTTAATGCCGATGTAAAACTAGAATTAATTTTACCTTTTAGCTTGTTCATGGTTTGCCTAATCTCAGAAAGTAGAGGAGAGGCGCTATCTTTTACATCTCCAAAACGATCCACAATCGCGTCAATTTTCTCTATAATAGCCGTAGTAACCTCTATATTACGAGCAAAGTCTTTTAGGTTTGGATAATATTCTTCAAACTTATTTAAAAACTTAACAATCTCGTTTGCAGTAAGCGAAATAGAGATTATTTTCTTTAAACTATGCGTTTCTAAATAGGTGTTTTCTATACGTAGTAGTTGTAATTCTTTAGTAATAGCATCGAAACCATGATTTGGTATTCGGTTACCATTATCGTAAGACGACACGTACTCATTGGTTAATTGCAAAGCATTAAGCAAGCGTTCTTTATCTAAATAAGGCTCAATGGTTAATGCTTTTTTATGCCCTAAATTGGTAACACAGTACTCGCTAACTTGCTCTAAAACGGTTGCGAATTCTAAATCTTTTAATGTTTTTTCGTGAATGTTTATCATACGTTTTTCCGTGAAGACGGAAACCTCTTAAATTTATTCTTTTTCTTAGCTGAACAAAGTTACGGAATAGTAAGAAGATTTTATACTGTTTTATCTAAGAACGCGCATTTGAAAAACGGATATAAACATAAAAACACTTTAAAATGGCTTTAAAGTGTTCTCTTTATGTAATAAAACTAGTTGCTTAACTTTTGTTTTTCGCTATTACTTCTTTTCTTTTTTCGGCTATTTCTAGATTAAAAGACCACTTTTTATTATAATCTACCGTTTCGCGTAATTTTGCATAGTCTATAGCTTTATCATAATTGCCTAAAGCGTAGTAAACACCCGAAATATTACTTAATAAACTCCAGTATATTTTCTTTTCTTTCTTATCAGTTTTATCTTTTATTTTAGATAATTCTAATTCAAATTTCGCTAAACTTTCTTCAGCAAGCTTTTTTAAATCTGCATTATACGTATCGCTATATTTTGTAGTGTTTAATGCTGTTAGTTTTTCTACCTGTGCATTATTATCTATACCGTACTTTTCTTCTTTTTTAACAAGAAATAAATTCACGCGTCTAGGCTTGTAATATCTAGAAAACTTAGCTTTTAACTCGTTATTAATATCCATAACATTATTACTTGCTATGGTTGTGTTTTTGTTAAATCTGTATTCACTGGCATTTGCTGTGTATTGCTTTTTAATTTGCGATAATGCAATGTCACTAGAGGTAATGCTTGCATTTTTGTAAACACTAGCAGTTTCACTTTCTTGTTTTTTTGTGTATACTTTTTCAAACAGAATAATGCCGTTAGTGTCCTTTACAACAAGTTTTATAGCCGACGATAATTCTACAACACCAGTAAAGGTGTTTTTAGCATCTTTACCATATTTTTTCTTTTCCGATACGCTTAAAATGTGCTTTATCCCTAAATCTGAAAATTCTAAAATAAAATCTGGCGTTTCCGAAAGTTCGAAACCTGGTAATTTAATATAACTATCTACAAAGCTAGTAATGTTTGGATTTTTATAAGTAGACGTTTCTTGCTCTTTATTTGTAATGCGTTTAATGCTTTCGCTATTAACGTTAATCTCGACTTTGTAGGTTTTAAAAGCTTCTGGAAATGCTATTTCTGGATAGTGTAATTCCTGAATAATCCAACCTGTGTTTTTAGCGTTTTGTGCCGAAATATTAAGACATATTAATAAAAATAGGATTAGAATTTTGTTCATTGTTGTAGATTTTTAAATTGTGAGTTTGAGTCGTTTAATGATTTAAGTTTACTAAAGCACATAAAGCTAAGCAATTATTTATAATCATTAATTTACATGCCATTTTTTATTTCGTAAGCTTTCATTGACGCGGTTCCAAGTTCTACTTCCATAATAGCAATACTTACTGTTGCTAATCTTTTTAGAACAGATTTATTTTCTAAGATTTTTATTTTAGAATGATATTTTGTTTTTAGAATATGTCTTTACAGGAAGAGCTTTTATTTTTTCAAAAAATAAGAGAATAGTAAGTGAGAATAGAAATTTTGTGTTGGTTCGCTTAACGTTGTTGTATATGGTTTGTTGCGTGGTTTAAGCACCTAATTTAGTAAATAATTACCGACCAAGAAAGTCCGCGAGAACTTTCGTAAGTAGGCGAGAAGCCAGCAATAAATTATATACGGTGTTAGGTGTAGTATTTACTTGTTCCATTCTTTTATAGCTTCTATTAATTCATTCAGTTTTTCATTTAAATCCATAATACTTATAGAATCAACGTTTATAAATTCAGATATTTCAGATGAATAAATTGTCTTATTAAGATTATACTTTAGTTTAATTTTATTGTTAGAATTTATTATATTTTCTTCTAGTTTAATGTTTTTATTATTTACTATTTCTACTTTGTATTTATGATTTTCATTCAACCAATTTGATAGAGTTTCGTCAGACAAATAGTTTTCAATTTCACGACCTTTAGTTATCCAACATCTATTTTCTCCAATCTCTTCTTTGATTCTAACTTTTGTTTCATTGAGTTTTGTATTAATTGTCTTTCCATCTCTATCAATAACCACATATGCATTACGGTTTATTTTTAATAATGGAATTACTTCTTTTTTTAACCATTCGAAATCAAATGATAAGTTTGATAGTAATCTACCTCCATAAAACATTATAACGTAATGTAATCCTTCCTTTAATTCGGGTGAAAGAATCTCAATCCACTTATTTATAAAATTTCTATCACTAGGTCCTTCTACCCAAATAATACCATTGCTTTGAAGTATATCACTGGCTTTTAAACCTAAATCATTTAAAATTTGTTTTGTTCCATTGTAAGATAAAACTGTTTTTGAAGTAGATTTATCTCCATCATTTGAAACGTGAATTAATTGAGCATTTTTATCAGTACCAAAAGAATCTATAACTACATTTGAGTGAGTTGTAAGAAAAAAGTAAGCTGCATGTTTCTTTGAATATTTTTTTATATAATTATATAAACGTCTTTGTAATGAAGGATGTAAATTGTTTTCCAGTTCCTCAAAAGCAAAGACATACGAGTTTGGATTTTTATTTTCAATTTTAGGTCTAACAATTAAGTTTAATAAGACTAATAAAACTGTTTTTATTCCACTTCCCATTTTAGATAATGAGATTCTTTTTTGATTTGCATCTTCAAAAAAAAGCTCCCATTTGTTATTTTCATCAAGTTGAACTAAAATTCGTGAAAAATGGATATCGGGATTTATGATAACATTTAGTTCCTCAAGTAATATTTTTTCGATTATTGTACTGTCCTTGTCTGTTTTATTCAGTATTTGTTGAATGGTATTAGTTGAACCAACACCATTAGAATAAAATTTTAATTCTGTATTCGACGTTTCAGGAATAATATCTCTTTCTGCGGAAATATTACAAAATGATTTGTTTGCAAATGGAAATTCAACTACTGAAGCCAAAGAATCAAACATCTTTTGTGCATGCCGCACATATTCAGCATCAGTACTTACAAATGTTTTTTGATTTTTACCGTTAAATTGATAAGTGTATTTTTTTCCTATAAATTGTTTTCCATATTCGTAAAAACTTCTTCCTGGTATTCCGCCACCACTAGTTCCAGAAGGGAAGACTCGAGAGA
Source organism: Lacinutrix mariniflava (assembly GCF_001418015.1). Taxonomy (GTDB): domain Bacteria; phylum Bacteroidota; class Bacteroidia; order Flavobacteriales; family Flavobacteriaceae; genus Lacinutrix; species Lacinutrix mariniflava. The sequence goes on along the minus strand of NZ_LIQG01000017.1, from coordinate 241,741 downwards.
TATTTGATTCATTAAGAGTGTGTTCAATTATGATTGCGGGTGTTTTAGATTCTCTTCCTGTTTTAGTGAAATTGTCGTTACTATTAACCAAAAATTCAATTAAGTCGATTAAACTACTTTTTCCAGAATTATTCTTTCCAATTATTAAGTTAATTGGAAGTATTTTATCAAATCCGCCACCTTCTTTAGAGTCAAAACATTTATAATTTTTAACTATTATTTTCTGGTTAAGTATCATTTATATTTTCTCGGTTTATTGAATTCTCGGTTGTTCGTTGATATAAAATCGTTTCAATGTTTTATATCATACGTTAAGCGAAGTTATATTTTTAAAAATTGGTTATCAACGATTACAGAGCTAGTTTTACACAAAATTATTAACATAAGTTAACTAGCTTGTTTTCGAAATTCACTTCAAATCCAAATTTAAAACAACCTATTATATAATAATTACGGAAACCCGTAAAAACCTAAATATTAAATAAAAAGATAAAATTTGTTCTCAATTTAAAGATAGGTGAGTAGTTAAATTATTTCTTCATTTTACGAACAATCAATCTTACACTAAAGAAAACAACAACTTGTGTTAATAGCATAAAAAGTCTTTTTTTTAAGCTTATAGCATCATTATAATGAGAACCGTTTATTTTTCCAATTAAAAGCATAGCCAGCATTAAAAGATGAACAATAATACTAAAAAGTATTATTTTCATAATCCAAATAGAGAGTTTTTGAATATGTGTTTTTATAGAATTATGCATCAATAGCTAGTACTTACAATTTCAACTAAATTAAAATCACTCCAAACCAAAACTAAGCATCTTAACCAAATTTTGAGAATTGTCTAACTCTAAAAAGGGATATTCAATCTTACTTAAAAAAAGACCATTTGGGTGTGCAGCATAGGTTATTTTTAACTCTTTTTCTTGTCTTAAAATTTGCTTAAATGTGTCTAAACTTATTTTACCACGTCCAACTTCTAGCAAATAATACACACAAATTCTAATCATACCACGAAGAAAACGGTTGCTTGTTATTGTAAAACGCATTCTGCCTTGTGCTTCGTTAATAAAGAGTTGGCAGTTGGTAATGTTGCAATACGTATTATCGTATAAATCGGGTTGTTTGCAAAAGGCTTTAAAGTTTTTGGTTTCGCGAATAAGCGCTGTGGCTTGTTTCATTACATCGAAATCTAACTTATAATCTTGATAAAAGGAGCTTTTATTGTGCAGTATTGGGTTTTTGTGCCAATGTATAAAATAGTCGTAAGAGCGTGCTACGGCATGGTAACGGCAATGTTGCTCTACGGTAACTTCTATAATTTCGAAAACGGCGATGCTGTTGGGTAAGTTTTTATTCATTCGGAATTTTAAATCGAATGTTGGTGCTTCGTCTAAATTAATCTGAATTACATATTGGCTTGCATGCACGCCTGCATCTGTTCTGCCACAACCATAAACGCTAATATTCTTTTTAAATATTTGAGAAAGTGTATTTTCTATAACTTCTTGTACCGTATTTGTGGTGGCTTTTTGTTTTTGCCAACCGCTATAATCGCTACCATTAAAGCCTAAATGTATAAAATATCGCATGTGTTGTATTAGAAAAAGTAAAACTAAGTATTGTAAAATGGTTACAACCTAAATAAATAGGATAGTTATTATATGTTTTAAACGGTACAGATTCTATTGCATAAAAAAAGCATAAACTTTTTAATTTATGCTTTTGTGTTTTAAATAATACTAAGCGTTTTCTTTTCTGCTATTAGCTGTAATAAAAAGGTTTCTCGCTCTATAGACATGCCTTTTTTATCGCTCGTAGCCATTATTTTAATATTATGAGCAATTGCTGTGTGTATATTAACCCAAACGGCTTGCATACCATTAGTTGTTTCGTAGGCTTCTAAACTTGTATTGCCGAGTTCGGTATTAATTTCGCAAGTGTAGCAATAGGAAATCATGTGTTGCACATCGAAATCTGGTTTGTACCAAGGTCTGTACTCTTCGTAAATACCAAAAGGTTTAATGTTTCTAATGTTTTGGGCACCAGTTTCTTCGTTAAGCTCTCTTTTCATGCCTTCTATTTTATCTTCGTCTAGATCTAAACCACCTCCAGGAAGACTATAATCTTCATATCTTTTAGTGTAAAGTAGTAAAATAGAATCGCCATTAATAACAATGCTTCTGGTCGCTAACCTTGTAAAGACAGATTTGTTTTCAAGGTCTATAACCTCTGGATGATAGTGTGTTTTTAAATTCTGCATTTAGAGCTTTTAATTTTGCGCAAAAATAACGGTTTGTTTATTATATTAGAAGTAGTGCAGTTACTTGTTTTATGCTTTGTTTAATTTGTGGGTTATTAAACAAAATAAAGCCCTGGATATATCCAAGGCTTTATTATAATGGTAATCTAATTTGTTTTAATTAAAAGAAGCCCATTGGTTTCTTGTCGTAAGAGATTAACATGTTTTTTACAACGCGGTAATGGTCTAAAGCCATTTTGTGGTTTTCACGGCCAAATCCAGATTCTTTAACGCCACCAAATGGTGCGTGAGCAGGATAAGTATGGTATTGATTTACCCAAACTCTACCTGCTTGTATAGCACGAGGTACTTGGTATAATTCGTGTGCATCACGAGACCAAACACCAGCACCTAAACCGTAAGGCGTATCGTTTGCAATGGCAATTGCTTCTTCTGTAGAACTGAATGTTGTTAAAGCTACAACTGGGCCAAAAATTTCTTCTTGGAAAATACGCATCTTATTATTTCCTTTTAAAACTGTAGGTTGGATGTAGTATCCTTCAGAAAGTTCACCTTCATAATTACCAGCATCACCACCAGCAACAACTTCTGCACCTTCATCTTTTCCTATTTTAATATAGTCAAGAATTTTGTCGTATTGTGGCTTAGAAACTTGAGAACCAATCATAGTTTCTGGATCTAATGGGTTTCCTGTTTTAATTGCTTTTAAACGTACTTTCATTTTTTCGATAAAAAGATCTGCAATATCCTCATGCACTAAAATACGTGATGGAGCAGTGCAAATTTCACCTTGATTTAAAGAGAACATTAATGCACCTTCAATAGCTTTACTAAAGAAATCGTCGTCGTGATCTGCTACAGATGGAAAAAACACGTTTGGAGATTTACCACCTAGCTCCATAGTTACTGGAATAATATTTTCGGCAGCATTATGTAAAACTTTACGTCCTGTTTCTGTAGAACCAGTAAAAGATAGTTTTGCAATACGCTTAGATGTTGCTAAAGCCGCGCCAGCCTCAGCACCAAAACCAGTTACAATATTTAATACACCTGCTGGTAAAATATCACCAATAAGTTCCATTAACATAATAACACTTGTAGGTGTTTGTTCTGCTGGTTTTACAACAGCTGTACAACCGGCTGCTAAAGCTGGAGCAATTTTCCAAGCTAGCATTAACATTGGAAAGTTCCATGGAATAATTTCTCCAACAACACCAACGGGTTCATGTAATACGATACTTACTGTATCTTTATCATGTTCTGAAATACTACCTTCGTCTGCACGAATTACACCTGCGAAATAACGAAAGTGATCGATACAATAAGGGATATCTGCTGCACGAGATTCGCGAATTGGTTTACCGTTATCAATCGTTTCTAAAGTTGCTAAGTACTCGAAGTTATCTTCCATAACTTGAGCAATTTTTAATAACATATTACTACGCTCTGTTGCTGATGATGTACTCCAAGCAGGAAATGCTTCGTGTGCTGCGTCTAACGCAAGATCGATATCTTCTTGTGTTGAACGTGCTGCTTGTGTAAATACTTTACCATCTACAGGAGAAACGTTATCGAAATATTGACCTTTAACTGGGTCTACAAATTTTCCTCCGATAAAGTTTCCATACTTTTCTTTAAATTCGGGTTTAGTTACATTTGCCATAATTATAAGTTTTTTTAATGTGAATAAATACTTTGTGACAAGCATTTTAATTATGGTACAAAGATAGAATGGAGGAGAGGATTCGTATTTATTGATACAGTTCAATAACTTATGAAAATAGTCCAAATAGTAAAAACTAGTGTTAATTAAATCCTAATTAATTATTAAAACACTGATTATTAATAGTTTAAAATAAAATAGAAATATTTAAATTTCGGTTGGACTAATTCCGAATTTGTTTTTAAACGCGGCACTAAAGTTAGAAAGGTTGTTATAACCGACGTCTAAATAGATATCAGACGCTTTTAAATCGCCTCCTTGTAGCAACTCTTTAGCCTTTTGTAAACGCTTATCTTTTAACCATTTTCCTGGAGCTTCTTTATATTCTGCAGTAAAATGTCTTTTAAAAGTTGATAAACTCATATTGCATAAAAATGCAATTTCTTCTAATTTTAGGTTAGAGTGTATGTGGTCTTCAACTATATTTTTAAAAGGAGATACTTCTTTAGATATTAAGGCGTGTAAGTAATGTTCAAACTCACTACCATATTTGTCTAGTAAGTACAATAGTATTTCGTCAAATTTAAGCGCTAATATTGCATCGCAATATGGAGAATCTTCAAAAGTGATGGAAGATAACGAACTTATAAAGGACGCAATATAATCATCATTTTCTATTACAAAATATGGCACCTTTTCTTGGTAAGGCTTTACGTTTTTGGTGTATTTACTTAAAAAATCGGTAAGTTTTTTTTCTGAAAAAAAGAAGAGTTTACAATAGTAAATGGCTTCCGTGTCTAATAATTCTGTCCAAAGCCAGTTTCCTTTTTTTAGTAATAACGATTGCTCGCTATTTACCGCTTTAGAGGTATTTGCAAAATGGACTTGCTTTTTACCAACTTGCAAAAAACTAAACATATTCATACCTAAATTCACTTTGCTTTTAACAACGTCTGTGGTCATTTTAAAGTCGTAAACAAATAAATCTGGGCTTTCTTTTTTATTCTCAATATAAAGTTCGGGTATGTTTTCTATTGCCATTTATTTTCTCTGAATCGTGTTAATGTAATATTAATAGCTTCTAAAACCTTTTTAGGTATAACTTCTAAATGTTTGTTTAAAATATTATAACAGACTTTTTTCGCTAATGTCTTCAATAGTCTTTGTTGTACTACTTTGGCGTTGCTAACCTTTGTAATTGCTGCCATTAAAATATAAAGGTATAAAATATCGCATCTGTAAATTGGAAATAAGTAAAGCTAATATGGCTTAAGATAACAGATAGTTATTATATATTTTAACTGTTAATGTAAAACGCTTGTTGTTTTCTTTTATCTTTTTCCAGCAATAGACATTTTGTTATCTTCTACTAGAATAACTTCTGTATTACTTATTGGAACGAGTTTAATTTTAGAGTCGTACGCTTTAAAAACACTATCTGCTGCTGCTTTAAAAGGTTCGTTTGTGTAATGTGGTAACGGATAAAAATCAATACTATTTAAAGCATTGTAGTCTTTTAGGTTTTCGGCTTTAGTTTTATCATCCATTTCTTCAACATATGTAATGCTTTTAGATAGTATTACAGAACCTGCTGAAGCGCCAACATATACTTTACCATTTTCTATTTCGGAAGTTATAACTTTATCTGCTCCAGATTTTATAAGTTCTTGAAGTAAATAAAATGTATTGCCTCCAGAAACGTAAATAAAGTCATTTTTTTCAATGGTTTCTTTAACTTTTTCTTGAGAGGTATTGGCTATATCTAAGTCTTGTACAATAAGGCCTAATTTTTCTAATGCTTTTTTGTCGTCGTCTACATAGCCTTTGTATTCTTCGGGAACACTTGCTATTGGAATAAACGTAATTGTTTTATGCTTCAGTTTTTTACCTACAAAAGGTTCTAAAAATTCTGCAACATCGACAAATGAAGAGGATAGGAAAAGTTTTTTCATTAATTTTATTTCTTAAACGTTAAATTGAATTTGGTTTCAAAATACCTAATTTATTTTTTAATCTGTAGATTTTTTAACAGAACTGGCATGATCTTTAATAAAATACCAATGGCCATTTATGTTTTGCAAATCGTAGCTCACTATCATTTTATTAAAATAAGGTTTACCGTTACGAAGTGGTTCGCTATAGACAACTTCTACAATTGCCATACCGTGTGTTTTACCAATACTTGTATTGAGTACTTTGGTTGTAAACGACCACTCTAAATCTGCTGTAAACCAATCTTGATGGTATTGCATAAAGTCTGCATTTGTGTATATTGGCTCAGTACTTGGTAAAATAAGTTGCATATTACCATTAGGAGTTAATGTGCTTTTCATAGCTACTAAATCCTTTTTAGGCACAGCTTCTAAATGTTTGTTTAAAACAGAATGAAAGGCCTTTTTGTTTGACTCTTGAATGGCTATAGTATCTACTTTGACAATTGGTTCTGGTGTGTTATTACAGCTAAAGATTGATAATACTAGAAGTAGAAGTATGGTGTGTTTCATAATAAATAGTTTATTCTTTTAAATCGTAAACAGAGTACATGTTTTTGTCTATTAGCTTTTTAGGAATCGCACTAAAAAGAGCATTCCTTACAGAATAACCTGTATTTAAGTTGGCTATTTTTCCTGTAAACCAAGATTGCTTCACGATACTATTTACACGTTTAAAACGTTTGTTTTCGAAAGCTTTGAAATTGTTTTCGGTTGGATTTTTAGCAATCAATTTCCCTAAATAATAGGCATCTTCGATGGCTTGAGCACCACCTTGTCCCATATTAGGCGTTGTAGCATGTGCTGCATCACCAATAAGGCAAACATTATCTTTTTGCCAGTGTTTTATGGGTTTTAAATCGGTGATATCGTTTCTTAATATAGCATTGATTTCGGTGTTATTTATAAGTTCATTTACCAAAGGATGGAAATCTTTAAAGTAGGAGAGGAGTTTGTTTTTTAAAACTGCTCTATCATCTTTTTGAAACGCTTCACTGTTTTTTACTGCAAACCACGAAGTTTCATTTTCTGAGAGTTGAGACAAACCAAACCTGATGCCTTTTCCCCACATTTCGATACCTCTGTCTTTATATTCTGGAGGTAAAGCACTTTTCATGACGCCACGCCAACAGGTTTGTCCAGAATACCGAATTTGTGATTTTGGAAATAGTTGTGCGCGTACTTTAGAATCTATACCATCTGCACCAATAAGGTATTGGCTTTGTGTTGTTGTACCATCTTGAAACGTTACAGTTACGGTGTTATTTTCTTGTTTATAAGATGCAAAAGCTTTGTTCCAGTGTATTTTTTCTTTTGGGATAGCTTCTATTAAAGCCAATTGTAGTTTTGCACGATGAATAGCTACTGTAGAGAATCCGTATTTTTCTTTGGCAGGTAATTGGCTACTATCAGCTAATGGTTTTAGTTTTTCGGTAGATAATGTAATACGATCGACAACATTACTCACTTTAAAAATATTATCTATAACACCTGCGAATTCTAAGACTTGCAATGCGTTTGGTGCCAACCAAATTCCTGCACCTAATGCGTTTGGTCCTTTAGCTTTTTCAAATATTTGATAGTCTATGTTTAATTTCTCGAAGACTACAGCAGTGGTTAAACCGCCAATTCCGGCACCTATAATTGCGTACATTAAAGTTATTTAGTGTGTTGTTGGTTCGTGTGATCTTTACAGAAAGTTGTATCGAGAACCTTATCTCAAGTTCTCGATACAAAATCAATAATTTCATTGCATTCAATTATTGATTTCACTCAAACGGACAACTGTTTTTCTTCCTATAAATATACGGAAAGAGTCATAACTAATAAAGTAAATACAACCAAAGTAATAAACAAAGGCATGATAAATTTAAGCCATTTATCGTATCCTACTTTTACTATTGCTAAAGACGCTAATATTAATCCTGTTGGGTTTATTAAATAAAATAAACCCATTCCGTATTGGTAGGCATTGACTACAATTTCTCTTCCTACACCAACGCCATCTGCTAAAGGCGACATAATTGGCATGGTTAAAACTGCCATTCCAGACGAACTTGGAATAAAGAACGAGAGTACAGCATAAATACCTGTCATGGCACTTGCAAATACACCTTTATTCATTCCGTTGGTAACATCGCTGGCGTAATATAACATGGTATCGCTAATCATTCCATCATCCATAATAACCGTTATTCCTCTAGCAATACCTATAATTAATGCAACACCTAGTAAATCTCCTGCACCTTTTACAAAAGTATCGACAAAAGTAGATTCTTTAATTTTTGAAACAATACCTATTAAAATAGCACCTACTAAAAAGGTTGCAGACATTTCTTGCAAATACCATCCGTACATTGATACTCCTGCAATCATGATTATAAAACATGCTGCAAAAACAAATAATGAAATACGAAGGCGTGTTGTAAATTGAACGCTTTCTGTTTCTGCTTTGCCAAAAAGTGCCATTATTTCGTCTTTTTGATCGTAAATTATAGATTTTGTAGGATCATTTTTTACACGTTTTGCATACCTTAAAATGTATCCTATAGAAATTAGTAAACAAGCCGAAAGCATTATTATTCTACCAATTAATCCTGTAGTCCAACTTATTCCAGCCGCATCACTTGCTATCATTGTGCTAAACGGATTAACGGTTGAGCACATGGTGCCAATGGAAGAGCCAATAAAAATACAAGCAACACCAACCAAAGCATCATACTTTGCGGCTAAAAAGACGGGTATTAAAATAGGGAAGAAGGCCATGGTTTCTTCAGCTAAACCAAACGTTGTGCCTCCAATAGATATTAAAAGCGTTACTAAAATAATTAGTATAAACTCGTAACCTTTTAATTTATCGGTTAGCCATGAAATACCAGCATCAAAAGCACCTGTGCTGTTTATAATACCAATTAGACCGCCAATAATTAAGACTAGAAAAATGATTTCGGCAGATTCTATAATTCCTTTTACCGGTGATTTAATAAACTCAAAAATGCCTTGTGGTCTAGCTTCTAGTTTTTTATAAGTATTTGGAATATTAATCGCTTTATAAATATCACCTCCTGTAAATTTCTCTAAAGGTATTTTTATAGATAATGCGTTTAAAGTTTCTTGTGTTGCTGGCAGATTTATAGATTTTTCAGAACTTGCTTGTGTAAAATTATTACTATCTGTATTGTAAACTAAAGTATCGTATTTTCCTGCAGGAATAAGCCAAGTTAATAACGTTACAAGTGCAGCAATAATTAGTAAAATGGTTTGTGCTGTTGGAAATTTAATGTTTTTCATATGTATTTCCCGAGAAAGCGGGAAGCTTGTCTTTTTGTTTCCGCGTAGACGGAAATTTTATTTATTAACTTCTATTTGAAACAATGCTGCTGGCTGATTGTGATAATGGTCTGGTAATCCCTTTGTATTATTTAAAGTGAACATTCCTAGAAAATTGAAACCGGCTTTTTCGTAATATGAAATTAGCTTGGTATTATGTCCTACAGTATCTAATCTTATAAAATCTACTTCATTTTTAGCAGCGTAAATTTTGGCCCAATTTACAATTTTAGTAACAAATTCTTGTCCTCTAAACTCTGGATTTGTTGCAATACGATGAATATAAATGGCTTTATCGTTTTTACTGTTTTCCCAAATTTGATCGTCTTTAAACGCAACTGCCCAAACACAAGCAATTTCGCCGCCTATAGTCAGTTTGAATTGTCTATTCTGGATGATTTCATTTTCTACTAATTCGCGTTCAAAATCTGGCCAAACTACAACGGTTTCCTTTGCTTTTTGGTAGTCTGAAGCTATTTTGTATAGTTTAAAAATGCTATTAATGTCATTTAGTGTTGAGTTTTTAATTCTCATTTTAGTCGTTTCAATTGGTATAGATATTAAAGATAGTCTTATTTTGTGCTGAATTTAATAGTTGCTATTATAAAAGTTATGACCCCAAACATTCACGAAAGTTGGAAATCACAATTGCAAAACGAGTTTGATAGTCCGTATTTTAGAGACTTAATGACTTTTGTGACGAAACAGTATGCAGAGACACAATGTTTTCCACCTGAAAACTTAATTTTTAATGCTTTTGAAAAATGCCATTTCAACGATTTAAAAGTTGTTATTATTGGTCAAGATCCTTATCACAATTACAATCAAGCCAATGGTTTGTGTTTTAGTGTTAATGATGGCGTAAAACATCCACCGTCGTTAATTAATATTTTTAAAGAGCTTGAAACCGATTTAAATATTTCTTATCCGTCAAGCGGAAATTTAGAACGTTGGGCAGAACAAGGTGTGTTTTTACTGAATGCAACTTTATCTGTGCGTGCACATGAAGCCGGAAGTCATCAAAAACAAGGTTGGGAAATCTTTACGGATGCGGTTATTAAAACTATAAGTGATCAAAAAGAGAATGTTGTGTTCTTACTTTGGGGAGGTTTTGCTAAGAAAAAAGCAAAGTTGATTGATAAAAAAAAGCATCATATTTTAGAATCTGGTCATCCTTCTCCTTTAAGTGCTAATCGAGGTTACTGGTTTGGGAATAGACATTTTAGTAAGACTAATGTTTTGTTAGAAAAACTTGGTTTGGTCGACGTGGAGTGGTAGGTGAAAATTGCTTTCCTTTTTTTTTTCAAACTCTCCGTCTTTTCCTTGAAAACCCACCTCTCTTTGACTAAAGAGAGGAACTGTGCTAGATTGTATTTCTTTAATATTTAGGATTGTTTGTTGATACAAAAGTTCTAGTTTTCTATATTTTACACTAAAGTTGAATTGTACTGGCTCTCCTCTTATTTTAAAAATAGAATGAATTTTGATTTCCTTAGAAATGGAAAGAAAGAGGAGTTAATAGTCGTTATAATTTAACTCTGTGCTTTATTACTTAGATAGCTTAAAATAGCTTCACATTTTTCTTCAAACTCTCCGTCTTTTCTTTGAAAAACCACCTCTCTTTAACTAAAGAGAGGAACTGTGCTAGATTATTCTTCTTTTTTATTTATGACTTTTGTTAATACAAAAGTTCTAGTTTTCTATACTTTGCATTGAAGTTAAGTTGTACTAGCTCTCCTCTTATTTTAAGAGGAGAATGAATTCTGAATTTCTTTAAAATCAGAAGAAAGAGGAGTTAACAATTATTATATTTTCTATCAGCTATTAATCTGATCTTCAATTTCCATATAAATAGATGGTAGATTCTCGAATGCCATTTTGTTTTCAAACCTAATAACTTTGTATCCTAGACCTTCTAAATATTGAGTTCTAATTTCGTCTTTCTCAAATTGATTACGTGTATTATGGATTTCTCCATCTAATTCTATGATGAGCTTATATTCAGCACAATAAAAATCGACTATGTAATAACCTATACTGTGCTGTTTTGTAAATCTAATTCCTTTAAACTGTCTTGCTTTTAGTTTAGACCATAAGTAAGCTTCGGCCGGCGTTAGAGATTTTCTTAAAATAGATCTGAGTTCTTTTAATTCTTCTTTAGAATGTAGTTTTTTTCTGTACACCCTTGTAAGTTAGTGATTTTGTAGATAACTTAAATAGCTTTGCATTTCTCTTCAAACTCTCCGACTTTTCATTGATAAACTACTTCTCTTTGACTAAAGAGAAGAACTGTGCTAGATTATTCTTCTTTTTTATTTATGATTTTTTGTTGATACACAAAGTTATGGTTTTCTTTCTTTGTATTGAAGTTAAACTGTAATAGCTCTCTTCTTATATTAAGCCGAGCAATGAATTTTCATTTCCTAAGAAATGGAAAGAAAGAGGAGTTAATAATACCTATAAAGTTTCCACCAAATCCTTATAATCCCATTTCTCAGGAATAATATTTAGAGCCAACAACTCATCTTGAACTTTATTAATAGTTTCTTTAGAGATATTCTCTTGAGACCATTCTGTTAAACCTAACCATTCTTGTACATCTTCAATTTCTTGCTCGTAACGGTTTGCAATCATTCTATCAATACTTGGGATTTCTTTAAACTCTGCAGTAGTATTGTTTACAATATCTAAAATGGTTTTTACGTCTTCTCTATTAGTCTTTAAAAAGTCTTCACGAACAGCAATAACAAAGCAAGGCCATGGACTTGGACAATTGTCAATACGTCTAAACGTACCATTATCTACCAATGGTTTTGTGGTGAATTTTTCCCACATAAAGTAATCAGCTTTACCTTCGGTTAAACCTTCTACAGCTCCATCCAAATTCTTTATAACTTCAAAATCTAAATCTTTTTCAATATCCCATCCGTTGTTTTGAGCATTTATATAGGCCATTAAATGAGAACCGGAACCATACCTGCTGATTGCTGCTTTGGTTCCTTTAACGTCTTCAATGGTTTTATAATCTGAGTTTTTGGCTACGTGAATTCCCCAAATAAGTGGTGTTTGAACAAAAACCTGAACAATTTTAGATTTATTTCCAGCAATAATGTCTTTAACAATACCTTCGGTTAAAATAACTGCCATATCTATAGTCCCATCTCTAAGACCTTTACACATAGCGCCTGTACCTCCAAAATAGTCTTTCCAGCGTAAATTTATATCTGCATCTTTATACTCGGCATTTTTAAGTCCTAAATACCAAGCCAAATTAAAATGTTCTGGAACACCTCCAATGTTTATTGTTTTCATAGTCTTATTCGTCTTTCGACTGCGTTCAAGGTAAACTTAAACGATAATTTTATTTGTTACGATTTCATAAGTTTAAAAAACTTTAGTCGCAACTTTCTAATTTTACTTAAATATAAAAGGCAAACACCTAATATATTACTTTACTCGACTAATTTATTTAATGTATAAATAATTAAGTCTTCAACTATTTTATTTGGATTCTCACTAAATTTTCCTGTCGCACGATTAGCTATAATAGCATTCATAGATAATGCTTTATGTCCTAAAAGTTTAGAAATACCGTAAATTCCAGCGGTTTCCATTTCTAAATTAGTAATAGTTTTTCCGTTAAAATTAAAGTTAGCTAATTTATCGTTTAAATCGTTATCCTGAAGTGCTAATCGTAAAACTCTTCCTTGAGGACCATAAAAACCAACGTTAGTAGCAGTAAATCCAGTAACTGTTTTGTTAGAACTTAATTGTTTTAATAAATCTGCATCACAACTCACAATGTAAGGATCGGACTTTGCTTTATACCAATTTGTATGTTCCATTAAAGCTTTAGAAATGTCTTTATTTTGAAACGCTTCGCTATTATAGAAGTGCAGTAAACTATCGAAACCAGCAGCCATTTCGCTAATTACAATAGTGTCTACAGGTATCTCTTTTTGAATAGATCCAGAAGTTCCAACACGAACAATAGTAAGAGAAGTAAGTTCTTTTTTTATTTCTCGCGTTTCTAAATCGATGTTTACTAAAGCATCTAACTCGTTAAAAACAATATCTATATTATCGGTACCAATTCCTGTTGAAATAACAGTAATTCGTTTTCCTTTGTATGTTCCTGTTTGTGTATGGAATTCTCGTTTTCTTGTCTCAAACTCTATACTATCGAAATGTTTAGTTACGTTAGATACTCTATCCGGGTCACCAACTGTTATAATGGTGTTCGCTAAATGTTCTGGTTTTATATTTAAGTGGTAAACACTACCATCTGGATTTAATATTAATTCTGATTCTTTAATTGGCATCTATTGTATTTTTAATCAATTTATTTTCTTTTTTATCAAACTGAAATTCTCTTTTATTAACACCTCCAAACACAAAATTACAATTCAGTTCTTTTCTAAAGTTTTTTTGGTGTTCTAAAGCTAAATGTCCATTTCTGTTTAGCGTTAAGGTATCTTCAGTTTCAGTATAAAATATTTCTAATTCGTTTATTAAACGCACAATTTGCATGTCTCCAAAGCCGTAATAACCTTGATAATGCAACACATACCCAACCAAATGATGACGTGATTTTATATTGTGTTCCTTTATTAGAATTAGAATATTATACTCCAATGTACTTAAACCACTTCGTGTATCTGGAAAGCGCTTTAAATGTGCCTTTAAACAAATACTTAAATATTTAAAGTTTGAAGGTCTTGTAATTAATGGCTTTAATAAATTATGATCGCCTTCACAATAGATACGCCATGCTTTTTGTGCTGTAGCAATATCGTCTATTGTTAATTCAATTTTATTTTGATAATGTTCTTTTAGTTGTTTTGGAGAGAGTTCTGGCAATCCTTTTAAGCTTTTTTCTCCTTTAACACGTCCGCTGCAAACTAAAAATATTGGAATTCTAATGTCTTTTTGTTTTAATAAACTAATGGCAGCAATAAGGTTAATATGGCAAAATAAATCGTATTCGAACCAAAGGACAACCTCTTTATAGTCGTTAATAGCGTTTGTTTTTTGAATTTCGGATCGTATTTTTAAAATATCGTACTCCGCATCATAAACAGATTCTAAAAACGCCTTTCGTATTTCGAAAAAAGAAGTAGTATCTATTTCTTTTTCGGTTGGACCTTCACATAGCATTTCGTGCCATGTAAGCATTTCGCCTTCGTATTTCTCTTTTTCAAGATACTCTGTAAGACTTGATCCATTAGTAATATTAAGCGTTTGTTTTGTCATATAATCTAACCTCCCACACGTTTTACGTTAAAACCTTTTTCTTTTAACATCGCCATTATTTTATCGCGATAATCACCTTGAATAATAATTTTGTCATCCTTAAAACTTCCGCCAACGCTTAGTTTTTGCTTCAGCTCTTTGGCTAATGCTTTAAAATCTGTTGTTGCTCCTGTATAACCTTCCAAAATGGTAATTGGCTTACCTTTTCGTTTTTCGTATTTACAAATAATAGGACCGTCTTGTAGCCATAAAGAAGATTTCTCTTCTGTTGGTTTAACATCCTTTTCTTCGTGTTCTGGAAAGAGGTTTTTTAATTGATCTTTTAAATCCATCTTTTTTTAGTTTGCAGTCTACAGTATGCAGTATTCAGTCAGCACGTTTGAGTAAAACTGCGTACTGAAGACTGTATACTGCTTACTTTTTAAGTCCTAATTCTATTAAACGTTGGTTTAAAAATTCGCCAGCAGTAATATCGTCAAACTGCTTTGGGTTTTCGGCATCAATACAACTGTCTAAAACGTCTAATTTCATTTCACTTATTGGGTGCATAAAAAACGGAATAGAGTAGCGGCTAGTTCCCCAAAGTTCTTTTGGTGGGTTAATTACTCTGTGTATTGTCGATTTTAATTTGTTATTAGTATGTCTTGATAACATATCACCAACATTAATCATTAACTCATCTGGTTCAGCAATAGCATCTATCCATTCGCCTTCATGATTCTGTACTTGTAAACCACGACCTTGAGCACCCATTAATAAGGTGATTAAATTAATATCTCCATGAGCAGCAGCACGTTCGGCAGCTTTAGGCTCTTCGGTAATTGGTGGATAATGTATTGGTCTTAATATAGAATTACCATTATGTATGTAATTATCGAAATACAGTTCATCTAAATCCAAATAAAGTGCCAATGCTCTTAATACATACTTTGCTGTTTTTTCCAGCATTTGGTACGTTTGTTTTCCTGCTTTATTAAATGCAGGTAATTCTTTTACATCTACATTTTTAGGATATTCTTTAGCACGTTCCGCATCGTCTTCTACATACTGTCCAAAATGCCAGAATTCTTTTAAATCACCTTCCTTCTTACCTTTTGCACTTTCTTTTCCAAAAGAAATATAGCCACGTTGACCACCAATACCTGGTATTTCATAACCTTGTTTAGTTTCAACAGGTAAATCGAAAAAGTTTTTAATTTCAGAATATAAACCATCAACTAGTTTATCGTCTAAAAAATGCCCTTTTAAAGCAACAAACCCAATTTCTTGGTAAGCTTTTCCTATTTCGTCTATAAATTTTTGTTTTCTCTTTGGATCATCAGAAAGAAAATCTTCTAAATTAACACTTGGTATACTCGTCATGTCTAGTAATTTTTATTAATCATCTATATACAAATGTAAAGAAAAGATTGCAAAATTAATAATTGATAATTTTTAACCGCAATTATTAAGTTTTATGCAATAATGTTATATTTGACAAACACTATTACTGATATCTAATACACTTATAAAATAAGCTTATTAAAAACAGTATTATTTAAGCAAATGATTTTATGGAAAACAACATGTGACCATAAAAAACAATAAATTACAGACATGAAATCTAATATAAAATACAATAAAACCAAGCTATCTCCAGAAACTAAAATAGCACTATATAGAGCGATGTTAAAACCACGTTTAATAGAGGAGAAGATGCTTATTCTATTGCGTCAAGGTAGAATTAGTAAATGGTTTTCTGGAATAGGACAAGAGGCTATTTCGGTGGGTGTTACTATGTCTATGCAGCCCGAAGAATATATTTTACCAATGCATAGAAACTTAGCTGTTTTTACAACACGTGAGATTCCATTATATCGCCTTTTTAGCCAATGGCAAGGTAAAGCTAATGGTTTTACAAAAGGTCGTGATCGCTCTTTTCACTTTGGTACTCAAGAGTATAATATTGTTGGAATGATATCGCATTTAGGCCCACAATTTGGTGTTGCAGATGGTATTGCTCTTGCAAGTAAATTGAAAAACAAAAACCAAGTTACGGCTGTTTTTACAGGTGAAGGAGGGACAAGTGAAGGTGATATACATGAAGCCTTAAACGTTGCTTCTGTTTGGCAATTACCTGTGTTATTTTGTATTGAAAATAACGGTTACGGACTTTCGACACCAACAACAGAACAATATAATTGTAAAGATTTAGCCGATCGTGCCATTGGTTATGGCATGGAATCGCACATTATAGATGGTAATAATATTTTAGAAGTTTATACCAAAATTTCTGAAATTACCGAAAGTATAAGAAAAAATCCACGTCCAGTTTTAATAGAATTTAAAACCTTTAGAATGCGCGGTCATGAAGAAGCTAGTGGTACAAAATATGTCCCTCAAGATTTAATGGATGTATGGGAAAAGAAAGACCCATTAGATAATTATCGCGCACATTTAATTTCTGAAAATATACTTACAGAAAAGCAAGATGACATTTTTAAAGCTGAAATAAAAGAAGAAATTAATACACATTTAGCTCAAGCTGATGCTGAAGAAAAAATAACATCTTCTATAAGTAACGAATTAAGTGATGTTTATCAAAGTTTTGAATATCAGGATTTTGAAGAAAATTCAAACACAGAAGAGTTACGTCTAGTAGATGCCATACATGAAGGTTTAAAGCAATCTATGGAAAAGCATAATGACTTAGTAATTATGGGACAAGATGTTGCCGAATATGGTGGTGTTTTTAAAATTACAGATGGTTTTGTAGAAGCTTTTGGTAAAGATCGCGTTAGAAATACACCCATTTGTGAGTCGGCAATTATAGAAACTGCAATGGGATTAAGCATTGCAGGTATTAAAAGTGTGGTAGAATTACAGTTTGGAGATTTTGTAACGTCTGGTTTTAATCCAGTAGTTAATTATTTAGCAAAATCGCATTACCGTTGGAACCAAAATGCAGATGTAGTATTACGTATGCCTTGTGGAGCAGGTGTTGCTGCAGGACCTTTTCACAGTCAAACAAATGAAGCTTGGTTTACAAAAACACCAGGTTTAAAGGTTGTTTATCCTGCGTTTCCTAAAGATGCAAAAGGCTTATTAGCAACAGCTATTAACGATCCTAATCCTGTACTATTCTTTGAGCACAAAGCCTTATATAGAAGTATCCGTCAAGAAGTACCAACAGATTATTACACGATTCCTTTAGGCAAAGCAGCCGTTTTAAGAACAGGAGAACAAATTACTGTTATAGCATATGGTCAAGCTGTGCATTGGGCAATGAATACGTTAGATAAGCATCCAGAAATTGATGCTGATTTAATAGATTTACGTTCGTTACAGCCTTTAGATACCGAAACTATTTACGCTTCAGCTAAAAAGACAGGGCGTGTAATTATTTTACAAGAAGATTCTTTATTTGGTGGAATTGCTAGTGATGTTTCGGCATTAATTATGGAAAACTGTTTTGAGGATTTAGATGCTCCTGTTAAACGTGTAGCGAGTTTAGAAACACCTATTCCTTTTATAAACCAATTAGAAGACCAGTATTTATCGCGTGATAGGTTTGAAGAAGAACTACTAACTTTAATAGCTTATTAAGCTCTTAACACTTTAGAACACAAAAAAAACCAGCGAACCCTAATTCACTGGTTTTTTTATCGATTATTCGAGTTAATTATTAATGTACATAGCGTTTTGCGCCATTCCATAATCCATCTCTTGAGTTGCTGAATCTGTAGATTTCTCTACTAACATGTAAACGTTCTTCAGTGATACAATTCGTTTTTCTTAAGGTGTTAATAATTGCTCTCATAATCTTTGGTTTTTTTTGATTGATTTCGATTGATTTTGATTGACGCTGAATGTCTTCAGCAGTTGATTGATGATACGAAAATTATCTGTAACGTCTTCTTGTATTCCAAGTATTACTTTTAGTTCCTTCTAATGTTCCAGTTAATTGATTGTTGTTTAAAGTTCTCATAATAATTATAGTTTTAATTTGATTGATAGTTTGTTATATTAGAAAGACGATAGAAGAATAGTTTTGTTACAGTACTATGTATAACAAAGTAATAATTTAACAAATTTTAACTATTTTAACACCTTATTAAAGAGTTAGAGCAAGGTAATGCGCCTTTTTCTATTCAAAATGGAACTATTTTTAATAGATTAATAAAACTTTAATACTTAGGTATAGTTTTTGTTTTATTTTCGACAAATAGATTTATATGACTATGAAGTTTAACTTATTTTTCCTTTTTACATTATTTACAGTGCTTTCTGTAAGCGCTCAAATTGATAGTGAAAATAAGTCCATAATAATTCCTGCTCAAGAAGTCGAAGATCTTAAAGAAGATAATGAGCTTATAATAATGCCTGAAGAAAACAACAGTGCAGAGCCAGACAAAGAGCAGGAAAACGAAATAGTTTTACCTAAAACAGAAGAGCTTCCGGTTGCAGAGCGTAAAGAATTCTCTATGATTAAAGAGAATAAATTTAGAAATCCTGCAGAGTTATACCAAAAGCAATTAAAAAATGCTTTAAAATTAAGGAATGACGATGAGCGTAGGCACAATGGAAGTGAAATCACTCAATTTTTAGGGGAATATAGCACAAAAGCGAAACGCGTAAATATTATATATAGAGATCATCAAGCCGAAGATGGCGATATAATTCGCGTGTATGTAAATGGTAACATTGCACAGTCTAGAGTATTATTACAAAACCATAGTAAAGGTTTCTTTTTAACGCTTAATCCAGGAGATAATATTATAGAATTTGAAGCTTTAAATCAAGGAACAAGTGGTCCAAACACCGCTGAATTCCAAGTGTTAGACGATAATGGCACTCCTTTTATTACTAACCAATGGAACTTAGCTACAGGAGTTAAAGCAACCATAACAGTAGTTAGAGCAAAGGAGGAAGAATAGTAAACTTCATTATTTTCTTTAATAAATCAATAGAAAATCGTATTTTTACAACCAAAATTAGCATTTCAGCTAATAATTAACATTACACAGAAGAAGAATGGCAAAGTCGCAACAGACATTTAACAAATTAGAAAAAGAGAAAAAGCGCCTTAAAAAGCGTGAAGACAAGAGAAAGAAAATGGAGGCCAGAAAGGCTGAAGCAGCAGAGAATGGTACACAAGGCATTCAGTTTGCTTACGTAGATTTCAATGGAAATTTGGTAGACACTCCACCAGATCCAGAAGACAAAGTTAAAATTAAAGCAGATAATATTGTATTAGGCGTACCTAAAAAAGAAGATTTACCAGAAGTAGATCCTATTAGAAAAGGTAAGGTTTCTTTTTACGACTCTTCTAAAGGTTTCGGTTTTATTATCGATGCAGAAGATTCAGAAAAATATTTCTGTCATGTCAGTGGTTTAATTGATGAAATCACAGAGAATGACAAAGTACAATTTGAACTAGAAAAAGGCATGAAAGGCTTAAACGCTGTACGTGTAAAGAAAATATAACACTTGCTATTAACGTGTGATAAATCACAGTTAGCCTTGATTAGTAATAGTCAAGGCTTTTTTGTGCTAAGTATCTATATTTGGTAGTTAGTAATTATTCTAATTAAATAAAGCAGATATAAATAAAGGATTAGTACCTAATGGAATTAAAAGAGGAAGTTAAAATAGCAACAGTAGAAAGTAAAAAAGGAGATGCAAGAAGTTTAGATACTTTATACCGTACGCTTTCAAGAAACCACTACAGCCTTTTAAGAATGGTTGATAACAAATCTGCAATTATTTTAACTGTCAATTCAATTTTGGTAACTATGTTATTTGGAGCAACTCATCTTACTACAGGAGTTGAAAAAGAGAACATTGGCGTTTTTATTTCGTCTATAATCTATTTTTGCTTGATTTCGATGCTATTTGCTCTTATTGGCATGTTACCACATAAATATTATGGCAAAAAATATAAAAAAAGCGGATACAATGGAAGTTTGTACGCTGGAAATTTTGCTGTTATGTCTTTGTCTGAGTTTAAAACTGAGTTTACTAGAATAACAGAAAATGGTAAAACTGTTTATGATGAAATTACAACAGATTTATATTTTTTGGGACGTGCTATTAAACATAAACAAACTATGATTAAAGGCGCTGTTTTTACTTTAATTTTAGGCTTAATTTGGTCTGTGATTTATACTATTTTTAAGACTTAAAGAACCTTTAATTATTGTCTTTAAGTACTGTTTAAAAACTTAATTTAAAACTGTTCCTAAGCTATTAAATAGCTTCGCTTTGGTTTCATAAAATTTATTTTGAAGCTTAATTTGTTTAATTTGTGCATCTATTAAGCTAGATTCTCTATAATTAATTAAAAATACAGAACTTTCTCCAAAACTAAATTTTCGTTCTTCGGCAGCGAGTAGTGTTTGGTAGTCTTCAACAACTTTATCTATTATCTTATTTTGATATACATAAGACTCTAATTCAAGCTTTAGAGATTCTACCTTGTTACTTAAGCTTAATGAAGTATTTGTGCGCTCAAATTTAGACGCTTCAATTTTAAGTTTAGACAATTTTAAATCACCGCGCTCTTTTCTTAAAAATAAAGGAAAAGCTACATTTATACCTGCTTTATAATTAGAAGTACTGTATGTATTGCTTATATCTGGATCTTGAGTTATAAAATTATACTGTACATCTACTTTAGGCAGCAGCTTGTTTGCTTTAAGTTTTTTCTCTATTTCTAAGCCACTAATTTTGCTATTTAATGCTTTTAACTTTGGATGCGATTCTATATTAAATTTTAATAACTCCTCTAGTTTTAAAACAGTATCCACCTCATTAACATCTAATTGTTTTGGTGTTACGCTTTGATTAATCTCTAATGGTATTTGGTTGTCCAACCATAAAAAATTAGAAACTATTAATTTGTTTTTCATTAAACCTACTTTAGATTGCTCTAAGGCAAGTGCACGATTATTGATGTTAATATTAGCTTCTAGACTGTCTATTCCTGCTTTATCTCCAGCCAGAACACTTTCTCGAACTCCGTTATATCTTGTTTTTGCATTAGAAAGAAATCGTTTGTACATTTCTGCTTCGTTAAACGCTTGCAACCAATTAAAATAAGCAACAGACGCCTGATAAACAATATCATTAATTTGTAAATCTCGTTCTGCTTTGGTTTGCTCTTTATAAAACTTTGCTTTTTTCAAGGTTGCCATGCGTTCATTTATAAATAAACCTTGTCCTAAAGATGCAGAGATTCCTGCTGTAAACAAACCATTGTTTGGGACACTATTTTGTGGATTTAAAAATACACCACTATTTTCTTCAAAATTAGCTTTAGCTTCAATTCCATACCAAGTTGGAACCTTAAATGTGGCATTAAATAGATTGTAATATTCCTTATCCTTAAAGTCTTTTCTATTGTAATCTACTTCAATCTTAGGATCAAAACCACCACGCGCTTTAATTAAATACGCTTGACCTTCTTCTAACTTTAAATTAGCTTGTTTAGCAATAGGATGGAATTGTGTTACATAACCCAAATATTCACTGAATGTTAGTTGTAAATCGTTTTTGGTCTGTGATAAAGCAATTGTAGAGACCAAAAAGCTAAAAATTAAAATATAATGTTTCATAGTATTACTTTTTTGCTTTGTTACCACTAATTATAGGAACATAATAATCTGGAGGAAAACCATTAAGCTGTCTCCATATTTCGAACCAAATTGGCACATCGTTTAACAAACCAATAGCTCTAACTCCAGAGCCAACTCTAATAGCTTCTGGCCAAGCATATTCATCTTCACTATCTGGTGCTAATAGAATTCTAAATTTTCCGTTCTCGCTAATAAAGCTCTCCATTGCTACTACTTTTGCACCATAAGTTCCATAAGATACATTAGGCCAACCACTAAATACAATTGCAGGCCAGCCATCAAACTGAACTCTAAAAGTTTCTCCAATATGAACCAAAGGCAAATCTATTGGGTTTATATAGGTCTCTACAGCAACATCATAGTTTGCCGGCATAATACCTACCAAACGTTCACCTTCTTTAAAGCTCTCACCAATTCCTGTTTTTATGGCTTTATTAATATACCCGTTAAATGGTGCTTTTATGTAATACATGGTATTTCTTATTTCATAATTAGAACGGTTATTTTCTAATTTAGAAACTTGAGCTTCTGCATCAAACTGATTTGATTCTGCCGAAAACTTATCGCTTTGCGCTTTAGAGATTTTATCTATATAGGCTGCTTTAGTTCTTGTAATTTCAACTTGGGCATTTAAAATCTCGTTTTTAGCTACCAAAAATTTATTTTCCTGTGAGATTAGCTTTGCTTGTGTTTCTTGAAGCTTTAAACGTTTTTGTTCAACATCTGTTAAAGATTTTAAACCTTCAGCCTGTAGGGTTTCTGTACGTTTATATTGTTTTTCAGCAATTTCTAAATTAATTTTTGATGCTTCAAAATCTATACTATCACTTTTTACTTTCAGCTTAGCTTGCAATAATTTATTTTCGGCTTGTTTTAATTTTAAACCACGTTCATTACTTAAAGCTGAAATTTGATTATTAAGTGCATTTACTTTAGAACCATAACTTTTTACAGAAGCATTTTTAGATTCTATTTGCTGCCCAGTTCTTTGTATTAAATTAGGGTCGAAATAATCATTTTTCACTTCAGAAATAAAAAGAATAGTATCTCCTTTTTTTACAAAATCACCTTCTCTAACATACCATTTTTCTATTCTACCAGGAATAGGAGATTGTATGCTTTGTGGTCTTTGATCTGGTGTTAATGTAGTTACAGTTCCTGCCGCATTAATATTCTGTGTCCAAGGCAAAAACAAAACGATAATACAAACGATTGCTGATGCTATTAATAATCTATTAAATTGTTTAAAGTGTTTTTTACCAAATACCTTTTTAGAAGAGGTGTACTTAGAAATATCAACTTTAGTATTTAGTTTGTTTTCTGAGATGTTTAACATGCTATAATGTGTTAGTTATTTCTCCTTTATTTAAGGTTATTGTTTTAGTCGCTTTATTATTCCATTGTCTATTTTGACTAACAACTACAAGTGTCCAATTGTGAGACGGATGAGTTAAATAATCTATTATTTGTTTTGCTTCGTTAGTTTCAAATTGATCTAACGGCTCTTTTAATAGCAAAAGTTTAGGACGTTTAACAATACTTCTAGCTAACATTATTTTTTTAGAAATAGTAAAAGAAATGCCTTTGCCTTCAGGGTGTAAAACTGTTTTTAAACCTAACGGTAATGCTTTTACAAAATCTTTTAAACCAACGTTTTTAATAGCATCGTTTACTTGATCTGTTGTAATATTTTTATCTCCAAAAGTTAAATTCTCTAATAAGGTACCTTCAAAAGGTGTTTCTTCAGTTAATGCTTGTCCGATATAAGAGCGATAAGAGTTAATATTCAAACCAATTAGCGATTTGTTATTCGCGTATATTTTTCCTTTTGAAGGAGAAATTAAACCTGCTATTAGTTTTAATAAACTTGATTTACCCGAACCACTTTTACCATTAATTAATATAACTTGCTTAGGTTCTATTTTAAGTGAAACATTATTTAATATTGGTGTATCTCTGTCTGCTACAGTGTAATTTACTTCGTCTAATTCTACAGTTAATTGATCTTCATATAAATCTAAAATTTCACCGTCTTGGGATTCTAATGGTTTATCTACAATTTTCCCTAATTTCTCTATGGAAGTAAGGACATCGTAAATAGTTTCTAATCCAAGAATCAATTTTTCTACGGAAGCAATCACTAATAAAATAATAATCTCTGCTGCGACAAATTGACCAATATTCATTTGTTGATTTAAAACCAATAAACCTCCAATAATTAACAATCCTGCAGTTACCAATACTTTAAAACCAATAAGTTGAATAAATTGAAGAATTAGAATTCTAAAATGATTTTCTCTTGCCTCTAAGTACTTAGTAACTAGTTTGTCGTTTTTTTCCATCGCTAAGCTTGTACGTCCTGAAAGTTTAAAACTTAAAATAGAACGCGCCACTTCCTGTAACCAATGAGCTACTTTATACTTATTATCCGATTCTTCTAAACTAGTTGCAAGTCCTTTTTGTGCTGTAAATTTAAACACAACGTACATAAGTAATAATAGGAGTATACCGTAAATTATAAAGAATGGATGATAAAATGATAAGAGTATTAATCCAAGGATAATTTGCAGTAATGCTGCAGGAAAATCGATTAATATCTTCGACAATCCTTTTTGAACTGTAAGTGTATCGAAAAATCTATTTACTAATTCTGGAGGATAATAACCATTTAATCCGCTCATGGTCATTTTTGGAAAACGATAAGCAAATTCAAACGATGCTCTAGTGAATATTTTTTGCTGAACGTTTTCAATAATTCTTATTTGCATTAATTGTAAAATCCCTACAAATACCACACCTAAGGTCACTAAACCAACCAGAACCATCCACGATGTACTAATTTGAGCACTTTGGAGCAGGTTAATAATGGCCTGTATTCCAAGAGGAAGCGATAAACTAACTAATCCGGCAAAAATGGCATAGAAAAATATTTGCCTAACATCTTTTTTATCTAGTTTAAGCAAGCCTACAAAGCGTTTCCACGCTACAACAACATTTTTTGGCATCTATTTAATTTTTAAAGTATTAAACACTAAATCTTTAAAGAAGTCTGTTGGCTGAACAGTAGCATTACACTCTGTAATCGATCTAAAATGATCTTTTAAAAAATGTTGATGCATTGCACCATCCACCACTGTACTGGCCAATGTTAGTGGGTATTTATAGTCACTATTTATAGTAACAATAATGTCATTTAATCTATTGATCAATCTTTTATATACCGAAAAATAGCCTTCTTTATTTTCGCTATCGACCTCCTTTGTTAAGTACGATTTAGAATATTCGTTAATAACAATTCGTTTTAATATAACTTCGTCGATATGGCTAAAAGCAGAATCTATAATAGTTGTTTGACAAAGTACTGTTATAGCTTTATCTAACTTATCCTTTTTGTTTTCAATACTATTTGTGGAGAATACTAATTGATACTCCAACCAAGTCCAATACCAAGAGGTTAAATAGAGTAGTAGCATATGCTTACTTTCAAAATACCTATAAATAGAGCTCTCGTTTGAACCTATTTTTAAACCTAATTTTTTAAAAGTGAAGACATCAAAGCCTATTTCATCTATTAATAAGATACTGTTTTCTATAATACGTTTACCAAGACTTGAAGATTCTGGGTCTTTAAGGTAGATTTTTTCATTAATGTTAATCTTGATATTCGAAAGTAAATATTTCATAATAAATTAATTTGAGTGCAAATATAATAGTAATACTATTAAAAAAGAAATCAAGTTAACTATTAATTAACAATTGTAAATTTTAATGAAGCATAGAAATGCTATTAAACCTTAAAAGTAGTAGAGCTTGGAAGTTCAAATATTTCTAATTCGAAGAATGGAATTGCAGCTAAAAAATGATCAAAGAGGTCAGACATTACATATTCGTAATTTTCCCAACGCTTATCTTTACTAAACGCATAGATCTCTAAAGGAACACCTTGTGTAGTAGGCTGCAACTGTCTTGCCATTAACAACATGTCTTTATTAATAGCAGAATGATTTTCTAAATACGTTTGAGTATATTTTCTAAAAACACCAATATTAGTAAGGTTTCTACCGTTAAGTCTAAGTGTTTTATTTATATTATTATCTTCATTATACTTATCTACTTTCTCTCCCATTTGTTCTAAATAGACACTAATTAGCTCAATACCTTTTAAGCGCTCTATATCTTCAGGAGTTAGAAATTTAATAGAATCTTGCTTAATCATTAAGTGCCTTTTAATTCTACGGCCATCAGAATTCGTCATACCACGCCAGTTCTTAAACGAATCTGAAATCATAGCATAGGTAGGAATAGTAGTAATAGTATTATCAAAATTCTGAACCTTTACTGTGGCAAGGTTTATTTCTGTTACATCACCATCTGCTCCGTATTTTTCGAAGGTTATCCAGTCTCCAATCCTAACCATATCGTTAATAGATACCTGTATACTGGCTACAAAACCAAGAATAGTATCTTTAAAAATAAGTAAGATAATAGCAGAAGCCGCACCAAAACCAGTGATAAACTTTAAAATTGACACATCGCTAAACACAGCAATTGCTGCAAAAATACCAGCAACCCACGCAAAAATCATGAATACTTGAATGTAACTATCTATAGGCTTATCTCTTAAACGAGGTAAAGTTTTAAAATAATCTTCAAGTGTAAATAAAATACTTCTAACAATCCATAATGTTAAGACTATAAAAAGAACCTGAAGTAGTTTACGAATAGGCGTTTCTATATAATTAAAGTCTATAAAAACAATATGAAGCATTTTTAATGCCGTTAATAAAGGAACAATATGTGCTACATTTCTTGGCACTTTATTAGCCAATAATAAATCATCAAAAGGAGATTTGGTATGTTTTGCCACACGAACAGATAGTGCTCGTAAAATAGCTCTAAGGACTCTATCTATAACGTAGGTTACAATAAGTGCTATTAGTAACAATGTAAGCATATTGGCATATTTAGCCAACTTTGGAGATAATCCAAAAGCTTCGTAGTAATTATAAAAGAAATAGGCGATTTGCTCCTTCATTTTTAGTTTAAATTTTAAACAAAATTAGTCAGATTTACTCAGTATAAACTATTAAAAACGATAAATAATAGTTAAAGCGTACCAGGTATATCGATAGGCATAACTTCCTCATTTTTCATGTTATTAAGTGCTATATTTCCAACACGAACACGCACTAATCTTAAGGTTGGAAAGCCTACTGCACTTGTCATTTTTCGAACTTGTCTAAATTTACCTTCTGTAATTGTTAAAGATACCCAAGAAACTGGACCATGTCTAGCATCACGAATTTTTTTTGACCGCTCTGGGAAATCTGGATCAGATTCTAATTTATAGACTTTACACGGTTTGGTTTGATACTTTTTACCATCGAAACCAATTTCTACACCTTTTTTGAGTTCATCAATCTTTTCTTGAGTAATATCTCCATCCACTAAAGCGTAATATTCTTTCTCAATACCACTAGAATTTATAAAGTTACTTAATTTTCCATCTGTAGTTAGCAATAGTAAACCTTCACTTTTTTCGTCGAGCCTACCAATTGGCATTATTCCTATTGGAAACTCGGCTAATTCTCCTAAAAACCTTTTACGTTGTTGCTTACTAGAATTGCTAGCAAATTGCGAAAGCATGCCGTAGGGTTTAAATATTTTAAAGTGTTTGTGTGTATTAGGTTCCAAATGAGTATTATATAGTTATAATGTGGATTCCCGCCTTGGGACGACTGACAAAAATAGTTTTAGTTCCCTCTTAATATTTTAAAAACCAAGTCTTTGGTTAATTGTTGTCCGTTGGCTTTTTCTCTAATAGAGTCGTAAGTAAATCTAAAATCACAACCTTCTTTATAAGCACTACAACCATAAGCTGTTTTTCCTTTTATAATGGTTCCTTTATTACATTTCGGACAAATATTTTCTTCGGAAGTACTCTTCGTTTCAGGTTTAACTTTTTTAGGTTCTAATTTCAACTTAAAATTTTCATCAAATCTCACTAAGCCTTCAGTTGAAACATTATCAACCTTAAAACCTTTTAAATTAACGGTTGAGCCTTTTTGAAACAACCTAACAAATTGCTTTTCTGAGATGGTTTTTCCTTCAAACTGAAAAGGAATAACAAAGTCGCAAGTCTTTTTATATTCTGAGCAACCATAAGCCGATTTACCTTTTAATACAGATCCGTTTTTACATTTCGGACATTTTTCTGAGGCAATACCAGACGTTTTTTTAACCGTTTTTTTCTTAGTAGCTGTTGCTGTTTTATTATTAACCGAAGATATATTAGCTTTCTTAGTTTCGCTTCGCACTTCGTAAACCAAACGATCTACCATTTGTTTCATCTGTTTAATAAAACTTCCGGCGCTAAAAGTCCCTTTTTCAATATCTTTTAACTGCTTTTCCCATTTTCCGGTAAGTTCGGCAGATTTCAGCAACTCGTTAGTAATAGTATCTATTAACTGAATTCCTGTAACCGTAGGAATGACTTGTTTTTTATTTCGTTTTATATATTTTCTTCGGAATAACGTTTCAATAATATTGGCACGTGTAGAAGGACGACCAATACCGTTTTCTTTCATAATCTCACGAAGCTCATCGTCATCCACCTGTTTTCCGGCTGTTTCCATAGCACGTAGGAGTGAGGCTTCCGTATATTGGTTTGGTGGTTTGGTTTGTTTTTCTAAAAACGACGGTTCATGCGGCCCTTTTTCGCCTTTCTCGAATGTTGGTAACATACCAGCTTCTTTAGAAGTGCTATTTGGGTTTTCGAATACAATACGCCATCCTTTTTCTAAAATTTCTTTACCTGTAGTTTTAAACTTTACTTTTTCTGCTTTACCAATAACTGTGGTGTTCGATACTTTACAATCTGGATAAAACACAGCAATAAAACGACGCACAATAATATTGTAAACCTGCTGCTGGTTGTATTGCAAGTTTATTTGCTGTCCGGTTGGAATAATAGCATGGTGATCTGTTACCTTGCTATCATCGAAAACCTTTTTCGTTTTCTTTAGCTTCTTACCATGAAGCGGCGCTGTTAAAGCAGCGTAATTAGTTAAGTTTTTAAGTATTCCAGGTACTTTTGGATACACATCATTTGGTAAAAATGTAGTATCTACTCTTGGGTAGGTTACTACCTTTTGTTCGTATAGCTTCTGGACAATCTTTAAAGTTTCGTCTGCACTAAATCCAAATTTAGTGTTACAATATACTTGTAAACCTGTTAAATCGAACAGTTTTGGTGCATATTCATTTCCTGCTTTTTTCGTTGTTGATACAATTTCGAAATCATGTGCTTTTACAATAGCTGCAAGTTTTTCTCCATCTTCAACTTTAAGAAAACGACCTTCTTCGTAGCTAAATAATGTATCGCGATACATGGTTTGCAGCTCCCAATAGGGTTGTGGTTTAAAATTTTCTATTTCTTTAAACCTATTTACTAGCATGGCTAGAGTAGGTGTTTGCACACGGCCAACAGATAGTACCTGCTTGTAGCCACCATGTTTTACAGTGTATAAACGTGTAGCATTCATGCCCAAAAGCCAATCTCCAATAGCACGCGAAAAACCTGCATAGTATAAATTGTCGTAATCTTCTGAAGGTTTCAAGTTGTTAAAACCTTCTTTTATGGCCTCGGTTGTAAGCGACGAAATCCAAAGTCTTTCTACCTTTCCTTTATAACCAGCTTGGTTTAATACCCAACGCTGTATTAATTCTCCTTCTTGTCCTGCATCACCACAGTTTATTACAACATCTGCTCTATCAAATAAACTTTTTACAATTTTAAATTGTTTTTTTATACCAGCATCTTTAGAAACTTTGGTTTCAAAACGCTCAGGAAGCATTGGTAAATTGTTTAAATCCCAACTTTTCCAATATGGTTTATAATCGCTTGGTTCTTTAAGTGTACAAAGGTGACCAAAAGTATAAGTTACCGCATAGCCATTGCCTTCGTAGTAACCATCACGTTTTGTGGTGGCTCCAAGAACAGAAGCGATTTCTCTTGCTACAGATGGCTTTTCGGCGATACAGACTTTCATTTTGTGCTTTAAATTATGTGCCGCAAAATAGGAAATTCAAAGATGAATTTAGATTGAAGTTACTTAGAGTTATTAACTATTATTGATTAAAAAGAAGGAAACAAAAAAGCAATACCATAAAATGGACAAATAATGAACCTTCGTGCCATTTTCTGTATTTAATTAAAATAATAAATATGCAATTTAGAAATATTGCAATTGAAGCGACAATTAATACTATGAACC
This sequence comes from Lacinutrix mariniflava, assembly GCF_001418015.1. Classification (GTDB taxonomy): domain Bacteria; phylum Bacteroidota; class Bacteroidia; order Flavobacteriales; family Flavobacteriaceae; genus Lacinutrix; species Lacinutrix mariniflava. Next base: position 211,349 of record NZ_LIQG01000017.1, on the reverse strand, counting down.
AAAATGCGAGTTTTAGTTTAATGACATCAATACTTGGCTCAAAATTGAATAGTGTTACTAATAAATAAGTTATTAGTAAAACAATGTAGTAGAGTAAAGTGTGTAAGATGCCTTTATTCAAGATGTTATTTTAATTATTATTATTATTATATTTGGTTGAATTACAATTTATAATAGATTTGAAAATGTGATTTTATTACTTTAGTAAAGTTAGGCGATAAGGATTTATAGTTTTGACTTTTATTAAATAGTTTATTTGATAATAAAAAACAGAATTGTTTCTCTTTTGCAAATATATCTAACCGATAAACAGGTTTTTTTCTATACATTTATAAAATTATCACAAATAAAAGTATGAAAAAAAATCTACTCGCCTTAATCTTCTGTTTACTTCAAGTCATTACTACTTACGGTCAATTAAAAGAATTAAAGATTTACGAAAAAAATGATGCTGATAAATGTGAATTTTCTTACGTCAATTCAAATAACTCCATCTGTTCAACTTACAATACTAATGCTTTATTAAAATATGAAGCTATTGATAATGTAATATTTGTAATTGATTTTATGGGCCCATTAAAAGATATTAATGTGAAATTTAATAGGATCAAAATTGATAATAATAGAATTCAATTTAATGGGACGTCTACAAACAATGAAAAAACGTATTGTTCTTTTATTGTTGAAAACGGTTTAATTAGTGAAGGAATATTGCAAAATGAAGATCAAGGTTATAAAATAGACATAGGCTTTGATAAGAAAACTGAAGATGTTAAAATGTGGTATTATCCGTATGCTCTAAAAAAAACAGAAATGCGTTTTAATTCTTCAAGTGATTATAATGATTTAAATAGTTTTGGAGCTTTAACAGATATTAATACTCTATTAGAAATTTGGGCTAAAGAAGCACATGATGATACATTTAATACCACAACAGGAGTGGATTTGGCTGCTCCAATTTTTCATGGCTCATATGATTGGCACTCTTCAATTCATGGACATTTAGCCACTAATTACGCAGGTTTTTTTCTTAATGATTACTCTACTTTTATAGATGATGTAAATATTCAATTTACAGCTCCTAATGTTCAAGGAGAATTAAATTATGCTAGTCCTTATCAATGGTTAGAAATTCAATATGGTATGCCTTGGCTTTTAAATTATAATACATATTTGGATGAATCTATTTATAATGGAGTTTCAAATCCTCTTCAACCATTAGCGCAAAATTCGTATAACTTAAGTTATAATCATGTTTTAAATAACCTTAACAACTTTTCCGTTTATAATAATAGTCTTGATTCAGGATATTTTAATTTTAACTGGCAGTTACTTAATTTATATATTTATGCGGAACAAAACGGTTTAAACTCTACAAGTACATATGTAATAAATCAGTTAAATAATTATGCTGATAGCGTTAATTGGGACACTGTTGGAGAAGGTGATTTTTTTGACCCAAAAGCTATTGCGCTTTTATTATATACAAAAGCAGGCTTAACAAGTGGTACCGCTTGGAATAATTTAATTCAAGCTTATGATTCTTCTTCTACCGATCTACCTTTTACAGACCTTAATTTAGAGCCGGCCCATAAAGCTGGTTTAGTAATCTCTAAGTCTTGGGGTTATTGGCTTATGTATCATCATACAGGAGAAATAAGGTATAAAGATGCCTTTATTGCACATAATGACCAAGTATTTCAATATTTAAAAATACAGCAAGATAATGATCCAATAACTTATTTCACTTATTTATCACATTGGGTTCCAAACTTTGGAGTTTTTGGTTTTAAATTGGTAGAAGACTATCCAGAGAACAACACTTTAACGATCAACAACTTTGGACAAAACATCAATTCTGAAATTATTATATACCCAACTGCTGTTGATAATATTTTAAATATCAATAACTATAATACTTCTAATACTGAGCTTACAATAGTAGATTCAAAAGGAAGCACAGTATATAATAAAACTCATGATAATGGAGTTGAAAAAATTAATTTAGCGTATTTAAGTTCAGGAGTCTATGTTATACTTATAAAAAACGATAACAAAGAGGAAAGAGCAAGATTTATAAAAATTTAAATTTCACTTTAAAGTAAACAATCATGAGATTCTTACTTACTTATGAAACATAATCAAAGTTATTGCCAAGCGGTAACAAAACACTTAGAAATCTCACCATTTTCATGCTTTAACCATAATAGTGGAGAATAGCCTTCGGTTTCATAGACGTTCAATTCTGGCAAAATAGCATCGTAGGTTTTCCAATCTACATTTTGAGTAACATCAAGTAGCCAATCGGTTTTCTTTGGTTTATAGAACTTACAATTTTTAAACATTGGTAATTCAGGATACTTAAAATAGAAACCATAAATACATTTTGGATTTAACGTTTTAAGATGAATTGTTCTTCCGTAAGGCACAAAAATTTGAGCTTTAAAATATATTTTTTGAATAAAATCTTTAGCTTTAAAATTCAAACTATCCAGCAACGGCTTCGTTTCGTCCACATAGAGTAGTGGTAGTTGCTTTTTTTTAAGTTTGGTTAGTTTTTCTATTAAACTATCTCTTTGCATGGGACCAATACAATGGTCAATTTCAGTATCACCAAGTGTTTCATCATACAAATAAAACTTAAATTGTATTTCTAAATGTATTGGTTGTTCTTCATCCAAATACAAGCAATCTAATTCGCCTATAGTTATATTGTTTTCGGTTTGAATTTGTGGATTTTCAGATAAAATATTGATATTTTTATTTAGTCGTAACTCTGCACCAACAAACCGTTCTACACGCTGTCCAAGTCTTATTTTTTCTAATCCGAAACCTTCAAAAACAGGTGTGTTTTGCTTTTTTGTTATTAAAGGTTGTATGTCTAAAACGGGCTCTAAAAACAAGTGTGGTGTGTTATAGAATCCGCTAAACTGCGCTTGTAAATTGTCTGAGATATCTTTCATAAGAGTTTACGAAAGTAATCATTTAAAAAAAATTTAAATATTATTGTTTGAAAGCCTTTAATTCGTTGTATTTTTGCACATCTCAAAATTTCAAAAAAATTAATGAAGGTTACAGCTTTAGAATTAGAAGAAAGACAAGAAGGCAAGAGTTTATATAGTTACCAAAAAGGTGCAATTGATAAGATTTTTACTTGTTTCGAAGATGCTCCAGAAGATTATCATTTACTTTATCAACTGCCTACAGGTGGTGGTAAAACGGTTATTTTCTCTGAAATTGTACGTCAGTATTTAAAGCTTCATAAAAAGCAAGTGTTAGTAATGACGCATAGAATTGAGCTTTGTAAGCAAACATCTAATATGCTTTCAGAATTTGGTGTAAGCAATAAAATTGTAGATTCTAAGGCCGATTTAAGTGATCAAGGCGATTTTAATTGCTTTGTTGCCATGGTAGAAACGCTTAATAATCGTTTAACAGATAACAAACTAGATATTAGTGATATTGGTTTAGTTATTATTGATGAAGCACACTACAACTCGTTTACAAAATTATTTAAGTTTTTTGAGAAATCTTTTATACTAGGAGTAACAGCAACACCTTTAAGTAGTAATATTAACCTTCCAATGAAGGATAATTATAACGAATTAATTGTTGGTGAAACTATCCATTCTTTAATTGAAAATGAGTTTTTAGCACGTGCCGAAGTGTATTCTTACAATGTAGGTTTAACCTCTTTAATTGTAGGTGCTAATGGTGATTATACTGTAAAATCTTCTGAAGATTTATATACAAATACAGACATGCTTACCAAGCTTGTGCAATCTTACGAGGAACGTTGTAAAAACAAGAAAACATTAATATTTAATAATGGTATTAATACCTCTTTACACGTTTACGACACTTTTAGAAGAGCAGGATACAATGTAGCGCACTTAGATAATAACAATACTAAAAAAGAGCGTAAAGCCATTTTAAAATGGTTTAAAGAAACACCAGATGCAATACTAACTTCGGTAAGTATTTTAACCACAGGTTTCGATGAGCCAACTGTAGATTGTATTATTTTAAATAGAGCCACAAAATCGTTGACTTTATACTACCAAATGATTGGTCGTGGATCGCGTATTTTAAAAAGTAAAAATAAGTTTACTGTTATAGATTTAGGAAACAACCTTCACCGTTTTGGACCTTGGGGAAGCGACTTAGATTGGCATAAAATATTTAGATCTCCTAACTTTTACCTTGATGGTATTTTAAGTGATGAAGATTTAGAAGAAAATTTTAGATATGAAATGCCAGAGGCACTTAGAGCTGAATTTGCAAAGTCTGAAGATGTCTATTTTAACATTAAAGCCATGTACATTCAATCGGTTAGAGAAGGAGATTCTTCTAAAGTTATATTAGAACGTTCTATTGCACACCATGCAAGAATTTGTATTGAGAACAGTGAAGATGTATGGGATGCTTTAGGTTTAGCTAAAATGCTGAAAGACGATATAGATTACCGCATACAACGTTATACAAAGTGTATTAGTAAAAGCACTTTTAACTTTGTAGAATGGTTAAAAGACGATTACAAAAAGAAATTAAACGCCTATTTACGTACTAATTTTGATGAAGTTTTCGAAGATATTAACGGATTTCCACCTGAAGAGTAATCTTCATTAAAGAGTATTCAGTAGCAATTTACAGTTGTTGTATTTTGCATATAAAAACTAAAGTCTAACGACTAAAAAATATAGCAATATGACTTTCAAAGATTTAGGAATACATAACGACTACATAAAATCGCTTAAAGAATTAGGAATTAAAACACCTACAGATATTCAAGAACAAGCTATACCAATATTAATTAAATCTAAAAAAGATTTTATTGGTTTAGCTCAAACGGGAACTGGAAAAACGGCAGCTTATGGTTTACCTGCTTTACATAAAGTAGATCCTAGCAAAAGAGCCGTACAAGCATTAATTATTGCACCTACCAGAGAACTGGTGCAGCAAATTAAAAAGCAACTATTTAAATTCACGAAATACAATACCAAAAAGATTTTTGTTGAAGGTGTTTATGGTGGTGAAAAAATAGACATACAAATTAGTAATTTACAGCGTCCAACGCACATTATTGTTGCAACTCCTGGTCGTTTGGTAGATTTATTAGATAGAAATATTATAGATTTAACGCATATTAATACACTTATTTTAGACGAAGCAGACGAGATGCTAAGTATGGGTTTTAAAAAAGATTTAAATACCATTTTAGATGCAACTACAAAAAGCGCTCGTAATACATGGTTGTTTTCTGCAACTATGCCAGATGACTTAAAAAACATCGTATCGCGTTACATTGCAAAAGATGCTGCTCGTGTAGAAATTGATCGCGAAAGTATTGTAAACGCTAATATTTCTCATCATTATGTGAAATCGTCTATAGTCGATAAGGCACATACAGTTATGCGTCTATTAGAAGAAAGAGAAGACCAACGTGGTATTATATTTTGTAGAACAAAAGCAGGAACGCAATCTTTAAAGCAACAGTTACAAAAGGAAAACTTTAATGTAGATGCTTTAGAAGGTGATATGACGCAGAAAGAGCGTGATAAAGTAATGCGTGCGTTTAAGAATACTAATTTACAGATATTAATTTCGACAGATGTTTCTGCTCGTGGAATAGACGTTAATAACCTAGCTTTTATTATCCACCACCAATTACCAGAACATATAGAATACTACACACATAGAAGTGGACGTACTGCAAGAGCAGGAAAAAAAGGACAATCTATTGCGTTAATTCTACCAAGCGAGCTTAACAAAATTGCGAACGTAGAAAAGACTTTAGGTATTAAAATTAAGGAACTTACGCTATAATTATCATGTCGCAGTTTACTGAAAGTATTACTTCAAGTTACACGCCTAAACGATTAGCAACCAAGCTAAACGCTAGTGGAGAGCGTTTTGTGTTACAAGGTCATCCTTGGCTTTTTAGTGATAATATTACTAAAATTAACGACGACGCGAAAAGTGGCGATTTGGCTATTATCTTCGGAAAAAATAAAAACAAAGTTATTGGTCTTGGTTTGTATGATGGGAATTCGCCTATTCGTATAAAAATGCTGCATAGCGGAAATACTGGCGCAACTATAAACGCTGAGTTTTTCAATACTAAAATTGAAGAAGCCTTTGCTAAACGTCAATCTTTATTACAAACAAACACCAACAGCTACCGCTTATTATTTGGTGAAAACGATGGTTTTCCTGGACTAATTGCAGATGTTTATGCACATGTTTTAGTTGTGAAAATTTATTCTGAAATATGGCTTCCGTATTTAGAATCTATTTTAGAAAGCTTACAGGCTGTTTCTAAGGCTAAAACAATAGTGATTAGACTTAGCCGAAGTATGGAACAATCTAAATTACACAAACTCCAAAATGGAGAAGTTGTTTATGGTGTTTTAGAGCATGAAGTTGTTGAGTTTGTAGAACATGATGTTAATTTTTCGGCAAATGTTATAAAAGGTCATAAAACAGGCTACTTTTTAGATCACAGAGCCAATAGAAAGCAAGTAGGCGAGTGGAGTAAAGGAAAAACGGTTTTAGATGTGTTTAGTTATGCTGGCGGATTTTCGGTACACGCATTAGCGAATGGCGCAAAAGAAGTTACTAGTTTAGATATTAGTAAACAAGCTTTGGAAATAGCTGTTTTAAATGGGAAATTGAATCCATATACTGGAACGCACAAAACCATTGCAGATGATGCTTTTGCTGCCATGAAGCAAATGATTAAAGACAAGCAAACCTTTGATGTTGTTATTATAGATCCTCCAAGTTTTGCAAAGCAACAAAGTGAAATTGAATTAGCAAAAAAGAAGTATGCACAATTAGCGCAATTAGGTGTTAAGCTTACTGCTAAAAAAGGCTTATTGGTTTTAGCATCGTGTTCTTCGCGAGTGTTAGCCGATGTATTTTTCGACATTAATACTCATGTTTTAAACGAAAGCAGTAGAACTTCAGAATGTATTCTAAAAACATATCATGATAGCGATCATCCTATTGGTTTTCCAGAAGGTGCTTATTTAAAGTGTGGCTATTATCGTTTTGAGGGTTAATTAGTTATTGTTTTAAACTGTTTCTGTTTAAGTCTTTTAAAAGTGCTTCGCCTTTTTCTTCAAACCTTCCGAATTCTGATAAATCAGAATCCACCTTCCTTTAACTAAAGGAAGGAGCGAGTGATTACAGTGTTTTGCGGTAATCGAGAAAGACTTAATATCAAATTTATAAAAAGAGTTTGTATCGTTGTAGCTCTCCTCTTTTTTCAAAGCCAAGAATGAATTTAGATTTTCAGTTAAAGAAAATCTGAAGAAAGCGGAGTTAAAACACTTAAAGATTAAGATGCTTTATATTTTTAAAAGTGCTTCGCCTTTTTCTTCAAACCTTCCGAATTCTGATAAATCAGAATCCACCTTCCTTTAACTAAAGGAAGGAGCGCGTGATTACAGTGTTTTGCGGTAATCGAGAAAGATTTAATATCAAATTTATAAAAAGAGTTTGTATCGTTGTAGCGCTCCTCTTTTTACAAAGCCAAGAATGAATTTAGATTTTAATTAAATAAAATTTGAAGAAAGAGGAATTAAAACACATAAAATATATTACTAATATTCAAAAGATTGCCACCTCGTAAAAACGCCTCGCAATGACATATACAATTCATATTAAATAAAAAAAGCCACTCGTTAGAGCAGCTTTAATTCAATGTTTTATATATTTTTTAATGCGTTTGCATTACACCTTTTCGTTTCTCTAGTTGCCTCTCAAGTGCTGCAATAACTTCTGATGCACTTTTATGGAAAGAATCGCTTGTGGTATCGGCAAACAATCTAGGTCCTGGAGCGCTAAGCCTAATAGATGTTTTCATTTTAGAATTTCTAGTAGAGGTGTTTTCTGTCTTAAAAAAAACATCTGCACGTACTATAAATTCATATTTATTAAATAATTTATCTATTTTTCCTTTTACGTAAGTCTCTAATTCTGGGCTAGCTGTTACGCCATCGTATTCATAGTTCACTGTCATATATTATTGTTTTAAGTTGTACTTAAATATACAAAAAACTGTAATACAGAATCCCTTTTTAACCAAAAATTATGAATTTAATCTATTAGGGAGAGGATGATTCAATTGTTATATTTTTTGTATTTTTATTCTTAAATGCTATAATTAATTTACAATCAATGGATAACAAACCAATTTCAGATTTACATAATCATCCTAGCCTAAAACCTCATGGTAACGCCACAGACATAAAAACCATTTGGGATAGCTTTGAAAACAAGAAACCAAAAGACTATTTTAAAGGAATAAGTGTTAGAAAATGGATAATTAACATTGTTCTAAAGAAAATGGCTACCTATTCGCAGTCTAATTTAGAGCGTTGTTTTGAAGGCCATAATCGATTAATATTCTGTTCTGTTTACCCAATAGAAAAACCGTTTTTAAGACCAAACAGACCGTTTAAAAAGAGTACTGGTATTCATCGCTTTATATTAGGTATTATTTTTAAAAAGAAAATGAATTCAAATGCTATTGCAATAGATAAGAAAATAGCGTCTTTACTTTCCGGAATTTCTATTAAGACTGCAAGTCGTTTAATAGATCCTATTCATGATGATGACATTGATACCATCGATTATTTTAGCGATTATATCTTTGAATATCAATATTTATTGAATGCTAGTGGAAGTGTTTCAAATAAAACCATTCATGGTAAACAACCTAAATTTAACCTCGTAAAAAATTATGAGCATTTTTTAGAAATGCAATCTAATGGAACCGTTTGTGGTATTATGACAATAGAAGGTATGCATGCGTTGGGTGTTTATAATAAGAAAGATTTATTTGAAACTGCCAAAATTGAAAATCTACCTCAAGACAGACAGAATAAACTGAAGCTTTCATTTATTGAAAATATTAAAGCGATAAAGAAAGAAGCGTTTCCTCCATTTTTTATAACCTATGCACACCATTTTAATAATTTACTGGTTGGTCATGCTAAGAGCTTTATGGATGCCAAAGGCACGTTTGATCCTGGTTTTGCTGATATTTTCGACCAAAGTTTAGGTCAAGATTTGGGGATTTCTAACTTCGGAATGCAATTAATAATAGGTCATTTGCTCTCTCGAGATAATGGTCAGCGAATATTAATAGACGTCAAGCACATGTCTATTAAATCGCGAGAAAGTTACTACGAATTACTAGAAAACATGCGTGCAGATAGTGATGCTTTGCAAGATAATGTTCCAATTATTAGCAGTCATACAGCAGTAAGCGGTATTGCTACATTAGCAAAAGCCTTGGCAGATAAAGATAGTTTTAAACTCGATAAAAACACGTACGTAAGTCTTTGGGATATTAATTTAACAGATGAAGATATTGTTGAAATTTTTAAATCTGACGGCTTAATTGGTATTTGTATGCACGACGGAAGAATGCCAGGTAATACCTTCAGGAAACTCCTTAAAAAAGCAGATGCTGAAACCACTAAGAAACTTCATGTACAAATGTTTTTAACCAATGTGTTTCATATAGTAAAGGTGAATCTTGCCTATATTAGAAAAGAAAACCAAACACAAACGACCTCTAAAATTGATGAAGTAGAAGCGTGGAAGACCATTTGTTTAGGTACAGATAATGATGGTATTGTAGATCCTTTCGATCATTATAGTACATCGGCAGATTTACCTGCTTTTAGAGCAAAAATCTCTGAAGCTTTAAACAATTATGTTATGCCAGAATATCAAGGTTTTAATGTGATTAATCTACCAAGTGAAACACAGTATTCGCTTAGTGAAATTGATGATCTAATGGCTGGACAACCTTGGGTAGAAGCTATAGATAAAGTGTTTTATAATAATACAGATGCTTTTTTACGCAAGTATTTTAGTAAAACGTATTTAAACCAGAAAGAAGACCATCTAATTGTTTAAAAATGAAAAACATAGCTATTATTTTATTGTTTGTTATTTTTAAATTAGGCACAGCGCAATCTCATACTATCGACAATTTGCGTCTTGGTTTTGGTATTACATTAACTGCCGAAGTTCAGAATGGATACCAGCTAAAGTTTAGAGCTAGTGCTGCAGGTGGTATTGGCAATTATGTAGGCATTAATAATAACGGATTTGGTATTTTACCAACAGCTCATTTGGGAGTGATGCTCTATAATCGTGGGATTTTAGGAAGTAATTTAAGTAGAGACTATAAAAACAGTCTGTTTTTAGACTTTTTCACGAATGCTACACTAACCATTGGAGGTCAAAATATTACAGCAATAAATAGACTAGAGGATAGGATAGTACCATTATATCACTTTGCCGATTTTACTGCCAATCCTTTGCAAAACACCTTTAAACACTCGGTGTCTATTGGATCTAATATTATTTTTAATCCAGACAAAAACCGAAGTACCCAACGTTTAGGTTTCTTTAATTTAAACGTAGCTAGAACAGTACAACTATCTTATTATAATGATGGTGGACCAGTTTTAAATATTTTTGGAGATAAAAAAGATCGTTATTATACTGGCGGATTAGTACTTTCCGCGCATTTAAAATCGCAAGCATATTTAAATTTAATAGCATTGAGTTTTCATAAGTTTACAGGTTGGCAGCCTTTTGCCTTCGATGCTGGCGATAAATTACAACTTGACCACATTCCTTATAAAAACAAATCTGTTTTTGGTTTCAATCAGCAACAATGGACATTAGCCGCGAGCAGTTTTAATCATAATTTTTCAGGCTACATTTCCGCGTACGATGTTAATGTTTGGGATGTACAAGATATTCTTCATTTTAGTAGAGATATTCCATACCATCCCGATTATTTTTATGGTTATCGTATTGCTGTTGGTGGTGCTTTTGAGTCGTTTAATTATAAAAATCAATTATGAAAACGGTATTAAAAATAGTGGTTGTTGGTATTGGTTTTTTAATGATAAATGCCTGTGCAAATACTTATAAGATAGCGACTAAAGCTGTTATAGATGTTTCTAACTATAGTATTTATGTTTTTAGATTATGCGAAAAAATAGAGGTAGAAGGTAGTGAGCGTTTTTTAAGTTGTGATGACCATTGCAAACCCAATAATATACTAGCGGTTAATGGTACGCAAGTAAGAGAAGAATTGTATTTATTAATCGAAAAACAAGGAGATAAAGTTATTTATCTAACAACTAAAACCGATAGAAGTTTTGACATGGAACCTGATAATTTTAATACTGAATTACATAAAAACTATGTTTTTGCTAATGATTTAGAAAATGTTTACTTCGGAATAATGAAGCAGAATGCTATAGTATTTACTAATAAAAATGAAACGTTAACATTGCAAATGACTCCAAGAAATAATAAAGCTTGCGATTATATAATTTCTACATTATTGAGCAAAACGAAAGATGACACACCAATTAATAATCAGTTAGTAACTTTAAGAGATGTATATAGTATTCCAATTCGGTTTATTAAAAGTAAACGGATTCTAGCCATTCAGGAAAATAAAAAAACGGAATTAGATACCGTTAAGACTATTCACTTAAATGGCAAACGCATTATTTTAAAAGGAAATACACAAAGTATTGAGGGTTCTCAAAAACGGAGATTAAAATACCATCCTAATTTTAATGATTAGTTGCCTTTATTACTATTCTTATAATTTGTCTGGTGGAGGATGTTTAGTTATTATTATGTGAGGTTTAAAATATTCTATTTTACATAATATTAATTATAATTCAAAAAAAGAATTATAATACGACGTTATATAAAATGTCTTTATAACATTAAAACCAATAGTTTTATTGTTATCTTTTAAAAGAAAACAATACCTACATTTAAAGAAACTTAGTTAATAATACAATCTAAAATCGAGTAGTTTACACATTTTATAATGTTTTTGATGCAGCTCTTCTACGACATCTAACATATTATCATCTTCATTAAATAAGTTGAAGAATGCAATATCAAGATTTGAGCTGGTTATTCCAATACTTTTATTACCGTATCCAGAAATACCTTTTGCGCCTGTGACATCCAAAAAATATTGAGCTTCCTCTTCGTCTAAATCTAGAACTTTAACATTTGAGAAATGTAAAATTTTGCCTTCTAATCGTCCTTCAAAGATTTCGGCAATTTCCTGTAGACTATAATAGTAATCGTTTAAACAAATGTTATTTCCTTCGCCTGGTATAATAAAGTAAATTATTTCATAATCTTTATAATTATGATCGTCTAAGACCAATCGATTTATACTCGTTTCTAATCCTTCAATAGTGTCGCATGTATTATAAATACTATCTACACCATATTGCAAGGTTAATTGTTCTAACTTTTTTTGAGCTTCTGTAACGGTATCAATTTCTACATCTTGAACTGCTTCTAAACAGAAAATAAAATAATCTGTATCTATTAATTCTTCTTGCGGTAATTGTTGTCTTTTTTCTAACAAATCTTAGAGTTTATGCTAAATATATAAAGTACAAAAATATTATAAATCTTTTTTATTTTAAGTGATTTACATACAAACTATACTCACTTTTAAGAGTTTAAAATAATAACCTCTCTCCTATTGTTTTATTTAGAAAACTTAATTTTATTAAAAATAAAGAGACGGATTTTTAAAAACATTTAATTTGACAATAAAACTTGCCTTTCTACAAGCACAGTTCGTTCTTCACCATTTGTTTCTATAGTAATTTGTTGCTTGTCTGAATGATTGGTCGCTAATATCTCACACCATTTTTCGTCAGTAACATTTGTATAATCAAAATCGTTTATACTTAAAATTTTATCATCAATTTTTAAACCTTTTTGTTCTGCTTCAGAATTTTCATAAATTGAACTGATAAATACGGATTGTTCTTCAAGTCTAAACCTAAATCCGTTAGCTTTAACTGTTATTTTTTCTTCTGGTTTAACATTGTCAATAAACCATGCTTTACGATGTTTCCAACTTAAAACCACTTTATAATTTTTTAAAAATCCTGCACCAATAACCCTCGATTCTATTTCGCCAAAAGAAATAAGCGTATTTGGAGCCTCAAATTTTCCTGTTTTAAAATTATCTACAATGGCCTTATAAGATTTCGAGGTTTTTATATCTCCATAAACACCTGCTAAATTGCTACCATTATTTTTGATGTATTTAATTTCCGGGTTTTTGCTTAATAGATTTTTAAAATCATAAGAAAAAAGAGAAATACCACCACCATAACCGTAATCTATAATAGTACTGTATAATTTTTCCTTACCTAAAAAAGATGTAATCGCAGGTGTACCATCGTACCCAATAAAAATTTTAGAATAAGGCGCGTTTTCGGGAATAGTAATAGAATCGATAGTATTTGTAAATGTAATCTCTTGTTTAACCATATCTATTTCCCAAATAGAATTCATCATGAAATTAGCACCTAAAAAACCGTCTATTTTTAAGCATTTAAAATCTTTTACAGTTTCAATATCAAGTACAACTGCAATTGTATTTAAAAAATTAATCGAATTAAAATGTATAGTATCTATTTTTACAAAGTCTAATACTCTAGACGTTGTACTGATATCAAAAACTTCTTTTTTACCTAAAGTCTCTAAATTTAATTCCTCAACCATTCTTGGTGAAATAGCAGTAACTGCGCCTGTATCAAACAATAAACGGTATTCTTTATTTTTAATTAATACCTTAACAATTATAGCATTACCATAAGGTTCGTATTTAAAGGTTGTAGTGTAATCTTTATCTTCAACACTACCTTTTTTTAATAGTTTATTTATATTTTGAGAAGAACATAATAAAGAAGATTGGAGTGTTATTAAAAGAATACAAACAAGCTTAATGTTTTAATAAGGCATCATATTTATTGGTTTTACAAAACAAAAATGCTAATTATAGATTTATTATTAATTAAGAATTTGTTAATGTCTCAATAATTATAGTGATAACTAATTGTTAACTTCTAATAATTAAGAGTTATTATTATCTACTTAAAGTTAACCTATAAATTTTCCCAAGACTATGTTTATTATTTATTTTTAAAAACATAGCTTCAAGATCTAATATGGCGTCATTAAAAGCTTTATCACTATAATTATTATCGTGTGGAGAAAAGTAAAAACGATAATCTTTAGCGTCTAAATTTAAAATTGGTGCTGTAATACTTTTAAATTCAGTATTAATTTCTCTATCCGAAAGCACTTGACTTGTAAGCACTATTCTTTGAGTATTATGAAGCTTGTTGCTGCCTTTACTATTAGTATTTAGGCCTTTATCTGCATATTTTTTTCTAATTTCAATTTCGTCTTTACCCATTTTATAATCGACAACGAGATTATATTTTTTGGGTGTTTCCTTATTAAAAACAGAATCGTATATTTTACTTTGAGTAAATCTAGCACGTTTGTTATTTAAGATAACATTGTATCCCAAACTCTTATCATTAAATAACGCATTTAACGCATCTGTTTTTTCGCGTTCTTTTGAGTAATAAGGCGCATGAGAACTTATACTAAATTCTATATTAGGTTGTACTGTAGCTCTTAAATGCTTAGTATCGTTGGTATAGACATAAATAAATCTATTTTTTCGTAGTATTTTTTCACGGTGTTTTCTATATTTAATAAAGGCGCTATAATGTTCGTTACTTGCTCCTTGATCCGTAATTTCTGCCTCTTGAGAAGTAATTTCTGTAACTGGCTTTTTTTCGCTTAATGTAGTAACAAAAAAGGTAATTATTAATACCGCAAATAATATGATTGCAATTATTGGAGCAGGCGAACTGAACTGTTTTTTAACTCTTTTATGGTTTTTACTAATCGTCTCTTCGCTTACACTCCGTGTTGCGAATACAGGTTTTTCTTCACTTTTAGAAACTAAAGTCTTTTTGTTTTCTGGCCCAATAAATTCTTTTTCTGGATCATTAGGTTCTGGTTCATTAAATTCTAATTCGGAAGCATCAGTATTAGGGAATAACTTTTTAATTTCTCGTTTAGTAGCATCATCGAATGGGTTTCTACTAAACAAAAAATCTAAATCTTTAATATTTAATCTCGAAAACGAACTTGGTAACGTGGTTATTTCATTAAAACTAATATCTAACCAAGTTAAATGACTAAGCATACCTATATTTTCAGGTAACTTTTTAATGTTATTCTCGCTTACATTTAAATATTCTAATTGTCTTAAATTACTAATAGATTCTGGAAGTGCTTTAATTTTACTTACGCCAAAACTAGCTTTTTCCAATTGTCTTAAATCGCCAAAATTTTCTGGTAAAGATTCAAAGCAATTGCCTTCTGCCCATATATTTTTTAGATAGCGTAAATTACCTATAGCATTTGGAAGCGTTATTAAATTATTACCATCTAATGAAAGTGTTTCCAAATATCTTATTCGCGTAACAACATCTGGTAAATGTTCTAATTTAAGATCGTAGATTCCAAGGTCTTTTAATCTATATAATTTATCAATCCATTGCGGGAAGTCTATTAACGGATTAGATCCAAAATCGAAATCTTCTAGATTAGACAATGCTTTAAAAGACTCTGGAATAATTGTAATCTCATTTTCGGAAAGCGATAGTGTTTTTAAATTTCTAAACTTAAGTATTATTTCTGGCGCAATTTTAAAGTTGTTATTTCGAAGTTTTAGTACTTCTAAATACTTTAATTCTGTAATAAAATCTGGTAACTCTGTAAGCTGGTTATTTTTTAAATTAAGTACTCTTAGATTGGGATTCTCTAAAATGCTTTTAGGTACCGTTTTTAGCGATTGGTTTGATAAGTTTAAAGTATCATTTTCTGAAGAGTGATAGGCCATTATAAATATGATATGTCTTGATATGGTAGATGAACACGAATTTAAACAAATGCATTCAATTATAATGCAATTGAATTACCAAGTTCTCATTTAACATGCATTCGGCGGTATCCTCAATAATAATCCCATTTTTTTTTGAACTACTTTTTTTTGAGTTTCTTTTAATTCTTGAGTAATAAAACCACATTCTAGTTTGTTATTTTCGTCATTATTTCTAAAGTATGATACAAACTGTAATCTAATAATTAAGTCTAAATTTGAATCTTCAATTGTGTTTTTACATCTTTTCTCTGAGGAATTGTCCAAACTAATAGGACTCCCGCATGTGTTACATCATGTTATATCCTATCGATAGTAACTATTTCTGTTTGTTAGAAAACAAAAAGGAGAACAGTTATAAAAAAACCATTCTCCTTTTCTACTATTAATTAACCAACCAAATCAATTAATCTTTATTTTTATATTTAGACTATATTTTGTTCTAATAGTTTAAATGTATAAGTATAAAATGTATTTGAAAAAGTAAATAGACGAATAGCTATATGAAGTCTACCAATAAGAGAATTTAACCAATTGACTTAATTTGTAAAACACATTATAAATAGTGTTCAATTCCTTTTATGTTACTATTATACATTATAATAGTTGTATACTATTTCCATGTATAGAAACTAATTAATATCTTTGGATTGATGCAAACACAGTAAAGCCTTCATTAAATGAAAAAAAAGAATCTATTAGTACTCGTTTTTTTAAAAACACGAATGCTATTGATATTATATTTTACCTTTCCTTTTTGGCATCTATTGTTGTGAGCATTCTTTTTGACAAGGCTCAATTATTATATGTAACACCTATTGTAATTGTTTCAATAATTTTAAAGTACTTAAGTCTGACTAAAAAAAGGCTAACCCATTTTTTGTGTTTGCCTTATTTGCAACATTAACTTCAGATATACTCTCGCTTTATTGCTTTGAAAGCTGTTTCGAATGGATTGCGCTATTCGCTTCTCTATATTTAATATGCTGTGCATTTGTTCTCAAAAAATACTTACATAAAGGAAAAGTTAGGTCGTTACTATCTTTCCCAGTTATAGTTAGTGTTATATTAATTACCTATATTTTATATAATATTCTGGAACTACTTATATACTCTATTCCGGATAATCACATCTTTTTTATCTTTTTAGCCACTTTAAGTCTAATTGTTTATACCATTACATTCGCAATTATTTATATAAATGATAATTATAATAATGGTACAATTTTACTAGCCTCTGGTATTTTTACTTTTTGTCAAATTGTACTCGTTCCAATTAATGAGTTTTTAATCTTTAGTAAAACTTTTACTGTACTAATCATTATTTGTCATATAATGGCCATTTATCTTCTCATGAATTTTATAGCAAAAACGGAAGTTGTAAAACCTGAGGATATTGAGAAAAAGTTTTTTTAGATTCCTCAATTTGTCTAAAATAAAAAAGAGGATAATTATAAAACTATCCTCATTTCCACTATTAACCAATCAAAAAAAAACTAATTCATCTCTATAATACCTACTACTTCGTAGGCCCTTGTGCCATCGTACTGTACTTTTTCGTATAAAATATTAGCATACTCATAAAATGTTTCACCGTTAATTACTACTTTTTCGTAATCCTCAGGAAGTTCATAAACTATTGTTCCTACTTCTGGATCCACAACTTCATATTCATTATTTGTTTGTGTGTAAAAGGTACCATTGACGTTAAAATAGAAACCGTTGTTAAACTGAACTCTTTTATAATTTGCAGGTAATGTTTTAATTCTGAATCCTACTTTAGGAGCAATAACAATATAACGTCCTCTAGACTGTGTATAATACTTATTGTTTGCATAGTAGTAATTTTGCCCTTTATGATTAACTACAGTTTTATTTGGTACATTTCTAACAGAAACTACTTTCTTTTTCTGTGTTTTATAAGTTACTTTATTACTTGGTATTCTTTTAATAGTAACAGATTTTTTAGTATTTGTCTTAGCTACTGTACGTTTTGTTGTTTGTGCAGATACTTGTGTGGTTAATGCCAACAAAAATGCCACTGGTAGTACGTATATTTTAATAAGTGATTTCATAATTAATTGTATTAAGGTTAAACTAAATTACAATACTAAGACTCTGTACTGCTTCTATAGTTTAAAGGTACAGGGATAAAACCCTAAAAAAAAGCAAATAGACCAATGCCAAAATTGTATCGACCTATACATTGTTTTTATAGATTGAATACTATTAACTTATACAATTATTAAATATGCCGCATAAAAAAAGGTGCACTATTAAGTGCACCTTTTTAAAATTACTTAAATAGATTACTTTAATAACTCAAGTAAACCTGTTAACTCTGTTAAGTTTAAACTTGAATTACTGTCTGTATCTAAAACATTAAAATTTTCTGACACAGATCCTATTGCTTCTGTAGAGCTAATAGCTTCATCTTTATTAGAATCTAATAAACTAAAAAGACTAGATATTTGTTGAACTGTAGAGTTGGAGCTTAATGAACTTAATAAAGTTGCTGCATTTGCAATATTTGATGTATTTACGTTTTTAACGCTATTACAACTTAATAAACTTACTGTAACGACTAAGGTTAGTAGTATTTTTTTCATGATATATTTGTTTTATTATTAATGTTACCGCAAAGATAACTGCGTCTCTAAATATTCAAGTGTAAAATAGACATCTGCTAATTACTAATCTACCAAACACATGATTTTATAGACCAAATAATAAATAGTATATTTTTAAAGAGAGTTATTATTTACAAATTCTAGAAAAGCAGGTTTATACTGCTCAGAAACTGTAATACGTTGTCTATTGATAATAATCTGGCTACGCTCAATAACTTCAATATTTTTTAAAGACACAATAAATGAACGATGCACACGCAAAAAATGAGTTTCGGGTAACTCTTCTTGCAAAGATTTTAAACTCATTAAAGTTAAAATAGGTTTAGGGTTATCTTTTAACCAAATTTTAATGTAATCCTTTAACCCTTCAAAATACAACACATCAGCCAACTTAATACGTAGTTGCTTATATTCTGATTTTACAAATAGGAATTCTTTTTCATTGGATACATTACTACTCTGCTGTTTTCCTTTTAGCAATTCAAACCAAGCATGTGCTTTATTTGCAGCAGCAAGAAACTCGGCATAATCAAAAGGTTTTAATAAATAATCTAAAGCTTCTACTTTAAAACCTTCTAAAGCATATTGGTCGAATGCTGTTGTGAAAATTACACGTGTTTCTTTTGGTAACATTTTAGAAAACTCAATACCAGTTAAATCTGGCATCTGTATGTCTAGAAATAATAAATCTACAGGTTCTGTTTTTATAAACTCCATAGCTTCAATAGCACTACTACACTTCTTTTTTAGCTCTAGAAAAGGTGTTTTCTCTACATAACTTTCTACTAAATTAAGCGCCATAGGCTCATCGTCTACAATAACACAGGTTATTTTTATATTACTCATAATTTAGTGTGTTTCTATTTCTAATTGCGCAATATAACGCTCGTCTTTTACAAAGGTCTTAAAACTACTTCTATTTGGATACAATAATTCTAAACGTTTTTCGATATTAAGAAGTCCTATTCCAGACCCACTTTTATCGTCTGTTTTTTTTGGGAAATTATCGTTTTCAATACTAAACAAAACTGTTTTATCATTACACGTCATATTTATATTAATCGTACTTGGTTTACTTGCCGATACGCCATGTTTAAAAGCATTTTCTATTAATGATATAAATAATAAAGGTGCAATTTTAATTGTTGTTGCTTCTGAAGGAAAACTATAATTAACCACTGTTTTATCAGACACTCGCAACTTCATTAAATCGATATACTTTTTCATAAACTCGACTTCCTTAGATAACGCTATAGATTCTTCATTTGTTTCATATAACATGTAACGCATTAATTTACTTAAGCTATGTATTGATGTTTTGGCCTGATCTGGTGAAATATCAACCATAGCATAAATATTATTTAACGAATTAAAAAAGAAATGCGGTTGTAATTGGTAATGCAAATGTTGTAATTCTGACTGTAATTTAAAATTAATAGCTTCTTTACGTTCAGTCTCTGTTCTTACCCACCTTTTTGTTGTTTTTATTGCTATTGAAAATAGTAAAGGTGCCATATAAGATAGTATTTGAATGTATACAAACATCTTAAAAGGACGTCCTTCACCTCCATTGCTACCAGAGCGTTTTTTTACTAAATCTGAAAAATAAGTATCTTCTATAAATTCTTTTAAAAATAAGAATATCATTATAATGACAGCATTGATAACAACAAACTGCATCATTTTTTTAGGAAACAGAAACGCATCGATTAATATAAAATAATTGAGATAAAATATAATTGCAGAAAATATTAATGGAATCCAAAAATGAGCCACTAGCCTATTTAAATCTTGTTCCTGTCCATAAGATAAAAAGTATGGCATACTAAATAGTACAATCCAAACTAATAAATGAGAAAAGATTGTTATGTTTTTATTTTTATGCATTTGGTTATGATTTAAGTCTTGTTATAAAATCGAATAACACTAAAAGAGATTATAATCAATGTTGTGATAATTCCTATTTAAGAGGACACGTCAAATATAAAACTAATTGTTATTTATTTTTTTACATAATAGACGATTTGGACTATTTGCTATACCAATGTTCAGATTTTATCGATAGTAATTTTTGTTTATTATAAAGATAAAATGAAAACACACATTACTACCAAAAGCAATATCTTCTGGAATGTCATTTAAAATTCAGCAACCTTTACTGATTATGATTGTAGCAGAATTAATATTATCTACTACCTAAAACACCTAATTTAGCATATAGAAACAAAGAAAACAAACATGAAGTTAAAGATTGATAAATTTGTCCTTTCTATTATTGCGACTATTTTAATAGCTTATTTTTTTCCACAATATGGAGCACAGGAAAGTAAAATTCCTATCGACACAATTAGCGCTGTAGGAATTTCGCTTATCTTCTTTTTCTACGGATTAAAATTAAATCCTACACAGTTAAAAGCAGGACTTAAAAATTGGAAATTACATCTTTTAGTACAAAGTGCTACTTTTTTAATGTTTCCGCTATTGGTTTTATTGTTTAGACCGTTACTTCAAAATGAAGAACAAGAAACCATTTGGTTAGCGTTCTTTTTCTTGGCAGCATTACCCTCTACAGTATCATCGTCCGTTGTTATGGTGTCTATGGCAAAAGGAAATATACCTGCAGCTATTTTTAATGCAAGTATTTCTGGTATTATAGGAATTGCAATTACACCGCTTTGGATGGGCTTGTTTATAAATGATGCTCAAACAGATTTTGATTTTACAGCGATCTATTTAAAACTGATTGTTCAAATTATTTTACCTGTAATTTTAGGGCTCTTATTACAACGTTTTTTAGGGAAGTTTGCTCACAAACACAGGAGTAAATTAACGCTGTTTGATAAATCTATTATCTTATTGATAATCTATAAAAGTTTTGCAGAATCTTTTAATGATAATATTTTTAGTGCCGTCTCTCTTTTAGATTTAGGCATTATTTTTATAGGTGTCATCGTATTGTTTGGTATTGCTTTTTTACTAACAGGCTTTATTTCTAAAAAGTTAAAACTGAATACCGAAGATCAAATTACAGCACAGTTTTGTGGTACTAAAAAATCATTAGTACATGGTACTGTTTTTTCTAAGATATTATTTGGCAACATGGCATCGGTTGGTATTATTCTTTTGCCGCTCATGTTGTTTCATGCTACACAGATATTAATCATTAGTATTGTCGCTTCTAAAAAAAGTAGAGAAAGTTAAATAATACTAAAATTTTTAGAAATCATTTATTTGATTATTTTAAATCTTTCCTTTAATTACTTTAAAAGTCGGTTAGCTAAATGAATACAGTCGCTCTATTTGGAAATAAAAAAACTAAAAATATATTAATTAATTAGACCCTTAGTTACTTATAAAATTTTTATAGTTTAATACCTTTGACATCTACATTCAAAAGTGTTATTAAGTTTTAAAATATGAGTAAAAATTTATCCAATTCAGTATTGTACTTAATGAGTATATCTGCTGGACTTGTTGTTGCAAACCTCTATTACAACCAACCACTTCTGCACCAAATGGTTGTAGAATTTGGAGTTAGTGAATCTGCTGTAAGTAATGTGCCTCTGGCGACACAATTGGGTTATGCTTTTGGTTTATTATTTATTGTCCCTTTAGGTGATAAGGTTTCCAACAAAAAAATATTACAATTCGATTTTGCTTTAATGATTCTCTCACTAATTGCAGCATCATTATCAAGTACTTTATACCTTTTGATTATAAGTAGCTTTTTCATAGGTTTTTCATCTGCCTTACCACAATTATTTGTGCCAATGGTTGCTCAATTATCTGACGATAAAGGTCGAGGACGTGCCTTAGGTATTGTAATGAGCGGATTGCTAATTGGTATTTTAGGAAGTCGCGTTATAAGTGGTGTTGTAGGAAAATGGTTTGGGTGGCGCTTTATGTTTTCTGCAGCAACGGTATTAATGGTATTGCTGTTTATTTTACTTCAATATAAATTACCAAAAATTAAGCCCAACTATAAAGGAAGTTACGGAAGTTTATTAAAATCGATAGGTCATTATTTTAAAACAGAACCTTCGTTACGATTGGCTGCTTTACGCGCTGGACTTGGTTTTGCAGGGTTGAGTGTTTTTTGGACCACCTTTGTTTTTTTAATGGAAGATCATTTTAATTACGATAGCGATGTTGCTGGAGCCTTTGGTGTCTTTGGTATTGTTGGAGCACTTGGCGCAACCGTTGTCGGTAAAATGAATGATAAATATACTAGAAAAAGTATGATTATCTTCTCTACCGTATTATTAATGATTTCTTGGGTGATTTTCCTTTTTTCAGGATACTCTTTAATTGGTTTAGCCTTAGGCGTAATTATAGTAGATTTAGGGATGCAAGTTTTACATATTACTAACCAAGTTATTATTTTTTCTAAGAATCCAGAAGCTAGAAATCGAGTCAATACGGTTTATATGGTGGGCTTTTTTATTGGTGGTGCTTTCGGTACTTTTTTAGGTGCGTATGCTTGGCAACATTTTGGTTGGCAGGGTGTTGCTGTTTTAGGTTTATTAATATCAGTAGCTATTTTAATCGTTCAGTTTATTTTTGAACCAAAACATCAATCATAAAAAAAAGACTAACTGTTTAAAACAATTAGTCTTTTTGATATTTATATTAATTTATAAACCGAACGCTATTATTCGTAACGTAAAGCGGTTATTGGGTCTAATGCGGATGCTTTTCTTGCAGGATACCATCCGAAGAAAATACCCGTTACAGCACATACTGCAAAGGAAATTATTATAGAATACAAAGCAACACTTGTTGGCCAGCCTAGAAATTGCTCTATAAATACGGAGGCTCCTAATCCTAGTAATACACCGAGTATGCCACCGGTAATACTAATTAAAATAGCTTCAATTAAAAATTGCATTAAAATATCTGCTCCTTTTGCGCCTACTGCCATACGCAAACCAATTTCTTTAGTTCTTTCTTTTACAGAAACATACATAATATTCATAATACCAATACCTCCAATTAGTAAAGAAATACTAGCAACAGCAACTAACAGAATGGTTAACATTTCTGTTGTAGAACTAAAGGTTGAAATTAACTCTTCCATAGATTTTACGGTAAAATCATCCTCTTCATTATCTAGTATCTTATGCTCAGAACGTAAAAGTTCTGTTACTTGAGTAACCGCTTTAGATGCTTCATCTTCACTGATTGCAGATGCTATAATTTGATTTAGATGATCTATGGCCAAAATACGTTTTTGTACCGTTGTATATGGTGCCAATACTACATCATCTTGATCTTGACCAAAGGTATTTTCTCCTTTTTCTTCTAACACCCCAATCACTTTAAACGGAATGTTATTAAAACGAATCATTTGACCAACAGGATCTTGCCCATCAGGAAACACGTTGTCTACAACGGTTTGCCCAATAACAGCCACTTTAGAAGCCGATTTAACCTCAGCATCTGTAAACATACTACCACTTTGTAAGCCTACAACTTTAATTTTAATATAGTCTGGGTTTACACCGTAGATACTACTTGGCCAGTTGTTAGAACCATTAATAACTTGTCCGCTGCCATTGACAACAGGTGTGACATAGCTTAATAAAGATGCTTTTTCTTTAATCACTTCGTAATTTTGAAGCGTTAAGGTTTGAACATCACCTCCACTTCCTCTTACAGCACCTTTATCATCAGCTCCAGGTTTAATGGTAATCATATTAGATCCCATGGCAGAAATTGATTCACGAATACTTTCTTTTGAGCCTTCACCTATGGCTAACATTGCAATTACAGAAGCTACCCCAATAATAATCCCCAACATAGTAAGCAAAGTTCTCGTTTTATTGAGAATAATTGCCTTTGTTGCGATTTTAAATAAATTTAATAGTCTCATAATTAATGGTCTTGTTTAGGTAATTTTGCTAATTCGGTTGCTGCAGATTGCACATTATGATTTTGATAATCTTGCATAATCTCGCCATCTTTTAACACTACAGTTCTACTACTAAATGTAGCAATGTCTGGTTCGTGCGTTACAAAAGTTATGGTAATACCTTTTTTGTTTAACTCCTGAAATAACGACATAATCTCATAAGAGGTTCTAGTATCTAAGTTACCAGTAGCTTCATCTGCAAGAATCATTACTGGATTATTAACTAAAGATCTTGCTATGGCTACACGTTGTTGTTGTCCACCAGAAAGTTGCGAAGGTGTATGATGTAATCGTTCGCCCAAACCAACCATCTCTAAGGCTTTAATGGCACGTTCTCTTCGTTCTTCAGTACTAACTTTACTGTTATACAACAATGGTAACTCTACGTTTTCAATAGCAGATGTTCTTGCTAGTAAATTATACGATTGAAAAATGAAACCTATCTTTTCGTTTCTAATGGTTGCTAATTCATTTCTGCTTAAATCTTTAACGCTAACACCATCAATTTCATACAGTCCAGAAGTTGGTTGGTCTAAACACCCTAAAATGTTTAACATTGTACTTTTACCAGAACCACTTGATCCCATTATTGTTACAAACTCTCCTTCTTTTATATCAAACGATATTCCTTTTAAGGCATGAACCGTTTCGGTTCCCATCCTAAACTCACGTTTTAAATTTTCTATTTTTATGATTTCTTTTTTCATAATCTTATCTTTTTCCTCCACCGCCTCCACGTTGTGGCATAAATGGACTTGTACTTTTAGCGTCTGTTCCTGCTTCTGATTTAGAAACTCCTAATAAGCTATATACTAATTTATCTCCTTCAGCAATACCGTTTACTATCTCTACATTAACACCATCACTCGCTCCAAGAGTTACTATTTTAGGAGTAATTGCGCCATTATTCTCTAATACCCAAAGCGTAGTTCCTTCTCTAGAACGTTCTATAGTACTAGGTTCTAATTCTTCTTGTTTATTATAAGCTTCTAAAGTCGCTTTTTCTGGTTTAAAGTTGATGGCTTTAGCTTCTGTTGTCAACACATCGTTTAATTCTAAAGTAAAAATAGAAATGGTCGCTGTTAAACCCGGTTTTAATTTTAAATCTGGATTATCTGCTTTTATAACTACAGTATAAGTTACTACATTTGATGTTACTGTAGGATCTAAACGTACTTGTGTTACAACACCTTCAAAAGTTTCACCTATGTACGCATCTACTGTAAACATAACACGTTGCCCTTCTTTTACTTGTCCTATATCTGCTTCATCTACATTTGCTTCCACTTGCATTTCTTTTAAATCTTGTGCAATGGTAAATAACGTTGGTGTGCTTAAACTTGCTGCAACGGTTTGTCCTTCGTCTATAGCTCTTGATAATACAACGCCGTTTATTGGCGAATAAATATTAGCATAACCTAAGTTTGTTTTTGCCGATTGTAAGTCTGAATAACGCTGAGTAACCGTACCTTTTGCTGTTTGATAATTAAAATTAGCATCATCAAAATCTGATTTACTAATCACTTGACTATCGTACAATGTTTTTTGTCTGTCGTAAATTGTTTGCGTGTAATTTCTCTGGCTTATAGCATTATCGTAAGCGGCTTGTGCTTGCGTTTTTGATGCGTTAAGGTTGGTTTTGTCTAATTCTGCTATTAATTGGCCTTCCTTAACAATACTGTTATAGTCTACATATATTTTTTCTACTACTCCAGACACTTGCGTTCCTACTTCTACTTGCGTAATAGGCTCCATAGTACCTGTTGCTGTAACCATAGTGGTTACATTTGCTTTTTTAGCAATAACCGTTTTTGCTTCTACGATGATGGCATCGTCACCTTTTAAAAATACAAAGGCTGCTGCGGCAATTGCTGCTAGTACTAAGACGCTGATTATAATTTTCTTTTTCATAATGGTATAGTTTAAAGTTTGATATCGTTTCCTTGATAAAATTGTAATAATTGGTGGTATAAAATATTTAAGTATTTAGATTGTAAATAGTTTTGTTGTGTGTTGGTGAATGTGTTTTGGCTAATCACTAAATCGGTTGTACTTAAAGCACCTAACTCATACTTTTTTAGTGCCAGTTTATAAGATTGCTCTGCAGCTGTTTTTGATGCTTCTGCAGCAATAACTTGCTCTTGTGCAGATACTGCATTTTGATAGGCTGTTTCTACTTTTTTATAAATTTCTTTTTCGGTAGATTGCTTTTGAATTTCTGCACGTTCTATATTTAAATTTGCTGTTTGTACTGCTGCTTTTGTTTGGTTTCTATTAAATATTGGAATACTTAAAGACAAGCCCAGTTTCTGATTAAAATTAACATCAAATTGATCTGAAAACGTATTATCATTAATACTCGTGTAACCAGAACCAATACTTCCTGTTAAAGATAATGTTGGTAAAAAACCACCTTTAGCAATATCTAGCGCTTTCTCACTAGCTTCGATATTAAGTGCGCTAGCCTTTATTTCTGGCATAAAACTTAAAGCATTGTTATAAACATCAATTTTATTCAGTTCAAGGTTTATTAAATCCATGTTTTCATCAATACTTTCAATTTCAATATCTTCTAATGGCGATAATTCTAATAATTGTTTTAATTGAATGATGTATTGTTGGTAATCGTTTTTTGCCGCAATAACATTAAATTTGTTTGTTGCCGTTTGGCTTTGCGCCTCTGTATAATCGCTTAAAGCAATTGTTCCCGCATCTAAACGTGCTTTTGCTCTCAAGACTTCTTTTTCTGAAGCTGCTACATTATTCTCAGCAATAGAGATACTTTCTTTACTGTAAAGTATTTGTAAATAGATTTCTAAAATACTTAAAGCGATGTTGTTTTTTTCTACTTCTTCTTCAAAAACACTTTGCTCGAATAGTATTTTATTTTGTTTAATTTGATTGTTGATTTGATTACCTTGAAACAAAGTCATAGAACTATTTATACCCACATTTGTACTATTTATTTGATCTGTTACAAAATTACTTGTAATAGGATCGATAGTACTTCCGTTAGAAAAATTCTGAGAGGCGCTACCAAACAAATTTGGTAATCTAGAAGATTTTGCTTTTTCATAATCTACTTCTGCCATACTTTTACTTAAAGCAGCATCTTTAACTGTAATGTTATTTTCTAAAGCGTAAGTTATAGCGTCTTCTAAAGACCATATTTTTTTTGAAGTATTTGTTGAAGTTTCTTGTGACCAAGAAAGCTGCACAAATAGTAAGCTTGTAAGGATTAGATATAGTTTCATTTTTTGAGTGTTTTAATTTTACACTTCAAATATTAAACTATATACTATCTTATTATAAAGCAATAGACGTTTGCCACAATTGACTATACTAAAGCCCTTTATTTATCGATGAGATTTACATAAGAAAAAATAAAACCTCTATAACAACCATAAATAGCCGATACCTTAATATTAGATCTCACATTAAAAAGTCAACCTTTTATTTTGAAGAATTAACACTTATTAAGAATTACATGTTCTTATAAGTACTATTTTTGCCCACTTAAATAAATTATCAAGAATCTCAACAAAAGGAGATAGCAACCTGCAATAACGAGCAAGGTGCTAAATAGATAAGCCAAGTATTTGGAACAAATGTTAATTCATCTTTCTATTTATTTGTCCATTCTATTTTCCTTTTTAAAAAGAATTATAAAAAAATGGAAAAGTCCACTACAATTACACCAAAATTTTCAGCATTAATACCACTATTAGTATTCGTTTTTACGTTTTTAGGTGTTGGTATTTATCAAAACGATTTTTATGCACTTCCTGCTCCTATTGCAGTAATTGCAGGTATTATTGTTGCCTTTTTAATGTTTAAACAATCTATAAACTCTAAAATTAAAACGCTTTTAAAAGGGTGTGGTGACGATAAAATTTTAACCATGTGCTTAATCTATTTATTAGCAGGTGCATTTGCAGCAATTACTAAAGCAACAGGTAGTGTAGATGCTATTGTTAATCTTGGGTTAGATTATATTTCAATACATTATATCTATTTTGGTGTTTTTATAATTGCTGGATTTTTATCGGTTTCTACCGGAACTTCTGTTGGCGCTATCGTTGCATTAGCTCCTATAGTTGTTGGTTTTGCAGATAAAAGTAGTGTTGATTTGGCTATCCTTTGTGGTGCGTTATTAGGTGGTAGTATGTTTGGAGATAATCTGTCGGTTATTTCGGACACGACCATTGCTGCCACACAGTCTTTAGGTTGTAAAATGAGCGATAAATTTAAACAGAACATCAAAATTGCTGTTCCCGCTGCTTTATTTACTATTGCTATATTAATTTTTCAAGGTTTTGGTTTAAAATCCACCGAAACAGAAACAGTTGTTTATAGCTATTCTATTATAAAAATACTACCCTATTTACTGGTGATTATATTGTCTATTATAGGTGTCAATGTTTTTATAACTTTACTTTTAGGTGTTATATTTGGTGGATTGTTAGGTATTATTTATGGTGATTTTACACTTATAGAATCTACAAAAATTGCATATACTGGCTTTACAAGTATGACAGAAATTTTCTTACTATCACTACTTACAGGAGGTTTAGCTGCATTGGTTAAAAAAAATGGCGGTATTGAATTTATTTTGGTAAAAATAAAAAAGCTAATCAAGAATAAAAAAACCGCTCAATTAGGCATTGCAACGTTAGTTAGTACTACTAATATGGCTATTGCTAATAACACGGTCTCTATTATAATTACTGGACCCATTGCAAAAACTATAAATGACGACTACCAATTAGATAATAAAAAGACCGCTTCTATTTTAGATATTTTTGCCTGTATTACGCAAGGTCTTTTACCTTATGGAGCACAAGTTTTAATGATTTTAAGTTTTTCTAAAGGAAAAATAGATTATTTAGATCTAGTATCAAACACTTGGTATTTACTACTTCTATTGATCTACACTTTACTTTTTATCAACTTTAAACCTTTACGTTTAAGTTAGAACATTAAACAGTATGCATAACCCAAAACATTACAAAACAAAAAACAGCATCTAATATATTTAGATGCTGTTTTGTTATAAAAAATGTTTTAAAATGTTATGCTTTAAGAGACTTCATGTCAATAACAAATCTGTACTTAACATCGTTACTTGTAACACGATCATAAGCTTTGTTTATATCTTGCATATCTATAAGTTCAATATCACTTGTAATATTATGTTCTCCACAGAAATCTAACATTTCTTGTGTTTCTTTAATACCACCAATTAATGAACCAGCAATACGCTTACGTCCCATAATAAGATTACCACCGTGGAAAGGATCTAAAGCATCGATTGCACCAACTAATACCATAGTCGCATCAATTTTAAGTAATCCTAAATACGGATCCATTTCGTGACCAACAGGAATGGTGTTTAAGATAAAATCGAAACTCCCTTGATGGGTCTTCATATCGTCTGCATCTTTAGAAACCAATACTTCATGAGCACCTAATCTTTTCGCATCTTTTCCTTTTTCTGGAGATGTTGTAATCATTACTACGTGAGCACCTAAAGCGTTTGCAAACTTTACACCCATATGTCCTAATCCACCAAGACCAATGACACCTACTTTATCTCCTTTTTTTACTTTCCAATGACTTAAAGGTGACCAAGTTGTAACTCCTGCACACAATAAAGGTGCTGTTGCTGCTTCGTCTAAATTTTCAGGAATACGTAATACAAATTTCTCATCTACCGTTACCGATGTTGAATACCCTCCATAAGTTTGCGCACCTTCTATATGCTTATCTGGACTATTATAAGTATAAGTGGTTCCTTTTTCGCAAAACTGCTCTAAATCTTGCTCACAAGATGCACATGTTTGGCAAGAATCTACTAAACAACCTACACCTACTTTGTCTCCTATTTTATACTTAGTTACACCTGCACCAACCTCTAGAACACGACCAATAATTTCGTGTCCTGGTACTACAGGATAAGTAGAACCTTTCCAGTCATTTCTTACAGTATGAATATCGCTATGGCAAACACCACAAAACGTAATATCTATTTTTACATCGTCTGTTCCAACTGCTCTACGCTCAATGTTTAATGGTTTTAATTCTTCGGTTGATGCGGTTGCACCATATGCTTTTACTGTTGTCGTTGTCATAATTATGTTTTCTTAATATTGATTTTAATTCAATGTCTATATTGATTACTCTTGAAATAGGACTGTTATAAGTTAAACTAATTATTTAGAGGCCTTTGGGTAATCAGTATATCCTTTTTCTCCTGTTGTGTAAAACGTATCTTGATCCCATTCTGCTAATTCCAAATTATTTTCAAAACGTTCTACTAAATCTGGATTAGAGATAAATGGCTTTCCGTAAGCTACTAAATCTGCCTCACCAGCTTCAATAATTTTATTTCCTTTGTCTTGATCAAACGCAGTGTTAATCATTAATGTTCCATTGTACAACGGTCTAAAATGCTTAGCGATTTCGGTTACTGCAAAAGGTACTTCAGAGACATCTGTAAACGGTTCAGATAAATGAACGTATGCTAAATTGTAATCGTTTAATTTTTTGATGATGTATTCAAACGTAGGAATAGTGTCTTCATCTAAAGTAATCCCAAACATACCATGTAATGATGGATTGAAACGAACACCTATTTTCTCTTGCGGAATAACAGCCTTAATAGCGTCTACAACTTCAAAGAAAAAACGTGCTCTGTTTTCAAAACTACCTCCATAATCGTCTGTTCTTTTGTTTGAACATCCATTAAAGAATTGCTGAAATAAATACCCATTAGAAGAATGAATTTCGACACCATCAAATCCTGCTTTTATAGCATTTGCTGCTGCATGCTGAAAATCTTTAACCGTAGTTTTTATATCTTCAATAGTCATTTCTTTAGGCGTTACAGTATCTTTAAAACCTTCTGAAGTAAATGATTTAGCGTTTGGGTTTAAGGCTGAAGCCGAAACTGGTAATTCGCCATTATGAAAATTTGGATGAGACATACGTCCAACGTGCCATAATTGAATAAAGATCTTACCTCCTTTATCGTGTACACGCTTGGTCACAGTTTTCCAACCTTCTACCTGTGCATCTGTATAAATGCCTGGCGTGTTAATATAACCTACAGCTTTTTCAGATACTTGAGATCCTTCTGTAATTAGTAATCCTGCAGATGCGCGTTGTTCGTAATACAAACCTTGTAAATCATCTGTTGCTACTTTTCCATCGTTATCAGCACGACTACGTGTCATAGGTGCCATAGCGACTCTGTTTTTAAGATTAAGGTTTTTGTTATATGGTGTTAATAAAGGTTGTGTGTTCATTTGATGTTTTGTAAATTGTTAAGACAAACAAAGTTACATGACTACTACACACATATCATTGACCTATATCAATTAAGATAGATTTAACTTTTTATCTGTTGTCGTACCCTACTTAAGTTTTCGGGTGAAACACCTAAATAATTAGCGATATCATAATTGGGCACTCTGTCTTCTATTAAAGGATACGAGCTACAGAATTCTAAATAGCGTTGCTGTGTGTTTTTTTCTTGCGAAGACAATATGCGTTTACTTTGTGAAATAAAAGCTTTTGTAATTAATATTCTAAAATACCGTTCGAAAATGGGTGCATCTTTATATAAATTTTCAAGACTATCGTAATTAATGGATAACAGCTGAGCATCTTCAATCGCTTCGATATATAATTTCGCAGGTGCTTGATTATAAAACGCTTCAAAATCCCCAATCCACCAATTTTCTACTGCAAACTGTATGATATGTCTGCTTCCTTTTTCGTCTATATAATAGGCTTTTAAACAACCTTTAATTACAAAATACTCGTTCTTAACTTTGGTACCTGGTTTTAATAAAAACTGGCCTTTAGAAACGGTGACTTCATTTAAAACAGCATTAAATATTCGCATATCATTCTCGGTTGGATTGATGTGTGTATTTATATGTTTTGTAATAGACTGATAGACCATAATACAAAGATGATATTTTCTATAACTAAACACTAATTTAACTCAACTTTGTCATTACATTACAAAATATTTCATAAGTTTGTAAATAATTATGAAGCAAATATTCCATAAGATAGTATCCTTTACGTTGGCTTTTGTAGTCTTATTTTCTACAATGTCATTCAGCTTTAGTATGCATTATTGTGGAGATACTTTAGTGGAAACTGCAATGTTTCATAAAGCAAAAGGTTGTGGAATGAAAATGGAAAAACCAGCATCTGATGGTTGCTCTATTACTAAAAAAAATTGCTGTAATGATGAACAGTTAGTGGTTGATGGTCAAGATGAATTACAAATTCAATTGGACAATATTTCTTTAAATCAACAACTATTTATTGCTTCATTTGTATTTACGTATTTAAATCTTTTTGAAGGTTTAGATAGCAATGTGTCTTCTTACGAAACATATGAACCACCACTCGTCAGAAAGGAAATATTCAAGCTAGACGAGACCTATTTAATCTGATTTTTTAAACAATAGACTGTATTATCCAGTGATTTATTTCATTAGGATGATTTCTTGTATTCGGTGTTTTTTTTAACGCCATTTTCTAATTGTTTAAATTTTAAATCTAATGCTAAATAGAAGCATCAAATTCTTAATAGAGAATAAAATCGTAGCCGTTTTATTACTTGTCCTTTTTGTAGGATGGGGAACTGTAAACGCACCTTTTAATTGGAATACTGGTTTTTTACCCAGTGATTCTGTGGCTGTAGATGCCATACCAGATATTGGTGAAAATCAACAAATTGTATTCACAAAGTGGGATGGTCGTTCTCCACAAGATATCGAAGACCAAATTACCTATCCTTTAACCACTTCCCTACTCGGTATTCCTGGAGTAAAAACCATCCGTAGTTCTTCTATGTTTGGCTTCTCTAGTATTTATATCATTTTTGAAGAAGACATCGAGTTTTATTGGAGCCGCAGTCGGATTTTAGAAAAATTAAATTCACTACCAAGCGGCTTGTTGCCAGAAGGTGTTAATCCTGCTTTAGGACCAGATGCTACAGGATTAGGTCAGATTTATTGGTATACTCTAGAGGGTAGAGATAAAGACGGAAATGTTACTGGTGGATGGGATTTACAAGAATTACGCAGTATTCAAGATTACTATGTAAAGTATGCATTATCGTCTGCAAGTGGTGTTTCAGAAGTAGCTTCAATTGGTGGTTATGTTCAGGAATATCAAGTAGATGTAAACCCTGAATTAATGCGTCAGTATAATATTGGTTTAAACCAAGTTGTAAAAGCGGTTAAAAGTAGCAATCAAGATATTGGTGCTCAAACCTTAGAAATCAATCAAGCTGAATATCTAGTACGTGGTTTAGGATATATAAAATCGGTAGAAGATATTGAAAATGCAGTGGTAACTTCTAAAGATTTTACAGCTATTAAAATTAAAGATATTGGTAAAGTTTCTTTAGGTCCAGCAGCACGACGTGGATTATTAGATAAAGAAGGCGCAGAAGTTGTTGGTGGTGTTGTAGTTGCTAGATATGGAGCAAATCCTATGGAAGTAATTACAAATGTAAAAGAAAAAATAGCGGAACTAAAAGGCGGTTTGCCTACTAAGGTATTGGCAGACGGACGAACATCTCAACTAACAGTGGTTCCTTTTTACGATCGTTCAGAATTAATTGTAGAAACCTTAGACACACTTACAGAAGCATTAACTCTAGAGATTTTAATTACCATTTTAGTAATTATTATAATGGTTTTTAATTTAAGAGCCTCTATTTTAATTTCAGGATTGTTACCGGTTGCTATTTTAATGGTGTTTGTGGCAATGAAACTATTCAATGTTGATGCAAATATTGTGGCACTTTCGGGTATTGCAATTGCTATTGGAACTATGGTAGATGTTGGCGTCATACTTGCCGAAAATATGATTCGCCATATTGATGAGGATGAAGTGAAGAGTGAAAAGTTAATAGTGAAAAGTGAAAATATCATTCCGACAGAGCAAGACACGAGCGATGAGGAATCTCATCAAACTAACAAGCTTTCCATAAACGAAATTATTTATAACGCTACCGCGGAAGTATCCGGAGCCATATTAACAGCGGTTTTAACAACCATTATTAGTTTTGTTCCTGTATTTACGATGGTGGGTGCAGAAGGGAAGTTGTTTAGACCTTTGGCCTTTACAAAAACAATGGCATTATCTGCTTCTTTAGTGATTGCTTTGTTTATAATTCCACCTTTGGCAGCTTTCTTATTCCGTAAAACAACGCTAAAAAAATCGTTTAAATACATTGTAAGTGGTGTTTTAATTCTTGCCGGACTTGCAATTGTAATAAGCGGTTATTGGTTAGGTCTTATAGTAGTAGCTTTCGGAATTGTGTCTTTTTTGAGTTTGTATTTTAATAAAACTGAAATAAATTTTTCGCTTTTCACTTTTCATTTTTCACTTTCAAAAAATCTTGTAAATATCATTATCTCTTCGG
Organism: Lacinutrix mariniflava; assembly: GCF_001418015.1. Taxonomy (GTDB): domain Bacteria; phylum Bacteroidota; class Bacteroidia; order Flavobacteriales; family Flavobacteriaceae; genus Lacinutrix; species Lacinutrix mariniflava. The sequence continues at coordinate 176,502 of NZ_LIQG01000017.1, read as the reverse complement.
CAGCAATTGTATTTCTATTGGCTGAATATTGGAGACCTTTAGGTTTTAATCGTAGTATTTTTATCAACTTAATTTTTGTGGCTATTATTTGCTTCGGAATTTTAGGATTGTTCTCTATTTTTAGAAAATATTACGGACAAATTTTACAATGGGCTTTAGCGAATAAGATGTTGTTTTTAATAGTTCCAATCACCGTTCTTGTTTCTGGATTTTGGATTATGAACAACACCGGAAAAGAATTTATGCCTTCTTTAAATGAAGGATCTTTTCTACTGATGCCAACATCGTTACCACACTCTGGAGTTGAAGAAAACAAACGTGTGTTGCAGCAATTAGATATGGCAGTTGCTACCATTCCCGAAATTGAAACGGTAGTAGGTAAATCTGGTAGAACAGAATCTGCTTTAGATCCAGCTCCTTTATCGATGTACGAAAACATGATTCAGTATAAATCTGAATACATGCGTAATTCCGAAGGAAAAAGACAGCGTTATAAAATAAATGCCGATGGTTTGTTTGAATTGAAAACGAATGTCATTCCGACAGCGCAAAGAACGAGTGACGAGGAATCTCATATAGACCATAATAACGACGCAAAACGTTTTGTTACTTCAGGCACATCAATTAAAGCAAACCAACTTATCGAAGACAGCGACGGAGAATTCTACCGAAACTGGCGATCAGAAATTAAGAATCCAGATGATATTTGGAAAGAAATTATAAAAGTCACCAAATTACCAGGCGTTACATCTGCACCTAAATTACAGCCTATAGAAACCCGCTTAGTCATGCTACAAACAGGTATGCGTGCACCTATGGGAATTAAAGTAAAAGGACAAGATTTAAAACAAATTGAAGCTTTTGGACTAGAACTCGAAAGTCTTTTAAAACAAGCGGAAGGCGTTAAAGTAGAAGCTGTTTTTGCCGATAGAATTGTTGGTAAACCGTATTTATTGATTGATATTGATAGAGAAAAAATAGCACGATATGGAATTTCAATCGAAGATGTACAGAGTGTGCTAAAAGTTGCAATTGGTGGTATGTCCTTAACACAAACTGTGGAAGGGCGAGAACGATATGGAGTTCGTGTACGTTACCCAAGAGAATTACGTGGCAATCCAGAAGACATTAAAGACATTTATATTCCTGTAGAAAAAGGGAGTCCTGTGCCTTTAAGTGAATTGGCAACGATTCGTTATGAACAAGGTCCGCAGGTAATTAAAAGTGAAGACACCTTTTTAGTTGGATATGTTTTGTTTGATAAAATTGACGGTTTTGCAGAAGTAGCTGTGGTAGAAAATGCACAAGCGTTATTTCAGCAGAAAATAGATTCAGGAGCATTAATTGTTCCTAAAGGAATCAGTTATAAGTTTACAGGAACGTATGAAAATCAATTACGAGCAGAAAAAACATTGGCTGTTGTGGTGCCTTTGGCGCTGGCTATCATCTTTTTAATCTTGTACTTTCAATTTAAATCAGTGACTACATCATTAATGGTGTTTACCGGAATTGCAGTGGCTTTTGCTGGTGGTTTTATTATGATTTGGTTATACGGACAAGATTGGTTTTTCAATTTTAGTTTCTTTGGTGAGAATATGCGGTATCTTTTCAATATGAAAACCATCAATTTAAGTGTGGCTGTTTGGGTTGGTTTTATTGCATTATTCGGAATTGCAACAGACGATGGTGTTGTAATGGCAACTTATCTTACACAAACTTTTGATCGTGAAAAACCTGCGGATAAAATGAGCATTAGAGCTTCTGCATTAGAAGCTGCTAAAAAACGAATTCGTCCTTGTTTAATGACGACGGTTACTACCATTTTAGCTTTGTTACCTGTTTTAACATCCACAGGAAAAGGAAGCGATATTATGATTCCGATGGCAATTCCAATTTTTGGAGGAATGGTGATTGATATCACTTCTTACTTTATTGTTCCGGTTTTATATAGCTGGAGAGAAGAGATGAAACTTAAAAGAGTGAAAAACTAAAAGTTATAAGTTAAAAGTTAAAAGTTATAAGTTATAAGTTAAAAGTTAAAAGTTTAAAGTTTAAAGTGAATAACTAAAAATATAAAATCATGGGAAAAAGTATATTAAAAGATAAAAGTTATGCCTTTGCTATTTTAATTGTGAAGTTATCTCAATTATTAGTTACAGAAAAAAAGGAATATGTTTTAAGTAAACAACTTTTAAGAAGTGGAACAGCTGTTGGTGCGTTAATTCGTGAAGCAGAATTTGCTCAGAGTAAAGCAGATTTTATTCACAAAATGAGCATTTCTCTAAAAGAAGCAAATGAGACATTGTATTGGATAGATTTATTAAAAGACACCAATTATATTGATATCCAACAATATAAAATTCATTATAATTTGAATAAAGAATTGGTCGCTATGTTAGTGAGTTCTATAAAAACAGCAAAATCTAAATTATAATGAAAAAGCATTTAAAAAAAATATCGCCTTTCAAGATTTTTAATTTTTTATCAGTCCATTTTAATATAAAGAGGATCGTTATTTTTAGTTTTTCACTTTTCACTATTCACTTTGTTAATGGTCAAGAACTAGAAACTTACATTAATAAGGCTTTAGAAAATAGTCCTGAAATTCAGAAATTCGAGTTGCAATATAACATTGCTTCAGAAAAAGTGAATGAAGTAAACACGTTGCCTAACACAGAATTTGCTGTTGGTTATTTTGTAAGTGAACCAGAAACCCGAACAGGACCACAACGTTTTAAAGTCTCTGCAAAACAAATGTTACCTTGGTTTAATACTATTTCGGCAAGAGAAAATTATGTAAATGCCTTGGCAGATGCAAAATATGAAGACATTGTTATTGCTAAACGAAAATTAATGGCTTCGGTTTCTCAATCGTATTATAATTTGTATGCTAATACCGCAAAACAAACTGTTTTAGTTGAAAACATAAAACTACTGGACACCTATGAAACATTAGCATTAACCTCTGTAGAAGTTGGCAAAGCATCAGCGGTAGATGTATTGCGTTTACAAATGAGAGAGAATGAAATGCAGCAATTATTGGAAGTATTAGGACAGCAATTTCTTGCTGAGCAAACAAAATTTAATAAGCTCTTAAACCGTGAGAAAGCTATTGCTGTAAAGGTTCTAAATGAGTTAAACTTACCTTCGGAAGATTTTGAAATCACTACTAAAAATTTAGAATTACATCCAGAATTATTGAAATATGATAAACTGTATCAATCTGTAGAAAAATCGGAGTTATTGAATCAGAAAGAAAGCAGTCCGCTGATTGGTTTTGGTCTAGATTATGTTAATATTGAAAAAAGACCAGACATGAGTTTTAGCGATAATGGAAAAGATATAGTTATGCCAATGGTATCGGTTTCTATTCCAATATTCAATAAAAAATACAAATCACAAACCAAGCAAAACGAGTTGAAACAACAAGAGATTGAGTCTCAAAAACAAGAACGCTTCAATAGCTTAGAAACGCTTTTAGACAAGGCTGTAAACGACCGGATTTCTGCAAGAATTAGTTATAATACACAGGTTAAAAATTTACAACAAGCTAAAGACGCAGAAACTATTTTAGTAAAAAGCTATGAAACAGGAACAATTGATTTTAATGATGTTTTGGATATTCAGGAACTACAATTAAAGTTTCAAATGAATCAGATTGAATCGATTAAAACATATTATTTACAAACAACAAATATTAATTATTTAACGCAGAAATAATGAAACATACATATCACATACACGGAATGACTTGTAACGGTTGTCGTGGACACGTAGAAGAAACACTTTCTAAAGTTAAAGGTGTTTCTAAAGCTACAGTTAATTTAGAAAAAGCAGAAGCTACAATAGAAATGGAATCTCATATTTCATTAGAAACCTTCCAAGAAGCTTTAAAAAATGATGGTGGCCGCTATAGTATTCATAAACCGGGAGAACATCATCATATAAAAGAAGTAAAAAAAGAGCTTCCGAAAGGAAAAGGCACAGGTACATTTTATTGTCCGATGCATTGCGAAGACGATAAAACGTACGATAAGGCAAGAGATTGTCCTGTCTGTGGAATGGATTTAGTAGAAGAACAAAATCTATCTATTAATACAGCAGAACAGTGGACTTGCCCAATGCATCCTGAAGTTGTAAAAGATGAACCTGGAGACTGCCCTATTTGCGGAATGGATTTAGTGCCTATGAAACCAGATCTTTCATCAGAAGAAAAAACATATAAAAAGATTGTAAAAAAGTTTTGGATTGCAGTCGCTTTTACCTTGCCAATATTTTTAATTGCCATGAGCGAAATGATTCCAAACAATCCATTATATACAATTTTGGAGCAAAAACAGTGGAATTGGGTTCAGTTAGCACTGTCTATTCCGGTTGTTTTTTATGCCACTTGGATGTTCTTTGAGCGTGCCTATAGAAGTATAAAAACATGGAATTTAAATATGTTTACACTTATAGGGATTGGTGCAGGTGTCTCTTGGTTATTTTCGGTATTCGGACTATTTTTTCCAGATGTTTTTCCTGCTCAATTTAAAACGGAATCAGGCGCTGTGCATGTTTATTTTGAAGCGGCAACTGTTATTTTAACATTGGTGCTTTTAGGGCAATTATTAGAAGCGCGTGCACATGGAAAAACGAATTCAGCCGTAAAAGAACTCTTAAAATTAGCACCTAATAAAGCGATAAAAATAGTAAACGGAGAAGATGTAGAAGTTACTATTGATAAAATTGAATTACATGATGTTTTAAAAGTAAAACCTGGTGATAAAATTCCTGTAGATGGTATTATAACTGAAGGAAATACAACGATTGATGAATCGATGATTTCTGGAGAACCGCTTCCGGTAGACAGATCTAAAGGCGATAAAGTAAGCGGAGGTACTATTAATGGCAATCAAGTTTTTTTAATGAAAGCAGAGAAAATTGGTAGCGATACGTTACTCTCTCAAATTATTAAAATGGTAAATGATGCTAGTAGAAGTCGCGCTCCAATTCAGAATTTAGCAGACAAAGTTTCTGGTTATTTTGTGCCTGTGGTGGTGCTTATTTCTTTAATAACATTTGCCGTTTGGGCTATTTATGGACCTGAACCTGTGTATGTATATGCTTTTGTAAATGCCATTGCCGTATTGATTATTGCGTGTCCTTGTGCATTAGGTTTAGCAACGCCAATGTCTATAATGGTTGGTGTTGGTAAAGGAGCTCAAAATGGTGTCTTAGTTAAAAATGCAGAAGCTTTAGAACGAATGGCTAAAGTAGATACTTTAATTATTGATAAAACAGGAACTATTACCGAAGGAAAACCAACCGTAGAAAAAGCGGCTGCGTTTAATGCTATTTTAAGTGATGCAGCAGTGTTGCAATACATTGTGTCTTTAAATAAAAATAGTGAACATCCTTTAGCCGAAGCTACTGTAAAATATGGTGAAGAGCAAAACACGGAAGTTTTAAAATCGGAAGAATTTAGTGCTGTTACAGGAAAAGGTGTGGAAGCGACTATCAACAGTAAAAAAGTAGCTTTAGGAAATCCTAAAATGATGAATTATGTAAATGCTGAAATCACCCCTAAAATGGAGCAAGAAGCTAAAACGTATCAGAAACAAGGGAAGACGGTTTCCTTTTTATCAGTAGATAAAAAAGTTGTTGGTTATGTGGTTATTGGTGATAAAATTAAAGCAACAAGCGCAAAAGCAATAAAAGCGCTTCAAGATAGAGGCGTTTCGGTAATAATGTTAACGGGAGATAATTTTGATACCGCACAAGCTGTAGCTACCGAATTGAATCTTGCCGATTTTAAAGCAAGTATGTTACCCGAAAATAAATTGCAAGAAGTAACCAAATTACAAGAGCAGGGAAAAGTAGTTGCGATGGCTGGAGACGGAATTAATGACGCGCCTGCATTGGCTAAAAGTGATGTTGGTATTGCCATGGGAACGGGTACAGATGTAGCAATTGAAAGTGCTATGATTACTTTGGTAAAAGGAGATTTACATGGTATTGTAAAAGCGCAGCATTTAAGTGAAGCTGTTATGAAAAATATTAAACAAAACTTATTTTTCGCGCTGTTTTATAACACATTAGGCATACCAATTGCAGCAGGAGTTTTGTTTCCTTTTTTCGGAATTTTGTTATCTCCTATGATTGCTGCTTTGGCTATGAGCTTTAGTTCGGTTACAGTAATTGCAAATGCTTTACGTTTAAGAAATATTAAAATATAAATTATAAGATAAATTAACCTGCAAGGTATTGCTGACAAAGGAAGCTTCCTTGTAGGTTTAAAAAAACATAGAAACTTATGAAAAAATATAGTGTTTATATAGGTTTAATAGCTCTTGGACTACTTTTAGGCTGGATGCTTTTTGGAGGGAATTCAAATACAGAAGAAATACACAAGCACGATGCTGTAGCAGAAACAAACCAAATGTGGACCTGCTCCATGCATCCACAAATTATGCAATCAGAAGCAGGCGACTGTCCTATTTGTGGAATGGATTTAATTCCGGCAGAAAGTAGTGCAGAAGGTTTGATGGCAGATCAATTTAAGCTTTCAGAAAACGCGATGGCATTAGCCAACATACAAACCACAATCGTAGGAGAAAATAGTTCTGATGTTGATACAGGTTTTGTTTTATCAGGAAAAATTACAGAAAATGAGAATGAAACTGCTACCATGCCAGCACATTTTGATGGTAGAATAGAAAAATTGTACATAAACTCGTTAGGAGAACGCGTTACAAAAGGACAAGCAATTGCTCAAATATATTCGCCAGATTTAATTGCTGCACAGCAAGAACTAATTACAGCCTATAAGTTAAAAGCATCACAGCCACAATTGTATACTGCGGTTAGGAATAAATTTAAAAATTGGAGGATTCATGGGACACAATTAGATCAAGTCGAGCAAACAGGACAGGTAAAAAATAGTTTCACCATTTTCTCACATGTATCAGGTGTTGTTACCGAAATCACGATAAATAAAGGATCTCATATCATGGATGGAAAACCAATTTTTAAAGTATCTAATCTAAATTCGGTTTGGGCAAATTTTGATGTTTATGAAAATCAAATAAGCCAATTTAAAAAAGGCCAAGATATTGTGGTAACAACTAACGCTTATCCTGATAAATCATTTAAAGGAAAGGTCGATTTTATAGACCCAATTTTAAACACACAAACAAGAACTGTAAAATTAAGGGTAGTTTTAAATAATAAAAATGAACTTTTTAAACCAGGAATGTTTGTTGAAGGAAAAATTAAAGGTATTGTTTCTTCAAATAAAGAAAAGGTATTAATAATTCCAGCGTCGGCTATTTTGTGGACAGGAAAGCGCTCTGTAGTGTATATAAAAGCAAATGCAAATGAATCTATTTTTGAAATGAGAGAAATTACATTAGGCAATCGAATAAATAATAATTATCAAGTTTTAGAAGGTTTAAACAATGGTGATGAAATTGTAACAAATGGAACTTTCACGGTTGATGCAGCTGCACAATTGCAAGGCAAAAAATCGATGATGAATAGAGCAGATACCTCAGAATCCAAACCAAGTATGGAATCAATGAAAATGACATTCCCTGTTCATTTTCATAAAGAATTTAAAGAAACACTTTCTATTTACCTGAATATGAAAGATGCTTTTATTGCAAGCGATGGGAATACCGTTTCTGGTTTTGCTGCTACTATGCATCAGAAAGCACAAAATTTAAATATCACAAGTTTAGGTAAAATGGAGTTAGCCCATTTTAATAAAATTTTAGCGATGCTAAAGGTTATTTCCGAAACTAAAGAAATAGAAAACCAACGAGAACATTTTGTTATACTCAATGAAAATATTGTAGTAATCGTTATGAATATAGAGGATTTCAATACCACATTATATGTTCAAAAATGCCCAATGGCAAACAATAATAATGGTGCTATGTGGTTGAGTACGGAAAAAGATATCCGAAATCCGTATTATGGAGAGACAATGATGACCTGCGGTAGCATCATTGAAGAAATTAATTAATTAATTAATTAATTAATAATAACATTAAAAACGAATATAGGATGACAAGAAAAAAGAAATTAAATATAATTAGTGTTCTACTTGCTTTAACAGCAATAGCGATGCTTGGTATTGGTGTTATAATGAAAATTCCAGCTCCAGCTTTAACAGGTGTAGGATTTTTATTAATAGTATGGGCTTTACAAGTAATTAAATAACGAATACATAAATTTTTAAACAATGAAGAAAATAGTTTTAAGTCTAGCTGTAATAGCTACAATGGGTTTAACAAGTTGTAAAAACGAAACCAAACAACAAACAGAAACAACAACTACCGAAGTATCTAACGAAATGGCAATGGCAGATATTTCCTTTGGTGTAAGAGGTAATTGTGGCATGTGTAAAAGCACAATAGAAAAAGCTGCTAATAAAGTTGAAGGAGTCGTTAGCGCAACTTGGGATGTAGAGAAAAAAAAGATAGATGTTTCTTTTGACGATACAAAAACAAATGCAATGGCTATTCATAATGCAATTGGAGCATCAGGCTATGATACTGAAAAAGTTAAAGGCAGTGAAGATGCTTATAACGGACTACCTAATTGTTGTAAATATGAACACGATATGGCGATGAATCAAACTGGTACATTAGAAGAATAGTGCTTTTCGAATAGAATGATTAATATTTAAAAGCCTATTAAAACACTTGTTTTTAATAGGCTTTTTTTTATAATAGCATAGAATTAGCGAGCTCTATTGTTTCCTTAGTTGACCTCTAACTAGAAGCTGTTTTTCTACTAATTTTCGTAAATAACTATATTCAGTTACTAGGTCTGTTGCAACTACTATAAACATATCATAAAAGATAATTCTTTTGTTATAATCTATTAAAGTCTAAAACTAAAAATACCAATCCTCAAGATGTTATGAAATAATACCTTAAACCGTTTTAATATGAAGAATCCGAAGTATCTTTGTAAAATAAATTAAGACTGAAGAAAAGTATCAAATAATGATAATTGTAATAGCTCCCGAAAATGACGTTCCAAACGAAATTGAGATTCTAAATCAGTTATTTCAAGAAGGTTTAGAATACTATCATTTAAGAAAACCGAATAAAGACTATAAAGCACACTGTGATTATTTAAATAAAATTGATAAACAGTACCATAACAAAATAATTGTACACTTTCATCATGAGTTAATTAATGACTTTGATTTAAAAGGGATTCATTTTCAAGAACAAAAAAGAATTGATAATATAGACAACCCAGGTCGTTACTTTAAAAATCTTAATCTCTTTGGAAAAACAATAAGCTCGTCTTTTCATGAGTTAAAAGATCTTGAAGATTGTTATTTTGAATTCGATTATCATTTACTAAGTCCTGTATTTTCATCGATATCGAAAGAAGGTTATAGTGGTCGTGGTTTTGATGTTAATGGTATTGATAAAATAATTATTGGTATGGGAGGCGTTTCAGTAGATAATCTATCAGATTTTGATACATTAGGTTTTAATGGTGTTGGTGTTTTAGGTGGTATTTGGAACAGTGATACTCCTGTAGCTGTTTTCAAAAAAATGAAACTTCACTTTAAATAATTTAAGTAAAATTCTAACAATACAATAACAAGACACTAAAACATGATTATACCAAAATTACATTATATAGCTGAAGGAGAATCATCAAAAATCATTCTTGAAAATATACAAAAAGCATGTACTTCTGGTGCTGAATTGGTACGACTTGGTATGAAAAACGCTTCAGAAAAAAAGGTTTTAAAAATAGCAAAAGAAGCTATAAAAATCACCACCCATTATCAAACAAGGTTAATAATTAGTGGTTTTTATAAAGTAGCAAAAGAGATTAAAGCAGATGGCGTCTATCTAGAAAAAACAGACTCCTGTCCTATTCTTGTAAGAAAGCATTTATTCTCTTGGCAAAGTATTGGAGGAACAGCAAATACTTTAGCCGATTGTGAAACATTATTAGATAAAGAAATTGACTATATAAATTTAGGTCCTTTTAGAGACACAGGTAATAAAGACAATTTAGATCCTGTTTTAGGCTTAAAAGGTTATACTGCAATTACAGATGTGTTAAAAACTCCTAAACCAATTCTTGGATTTGGAGGCATAACTTTAGAAGATGTTACCGATTTACTAAAAGCAGATATTTCTGGTATTGCTGTATCTAGAGCAATTACTCAAGATTTTGATAGTATAAAAACATTTAACAAACTATTAAATGCATCTTCTACACAAGAGCAACGCCATACATTTGAGTAACAAATTAATTTAACTCCTTCATAATCTCGGCAAATAATTTATAAGAAAGTATTCTGTCTTTAATATCATAAATATTAGTGACCGCAATAAGTTCGTCTGCTTTAGTTTGCGCCATAAATTCTTTTACTTGCGCTTTTACTGTGGCTTTACTTCCTATAAACGAATACTTAAGCATTTGATGTACTTGAGGATTTTGCATCACTTGCTTTAACTCACTAGTCATATCCATTGCAGGTTGTACATAATCGCGCTTACCTGTAAATATACCAACAATCATCCTAATTAAGGAAGTCGATAAACGCTGTGCTTCTTCATCGGTTTCAGCAATTATAATATTTACACCTACAATTGTATATGGTTTTTGCAAAATATTTGAAGGCTTGAATTCTCTACGATAAATAGCCAATGCATCCCATAAATGCGTTGTTGCGAAATGACTAGCAAAAGCATAAGGCAGTCCTTTTTTCGCTGCTAAATGTGCACTGTCTGTACTAGAACCTAAAATATAGATTGGCACCTCTACTCCTTCTGCTACCGTAGCACGTACTTTAGAAGTAGCATTATCTGTAGAAAAATAGTTTTGTATTTTTTCTAATTCGTTAGGAAAAGAATGCGCTGCTTGCATGAAATCCGAACGTATCGCTTGAGCGGTCTCTCTATCTGTGCCTGGTGCTCTCCCAAGGCCCAAATCGATTCTATTAGGATACAAAGATCCTAGCGTCCCAAACTGTTCTGCAACAATTAATGGAGAGTGATTGGGCAACATAATTCCACCAGAACCAATACGCAAAGTGTTAGTACCTTGAGCAACATAACCAATTAAAACAGAGGTTGCACTACTACCAATGTTTTTTGAATTATGATGTTCTGCCAACCAATAGCGTGTGTAACCAAAAGCTTCGGCTTGTTGTGCCAATTCTAGCGCGTTATTATAAGTTTGTTTTAATGTATGATCTTGCGATACTAAAGCAAGATCTAATATAGAGTAAGCTGTTTTTTGAGTTTCCATAATTAACAATTATCAATTGTAATATTCACTTTTAATAGTACAAAGTTACACAACGTGATATCCTTTTATTACAATGATTTGTTAATTCTATTTGCTAAAAACATCTTAGTTTTAACGCTATGTTTAGACAAAAATAATGAACAAAAAAAAGTGCTATCATATTAACTATGATAGCACGATTTATAAAAAGTAAATTGAATTTACTTAGCAGTAATGTTTATAGTTAACTCTACTCTTCTGTTTGCTGCTCTTCCAGCTTCCGTATTATTAGGAGCTACAGGTTCAGTCTCTCCTTTACCAGAAATAGAAATTAAACTATTAGCTATGTTTTTAGAAGTAAGGTAATCTTTAATAGCTTGTGCTCTAACTAAAGACAATTTGTAGTTATAGTCATTACTACCTCTACTATCTGCATGACCTTGAATAGAAATATCAAAGTTAGACTTGTCTGCTATAATATTAGCCGCTATTTCATCTAATATAGATTTAGCATTTTCATCAAGCTTAGAGCTATCATAGTTAAAATATACTTTTCTTTGTCCAACAACTGCTGGAACAACAGTTACAACTGGTGCAGGTTCAACAACTTTTACTGGGCAACCATTATCAGTTCCTTTTACTTTAGGACAATTATCTTTATTATCTGGAAAACCATCTCCATCTGTATCAGGACATCCACCAAACTCAACAAGACCTCTTACTTCTGGACATAAATCGTCTTTATCTGTAACACCATCACCATCCGTATCAGGACAACCACCAAGGCTAACTAAACCAAAAGTATCTGGACATAAATCGAATTCATTTGGTACAGTATCTCCATCTCTATCGTTAGAAACTTTTTCTTTACCATTTCCAATTTTATAAACTAAACCTAAGTTATGATCGAAATGTTTAGGTAAGTAATCTTCAAAAGAATGCTTGTAAGTTGTTTGTAAGTTCACTCCTAATCTATCGTTAATCCAGTATTTAACACCTACAGATCCATTTGCTGTACCTGCTCCAACTAAATTATCTGTTCCTTCTTTAGTAGAAAATGTATTAAATGGACCTTCTTCAATCCAAGTATAACCTCCACCTACTGCAATAAAAGGTTGTAATCTCCCTTTACCAAAACTATAATTTACCATACCGTCAAGACCGTAATACTTAAGGTTATCAACTAATACACTTTCATCTGCACTACCTAAATCTCCCCATTTACTTAGTTCGTTTAAACTACCTTTTGCAGTTATAGATAAGTTATCTGTAAGACTTCTTGTAACACCTACATAAAATCCGAAATTCCAGTGATCGTTAAGGTTTACAAATTCATCAAAATAGTCACCTTGTGGTGCGTTTTCTCCAACAGGATAAACATCTACAGCACTTAAACCTGTTTCAAAAGACCAACGGCTATTATTTTTCTCTGGCGTCTTTGTTTCAACTCCATTTTGCTCATCTTTAGCAAGCTTGTAAACTATACCTAAATTGTGATTCCAATGTTTAGGCAAGTAATCTTCAAAAGAATGTTTGTAAGTTGTTTGAAGATTAACTCCAAAATTATCACTTACCCAATACTTAACACCTACAGATCCATTTGCAGTACCTGCACCTACTAAACTGTTAGATGTGCTAGAAAATGTATTAAAAGGACCTTCTTCAATCCAAGTATAACCACCACCAACAGCAATAAATGGTTGTAATTTACCTTGACCAAAACTGTAATTAATCATACCATCAAGACCGTAGTACTTAAGGTTATCTACTAATACGCTTTCATCTGCTTGACCTAAATCTCCCCATTTACTTATTTCATTTACAGTACCTCTTGCACTTATAGATAAGTTTTTAGTAAGACTTCTTGTAGCTCCAACATAAAAACCTAAGTTATAATGGTCGTTAAGATTAAGGAATTCGTCGAAATATTCACCTTGAGGTGCATTTTCTCCAACAGGATAAAGGTCTACTGCACTTAAACCAGCTTCAAAAGACCAACGATTAGAATTAACTTCTTGTGAAAAAGATAATTGTGTAGATAACGCTAATAATAACGTTAATGTAAAAATTTTGTAATAATGTTTCATAAAACTTAATAATTGTATTTAATAATTTCTTCCTTTTAATAATTTTTTTTAAGGTTTGCGAAATAACAATTTATATTAGTAAGAAATGACTTATATCGATTATAATTGAGACGCTAAAAATCATGGCTAACACAACGTATTTATTGATTTAATACAACTAAGTTAATTCTCTTATCAATTCCGTGATTTCTATAATTTATATTGGTTTTAATTTTAAATTTTATGAATTTATTTACGACTTAAACAATCTATAAATTCATGTTAAATTTTCAATTTATCTATCAATAAAAATCTTGAATGTTATAAAACACTCATTTTAAATATTTACACTAGAATTCATGTAAAATTAAACTTTTGTTAAAAAAAAGAATGAACGTTCATTTTTACATACCTTTGTACCATCAAAACAAAGACATGAAACTAATTTGGAACATTTTAAAAGTACTCCTAGCTGTATTTATGATATATGCAGGTAGTCAGCATTTTATAAATCCAGACTTTTTTAAGCCTTTTGTTCCGGATGTATTGGTTTTCAAAACCGCCATCATTTATGGGTCAGGGATTTTAGAAGTTGCTTTGGGTGTCTTATTACTTATTCCAAAATTTGCTAGCAAAGCAGCTTTAGCAATTTTCGTTTTAATGCTTCTTTTTCTACCAATTCACGTTTGGGATGTTTTTTCAGATACTCCAGCAATTGGAAGTCACCAAGCCGCATTAATAAGATTACCTATTCAGTTAGTGTTAATAGCGCTGTCTTTTAAATTATATAAAACAAACGCGTAATGGCAAAACTTCAAAAAAGTATTGATAAACGTAACGCATTGATTAAAGCGACTATCGAGTTGGTAAACAACAACGGGTTTCACGCGACACCAATGAGTAAAATAGCAAAGATGGCTAACGTCTCTCCTGCTACTATTTATCTGTATTTTGAAAACAAACAAGATTTAGTTAATAAGACTTACGTCGAAGTTAAAGCCGAATACACAAAATATGCGTTTGAAAAATTTGATCCAAATATGCCTGTAGAAGCTGGTTTTGAATTGATTTGGAAACGTATCGCAGATTTCAAGCTTAAAGAGTGCGACAATGCCTTATTTTTAGCGCAATGTGATAATACACCAATGATTGACGAAGATAGTAGGCAAGAAGGTATAAAGCACCTCCAACCACTTTTAGATCTTTGGGAACGTGGCAGACAGGAAGGGATTATAAAACCCTTATCAGATTATATTTTATATGCGTATGCCATAAATCCATTATCATTTTTAATGATGACCGAAAAACGTGGCGCCTTTAAATTAGATCAAACACATTTAGACGAAGCCTATCAATCTGCTTGGAGCAGTATAAAAGTTTGTAGTTAAAATGAATAAAACAGCAATCATATTAGGTGCGACCGGTTTAACTGGTGGTCTTTTACTTCAAAAGTTAATTGAAGACACGGACTACTCTAGCATAAAATTGTTCTCGCGCTCAAAAATCGAAGGTTTACCAACTAAAGTCACGCAATATATTGGTGATTTGTTGGATTTAGAACAGTTTAAAGCAGATTTTACAGCACACCAAGTCTTTTGTTGCATTGGTACAACTGCTAGTAAAACCCCAAACAAATCGGTTTATAAAAAAATTGATTACGGAATTCCGGTAACTGCAGCCAAGCTAGCAAAAGCTAACGGTATTGATACGTTTGTCGTGATTTCGTCAATGGGTGCTAATGCTAATAGTTCAATATTTTACAATAAAACTAAAGGTGAAATGGAACGCGATGTCAAACAACAAAACATCAGCCGTACCTTTATTTTAAGACCTTCATTAATTGGTGGACAACGCGAAGAGCGTCGTACGTTAGAAAAAATCGGCTTAGCCATTTTTAAAGTGCTTCAGCCATTATTTATAGGCAAATTAAAACAATATAAAATCACAGAACCTGATCATATCGCGCAAGCCATGATCAATCTGGCCAATAGTACAAGTTTTGCCGAAGTCATTATTACTTCAACAGATATAAAAAGAATTACTAAAAACAATTAAAAAAATAAATTGACCCTATGGAATTATTAGACAAATTAAACTGGAGGTACGCTGCAAAAGCAATGAATGGTGAGAAAGTAGCAGAAGATAAAGTAGAACGCATTTTAGAAGCTGCACGTTTAGCACCTACTTCTAGTGGTTTGCAACCTTTTGAAATTTTTGTAGTAAAAAACCAAGATATTAAAGAAAAAATTAAGCCAGTAGCATGGAACCAATCTGTAATTACAGACTGTTCTCACCTATTAGTATTTGCTGCATGGGATACTTACACACCAGAACGTATTAACCATATGTTTGATTTAACTAACGAGATTCGTGGTTTTGAAAACGAAGGATGGGAAAATTACCGTCAAATGTTATTAGGTATGTATCCTCAAAAAGACCCAGAAGAAAACTTTAATCACGCTGCAAAACAAGCTTACATCGCTTTTACAGAAGCATTAACAGCTGCAGCTTTTGAAGGTGTAGATGCAACACCATTAGAAGGTTTTGAACCAGATGCGGTAGATAAAATTTTAGGCTTACGCGAAAAAGGATTACGTAGTGCTGTAATGTTACCTATTGGTTATAGAAAAGAAGATGAAGATTGGTTAGTAAACTTAGTAAAAGTTAGAAAACCAATGTCAGAATTAGTAACTGTAATTGACTAAAAACTATTATGAGAAAGACCATTTTATTAAATAACAGACCTGTGGGAAAACCTACAGTTTCAAATTTCGAATTTATTACTGAAGACTCTGAGTTAAAACTATCTGAAGGCGATGTGCTTTTGGAAGCTGCTTACGTTTCAGTTGATCCTTATTTAAGAGGACGTATGAGCGATGCAAAATCGTATGTACCTCCTTTTCAATTAAATCAGCCAGTACATTCTGGAGTAGTTGCCAAAGTAATTGCGTCTAAAAACGACAAATTTTCTGAAGGCGATTATGTATCTGGTATGTTAAATTGGTCTACTCAACAAATCTCAAATGGCGAGGGTTTAAATAAAGTAGACGGATCTAAAGCGCCATTAAGCACTTACTTAGGTGTTTTAGGCATGACAGGATTAACTGCATATTTAGGTTTAACTCAGATAGGTAAACCCGTTAAAGGTGAGACTATTGTAGTTTCTGGTGCTGCAGGAGCTGTTGGTAGTGTTGTTGGTCAAATAGCAAAACTATTAGGCCTTCATGTTATTGGAATTGCTGGAACTGATGAGAAGATTGACATGCTAAAAGACAAATTTGGTTTTGATGCAGGTATCAATTATAACACAAGTAAGGATATTGATGCAGACCTAAAAAAATTAGCGCCAAACGGTGTCGATATTTATTTTGATAATGTCGGAGGTCCAATATCTGATGCTGTATTTTTTAACATAAACCATTTTGCAAGAATCATTATTTGTGGTGCAATATCTGTTTATAACGAAACTGAATTACCTAAAAGTATTAGTGTACAACCATTTTTAGTAAAAAACAGTGCATTAATGCAAGGGTTTATTGTCTCAAATTATGCTGATAAATTTCCAGAAGCAATGCAAAAATTATCGACTTGGTTGGCTGATGGTCAATTAAAATATACTGAAACTATTGTGGAAGGTTTTGACAATATCCCAACCGCTTTTATCGATTTATTTGAAGGTAAAAACAAAGGGAAAATGATTGTCAAAATTTAAACAACTGCCTTTTGTCTCATTAAGTAGACTTTAAAGATGAATATTAAAAAGAAATAAGAACGAATTAAAAAGAAAAGAAGATGAACAATTTTGAATTTAAAAATCCAACCAAAATTATTTTTGGAAAGGATACGATAGAAAAAGTAAAAGAAGAAATTCCTCAAGACGCTAAAGTATTATTACTTTACGGTGGCGGAAGTATTAAGAAAAACGGGATATACGACCAAGTAAAAACAGCTTTGGCTAATGTTGATGTTGTTGAGTTTGGCGGTATTCCTGCAAACCCAGAGTACGCGACTTTAATGGAAGCGTTACAAGTTATAAAAGACCAAAATATTACGTATTTACTAGCTGTTGGTGGTGGTTCTGTAATTGACGGAACTAAGTTTTTATCTGCTGCTGCAGTATATGACGGTGATACACCTTGGGATATCTTAACAAAAAGTATCAGAACTGAAAAAGGAATGCCTTTCGGAACTGTTTTAACATTACCAGCAACAGGATCTGAAATGAATTCTGGTGCAGTAATTACAAGAGCAGAAACTAAAGAAAAGCTTGCTATGGGTGGACCTGGTTTATTTCCTGAATTTTCAATATTAGATCCTCAAGTTATAACATCTATTCCACAACGTCAATTAGCAAATGGATTAATGGATTCTTTTACGCACGTTTTAGAACAATACATGACGTATCCAATTGGTGCATTATTACAAGACCGTTTTGCAGAGAGTATTTTACAAACTTTAGTAGAAGTTGCTCCAACAGTACTAAAAGATCCAACGGATTATCAAGCAGCCTCTAACTTTATGTGGAGTTGCACAATGGCGTTAAACGGATTAATACAAAAAGGAGTACCTGGAGATTGGGCAGTACACATGATGGGTCATGAGTTAACAGCGTTATTTGGTATTGATCACGCGCGTACTTTAGCAGTAATTGCACCAAGTCATTACAAATATAATTTTGAAGCTAAAAAAGAAAAATTAGCACAATATGCTGAGCGTATTTGGAATATTACCGAAGGTAGTACTGAAGACAAAGCATATGCTGCAATTGAAAAAACTGAAGCTTTTTTCCATCAGTTAGGTATCGACACTAAACTGTCTGATTACACTAAAGATTACGAAGGTACTGCAGAAGAAATTGCAAAACGTTTTAAAGCAAGAGGTTGGAAATTAGGAGAGCGTCAAGCTTTAATGCCAGAAGATGCAGAAAAAATAGTAAAAATGGCTTATTAAATATAAACGTCACAATGGGTGTGGTTGAACTGCTATAATGGCAAAATTTTAAGGGTCTTCGGCTGCACTCAAAATGACAAAAGTATTTAAAGTTAAAAAGAATATATTACATTAATTGTCAGATTGGGCACAGTCGATATGCTATCGAAGCATAAGTGTTAAGGTTTTCAACTGTGCTCAAAATGGCATAATTAGTCAAAAACAATTGACCAATATTTAAATGAATTTAATAAAAACATTAGCATTAACGCTAACAATAGTAACAGCTTCAAGCTGTAACAACAAAACAAATAAAACAACCTCTGAAAAAGTTTCAGAAGTTAAAACAGAACAAAAAAAGAAAAAACTATGAAAGTATTATTTGTATTAACATCTCACGATAAATTAGGAGACACAGGAAAGAAAACAGGATTTTGGGTTGAAGAATTTGCTAGCCCATATTACTCATTATTAGACAAAGGTGCTGAAATTACTATCGCTACTCCAAAAGGAGGTGCTGCACCAATAGATCCAAGTAGTGATTCTCCGGATGCTGCTACAGAAGCTACAGATCGTTTTAATAAAGACGATGCTGCAAAAGCTAAAATTGCAAACACTAATAAATTATCAGATATTAATGCTGACGATTTTGATGCTGTATTTTACCCAGGAGGTCACGGACCATTATGGGATTTAGCAAACGATGAAACTTCTATTGCGTTAATCGAGAAATTTAACTCTCAAGAAAAGCCAGTTGCATTTGTATGTCACGCGCCTGCAGCATTAAAAGATGTAAAAGGAACGGATGGAAAACCATTAGTAAATGGTAAAAAAGTAACAGGATTTACAAATACTGAAGAAGCAGCTGTTGGATTAACAGATGTTGTACCATTTTTAGTTGAAGATATGTTAGCTAAAAACGGTGGTGTTTATTCTAAAAAAGAAGACTGGGCAGCTTACGCTATTCAAGATGGTAATTTAATTACTGGCCAAAATCCAGCATCTTCTGAGTTAGTTGCAGAAAAGTTATTAGCAAGCTTAAAATAAGCTTCAATTTATATACTAGTAAAAAAGGTTGTCCAAATTGGACAACCTTTTCTTATTTCTGCTAAATACAGATTGTATTCATTTAAATCTCTTTATCTATTACACATAAAAAAGGCTTTATGCACAACACAAAGCCTTAAAACCGCTATCAATCAGTTTAATTAAATGCTAAAATTAGCTAGGGAAAAATAAAATTATTAATGTCTTCTGTTTTTATTTCTGGGTTTGCACCTTCACTGCCTGCAACTAAAGCACCAATAGCACATGCGAAATTTATGGCTTCTTGTGGATCATCACCATTAATTAATTTACTAATTAATGTTGCTAAAAACGAATCTCCGGCACCAACAGTATCTACAACTTCAATTTGATAACCACTATTATAATAGTAAGTATCGTTATACAGTAAAATAGCTCCGTGCCTTCCTTTTGTAACACAAATAGTTTCGGTTTTGGTTTGCTCTGCAATAAACTTCATGTTTTGTTCTAAAGAATGTGTTTTAGAATTTACCATTCCTCCTATTTCGAAAATCTCATCATCATTAAATTTAATGAAATTTGCCTCATTCATTAAGTGATTTAAAACATCTATAGTATAATATGGCTCTCTTAAATTAACATCGAATATTTTATATTTTGCTAGTTTTAAAAGTTCATATAAAGTATCTCTTGAAGTATCGTCTCTTGCTACTAAACTTCCGTAGATAAAAGCATCTGCTTGATTTGTTGCTTTTTTAGTATTCTCATTTATTTGAATATTATCCCATGCACGAGGAAATTTAATATCATAAGAAGCCGATCCTTTTTGATTAAGCATGACTTTTACTTTTCCTGTTTTAAATTTTTCATCAACTTGTAAATTATCAATATTTACACCATGATCTTCAATATATGCTTCTATTTTCTTTCCTTTTTTGTCATTTCCTATGCTACTAATAATAGAGACATTGTTGTTTAATGATTGTAACCTTAAAGCAACGTTTAGAGGCGCACCTCCTATTTTTTTATGTGTTGGAAAAACATCCCATAGTACTTCGCCAAAGCAAACTATATTTTTCATTTAAATTTCGTTTAAAACATTACTATTAATATCCATTACAGATTTTTCAACTCCATTGGCAACAATATTTTTGTATGCATTGGTATATGCCGCTACAAAAGTTTTATCGTTTTTAAGTTGACCAAAAATAGATTCTATTTCTAAAAATACTTTTGGATTATTTACTGCCATTTTTGCTTTTTCATTTAATTGCAATTCCATAGCATCTTTAATTATTAAAGACTTACCGTTTTCATCGTTTCCTAAACTATAAATTGCCCAAGCAGCAACTATAAAAGCAGCTAATTCTACAGTACCATTACCTATTAATTGTGCATTAACAGTTGGTAAAACAAAAATTGGGAACTTAGCAGAACTCTCTGAACAAATACGATCTATTTGGTCTTTAATGTTTATGTTTCCAAATCTTTCTAATAAAGAATGCTTGTACTCCTTTAAGTTAATACTATCTAAATCGCCTAAAGTTGGTGTAACTTCAGTATCCATATAGTTATTTAAAAAAGCACTTATATTAGGATTATTAACGGCTTCATCTATGGTAGAATATCCTACTAATGCTCCAAGAATACCTAATACAGAATGCCCTGCATTTAATAGACTAAGCTTCATTTTTTCGTAAGGTTCTACATTTTCAACAAATTGAGCTCCAACAGTTTCCCAAGCCGGTCTTCCTGCAATAAAATCGTCTTCAATAACCCATTGTTTAAATGGTTCGCAAACTACTGGCCAAGCATCATGTACTCCCGTAGTTTTAATTAAATTTAATATATCGTTAGGTGCTGTTGCTGGTGTAATTCTGTCTACCATTGCATTTGGAAAAGACACATTAGATTCTATCCATGCCATTAAACTAGGTTCTGCTTTACCAACATAACTAAGTAACATTGTTTTAGTCATGTGTCCATTGCCCTGAATATTATCGCAAGATTGGATAGTTACACCATTTAAACCACGTTCTTTTCTTAATTTTAACGCTTGTGTTAAATAACCAAAAATCGTTTTTGGTGCTTCAGGATAATCTAAATCATGTTGAATTAAAGAGTTACCAAAATCGAATGCTTTTGTAGCCTCATTGTAATTATAACCACCTTCTGTAATGGTTAATGATATAATTTTAACTTCAGGACTTGCCATTTTTTCGACAACAGCAGTTGGATTTTCTGGAGCATACAAATACTCTACTACAGAACCAATAACACGATTAGTATGTGTACCATCTAGTTCTTTAACAATTAAAGTATAAAGGCCATTTTGCTCTTTTAATGTATTATAAATTCTGGTATCAAAATTTAATAATGCAATACCACAAATTCCCCAATCTGTAATAGATTGATCGTGCAATAATTGATCTGTATAAAAAGCTTCGTGCGATCTATGAAAACCACCAATACCAACATGTACAATACCTGTTTTAATTTTAGTTCTATCGTATTGAGGTATTGTAATTCTTTCAGAAATACTAGAAAGATTTTCAGAATTTAATTTGTAATTTTTCATCTTAATAATTTAATTATTTGCTTTCAAATCTTTGAAGTAATACGGCAAATATGATAATAGCTCCTTTTACTACTTGTTGTGGATATGACGGTACATTTAATAAGTTTAATATGTTTCCTATTAATCCTAAAATAAGAACGCCCATTAATGTGTTTATTGCTGTTCCTCTACCTCCATTTAGACTAGCACCACCAATAACAACGGCCGCAATGGCATCTAGCTCCCAAGACATTCCCATGTTTGGTGATCCTAAATTAGTTCTAGACGCTACAATTATAGCCGCAGTAGCAGCCAAAGCTCCAGAAATAGCATACACTAAAAACTTGTATTTATTAACTTTTATTCCTGATAATCGTGAGGCTTCTTCATTACTACCAATAGCTATAATTAATCTTCCAAACACATTATAACGTAGCATAACCATGGTTGCGATTACAATTATAAAAAATACAATAGCAATATTAGGAATCCCTAAAGTGGAGTTATTTGCGAAGTTTGACATAAACACACCGCCAGCAGTTTTAAACGTTACCGGAGATCCTTTTGCGTATATAAAACCTAAACCTCTAGCAATAGTCATTAATGCTAATGTTGCGACAAATGGTGCCATTTTTTGATAAGCGACGAGGTAACCAGAAACACTACCTAAGCCAAAACCAATAGCAATAGTAAGCACAATAGCCAATGGTAATATGACTAAGTTTATTAGAATTGCGAACGTAACCGCTAGCAAAGCTACCATGGAACCTACCGATAGATCGATTCCTCCTGTTAAAATTACAAGCAGCATACCAATACTAATAATACCTATACCTGAAACTTGTTTTAATAAATTTGAAAGGTTTACTGAAGTGAAAAACACATCGGATATTAATGCTGAAAAGATAACCAGTAAAATAAAAATAAATATAGTATTATACTTTACTAAAAACTTAAGAATACCACCTGGGCTGCTAAGTTGTTGTTTTAATGTTAAAGCCATAACGTGAAATTTTTAATATTAATTGTGTTGTTTTAATGCTTTACCAATTGAGTAACGCAATATGTTTTCTTCTGAAAATTGTTCTTTTTGTAATTCGCCATAAATAGTACCTTCATGCATTACAAGAATACGGTCCGAAATACCCATTATTTCTGGCATATCTGATGATATTACAACCACACCAACACCTTTTTTAGCGACTTCATTTATTAGGTTGTAGATTTCTATTTTAGCACCAACATCTACTCCTCTAGTTGGCTCATCAATAAAAATGACCTTACTATCTATACTTAACCATTTGGCTAAGGCTACTTTTTGTTGATTTCCACCACTTAGGTTTTTAACATCAACCTCAGAGCTTGGTGTTTTTATGTTTAACTTATCAATTAAACCCAACACTTTTTTATACTCATTGTCCACATTAATAAAGCCTAGTTTTCCTGAAATGGATTTAAAATTAGTTACACTAACATTTCTTCTAATAGATAATGGTAAAAACACACCTTCTTCCTTTCTATCTTCAGACACAAAGCCTATTTGATGTGCAGCAGCATCTACCGGAGATTTTGTTTTAATTTCTTTTCCATTTAGAATTAAAGTTCCAGATTTCTTTTTGTCTGCTCCAAAAATAAGTTTCGCAGTTTCTGTTCTTCCGCTTCCTCCTAATCCAGCGATACCAAGCACTTCGCTTGGGCGTACTGAAAAAGAAACATCATGAACTATAGTATCTTTTGCTGTTAGGTTCTTAACTTCAAAAATAGGTTCTGTTCCAATTTCCACATTTCTTGCAGGAAACAAATCTTTTAATTCGCGACCAATCATTAAACGTATAATGCCATCGGTATCTGTATCTTTTACAGCCATGGTTCCGGTATCCACTCCATCTCTAAGCACTGTAATAGAATCTGCTATTTTAATGATTTCATCTAAATGATGAGAAATGTATATTATTGAAATTCCTTGATCTCGTAATCTAAAAAGATTGTCGAACAACTTTTTAGTATCTGTAGGATCAAAAACAGTTGTAGGCTCATCTAAAACTAAAACTTTAGTGTCTTCAGATAATGCTTTTGCAATTTCGACCACTTGTTTTTGAACAATACTTAAATTTCTAACTTTTGCAGAAGCATCAATTGTAAATCCTAAAGAATCAATTAATTCTTGAGCATCTTTGGTGATTTTGTCCCAATTCATCCAAAATTTACTCGCACCTAATTTGTGTAAATAAATATTTTCGGCAACAGATAAATCATTTACTAAAGACAGTTCTTGATACACAACACTGATTCCTAAAACTTGACCTTCGTGCGTGTTTTTTGGATTAATTTCTTCACCATTTAAACGTACTGTACCAGAATCTTTATGGTGTACACCACTTAATATTTTTATAAGTGTAGATTTTCCTGCTCCGTTTTCACCTAATAAAGCATGAATTTCTCCAGGCTTTACTTTTAAAGTCACATCTTTAAGTACTGAAACAACACCAAAACTTTTGGATATACCAGACATTTCAAGACGATATTCATTTTCTGAATTTTTCATATCAATGGATATTAACTATTAAAATAAAGCATTAGGATTGTAGTACTTAGCAGCATTTTCCTTTGTAATTAATAAAGGTGCTGTATACGATTTTTTATCAAAATCGCGTTTTCCGTTCATATATTCGACTGCATATTTAACAGCATTTTTTCCAATTTGTACTGGACTATTCATTGCGGTACAACCATAAAAATCGGTTTCCATAATGTATTTAATAGCTTCTTTTTGTCCGTCTGCTCCTGCAACTATTAAAATGTCATCCGTTTTACCTGCTTGTGCAATAGCTTTAATAGCACCTAACACGCACACATCAGACTCTGTAATCACTACATTAATATCTGGATGCGCTACTAAAATATCCTCCATAGCTTTTAATCCACCAGCATAAGACCATTCAGTATATGCTTGCGTTTTTACATTAAGATCAATCTTTCCTTGGGTACGTAATTGCTCTTCTGTAATACCTTGTAATAAACCTTGCTTACGTGCACGACCTACTGGGTTTCCTGCATTACCACTCAATAAAGCAATATTCATTGGTGTTTTTCCCATTTTTTTAACTAACCACTCGCCTGCTAACTCTCCATTTGCTAGATTATTAGATTGGATTGTTGTAACAAAATCTGCCGAAGGATTTATAGAACTATCTATAATAAATACAGGAATTCCTGCTGCTTTTGCAACTTTCGTTATACCAACTAAAGCATCTGGATCTTTCGGGTTTAACAATAAAGCATCAACACCTTTGGTAATTAAATCCTCTACCGCTGCTATTTGTTTTGTAATATCATCTTGACCATCTGCCGATAAAAATATCATACCATTTTTCTCAGTCGTAGCTTTTATACTTTGTAATAAAGCTTGATAATACGGTGCATTTAAAGATGGTGTGCAATAGCCTATTTTTTTGCCCGTAAGATCAATAGCACTTTTAAAAACAGCTCCTGTATCTCCTTCACTGTTAACCGTTGCTTTATTAACATCCAAATGTTCTACACAGCTATTTAGTAGTAGACTTAATAAGATTGCCAACAATGGCATACATATTAATTTTAGGGCCAATCTTAAGTTTTTTACTTTCATCATTTTAAATATTACTTAAAGGTTTTATTCTAATAGGTAAGTTAATACCTTATTGTTATATAGTAGCAATTACTGTTTTATTTCCTATTTAAAACAATGTAATATCTAACTGCAATACTGTTTTTTCTTGTTCTGGATTCCACATGGCAGTAACATCGACTGGCACGTTATAATTACTAATTGCTAGTTTTTTACTAAATGTAGCACCAACATTTATAATATTCCCTGAACCTTCAGTATAAAAGGTTTTATCTGTTATAAAGGACCAAGCGCCACCTGCAAATAAAGACAAACTCGAGTTGTCCTTTTCCCATACTTTACTACTCACTTCAAAATAATGAGTCCATGAGTTTTCTAAATCTCCATTTTCTTTAAAATCATAATCACCAGAACCTCCATTAATAATAGTAGCAAAATAAAGTAATGTATTAGGTGTAAGATTGTATCCAAAATTTAGATCTACAAAATTATAACCTTGTGTTTTATCGTAACTCCAATAGCTTAGTTTATCTCCTCTTTCTTCTACTCCAGTATAATTGTTGTGCGATACAGCTTCTATAAAAAACTTATCAGAAAAACGATACTTTGTATAAATTGAAAACTCCTTATAATAAGCACTTTCTTTTTCTCCAGTGTTAATGTTTTCTACATCTACAGAAGAAAAACTTGCTCCTCCCCAAAAACCGAAGGTAAATTTCTTGTTTTTTGTATTGTATTCTATATTAGTGGCAAACAATGCTCCAGGATGCACAACAAATCCATGCCAAGTATGCATGTTTTTTAAATGCGCACCAATACTAAAAGGTTCGTAAGCATCAACTTTGTTTTCTTCTTTTTGTGCTGACATTATATTAAATGAACAAAGCATTAAAAACCCAAGAGTTAATTGAAATACTTTTTGAGTAGTGCTCTTTTTTGACTTAGAAGAATTTTCTAATAACGTTAGTTTGCTCATGTTCATATTATTAAGATTATAAATTATAAAATAATTTTAAACGTCATAATTACGTTTGTTTTTTCAAATGTATCATATTTAAATTATAAAACCCTAATAAATTCTTAAAAAAATATGTTATTTTATCTTTTATGTATGCTATATTATCCTTAATATGAATATATTATACTTTATAACAATCAATGAATTGTAATGTATAATTGACGTTTAATAAATTTTACATACATTTATACCTCGCAAAATATTAATTCCTATTTAATAGAAATATCTTTATGAAACCTGAAAAAATATTGAATTTATCTGTGGATTGTGTCGTTTTTGGATATGATACTAATACTAAATCATTAAATGTTTTATTAATAAAACGTTTTTTAGAATCTGAAAAAGAGATTTTAGTCGATGATTATGTTCTTACTGGATATCATGTTTATAATAATGAAACTTTAGACGATTCTGCAACTCGCGTTTTAAAGGAGTTAACAGGATTAACGAACCAATACAAAAAACAATTTAAGGCTTTCGGAAATCCGGATCGTTTAACAAACCCTAAAGACTTAATTTGGATTAAAAATGAAGAATTTAACCTAAGAACGGTAACAATAGCTTACTATTTTTTATTAAAAACTGAAGATGTAGATTTAAAAGATAATAAGTTTGATGCCAAGTGGTTTCCTATTAATGCATTACCTGAAATTGGTTTCGACCACGAGAAAATAATATTAGAAGCTTATGAGGATTTAAAAGTAAAATGTTTGTCTGAACCTATTATATTTAAACTACTTCCAGATAAGTTTACAATTAATGAAGTGCAAGATTTGTATCAATCTATTTTAGGAATAGAAATAGACAATAGAAATTTTAGACGTAAGTTAATTAACAAAAAATATATTATTGCTTTAGACGAAAAACAAGTAGGTGTATCTAAAAAACCTGCTCAACTTTATATGTTTAGTATGGATATTTACAAAAAAATGTTTAGTAAAAATTATTTAATTAGTATGTAAGTGATGCTAAAGATAAACCAAGCTAATGCAATTAATTACAATGGATTAACAGATTTTTTTATTTGAATTCTAGCCATGTCGTAAACTAGGTTGTTTTTAATATTATAAGCTACCGATAATTCTGTACAAGCTAAAACCACTACTCCATTTTCAGTATATTTATTAATTAACTCATTAAATATTTCTAACTGTTTTTGGTTTTCTTTACCGTTATATACTGCTATTCTTAAATCATCTATTTGTTGCTTATCTTCTTTTGAAACTTGTAAAACATTAATTTTTTCTGCTCTAAATTTAGATGTAATATAATTGGATTGCATAGTATATAATGTGCCAAAAATGGTAACATTAGTGTGCTTGTTTTCTTTAACATTAGAAATAGTTTCCTCTACAGGATGAATAATATTGGCTTCAATACTTAACCTATCTATAGTTTCATGTAAAGTTATATTTGGTACTACAATTGTGTCTATTTCTAAAGCTTTCAGCTTATTTAAATTGTCCTTTACAATAGCATCTAAAGCTTTAGATGTGTTTGGTAATAGATTGTTTATAGTATCAAAATCTACATTCAGCATTTTAAAAGGACATGTACTAAATCCACCGTGTTTTGCATTATACAAAGCATTAAGTTCTTTTATATAAAACAACGTTGAAAAACTTCCAAGACCTAACATTCCTAATTTACTCATTCTATTTCTAAAATGTAATTAGCAAAATAGTTATTACTGTCACTTAATTTATTTTTAATACTGAATTGTGTGTTGGAAATAATCTTATTCAGAATTTCACTATTATATTTTCTTGAAATTTCTAAATGAATCTTTTCGTCTTTAGCAAAGCTGAAAGTTTTATCTATCGCTTTAATATACACTTCCTGATTTTTGGTACTTGTTATGTAACTTTTAGCAATACCTTCAGTCTCGTTATATTCGGGTGTATGAGCGAAGTTATTTCTATTAAAATCAGCGTTCAATTCTTTATTAATTCTGTCTAATAAATTTAAATTAAAAGCAGCAGTTACACCTTTACTATCATTATATGCTGGTAAAACGATAGCTTCGGGTTTTATTAAATCTACTCCTAAAAACAGTTTATCTCCTAAGTTTAGATTAGCGCTTAGGTTTTGCATAAATATTGATGCAATAGCATCATTCATGTTACCAATGTTAGAACCTAAAAATAGTATTACTTTAGGATGCTTACTATGCTTTAAAGACTCTAAAACCTCAAAATAGTCACCTTGCTTTGTTTTAACTGAAACCGAAGGCAATTCAGTTTTTAGATTACTTTCCAGGTTATCTAAAGCATTTTGAGAAATATCAACAGGCAGATAATCAAAATCATAACCTTCTTTACTTAATAATTTAAGTAATTCTTTGGTTTTGGTTCCATCTCCTGCACCTAATTCTATCAACTCAAAATAGGTGTCTTTCTCTAATTTTAAAGATCCAATAATATTAGACGTTTGGTTTTTAAAAATATCATGCTCGGCTCTCGTGAGATAATATTCTGGTAAACCCATAATTTCGACAAAAAGGGCATCTCCTTTTTTATCGTAAAAATATTTTGATGGTAAATTTTTATGTTTTGCGCTTAAACCGTTGTTTACAGAGTCTTTAAATTGTTCTATCATGTATTATTTTACTAATCTAATTCCTGTGTATTGCCAGCGCTCTAAAGGGCTGAAAAAATTTCTATATGTGTTTCTACTATGGTTTTGAGATGTTGCAACAGATGCACCACGTAATACCATTTTGTTGCTCATAAACTTTCCGTTGTATTCGCCAACTGCACCATTTGCTTTTTCAAACTTTGGATAAGGTAAATAGGCACTTGCCGTCCACTCCCATCGTTTTCCCCAATTTAATGCTTTGGATGCTACTTCCCATTCAAATTCTGTTGGTAATCGCATCCCTTTCCATTCTGCGTAAGCATTAGCTTCATAAAAATTAATATGACCTAAAATAGCATTTTCATCTACTGGTTGTAAACCTGCCAAAGTGTAATAATGCCAAATTTCATCTATTTTAAACCAATATAATGGTGCGTTTATTTTGTTTTTGTTTACCCAAGACCAACCTTCATCTAACCAAAGATTAAAATCTGAATATCCTCCAGCTTCCATAAATGCTATGTAATCGCCATTTGTGACTAAAAAATTATTTATTTCAAAATCGTTTATAAACACCTTATGTGCTCCTAATTCATTATCGTAACAAAAATTATTTCCTTGGTAACCGATAGTGTAAACACCTTCGTTAATTTGTGTTGTGTCCGCAGATGTATTATGATCTTTTAAAAGATTTTCATCTTTTTTATAAATAGGAAATAATGAATTATGACCAAACATATATTTAACGTCTGTAACCAATAATTCTTGATGTTGCTGCTCGTGGTTTAATCCTAAAATAATTAAATCCGTTAATTCTTTACTAGAATTTTGAGCTAATAGTTTTAAGACATTTTCATCTACATGACTTCTGTACTCTAAAATTTCGTTAGTACCAGGTCTAGACATATTACCACGATTAGATTGTAAAACTCGTGTTCCTAAAGTATTATAATAGCTATTAAATAAGAAGCCATAATTATCGTTAAACACTTTGTAATTGGGTAGAAAAGGTTTTAGAATAAACTCTTCAAAAAACCAAGTCGTGTGTGCTAAATGCCATTTTGCTGGACTTGCAAAAGCAACTACTTGAATTGAATAGTCTTCGACATTTAAATGACTGCAAAACGATACCGTTTGCGCTCTTACCTGTTTAAAATGTGTTATAATACTCATATAATTTTAATACATCGTGTTATTGTGCATAGCCGTTTCTGGAATTTGCTGTATGCTATCCCAATGTTCTATAATTTTACCATTATCATCAAATTTAAAAAAATCCATTGTAACATATTGATCGTTATCCGGCCAAATTTGATGTGTGTGCAAAGAAACTAAGTCGTTTTCAGCAATAATTCTTACAAAATCGATAGACTTTTCTGGAAATTCTTTATGCATACGATCAAAATAATCTATAAATGCCTGTTTTCCATCTGCAACCAAAGGATTGTGTTGCTTATAATTATCACCTCCATACAATTCCATTGCTTTTTTAGGATTCCCTAAATAGGCCGTTTTATAAAATGCAATTGCGTTTTCTTTGTTTTGTTCCAAATTCATATTCTACGGTTAAAATTGGTTTGTCTTATAAGTCATAATGCTATTTAATTCATTATTTATTCTCCACTAATTTATTAATTTTAAAAAGGAGTTTTCATAAATATTTATTAAATCATATTAAAAGCAGCTAAAGCGACAACTATTATTTGTTTTCCAAGCTTTTGCTTTAAACTGTTATTAAAGTAAAAAGGCTATCAAATTGATAACCTTTTTACTATTAATTAATCAACTAATGGTTTAGGACATTAATTAGGGAAATTAAATTTTCCGTTTGTGTTTTTTCTATCTGCTTCTGCTGCAATAGTCTCCATAACATCCCAGTGTTCTGCTATTTTATTATTTTCAACTCTAAACAAATCGTAATAAGATGTTGGCTGTCCTGCAAATTTACCTTCGCTAATGGTTAATACAAAGTTACCTTGGCCTAATACTTTGTGTATTGTTGTATATTCCATTGTAATTCCTTGTTTAGCCATAGCTTCTAATGCTTGACCTAAACCAGATAAACCATCTCCAATATTTGGGTTATGTTGTATGTAGTTATCGCCATCAAAATAACCCGTTAATTTTTCCATTTTACCGTTTACTAAAATATCATTTACAAAATTAGCAACTAATGTTTTATTTGCTTCTGTTTTATCTAAATCTGTAATTGTAGTTGTTCCGTCTGTTTGCGTATGACCACTAGGATTTGCTGCTGCTGTTTCAATTAAGTTATCCCAATGCTCTACAATTTGTCCGTTTTCGTAACGAAAGACATCGAAACCAATTTTTGGTCCAAAAAAATCGTATTCGGTTTGGGCAAAACCATAATCTCCATCTTCAAAAGCTCTTACTGTATTTACTTTAAAACCATCTGCTGGTGCAAGAGCCAATAAAGCTCCAAAACCTGCTAGTCCGTCTCCCACTGCAAGGTTGTGTTGCTTATAGTTTGTTGAATTAATATAACTTACAGCTTCTTTGTCTCCTGTTTCAATACTTTTTAGTACTGCTATTGTTTTATCTTTAACTGATAATTCCATTTTTACTTCTTTTTTTACTAGTGATTCCTTTTCTATTCCTTTTTCCGATTTGCATGCTCCTAATGTTAAAACTAGAGTTACTGCTAAAAGTGTTTCTTTCATGTATTGCTATTTGTTTTTTAATAGTTAAATTCTGAGTACAAAATTACTATAGCAATACAGATTACTAAAGGTGAAAATGGTTGTGAAAATGGTTAATATCGAACCTTAAAAAATTATATGTAGTCTTTTTTAAACGTGTTTGGGGTAAATCCTGTATGTTTCTTGAAATATTTTACAAAATTGGTTGGCTCTTCAAAACCCAAAGAATACGCTAATTCTGTACTTTTTATTTCCGAATTTATAAGCAAACGCTTAGCTTCCAAAATTACAAAAGCATCAATAAATTGCTTTGCTGTAACGCTAACCATGTCTTTACAAATACTATTTAAGTGTTTGTAGGTAATGTTTAGCTTTTCGGCATAGAAATCTGCATTCCTGCTCGTATTAAAATGAGTTTCTAAATGAGATTTAAAATCTAAGAAACTGTTTAATTTATCCGATCGTTTTAAATGAAAGGTTTGGTATTGTTTTAGGCGTTCTAATTTTGAAAAGATAATAGAATACAAAGCATTATATGTGTTTTCTTGATTATAGCCTTCTTCTATATTAGAATATTCCTTGTGAAATAATTCTATATAATTTAAAACATTAGAGTCTTGAGAAGCTTGAATAATTGGAGAAAATAAATGTGCATTAAATAATCTAATTAGTTCATTTTTAGGCAATGTATTTATTTGCTTTTTTAAATAGTCCTCGGTAAATAGTATTACGTAACCTTGTAAACCTTCGTTAAATTGAAACGCATTAATTTGGCCTTTAGATAGGTGAATGATTGTATTCCTTTTCACCTCATGCCATACAAAATCTACCAGCTGCCTACTCTCTCCTGCAGTGTAAAACACAATCATATTAAAAGCCAATTGGTGGGCTTTTTCGGGACTATGATCTATTTCGGTTTTACGTATAGCAATACTTTCAATTGTTAATATTTCAATACCACTATTATCTGGTTTTAAAGAATCAAATTCAATATGTGGAATACTTTTCTCCATTAGTAATTATTCTTCTTTCGTTTTTTCTAAAACTTTTCTAATATGCTCACTATCCCAATGACTATCGAAATCTACAATACCTCTTTTAAAATCTTCGTTTAAAAATTTCTCTTGTTGCTCTAGCTCTTTTCTAGCCTTAAAAATGTAATTATCTTCTTGTTTAGGCTCGGATGCTAGACGCCTTAGACTGTCTTCATCATATTTAATAAAATTCTGTACTTGTCTGTTAAGCGTGTATTTTCTGAAACCCATTCTACTCAACACATCTTTAGCTAAAGTTAATGACGTTTCCAGAGATTCACGGTAAATATTTTCGTGACCAAGATTAAGTAGTTCGTAGGCATCATAGCGGTTTTTAGTACGAATCATCATTTCTACATGAGGATATTTTTCTTTTACTATTTTACTAATAGCTTTAGAAACTTCTATTTTATTAGTAGCGCAAATAATTATTTTAGCTTCAGCAATTCCCGCAGATTCTAATAAATCTAGACGAGTAGCATCTCCATAATACACTTCGAATCCCATTTTACGTAGAAAATCGACACGGTTAGAATCATGATCTAAAATGGTTGCTTCTACACCATGAGAGCGCAAGAACCGTCCAATAGTATTTCCAAAATGGCCAAAACCTACCAATATAATTTTTTGAGATTTTGCAATATGATCTGTTGGTCTTTTTATCGATTCTTTAGTACCAATTTTTGGCAGAATAAAACGTTCGTTAATAATACCAATAATTGGTGTAAGCGACATACTTAAAGCTGTTATTACAAGCATCATATCCATTTGATCTTGCGACAAAATATTAAGACCAAATGCAAAAGACAATAATACAAAGGCAAATTCTCCAATTTGTGCTAAACTAAATGTTAGTAGTAATTTTTGATCTAGTTTTAATTTAAAAACACGGCCAGTTACAAACAAAATAAAAGCTTTAATAACTACAATCGCTATTAGAACACCTCCTATTTCTAAAGGACTATTTGCAATAACAATAAAGTTAATAGAAGCGCCAACAGCCATAAAAAACAACCCTAAAAGTAAATTTTTAAAAGGCTCTAATGTACTTTCTAACTCATGTTTAAACTCACTGTTTGAAAGTACTACTCCACCTAAAAAAGCTCCTAATGCTGGACTTATTCCAACATATTCCATTAAAAAAGAAATACTAAAAACGATTAATAAAGCAGCAGCAATTAGTAATTCTCTAACTCCTGTTTTAGCCACTTTTCGTAGCATTGGAACAATTAAATAACGACCAGCTATAATAATTAAAACTACAGATAAAATAATCGCTAAAGTCTGAAAACCAATAGGTAGTGTTTCTAATAAATTGGCATGTTCACTATGTTTTTCCGCGGAAGCGTTATCGTCTGTATTAGATAATAATGGAATAAAACCTAACATAAAAATGACAATAATATCTTGAAATAATAAAATAGAAAAAGAAGATGAACCAAACGTAGTATTCATTAAGCCTTTTTCTTTTATCGTTTGCATGGCAATTGCTGTAGAAGATAGCGCTACTGCCATAGAGATTACTAAAGCTACTTTCCAATCGAAACCAAGTAAAGCAAACAGAATATAGGAAAGCAACATGGTTCCTCCTACTTGTAATCCTCCCATACCTAGTATGGTTTTTCGCATATTCCAAAAATTCTTTGGTTCGATTTCTAAGCCAATTAAAAATAGCATTACTACCACACCAAATTCGGCAAAGTGTAAGATATCTTCACCTTCTTTACCTATAAATCCTAAGACGTAAGGTCCTATTAAAACACCTGCTAATAAATAACCAATTACAGAACTTAAGCCTAATTTTTTAGCAATAGATACACAAATAATTGCGCCTAATAAAAAGACTATGGCTTCAAAAAGTATACTTCCAGTCATAAATTTATGGTGTATTTAGTTTCGGAATATCGTTTATAAATGAAAATCCTTCACAATCACTATTGGAAAGACTTTGTTTAAGCAAAGTAATTAATTCGACATATTTTAAAGCATAGTTACTTAAATCACTATCACTTAATTTATGTGTTTCCATGACTGCAAATGGTGGTAAATATTGCATCCCACATAAATTAGCAGTTTGCTCAAACGGTCTTAAAAATTGACGAACTGTAAAACTATTACTACCTTCTGAGCAATACACTTTTCTAGAACCTCCAGTAGTTATAACATTTAAACATGTTTTGGTTTGCAATGCGTTTCCATTTGGACCGTAAGCCCAACCAAATTCTAACACCATATCAATCCACTGTTTCATTAATGGCGGACAACTATACCAATAAAATGGATGGTGCCAGATAATAATATCATGTGCATTTAATAATTTTTTTTCTGCTGAAACATCTATATTAAAATCTGGATAACGTTCATATAAATCATGAAATGTCACACCTTCAATATCTTTTATATGATTTACCAATGCAGTATTTGCTCTTGATTTTTCAAATTTTGGATGAGAAAATAGAACTAGTATTTTTTTCATTTTATTTGGTGTCTAAAATTTATTCTTATCGCTATAAAAAATGAACCACGACCATGGCTAAAATGTTTGGTTAAAGCTTATAATTCTATTTAGCTATTAAATCAAAAGAAATTTTAATTCCTTGTATAATCATACCAGTACCTATAATGGCTATTATTAAACCCATTATTTTTCCTATTACAGAAATTACATTATGTCCCACTAATTTAACAATAAGATCGCTTAATTTAAATGTAAAAAAGGTTAACAAGCTCATAAATCCAAAAATAGCAATTACTAAAAACATTTGTAACGGTGCTGCATTAGATACAAAATTCATAGCAGTTACAATGGTTCCTGGTCCTGCTAAAATAGGAATAGCTAACGGTGAAACCGCAATATCTTCGTCTATATGTACATTATTTAAGCTTTTAACATTCGACTGTTTTGATTGTAACATATCAAAACCGATAAAAAATATTAAAATACCTCCTGTTATTTTAAATGCTGGAATACTAATGTTAAATAACTCAAAAATATATTTACCTAAAAGAATAAAAACCGTTACAATTATAAAGGCTATAATATTTGCTTTTTTATTAATTGCTCTTTTTGTTACTTTATCTGCACCTTTGGTTAAAGACACAAAAACAGTCATGTTTGATATAGGGTTTGTTATAGCAAAAAAACCTGTAAATACGGTAATTGAAAATGTAATTAAGTTATCCATTAATTGTGAAATTTTAATCTGCAAAAAAATTAAATTACTTCTATACTACCAAAGTAATTTTAACTTATTTTCTAATTATTTAAAACTCTAAAAATCAAGGATAAACCTCTTTTGTTTTATAATATAAGAAATGCTGAGATTAATAAAAATTAATCTCAGCATTTAAATATACTGTCTTCTTATTTAAGGTACTAATAACCTTTAATTAAAAATACGGAATCTTAAATAATTTTGTGTTTTATTTATTCTGAAATTCATCATAATATTCATCAATAATATCATTTATTAAAATGCTTATTTTTTCAAAATCTTCAGAATAAGAGTTAGCAAGTGAGAATCTAATAGTCCAATCGGGACCGTCAAAACCACCACCTGGCATAGCTACAATAGACTCTTCTTCTGCCAAACGAATTACTGGATCTAAAGCGTTATAATTCTCGCCAACCCATTTACTAAACGCTTCATTATATTTATCTCTAGCTAAATTCAAGAAATCTACCAAGGTGTAATAATATGCTGCATTCTTATTATCTTCAGATATTAATGGTTTACCAGGTAAGTCTTTATAAAGTTTATCATATCTATTTCTAACCAATTTTTTTACATCTTTTTTATACTTATTTTCAGTATCAATTAAAGTTGCTAAAGAGAATAAAGACATTTGAATTTGTTGTGGTGTAGATAAACCAGCAGTGTGATTTAAAGCTACACTACGACTATCTGCAACAAAACGATCTATCATTTTTATACCATCTGGATTTAATGAAATAGTTCCATAACGCTCTCGCAATTCTACTTTATCTTCCTCAGGAAGTTTGGCTAACATTTTATCAAAATTATTATTTTCATTTAATGCTATTACACCAAGTCTCCAACCTGTAGCTCCAAAATATTTTGAATAAGAATACACTAAAATGGTACTCTCTGGAGCTTTAATTGCTAGTGATGTAAAGTTTTCTGTAAATGATCCATAAACATCATCAGTCAATAAAATCAAGTCTTCTCTATCTTTTGCTATTTTGGCAATTTTATCTAAAGTAGACTCACTTAATTTTACTGATGGCGGATTACTTGGATTTACCAAAAAGAATGCTTTTACTTTGGTATCCTTAAGTTTATCGATTTCAGAATCTGGAATTTGCCAGTTATCGTTTTCGTCTGCATTAATCAAGACCATTTTTAAATCGTAATCTTTTAACGCTGGCATTTCAAAATAAGGCGTAAAAATAGGCGTCCCAATAGCAATGGTATCTCCTGCTTTTAAAAACTTGTTGGCTTTTAAAGAATTGAATATGTAAACCATTGCAGCTGTACCACCTTCTGTAGCAAATACATCATATTTTGATTCTGGAGGTGTTGCTCCTGCGCTCATTTCTTTCATTAAATAAGCATGAGCTATAGTTTCAGAATGCTTTAACATGCGTCCTGGTTCTGGATAATTATTTCCTATAATACCATTAACCCATTCAAACATTAAATCGTCTGAATCAATACCATAATTAGCTACAGCAAATTGAAATAAGTCATTTAAATAACGTAACCCAATAACATTTTTATTTAAAGCTAAATACGCTTGAAATCTTTTTGTAATACCATCTTTATCTGTAATACCACCAAAACCGTCTAGTTCCTGAAATTGTCTTTTACTTTCTTCTAAACCAAATAAACCAAGTTGAAAAAAGGCATCTCTAGGCTTTGTTGCAATCCAGTTTGGATTACCTCTACCTGCATTAATCATTGAATGTTGATGATTAGATTTCGCTAATTTAATTAGTGTATCTTTTACTTCAAACGGACTTAACGTATTAAGTTCTACTTCTTCTTGTTTTTTCATTATAATGTGTTTTATAATTTAAGGCATCAATGCAATAATTATTGGTCCCCAAAGTGTTAAAAATATATTTGCCACCGCGTATGTCATTGTAAATGTTGGCGTTGGTGTTGCGTTTTGTGTTTTATCTAATAGAGATGAGAATGCTGGATTGGCACTTTTACTTCCAACAAGTACACCTAAAGCTTCTACAGGATTTCTTATTTTTAAAATATAGAAGTTCATAATAAACTGAACAATCATAGGTATCATTGTTACTAAAATTCCTAAAAGGAATAAGGTAATACCGCTTTTTAGAATAGCTTGAAAAGCAGGAGCACCAGCATTTAAGCCAACGATACCTACAAAAACAGCAAGTCCGAAAGTTTGAATAAAACTAGCAGCACCAACGTTTATACCTCCCATTTTTGGGTGTTTTGTTCTTAAAAAACCAATGATTAAACCAGAAACTAAACAGCCTAATCCTGAGCCTAACGCAACGTTTGTTCCATTGATATCAAAATTAATTTCGCCGATTAAATAACCAACGACCATACCTAAACCAAAGACTATAAAATCTGTACTATTGATTGACGTTGGCTTATATCCTATTTCTTTTTCTATTCTATCTAAGTCTTTGGTCTTACCAACCAATGTTATTTCGTCACCAGCATGAATTTCAGTATTATCTAAAACCGCTAATTCATGAGACATTCTAACAATGCTATTTATATAAACACCGTGTGTTTTAGTTAGACCTAATTGCTTACGGATTTCAGCTAAAGTCTTGCCTTGTAGTTTTTTATTTGAAATAATAACGTGTCTTTGCTCTTCTGTAAAATCAATGTTTGCTCCAATTTCTGAAATCTCTTCACCTAAAGTATTACTAGCATTAGAAAAGGCAGTTATTAATCCTGTTACAAATAAAATATCGCCTTCTTTAATTTGAAAATCTACTGTAGGCTCTATGTTTTTACCATCGCTAATAACAAGCTCTACCGTTAAATTAGAATTAAAATCAGCTTCAAAATCTTGAACTGTTTTACTCAAATACTTTGATGTTTTTGAAGTTTTGAATACTCTAGTATCTACTCTTTTGATGGGATCAAATTCGCCTTCTACCATTTCTTTACTACCACCAAGTTTTGCCGCTAGTTTTTTAGCCTCTGCTCTAATATCCCATTTCATTACTATTGGAATAAAAGAGACCATTAAAATTGGTCCGATAGAACCAAAGATGTAAGTAATTGAATAACCAACAGCTACGTTTGTTTTCATAATTTTGGCTACCTCTGTGGCTAATCCCAATTTATCTATCGCTTCTCCTGCTGTACCAATTATTGCAGATTGAGTTAATCCTCCTGCAGCCAATCCGGCAGCCATACCTTTGTCAAGACCCATCCACATTGAAAGACCGACTACTGCTAATAATCCTAAAACCGTCATTGAAAAGGCGGCTACTAAAAACTTTAAAGAAGATAATTTTAATGAAGCAAAAAATTGCGGACCGCCTAAATAACCTACCATAAAAATAAACAAAGCAAAGAAGAGACTTTTAACTTCTCCACTAATTTCAAACCCACCAACTTGACCAATAACTACAGCCATAATTAATGTACCTGCTACACCACCAAGGGTGAATTTTCCAATTTTAAACTTCCCTACAAAATACCCAATAGCAATTGCTAAAAACAAGGTGAGATAAGGGAAATTTCTGAGTGTATTGTAAATAATTTCCATAATATGTTTTAATTTTAGTACTGATTTGTAATTAGATTACAGGTGGTAGATTGCCATGAACTGGGCACGATACCCTACGCCGTTATCACCTAATTTATTTTGATTTTTTCCGTAAATAAGTTCTATTCCATAATCCAATCTATCTACAGGAGACCACATATAATTTACTGCACCATACGTAGAAAAATCATACATACTATCTTCTGTATAATCAGAATTATCAATACTCGTAAAGCTAAAAACAGCACTAGACGTCGCTGTTTTACTCCATGCATGCTTGTAGGCTAGAAATCCTCCCATAGCAGGTATTGGTGACATATCATCATTATTATCTGGTGCGGCATCCAAACCTTGACCTCTTAAATCGTTTATGTAATGTGCAATACCAACTCCATACGTGTAGCTAAATCTAATATCATCATTAATTTCTTTTCTATTTAAAAATTTAACGATACCAGAAACCGCTGCACCTCCACTAGTTATGCTTTTAATAGCATCTGAGCTGGTATTTGTATATGACATATTTTTAAGAATCCCTGTTAGTCTAAGGTTTCCCCAGTTACCGTTCTTTTGTATATATCCTATTAAATCTGGAACATATAAAAAAGCCATGCTGTCATCTATATTAACATCAAAAGGTGTATAATCTTCACTATGCGTTTCTAAAGCTACAGCATAAGAATACTTGTTATTAATGGACTG
This sequence comes from Lacinutrix mariniflava, assembly GCF_001418015.1. GTDB lineage: Bacteria > Bacteroidota > Bacteroidia > Flavobacteriales > Flavobacteriaceae > Lacinutrix > Lacinutrix mariniflava. The sequence goes on along the minus strand of NZ_LIQG01000017.1, from coordinate 136,332 downwards.
TGTATATCTAATCATTGGATTTCTAGGTCCCGTAATACTATTTGGTCCTTCGAAATCTACTTGTACAGGAAAAGCTGACGTGTTTTTCATGGTACTCCACGTTTGACCAATTAAAAACCCTTTATATTCTCCGTAAGCATGGCGTAAATGTGGTACAAAGCTGGTTGCAGCTTCTGTGTTGAAAAAATCCATTTCTACATAAATGTGAATTTTCTCAGTATCTGATACTTCATACTTACCATCTACAGCAAGTCGTGTTTGTCTAGCATCTAAAAAACTACGCGGTTTTTCTTCACGCAAAGTTGGATAAATCGGAATTTTACTAGGATAAAACTCGCTAGTATTTTGAATATTCCCTAAATCTAATCCGCCAATTAGCTTAATATAACCTATAAAATCGAGTGATATTTTCTTTGATTTCCGATTCTCTTTATAACGACTCCTTTTTTCTCTAACCGGAAGCGGATCCTGATTGTCTTTTGTATTATTTTGTTGATTTACGGATAGTGTATCTACGCTATCTTGTGCAAAGGCATAAGCACCTAGCATTGTAAAGCAAAAAGTTACTACTATTTTAAAGTTGGTTGTCATTTTTTTTGGTTTTGGCATCTTAGAAAATCTTAACGATTTTTAATTATACTATTATCATATGTATTACTCTGAAGCCATATTGATGACTGTCTTTAATTACTAAACTTAGTCATATGCTTAAAGCTTATATTGGCGAAACTAGTCTTCAATAAAAGCCCCACAAATGACATAAGTCAGTTTAGTAAAAAAAGATCTTATATTTAATGTTCAATAGTGTTTACAATACACTTTTTTGATGTAAATATTCAAGAATAGGGCTTTCTAATGTTACAAATAAGACTTTACCTGTTTCTATTGAAAATCTGATGCCTTAAAAGGATACTTTCTTGGTGTTTTTTGAATAGTAATCCAATGTGCTACGGTAAACGATTTTACACCCCATTGTCCATTAAAACGACCTAATCCTGAGTTTTTAACGCCACCAAATGGTGCATAAGCACTATCATTTACGGGCTGATCGTTAATATGTGTCATACCTGCTTCAATACCTTGTGCAAATGCCATTCCTTTAGCTTCGTCTTGTGTAAATACAGAACTAGACAAACCAAAATCTGTAGCATTAGCTAGACGCAATGCGTCTTCCATATCTTTAGCACGTGTAATAGAAACTGCTGGTCCAAAAATCTCGTTTTTGAATAACGGACAGTTTTCATCTGTATCTACAAAAACGTGTGGTGGCATATGCAAACCATCTGCTTCACCACCTAAAGCCATTTTATAACCCTGTGCTTTAGCTTCGTCTATTAAATTTTTAACGGTGTCAAATTGTGCTTGATCTATAATTGGTCCTACAAACGTGTCAGGATCATTCATATCCAAACGTTTTAAGGTTTTAACTTTTGCGATAAACTTCTCTGTGAATTCATCATAGACTTTATCTTCTACGATAATTCTGTTAATCGCCATACAAATCTGACCTTGATTCATAAATTTACCCCAAGCAGCAGCTTCTACAGCTTGATCAATATCTGCATCTTCAAGCACTACAAACGGACTGTTACCACCCAATTCTAATTCGATATTTTTAATAATATCTGCACTCAACGCATTTTGCCCTACTTGACGACCAACCGGAGTTGAACCTGTAAAAGAAATTAATTTTGAGATTGGATGCTTTGTAATTGCAGTACCAATAGTTCCACCTCCACCAGGCAACACACTTAATAATCCTTTTGGGAAACCTGCTTCTTCTAGAAATGAAGCGAAAATTAATCCTCCAGTAACTATAGATGTTGATGCTGGTTTTAAAACCACTGCATTACCAACCGCTAACGCAGGTCCTAAAGTACGAGCTGTTAATTGTCCTGGGAAATTCCAAGGAGAAATTAATCCTATTACTCCTAATGGTTTTCTAACTGCAATAGATTCTTTACCCTCTATATCTCTTGGTAAAATTTTACCTTCTACTAATAATGGTAAATGCACAGCGCTTTCAAAAACACTAGCTACTAACTCAGCTTCAAAATAGCCTTTTGCCAAAGTTGCTCCTACTTCTTTTCGTGCCCATTCTGCAAATTCTTGTTTACGATTTCTAACAACCGTAGCTAGTTTTTGCATCATTCTGCTCTTTTCTGGAGGTAATACTGCAGCCCATTTTTTTTGTGCAATTGCAGCTGTTTCAAAAGCTTCATTTACATCATCCTCTGTGGCACCGTTTAAAGAGAATAACTCCTCTTGATTCCAAGGATTTATATCTTTTATTACTGGTCCTTTTCCATCTTTCCATTCGCCACCAACAAATATTTTTTTGGTGTAATCAGGTAATTCTTCTTGTGTTTTCATTTTTGGTATGTTTTCTTAATTAATTTTTTCTATTTTTCAATCTGATTCACAAAAAATTCTTGCTGAGAAGATGCTATAATAGCCTCTTTCATTAATTTATCTGTAACCTGTGTATACGATTGTTTTCTGTGGGTAACACCAGCTTCATCATTTTTCCAACGTTGTTGCAATGCAAAAGAATTTTCTTTTCCTTTAATGCTGTAAAAATCAAAACGGATGTTGCCTTCTTCTTGTCTGGTAAGTTCTGTGTGCTTTATTAATTGTTTCACAAACTCTTCTTTATAGCCTTCTTTAATTTCAAAAATGAAAAACAATAACACTTCATTATTGTCCACTTTAATTTGACTAAAATCATTAGTTGGTAATGGTTTTTCGTTATTTAAAAACAAGGTTTTAGGCGCTTCTATCAAAGCCGATTTTACGCGATCTGCAATTCCTCTTTTGTCTACTGCTTCCGTATGAGATTCTAAAGTCTTTTCTCCTTCATTTATTCCGAAGACCAAAAAATTTTCTGGATTGTTTTTATCTTGAAACAACTTAATTTCTAAAGTTCCAGCCTCTTTACGCACCACATCTTGATTGGCTAGCATTTCCTTTTTAAACAAATCAATCTTGTCCGATTTTATTTTAAAAGTTGATAAAATGGTAATTTCTGGGTCTTTCTTTTTATCATAAACCACAGACATTCCTGCTCCTTTATTTAAAATTAATCGCATTTTAGTATCTGTAACATCAATCTGAATACAGTCTGAACCTAAATCCATTGTTCCTAGAGTACTTGTTCTACAGAAATATTCACCTTCCCAATTCCAAGTCCCTTTCAATTCTTGTCCACCAAAATTCCCTTTAATAATTCCATCGCTAGTCGCAATAGAAGTTCCGCCTTCATCACCATAATAATTGTCGGCTCCTTTTTCTATATAACCTTCTTTAGTAGTAATTCTATCCCAAGAAACGGGCTGGTAGGCAATCAATTTATTATCGAAAATATAAGGTGCATAAATGATTTCACCATCCGTATTAATGTCTGCAATTCCTTTGGAAGACGCATCAATTAAATAGCTTTTATCACCATCAAACGTGAATAATTGTCCTGTTGGGTTACTGCTGGCAAGCAAAACACCGTTAAAAGATGTAACACCATCAAACACTCCTTTTTTATTTGAAGAAGTTATTAACGTTACCTTTTTAGAGGTGATATCAATGTTATATAATGAACCAAAATCTTCAGGTTTCCATTCTTTTCGCATTAATCCTTCTCCATTTTCTAGTCCGTAATTAGCAACAACCAACGTGTTGTTTTCTACAAAAACACCATTCGGAAACGGAATTTTATCCGACTGTAACCACACCACTAATTTGTCATTCTCAATAGTGTAAATTTTACCACCAGGTACATCAGAAATAAAAACTTGTCCTGTTTTTTGGTTTATGGTTAAGTCATTTAAAGAACCTGCTTCGTTGTCTGTGTAACTTTTTATGATACTTCCGTTATCTAGATTTATAAGATGCACTTGCTTTTGGTCGGCAACATACAAGGTGTTTTTATAAATATCAGAACCTGTAGGAGCAGTTAATCCGGTTGTCCAATTAAGGTTGTCAATTACTCCATCTTTAGAAACGCGACTTATAAAACCAGGTGCTGCACCATTGGTGTTAGAAACATACAACCATTTATGATTTGGTGAGGCATACACAGATTCCGGCATTTTAAACCCGTCTAATTCCCATTTTATAGCTACAGAAAAATCGTTAGTAATTAGCTCCTCACTTTCTTTATCTGTTGAAACTTTTGGCACTTCTTTGTCCTTACATCCTACTAATACAATGACTAGCAGTACTACTATTGTGTAAATTGAATTTTTCATATCTCGTTTACTTGATGTAAATATTCTGGAATAGGACGTTCTAATGTTTCTGATAACACTTTACCAGTTTCCATAGAAAGTGCGTCTGTTGTAGAAAATTTCTGTGCAAATTCTTGCGTCTTCCATTCTTCAATAACCACTAACTGATTTGGATTTTCTAAAACCGTATATGCATTGAAAGAAACACAATCATCTTGTGCTCGCACATTCGGAATTTGCTTCTCGTATTGTGCGATCAGTTTTTTGTTTTCATCAGCTTTAATATCAAACAAAGCAATAACACGTAGTTCTGCTGAATTTGCAGTACTACTAAACTCTTCAACTCCTTTTTCTTCGGAAACTTCACCAACCAAAACATAAGCTTTAGGTGGATTTACAAGTGCTTCATTTGCTAATTCTGCTAGTTTTAGTTCGTAGGGTTGAGAACGATGAAATGCCACAGCCTCTTCTCCGGTAAACAATTCATATCCAAAAAACATATTAGGGTTTTGCTTGTCTTCAAACAAGCGAATACCCAAACATCCTGGTTCTTCAACACTTCCCTTTTTTACAGTCATTAAAGCCTCTTTAAATTGAGAACGGAATGCTGGTTTTACTTCAAACTGACCTATAACTTTTATCATTTTACTTGATTTTAAATTATTGATTAATTCTAAAGAGTAACAATCACTTTACCTACTGTTCTCCCTTTTTCAACTTCTCTATGCGCGTCTGCCATATCTTCAAAAGCAAACGTTTTATAGATGTTTGGTTTGATAGCACCACTTTCTATCATTCCTTTTAAAGTGTTCATATCTTTAGCGCTAGAATGCACTAAAATATTAGAAACCGTTTTGTTTTCTTTCTCTGCTATAGCTTTAGCTTCCTCGGGCATATCCATACCAAAAGTGGTAATTACTGTTCCTCCATCTTTTAAAACCTTAGTGGAGTTCACTAATACTTGACCACCTTGAGTATCCAAAACAAAGTCTATATCAGACAACACCTCTTCAAAATTTTGGGTATGATAATCAATAGCTTCATCTGCTCCAATAGACAGTATAAAATCTTTGTTCTTGGCTGATGCAGTTGCAATAACATACGCACCAAAACTCTTTGCAATTTGTATTGCAAAATGGCCAACACCACCAGAACCTGCTTGTATTAAAACTTTATCGCCTTTATTTATTTTTCCTTCTAAAATTTGTAATGCCGTTAAAGCAGCCAAAGTGGTCGCAGCAGCTTCTTCAAAAGAAACGTTGCTTGGCATAAGTGCTAAATGAGCTTCTGGTGCTGCAACAAATTCCGCGTATGCTTTACCTGCTCCTGGAAAGTTTACCATCCCAAAAACAGTATCACCTACTTTAAAATCGGTAACGGCTGTACCAGCCTCAGTTACTGTTCCTGCAATATCCCATCCTAAAATAACTGGACGATTTTTACCGTACATTGAATCCAACATTTTGTCAGCGTACTTTGGTTTTACATCTGCAGGGTTTAATGAAATTGCTTTAACAGCAACTAACACTTCGTTTTCTTTTATGCTTGGCTTTTCTACTTCTGCTAAATGAAGGTTTTCTGGTCCTCCTGCTTTTTCTAATACTATTGCTTTCATAATGTGTGTTTTTAAAAAAATTATATTTGATGAATTTGATTAAAATAAAGGATTATCGTTCGCAGATTTATCTCCTTTATTGAAGGTGTTAAACGCATCCCAATGTTCAGAAATTTTACCGTCTGTAATTCTAAAAACATCCATTGTAGAGGTTCTATCACCTTCTTTATTTGTAATTACTTGTACAAAAACTAGGTCTTTTTCTGCAACAATAAGATTGAAGTTGAGTTTAAATTTAGGAGCATCTTTTAACCAAATAGGTAACATTTCTTTAAGCGCTTCTCTACCATCTGCAACATTAGGGTTGTGCTGAATGTAAACCGGACCAACATATTTATCTATGTTTTGATAATTCTGGTTTCCGAAGAGGTCTTGATAAAAATCTGTTACTACTTTTTTGTTTGCCTCTAAAGTCGCTTGCTCCTGATTTTGAACTTCTATTTTAGATTCCAAATTTGTAATGTTTTCATTTAATTTTTTTAATTCCCCAGAATTATCAGAACAAGATGCTAATAAGATAGCACCAATTAAGACTACTGTTAGTTGTACTTTTTTCATAATTTTAATTTTAGTTATTTGTTAATTTTAATGACACTACAAATCTATAAATGTCTTGTAGTTTAGTAATGGTAAATAATGTACCTTTAATGGTGTATTGTGTCCGTAATTTATTTAATATCAATATTTTATGATTTAATTAACAAAAATGATACTTTCTTTTTATGAATGATTTGTGTTAATTTTTAGAACATATATTATTCTCAACTGTAACTACTTTTTTACAATTTTATAAGCAGCTATTTTATTATGAAACAAATAAGGCACAAATAATACTTGAGTTTGATTATCAATACCTAAGTCAGCATTACTACCCCCAAAACTTGTATTATCTGTAATTACTTCTTTTTTGTAATTGGTTACATAGAATATTTTACCATTCATTGGATCGCTAACAATCATTCCATTTTTAAATGGCACAACACCATCTATTGCTCCCATTCTTTCTGAGGGCTTTATTGTAGTTATAGATTTGTCTTCTAGATTAATTTTAAACAAAGACCCTAATTGTTCTGGTTTTAAACTTTGAGACAACTCATCTCCTATGCTACCTACAATTAAATTGCCCTCTTTAAGTAATACTCCATTAGGAGTTGGAAACTCATCAGAGTGCAACCAAAACGTTATTTTATCATCTTTTAATCTAAAAATTCGACCTGTTGTTATGTCTGAAATATAACCAACACCATCTTTTCCTATAGTAATGTCATTTAAGGTTTTAGCTTCGGATGGTATTGTTTTTATAATTTTAGCTGTTTCAATATTGATAATATGAACCTGAGACTGGTCAACTACATACATGTTTCCATTATAAAAAGCTTTACCTGTTGGGATAGCAATGCCTTCAACCCATTTCTTAGCATCTAAAACCCCATTTTTAGTATATCTACTGATATATCCTGGTTTTTCATACGTATTAATAACAGATACATATACAAAGTCGTGATTAGGTATTGATAATATAGATTCTGGCATAATTACATCTTCTACCTCCCATAATTTTTCTAAAGTATAGTTTTCATTTAAAGTAGTCTCATCATATTCAGATGCAAAAACAACATCGCGATCTTCCCTTATATTTATGCGTGCCTTATCTAATAACTGTTTACTTTCTGTAACAAATGGTTGTGCTACGTATGCAGCCCAAATATCATCGCCATTTTTCCAGTTTTCGTAAACATAAAAAGCATTTGCATCTCCTTCCACCGTGTAAAAATCAAAAAAGATGTTTCCTTCTTGTTTTCTTGCATTGTCAGCATAATTTTCAAATTGTTTAATTACCTGATCTCTATACTCCTCTTTTATAGTAATAGGCATAAATACAGCGCGCTCATCACCTGTTGTAATTAACTTTTTAGAATCTATATGAGGGTATTTTGTATCTTCTAATCTCACCACTTTTGGTGCACTAGCAAGTGCTTTTTCAAACAATGGTGCTAACGCTTTGCTATGTGGTAATGTTTTATGCAATTCATAAACCTCCTTGTTTTTCCATTTAGAATATACAGAAAGTTCGTAAGGGTTATTATCATTAGCATACAACTTCATTTCTAAATTTCCTTCTTCTTTTAAAGAAGCATTTAAGCTATTTACTTGTGCTTCTCTAAACGCTTGTATGTATTCTGGTTTAACAGAAAAAGTTACCATTTGTGTGATGGTTGGTGTTTCTTTTTTATCAGAACAACTTGTAATAATCAAGACACTAAAAATCGCCATTAGTATGTTTTTCATCTTTATATTTTAATTAGTTGCTTTTTTTGAGCAATATTATTTTCCGTTTTGTTTTGCTGTAGCCTTTGGTGCTGCACCTTGTTTTAAATCTTTATTTCTGAATTTTTCAGTTTCTGGAAGTTGTAAATTCACTTGGTTTACCTCTTGAATTTCAATAGACAGTTTATCAAATTTGATGTCTTCTAAATGTCCTCCCAATTTTATATCGTCTGATAAAAAGTGAAAATGCATTCCTGGAATCACGATGTTTCCTAAATAATCTGGTGTAAATAAGCCAACCAAAGTCCCTTTAATATTATCTCTAGTATACATTACACGTGTGTCTAAATACTCAAATAAAGACACATCTTCGTTCTCTACTTTGTGCGCTGAAGCCATTTTTAAGTGCTTAAATTCACCCTTAATTCTATATGCGTAAAAGCTATTTTTAGAGGTTGAATATTTTTGAAGCTCTCTAGTTAAATCTTCATAAGACTCAATATTTTCAACAGTTACCGTTTGTTTCGGTTGAAAATTTATCATCGTCATATTCGGAGATTCTAAATCGTCTGGTGCTTCTGCGATTCCGCCTTCGGCATCAATCGTATATACCACTCCGTCTACAGCAACCAATTCGCCAGCCAAATGATTTACGGTTCCAATACCAATGTTACCCTGTTGTACCATTTGTTGCGGCGTAATATTACCTTCGTAAATACTATTTAACAAGGCAACCGTTGGTGCATATTGATGAATGGTATTTTCGGTATGAGGTGCCAAACCGTGTTCGTCCGTACCTTTAGAATGTGAATGTCCGTGTGCTTCTTCCGAAGTTGATATTGCTTCTTTTTTAGTCTCATTTCCGCAGCTTGCTACAAGCGCCAACGAAAATATTAGTATTAGTTTTTTCATAATGGTTGATTTTTTTTGTTAAACTGGATTAGTTTTCAGTAAACAACATATTTGCACTTCCTAATAAGTAATTTCTCCATCCAAAATTAGGATAGGCTTTATCCATTTTCTGAATGAATTCTTCGCTATTTTTAGAAGCAGCAAGTAGTACTTTCATTTCTTCAAGATAATTAATTTTAATGGTTACATCTCCCGAAGTTTCGGGTGCACTGTGTGAAGAAAAATAGGTGGTATACCCTTTTTCCTGAAAATCAGAAAGCTCGTTAATTACGGTGTCTATAAATTCAGAATTAAAAATCATAGTATGGTTATCGTGCCCAACCATATGCAAGTGGACAGCCTTTATTTCTGGCATTTCTACATCAAAACCAAAACCAGTTGGCGTAATAATAAAAGGAATTCCTGAAATTTCTTGTGCTCCTGCTTCTAGCAAATCGGTTGGTACTATTGTAGTTTCGTCTAGATCTTCACCTGAGACTTCTGCTAATTTTGAGAGCGATTCATTACCAGAATTCGTCATATAATCTAAAGATTCTTGATTAGAATATATATGGTTAAATTTTAGTTTATCCGTATCAAAAAAGTGCTTTCCTATTAAATGATAAGAAACCATCACATCAATATTTGTGTAACCTAAACCAACAATATAATTTACAAGCTCCTTGTAATTATCTTTCATTGGTGGTGTTTCAATCAATACTCCTTTTCCGTTTTTTTCAATAAAAAAAGCATGTGTATTAAAAAACCCTTTGGTTTCGTAAACGTGAACTTTAGTTTGACCGTAATCAAAAATTTGCATCGTACCCTTATCTAATTGTACTGCTTTTGTGTTTTCATTAAAAGTTCTCATACTAGGTTCTTGAGCAGAAATTTCCTGAATACCAACTGCAACGATAATTCCGTAAACTAGTGCTGTAATTATATTTTTCATTTTAAAAAATTTTTAAATTTCAGTTACAAAATTCATATACTGTTTTAAATCTCCAACAACAGCTTCTTCCATTAATTTACCTGTTTTTACTGCGTATGGTTGGTGAAAGTGAATGTCCCAAACATCAGATTCTTTTCTCCAATGCTCATAAACAGCCAAAGTATCTTCTTGATCATCTACCGTGTATAAATCAAAAAGAATGTTTCCTTCTTCCTCTTTTCTTGTATTTCTAATATGATCTTCAAACTGATTTAAAAGTTGTGCTCTAAATTCTGTTTTCAACTTAAATATGAAGAAAATGATAAATACTTCATCTTCCGGGTTTGCAGATTTAGAATGGTCTGGCAACGGGTTTGTATCCCCTAAGAAATAAAAATCTGGAGCACCTGCTAATGCAGTTTGTCCAACTTTCATTAACTTTTTTGTGTGCGGCTCATTATCGTGAGATGTTATTGCTGCTTTATCTGCCCAACGTTCATAAACAAAAAATACATTGGCGTCTGCTTTAGATACAAATACTTTAATTTCTTTATTACCAGCTTCTTTTTGTGTTGCTGCTTGTGCTTCTTTTAATGTTGTTGCAAAACTAGTAGCGTGTTCTGGTTTTGCGGTAAATTTTACTATTGTGCTTTTCATAATATATGTTTTAACTTATTGGTTTTTAATACTATCAAAATTATAGTTACAAAAGTATACTTAGTTTGAATACTGTGCAATAACGGTCAAGAAGTATAGTATAAAAATAATTTTCAAAATACTGAATATCAATAATATAAAACAAAGAATTATTACTATAAAAAATATAGTTGCACACTAATTTAATGTATAGTAAATTTGAAAACAATAAATACTATAGAAATGGATAGAAAAGAACTATTTGAAAAAAAACCAAAGATTAAAATCAACAATAAAATATCCTTCTGCCCAACAAGTGCCGCTATGGAACTTATAGGAGGAAAATGGAAAAGTGTGATTCTTACCCACCTAATTGGAGGTAAAAGACGTTATAATGAATTACGAAAGGAGATTCCAGGAATTACCGAACGTACATTAAGTTTACAACTAAAACAATTAGAAGCTGACGGTATGATAAATAGAAAAGTATTTACAAAAAAACCACCTTTGAAAGTAGAATATACGCTTACTGAATTTGGGCAAACACTTTCGCCAATTTTACAATCTATTACAGAATGGGGATTGTTTGCTGCAGAAAGCAAAGGAGAGTTTTTGTTTGAAGAAACGAAATAAAAAAAGCCACAGTATGTTGTGGCTTTTATGGTATTAATTAATCACTACGGATTTAATAATTGTTTTTTATATATCTTTAAATTCTGCTTTACTTCTAGTATAAATTACGGTTTCTTTATTTGTTAAAATTTTTAAAAAATCTAATATGTTTTTATTTAGGTTGTCAGTTCGAGTGAAATTCTTTTCAGAATTTTGTATCGAGAACCATTTTTATCTATTAGGTTTCTTGATACATATTTCTCATGACTCAAAATTCACTAAAAGTGACGCACTAATCTTGTTTTTCTGTCTTCTTCAAGTAATCTGGAAGCTCTTTAGACAACCAATCTTCTCGGACAGGAACGTGCACATCTAAATCTACAGTTTCTTCTAAAGCCCAAAATTCGTGAGGTACATTTTCAGGAAATACAATCACTTCTCCTGCTCCAACTTCTACAAATGTTTCTTTACCATCAATAATAGTCTTGATTTTAACCTTACCAGACATGATGTATGTTATCTGTTCGTTTGGGTGTTTGTGCCAAGGAATATGCGCTCCTTTTTCCAAATTAAAAATTGTCATTTGACCTTTTTCACCATGGAACCATTTACGTTTGATTCCTTCTCCAATAGTTTCTGATTCCATTTTGTCAAAATTGAAATGTTGCACTTTTGATGTTGCTAAAGAATCTATGGTGTTTACTTGTGCATTTACACTATTGCTTGCAAATAAAGCGGTTACAGCTACTGCTGCTATAATTGATTTGAAATTCATTTTTCTATTTATATATTTAGTCAGTTTGATTGAAATTAATTCTAAAGTTGTTAGTATTGAAAAACAACCGTATTCCTAAGTTCTCGATACATTTTTATTTCCATTTTATTTCAATAAAAACACTCGAAGTGACAATCTTATATATTGATTAATAGTTAGTTTGTCAGTTCGAGTGAAATTCTATTTTCAGAATTTTATATCGAGAACCATTCTTATCTATTTGGCTTTTCGATACAAACTTCTTATATCTTCAATCAAAAATATATTTTGATTTTCAATAACTCCAAATCACTCGAAGTGACGTATGTTTATGATGATCTTTTAATAATATAGATTGTCAGTTCGAGTGAAATTCTTTTTAGAATTTTGTATCGAGAACCTTCTGAACTATGAGTCTTCTCGATACTAATTTTTTCGTACCTCAAAATTCACTCGAAGTGACGCGTAATTAAAATCCTTCTAAAACTATTTTACCTTTTGCATTTCCGGTTTCTAAGAAAGCGTGTGCTTTACGTAAGTTTTCAGCATTAATATTTCCGAAGTTCTCCCCTAAAGTGGTTCTAATTGTTCCGTTGTCTATTAATTGAGAAACATTGTTTAAAATGTTGTGTTGCTCAATCATATCTTCTGTTTGAAACATAGCACGCGTAAACATTAACTCAATGTGTGTAGACACTGCTTTCCCTTTAAAAGGCATCACATTCATCACTTTTGGATCATCAATAAATCCGAATTTCCCTTGTGGTTTAATCAGCTTTACAATTTCATCTACATGTTGTTCCGTAGCATTTAAACTCACAACATATTCTGGAGCAGGAAGGTTATATTTTTCAAACTCTTCACTCAATTTATTTCTGTGGTTGATAACCGTATCTGCACCTAATTCTTTTAACCAATCGGTAGTTTCTTCGCGAGAAGCAGTAGCAATAATGTTCAGTTTTGTTAGCTTTTTGGCTAATTGTACCATTATAGAACCAACGCCACCAGCTGCTCCTATTATTAAAATAGATTTATTGGCATCGTCTTTAGAAACCTCTAATCTATCAAATAACATTTCGTAAGCAGTAAGAGATGTTAATGGTAAGGCAGCAGCTTCAGCATACGATAAACTTGTTGGTTTTTTACCCACAATACGTTCATCTACCACCTGAAATTGCGCATAACTACCCTGACGTGTAAAATCACCAGCGTACCAAACCTCATCACCAACTTTAAATAAAGTGACATCTTCTCCAACTTCCTTTACAATACCTGTTGCGTCCCAACCAATAATTTTCCAATCGTCACCCTGTACAGGCATATTTGAACGTACTTTGTAATCTGCAGGATTTACCGAAATGGCTTTAATCTCTACTAAAATATCTCTTCCTGTTGCTTTCGGAGTCGCTATTTCTATGTCTTGTAGTGAATTTACATTGTCTATTGGTAAATTCTCTTTATATCCTATTGCTTTCATCTGAATTAAAATTTTTGCAATTATATTACAGTGATAATTTCACTTTGTGGTAATCTAGATTTTGGTGTTTTGTCAGTCGAATTAAAATCAGATGCTGCTCTATATCCTAAAGAAACAACCACTAAAGATGTGAATCCTTTTGCTCTTAATCCAAATTCTTCGTCTAGCGCTTTTACATCAATACCTTCCATTGGCGTAGCATCGATACCTAAACTTGCAACTCCTAATAAAAAGTTACCAATGTTAAGATATACTTGCTTTTCCATCCAATGTTGATAGTCTTTTAAATCATATTTATGAATATCTCCAAAAGCGTTCATTCCTCCGTACATCCCGTTTTTTATGTCTTCATTAGGGAATCTTCCGTCTTTATCCTGTACTTCTAAAAGGTGTTTAAAAAAAGTGTCATCTGCACCTTCGCTTGTTTTCGAACAAAACAAGACTACAGCTGATGCATTCGTTATTTTTGGTTCATTAAAATGAAAAAAGCCTTGTGTTCCTTTTGTCATGCGTGCTTTACCTTCTGTAGTTTCAGCAACGATAAAGTGCCAAGGTTGCAGGTTAATACTTGAAGGACTCATTCGTAATAAATTTTTAACTTGTGCCATATCTTGTTCAGATATTTTCTTGGTTGTGTCGTATTCCTTAGTAGTATATCTCCAGTTTAATGTGTCTTGTAAATTCATTTTTATATGTTTTATTAATTAACTATCATTTTTATAGTGACAAAAGTAAGTATAGTATTAAAACCTCGCAATAACGGTCATAAATGATAGTACAAAAATAACTAGAAAATCAATCCAATTTAATGTATAAAAACAGGGAATACCGGTATAATTAAAGGTAATTCCTAAAGTTTTCATAAAAAAGATAATAAGCAATTTCCAAACTGCACAACGTACATTTAGTTTTAGTTACTCTTTTTTTAATACCATTTTAGTTTTATCCAACCCATCTAAAAGTTAGGTTTATTCGTGGTCTAATTTTTTTTGTAGTTTTCGGAATTTTATGCTTCCAATTATTTTGAGTAGCATCTTGCATTAGCAACAAACTACCATGTTTTAAAGGAATGTCTAAGCGTTTTAAATCTTTACGTGTTGCGTGCTTCAATTGAAAAGGTCTTGTTTCTCCAAAAGTAACAGAACCAATAACGGTATTTTTGCGTTGATTTGCTTCATAATCCTGATGCCAATCTACACTGTCTTTTCCATCTCTATAATAATTAAGTAAACAGCGCGAAAATTTGATATCTACCTCTTGCTCTATGCGTTCTTTGATTTTTAAAAGCTCCGCAGTCCAAGGCCGTAGCTTTGTTGTTTTTCCAACATAGGCAACTTCTAAATCCGTATCGCCATACCAAGCTGTAAGTCTGGGTAAGTCTATTTGTTTACCGTATATAGCCATTTGGTCTTGCTCCCAATTGGTGTTTTTTAAAAGACTATTATATAATCGATCGCTTTCTTCTATTGAAAAGAAATTCTCAAATAAAGTAACAGCAGCACCAGGTAAATCAAATTCAGTTATATGGACCTCGTTAGTCGAAAACAAATCTATTTGATTGAATGATTCCATAATTACCCTATTCTTTATTATTAACTTTTAGTCGGTTTTTTCTAAGATCTTTTACAAAAAAGCCAAACATAATAATGATGAAAAACGAAAACGGTAGCGAAGTGATAATTAACAAGCGTTGCACAGCTTCCAATACATTGACATTTGCCTTAATATTACCTAAAAGAATTAAAGCAATGGTTGCTAATAAGATGAAAACAGACCAGATTACACGATGCGTTTTATTTGGATTTTTGGACCCTTTATCCGTAAACATACTTAGCACGAATACCGCTGAATCTACAGAAGTAATTAAAAAACTGATTAATAAAAATATAGAGGTTATATTTAAAAATGTTGCGAATGGATACTGTTCAAAAAACACAAAAATAGATGAGAATACATTCCCGAATTGATTATCGTAACTGCCCCAAGCTTCAATCAAATGAAAAGCTGAAGATCCAAAAACCGAAAACCAAAAGAAGGTTCCTAAACTTGGAATAATTAAAACGCCTAACAACAGCTGTCTTATGGTTCTTCCTTTAGAAATACGCGCAATAAATATACCTGTAAAAGGCGCCCAAGCTAACCAAAAGGCCCAATAATAGAAGGTCCATCCTGTTAAAAACTCTAATCCTGGATTATAGTTTCCAATTGCCAAACTCATGGGTATAAAGTCGATAATGTATTGATATAAAGCAGTAAAAAAAGAAACCACAATACCCTGAATATCACTTGTAAAAAAAACGAATAACAAAATGACCAAAGTGACAATAATGTTTAGTTTAGAAAATATTTTAATCCCTTTATTAACACCTTGCCAAGCGGAATAGCAGGCTATTGTAGAAATAAAAACACAAAGAATTATAGTTGTCATTAGTCCAAAATCTGTACTAAAAACGTGATTTAATCCACCATTAATTTGAGTCGTACCTAAACCAATAGCCGCAATTAATCCAAAAATAGTGGTGATAATAGTGATAATATCTACACTTGCTCTTATCGATTCGTTTTTAATACGATCTTCAATAGTGGCACTAATTCTAACTTTCTTTTTGTTGACATGTAAAGCATAACCAACAATAACTGCAAATAGCCCATAAAATGCCCAAGCTGTAATTCCCCATTGGTAAAACGTGAATTCCAATGCTACAGTTTCATTAGATACACCAGATGCAAAAGGCGGATTTTGTTGCATATAAACAGGTTCTTGCACTGCTCTTAGCAAAATACCAGAACCCATTCCTGCGCTATACAACATAGCAATCCAAGACCACAACGAGTATTCTGGTTTAGAATCTGAACTGCCTAATTTTATGTTTCCATATTTAGAAAACGCTACCAATAGTAATGCTACAACACAACCAAAACCTAAGTACAAATAGAAGTATCCAAAATAATTCCGAACCCATAATGAAGCACTTTCAATAGCATTATAACTTGCTTCGGTTGCAAAAAACACAATCAATGTACAAGCAAATATAATGCTTACTGATATTAATAGAATCGAATGGTTTTTTATATTTTTTATAATCAAATTATTATTGTTTATGTAAAAATAGGAATTAGATTTTAAATTTAATCCGTGTTAAATAATTTAAAATTCTATTGGATATAATTATTCTTAGTCTTTTTAAGTATTATTATTTGAAAGCTATTTCTAATCCCAACGACCTATTTTATATATTTAAAAACTAACCATAACACATGAGTGTATTAATCTATTTTTTACTAGGTTTAATTACTGCTATAATTGGAGCGCTACCATTGGGCACAACTAATGTCGCTGTAATTAACACTACCATAAAAGAACATGTAAAAAGTGCTTTAAACATTGTATATACAGCCGCGTTAGCAGAACTCATTTTAGTTTTAGTTGCTATTTCTTTTAATATGCAAATTGAAAATTTTGTAGACACAAACATCTGGCTGCAATATATAATTGCATTTATACTATTAACGGTTGGTATTGTGCTTGTTTTAGGTAGAAAGGAATGTGTAAAAGATGAGAATGAAGAGTGTATTCTAATAAAAAAAAGATATAATATTTCTAAACGAATGTTAGGTTTTATACTCGGTTTAATTAACCCAACTGTTTTAATTTATTGGATATTAGTCATTTCTTTTTTAAACAAAAAGATGCTATATCTAAATATAGACATCGAATTACTTTTATTAATTTTGTTTTTAACTGGTGTCTTTTTGGGAAAAGTAATAACTCTTTATGGTTACGGAAAATTTAGTCATATCCTTAAAACAAAAATGAAGAACATAACGACACGAATTAACAGAATAATTGGTGTTTTATTAGTTTGTGGTTCTATATTTCAGTTTATTAAACTATTCTTCTAGTATCCAAGCACTTTACAACTATTTTATACTTCTTTTACATTTATTGTTTACTGAACTTACAAATCAAAAAAAATAATACTATTAAACATTTATAGTCTTAAATAAGAAAACTAACATTGAAAATGTTTTATATTCTAGAATTATCTCAATTGTAATCTAAGAATACAATATGCACATTGATATTTAAACGAACGAAAATAATCAGGTAAAAAATAATATTTTCATTATCTAAATCAGCTTATAAAGCTTTTGGAAGCATACAATTTGTTATCGAACCAAGATGTACTAATAAGAAACTAATTTTGGAATTGTTATAAAAATAAGAATTTAGCAACAATTTCTCCTAAATATAAATTTATTAAAAATTGGAACATTGACTTCAATATCTCAAATAAGGTGAATTTTTAAAAACATTATTCACATATATATAACGAAAGAAATAAGTTGTAAAAATCAATTTCGTTGCCTCTCCATTTATTATCGATGCAATGCATTTAACATTGTGTTTAACAAGTGATTAGTACTTCATTTTAAATATCAAATAATTAAAAATAAAGATATTTAATATACAAAATATTAACATTAACATTCTTGGTTTCATCCTATTACAACGGTAAAAAATTGAAAATCTCATTCAAAACATTTAATCGGTAAAATATGCGTTTTAACTAGTGTTAGTACCGTTTGTCTGATAAAAACGCATTTAAATTGTTAAGAAAAACAAAAAAAAGTTATTTTAAAGTTGTTTTTTTCATTTATTTATATAGATTTGCTTCATACTTATTTAATAAATCCCCAAATGAGAACAAAAACTACACTCCTTACAATTATTTTTTTCATGATGCTTAGTATAGGTTTCGCACAAAAAAATAAATCTTCAATGAGATTAATTAGCGGAAAAGTTGGTATAAGCAAATACCACAATCTTGATGAATTAAAAAGATTAAATAAAGGTGATTTACTTACTTTATATATTGAACGTATTGAAGCGATTGTGAATATATTACCAAATATAGCATTTGCTACAAAACCAAATGTTACTATGGCGTCTTTAGGAATTCCAGAGACAAAGGAAAATAAAAAAGCATTAGAAACAAGCAGAAAAGCTTCTATTGAATATTTTGATAGTACAGTAGAATTTCAAAAATCAATATTACCGTACTCAGATTCTGGCGATCTTATAGCTGCTATATTATTTTATGAAGAAACTTTAAAATCACTGCATACTTATAACGATTTTAAAGCAGATTAATCCTTAATTAATTTCAAACAAATCTTTAAAAGTCTTAACAAGAATAGTTGAGGTTTTTTTTACAACTAATCACGAATTTAAATAACCTAATAGGTGCAACAACCATTATATCGTAGGATAAAACTTATGAAAATTTATATTTTATACGTTTTATCGGTGTTTTTAGCACTTAACACATAAATAATTATTATATTTAAAATATAAATTACTTCCATATAACCTATATAATTAGGAATTTAACCATTATGAAAAAAATCGCTCTAACAATCTTACTACTAATCATTACACTAAGTAATGTATTTGGTCAACAAGAAAAAGGAATTATTGGCTATGAAAATTGGCTTAATTCATGGACGGAATTCAAACCAAATAAAGTTGATTATGGAAAAGCAACTCAAATTCTAAGTGGCGAGATTAATAAAGATACAAAATTATACAAAAGTGAGATCTATCTTTTATCGGGAGATGTGTTTGTAACAGATAGTACTACATTATCAATTGAACCTGGGACAGTAATTATGGGAGATTACAAAACTAAAGGTTCATTAACTATAAGCAATGGCTCTACTATAATTGCAGAAGGAAAAAATACTGATCCAATTGTCTTTACATCGAATCGAAGTGTAAAAAAACCGGGAGATTGGGGAGGCATTTTTATTCTTGGTGATGCACCAACCAATATAACCGGTAATAAAAGTATAATAAACTTCGGTTTAAATGCAAGAGACGCAGAATATTTAAAATATGGTGGAGATAACGTAGAGAGTAATTCGGGAATATTAAAATATGTAAGAATTGAATATGCAGGTAAAAGAACTAAAAGTCATGGTTATTTTAATGCTCTTACTTTAGCAGGCGTTGGTAATACTACTTCATTTGAACACGTAATGGTAACTTACTGTGAAGGAAATTCTGTTTCAATTTTAGGTGGAGAATTAATTTTAAATAAAATTATATCCTATAAATCAAGCAGTAATGATTACGAAGCAAACTACGGAGCGCAATGTCAAATAACGAACTCTCTTGCTGTAAAATCACCATATGTCTCTAGACCAGAAGCTTCAAGGTGTTTAAATATTCTAAATAATAACACATTAGAAAACACAGATTTAACAAAAAAACAAACATCGTTTGATGCTAATAATCTTACACTAATTAATATTAGTAATGATTTAGAGTATGATATAAAAGTAGGCTTAGTAAATGAAGCCATATATGTTGGAAATAGTGTTACT
This sequence comes from Lacinutrix mariniflava, assembly GCF_001418015.1. Classification (GTDB taxonomy): domain Bacteria; phylum Bacteroidota; class Bacteroidia; order Flavobacteriales; family Flavobacteriaceae; genus Lacinutrix; species Lacinutrix mariniflava. The sequence goes on along the minus strand of NZ_LIQG01000017.1, from coordinate 116,538 downwards.
TTTAGAATAAATGAAAGTGTGATTTCTGGTTTTAATCCTGCTGCGATACTTGATAAAAAGATTATTATTAATAATGATAGCCTCGAAAAAATAGTTTTTACAAATAACTATTTTAATAATTGTAACGGAAATATTTTTATAAAAGATAAAAGGATAAATGAAGATTTAGAAAATTGGTATGGTAGTAGAGCATTTGATAATGTGTATTCTAAAGGTCCCGATTCTGAAACTTTTATAGATGCAAAAAACCAAAAAAAACCAGACTATAGGTTAATAATTAATAAAATTGTTGCTTCTAGAAAAGATTAAACAAAAATTTAATATCAAAGCCGCTATACTTTGTGATAAATCAAAATAACAATAAACCTAAAAAACATCTAGTGCTTATAGAAAAAAAATCTACAATACAACCCAATGTATACAAACAATAAACTATATTTCTTACTCTATTTTTTAATTCTTTTTTCTCAAGAAAAAGTGAACTCACAAATAGTAATTGGAACTCCAAATTTAGGCTTTAGTCAAGCATGTGCAAGCTCGAATTTTAACACCTACTCTACTACTTTTGTATTTTCTCCAGAGAATGAATTAAATGCTTCAAATCAATTTTCAATAGAATTATCCGATGCTTTCGGTGATTTCTCTAACGGAAATATTATATATACATCTAATGCTGGAACCGTTATAAATTCTCCTGCGACTTTAAATTTTTCTTTACCAAATACAACTGCTGGAGAAAGCTATAGGATTCGTATAAAAAGTAGTGCGCCTGCTGCAACTAGTTCGCCATCTGCCACTTTTGCTGCTTACTATAAAATTCAAGACGCTCCATTTACTATAAATAATTTAGTTTCAACTGGTGTCTATTGTGCTGGTGGAAGTTATTTGCTAACCATAGATAATCCAGGTACAGGAAATAACGACTCTCCTTTAAACTATCCTGAACTTATTTTTAAATGGTACAAAGAAACGAGCTCTACTACCTCTGTATTTGTTTCAGATGGTCCATCACTAACAGTAAATCAAGAAGGTACTTATTTTGTAGAGACTAATTATGGTACGTGTACTTCAAATTCATTTTCTAATCGTGTTACAATTAGTTCGGTTAGCTCTGGAGAAGCAGATGCTGGAATATCTTCAAGTTTAGGCAATATATTTTGTCCAGATCAAGGTCCAACTACTTTAAGTACTATTGGAGGAAATAGCTACCAATGGTTTAAAGATGGTATTATTATTCCAGAGGCAGTTAACCAAATGTTTGAAACTATAGAATCTGGTACTTATACTGTTCAAGTAAACTTAGGAAGCTGCTCTGCATCTGGAGCTATTGTATTACAAAGTCAGATTTTTGAAGGCTCTATTAATGTAGATGAAACAAATATTATTGAGGCAGGAGATTCCCTGACTATAGTCGTTTCTAATACGGCTAATACTCCTGAATTTGAATGGTATTTAGAAGACATTTTAATTTCTAGCGCTACCGAAGATAATTTTGAAGCGACAGCTTTTGGTAATTATAAAGTGGTTATTACCGAAACTTCGGGTTGTATAGCTTCTAGGACCTTTTTATTCGAAATAGTTGAAGCATTTGATCCTTTTCCAGAAGTAGAAAAAATACCAAATCTTATTAGTCCTAATGGAGATGCTATAAATGATACATGGATTATACCGGTAAAATATGTAACCGGTACAAATACAAAAGTGATGATACTAAACAACCGCGGAATAGTTGTATTAGAAACAAACGATTACCTCAATAATTTCCCTGAAAACAATTTAAACCTTACAAGCATTAACCAAGTGTTTTATTATATAATAACAACGCCAGAAAATGAAGTATTAAAAGGTTCTATAACAATCATAAAATAATATGAAAAAACAACTCCTTGTTTTAGTATTATGCTTCTGTTCTATTCAGATGTTCTATTCTCAAGAGAATGATGGTGTGGTTGCGCTTAACCTTCCGCTAAGAAATTCTATAACTTTTAATCGTTTTACTATAAATCCTACTTTTAGCTTTGTAAGAGAACAGAATAAATATATCAGTATTTCTAACAAGAGAGAATGGGTTCAATTTGAAGATGCACCAGTTACTTATCTAGCTAGTTATTCTGGCAGGTTTGGAGAAAACATTGGTGCTGGTATTGGAGTATTTCAGCAAAACTATGGAGTACTAACCACTTTTGGTGGCCTTTTAAATTTTGCTTACAATGTAAGATTAGCCAGAGATAGTAACCTTACTTTTGGTCTTAATATTGGTGCATATAAAAGCGGATTAAACACGGGAAGTGTAATTACAAATTTCGATGATCCTTCTATAGAAAATGTTCCAGAAAACTTCTTAGTATCAGCTAATCCTGGCATAAATTATGGAAATGGATTTTTTGATTTCGGGATATCACTTAAAAATATCGTAGCCTATAATTTTCAGTCCTCCATGCTTTTAGAAGATAATCCAGAACAAGGTATACAAGGTCATATTATGTATACAGGGTACTTAACTTCACGCGGCTTTTTTGATGAAAGTAAATTTACAACATTAGTAAAATCAGAATTTAGAAAAGAAGAGACAATTATTGCAGCTACGGTAATGCTAACAATTCCTAAAGGTATTTGGGCGCAAGCTGGTTACAATTCTGTTTATGGTGCTTCCGCTGGATTAGGTGTTAACATTTCTCCACAAATTGCTATCGAATATAATTTTGAAAAAGCAATTGGTGATTTAACAGTTTTTGAAACTTCTCATGAAATTTCACTTGCATATAGATTTAAAAACACCGAAAATTATGAATACAGCAGCGGTGATGAAGTTTCTAGTCTACTTACTGGGAATAAGAAAAAACGAAAAAAGAAAAATACAATAAGAACACAACGTAATAAAGAAGTAGTTGCTAAACAGAAAGTTACAGATAAAACTGACAAAGAAACAAAACTAGCATCTCAACAAAAAGCTAAAGCAGAAGCTGATGCCCAAGCAAAACTAATAGCACAACAAAAAGCTAAAGCAGAAGCTGATGCTCAAGCAAAACTAATAGCTCAACAAAAAGCTAAAGAAGAAGCTGATGCCCAAGCAAAACTAATAGCACAACAAAAAGCTAAAGAAGAAGCTGATGCTCAAGCAAAACTAATAGCTCAACAAAAAGCTCAAGAAGAAGCTGATGCCCAAGCAAAACTAATAGCACAACAAAAGGCTAAAGAAGAAGCTGATGCCCAAGCAAAACTAATAGCACAACAAAAGGCTAAAGAAGAAGCTGATGCTCAAGCAAAACTAGTAGCACAACAAAAAGTTAAAGAAGAAGCTGATGCTCAAGCAAAACTAATAGCTCAACAAAAAGCTAAAGAAGAAGCTGATGCCCAAGCAAAACTAATAGCACAACAAAAGGCTAAAGAAGATGCTAATGCTCAAGCAGAATTATTAGCAGAGCAAAAAGCTATAGAAGAAGCTAATGCTCAAGCAGAATTATTAGCAGAACAAAAGGCTAAAGAAGATGCTAATGCTCAAGCAGAATTATTAGCAGAACAAAAAGCTAAAGAAGAAGCTAATGCTCAAGCAGAATTATTAGCAGAACAAAAGGCTAAAGAAGATGCTAATGCTCAAGCAGAATTATTAGCAGAACAAAAAGCTAAAGAGGAACCAATATTTAATCCTACAGATAAGCTTGGAAAAGCTCTACAAACTATTGCCTTACAAACAGAAGAATCTAAAATCACTCAAAATCAATTATTACAAAGCTTTGATGCCATGGTTGCAATTAAAGATAAAGATCTTCAAGATTTAAAAGAAGAAAACGATTTAAGCGAACAAGGTATTTCAGTTAAAGCAAAACCTTTTAAAAGTATTTCAGAAGAAAACAATACTTTAAACAAAATCAAATCCGAATTAGAAAACATCATTGCAATACGAAATGAAGAAATTAAAGCTTTAAAAAAGTTAGAAGAAGATAATTCTGAAGCTGGTATAATAATATTAGATAATGTTGATCTCTTTTATCAGAAAACAATAAAACGATTAGAAGCTGAACAAAAAGAAGCTATTGAAGCCAAAAACAAATTGGATAAAAGATTAGCAGACATTAAAGTGTCTACAGAATTTGAGCGAAGAAGAAGAATTAAACGTGCTGCATTCGAGAATGAAGATGAACGCTATACTCAAGATAGAGAGACATTAAAACGTATAAAAGAAAACAGTGTTTCCAATACTACTCCATTGACTGAAGATGATTTCGATTTTGGAGAAAAACAAAGTGATAACATTCAAATTTTGGAGAACGTTAAAAATGCAGAAAGCGGATATTATTTAGTTATAGCTATTCATAGTGATGTTAATAAACGAAACGATTTCTTAACAAAAGTTGTTCAGTCGGGTCGTACAGATGTTAACTTTTTCTACGATATCAATTCTAGTAAATACTACATTTACTATGCAAAATTCGATAATATTCAATCAGCCAATACATCCTTAAACGCTAATAAGGGAACCACATTTTACAATAGTAAAATGTCAATAGTGAAAATAGAAAATTAATTAATCTAATTTCTATAATTATCGTTGCCTAAAGCGGTAATTATAGGAACAGGATAAAATATAACAACATGAAAATCCCTACTTATGTTAAATTGGTACTTACTGTATCTCTACTTTTTTTAGGCTTAACATCCTTTGCTCAAAATTACGAACCTTTTTCTCCACGATTCGATCAGGATTTAAAAGGTGATATTATTCTTATTGGTAACAATATTCTAGGCCCAGATAATAACGCTTTCAATAACAATTCTGTTTATAACCATAATGTGGATATGACTTATATTGACATTGATAGTGATAATACAACATTTAGCTCTTCGAGTGCAGATTTAGAGATTCCTAACCCAAATTGTTACCGTATAATATATGCAGGTTTATATTGGGGAGCTGTAAATCCCGGAAATGAATCAATAACAGATATAAAACTTAAAGGACCAACAGGTGGTTATAATGATATCCAAGGTACAATTATTTACGATGCTAATGGTAACTCTGTAGATGGTGGTAATAGTTTTTCTTATGCCTGTTATGCCGATGTTACAGATATAGTTACAGCTTTTGGTTCTGGTTCAGATTTAGGAACTTATACTGTCGCAAATGTATCATCTGGCGAAGGACAAACATCAAATTTTTCACCTTATAATGGTACAGGTCAATCTGCTGGGTGGTCACTTTTTGTAGTATACGAAGATCCAACACTACCTGGTAAATCAGTAACTAGTTTTGATGGATTTAGTGCTATTAGTGCTTCTGAAAACCCAACAGCTGATATTCCTATTAGTGGTTTTAGAACCGTACCTGCTCCTGCTCCTGTAAGAGCAAACTTTGCATTTGCCACATTAGAAGGTGATAGCCCAATTACAGGAGATCAAATGCTATTAAACGGTGTAAATCTATCTGCAATAGATCGTCCAGTAGATAATTTTTTTAATAGTTCTGTAACACAGTTAAGCGCACTACCAGTTAACAACAGAGCACCAAATAGCACCAATACTTTAGGGTTTGATACAGGTGTTATGGCCATTCCGAATCCTGGAAATGCTGTCATTGCAAACGATGCAACCTCAGCTACAGTACGCTTAGAAACAAGTGGTGATACTTATTTTCAATACTTTTTTGCTTTTGCAGTCGAAATAATCGAACCGGATATTGTATTAACCAAAATTGTAGAAGATGATGCTGGAAATAATATTGGAGGAGAATTAGTGGGATTAGGTGCTTCTTTAAATTATGTTATTGGTTTTCAAAATACAGGAAACGATAATGCAACAAGTTTTCAAATTAAAGATATTTTACCTGTTAATATTATTTTTAATTATCCAACAGATTTAGTACTTCCTGCAGGTGTTACTATTGCTAGTTACGATCCTGTTACTAGAGAAATTATATTTAACATCGAAGATTATTTAGTTGAAGAAAATGATCCCGTATATGAAATTCGCATTGAAGTTCAAGTCGTTGATGCTTGTAATCAATTAGCAGATGCTTGCTCTAACATTATTAATAATCAAGCATATGCTACTTATAACGGTTTCTATAATACTAATTTTGAAATTTCAGAAGACCCTAGTTTAAATAGTAACACAGGTTGTTTATTAATACCGCAAGCAACAAATTTTCTCGCAAATTTAGATTGTGAATTTTCTCAAGACGAAATACTATGTGGTTCAACTTTAGAAATGACCGCCGCTAATGGTTACGATACTTATTCTTGGTCTACAAGTGAAACAGGAACGCCAGTAATTGGAACAGAACAAACTATTACAGTAACCGAAACAGGAACTTATTATGTATTCAATACAGCAATAGCACCTTGCCAATCTATAGTTCAAGAATTTGTTGTAGATCTTTTTGGAGGTACAATAGATAATCCTGTCATTCCTTATGCAGACGAGGTTGTCACCTGTCCTAATGACGGAAAATTATTACCTAATATCTATTTATGTGGTAGCAATGACTCTAGAGATATACAAACTAATATTGCTGGTGCAGCATCTATAATATGGGAACAGTTAGACGAATCTAGTTGTGATGCAGTATCTAACACAGATTGTGCTAATGAAGATGATACTTGCTTATGGAATCAAGTAGCAACAGGACCAAATTATTTAGCTAATACTTCAGGACAGTTTAGATTAACCATTAATTATGAGGGTGGTTGTTTTGTTCAATTCTATTTTAATGTTTATCAGAATTTATTAAGTCCAACAGTAGTTGCCACAGATATTATTTGTACAACATTAGGTACTATTACCGTTAACAACGTCCCTTCTGGCTACGAATATAGTTTAGACGCTATTACATATCAAAATAGTAACGTGTTTACAGTAGACACCGCTGGAACTTATAATGTTTATATAAGACAAATAGGAGTTTCTAGTAACCCATGCATATTTTCTGTATTAAACGTTCAGATTAGAGAACGCGACTTTACAGCGAGCTCAACTATAACACAACCACTTTGTTATGGTGATAAAGGCAGTATTTTATTGGCTGCAAATGATGTAGACCCACAATATTCATATGCTTTATTCGAAAGCGGCACCTTAGTAAACAGTGTTGGTCCAATTTTAGATAACACGTATGCTTTTGAAAACTTAAACCCAGGAACATATACTGTTACAATAGAAACTGAAAATGGTTGTACTTATACTGAAGACGTCGTTATTATAGAGCCTCCATTATTAACTGTAACCGCAGCTATAACTAGTCCATTAACGTGTAATGAAGGTGAAATTACAGTATATCCTTTAGGAGGAGTACCACCTTACTTCTACTTTGTAAACAGTACAACAGATTTTCAAACAGTACCAGAGATTATTGTAACCACTTCTGGAACTTATGATATTACAGTAGTAGACTCTAACAACTGTAGTGCTAGTACAACAATTACAATAGAAGATATACCTGCTCCAGAGTATAATATTAGTCAAACAGACATTTTATGTTATAACGATAATTCTGGCGAGATTCTAATTAATATTACTAATGCTAATGGATATACTATAGAATATAGTATCGATAATGGTGTTACTTATACTCCAAATCCCGTATTCACTGGTTTAAATGGAGGTGATTATCAAGTAATAATTAATTATACACTCGATAATTCTGAGTGTTTTACTATAGCTGAAACAATTACCGTAAATCAACCAGATGAAGCCTTAACTGCTACTGCTGGAATATCTGAACTTGCAGGTTGCGGACCGTCTGGAGAAGGTATTATTAGAATTACAAATCCTCAAGGTGGAACACCATTTCCAGCACCTAATTTTTATGAATATAGTTTTGATAACCAAGTAACATGGATAACATCAAACGAAGCATACATAAACCCAGGAACTTACACTGTTTATATTCGTGATGCTAATGGCTGTATTTATGCCATGCAGGATACTATTCTAGATCAAGAACCTCCTGCTCCAACTATTGAAGTTGGTGATACTATTTTTAATTGTGATGGCTCTGGAAACGCTACAGTAACGGTTACAAACAATGGTGGATCATCTTATACTTACGACTATTATTTAGATGGTACACTTAACCCAAATACAACAGATCCAGAAATATTTACAAATGTACCTTCAGGATCACACACTATTAGTGTAGAATATACTTTATTAACAGTACCAACATTTAGTAATTTACTTTATGAAACTTTTGGGTATGGTGAAGACACAACCTCTCCTGGTATTAATCCTGTATACTATTGTTTTGAGCAGCAAGTCTCGGCAACACAGTGTGGAAATAGTCCTAATATAAATGATGGAGAATATTCAGTGACTTCTCATATTGAGTTTCCTTATTGGTCTTGGGTAAACCCAACAGACTATACTCCTGCAACATCCCCTGTAACACCAAACGGTAGATATATGGTTGTTAATATTGGAGCAACAATACCTGCTTCTGAAGTTTTATACGAAAAGCAAATAAATGATATAATACCTAATCAACCAATACAAGTTGAGTTCGCTGCAATAAATTTACTTAGAACAGGTATTAGTGAAGCTGATCCTGATTTAAGAGTCGCATTAGTAGATGCTTCGGGTACGGAAATATCTTTCTATAATACTGGAGATATTCCTAAAACAGAAAATTGGGTTGAATACCCTACTACTCCAATAACTTTAGATCCTGGAGCAAACACGAGTTTAAAATTTATTTTAAGATCTAATGTTCAACAGGTAACCGGTAATGATGTTGCTATAGATGATTTAAGAGTGTTTCAACTTCCAATAGCTTGTTCTACCGTAGTAGACTTTCCTTTTATTATTGAATCTGGAAATGCTTTTACCGCAGACATTACAGGAACTTCAATGGTAAGCTGTTCTGGTAATGCAGATGGAGAAGTTACAATCGCTGTACAAAATTTTGATACGACATTAGGGTATCAATATTCAATAGATAATGGAGCGACTTGGACAACACAAACAACATCTCCTTATACTATTACAGACTTAACAGATACGACTTATAACATCCAAATTCGTTATGATGATTCAGCTGATACTTGTGCTTTTGATTTTGTACAAACAATAACCTCAGCACAGCCATTAGTTCTTAGTTATACGAATACAGAGGTTACTTGTTTAGAAGGTGCTACAATTACAGCAACGGCAACAGAAGGAACACCTAGTTATTCTTTTCAACTAATTGATACTGTTTCTCCTTTTACTACAACTGATTTTGAAAATGGTATTTTAACAGGTGTTACAGCAGGAGATTATACTATTGAAGTAACAGATGCTGCTGGTTGTACTGCATCAACAACACTTAGTTTAGTGGCACCAATAGCACCTACAGCAACACTAAGTACAACATCAGATTTTTGTTATGATGCCGAAAATGAAGCTACAATAGAAGTTACAGCTTCAGGAGGCACAACACCTTATCAATATAATATTAATGGAGGTGCTTTTCAAAATGACAATGTTTTTGATAGTTTAACACCAGGAACATATACAATTATTGTAAAAGATGCTTTTGGATGTGAAGTTACTTTACCTACTGAAACGATAGCACCTCAATTAACATTAATAACAGTAATAACAAAAGAGTTAGACTGTACAATAACTCCTGATGCTGTAATAACAGGAACTATAACAGGAGGATCAGCGCCATTTACGTATGCCGTTTCTGAAAATGGAAGTGCATATACAGATTTAGGGACTACTGGTACACCATTTAATTATTCGACACCAACAGCTGGTACATACCAATTTCAAGTTACAGATGCACAAGGTTGTACATCAGAATCGGCAATTAATACTATAGATGCTATTTCAACACCAACAGGAACAGCAAACGGTATAGATCCACTTTGTTTTAATGATGCAAACGGAGAAATTCAATTATTTGGTGCAGATGGTTCTGGTGGTTACACTTTCAGTTTTAATGGTGGTACTTTTTCAGCGACTTCATTTTATAATGCATTAAATGCAAATACAACTACTGCAACAACTACAGAATATACCTATCAAATACAAGATAGTAATAGCTGTCTGTCTCCTATTTATACCATCACTTTAAATAATCCAACAGAAATTGTTGCAACTGCTACTTTATCTAATAATACAAATTGTAGCACTACTACAGATATTACGGTAAATGCCTCTGGAGGCAATGGTAATTACAGCTATAGTTTTAACGGAAATACTGCTTACACAGCAACAAATGTATTAACAGTAACTAATACAAGTACAACACAAACTATAACATATTCTGTAAGAGATGCTAATGGTTGTATTGTTACCGATACCATCGATATTGCTCCATTCAATCCTTTAACAGGAATAACATTTACAGATGCTAATGCAATTACATGTAACGATACCACTACAGATGTAACTTTAACGCCTATAAACGGAGTCGCTGCATTTGCTTATCAAATTACAGCTCCTGCATCAGCAACTACAAATGTTACTGGCGCTACGAACGGAATATTTACTAATTTAACACCTGGAAATTATACGTTTCAAGTAACAGATAGTAATGGATGTATAATTACTGCTTCACATACTATTGCTCCAGCTACTAATATTGCTATAGCACAAACAAACACAGATCAAATTTGTTTTGGTTCTGATGATGGAACAGCTATTTTCACGATGACTGATGTTAGCACTACAGGTAATTATACTTATACATTGTCACCAAGTGCAGGAACTATTACACAAACAGATAATGAAGTAACAATAACAAATTTACCAACTGGAACTTATACTTTTGATGTTGTAGATTCTACCACAGGTTGTAATAATACAGCAAGTATTACAATTGATGCTGTAACACAAATTATTTTTACAGTAGACGCTAGTAATGTGAGTTGTAATAACGCTATATCTACAATTAGTTTTCCAACATTATCAGGCGGAACAGGCGGATACACTTATGCATATGTTACATCTGGAAGTTCGGCACCTACTAATAGTGATTTTAGTACAGCAACAACTGTAGACACTAGTATATTAGGGTTAGTAATTGATGTCTATGTAATGGATAGTAATAATTGTACTGTTATGGATACCGTAACTATTACAAGTGATATTTTACCAACTGTTACTGCAGATATAGATAACCAATGTACAGGAACAGGAAATGATTTTACAATTACTGCCACTGCAACAGGTGTTGCTACTTTAATGTATAGTATTGATGCTACTAATTTTCAAACAGAAAATACATTTACAGTAACACCAGGAACATATACTGTAACATTAAGAGATGGTAATGGTTGTGAAGTAACAGATACAGTAACTGTTAATCCACAATTAACACTCTCTGCTGTATTAGATAAAGACATTACTTGTATTTTACCCGAAGAAGGTCAAATAACATTAACAGCAACTGGAGGAGATACTTCAAGTTATACTTACGCCTACTCTACAGATGGAGGTACTACTTATACCAATATGGCTACTAATGTGTTAAACACAACAGCACCTGGAAGTTATACTTTCATGGTTACCGATGCTAATACTTGTACAGTAGTAATAACAACACCTATAGATTTAACACCAGCTATTAACCCAGATATTACGGTTGCCCAAACAGCATTTATTAATTGTAATGGAGAAGAAACAGCAGCTATTTCTATAACTCCAGATACAACACTTGGTCAAGCACCATTTACGTTTGAAGTGTTTAATACAACAACAAGTACATCATATGGATCACAAACTTCAGGTTTACCTGCAGGAAGTTACACTGTTACGGTAACAGATGCTAGAGGCTGTACAGAAGTAGAAACTATTATTATATTGCAACCAGATTCAATTATTGTTAATCACTCTACAGTGCCAATTACTTGTACTGCCAGTGGTGTTTCTCAAGGATCGGTAATTGTTGATAGTGTTTCAGGTGGTACAGGCCCTTATAACTATTTTGTTACAGGCACAAACGGTTATGATGAGGTAGAACTTAATAACATAGGAGACACATCAACGACTTTCGATGTTGTCGATTTTGGATTATATCAAATTAATGTTGTCGATACTAATGGATGTTCGGTTTTAATACAAGACGTATTAGTTGCTTCACCTCCAGACGATTTAGATATTACAATTGATACATTAGCAGATTGTGCTACTGGTGGTGAAGCCGTAGTGACCGTAAGTACAACCTTAGCTGGTTCTGGTCCTTTCTATTTCGATATTTATAATGGTACTATTCCATCTCCTCCACCAGGAGGATCTTGGCAAGCAGAAACAACACCTGGTTCAACAACCTTTACAGGTTTAACAACAGGAGTTACTTATACTTTTATTGTTTACGATTCGCTTACAGGTTGTACTTATTTTGAAACAGCTGCTACTCCAATACCTACAAATTCTACGCTAACAGTAGATACTGTAAGTTCAAATAATATTACATGTACAGGCAGTGCTGATGGTAATGTTTCATTTACAATAAATAATCCTGAGGCTTCAGCTATTGATGTAGATTATGAGATATTTAATTCATTATCATTAACAACAACAGGTGTTACAGGATCTGGAACAGTACCTGCAAATGGATCACTTCCTATTAGTAACTTAGGTCCACTTCCTTTTGGAAACTATTATGTCTTAATTACAGAAACTTCTGGTACTAACACAGGATGTAGTATTGTAACGACTGATTCTTTTAATATTACCGAATCTGCTTTCATTTTTGATTTATCAGCTTCTGTATCTTCAAATGAAAATTGTAATAATTTAGGAGTTATTACTGCAATTGCTAGTAATGGTACTGCTCCATATCAATATCAAATTTTATTAGATACAGATACTGCTCCAATAGCTACAAGTACAGAATGGGCATCACCAAATACATTTACTGTGGCAGCTAATAATTATACTGTTTATGCTATAGATGCTTATGGTTGTATTAGAGATGTTGACCTTACATTAATTAAGGATGCAGAGCCAGCTATAGACGTGCAAATAGCTCCTTGTTTTATGGGTAACCCTATAGATATTACTATTACTGGTAGTGTTACAATAGGAAGTCCGTTATATAGTATGAATGGAACAACATTTGTATCAAGTCCAGATTTTTCAGTAGCTTCTGCAGGAACATACACTTTATATATACAAGATGGAAATGGTTGTATTGCTTCAACACCATATATAGTTAATGATCAACTATTATTAAGTGCCGCTTTAACAAATCCTTTAGATTGTAGCGCTACACCAAATGCTGAAATTACTTTAACAGCAACAGGTGGTGACAATACATCATATACTTATCAAGTAGCAACAGATGGTGTTACTTTTAGTCCTATGGCTACCAATGTTTATTCTGCTGCCACTGATGGTACTTATACTTTTATGGTTACCGATGCCGCTGGTTGTGAATCGACTACAACATATATTTTAAATCCAATATTACCAACAACTTTTACAACAGCAGAAACTAACGTAAGTTGTAATGCAGGTAGTGATGGTTCTATTACAGTTACCACTACATCGTCTACTGGTCCCTTTATGTATCAACTAGATGCAGGAACACCACAAAGTTCGAATGTATTTACTGGTTTACCACAAGGCACTTATACTATTACAGTAATAGATGCTAATGCTTGTACTTATACTAGTGCGCCAATCACTATAACAGAACCATTAGCTCTAGCAGCAACAGATTCAGTTTCTACAACAACAGCTTGTGATGTTGCTACTGTAATTACCGTATTAGGTCAAGATGGCACACCAACACCTTCTGGTGAGTACTATTACGATTTTAACGGTAGTGGTTTCTCTACAAATAATACTTACACAGTAAACAATAATGGCACTGTGCAAACTATTAATTATATTGTAAGAGATGCTAATGGTTGTGAAGTTACAGGTACTGTAACCGTTAATCCATTAGATTCACCATCAGATTTAGACTTCAGTTCTACTCCTATTACTTGCTTAGTTAGTACTAGCGATGTTACATTAACGACCACAGGAGGTGTTGCTGCTTTAAGTTATGAAATACTTTCACCAGCAAGTGCAACAACAAATACTACTGGTGCTTCAAATGGAATTTTTACAGGATTAACGGCCGATAGTTATACGTTCCAAATTACAGATGCCAATGGTTGTTCTTATCAAGAGTTATACATCTTAGAAGATGTAGAAAACATTGCCGTAAATGGTCAGTTAATTAGCGATGTGACCTGTAATCCTGGAACAGATGGTGAAGTTATATTTTCAATTTCTAATTTTACAACCACTTACAGCTACGCTATTAATGGAGGAACAGAAATTACTGCACAAACTAATCCAACTGTTACAGTAACAGGATTATCATCTGCAAGTACACAAACTATTGTTGTTACAGATGAAGCAACAGGATGCACCGCTACAACTTTTATAAATGTAACACAGTCAGATCCTCTTTCTTTAGTTGCAGATCCATTTATTAATGCAAATTGTAATTCTGGTGCTCAAGTAAGTGTAACAGCTTCTGGAGGAAATGGAGCATATAGTTATTCGTTTGTTGTAAGTGGAGCTCCTGCAGGAACATATTCTAGTTCTAATACTGCTATATTAGATCCAGCAGTTTCTACAACTTGGGATGTTTATGTGCAAGACACTAACAACTGTGTTATTTCTACTCCATTAAGCATTACAATCACTACAGATCCTATTCCAACAGGATTAACAGTTACAGGTTCTCAATGTCCTAGTGCAACAAACGATTATACGTTTACAGTAAACGTAGCTTCAGGTGTAGCACCTTACGAATACAGCATAGGTAATGGTTTTCAATCAAATGCTACTTTTACAGTAAGTGCTTCTGGTACTTATACTATAACAGTTAAAGATGCTAATGGTTGTACCAATACAACAACTTATACTATTGAAGATCCTGTTGCATTAACACTCGCTGCAGTATCTCCTAGTTGTAGTGATGATGATGGAGAAATTACAGTAACTGGCTTTGGCGGAACAGGTAATTATAGTTATACTTTAAGTCCAAATCCTACCTCAGTAATATTAACCGGAAACGTATTTACTGGTGTACCATCAGGATCTTATGTGGTTACAATTACAGATACAACAACATTATGTACTAATGATGCTAATGTAATATTAGATACAGCAACACCAGTAACTTTTACTACTAGTGTTAATAATGTAACTTGTAATGGAGAGAGTAATGGTGTAATAACAGTAGACTTACCTGCAAGTAATGATAACCCAACTTATACGTATGAGATTACAGCTCCAATTACTGTTGCACCACAAAACTCTAATATTTTTACAGGTTTAGCTGCTGGTACTTACACAGTGCAAGTGACTTCTGGAAGAGGTTGTACAGAAATAGACACCGTTACAGTAACAGAACCTACTATTATTATGGTCTCTGCTCCTACTGTGTCACAATACAGTTGTACTTCTGGTAACACATTAAATTACGCTTCAATTACAGTAGATACTGTAACAGGAGGCTCTGGAACATACACTATTTATGAGTTTATAGAAAGTGGTACCGTTTTACAATCTGGAACTAGTAATATTTATATAGAATCTGATGCTACTGGTGGAACATATACAGTTAACGTTTATGACGATCAAGGCTGTTTAGGTAGCACAACATCAGCAGTAATTATAAATCCTTATTTCGATTTAGATGATGTATCTGTTACTATTGATAATGCTATAACATGTACAAATCTTGAAGACATTACAGTAACTGCTTCTGGAGCTAGTGGGACACCTACTAATTTAGAGTTCACTGTTCAAGATGTAACCGGAACAACTACAGGAACTATTTATAACCAAACAAATACTACTGGTATTTTTACAGGACTAGATATTGCAAACTATATTATTACAGTTACCAATTTAGATACAGGTTGTAATCTAGAAACTGTACATTATGTTAATAACCCAAATACTTTCGATCTTATAGTAGATACTGTTATCGATGTTACTTGTTTTAACGATAATAATGGAAGTGCAACTGTTACGTTTGTAGATGAGGTTATTTCTGCAACTAACCCAGATCAATCAGGACCATTTAACTATACTATTACAGATAGTTTAGGTACAACAGTAGATTCTGGAGTAACTACAAATGCAGGACCAATTACTATTACAGGTTTAACAGGCGGAACATTTACTATAAACGCTACTTTAATAGATAGTCCTTTTTGTACAGTAACTAAGAATTTTACAATAACAAGACCTAATGCTGAATTAGCACTGTCAACAACACAAACATCGGTAACCTGCCTTGATGGTATTGGTACTATTACAGCTGTTGGTGAAGGCGGTTGGGGAAATCTAGAATATGAATTAACAGGAAGTGCAACTATAGCTTATTCTTCTAACGGAACATTTACAAACTTATCTGCAGGAAACTACACGGTTAACGTAAGAGATTCACAAGGATGTATTGTTTCAGAAGATATAATTCTAGCATTACCAGATCCTATAACGGCAACTTTTACAGCAGATACAAGTGCTTTATTATGTTTTGGCGATCAAAATGCAACTATAACAGTAAGTGGTGTTACAGGTGGACAAGGCAGTAATTATACTTATACTTTAAATAGTGCATCTCCTAGTGTTACTAATTCTGGACCACAATTGTCTAATGTCTTTACAAATTTAGCAGCAGGAACATATTCTATTACTATAGAAGATGGCTTTAATTGTGCAGTAACTTCTACAGATATTATAATAACGCAACCAACTCCAATACAAGCGAGTTTAATAAATGCAGACATACAACTTTGTCCTATTGCATATGAATTAATTCTATCTGCATCTGGCGGTACAGGAATCTATACTTACAGTGATTCAAGTAACTTTACTAACATACTTGGTTCTTTTACAACCTCTACTACCATTACGGTAGGACCTGGAACGTATCAATATTATGTAAGAGATGCTAATGGTTGTATTGCTAATGTTTCAAATGAAATTACCATAGACACACTTCCTGAATTAGTTATTAATTTAGAAAGTGATAATTTAACTATTAACTGTGCAGGAGACAATAATGCAAGTATTGTTGCAACTGCTCAAGGTGGCTTAGGAAATTACACTTACACATTAGAAGACGATCTTGGTAATACTATTTCTACTACTACGGACAGTCCTGCAAGTTTTACAGATTTGTTTGCTGGTACATATACTGTTAATGTTATTAGCGATAATTGTATTACAGAAACTAGTCAAGTAACCATAACAGAACCAGCAACTGCATTACAAGTAGATTTTAACGTTAACAACATTACTTGTAGTGGTAGTAACGATGGAATTTTAACAATAACAGCCTCTGGCGGAACAGGTATTATTAAGTATGCTATTTCACCACAATTAAATCAATTTTTCGATACTAATATTTTCGAGAATTTAGCTGCTGGTACTTACGAGTTTATTGCTCAAGATACTTTAGGGTGTTACTATACAGATACATTTACTATTACAGATCCTATTCCTGTTATTATTCAAATTGTTGCAGATTCATTATTTGCAGCAAATTGTGAAGGTGAAAATGATGGTGCTTTTAGTATTGATATTTCAGGCGGAAGCTTACCATACAGTGTTTCTTTAGACAATTACGATGGTCCATACACTACTGGAGATGCTACACAAACCATTTTCGATTTTTCAAACTTAGGTGGTGGAGATCACATGGTTTATATAGAAGATGCTCTAGGTTGTAAAACTGAATGGAACATTACCTTCCCAGAATCGGTTAAAATTAATCCAACTTTAGAAATAGAATATTTATGTGAGGATGATACACTTATAAATACTGTTACAGTAATAGTAGATGAAAGCATAACAGATCTTAGTCTTTTAACCTTCGCTTTGGATGGTGTCGATCCGCAAGCAAGTAACATTTTTACAAATGTAGATTATGCTTCTGGAGCAGATCATTATATAGAAGTTACACACACTAATGGTTGTATACAATACACTGGTTTCTTTACCATAGAAAACTACCAACCCTTAGCCTTAATTTTAAATGAAGGTAATAATCCTGGTGAAATTATAGCCGAAGCTACTGGCGGTACGGGAGAATACACTTATACTTTTAATAACACCAATTATGGTAGTGTTAATCAATATGAAGTGTCAGAAGCTGGTACGTATACCATAATTGTAACAGATAGTGCTGGTTGCCAAGCAGAAGCAAGTATTAAAATTGAACTTATAGGTCCATGTATGTCTAACTATTTTTCACCAAATGGTGATGGCATAACCGATACTTGGGCACCTGGTTGTATTGATGATTTTCCAAACCTAACCTTCGATATTTTCGATCGCTACGGCCGTAAAGTCGCAACATATAGAGTTGGACAATATTGGGATGGTAGATATAATGGAACCGAATTACCAACAGGAGATTATTGGTACGTAGTAAAAACCAATAGCTCTCTATTAGACAAAGAATATGTTGGACACTTTACGCTTTACAGGTAATATTAACGAATTATAAAAAACAGAATCACATGAAAAAATTCACACTTTATATCGTTCTTTTTATAGCTTCGTTTAATTACGCGCAAGAACTAAACTTACCTGTTTTTACACAATATTTAGCAGATAACGATTTTATTATCTCTCCAACCTACGCAGGAATTGGAGAGAATTTAAGAATTAGAGCTAACGGATTAACACAATGGGTAGGTATTAAAAACGCTCCAGATAACCAAGCCTTATATGCCGATTTTAGAATAGGAAATCAAACTGGCGTTGGTGTGTCTCTTTATAATGATAAGAATGGAAACACGCGTCAAAAAGGTGTAAAATTCTCTTTTGCACATCATATTGTTTTAGATTATAAATCGCAACAGTATTTATCTTTTGGTCTTTCGTATAACATTAATAGTTTTAGAATTGATATAGAAAACTTCGAAGGAACAGAAGAAATGCCAATTGTAGATCCAACCATTACAGACGATCGTTCTATTAATAATAGTAACTTCGATGTTGGAATACTCTATCGCTATAAAATGTTTTATCTCAGTTTAAATGCTAATAACCTTTTAGACAAGGATATCGATAACTTTACCGGAATAGAACCTAGTAAACTTTTAAATTACCAAGCTTATACTGGTTATATTATTCAAACGGCAAAAAACACAGAAATAGAACCTTCTGTTTTTTACCAACGTTATAATAACGACGGACGTTCAAGTACAGATATTAATTTTAAATATAGAAAGTTTAACCGCTCTGGAGATTACTATTGGATAGGTGCATCGTATCGTTTTTTAAATGACCAAGCTTTAAAACCATTAAATATTGGACCAATGGCTGGACTCATGAAAAAAGGATTCTATTTAGGGTATTCTTACCAAATAACCATTAACGATTTATCTGGATTTAATTCAGGAACACACGCACTTACAATAGGTATTGACTTTTTACAAGGCATGAGCGATTGTCCGTGTACAAAAGGAACCAGTTGGAGAAAATATAGAGGTGCAGGTTTAAATAGATAAAATTAAACACCTAATTAGTACCATTAATTAGCGCTATTAAATGATTTAATTGATGGTCGACACCTTTTAAAACTTGTATTTCATTTGCCGGAATTAGTATATCTGGTATAGTTCCATTACCGTCTAACGTTTTTCCATTGCGTTGAAAAGACAACATTGTAGACACCTTAACGCGCGTATTAGAATGTTTTAAATGTAAAACTCTAGAATTACCACTAGAACCATCAGTAGTAACACCTACTATTTTTACGTTTGCTAAACTTTTAAAAGCACTTGTAAAAACAGAAGCTGCACTAAAACTATTCTCATTAACCAATATGTAAACAGGTTGCGTATATGCTTTATCGCCTTTATGCAAAACCATATAAAAAGGGCCACTAAATTTTAATTTATTAAAAGATTTATCAAGTTTAAAAGTAGTATTAAAATGGTCTATTGCTTGCCTGTCTTTATCGGTTAGATTTTCAGAATTATAACTATAAAGATAACGAGAACCCATAGACGCTTCATCTTCAATTTTATGATTATCTGTTCTTAAATATGCAACATTAGCAATCCAAGGCGATTGATCTGGCTGTATTATATAACTTGCAAACGTTTGCAAAATAGCTCTTACACCACCTGGATTATTTCTAACATCAATAATCAACGCTTTTGTATCAATAAAGTTTTCAAGCGTAGTTTCTATAACCTTTTCTAAACCTTCAATTTCATTATAGCTATACATTCTTGGTATGTTAATATAACCAATGTTATCTTCTAGCATTGTACTTAAATCTTCCAAGTTTCCCGTCTTCATTTTGGCCATGTTACTGTAACTTTCATTCAGTAATTTAGAAGTATAACCTTTTCTAGTAGTGGTTAACGCTACCAATTCTTCCCTTTCATTCTTACCATTACTAAACACTACATTTACACTATCTGCACACGCTATATTATTTTTAAATAACAGTTCACCATATTTTTCAATAGCCTTACTACCTCTATAAATTTTAGCTTCTTTTGGTGCTTTTTTTGCTCTATAATTAAAAGAATCTATTAGGGTTCCTATAGCAATTCCGTTGATGCTTTTAATTCTAGGATACGAACTATAATAGTAACTAGAATTTTCATTATTTACATTGTTCTTTGTTGCTACAATATGTCCATCTATAGACGTTACACCAAACGGAAGCCTTAAATTATACGTTTTATGTTCTCCTTTACGGAAGGCTTCATTTTTAATCGACGAATGTCTATCTCCTATTTCCGACATTATTTTACTTATCGCATTCGCAAATTCATTTCTATCAACAGCACTCTTTTTACTTTCAATAGATACTATTAAATTACTAATAGCAGACTTATAATTAAACGCAGATAATTGTGCATAAGACGATGTAGAATCGAGTATGTTTTCAAATGCCTTTAAATCTTCAATTGCTTCTCCAATTTTTATTTTTTCAGGCAAAGCATTCTTCACATTAGAAGTAGCTATACTCCTATTATATTTAAGAGAACGCTGTCTGTTTTCAAGTGTAAATGTTCCCGTATATTTTTTCGAAACACCCGCTTTAGATAACTGTAAAACAACTTCTGTATTTGGTTTGTAATTAAAGCCATCTAGAAGTACTTCTACTAAATCTTCAGTAAAACGTTTTTGCCATTTTTTGCCAAACTCTTTTTTACAGAAATCTAAAAGTTCTTTTTTGCTGAGGTACTCTAGTTTTTCAAAATGATACCATTCGTTTTCAAATTGTACAATAGGTTCTTCATTCTCCCATTTTACAGCAGTAAAAGGTGATGCTTTTTCTAATGCTAATGTCTGACTTAAACTTACAATTGAACTCAAACATAAAAGCGTGAGTAATACATATGTTTTCATATTTTTAATTTTTAAACTGAATGATTAAAGCAATTCTCAAAAACCGATTAAACAATATAGCAATTATATATTTTGACAATAACTAATATCAAATTAAAAGGTTAAAACGAACCTAAAAAATGTAAAGCTTCATAATTTCAATATTCCGTACCACAGGAAATAAATTTTCAAATACGCGATTTATGAGATGGTTGTTTTTTTTATACTGAAAAACGAAAACTTCACATTTAGTTAATTTTTAGTAAAGAGCTGTTGTAATATAATTTTACACCTAAATTTGTAAATAGTAATAACACTGAAAAACTTAAAATGAATAACCCAATACAACACATACACGTTAAAGATTTAGATGGTGTTGCTGTAGATTTAATCGCGGCTTATAAAAATAAAGTATTGCTACTTATTATTTATAATAACGATTGTTTGGGTTGTACTGGTCGTGCAATACCATTGGCTTATAAATTTCAACAAGATTATCCATCTATTCAAGTAGCAGGTATTCATGCCGATTTTCAAAACAGAGAAGGCACAAAAGAAAACATAAAAAGTGTTTTTACAAGTGGCGAAAATCCATTTCCCATTTTTATAGACAAAAACCACAAGGTGTACAGCCAGTTTAATGCTGAAGGCACACCACAATGGTTACTAATTACCGAAAAAGGAGAATTGTTTCGTTCTATTTTTGGGTCTCAAGAAAATGCACAGAATAGAATTTATTATGCGCTGGAGAGTGTTGTTGTTGATAGGTAAGCTATTGATTTATATTTAATCAATATAATTTTCAACACTAAAGTACAGATATCATTTTATTCATTTTTATAACAAATACACTCAATTTCTTTCCCAATCTTCGTTGCCTTAATTTATTAAAAACGACAAGTAATAAAACCAAACAGTACCATTTTACGGGAAACCTAATTCAACAATAAAAAAAATCCCAACACCAAAACACTCCCTAAATAACCAAACCCAAGTACAACTACGTAGGACTCTTCGTTTTTTACCGATTTGATATTCAGGTATTTATACTTATTTATAAAGTATTGATTTACAGTAATTTTACAGTATTATTAATCTATTAAATACTTTAAATTATGAACGATTTAAGAACAATTTTCAAAAATCCAGCTGTAAATAACAGCGGTGCTTCTACAGATGGTGTGTCGGTAAATGCATATGGACAAGGCCAATGCTCTGGCGCAACTTACACTATTCCTGCACATGGTAATATTGATGTTAAATTCGATTTAACAATGCAATGTGTAACACCGGATAACGTAGATGCATTGGATGCTTTAATTAGAGGTATGTTATCTGCATCTCAACAAGCAAAATACGACCAACTAACCGAGGATACTTCTAGTGGAGGACGTGGTTTCTTTTTATGGTTTTCTGCAGGAGGAAGTAAAACAACTCACAAACAAACGACACATACCATGACCTCTTATGGCTTAACTACAGCGCAACAAACTACAATTATTGATGCTATGGTAAAAATGGCTAACAAGACTAATACTTTTAAGTATAAAGGTAATATTAACAACACTGCGTACGATTATTCGGTATCTGGAAGTCTATTTGGTATTGTTATGGATTGCACAATTCAGAAAGGAGAAAACCACTCGCAAATTCGTTTTTTAGCGCCAAACATTCATGTAAAAGGTGATAATGGAGCGTCTTTAGGCGTTGAAACGCCACTTTGGGAAAGACAATAATTTTATATTTTACTTAAGCGAAACACTAACATTAGTGTTTCGCTTTTTTTATGTCCAATTTTTTAGAAATAAAACTGAATGTAAATTGCTTTAGAGAACAAACGTCGCTTTGTATTGGTAGATGCTAATACTAGGTTTTGATCTTGAGCTCCAGTTACAGTACTCGTTAATGTAAATAAGTCTTGCGCTGTTTCTTGTCTTTTAAAAAGCGTTACTTTACCTAAATCTACATAACGAAATCCTAATTTAAACGCTGGTTTTTCTTTTAATTTTATCATTATTCCAGAACTTATTTGCCACGTAATAGTGGTTAGTCTATCGGTTTCTAGAGCTAAATCTCCACGGTTTAAAACATCATTTTGTGTTGTACTGCTATTCGCTTCTTTTAAAGTAAGTTCTATATTAGATATCCCAGATCTTAAACTTATAAAGGATGCTCCTAAACCTATTCCGGTTTCTAAAGCAATACTTGTGGTCTTCATTTTAATAGTAAACCATTCAAAATTAGATACCGCAGCTGCCGTTATACTAGTGATTCGTGTATTTTGATTATAAAAACCTGTGGTTTTTAGTACTGTGTTATTAGATGGTATTAATTTCTGTTCACTATAATACAGTTGCGATTGGTAATTAATTGGTCCATTAAATTGTAAAGCCAATCCTAAATTAAGTTTAGGTTTTAATTGGTATAAAGTTTCGAATTCAAACAGATAACTATTAGCTATGTTATTATTTACCACACGTTGTGTAGCAAGGATAGTTTCGTTTTGTTGTTGAGATGGAAACGCTGTAATGGTTAAGCTTTGGTTACCATCTAAAGTTGGATTTATTTGTCCATAAGCTGCACTAAAGGTAAATTTAGAGCTCCAGTCTATCTTCTTGACTTGTGCATTACCCTCTACAACAGAGGTTAAGAGAAATAATATTAAAAAAATAGGTGAATTATAATCTACAAATAATACTTTGTTGTGTTCGAAAAATAACATGTGATTTAAATTTTAAAATGAATAACATAGTAATCTAACAACTTTAAACTATAGATTTACAAGTAGTTATACCCGAATTACCATTCTATAAGTAATCAAAGCCTTAGCATTGTTTGAAAACTCATGTTTATACTATAATACTATAATTAATTAAAAACTATATATTTTTCTAACTCCAAAATTCTATAAAAAACTATATTCGCGCCATGTGGATGTATTTAGGCTTATTGGCCGCACTTTTTCTGGGATTACACAACTTATGCAAAAAACATGCAGTACAAGGAAACGAGGTTTTCCCTGTGCTTTTAGGTACTGTATCTAGTGGTTTTGTATTTGTAAGTGCTTTTTATTTGCTCTCTATTTTCTACCCGAGTTATGCTCAAGAAAATGGTTATAATTTTCAAGATATTGCCTGGAAAATGCATGGCTTTATTTTTATAAAGTCTTCTATAATGGCCGCTTCATGGATTTTGGCTTATCAAGCCTTAAAACATTTACCATTAACTATAGTTACACCAATACGTTCGGCTGGACCGTTTTTTACGTTTATTGGTGCTATTGTAATCTATAAGGAAAGTCCAAATGCATACCAATGGGTTGGTTTTTTTCTGATTATATTTTCAGTGATATTATATTCTAGAATTGGTAAAAAAGAAGGCATAAATTTTAAACGCAACAAATGGATTTTTGCCATTATTGGTGCTACTTTTTTAGGTGCTTCTAGTGGTTTATACGATAAGTTTTTAATACAAACTTTAAGTTTAAATCCGCAAACGTTACAATTCTGGTTTTGCTTTTATACTATACTTATTCTACTAGTTATCTTGAGTATTACTTGGTTTCCTTATGCTGCTAAACGTAAAGCATTTAAATTTAGATGGTCTATTGTTGCTGTTGGCGTTTTGCTAGTTGCAGCAGATTACTTCTATTTTAAGGCGCTGCAAGATCCTGAGGCTCTAATTATGTTATTGTCTGCAATAAAACGAAGTCAGTTAATAATTGCAGTGGTTATTGGTGGTATTGTATTTAAAGAGAAAAACAAGCGTAAAAAATTAGTGCCTTTAGCTGGTATTATGCTAGGTGTGTTTTTGATTTTGTATTCCGGATAAATAAAAATACTAGTCTAAATTCCTCCTCAATTTTCATTAAATAGTAGAATCGTATTTTTTCTTAAATCTTAAAGGTGTTATTCCTGTTTTTAATTTAAATAATTTAGAAAAATGAGCATAATCATTATAACCTAATGTTTCTGCAGTTATAGATAATGGTTTCTTTGAGTGTACAATTAAACGTTTGGCCTCTAATATTACACGTTCTGTAATAAGCTCTGTACTGGTTTTATTAATTGTTACTTTGGTTATTCTGTTTAAATGTTTAGCAGTTATATTAAGCTTATTAGCATAAAATATAACAGATTTTTCTGTTTTATAAAACATTTCAATAGTTTCTTCTAATACACTTAAGGCTTCTAAATAGGATGAGGATAATGTTTCCTTTTTACTATCTATCGTTGTATAAATACGGGATAAGTCTATATAGATTATATTAATAAGACTTACTAGTTTTTGCTTTTTATAAGGAGACTCGTCATGATATTCGATATTGAGATCTTCAAATCTTCTTTCTATGCCATTTATTTGTGATTCCTTTAAAATAAGATTTGGAGGGTTTTTATAAGAATAATAGAATGGAAATTGTTTTAGTTTTTTATTCAAAAAATAAAATTCATAAAAATCTTGAGTATGGAAAAATATATAACCTTTAGGTATACTACTAAATTTCCAACTATGCGTCTGGCCTGGCCTTAGAAAAAAAACGCTTCCTTTACTAACTGTATATGCTGTAAAATCTATTTCGTGCGTACCTGTACCTTCGGTAAAAAGTACACATAAAAAAAAATCATGGCTATGCGGCTTATGTACTATGTCTGCGTTCTTTTTTATATGTAAACTTAAAGCATTACTATAAAAATTAGATAGCGTATCTTCTTTTTCAAACTGCTGTATATTTAATATTGGTACATTTTTCATAAATAGAAATATGTCCTAAATATACAAAAACTGGAGACAATAGTACAAGCCTTAAATTACTATAATAATATACCTTTGTAATGTTAAACAAATCATCATAGTATAACAAAAAAAGCGAAATAAAAAATAACCATTTGTCACGACAATTCTTCTTATACTATAAAAATTAACTAAAATAGTTTAATTATGAAATTTTTAAAAGGAACAAAAGTATATAGCATTTTTACAGGAAATTGTCCTGTCTGCCAAAATGAAAGTATGTACACGGTGCTTAATCCATACAAGGTAAATAGTACATTAACCATGAACGAACGTTGTAGCCATTGTAATACAAAATATAAAATAGAGCCCTCTTTCTTTTTTGGTGCTATGTATGTTAGTTATCCTGTTGGTATCTTTTTTGGAGGAACAACGTTTTTTATTTCATATTTCCTTTTGCACTTGTCTTTAGCTGTCTGCTATTTTTTAATAGTTAGCGTTATGGTAATTGCGTTACCAATAATTTTGAGGCTTTCAAGAAATATATGGATAAACCTTTTTATGAACTATAAAAAGCCTAAAACAGCTGCAATAAAAAAATAAGAGTATTTATTATAAAAGCGCTTGTACTATACTGAATATCTTTAATTTTATATTCTAATTAGCATAAAAAAAGCCCATCCAAATAAATGGATGGGCTTTCGTAAAAACTTTAAGTATATATCTTAGATAACTTTTACGTTAACTGCGTTTAATCCTTTGTTTCCTTCTTGAAGGTCAAATTCAACTGTGTCTCCTTCTCTAATCTCATCGATTAATCCTGAAACGTGTACAAAGTGATCTTTATCTACTCCTTCTTCTGTAATAAATCCAAATCCTTTTGTGTCGTTGAAAAATTTAACTGTTCCTGTACTCATAATAATATAATATTTAATTTTAATAATTACTTATTAGAATACAAAGATGATGCCAGAAAAAGGAAAATGCTATTATTTTCTCTTGTAGCAATATATTAAATACCTGTTGTACAGTATTAAAATAAAGCAAACCCTTAAAATGAACATTAATGTTTATATAAAAAAAATCATTTCCAATTCATTGCATCCATTTATAAGATAACCTTATTTTGATTTTTTTATTTATAATTAGAGTATTTATTTGTAGCTGCAATACTTAATTAGCAACAAGTATAAAACAAAAAAAACCCATCAATTAATTGATGGGCTTTTGTAAAAACTTTAAGTATATATCTTAGATAACTTTTACGTTAACCGCGTTTAATCCTTTGTTTCCTTCTTGTAGGTCAAATTCAACCTCGTCTCCTTCTCTAATCTCATCGATTAATCCTGAAACGTGTACAAAATGATCTTTGTCTACTCCTTCTTCTGTAATAAATCCAAAACCTTTTGTGTCGTTGAAAAATTTAACTGTTCCTGTACTCATAATAATATAATGTTTAATTTTAATAATTACTTACTGTTACGCAAAGATAATGCCATTGTAATAATTAACAAGCTATTTTTCTAATTATTTTTATATTAACTCTCCTACTACATCCACAACATCTTTTTTACCTAACTGCTTAAGGGTTTTAGTATGATCTATAATCGCTTGAAAAAAAGATTTTTTAACGTGATATGGCATGCCAAACTCTATTGCCGTGTCTGACACAATTTTAGCTAATTCTTGATAATGTACATGACAAACATCAGGCAAGACATGGTGCTCTACTTGATAGTTTAAGCCACCTAAAAGCCAAAATAGAATTTTACTTCTAGGAGCAAAATTGCAAGTGGTCGCAAATTGATGTGCATACCAGTTATCATTCATTGCTCCATCTTCATCAGGTAATGGAAACGTGTTATCATGCATTATATGTGCCACTTGAAAAACAGTGCTTACTACAAGACCTGTAATAAAATGCATACAAATAAAGGCTAACAATATAGTATACCAAGCGAATGGCAATAAAACCATAGGTAAAACAATAGCATAAGTATAGTAAGCAAGTTTCCAAGCTGTCATGCTAATTAATGCTTTTTTATACTCGTTCTTTTTATTTAAAAAGCCCATGTCTCTATAACGTTTTAAACGCACAAAGTCTTTAGTGGTAATCCAAGATATTGTTGAGATACCATAGAAAAACCAAATATAAATATGTTGGTATTGGTGTGATTTATAATGTTTGGCATGTGGCGAAAACCTAAGAAAAAAAGGAGCATTTAAATCGTCGTCTGCATGATCAATATTAGTATACGTATGGTGTAAAACATTATGCTGAATTCTCCACACAGTAGCATTAGCACCAATAAGATTAAAAGAATAGCTTAAAAGTTTATTTACGTTTTTATTTTTAGAATACGAACCATGGATAGCATCATGCATAACGCCCATACCAATACCTGCCATCCCAAAACCACTAAGAATATATAGCGAAAATAATTGCCAGCTTTGAGTTACCAGACCAGAAGATAATAACGCTAAAGGCACAATAAATAATGAAAGCATAATAATGGTTTTAATAACCATTGTTGTGTTAGCATTACGACTTTTTTTATGCGTTTTGAAGTAGGTGTTTACTCGTGATCTTAACGTTCTTGCAAAGTCAGGATTTATGTCTCTTGAAAATTTTGGATTGTTGATGCTATTAATTTTTAAAATTTAAATAATACAACGCATCAGGTTTGTTAACTGAAAAACGTCTCTTTAAAAATTGAAAAAAGCAAAGAGTTAAAAAGGGAAAATTTATAGTATAAGGCGATCAACAACTTGAGGTGTAAAGATAGATTAAATATATAGTGTTATGTATAACTATTTAATGTTTCTATAATTAATGTTTTTAATATTTTCATTTCAAAATAGAAAAGCAAAACAAAAAAAGCCATCATGCTATCATTGCTGATGGGCTTTTTTTAGAACTTACTCGAACTATTCAATAATAAGTTTAAGTTGTTTAACAGAAGTTTCTCCATTATCTTTTTTAAATACCACTCTCCCTAGTATTACTTGAGTGTTTAAATGCTGTAAATTGAATACATTCAGGTTACTACCTGCATTGAAATTTGAAGATTTCTTTAAAATTTCTTTTCCTAAAACATCATACAATTGTAAAGTAAAGACACCATTCGTTGAAGCGTTAAAATTCAAATTTAATTGCTCTTTAATAGGGTTAGGATAAGCACGTATTGAGAAATAAGTATTCTCAAACTCAGAGGTGTTTAATGTTTCATCCATTTCACATTCTAAACTATCTATGCTGGTCTCTAAAACTTTATTATACAAAAGTGCATGCCCTGTATCGTTTAAATGAACACCATCTCCAAAATCTAAATTGTTTAATATGGTACCATCAGTATCTGCAATATCGACCCAGAAATTAATAGCATTTGCAGAATAAGTTGTTAATATACCATTTCTAACATCTATTTGATCTTGTATTTTTGCAGGCGTACTAAAATTTCTTGGTTGCGGTGTAGCAATCCATATTGGCACTGTACTGCTGCTAGCTTCATTATAAATAATATTGTAATTGGCTAGTTGATCTGCCACAGGATAACCTTCAGCCGTATCATTCGAAGGTGTATTCATTATAATAGCAATAGGATTAAAACTAAGTGCTTTTGTAATATTTCTTTCAGTATCAATAGTCGCACTAACACCACTTGGTATAGTTGTTCCTGTTGGTAAAAGATGATATGTTGTGTAACCTCCTTTTCCTAGATTTATAACGTTAAGCTTCGTGTTTTTTTGATAAATAGCTTCGGCATACAAACTTACCCATGCTTTTTCTGGTGCAGAAGCACCAATACCTTCTGCGGTAGAAGAGCCAATGACTACAATGTTACAAGTAGTTGGATCGTTTGAAATTTCAAAAACAGCATCACTAGTGTCATTAACAAGATTGGAAGTTGCTCTTACCAAACAATTTTCAGAAATTGTATTTGGTACTGTCCAATCATAATGATTAGAAGTATAAGGTATCGTTGTACTAATTGTACTCCAATTTAGACCATTATCTATCGAATACTCTAAACTAATATCTGAAGTTATTCCGGCAGAACTCCAAGATATTTCTGTTATTTTTCCTTCTTGCCAAAATTCTCCTCCATTTGGATTACTTAATGTTATTGCAGGATCTGGAGTGTATTCTATTGCCATAGCTCCTAGGTAGAAAAAACCATTAGCATTAGTATTGTTTGGTCCTTTAGCAACCGTTATTGTTAAAGTTCCATCTGCTTTAGGTTTTAAAGTAGTAGAAATAGTGTTATTTATATTATTTGCAGAGTTTAAATAGACTATTTCAGTTGTTAATCCTTCAATAGTGTACATTGTTTCTCTATTATCAATTTCAATATAATCTATTCGTGAAGCATAAATGGTTAATGATAAATCTGTATTTGGATCGAAATTACTATATTCTATAGCTCCTGTTGGTTCCGTTTTATCTTGAAATTCTACAGTATTACCAAAAAAGCTATCTGCTGTAGCTGTATTAGGGATTCCTAAACTTTGACCAGGTACATCTGTACCATTTTCATTTATAAAATTGAAGTCATCTGTTACTGCTAAATCAATATTAGTAGTAACACCTCCATTATTAACCAAGTTATTTAAGCTACCAGTAGTTAAGGCATTTGTTAAGTTGTTCCAATTAGAACCAGTCTGATTAGTACTATTCCCAAAATCTACAAATAAAGCATTATCAGAATATATTGGAGCATCTGTAGGATACTCTAATTCAATAAGTCCTAAATAAAAAAACCAGCATCATTGGTATTGTTTGGCCCTTTTGCTACGGTTATAGTGATAGTTCCATCTGTTTTAGGTTTAAAAGTAGCATTGGCAACAGTATTTGTGTTTTCTGAAACATCTAAATAAATAGTTTCTGTAAGTTCTCCATCAATGGTATAAGCCGTTTCTCTATTATCTGTAACACCAGTTCTA
This sequence comes from Lacinutrix mariniflava, assembly GCF_001418015.1. Taxonomy (GTDB): domain Bacteria; phylum Bacteroidota; class Bacteroidia; order Flavobacteriales; family Flavobacteriaceae; genus Lacinutrix; species Lacinutrix mariniflava. The sequence continues at coordinate 85,557 of NZ_LIQG01000017.1, read as the reverse complement.
GATCCAAATATGTTAATGGAATACACTTTTCCAATAACTAAGTTACTAATGGTCATTGCTGCACTAGTATTTGCATTAGAACCAAAAAAGCTATCGCTTGTCGCAGTTCCTGTATAATTTAAACTAGTATTTGGTGCTGTGGTTCCTAATTCGTTTATACCTTCAAAATCATCAGTAATGGCAAAGTTTAGTCCTGTGTTGTCGGTATTAGTATTAAGAAGATTATAAAAAATTCCTGAAACGTCATTTGTAATATTATTCCAAGGAGAAGCACTTTCATTTGTTCCAGAACTTCCAAAATCTATATAAATGGTTTCGGTTTGTGCTGACATAAAATGAACAGAAGAACATAAAAAAAGAAATAGAATAATTTTTGATTTTAAAAGTAGATTTGTAGGCATATCTTGATATTTGGGTTGGTTACTAATTTTAATAATTAGCTTATATGTAAAAGTAATAATTTTTATAAAAAATATAAGTTTAATATCTTAAAAAAGCACTCTCTTTTTAAGGCTGTTTTTCACAAGCTTAAATAGATTATAGTATCTGCAAAACAAAAAAAGCCCATCATTGCTGATGGGCTTTTGTAAAAACTTAAAGTATATATCTTAGATAACTTTTACATTAACTGCATTTAATCCTTTGTTTCCTTCTTGAAGGTCAAATTCAACTTCGTCTCCTTCTCTAATCTCATCGATTAGTCCTGAAACGTGTACAAAATGGTCTTTATCTACTCCTTCTTCTGTGATGAATCCAAATCCTTTTGTGTCGTTGAAAAATTTAACTGTTCCTTTACTCATAATATGTAATATTTAATTTTAATAATTACTAACTAGATTACAAAGATGATGCCAGAAATAAAATGCTATCTTCTTTTTCTTGAAGTAATAAAATAAACGCCGGTTAGCAATACTACTGCTGCTATTATAGATTGTGTACTTAAGGTCTCGTCTAAAACATACCATCCTAAAAGCATTGCTACAATAGGATTTACATACGCCGAGGTTGCTACTTTCTCTGTAGACACTTGTTTTAACAAGAAGTTAAAGGCCGTAAAGGCAACTATACTTCCAAAGGTTATTAATAAAAACATGGCTATTTTTACATCTTTACTCCATTCTAAAGGTGAAATCCATTCTTCTTTGGTTAGTAAACTTGCACAAAGTAACATTATACTTCCAATAGCCATTTGGTAGCCTGTTGCTACAAAATAATTTTCAGGCATATCTGCTTTAGAGACAAATACACTAGCATAACTCCAACCAAGAACACAGGTAAAAATCATAAAAACACCTAAAAGAGCACCTTCATTGGCAACTAAATCTTGTTGACTTACCAATAAATACATGCCCACAAGACCTAACCCAACACCTATTAAAGACTTAGGTTTCATTTTTTTGTTGTCCATTAATCGCATTAATAATAATACAAATAAAGGTTGTGTAGATGCTAGTAACGCCGCAAATCCACTATCTACATACCTTAGAGCCCAAACAAAGACTCCGTTTCCATAAACTAAAAATAGAAAACCGACTAGTATAGAGTTTCGAAACTGCTTTTTGGTTATGGACAGTTTCATTTTCAAAACCTTTGCTATAGAAAATATTAAGACACTTGCACAAAAAAACCGAATAGATGCCAGATAAAATGGAGACAACTCTGTAACTGCTATTTTATTAAGCAAATATGTAGATCCCCAAATAATATAAATAGAGAAAAATGCGACTATAATAAGTGCTTTTGAGCTTGGTTTAGGCATTTTAAAGTTGTGTAAAGAATTAAAAAATACTTGTCTGTTTTATTATTTAATAAGAGCGGAAAGATACTTATTAAATTAGAATACAAATTAGTATTAAATATTTATTTTACGCGTCTTCCAAAGCATTAATAGACATAATCCAATCCATCGCTTCTTGTAATTTGTCAAAGGTCTTTAGTGGTAGTTTAGAGAAATTTTCTTCAAACTCTATAAGTTTTTTAGTAGAAAACCTTTCAGTTACAATAGCAAATGCTGTTACATCTGGATAATACGGGCATTTTATATAAGCTAGTGGATTAATAGTGTAATCATTAGTACGGTCGAAGATGTAACCAAATTTCTTTTCTCCATAATATTTACGGTATATTTTATGCAAAATCACAACTTCATCAATGTTTAAAGTAACACCTGTATTAATTTTACAGACAACTACAGATTCGTAAAAATCTATAGTAGCAAAATCTAGAATTGTTTGTTTATTAGGTTGTTGCATCTTTCGTTAGGAAATTACAAGTTACAAAAAAAATAAATTTAAATGACTGAAAATCAAATAATAACGTTATTTGTGATTAAAAAAATAAGCTCTTAAGAACTTACTATCCTATCTGTAATTATGGAAAAACTACATTCACCTAACCATATTTCTACCATTTCGATAGTTACAATTTGTATTAAGTTTAAACGCCACTACTCGTTTTCTAATTCTCTTTCACAAAAAAAGCTTTCAGAATCTGAAAGCTTTTTTATTGTTTAATGAATGTTTCTTTTTAATGATTTATACAAACCAATTACTTTATGTTTCATTCAAAATCTTGAAGTATAAATTTACTGTCTTATTGCAAATTAAAAAACAACACTATTAACTTATAGTTGTTCTATTTTAACAGCTTTATCATTTTTATCATTCAACAACGTCTACCAATCTATAGGGAAATAATCTTTTAAGAATTTACCACTCCAATGCTTACCAGTATTAATGCCGTCTATTAATGGATCCATAACACGCGCCGCACCATCTACAATATCTAAAGGTGGCTGGAAATCGTGTACTTCCACTTTCTTTTTAGATAATTCTGCTGGATCTTCGTCTGTAACCCAACCTGTATCTACAGCATTCATATAAATACCAGACTTAGCAAAAGTTCCTGCAGAAGTATGCGTTAACATATTTAAAGCCGCTTTTGCCATGTTTGTATGTGGATGTCTATCTTCTTTCTTAAAACGATGAAACTTCCCTTCCATTGCAGACACATTAATAATGTGTTTTTTGCCTGTGTTTTCTTTCATCATTAAATTAGACAAACGATTACACAATACAAAAGGTGCTACAGCATTCACTAACTGTACTTCTACCATTTCGGTAGTTTCTATCTCTCCTAGTTTTAGTCTCCAACTGTTAGTTTTACGTAAATCTACTTGCTGTAAATCTGCATCCAATTCGCCTTCTGGGAATACCTCTGCCGTTTGTAACGAGTTATCAAAACTGTAAGGAATTTGTGATAGTTCTGCCGAATTACGTAACCCTATTCCTGGTTCTGGACCATGCCAAGTTACAGGTAATACGTTGTTTTTATCTGTTTTTGAAGGGCCAACACTTAAGCTCGTCAATTCTTCTAAACAACTTTCGTGGTCTTGTAATAAAGCCTGAGCTAGTTTTGGTAATTTATCTATTGGTAATTTTTCATTTTCCATTAAATGGAAATAAAAACCAGATGGACGCCTTACCGTTTGTGCAGCATTATTAATTAAGATGTCTAAACGATCGTATTTTTGCTCTATATAGTTGCAAAAAATCTCAACACTTGGTATGTGTCTTAAGTCTAAACCATGAATATGCAAGCGATCGCTCCATGTTTTATAATCGTCTTCTTTAGAAAAACGAATAGCAGAATCTGCCGGAAAACGTGTAGTAGCAACAACTGTTGCACCAGAACGCAATAACATTAATGTAATATGGTATCCAATTTTTAATCGAGAACCTGTTATTACAGCAACTTGATCTTTTAAATCTGTAGTTTGAAAACGTTTAGCATAGTTTAAATCGCCACAGTCGGTACACATCGTATCGTAAAAATGATGCAATTTAGTGTAGACTGTTTTACAAACGTAGCAATTTCTTGGCGATTCTAATTCTGGAGTATCTTCATTAATTACAGCAGCTGCCAATAATTTTGGAGCAACAAATAAAGTCGCTTCTCTCGCACTACGAATACCAGTAGTTTTTCTAGCGTGCTTATCGCTTTCAATCATTTTACGCTTTGCTGCTTTTTTAGCATCTTTACGTCTACGCTGAAACTCGTCTCGACTTGGTCGCGTTAATGCTCCTGCTACTTTAAAAAGTGCGACACGTTGGTCTTCTGGCAATTCGAAAAGCTGATCGGTATCATCCAAAAGTTTCTGAATTGTAGCAATACAGTTTTCAATCTCTAGATTGTTTTCCTTTTCCTTCATAAAATTATCTAACGGTGTATTGTCAGTTCGAATGATTTTTATTTTTTCTTCAGAATTAATTCGAGAACAATTTAGAGTTAAACTTCTCGATACAATTCCTCATACTTCGGAATCACTCGAAGTGACAACATTCTATTATAAAATTACTTACTTTTCTTCTTTTTAGTCTCTTCTGGCTTTTCTTTACTTGCTTTAGTTTGCATTAAGTAATTCGCCAATATTTTATCTACTAATTCCTCTTTTGTTAAATGATGGAATATGGTTTTAATTTGTCCTTTTAAAGCTTCATTAACTTCTCTGTTAGGCTTCGCTTTAAATATTTTTTTAGCCCATAATAACGTATTATTATCTTCAATACTTTGGGCATCTGGCTTTTTAAAAGGTGTAAATGTAATGTCTAGTTCTTCTTCAAACTCTCCAATATCTTCAACTTCTTCTTGCTGTATAATAGTAAGTGATAAACCGTTTGCTCCTGCTCTAGCAGTACGTCCACTTCTATGTACATACGCTTCGTAAGTGTCTGGTAAATGGTAATTAACTACCCAAGACAACTCTTTTACATCAATACCACGAGCTGCTAAATCTGTAGCCACTAAAATATCTATATGGCCTTCTCTAAATTGTCCCATAATACGATCTCGAATACCTTGTGTTAGGCTTCCGTGTATAGCACCAGAAGAGAATTTATTAATGGCTAGTTTTTTTGCTAGTTTGTTTACTGCAGCTTTAGTTTTACAGAATATAATACCACGTTGTCCTTCGTTTGCATTTAAAAAATGAAGTAACACTTCCAGTTTTTCTATAGGCTCTACAACTATGTATTGGTGATCGATACCTTGATGACCAACAGATTCCATATTTGCTTCAATTTGCACCACATGCTTAGACATGTAGTTTTGAACCATTTGTTTAATAGTTCCTGGTAGTGTCGCTGTAAAGAGTAAAGTTCTTCTATTTTTAGGTAAAACTTTAATAATAGCATCTACGCCTTCTTTGTGCGCCGTTACCATTTCATCAGCTTCATCTAATACAAAATAAGTAATCTCTTTTACGTTTATAGCATTTCGTTCTATTAAATCTGCTAAACGTCCAGGAGTTGCTACAACTATATGTGTTGTTTCTTTTAATCTTTCTATTTGTGGTTTTATTGGGATGCCTCCAAATAATCCCGCAATAGTAACTTGCATGCTTTCTGCTTTATAAGACTCTAAATTATTAAAAATTTGTTGTCCTAACTCTCTAGTAGGCGCAAGTATTATAGCTTGAATATTAGCTTTATCTACGTCTATAAGTTGTAATAATGGTAAACCAAAAGCAGCAGTTTTACCTGTTCCTGTTTTTGCTAGTGCAACAACATCTTCTTTTTGGTTTAGAATAATAGGAATAACTTTTTCTTGAATATCTGTAGGAACAGAAATTTGTAAAGCCTCTAATCGCTCTTGAAGTTGCTTATTAATCCCAATATCTGAAAACTGTTTTGACATAAAATATTTTTTGGCAAAGATAATACCATTTCTTGTTTGAAATAGCGGTAAAAGAAAAAGATGATTGTTTTCTTTATATGAAGTATAAAATTATAGCGCATAAAAAAGCCCATCTAATAAAAGATAGGCTTTTTGAAAATATATGAATATATTCTTAGATAACTTTTACGTTAACCGCGTTTAATCCTTTGTTTCCTTCTTGTAAATCGAATTCAACTTGGTCACCTTCTCTAATCTCATCGATTAATCCAGAAATGTGTACAAAATGATCTTTATCAACACCTTCTTCTGTGATGAATCCAAATCCTTTAGCGTCGTTGAAAAATTTAACTGTTCCTTTACTCATTGTAATGTAATTTAATTTATTAATGTGCAGTAAAGATAATACCATTAATTCGTAAAACAACATTAAATCATTTAAATATAAGTTTTTAGAACTTTTAATTTTGGTTTAAGTCGTAAAAAAAATACGTTTAAAGTTTCCATTCATCATTCTAAAGTTAAAAAACACTAAACCTTTAGTAATAATAGAGTTATTATATTTAGAGTTACAATTGTTCTCTACTCCTACAAACTTTAGCAAATTATCTATTATACATCATCATCGTCGTCATCGTAACCAGGTAACTCTAATGCTTTAACAGATTGGATTGCGTTTCCAGCAATGCCTTTTATAGAACCATACATATCTATTGTATTGGTTACTACTTTCTCTATTTGCTTTTCTCTTTGTTTCCAAATACGTTGCATAGAACGTTTTTCGCTTTCTAAGTCCGATTTCATTTGTGTAAAACCTTCTACAATCGCTTCAATTTGCATTCTAAAGGTTGTACTGGTTAGGTAATCGTAAAGTAAGTCCATTTTATCACCTTTATTTTCTTGGGTGATTATAGCGTTGTTTACTTGTAAAATACCTTCTCTTAAAACGGCACACAAACCTTTAAACTCGTCGTAATTACAAATCCAAATACCATCTCTTAATCCCATTCGGTCCATGTCCGATGGCATAACTTCTGTCACCAACACACCAATATTGGCACCTTTGTCTCTAATATCGGCTTTAAATTTTTCTATCCAACTGGGCTGAAAATCTTTAGTACGTTTACTTTCGTAATAGATAGTACCACAGTTTTGCTCGGTTCTGGTGTGTACAATTTGAAGACAATCGCCACCTCTAGCTCCTTTTTTAATTTCTTGTATTGTATCTAACGGAAACTTAGACGCCAACCACTCCTCTATTGCCAATTCCTGAACTTCACCTTGCAATTGCATAGAACCTTGTTCTTGCTTACGTTTCATTTCTTCAGTTAGCTTTTTCTGGTCTTCTAACTGCTTTTGCATTTCTTTAAAACGCAATTCGTTTTTGTCTTCCTCAGATTTTTTAATTTTTTCTTTTTCTGAAGTTAGAATCTCATTTAGCTTTTTCTGTGCCTCGGCTTCGGCAGCTTCTTTAAGTTCGCCTTTTTCTCTTTTAAGCTTTTCTATCTCAGCTTTAGAACGGTTTAACTCTTTTACTTGCTCAGATTTTTCGTTTAATTCCTTTTGTAAGGCTTCAAACTGATCGGAAGATTCCTCCTTTAATTTAAGCTTTAGCTTCGCTTCTATTTCCTTTTTATCTTCTTTTAACTGATTTTCTAAACGTTCCTGAAATAACACATTTTCGCGCTTTTTCTTATTCTCGAAATCTAACTTTTCTAGTTTTAGCTTTTCTTGCTGACTTTCGTAACGCTTCTTCTCTGCCGCTATTTGCGACTGGTATTTTTGCTTTATTTCCTCTTCTAATTGATGCGATAAAATATCTTGAACATCTATGGAAGTCCCACAATTAGGACATTTTATTTGATTTTCGTTTTTCATATTAACACTCAAATAATTTGATTTTTTATATTATTAGATTATGTTCTATTTTAAATGATTAAAATAGCTGTAAGGAACACCAAAGTATAAGTCATCCATGTATTTAGGTAATTCATCTATAACAACTGAATCTTTCTTTAAATGAGATATTCTTCTTTTTAAATATGAAATTTGCTGTTCTCTTCCTTTGTCTAATTTCTGTAATTGTTTCTTGGATAAGTTTTTTTTAATATCACTATTTTTATATAATAAATGAAATCCATTGGTCCAACATAAACCATGACTGAAATCAGTTTCTTCATAATTATATATTGTAAGTCTTCCTACTGACATTGATATCAATCTTTGTTCTAAACTAAAAACTATTTGACTTTTCGTTTTTCTTGAAAATTTACTTATATCAAGTAGATTTCTTTGTTTATCAAGGCCTAGCGATAACAATATTTTTTGAGTCTCATTAATTTGTTTGCTCATTTCTTTTTGCAATGAACTTTTTCTAACCCTTAATTCTCCTTTATAATTTATTTGATAACCGACAAAAGAAAGCCACGGAATATTTCTGTCATTTTCAAATTTATTTCCCCAATAATATGGTTTTTTTGATTTTACATTCCAAAAATCGTTTGCAGAATTTTTATAGTCCCGAAATTCTTGTGGTTCATGATAAAGCAGAAAGTTACTATTTATCCCTTTTTTATAGACTTCTAAAGCTTTTTTACAAACTTCTTCGTCTTTATGAGCTAAAACCATATCATCACAATATCTTACATAGAAAATATCCTTATTGACATCTTTGACATCTTTATCTATATTATGCAATATTAGATTCGCTATAAAACAAGAAACAGCGTTTCCTTGTGGTACTCCAATTTTAAATTTACTAATATAATCTTTAGAATATTTTTTTGTTAGTTCATCTTTTACCCATCCAAATTCTCCTACAGGAACACCACAGCTTTTAAAATAATTAACATCGTTATTCTTTATCAAAACATCTTCATTAAATGAATATGAATTTAAAAATAAAGAAAATAATTTAATAGCGGTATTTGATATTACAACTCCTTTTAAAGATAATTCATCAACCGTTTTCTTAAAAATACTAAGTAAATGCTCATGCTGTACGGTGTCAAAAAATTTTTGAATATCACATTCTGAAACCCAAAGTTTTCTATACTTTTTTCTATATTTTAAAATCTCTATAATTGAATCGTGATGATTTGGTACAATATTCTCTTTATTTCTAGCTCTAAAAGCATAAGAGCAGTCTAAAAAAATAGAATCAAAATTTAATGTTAAATATTTAGAAAACAAAGATGTAATAATTTTGTCTTCTAACGTAAATTTAGCAATTGGTCTATAAACATGCTTACCACCTTTATTTGATTTTGGCAACGGAAATATAACAGGTTTATCAAGTTTATATTTATCTAAAGATATATCATTTACTTTCTGTCTTATTTTATTACAAAAAACTAAAAGCCTTATGTACCACTCATCTGGTTTTTTATTTTTATAATCAACTAAATATTTTTCTAATTTATAAGATTTCCATAATCTCAATTCATTTTTTTCCAGACTATTAGTAAACCTATTAGGGTCAAGTCTTTCTGTTTGATTTAGTTTTTTCCAGTTTCTACGAGTAGGGAATAATGATTGAATAGTATAAAAGTCCACATCTTTTGTTGACACTACTATTTTATTAGTGTTATTATGATAACTAATATCCCTTAACATATGTTTTTTATGTCTTTTATGAGATATTCCTGCTCTGTGTTTACACAACATTTTAATTATCTGCGAGTCTCTATAATAATCTTCTAATTGCTTCATAAAAAATAAGACGTGAACGTAGTATTCATTTTGATTGAGATACATTGCTGCCCTGTTTTTTTTATATACAAATCAGCAGAGACCATAAGCATCAGGATTATCAGTCTCGTAAATTGTTTCAGTGATTTCGGTTATAACAAAATGTTAATGCTACTAACACCTAAAGACTTAAAATAAGTCTCATACCTGTTCAATATAATGGAATAAAAAATTCCACTCTTGCTCACGCCTTAAATCAAATATAGTATATTTATAACTTATTATTTGTTATTAAAAAATGAAAGTTTCAAAATTTAAAAATATATACACGCAATCAATAATTCAAACAGATTTATTAGATGAATTAAAAGATATAAAAGAAGGGAAATACCAATCTATAATTAAAAAATGCAGAGAGTTTACCAAAAATAATGATTATGCCTCTTACAAAGTACTAAAGATAAAATTACCTATAGTAACTTTTTGTGGGACATTCAAAGATGGTAGAAAACTTGAAAATTTAGATAACTATAATAACCTAATGATTATAGATATCGATCATATAAATCTATCCGAATTAGATAAAATTAAGGAAACACTTACAAAAGATAAATACATTTATGCTGTTTGGCTGTCTCCATCAAATGAAGGTTTAAAAGCATTAGTAAGAATAGATAGTAGTCCAATAGAACATAAGCAAAGTTTTAGTTCTCTAAAAGAGTATTTTCAGAATACATATAATATTGAATTAGATAACAGTGGTAGTGATGTCACTAGATTATGTTTTGTGTCTTGGGATGAAAATTTATTTATAAATTTAAACTCCGAAATTTATGTTGATAAACTAATTATAGAAGAAATTAAGCAAACTAAAAAAAGTAAGAGTATAAATTTAAATAAATCGTTAAGGAAAAATGCATATGCTACTGAAGGTTTAAATAAGTCTGAACACCGAAAAATATTAAATTTAATTATTAAATACTTAAAAAGAAAAGAAATTTCTATTACTGCGTCTTTCGACGAATGGCTTAGAGTTGCATTGGCCATCTCTAGTACTTTCAGTTATGACTTAGGTGAAAAATATTTTTTAAGCTTGTGTGAATTAGATAATGCAAAGCATAATGAACTTGAAAGTAAAAATGTTCTCAAATACTGCTATAATAATAGAAAATTAGATTCTTCATCAACTATTTCTTTAGGAACAATTGTTTTTTATGCAAAAGAAAAAGGATTCATTTCCAAGAAAGATAAATTTACAAAATAAAACAAAAAAAAGATCAAGCTTTACAACTTGATCTTTTTCTATAATAAACGTTACTCTATTATAAATTACTTACTATTATTCAACATAATAGATTTAGTATTTACAAACTCTCTAATACCAAAACCACCGTGTTCACGGCCATAACCAGAGTCTTTAACGCCTCCGAATGGCATGTTTGGGTGTGCTAAACCGTAAGAGTTAATGTTAATCATTCCTGTATCGAAATGGTCTTTTGCTAATTGAATGGCTTTGTCTTCGTCTTTACTAAAAATTCCGCCACCAAGCCCGAAACGACTATCGTTTGCAATGCGCATAGCATCTTCGTTATCTTTTGCCTTAATTAATGAGGCTACTGGTCCAAATAACTCATCGCTGTAAGCAGGTTGTCCAGGTTTTACATCGCCTAAAACGGTAGATGGATAGTAATAACCTGTAACGTCTGGCACTTGCCCACCGCATAAAATAGTGGCACCGTTGCTTACACTTTCTTCTACTTGTTCGTGAATTTTATCTCTTAAATCTTCTCTAGCCATTGGTCCTAATTTAGACGCTTTGTCCATTGGATCTCCAAAATTAACGGCTTCCATGCCTTTAACAAAAGCGACTTTAAATTGGTCGTACACTTTTTCTACCACCACAAAACGTTTGGCTGCAACGCAGGTTTCTCCGTTGTTATAAGTACGGGCAAAAATACTGGTTTGTACTGCTAGGTCTATATCGGCATCATCTAACACCAAATAGGCATCGTTACTCCCTAACTCTAATACTGTCTTTTTTAATACTTTTGCTGCTTTTTGGGCCACGTATTCTCCAGCTTTAGAGCTTCCGGTTAAGGTAACACCTCTTACTAGTTTGTGCTCGATAATTTTATCGGACGTTTTGTGATCTATAATTAAAACGGTAAATAGATTTTTTGGTAATCCTGCTTTTTCTAAAACTTCTTTAAGTTTTAAAGCTGAACCAGTTACGTTTTTAGCGTGTTTTAATAAGACGCCGTTTCCTGCCATTAGGTTTACAATAGCATAACGAATGGCTTGGTATAATGGGAAATTCCATGGTTGGATGCCATAAATTACACCTATTGGCGCTTGTTGAATGATTCCTTTTCCGCCATTTTCCATGGTTCTTACTTCATCTTGTAAATGTTTGATGCCTGCGGTCGCTGTGTACTCGCAAATGCCTGCACAAAGTTCTATTTCGTCGTGACTGTGCTTTACTAATTTTCCCATTTCTTGGGTCATTAATGTGGCATACTCATCTTTTACATCCATTAGTGTTTTACCAACGGCTTTTATAATTTCAGAACGCTCTTCTAAAGATTTTAGTTTCCAATCTAAAAAAGCTTCGTGACAGGACTCTACTGCTTTTACAGCTTCGTCTTCCGTCATGTATGTATAGTGTTTAATTTCTTTTTCGGTAGCAGGATTAATAGTTGCAAATCCTTTATCTGTGGTATTACTCATGTTATTTTATTTTTAAGTTTATGATACGCGCTATCTTGTTCGATACTGAATGAACATTTAAAATGATAACGCTTCTTGTGTTTGGCCTTTAATAAAAGGCTAATAGTAGTATTTGGATTAACGGATTGTTAATCCTGAAGTTTTAGGCTTCACCTCTAGCAGGATAATCTGCTTTAAGAATATAATCGATTCCTCCTAAGACTTCGTTAAATGGTGGTCTACCAAATGGCATAGATTGGATAGATTCCCAATACATGGTTTGGTCTGGTGTGATTAAAAATAATCCTGGCTCTACAAAATGTTTCGGTTCTTGTTTTATGCCTTCGGAAATAAATAATCCCCATTTTCTGGCTTCATCGATAGAAAAATTATAACCTAATGGAATATCGTTAATCTCCCATTCTTTATAAGTTTCTTCTGCTATTTCTTTAGTATCGGCACTTATGGCGATAACGTTTACACCGCGATCTGAAAACTTACCTATTTTTTTCTGAAGTTCTTCTAACTGGCCTTTACAAACCGGACAGTGTTTACCTCTATATACTAATAGTAACGTGAAGTTTTCTGGCGATTGCTCGCTTAATGTCCATGTTGTACCGTTTACTAGTTCTATTTTTAATTCTGGTGCTTTTTCTCTTGGTTTAATCATTGCTTTTTGTTTTTTAGAGTGGTTTCGTAACGTACTCTTTAATTATATATCTTTTCTCTTATCTAAAGATACATAACATCTAAAACTTAAGCATTGTCTTTAAGAAGACCTTATGAGAAAAATAACATAACAACGGAAACCTTTAACAGTCTAGCGTTTCGATGTTAACGTTTAGTTAATCTGCTACCTCTAATTTATAACCTACACCGTGTACATTGGTCAGTTTTATAGTGGTGTCGTCTTTTAATTTTTTACGGAGTTTAGAAATGTAGGTGTCCAAACTTCTGCCCACAATAACACCATTGTCTTCCCATACTTTCTTGGTAAGCGTGTCGCGTTTAATGATTTGGTTTGGGTTGGCTACAAAAATGGCTAGAATTTCGCATTCCTTTTTAGAAAGGTTAATAGTTGTTGCGGCTTTTACAAGTTTATTCTGTTCTGGATAAAATTGAAAAACACCAAGTTTTTCGAAATCTGTAGCTATTGCTTTTGATACCGTTTCTAATTTCCTTTTTTTGAATACCATTATACCTATAACAATAAGGAGAGCCATTACTAAAAGGTATAAAAGCCAAGTATAGCTGTTTGCTGCTTTAGGATTATCTAAAAATGAAATAGTAATGATATAGCAGCTTTCTGGTAACACACGACCTGCGCATGGTATGATAGTAAGTTCCTGCGTTTCGTGAATTTCGTAACTGTAGGCAACTTCGTTATCTGTGCATTGCAATACTTCTACGCGGTAACTTTTAGCAAGTGCTGTTTTATTAAAACTATCTTCTATTGCTTTTACGAGTTGACTTGGCTCGAAAGCTAGTGGTTTACTAAATTCTAGTTTAAAAACCGAGGTCTTCAATTCTAAAACCGGCAATATTAATGATGTGGAATCTTGATTTTTTAGTAATAATTGATTGCCGGCTTCACGAATAGCAACTTTAGCCAATGCCGAAACGTTAGTATTGTTTTCGGTTTTACACGAAAAAAAGACTAGTGCTACTATTAGTACTAAAAATGCTTTATAGATTCTCAATGCTTTGGAGTTTTAAAATCGATGTAAATAACTTGCTATTTAGTGACTTCTAATAGCTGTTGACACTTATTTTACACTTTTTTGACAATTGAAAGTTACAAAAATGCTGCTAAATAATGGTAACACGCACTTTACGTTTTTTAACGTGTTTATTATTTACTTTCTCTACTATTGCTTCTGCTTTTGCTTTTGGGACTGCTACAAATGCACAGTCTTGTTTTAGTTCTATAACACCTAATTCGTTACGCTCTAAATCGCCTTGTTTAAAAAACAAACCTGCAATATCTCCTTTAGAGATTTTATCTTTTCTACCACCAGAAATAAATAAAGTAGACCATAAACTATCCATATTGGTTGGTCTGCCTTTAAGTTTTACAATTTCTGAAGCTGTAATAAACTCTGGTAAGTATTCGTTTTCCCATTGTAAAACGTACGCTGTTCCTTGTGCGTTCATTCTTGCTGTTCTACCGTTTCTATGGGTGAATTCTTCAGCTTTTAATGGTAATTGATAATGCACGATAAAGTTTAACTCTGGAATATCTAATCCACGAGCGGCTAAATCTGTAGCTATAATAATTTTATGAGAGCCGTTTCTAAATTTTATAAGCGCGCGCTCTCTATCTATTTGTTCCATACCACCAAAAAAGCAACCGTGTGGAATATCGTTAGTATTTAAAAAGTCGCTTACATACTGTATAGTATCTTTAAAGTTACAGAATATAATACCTGGTTTGTTACCTATATGCTGTAATAAATCTACTAACGTTTGTAGTTTATTTTTATCTGGTGAGATTACCTTTTTAATAACTAAGTTAGATATTTTGGTGTCTAAATAGTCGATTACTATTTCATTTTCTAAACCTACAAATCTAGGAATTTCCATATCCTGAGTTGCCGAGGTTAGAATACGTTTTTTAATACTTGGTAAGCTGCTAAGGATTTCGCTCATTTCTTTTTCGAAACCTATTTCTAGAGATTTATCGAATTCATCTAAAACCAAAGTTTTAATGTCTTCTACAGAAACGGTTTTTTTCCTTAAATGATCTGCAACACGACCAGGAGTTCCAATTAATATTGCTGGTGCGTGGGAAAGTTCTATCTTATCTTTAGAGAATGGTCTACCACCATAAACGGCATTGGCTTTAAAACCAGATCCTATTTCTCTAATTACCTGTTCTATTTGTATTGCTAACTCTCGAGAAGGTACTAATATTAGTAATTGTACATTCTCACACTTAGTAGACAATTCGCTTATTGTAGGTAATAAAAACGCAAGCGTTTTACCTGTTCCTGTTGGTGATAACAAAACAGTATTTGCAATAGATGTAATAGATAAATACGCTTCCTCCTGCATAGGATTTAGTGCTTCTATACCTAATTTCGCTAATATTGCTTTATGCGTTTTTTTTGGTTTGACATTACTCTTTTTTTTGCAAAGATAACTACAGTTTTTGGTTTGAGTTATTTTTTTCTATTTTAGAACTAATCTTTTATTTCTCTATTTTTCAAAACACTAAGCATGGCATATCTTCTATTTTCTATCATAATTATTTACTGAGTTATTAAACTAATCAAAAAGAAGAAAAAATAGCTACTAATGGATTCTATTCGTTTTATAACAACGTTTCTAAATTGGCTTTAACGCCTCCAAACCATTCGGCTTTTAAAATACTAAGTATAATACTGTCACGCCTTTCTCCATTAGGTGTCGAGCAATTCTGTCTTAAAACACCTTCTACTACACAACCTAAACTTTTCATGGCCGCAATGCTTTTTTTATTGTTATTATCTGCCCTAAATTCTACACGCTCTACTCCTAAGGTATCGAAAGCAAAAGAAAGCATTAAAAATTTACAATTTTTGTTTAATCCTGTGCCTTGAAAATTTTCACCATACCAAGTGTAGCCCAACTGTACGGTCTTATATTGTGGTAAATAATCATAAAAACGTGTGCTTCCTGCGTATTCATTTGTGCGTTTATCGAATACTATAAAAGGATAAGTTTTTTTATCTGCCTTATCTTGTAGTGCTTTATCTAAATAGGTTTTCAGATTTTCTAATCCATCTGCAGGCTGTAAAGAATAGTCCCAAAGCGCTGGTTCGTTTAAAGAAAAGGTAGAAAGCTTTTTAAAATCTTCAGGTTTTAAAGGAATTAACCTTACAACATCATTTTCTAAAATATATTCAATTTTAAAGTCTACGGTTTTCATTTTATCTCTTTTAATTGGTTTATTACTAATATTAACTTCACATTAAATAATAACTTAAAGTTTCTACTCTTTACTATTAGAAATCTGTGGTGCTTCTGAAACTATAATTTGAGTCACATATTTATCGGAATATACTTTTGTAAAATGTGCTCCAAACAGTAATATAATACAAGAATAAGACACCCAAAGCATAATTAAAATAACAGATCCTGCTGCTCCATAAGTTGAGCCTGGCTGCATTTCGCTAAAATAGATGGCTAATAAATATTTTCCTATAAGAAATAATATAGTTGTTAGTAACGCACCAACTCTAACAGATTTCCAAGGTATACTTGCCGATGGTAAAAACCTAAACATAGCCCCAAACAAGACGTAAATAAAACCTAGAGATATTAATAGATCGAAAACATAAAGATATTCGAATAAATGTTCAGGCAATAAACGTTCTAGTCGATTACTAAAAGTGCTTAATATTGAAGTAAGCACAAAACTGGTTAACAGTAAAAAGCCAATAATTAATATGAATCCAAAACTCCTAACGCGACTAACAAGCGTAGCTATTATACTATTTTTATACTTTGGTTTTTGATCCCATATTTTATCTAAAGCAGATTGCAATTGAAAAAACACACCTGTAGAACCATAAAGCAAAGTACCAATACCAACAACTGTTGCAAATATTGAAGTGCTTTCATTACCTCTATCTACCATCATTAATCTAATAGATTCTGCTACCTCTTGCCCTAAAGCTTTTGTTATTTCCCCTAATAATTCTCCTTGAACAATTTCACGTCCCCAAATGCCTCCAACAATATTTAAAATTATTATTGTCAACGCCGGTAGAGATAAAATAGCATAATAAGCAACAACAGCACTGCGCTCAAAAGGTTCGCTATCGAACCATGAACTAGCTGTTTTTATTAATAATTTTGGTAAATGTTTGAGTTTAAATTTCTCAGGTTTATCCATGCAATAAATTTAGTTCTATTATTTTAAACAGTATATAAATTGTAAAACAAAAGAATAGTGCTTCTATTCTACATCATGGCATTGTTAGTAAATTTATTATTAATCTACTATTAACTTTTTCAGGTTGGTTACCAGCTATTATACATGTATTTATGCAAGTGAAAGATAGAAAAAAGTATAACCTAAGCATTGGTTATACTTTTTCTAATTAATTAAAATATGTTATAGTTCCTCGCCTGATGCACGATACTCTACATCCATGTTTTTTCCTTTTTTCTTGAATTCTACATCATAAAATTCTCCTTTAGATGCGCTATCTACTTTTTCTATTTCAGTAATAGATTCACTGCCATAATTTTTCTTGATAGCTTCTCTAATAGGTTTTGGCAAGTCTTTTTTATCTATACTTGTTTCGGTTTCAATCCAGTTTCCACTTGGAGCAAAATCTGCTCTATATTTTACACCTTTTATTTTAAAATGAGATTCGTAGTTTCCATTACTATCAATTTCCCAATCTGGGTCATTCTCGCCTGGGTACTTTGCTTGAAATGCTTCTTTTACTGCTTTTGGAGTCTGACTTTCTGCTTTGTTCTGACAACCAAAAAATGCCATTGCAAAAACAACTAATAATATTATTGATTTCCTTTTCATATTCCTGATTTTAATAATTATTATACTGTGAATTTAATAATTGTAAAATAAAATTTTTATAAAACTATCTTAAAACATGGCCATTTAGTAGCAGCTAATCTTAATATTTTTAATAAAAAAAAATACTAGGCGATTGTGTTCATTTAAATCTTATAAATAATTAAATAAAAGAAAAATCACATTAATAAATTAGATATTTTTGTGTGAAGACAAATCTTAAAATAATGTTAAAAAATTTAATCCCATTTATTGTTATTCTTATTGCTTTTAATTTAAAAACAGAAGCACAAGAACTTAAAAAAAAGCAAATTAAAAACTTAATAGAAGCTTATAAAAAAGATCCTAGAGGTCCTTATAATCGTATTAAGTGGTTTTGTGAAGACAATACGGAACGTGAGCCCAAAGATCCTTGTCCTGATAGTATTGGAGGCGGAATACAACATGCCAGTTTTAAAGAATCTGCTTTAAATTTAAGAAAAACAAATCGTCTTTATTTTGGTGAAATTATTGCTGCCGTAAAGCAAAACGATTTTTTAAATCGGGACCATAAGTTTAGCCGAATAAAACAATATCAAATTGGTAAATACCTTGCTAGTGTAGATGATGGATGGGTTTTACAAAAAGCACAATACTACAGAGGTGCTATACAAAGTGAAGATGAAGACACTTGGGGAAAAGACTTTTTTGAATGGTTATTAAAAGACGAACAGTTTATTGATGCCAATTATTATTTTTTAAGACAAGTATTAAAAGATGTCCCTCATAATGGCGATGATAATATTGCACAATTAATGAGAAGTCAAAGTAAAACTATTTCTGAAGACTTGAAATCGTTTATGGATATTAGAATTAAAATTCATGGGCAACCAGAAGTTACTGATATTAAATTGGTGAAAGATTTTATGGAAACTAAAAGTATTCCAGAAGAATTAAAGAAGGATTTCGATGCGTTATTAGCAACCATGGATAAATTTTATGCTCCTATCGATTTTACAAGATTAAAAGAAGATTTAAAAACATTACCAAGCACTAACATTACAACTAAAAGAATTCAAGATTTTATTACTGCTAATAAAAATGATAATACCTCAGCTTCTTTTATTTCTGAAATCGCTACTATTTTAGTTGAAATTAGAAGTAATATCTTAAGCTATAAAAGCAGTGAAGACCGTTTAAAATTATTGGATTTATCTAACCAATTAGAACATACTTTACTTACCGAAACTCAAAATTGGAAAACCACTACACCTGGAGAAAGCCTAGATAAAATTAGCGCTTTGTCTTGTGCTGCCCTAGGAACTGGTTTAATTGAAGATTGGGAATACAATGCCATAGAAGAGACAACTAATAGTAAAATTGCAAATACCGAATTAAGTATTAACGATTTAAATCAATTATTAACCACAAGTCGCAGTGTTGTAGAATGGAGTGCTGCAATGGTTAAAGCTAATTATCAAGATATTGTTGACGACTATACTACTTTCGAGCCACTATCTTATGGTTTTATAGATGATCGCGTTAGAAGTAGCGTTGCTTTAAGCTTAGGTGAAACCGTTAGCGAATTTGGTGCTTTTGTTTCTAAAACGTCTAAAATTAACAACGCGGTGATGTCTATAGAAAATCAAAGTGCAATAAGAGGATTAAATCCTGGATATGCCTTTGGTGAATTGGTTGTTGTAGATGGTAATCCTGATGATGTTGAAGTGAACAGTAATAACATTTATATTTTTGAAAAACCACCTCACGATTTAAAACCAGTTGCAGGAATACTAACCGTTTCTGAAGGTAATTTAGTGTCTCACGTTCAACTTTTAGCCCGTAATTTAGGAATACCAAATGCTGCTTTGTCTTATGATAATTTAAAAGCAATGAAAAAATACAATGGCAAAACCATTTTCTATGCGGTGTCAAATAAAGGTAGTGTAATTATTAAAGCAGAAGACGCTATGTCTTCTACCGAAAAAGAGCTTTTTAGCAAAAAAGAACGTAGTAAAAACATTATTGCTGTTCCTGTAGATCAAATTCGTTTAGACGTATCTAAAGTACTTAATATGCGTGATGTTGATGCTACAGATTCCGGTAAGCTATGTGGACCAAAAGCTGCTAATTTAGGAGAGTTAAAGCAATTGTTTCCTGAGCAGGTTGTGGAAGGTATTATTATTCCTTTCGGAATTTTTAGATCGCACATGAATACAAAAATGGCAAATGAGAATAAAACGTATTGGGAATACCTAAACGCTACGTTTACTGTTGCTAATGATATGCGTGCTAATAAAACTGATGAAGCTGTAGTAGAAGAATTTCAGCTTAAAAACTTAAAAAAATTGCATGACGCTATTATAAACATGCCTTTAGAAACTAGTTTTATTGAAGACATGAAATCTAATTTTAAATCCGCTTTTGGAGACACTATTGGTAATGTTCCTGTGTTTTTACGTAGTGATACCAATATGGAAGATTTGAAAGAATTTACAGGTGCTGGATTAAATTTAACGTTGTTTAATATTAAAGATGAAGATGCCATTGTAAAAGG
Source organism: Lacinutrix mariniflava (assembly GCF_001418015.1). Taxonomy (GTDB): domain Bacteria; phylum Bacteroidota; class Bacteroidia; order Flavobacteriales; family Flavobacteriaceae; genus Lacinutrix; species Lacinutrix mariniflava. The sequence continues at coordinate 65,425 of NZ_LIQG01000017.1, read as the reverse complement.
TATTAAACGTGTTTGGGCAAGTGCTTACACAGAACGTAGCTTTAAATGGCGTCAAAAATATTTAAGTAATCCTGAAAATGTATTTCCTTCTATTTTAATAATACCAAGTGTAGATGTTGATTATTCTGGTGTTATGATTACTAAAGGTATTAACTCTGGAAATGATAACGATTTAACGGTTGCTTTTAGTCGTGGTGCTGGTGGTGCTGTAGACGGACAAAGTGCAGAGACACGTTTAATTTCATCTAAAACAGATGAATTATTAGCGCCTGCAAGACAAAACGATTACATAAGACTTCCAGATTATGGTGGCACTAAAAAATATACAACAACTTTTGAGTTTCCAATTTTAAATGCTCGTAATATTAGTGAAATTAGAACATTGGCAACCGAAATTAGAAAAAAAATGGTGCAACATGCCGACACTCCAAATCAAGCTTACGATGTAGAATTTGGTTTCAAGGATGATAAATTGTGGTTGTTTCAAATTCGTCCGTTTGTGGAAAACAAGCAGGCAAAAAGTTCTGAATACCTCTCTTCTATCTCACCAAAAATTGAAGGTGATACATTAATCAGTCTTTCAGAAAAACTATAAAAAATATTATGAAAAAAATATTCTACATATCTATTGGTCTTTGTATTTTACTTTCTTTTGGGTTTGTATCCTACCCAATAGATGGTTACCAGCGTACTGGAATTAAGCGTTTATACCAAATACATAAAATGCAAATAGACAGTGTGCCTTATAACCGTATTCCGTTTGGTGCCTATAAAAAGTTAGCAGATATTAAGCTTAATCTAACGTCTAGAACCGAAGACAGTATTAAAGAATTATTTGTAGAAAATAAAGAATTTGCTGACCGTATTAAACGTTTGGTGCCTAGTGGTGCTTATTCTTTAGCAATTATGGACATGACCAATGCTAAGGATTTAAAATACGCGGCGCATAGAGAAAATGTGGGTTACCAACCAGGAAGTGTTGGTAAAATAGCCGTTTTAAATGCTGTTTTTACGCAAATGGCTAAAGTATGTACCGATTTCGATGAACGTATTATGTACCTAAAAGACATTAAAGTGTCTTCTCGTTATTGGGGAACTGGAGATCACCATACTGTGCCAATTTATGATATTGAAAAAGATAAACTATCTAAAAGACAAGTTATAGCCAGCGATAAGTTTTCGTTATTTGAATGGTTAGACCATATGGTTTCTGTTAGTAATAATGGTGCCGCAAGTGTTATGTACAGAGAAGCAATGTTAATGGCAGCTTTTGGACAAGAATATGTTAATTTAACCGAGGAACAAGGTGAAAACTACTTTAAAGAGACATCAAGAGATAGTTTAACAAACTTAGCAAATACGGTAGTAAACGAACCTTTAAGAGATTTAGGAATCACTGAAGACGATTGGAGACTTGGTGGTATGTTTACACGTACAGCAGATAAGTATGTGGGCAGAAAAGGTGGTAGTATTGGTACGCCAAAAGGTTTAATGAAATGGTTTGTTAAACTAGAGCAAGGTAAAATTGTAGATACAAAGACTAGTCTTGAAATGAAACGACTACTCTACTCTACAGACAGGCGTATTCGTTATGCAAAATCTAATAGACTAGATAGTGCTGCTGTATATTTTAAGTCTGGTAGCTATTACAAATGCGATAGAAAGAAGAATCCTGATTGTAAGGATTATGCCGGAAACGTTTTTAATTATATGAATTCTGTTATTATTGTAGAACATCCAAACAACGGTACTAAATACATTGTTTGTTTAATGTCTAACGTATTAAACAAGAATTCTGCAGGAGCACACATGTATTTGGCGAGTAAACTTGATGATTTAATTGAAAAAAACAACGAAAACTCTGATGCTAAATTAGATGAGAATTTTAAAGATAAAGATGATACCGGCGGAAACTAAAGTTTAACATCTGTTAAACTATCAATCGTAGCATAAGCAAAGAATTTTACGTCCTTATTACGATGCTTCTTTAAAGGCATTACAATTGGGACGTATTTTTTATTATCAAGTACTTTAATAAGGTGTAAAACTTCTAATTTAACACGTTTACCTCTTCTTTTAATTAGCATCGTTAAATAGGCCTTTTCAGGAATGGTATTGATTTTTAATACCGTAGAATCGAAATGATCTTCTTCAATAACCGTATGCTCTATTAACGGAAATACTTTAGATTTTAATTGTGCATTTAATAAGTTATCTAAGAATTCTAGAGCATTAACTCTTGCTTCTTTAACTTCACTAAAGAGTCCAGAATAAGTAACCTCAATATCTGCTTCATCATACACCAAACTTAGCAGCTTAAAAATACAGGTTAAACTTGTTTCTAACTGATTTTCTAAAACATCAATTAAACTTTGTCTTGCAATAAAAACCTCAGTAATCGTATCGTTTTCAGGCTCCAAAAGCGCATGATTGATTGTGTTTTGTATTGATGCGATAGCATCTATAGTGCTCTTATAATATCTACTTTCTCTTAATATTACACTCCTGAAAATACGCTTATTATAAAAAAGTGACTGGTTTTTCTGTCTTAATTTTAATAAAGCTTTTGAAGATTCAAGCCTTATTACAACATCATTACTTTTTAATAACCTTAATAAAATTTTTACAGAATTTTGAGAGTTAAAAGCGCTAATTACTTTTGGTAATTGCTGCTTGATATTATCCGCTAAATCTTCAGATTTATCTAAATCTAAAATGGTTTTAGTTATTCCTGTTCCATAATTTTTTAAAGCCTTAATCGCACGTTTTCGGTATTCTTTAATGGATAAATAGTTCAACAACTCATCAACAAAACGCTCATTAGCAGTTATTCCTGCAGCTTTAATAGCATACTTTACTATATATTGATCTCTATTATTTAAATGTACCGTTATAAAAGGATAAAACTTCTCAATTCCAGAATAAGCAATAGTGACTAATAATTTTGCAACTGCTTCCTTTCTACTAAAGCCTTCGGGTGTATTTAATGTTCTTACTTGTTGTGCAATTCTAGTTTGTAAATTATACTTAATAGATAATTTGTTATTATTTACGCCTTCTTTTGCAAGACATAGTAATGCTGCATTAGAAATATAATCGGTTTCATGATTTAAATATTTATCGAAAAACTCATCAGCATTAATGTTAGAATGATGAATAATATAGTTTAGCGCATTATAAACTAAATCATCGTTTTGCTCAGTAACTAAAGCCTCTACCTTTTTTATAGCTGTACCTCTATCGTATTGAAATAACTGCTTTATTGCTTCGGTTTTAACGCAATTTGATGGATGTTCTAATAAATTTATAATACTATCCTTTAATGGTATTAATCTATAAGAATCTAATTGCTCCAAAAGGCTTAAAATTTCAGTTTCAGCTCCAGAGTTAAAAATACGTCTAGCTGCAACTAAAGTTGTTTCATACTTTTCTCTCTTCTTTGTTTTAGCCTCGAAAACTAATGTTTTTTGAATATTTGTTCTGAAGGAATCAAAATAAGCTTCACGCAACCTGTAAATTAGAAGAATCCAAATAAAAACAAAAAGCAGAATTATAATTGTAATATAAGACGTACTTAAATCTAATCTCTTTATTAAAAAGATAAGTAAAAAACCTGCAATACCTGTAGCGATACTATCTACAGCAACATCTATAAAAGATTTTGCCTGATTTTTAATGCTGTTTGGAATTGGCATTATGGATAATTCTACCGCAGCCTTGTTTAAAGATTGCTTAAAACTTCCATCGATACCTTTTATAATGACTAAAACCCACAATTCTGGAAAAGTTAAAAATAATAAACTCCCTAAAGCAATACCTAGCGGTAAGATTAATAATGTAGATGAAACACCCAAGCGACTCAAAAATCGGTTAGTAATAAACAACTGAAGCACTAAGGCGATAACATTAAAAGTTGAAAACCAAAAACCAAAGAAAGAAGCTAGCTCATCGGGATCTGAAATCGCTTTATTTGCAAAATCACTAAACTGAAAATCTACCAATTTTGCTACAATAACACTTATACCAGTGATTAATGCTAAGTAAGTTAGATGCTTAGATTTTAAGATTAAATTAAAAGAAGAATCTTGTACATTAGACTCGCTATCTTTACGTTGTTTTCTAACGTAAGTAGTCATTTTTTGTATTCTCAATTTCCAAATTTTTTGGATAATTGGAATGCAACACAAAATAAAAAGAGCGGCTATAAATATAGCATATTTATTACCATAAGAGGATACGATAATACTAGTTAAATAACCTCCAAAAACACCACCTGCTATTGCTCCTGCACCAATAAATCCAAATAACCGCTTAGCTTCCCTAGCATTAAAAACCATGTTGGCTAAAATCCAAAACTGGGACGTTGCAATTACAGCAAATAGTGAAATGCTTAAATAATAAAAGTATAATAATCCTTTTTCAAGGATATTATAATGCAAAACGATACTTAATGCAATAAACGCTAAACTAAAGATTACTAAAGAACCAATAGTTACTTTAAGTAACGAAAATGCCCTAACGGCTTTGTTATAAAATATTGATGTAAATACGGCTACCAATGCAACCAGCAAATAACCATATGGCAAACTGTCTGCTCCAAGCTGATTGACAAAAAGTGCATTAACCGTTGGTTTTACAATTAATAATACCGTTATAACAAGAAAGATATATAACTGCATTAAAAAAGAGATGTATATTTCACCATCTCTTAATCCAAATGTTTTATTAAGTATATTTTTTAGTAAGGGCAGCAAAGTCTTTTATATCTTAATCAAAGAACGTGATTTTTTAAGAACTTTCTCAATAGGCACTACTAAATTTCTAGTAATTTGTTCTCCCAAATCATTTTCTATTAATGCCACAATAATATACTTACGCTTTGGTCCCCAAACTAGCGCAGAATCTGCATGGTAATTTTTCCAAGAACCAGATTTTCTATAGATTGTAGCTTTAGGTGCTATTCTATCTAACGTATTAACAAATTTATGATGCAAAGCAGGATCTTTCATTATTTCTAACATTTCTTTAGAACGCTCTGTATTTACCAAATTACCCATTGCCAATTGATAATAGAAACTGCAAACCTGTTTTGTAGTTGCTGCATGACTTAAACCTTTCATTGGTTCTGGATGGCGCTTTCCTCCTGCTGCATAACGCTTTCCAACCCAAAGGCCTCCACCAACTTCTTCGTCGTAGAGTTTATTTTTAGGAGCTCTTAAAACAGCTTCAATTTTATCATAACCAACACGATCAATCATACGTGTGGATGCCTGGTTATTAGATTTGCTAATCATTAACCTCATGTCATTACGCACCTCTTTAGTATCCTCCAATTCGCCAGTGTCAATAGCATCCATTGCTGCTAATAATATCGCTATTTTTGGTAAACTCGCTGCATACATCATATGGTCATCATTTAAACCAGCATATTTAATATTGCATTGATCTGTTAAATCTACAATAGCAATAGACATCTTCTTATTTTGAATTAAACTCTTCCATTCGGCATTCTTATAAATTTCGGTTTGCAAAAGTTTTTGCAAGTCGGCATTTTGTAATTCTGCAATAGGATCAATTGCTTCAGTTGATTTTAATGGTAATTCGGTTTGCGAAAAACCTAATACACCTAAGAATAATATTACTATAGAAACGGCATTTTTTATCGTGTTATTCATTTCCTTTTTTAAGTTTTAATCGTAACTAACATAGTATACAATATATGTGCCAAAGTTCCTGTTTTTTCTTCATAACTTAATGTTAATATTTATGTTTTAAACTATTGATTTCTAGGTTTATAAAAACTATATTTTATTTCCATTAATATCAAGCTCAACTATAGTTTTACCAAGCTTCTTAACTTCCTCAAATTGAGTCGATTTATCACCAACTATTACATAAATCATATCCTCTTCAACTAAATATTTATTAATAATATTTTTGTAATCTTCTAAAGACATATTTACCAACTCTTCTTGATTATCTTCTGTAAATGTTTGAGATAATTTATATTTACTAATCTCTTTAAGCATCCCTAATTGCGCTCCTAAACTTTCGAAAGCTCTAGTATTTCCTTTTAGAATTTTATTTTTAGTAAGCTCTACTTCTGTTTCTGTAAAATCATTAGCATAATTAGACACCATATTTTTAATAATTTCTAACGATTTTAATGTTGCATTTGCTCTTACACTTGTTCTAATTGTAAAAGGTGACACTTCTTTATTACTAATTATACTTGAATAAGCGCCGTAAGTATAACCTTTACCTATTCTTAAGGTTTGAAATAATTTTCCGCTAGATCCACCTCCTAAAATTTCGTTAGCAAAACTTAAATTGTTTGCGTCTTCGTTTTCCTGTGACAATACCGACTTACCAATTAAAAAAACAGATTGTTTTGCTCCGGGAAAATCTATAAAATACAACTGATTCTTTGCTGTACTTTCAGGTAACTTGTATTCTGGAATAGCGACACTTTTTGTATTCCAATTATTTAATGCCGTTAATGTATTTTTTATAGCCGATTGATTTAATGCACCAGCAATATGAAAAGTTGTGTTTTCTGGTGATAAATTTTTATAATAGGCCTTTAAATCTTCTATTGTTATATCCTTAACTGATTCTTGAGTTCCAGAACTAGGAACCGAAAATATATGATTTTCACCATATATTAACTTATTGTAAGCCATTGATGCAATACTATTTGGGTTAGCTTCACGTCCTTTTAAGCTTGTTTCTAATGCTTTTTTTAGTCTATTGAATTCCTTTTTATCCCAACGTGGCTCTAGAATTATTTCTTTTACCAATGCAATAGTTGCATCGAAATTTTTAGCTAAACAAGAGCCCGTAATATGAAAATCTTCAGACGTAGAATAAGTATTTATGTTAGCTCCTAAAAGACCAATAGCCTCCTCTAAATCTGCCGATGTTTTATTTATAGTACCTTCCAACATTAAATCACTTAATAAACTAGCTACACCAGATTTATTGATTGGATCCAATAAATGTCCGCCAGGAATAGTTATATCAAACTGCACTAAAGGCACTTCGTTATTTTCAATACCATAAATTGTTAGGCCATTGTTGAGAGCATCTTTCCATACTGTTGGAGATTTAAACAATGGTAATTCTCCATAAGCAGGTTCGCTTCTATCATGCTTAGAAATTGTTTTTTCGTAAACAGCTTCTGCGCCTTGGCTTACTTCTTCGTTTGCAACATCTTTTTTAACCTCTTCAATCCAAACGGTTGCTTGTTCAGATTCCGCAACCGCTAAATCTAAATTACCTTTGGGTACAACACTCGTCATGACATAGTTTTGACCTTTAATGTATTTATTATACACGCGCATTACATCTGCCGCAGTAACGGCATTAGATAATTTTGCTGTTTGCGTAATATAACTTGGGTCTCCTTTATACTCATTATCTTCTACCAATTGAAATGCTTTATTTAAAACCGTACTTATTCCTCTATACAAATTGGTTTCTAATTCTGCTTTAATACGTTTTAAATCGCTATCATTAACACCTTCTTGTTCAAAACGCGCTAAACCTTCATCTAAAGCCGTTTTTACGTTATCTAAATCTATTCCTGCATTAGCACGTATTCTAAAAACAAATTCTCCTGCTAATTCGCTACTGCTTTGATAAGTACCAACTCCTGGTGCTAGTTTTTGTTCTTCGACAATTGTTTTATATAACGGTGCTTTTTTGCTCCCGCTTAACAGCTCACCTAAAATTTCTAGTGCATATTTATCTTGATTATATTCTTCTACGGTAGGAAACGTCATGCGCAACTCTGGCAATTTCGCAAAACCATCTTCAAAATATAAAGATTTAGTTTTTTCTAAAGTTACAGGCATTGGTTTTAAAATTTCAACTTCCGGTCCACTTGGTATTTCGCCAAACCATTTTTTAACGAGCGCTTTGGTTTCTTCAATATCAATATCTCCTGCAATTACTAAAGAAGCGTTGCTAGCTCCATAATATTGTTTGTAAAACTCTTTAACATCATCAATAGTTGCCGCTTGCAAATCTGGCAAAGCACCAATAACGGTCCAATTGTATGGGTGTGTTTCTGGATATAAGTTTTTACGTTTAATTTCATCGGTATAACCATAAGCAGCATTATCGACACGTTGGCGTTTTTCGTTTTTAACCACTTGCTTTTCGCGCTCTAAGGCTTCTTTTGTTACTGTATTAATCATATAACCAAAACGATCTGAATCTATCCACAGGATTTTCTCGAAAGCATCTTTAGGCACAACCTCATAATAAACCGTATAATCGTTGGAGGTTCCTCCGTTTCTACTGCCTCCCCATTCAGGGATCATTTTTCTATTGGCACCAACAGGAACATTTTCACTGTCGTTAAAACTCATATGTTCGAAAAAGTGAGCAAATCCCGTACGACCTGGTTTCTCTCTGTTTGAACCAACATGCATCATGGTTGCAACTGCTACTATTGGATCGCTATGGTCTTCATGTAAGATAACTTCAAGTCCATTTTCTAATGTAAATTTTTCGTAATCGATTTTGAATTCTTTTTCTTTAGAATCCTTTTTTTCAGCATTAGAACAACTAAATGACAATGAAATGATACTTAATAACAGTATTTGTTTTAATAAACGCATGTTGAATATTTTTATGGTTTTGATAAAGATAATTATTATAAATAAATGATGGTTAAAATATGACATTTCTTAACTTTGCCTTTTGAAATTTTAAAAAACAGATTATGCTTAAAACTTTTAGAATTGTTGCCTTATTAGAAGGAGTATCTTACCTGTTATTAATGGCTGCCTCAATATATAAACGTTTACCTGAAGGAAATGACGAATACGTTAAACTCCTTGGTATGCCTCATGGTTTATTGTTTGTAGCCTATATTGCGTTTGCTATATTTTTACGCTCGACTTATAAGTGGAACTCAAAAACATTCATTCTCATTTTATTAGGTTCTATTTTACCTTTTGGGACTTTCTATATTGATAAAAAATATTTAAAACCGTTAGCATAATTAAAAATTGTTGTAATATTCGGTATTAATTATTGAATATATGTCCAATTTCCCTCGTTTTGCTATTATAATAACATGTCTTTTATTATTTCAATGTGAACAATTTTCTAAATCTGAAAAGACTTCACCAATACAAAATACTCCTGTTGAGAACAAGGAGCCTTCTAGACAAGGCAATACGTTTTTAATTAAAGGTGCTTCTTTCTCACCAAACAAAACAAACATCTATCTCTTTAAGGCTGAAGATGATTCTTTCGCTTTAGTAGATTCTACCTTAGTTAATAATACCAAATTTGAGTTTAAAGGCTTAGCTGAAACACCTTCATTATATCGTGTTTCTGAAATAAGAAATAAAAACAAAGGTTTCACCTTATTGGTAGATGCATCAGAAATAAATGTGTTTTTAAATCAACGTATAGATCACTCTACGGTATACTCTACCTCTATTTTACAAAAAGAATATAACGATTACACTTCGCAAATGACTGTTTTTAAAGATAAAGGCATGGCTTTGTATTACGGTTTGAAAGGAAATTTTTCTGCAGAAAACATAAAGAAATTAAAACAAGATCGCCTTGCATTATTTACAGAGCAAAACAAGTTTATACAAACCTATATTAAAGAGCATTCTAACTCTTATGTTGCTGCACTCTTAGTAAAGGAGAGTGTTAACACTTATAATGCAAAAACACTTAGAATATTATATAGTAGTCTATCTCAAGATATTAGAAATCTAGATTTTTCTAAATCTATAGACTCTTTAATTATAGAAAAAGAATCTAAAATTGAAGAACGCCTACCTGTTGTTGCTGTCAAAAAGATTGAAGAAAATTTTACAGGAGAGTACAGACCAAAAGCGTACAAAATAAGTGGTTTAAATCCTTATGGTGAAACTGTATCTTTAAAATCTATACCTAAAGGCAAAGTAGTTTTAGTAGATTTCTGGGCTAGTTGGTGTGGACCATGTCGTGCTACAAACCCAACGCTAGTCGCTTTATACAAAAAGTATAAAAGTCAAGGTTTTGAAATTTTAAGCGTCAGTGAAGACAAAGCAGAAGCACAATGGCTAAATGCTATAGCTGTTGATGGTTTAACGTGGGATTACCATGTAATTGACAAAAATAAAAGTATTGCTTTTCGTTATGGAGTAGAATCTATTCCGTTTAAACTATTAATAGATAAAAACGGAAATATTGCTAGCGAAAAAATCTCTGGTCAGGCTTTAGAAACTAGAATTCAGCAATTGCTAAAAGAGTAATCACTCTTTTAGCCTATCTTTTACAAACTCAATTTTAGTTTTCCCATGTGCACTTGGCTTGCCATCATCACCTAAATTAACCATAATAATATCTTCTACAGTAATAATTGTTTCTCTTGTCATCATGTTTCGAACCTCACATTTTAATGTGATTGAAGACTTTCCAAACTTTTTAACTTCCATACCAATTTCAACAATATCACCTTTTACAGCTTTACTTGTAAAATTAATTTCCGACATGTATTTAGTAACAATTTTAGAATTATCAAGTTGTACTATCGTATATAAAGCAGCCTCTTCATCTATCCATTCTAATAATCGACCTCCAAATAGAGTGCCATTAGGATTTAAATCTTCGGGTTTTACCCATTTTCTTGTGTGAAATCTCATAATTTAAAATAAGTTTTGTTGTGGTTCATTATCCTGATTTGGGATCTTTAAATCGTAACCAAGTTCTTTATTTAGTTTTTTAATAAAATAGGTAGAAAGTAATGGAGATTCTATCTCTAAATTTTGATGAATAAAGAAATCTATTTCTTTAACACCTTGTGCCTTCCACTCTTTTATGCGTTCAATCCAATCGTCTAATCTAGAATAATCACTTGGATGATTTGCACCAACATAACGCACAAAAGCGGTACTATTTGTTAAACGCATGTGCATAATATCTCGCCTTCCAGCTGTGTCCACTATAATATTAGAAATGTTGTTTGCTTCTAAAAGTTGATATAACTTCTCGGCAATTTCGGAATTATACCAATCTGTATGTCTAAACTCTACTGCTAACGGAATTTCTTTAGGCCAACTCTCGATAAAATCGACTACTCGAGTATAATCCTTAGGCGAAAAATTAGTGTGCATTTGCAAGAAAGTTGTTCCTAATTTTTCTTTTAAATTTGAAGCATTGTATAAATAGTTTTCGACTACTGCATTAGTGTCTTGCAAACGTTTCCAATGCGAAATTTCTTGATTCAGTTTCGGGAAAAATTTAAAATGAGATGGTGTTTTATCATACCATTTTGCAAACTGCTCTGCAGGAAAATCACGATAGAAAGTCGCATTTAATTCGATAGAATTAAATTGAGAGGAGTAATAAACCAATTCGTCCTTTGTACCTCGTGGATAAAAACCTTTTAGGTCTGCTTTATTCCATTTTGCACAACCCACATATATTTCTGGCACATGATCATCTTTTACCAAATTAAGTACACGTTTAGTGTCTTTATGGTCTTTTGGTAAAGTAAAATCTATTAATTCTGGATTGTCAACGCTTCCAAATTTCATTTAAAACTAATTTATGATAAAGGTAATTGTTGATAACACCGTTAACAAGAAAATTCAATATGAAATCGTTATAGCTTCATAATTAATATTTTTATAAAAACACTTATAAATATGCAAACTAGAGATTTACAATTATTAGATATTAGACCCGAAATAGCTTCTATTAAAATAAGTGATACTATGAGTAAGGAAGAACGTTTTCAAAACCTAACGCTTCGCCCTATTATTAAACTACAAAATGATTTATTTGTAGCCATTTTTAGAAACTATATTACAAAGCATAAAAATGTGTTTTACGAGTTAACGCTAGACAAAAGATTGCACTATATTGATAATGCATTACACAAAGATATTAAGTTTAGAAACGCACTTAAAGGAATAATTATAGGCTTGTTTACAATGGAAGAATACATGCTTTATATAGAAAACTCATCGGCATTAAATAAACGTATGATAAATATGACAATACAACGCCTACAAAGTAACATTCAATTATTTGAAAAACCTGAAGTTACTCTTAAAGTTTAATCTTTAATTACAGAAACACCATTTAAATCTGTCGTTAACACATCACTCATATAATCGAAATACGGTCTAATAGCTTTAAAATTATCACTTACCGCTTTTACGAAATCTGGAGACTGTACTTCTTTATCTGTAAAGCTATGCGAAAATACATATTGCTTTTTACGTAATAAATCTATCGCTGGATGTTCTTTATCGAATCCTTTTGGTGCTGTTTTTAATTCTTCTCCTTCTAACGCTCCCCAAACGGATTTAAATTTTTTATTATTTAAAATGTCTCGCATCTCACTATCGTCCATTTCAAATTCTTTTCTAATTCTAAGTAAATCCTCCTTTTCGGGACTCCAAAAACCTGCTGCCATAAAATTATTACCTGGTTGTATTTGCAAATAGTAACCACCTCTTAATTGTGGTTTTGCACGATGAAAACCAACACTAAAATTGTTTTTATAAGGTATTTTATTTTTAGAAAAACGCACATCTCTATAAATTCTAAAAACCTTCATTTTATCGAACTGATCGTGAGTTTCCATTTCTGCATAAACAGCATTAAACACCTCCTTGACATCAACTAAAGCAGCATCATATTCGGTTTTGTTTTCAGCAAACCATTCGCGATTATTATTTTTATCTAGTTTTTTTAAAAAATTAAATACGTTTTTTGAAATCATAAACTGTGTTTGAAATTGGATTATAAAAGTACAAAAAAAAGTCTCAGTTTCATGATTATGAAACTGAGACTATATATAAATGTTTAATAGAAATTAATCTACTGCATCTTCGATATCATCTGCCACGTCTTCCACAGCATCTTCGACTTTATCTCCTGTTGATTCTTCTCTACAGCTTGACAGTGCAATAGAAACCGTGAATAAGAATACAAATAAATAAGGTAATTTTTTCATTGTTATTGATTTTAAAGGTTAGTTAATATTAAGATTCGTCTTCTACTTCTTCAATTTCGTCTTGTACATCTTCAATAGCATCCTGAACATCGTCTGAAGCATCATCAAGATCATCTCCTACTTCTTCAATTGCATCTTCAATTTTATCTTCTGGTGTTTTGTTTTCTTCTCTACACCCTGATAATACAAGAGATAATGAGAACATAAGTACAAATAAATATGATAATTTTTTCATTCTATCGTGTGTTTTTAAATGGTTAAACATTATAATAAATCTACAATTAATCTAAATATTTCTATTTAAAAATTCGATTTATTTTTAATAATAATTTAAAAAATTATCTCTTTCCTCTAATTAAAGATAGCACAAATAATACTAAAAATATAAAGAAACATATTTTAGCAATACCTGCTGCTCCTCCTGCTATACCACCGAATCCTAAGACTCCAGCTATAATTGCAATTATAATAAATGTAATAGTCCAACGTAACATATTTTTTTTGTTTTTAAAGGTTAATAATTATTTTCAAAAAACTAATTCTTAGCTTTTAGAAGGTTCCGATTCCTCATTGCGATTCAAACTCAATTCATTATCAAATTGTAGTGTTCTAATAGGAAAAGGTATATTGATATTTTTCTTATCGTAAGCTTTCTTAATCTCTATAATAGCTTTACTTTTTGCTTTTAATTTTTCTAATGCATTATCCGATTCTATCCAAAATCTACATAAATAATTTATAGAGCTTCCTCCAAATTCTGTAAAATAAAATTCGACTTCTTCTGGAGATTTTATTTGATCGAAAGTATCTGCAATAGTTTGTTTTGTTAAGGCCTGAACTTCATCTAAATTCGAATCATAACCTACTCCACACTCTAAAAAAATTCTCATTTTTGTAGTAAGTGAATAGTTTTTAACTGGGTTTTCTAATATCGATTTATTAGGAATAAGGACTAGATTATTATCTGCCTCTTTAACTACAAAGTTTTTTAAACTAATTTCGACAACTTCTCCCGAAAACCCATTGGTTTCTACCCAATTCCCTAATTCAATACTCTTTCTAAAACTTAGTACAATACCTGCAAAAGTATTACTAAGTGTACCTTGTAAAGCTAAACCTATAACTAAACCGGAAACACCTGCTGCTCCAATTAATGTTTCTAGTGTTTTACTTAAATTCATTATACCTAAAGCAAGAAATAATCCTACCGCTACAATGATGATACCAGATATTTTGGTAATTATATTTACTAACGAATCTTGTTTTACTTTTCTAGAAATAAGATTCCCTATTAATCGAGACACATATTTAGAAATGTAATAGAATACTATTAATACTATAATAGCAATAACAAGATTTGGTAAATTTTTTACAAAAGCATTTAACCAACCTATTAATTTACCCGATAAGAGTTCGTATGCTTTGTTTAATTCGTCTGTCATGTGTGTTTTAAAAGTATAAAATTAATATTTAATGAATTTACGGATTACTCTAAAACGATTAACTTTTAACTTCATCAAGTTTTAGCTCTTCGTTAGTGTTTTTAGACCAAGCATTTAACTGCCAGCTCGTCTTTTCTAACTCACGAATATAAGCACCAATTAAATCTATAGTACCTTCATCTTTTGCTGATTCAGCTTTAGAAACAACATGAGACATTTGAGCTAACATTATTTTATGATCATTAAGTAATTCTTCAATCATATCTTTATCAGAAATCATTACTGAAGCCTCAGATAAAGAAGATATTTTAAGGTAATCACTAAATTTACTTACTGGGTGATGTCTTAAAGTTAAAATACGTTCGGCTATTTCGTCTACTTTAACCTTAGCCTCGTTATACATAGTTTCAAATTGTTTATGTAAGTCGAAGAAATTTCGTCCTTGTATATTCCAATGGAAACTTCTTAATTTTTGGTAGTAAAGATTGTAGTCTGATAATAAAGTATTTAACTCCATTACTACTGGTAATAATTTTTCATCTTGCATATTCAAATAACTCATAATTAATAGGTTTTTTATTGTGGTTCCCTATCAATATAAGCGTATAAGCAATTTTGTCAAGTGATTTAACGGCCTTTAACGGTTTGAAAATATTTTTAACTTAAATTATGTTAATGAAGCATGAGGTTTGTTAACAGAATTAACAACTTATTCAAACTGAAGACTTTTAAGAATAAGCCCAGAAGCTGGTGCAACATAAGTTATTTCAATAGTGTTATCTGGCTTTAAGGAATCTTCAATATCCTTGATAGTTAACTTACCTTTACCTAAATCTATTAATGTACCCATCATTAAACGAATTTGATTTCGCATAAATCCTTTTCCGCGAACGCGTAACATATAGCTTTTCTTCGGAAAAAAATTTGCAGTATACTCCGTGTTCTCAACGATTTCGCAGGTTAAAATTTTACGTGTATAAATACCATTATCTGTTGGTTTATAGCAGTACTTTTTTAAATAATGTTCACCTTCAAATAACTTTGCAGCTTGTTTCATTAAATCAATATCCAAATCGTCTAAAACAGTAGTTAATATTGGTGCACAAAACGGATGAAACTTATCTCCAAAGGCAAACAAATACAGATATTCTTTAATTTTAGAATTCTGAATAATATTGAATTTAGCATCGACTTCCTCAATATTTAATGCACGAATATCTTGCGGTAGATTTCTATTAAACAACGCTAAAAAAGCTTCAAAATCTTCAATAGGTTCAAATACAAACAATTCGATTGCCGTTTCTTCTGCAGAAACCATTGCGTCTGTTCTACCGGAAGCCAATGTTTTAAAACGTTTGCCTTCCATTATAAAATTCAACGTTCGATCAACCATTAAATGTAACGTTTTTACAGATGGCTGTTTTTGCCAACCGTGAAAACGATAGCCTAAGTATTGAAGTTTAATTAAGTAAAAGTGTTTTTTCGTGAATGGATCCATAGAACTTTAAAGTACGCTATCTTTGTAAACTATAGCAACGTTTTAATATTACTTTTCTCTACTTTTTAAAACGTCTACAACATCATTAAGTTTAAAGCCTTTTGCTTGTAATAACATTAAATAATGAAATAACAAATCGGCACTTTCACTTAAGAATAAATCGTCTTTATTATCCATAGCCTCAATAACAACCTCTACAGCTTCCTCTCCTACTTTTTGAGCTACTTTATTAATACCAGAAGCAAATAATGAAGCGACATAAGACTTCTCTGAATCTCCAGCCTTCACACGACTTTCAATAGTGTTTTCTAGCTTAGAAATAAAACCAAAATTTTCTGTGTTAGATTCTGCCCAACAGGTATCTGTTCCTTTATGGCATGTTGGTCCAACAGGATTAACCGTAATTAATAACGTATCATTATCGCAATCGTTTTTAATGTTTACTAAGTTTAAAAAGTTTCCACTTTCTTCGCCTTTAGTCCATAACCTGCTTTTAGTTCTGCTATAAAAAGTCACTTTTTTAGTATCTTCTGTTACTTTTAAAGCTTCTTCATTCATGTAACCTAACATGAGTACGTTTTTGGTTGCTGCATCTTGTATAATTACAGGAACTAATCCGTCGTTATTTTTATTAAAATCTATGATCATTACGTTTGTTCTTAATGTTTATACTATCTCTAAATTACGTTGTAAGTTCAAGTGAAAATGTTTTTTTAAACTAATTTATATCAAGAACTTTTTAATAATAGCTTCTCGATACAATTTTTTCATGCTTCAAAAATCACTCGAAGTGACAAAACGATTAGAGTCGTACTGCTATATTATTATCTTTTAATTTTTCTTTTAAATCTTTAATAGGTATTTCACCAAAATGAAACACACTTGCAGCCAAAGCGGCATCAGCCTTTCCTTTTTCAAAGGTATCTATAAAATGTTGAATAGTTCCTGCTCCTCCTGAAGCTATAATTGGAATATTCAACTCCTCTGATAATTTTGCTAAAGCTTCGTTTGCAAAACCGTCTTTTGTGCCATCGTTATCCATAGATGTAAACAAAATTTCTCCTGCTCCACGTTGTTCTACTTCTTTTGCCCAATCGAATAGGTTTAATTCTGTCGGAATTGTTCCGCCAGCTAAATGTACAATCCAATTACCATCTACATTTTTAGCATCTATAGCAACTACAACACATTGGCTTCCAAATTTATTAGCCAGTTCGTTAACTAATTCTGGTCTTTTTACTGCCGAAGAATTTATAGACACCTTATCTGCACCACATTGTAACAAAGCATCTACATCTTCTACACTAGAAATTCCGCCTCCAACTGTAAATGGAATATTTACATGTTCAGCTACTTTTAAAACCATATCATGCATCGTTTTTCGACCTTCTAAAGTTGCAGAAATATCAAGAAAAACTAACTCGTCTGCTCCTTTTAAAGCGTACTGTTTAGCTAGTTCTACTGGATCTCCAGCATCTCGTAAATCGACAAAATTTACGCCTTTAACAGTTCGTCCGTTTTTAATATCTAAACAAGGTATAATTCGTTTTGTAAGCATTTTAAAAATCATTTAGCATTGTCAGTTCGAGTGAAATTGCTTTTTATGCAATTTTGTATCGAGAACTTTCGAAAAACATCTCGATACAATTTTTCATTCCTCAAAATCACTCGATGTGACAAAAACTTATTTATTAATTATATAATTCTCTAATTGTTTTAAGCTAATTCTATTTTCATAAATCGCTTTTCCAATAATAACACCTTCACAACCCATTTCTGCTAACTTAGGCAATTCATCAAAAGTTGAAATTCCTCCTGATGCTATTAGTTTTACGTTTTTTGTTTCCTTTAAAATACGTTCATACAGCTCAAAACTTGGACCTTCAAGCATGCCATCTTTAGAAATATCTGTACAAATAACATAACTTGCGCCTTTTGTTTGATAGTCTTGAATAAAAGGAATCACTTTTAAATCGCTTTCTTCTAACCAACCGCTAATAGCAATGTTTTCGTTATTGCAATCGGCTCCAAGAATAATTTTATCACTTCCATATTTGATTAACCATTCTTGAAAAATCTCTGGATTTTTAACAGCAATACTTCCTCCTGTAATTTGTGATGCTCCAGAGTTAAAAGCGATTTTTAAATCTTCATTGGTTTTTAATCCTCCACCAAAATCAATACTTAAATTCGTTTTGCTTGCTATTTGCTCTAAAACCTTATGGTTTACAATATGTTTAGCTTTTGCGCCATCTAAATCGACTACATGTAAATGCTTAATACCAGCATCTTCAAACTCTTTAGCAACCTCTAATGGGCTTTCGTTATATATTTTTTTTGTGTTGTAATCGCCTTTACTTAAACGTACACATTTTCCGTCGATGATGTCTATTGCTGGTATTATTCTCATATTCATTTCCCACGAAAGTGGGAATCTCTTTTAATTAATATATATTTGATTTCATGAATATTATTAAAAACTTATCAATACGAGTTATTATTTCGCTAGCTGTTGCGCAAATGGTTGCAACCAAGTTTTCAATATATTATGAATTAATTTTATTATCAGTTTTAATAGGCTTATTCCTATTATTAACTTATTTATCTAAAAAATTCTAATTACAATTCTATAAAATTCTTCAAAATTTGCTCTCCAACTACTGATGATTTTTCTGGGTGAAACTGTACACCATAAAAATTATCTTTCTGTAAAGCAGAAGCATAATTAAACTCGTAATTTGTGGTTGCTATTTGCTCTTTACAAGCTTCAGCATAAAAACTATGTACTAAATACATAAATGCATCTTCCTTAATATCTTTAAATAAAGGCGATTTTAAATCTGAAATAGTATTCCATCCCATTTGAGGAACTTTTACTGCATTTGAAAATCGTTTTATAGCAACATTAAATATTCCTAAGCCTTTGGTATTTCCTTCTTCGGAAGATTTACACATTAATTGCATACCCAAACAAATTCCTAAAACAGGTTGTTTTAAATTTGGTATTAATGTATCTAAACCTGATGCTCTAAGCATTTTCATTGCTGAATTTGCTTCTCCAACGCCTGGAAAAATCACTTTATCGGCAACTTTTATTTCTTCTGGATCGTTAGATAAGACAGCATCTACACCAAGTCTTTTAAAAGCGAATTGTATGCTTTTAATGTTTCCTGCTCCGTAATTGATTATAACTAGTTTCATAATAGTTTGGTTTTGTCAGTTCGAGTAAAATTTCTTTTTTGAAATTTTGTATTGAGAACTTTTCATGACTTCTCGATACGATTTCTCGTGCCTCAAAATCACTCGAAATGACACTAATTTAATTTAAAGAACACCTTTTGTACTTGGTAAAAACATTTTGTTAGAATCTCTTTTTACAGCCATTTTCATTGCTTTAGCAAAGGCCTTAAAGATTCCTTCTATTTTATGATGTTCGTTATCTCCTTCAGCCTTAATGTTTAAATTACACTTAGCGCCATCCGTAAACGACTTAAATAAATGTAAAAACATTTCTGTTGGCATATCACCCACTTTTTCACGTTTAAAATCGGCATCCCAAACCAACCAAGGTCTTCCTCCAAAATCAACTGCTGCTTGTGCTAGACAATCGTCCATTGGTAAACAGAACCCGTAACGTTCAATTCCTAATTTATTTCCTAAAGCTTTTGCAAATAATTCACCTAAAGCAATCATGGTATCTTCTATTGTATGATGCTCGTCTACTTTTAAATCACCATCTACTTTTACCGTTAAATCCATTGCACCATGACGCCCAATTTGATCTAACATATGGTCAAAGAAATGTAATCCTGTAGAAATATCATTTTTGCCAGAACCGTCTAAATTTAATTTAATATAAATCTTAGTTTCGTTAGTGTTTCTGGTGATTTCAGACACTCTATCTTCTAATTTTAAAAACTCATAGATTTCAGACCAATCTGTACTTGTTAAAGCAATACAGTCCAAAATAGCTTGTTTAGACGTTTCAATTTCGTCTGCTCCTAATTCAGGATCTTCAGATAAAAAGATACCTTTTGCTCCTAAATTCTTAGCCAATTCCATATCGGTAATTCTATCACCTAATACAAAAGAGTTTTCTAAATCGTATTTTTCTTTATCAAAATACTGCGTTAACAAACCTGTTCTTGGCTTACGTGTTTCGGCATTTTCGTGCGGAAATGTTTTATCTATAAAAACATCTGTAAAAACAACACCTTCTTTCTCGAAAGCAGTCATTACTTTATTTTGAGCAGGCCAAAAGGTGTCTTCTGGAAAAGAATCTGTTCCTAAACCATCTTGATTTGTAACCATTACCAATTCGTAATCCAATTCTGAAGCTATTTTAGCCATGTATTGAAACACTTTTGGGTAGAATTCTAACTTCTCTAAACTATCTAATTGATAATCTACTGGTGGCTCTAATACCAATGTTCCGTCTCTGTCTATGAATAGTACTTTTTTCATGATTAACTTGTTTTTTGTATGAAGTTTTGTAAAGCTTCAATTAACTTCTCATTCTCCTCAGGAATCCCAACAGTAATACGAATACAATTCTCAACCTGAGTATTTCTATTTCTAATAATTACTTTTTCTTCAATTAAATATTGATATGTTTTATTAGCATCATCAACTTCTACCAACAAAAAATTGGCATCTGTAGGATATATCTTTTTAACTATTGATAATTGACTTAAAGCGTCTTTTAATTTAGTTCTTTCTGAAAGAATGATATCAATGTTTTTAGTAACTTCTTCTATATTATCTAAGCTTTTTATAACCGCTTCTTGATTTAAAGTACTTACATTATAAGGTGGTTTTACACGATTATATAATTTAATAATCTCCTCACTTGCATAAGCAACTCCCACTCTAACACCTGCTAATCCCCAAGCTTTACTAAAAGTCTGGCTAACAATTAAATTGTTATACTTCTCAATATTTTTAATGAATGATCCTTGCGAACTAAAATCGATATAAGCTTCGTCTACAATTACAATACCATTAAAATTTTCTAAAACATATTCAATATCCTCAGGATTAATACTGTTTCCTGTTGGATTATTTGGTGAGCATATAAAAATGATTTTTATCTCTTCGAAATCTAAATACGGTTGTAATTGATTAAGACTAATTTGAAAATCGTTAATTAATGGTTGAGAAATGACTTCTATATTATTAATATTAGCAGACACATCGTACATACCATACGTTGGCGAAAAGGTTAATACCTTATCTTTTCCCGGTTCACAGAAAATACGAAACGCTAAATCGATAACTTCATCACTACCATTACCAACAAAAATCTGGTTTGTGTCTACCTTTTTAATAGCAGATAACTTTTGTTTAATCTCTTTTTGTTGTGGATCTGGATACCTGTTTAAATCTCCAAATGGATTCTCGTTGGCATCTAAAAACACATCAGCAGTACCTTTAAATTCATCTCTTGCAGACGAATAAGGTTTCAATGCTTTTATGTTAGCTCTTACGAGATTGTTTATGATTACACTTTGTTTCATTTTTATTATTGTTTGTCAGTTCGAGTAAAATTGCTTTTCTGCAATTTTGTATCGAGAACAGTTTTCAACTTCTAAAGCTTCTCGATACAATTTCTCATACTTCGAAATCACTCGAAGTGACATTATTTTTCTAAATCTCGAAGTCTTAAAGTTACAGCGTTTTTATGCGCTTGTAAACCTTCGGCTTCAGCCATCAACTCTATTGTTTTACCAATATTTTGAATACCTTCTTCTGTAATTTTCTGAAACGTAATTGCTTTTGTAAAACTATCTAAATTTACTCCAGAATAGGCTTTACTAAACCCATTAGTTGGTAATGTGTGGTTGGTTCCTGAAGCATAATCACCAGCGCTTTCTGGTGTATAATTACCAATAAACACAGATCCTGCATTTGCTATATTATCAATAAAAAAATCGTTGTTTTTTGTCGCAATTATTAAATGTTCAGGAGCATACTCGTTTATTAAACCTAAAGCTAAATTTGCATCTTCTATTACAAATGCTTTTGCATGTTGCAATGCCTGTTCTGCAATATTTTTTCTTGGTAACTCTAATACTTGTTTTTCCACCTCGTTAATAACTGAATTCACCATAGAAAGAGAATCTGACACTAAAATAACTTGGCTATCTACACCATGTTCTGCTTGACTCAACAAATCTGAAGCTACATAGGCCGGATTTGCACTCTCATCTGCAGCAACAAGTAACTCGCTTGGTCCTGCAGGCATATCTATTGCTACACCATGTTTTGTTGCTAATTGCTTTGCTACAGTAACATATTGGTTTCCTGGCCCAAATATTTTATAGACTTGAGGAATAGTTTCTGTACCAAACGTTAATCCTGCAATAGCTTGAATTCCACCAACTTTTATAATTTTAGTAACACCACATAATTGAGCAGCATACAAAATTTCGTTTGCTATTTCACCTGCTGTATTTGGTGGAGAACATAATACAATTTCTTTACAACCTGCAATTTGAGCAGGAACAGCCAACATTAAAACCGTAGAAAATAAAGGTGCTGTTCCAGCAGGAATATAAATACCTACTTTTTGAATGGCTCTTTTTTCTTGCCAACATTTTACACCTTTTACAGTTTCTACTTCAACTTTGTTTGTTTTTTGAGCTGCGTGAAAAGCTTCTATATTCGACTTCGCTTGTTGTATGGCTTTTTTTAGTTCTTCTGAAACTAACGCAGATGCTTTTTCAATGTCTTCAACTGTAACAGTATTTGAAGCCAATACACAACTATCAAATTTTTTGGTGTATTTAGCAATGGCATTGTCTCCATTTTTAGATACATCTTCAAAAACCTCATTTACAATAGTTTCTATAGCATCAACTGTTTGTGTTGGTCTTTTTAATACTGAAGACCATGTTGATTGTTCTGGGTTTATTATTGTTTTCATCTAGTTTCCGCGAAAGCGGTAATCTTTTAATTCTTAATTTACTTTAAGCTAAAAAACGAGTTAGCCTCTCTATACAATTTCTCTCCCGAAAGCTTTCGGGATTAAAATCACTCGACGTGACATAATTTACATTACCATTTTTTCAATTGGGCAAACCAATATACCTTGAGCGCCTTTGGCCTTAAGCTCATCGATAACATCCCAAAATTGGTTTTTATCGATTACAGAATGTACACTACTCCAACCTTCTTTAGCTAATGGTAAAACTGTTGGACTTTTCATTCCTGGTAATACCGAAATAATTTCTTCTAACTTATCGTTAGGCGCATTTAATAACACATACTTAAAATTCTGACCTCTTAATACAGATTGAATTCTAAATTGAATTTTATTCAATAACGCTTCGTTTTCATCAGACAATTTAGGTGACTTTGCTAAAACAGCTTCAGATGTTAAAAGCACTTCAACTTCTTTTAATCCGTTTTTAAATAAGGTGCTTCCACTAGAAACGATATCGCAAATACCATCTGCTAAACCTATATTAGGTGCAATTTCTACAGAACCATTAATAATATGAAGATTGGCTTTTATTCCGTTTTTATCTAAAAACTGATTTACTGTATTTGGATAAGATGTTGCAATACGCTGTCCTTCAAGATCTTTTAAACTTGTAGCTTTAGATTCTTTTGGTACTGCAATAGAAACTTTACATTTAGAAAACCCTAAACGTTCTACAATTGGTAAATCGCTACCTTTTTCTATTAAAACATTCTCACCAATAATAGCGATATCAACAACACCATCTCTTAAATACTGTGGTATATCTCCATTTCGTAAATAAAACACTTCTAAAGGAAAATTTCTGGCAACAGCTTTTAATTGATCTTTACCATTGTCTATAGAAATTCCAATGGCTTTAAGAAGTCTCATTGAATCTTCATTTAATCTTCCTGATTTCTGTACTGCAATTCTAAGTTTACTCATTTTGTTTTTTGTTATTTTGAGCACAACCAAACGGTATAAATAGAAAAATCCGTTTGATTAGCTCAAACGGATTTAAAAATATTTTGATTTTATTCAATACATCTTCAGCTCGCTTGAGTGCAAGTATGAAAATGATGATGTAATTGAATAATGTTCATTTCTGTTTTGTTATATGCAAATATTGTAAAAAAATGTTTTTAATTCCTAATGAAATGTCATTAAAATTAAATTTTTATGAAATCCTTAAGATTTCAACACTAATTTATTGATTTCCTAATATAATAGGCATTCCGCTTTCTCCAGAACCAATGATAATAACTTTACTGTTAGGCGACTCAGACAACTTTACAGTTGCTTCAATACCTTTATCTTGTAAAATTTTATCTGTTAAAGAGGCACTTAAAATACGGTTAGACTCTGCTTTACCTTTTGCATCAATAATAACTTTCTCAGCTTCTTTAGATGCTGTTACTAATCTAAACTCGTATTCTAAAGACTCTTGTTCTTGTTTTAATTTACGCTCAATCGCTTCCTTAATAGTTGGTGGCAATTTTACATCTTCTACTAAAACACGCTTTACATTTAAGTATTGACCTTCTAATAATTTAGTAACTTCGTCTAAAATTTCTTGCTCGATAACATCACGTTTACTAGAATACAATTGCTCCGGTGTATAACGTCCTACAACACTTCTAGCTGCTGCGTTTACTGCAGGATCTAATAACTCACGTTCGTAATCCTGACCTTTTGTTTGAATTAGTTTTCCTAAATTCTCGTATTCTGGTTCGTACCAAATTGTACCATTTACTTTAACTTCTAATCCATTTACAGATAATACATTCATTTCATCTGAAATAGATTGTTGACGCACTTTACGAACAATCATATCATTCCAAGGTGCAACAATATGAAAACCTTCTCCATAAGTTTTATCTGTATTAATACCATTTCCTAAACGCTCGAAAATAACACCTCCTTCTCCAGGTCCAATTGTTACAGCAGATTTTACTACTAAAAATAGTAACACTACTACACCCATTATTACTGGCACTCCCAACTTTGGTAATTTATCCATTTTATCTCTCTTATTATTTATATTAATCCGTTATATTTTCTCATAAACCACTCTATCGCTAATGTCAAAGCAATTAAAGCAAGTAAATATTTCCAATCGATTAAAGGTACGATATTTTTACTGCTCTTCTGAATTGGTTTGTAGCGCTCGTCTTTTGCCAAATCGTCTATTATTGCTTCATAATTATTAATGAAATAGCTTCCTCCATTACTTTCACTTGCAATAGCTTTTAATTTTGAAACATTAGCATTTAAAAATTGCTGTTCTATATTGTATTCTAATATTTTAAAATTACCAGATTTTGAAATGTTCTCACTAGTTGCTTTTACTGTAAATGTATAGTCTGATGCTGGCAATGTACTTAAATCGACTTGATAATTATTGTTTTTTAAAATGAAAGGAATGGTTTTAGACGTCTTACTTATTTTGTCTGTTAAAATGATATTTAAATTCTCGTTAGCATCAAACTCGTAGTTTTTATTAAAAAACTGAGCAGACATTATAATATTACTACTGCCTTGGTAAAATGATTCATAATCTAAGTTTAATCTATTTTTTCTTTTATTAGAGGCAAGGTATTGTATTAGTTTTCCTGTAAAATTATCGAAAGCATTAAAATCGTCTGTATTAATAAAACTTTGTGCTCTCCATTTCCAAAGGTTTTCTCCAAACAAAACAGCTTCTCGTCTTCCGTTTATTTCGAAGGTCGCTAAAAGTGGTTCTTCGGTATTTATAGCTCCTATTTTTTTATAAAGAATACTTTCGAAAGGCACCGAAAAAGTAGGCTCTCCAAAATTAGATAACAAAGGTGGAAAGGATTCAAAATCTAAATCGTCGACAATAAAAGAACTGTAATTTACATTTAAAGCTGGTTGATAATCTTCGGTTTGAGATGTGATATCGTGTTGATAATGCTCACTCACTTTATTAAGAAAATTGAAGTCTGTTTTAGGTCCTGCAATTATAAATTTATTTTTATTCTGAAGCTTTAAAGCATCAAACAAACCTTTAAATGAATTGTTTGGACTATACACGACAACCAGCTGTAAGTCATTTAATTGATTGATTGCTTCTTGCTGTTTTAAAAATACCACTTTTCGTTGTTCGTTAGTTTCTATACTCTTTTTTAACATCCCTAAATCTGGATGTAAAACAGAACTCACAATGGCTACTTTTGTTTTTTCGTCGACTACTTCAACCGCAAAATTCTTACTATTATTAGCTTTATTTTTTTCTGTTGCAATAGGAATTAAATTGGCGACGTAACTTTTTACACCAACACTATTTGCTGGCAAAGTGAAGTTTAAAATTTTAGAATTATTGGTTTCCGAAAAACTAACATTCTTAGAATACAGAGTATTTTTACCCGAAGTTATTACAAACTTTGTATTTACATTTTGATCGCCATTATAAACTAAAATAGCTTCTATTGGAAACTTATTCTTTAAAAACGCGTATTTATTAACGTTAAGTTGTTTTAGTTTTAAATCTGAATAACGTGTGGTATCACCAACTACTATTGGATATATTGGTTGATTGTATTTTTTTGCAGCATATTCATAATCGTTTCCATAGGTTTGATTGCCATCACTAATAATAATGGTTGGAGAAACCGTTCTTTTATATACTTGGTTTAACTCCTTAAAAGCCTTATCTATATTGGTTTGATTCTCTGTAAAGGATAATGAATCTGACGCGTTAAGTGTGTTTCCAAAAGTAAACACATCGATATTAAACTTATCTTTTAGTGTTTCGTTACTTCTAATACGCTGTAGAATATTAGCAACGTTTTCTTCTTGATTTAAATGTTTTATCGAATTAGAATTATCTATAGCAACTACTAAGTTTGGTTTTTCGTTATAAACGTTTATTTGATCGAACTTAGGATTTATAAGCAATAACAGAATACCAAAAACACTTAAAAAACGAAGGGAAGTGAAAATTGCATTCTTTTTAGGCGCACCTTTTGACTTGTATTTATACTGGAATAGCGCTAATAAAAGCGCTATTATTCCTGCGAGTATTATGTATAAGAGAGTTTGTGTTTGCAATTAAAGACTATTAACCGATTTATTTATAAATTGAATTTGTTTTTTTGTTAGAGTGAATTTCATACCAGGATTTAAATGATGACGCAAGACTATCTCTCCTGATTTACTATTAAAAATATTAATAATTCTAGCTCCACTATTAATCCTTGTGAAATTTAGATAATAAAATTCTTCACCATCAAGAATTTTTTGATTTATTTCCTCTTCCTCTTTTACATCATATTCATAATCATAATCTTCCATTAAAGCTTCAAACTTATCAGCTTTTTTACGATTAATAAATAATTTCTGGTATTTAGAAATAATCAAAGTGTTCTCTTTTAGCTTTTTTAATTCTGGCAAAAAATCTTGAGCATACAACCAATAACTTTTGTTTTCAGAAATCAAACTACTAACCTTCTGAAAATAGTTTTTTAAGTATCCTAATTTATAATTAACGAATAAATCTTTTGAGAAAAGTGATTTTTCACCTACACCATCATTTTTATATAGACTACGAAGTAATTCTCCATTTGGAGCAAGAAATATATCTGCTACTCGTTCTTTGTTTTTGCTGAAAATATTTCTTGATTTTTCTTGATAATTTTTTTTTGCTTTTTTAAGCTTACTTAATGACTCTTTTACTGAATTTAGTTTATCCGGATTTATAAAATAAAAATTAATTAACGAAATCACAGATATTAACCCAGATCTTACTCCGTTTTTTTGTTTTGATGATGAGTAAGCTTGTAATTCAGCAAAAGAATATTTGCCATTTAGATATTTTGTTCTATCCAACTCATTGATATCAACAATTTCATATGGAGTTACTGTCCAATTATTTTTTAATATTGACTCATATTGCTCCTTTTCAAAAACATTCGATAAAATAAAAATTGTTGTAGTGTTCTTAAAATATTCAAAATTTTCTTTTTTGATTTCTTTGAGGTTTCCTGCAAGTTTCTGTGAACTTGAAATTTGAGCTTTAATCGCTACTGTAAAGAAAACAGCTAATATTATTAATAAATTCTTCAAATTAATTCTAGTTTTTATTATTTAAAATATATTATACTTAATCTAATAACTATGTTAACATTCCGCCATCAACATTCAACGTCTGCCCTGTAACATAAGCTGACATATCGCTTGCTAAGAAAACACAAACATTAGCTATGTCTTCTGGTGTTCCACCACGTTTTAAAGGAATGGCATTTCGCCATGTTTTAACGGTTTCTTCGTCTAACTTTGCAGTCATCTCAGTTTCTATAAAACCTGGAGCAACTACATTACTTCTAATGTTTCTTGATCCTAATTCTAAAGCTACAGATTTAGAAAAACCAATAATTCCTGCTTTAGAAGCTGCATAGTTTGTTTGTCCAGCGTTTCCTTTTACACCAACAACAGAACTCATATTAATAATTGAGCCTTTACGTTGCTTTAACATTGGTCGCATTACTGCCTTGGTCATGTTAAAAACAGATTTTAGGTTCACTTCGATTACTTTATCGAAGTCATCCTCTCCCATTCTCATTAACAAATTATCTTTTGTAATTCCTGCATTATTAATTAAAATGTCGATACTACCAAATTCGGCTAACACCTCTTCAGCTAATTTTTGAGAGTCTTCAAAATTCGCTGCATTACTTTTATATCCTTTTGCTTTAACACCTAAAGCATTTAATTCTTTTTCTAATGCGTTAGCTGCTTCTACAGAAGAGCTGTATGTAAATGCAACATTAGCACCTTGTTGTGCAAATACTTGCGCGATACCTTTTCCAATACCTCTACTTGCTCCTGTAATTATGGCTGTTTTACCTTCTAAAAGTTTCATATGTATTTATTTGTTATTTTTTCAAGTCACATGCTCTTCACTTCCAATCCATCTAATAATCGATAGATTTTATAGCATGCTCGTTTCATATAAAAATTGGTTTAATTGTGTTTCAAATATAGTAATTACTATGTTCTTCGGAATAAAAAA
Organism: Lacinutrix mariniflava; assembly: GCF_001418015.1. Lineage (GTDB taxonomy): Bacteria > Bacteroidota > Bacteroidia > Flavobacteriales > Flavobacteriaceae > Lacinutrix > Lacinutrix mariniflava. Next base: position 36,505 of record NZ_LIQG01000017.1, on the reverse strand, counting down.
TCCTCACAAATTAAAGTATTTGTGAGGATTTAATAACTAATTACTGACTCTGTCAGAATATCAAGATTTATTACAACTTAACGTCTTGTGCTTTTTCGTAATTAAACAAATGATCGACATCCATTTCCTGTACTTCACCTAATTTCTTAAGTGCTTTGAAATCAATATCTTTTTTATTACCAACAACCATTACGTTATAGTTTTCACCTTTAATGTTTGTATTAAAGAAGTCACGTAAATCTGCCATTGTCATGCTTTGAATAGCATTATACATCTCCTCACGGTTATCATTATCTATTCCTAATTTTTGAAGTCTTTCATAACTCCAAAAAATGTTAGATTTTGTAATACGCTGAGCAGCTAACTTCTTTAATGTAGACTCTTTAGCTGCAATAAATTGCTCTTCTGCTTCTGGCATATTATTCATTAAATCCATCATAGCTTCAACCGCTTGAGGCATTTTATTAGCTTGAGTTCCAATATACGCCATCACATAGTTAGAATCATCTAATTTACGTGCTGTAGAATAATTAGACCAAGCAGAATACGCTAATGATTTAGACTCACGAATTTCTTGAAATACAATAGAAGATAAACCACCTCCAAAATATGTGTTAAACAGTGTAGAAGCTGCCATGTTTTCTGCTTTAAAAGGCTCTCCTTTTGCTAAAAACATCATTTCACTTTGTACCATATCGTAATCTACAAAATACACGTTACCACCAGTTTCTTTTTCCTCATAAACTATAGCTTCTGGATACTCCTCTAGTTTTTCTGGCACTTTATGAAAAGTATTTAAAGCAGAAACTGCTTCATCTACATCTTTACCGTAATAAAAAATACGTTGATTATAATTTTTTAAATTCTTAGTTATATCTACAAGTTCTTGTGGTTCTATTTTTTCTAATTCGCTAACAGAAATGATGTTTCTTAGTCTTGAATTTTCTCCATATTTAGCATAATTCATTAAGCCAGAACGCAAAATACTACCTTTATTCGTTTTGTTATTTTGTCTTCCTTTACCAATTGACTCTACATATTTACCATAAGCCTCTTTATTTGGTACTGCATTTTCCCAAAGGTGTTCTAATAACTCTAATCCTTTTGGTAAGTTTTCTTTTAACCCACTTAAACCAACAAATGTTTGTTCTCCTCCTGTATTTACAGAATAATCAATTCCTAACTTGTAGAATTCTTTCTTTAAAGCTTCAGCCGAATACTTCTCTGTCCCTAAGTACTCAAGGTAACCAACTGCTAAACCTAATTTCTTATCACTATCACTTCCCATGTCGAAAATAATATTCATAGTAAACAAATCGTTAGTTTCATTTTCAATATATGAAACATTTAAACCACTATTAGTTTTCTTTTCTTTTATAGCTGAAGTGTAATCAACATATAACGGCGCTAATGGTTTAGATGTCTTTGCGTTAAATGCTTTTATGTAATCTGAAGATAGATCTCTATTTAGCTTAACTGGCGTTATACCTGGGTTAGATACTTTTACAATATTGCTGTCTTCTCCTTTACGCTTATATGTAACTACGTAGTTATCTTTATAAAAGGTATTAGCGAAATCTACTAATTCTTGTTTCGTGATTTTCTTTAAATCGTTTAAGAATCTTACTTTATCATTCCAATTTACTCTATGAATAAAAGCATCAAAATATGCCGAAGCCAATGCTGTACTATTTTCATATTCCTGAAGTTGCGATTTTTTAAGATCGTTAATTACTGCATCCATCATCCAATCTTCAAACTCACCTTTTTTAAGTTTTTCAATTTGTCCTAAAATTAATTCTTTAACTTCATCAAGAGATTGCCCTTCCTTTGGAGAACCCGAAAAACTATGGTATCCATAATCATTTAAGAATGTTGGACTACAACCTGCTCTTTGCACTAATTGCTTCTGATTTAAGTTTAAATCAATTAATCCTGCATTTCCGTTTGCTAAAATCATATCACAAAGGGTTACTAACTTTTCTTCCTTAGTATTTACTGCTCCTGCACGATATGCAATAGACACACTTTCTGAAGTTGGCCCAAAAACCTCTGTAGTTAATACACTTGTTATTGCTTCTTCTTTTGGTAATACTGGATGTATAACCTCTTTACGTTCTAGTTTTCCAAAAGTAGCTTCTACTTCTTTTATTGTTGCATCAAAATCTAAATCTCCTACCAATACCATTGCCATATTATTTGGTACGTAATATTTGTCGAAATAATTATTAATATCAACTAAAGAAGGATTCTTTAAATGTTCTGCTGTACCTATAGTTTTTTGTTGCCCATAAGGATGATTTGGAAATAAACCATCTAACATTGCTGCATAACGTTTTCTACCATCATTATCTTGTCCTCTATTAAACTCTTCGAATACCGCTTCTAATTCCGTATGAAATAAACGTAATACTAATTTACTAAAACGTTCTTCTTCCAGCGCTAACCACTTACTAAGTTCGTTTGCAGGTATTTTGTTTTTGTAAACTGTTTCCTCATACCAAGTATGTGCGTTAGTTCCTGTTGCTCCAAGTGAGCTTGTCATTTTATCATACTCATTTGCTACAGAATAGTTTGAAGCTTCTAAAGATACTTTATCGATTTCACGATAAAGTTCTAGTTTTTTATCAGGATCTTGCTCTGCTCTGTGCTGCTCGTATAAATCTGAAATTTTATCTAAATACACTTTCTCTTTTTCGTAATCTACAGTACCTATTTCGTCAGTTCCTTTAAAAACCATGTGTTCTAGGTAATGTGCTAAACCTGTAGATTCTTTAGGATCGTAATTAGAACCAGCTCTTACCGCAATGTAAGTTTGTATTTTAGGTTCGTCTGTGTTTTTACTCATATACACTTTTAGACCATTGTCTAAGGTGTACAAACGTAATCCTGTTGGATCGTTTTCAACAGTTTCATAAGTAAAACCATTTGCGTCTTTTTGACTTTCTACAGCGTAAGCCATTGGTTTGGTTTCTTCTTTCTTACAGCTATAAACTAAAGCTACAAACAAAAGAATAACCACAAATTTTGATTTTTTCATTGGTAATTGATTTTTGGTTGGTGTTATTAATATTTCCTTTTTTAGTATCACAACTAAACTCACTATCTGTTTTTAAAGAAAATGAGTGTTTTGTAAAACGAAAAAGTTCGTTAGCTAATTTACAGCCAACGAACTTAATACGTTAATATATTACATATATTTTAACAGAATTTAACTATTAAAACATTGAAATTTTAAAAGCCTATCCTAAAACTTCTTTAACTTTTTTACCTATTTCAGCAGGAGAATCTACAACGTGAATTCCACATGCTCTCATAATTTCTTTTTTAGCTTGAGCGGTATCATCACTTCCTCCAACAATTGCACCAGCATGTCCCATAGTACGACCTGCAGGAGCAGTTTCACCAGCAATAAAACCAATAACTGGTTTTTTAGATCCACTAGCTTTATACCAATTAGCAGCATCTGCTTCTAATTGACCTCCAATTTCACCAATCATAACAACTGCTTCAGTTTCTGGATCGTTAATTAATAACTCAACAGCTTCCTTGGTCGTTGTTCCAATAATTGGATCTCCACCAATACCAATTGCAGTAGTAATTCCTAAACCTTGTTTTACAACTTGATCAGCAGCCTCATAAGTTAATGTTCCAGATTTAGAAACAATACCAACAGTACCTTTTTTGAAAACAAAACCTGGCATAATACCAACTTTAGCTTCACCTGGAGTAATAACTCCTGGACAGTTAGGGCCTATTAATCTACACTCTTTTCCTTTGATGTAGTCTGATGCTTTGATCATGTCTGCAACAGGAATACCTTCAGTAATACAAATAATTACTTTAATACCTGCTTCTGCAGCTTCCATAATAGCATCTGCAGCGAAAGCTGGTGGTACAAAAATAATAGTTGTATCTGCACCTACTTTTGTAACAGCTTCTTCAACTGTATTAAAAACTGGTCTGTCTAAGTGTGTTTGACCTCCTTTTCCTGGAGTTACACCACCAACAACATTTGTTCCGTACTCAATCATTTGTCCAGCGTGAAATGTTCCTTCACTACCAGTAAATCCTTGAACAATAATTTTTGAATCTTTGTTTACTAAAACGCTCATTTGTATGTATTTTGTCCCATTGTCTTTTCAGACATTTCCCTAAAAGGAAACAAAAATGGAGTTGTTTTTATTTATTTGTAACAAAAGTAAGTTTTTGAAAGCAAATTTTTAAATGTATTTATAACTTTATTTCAGAAAAAGATGTTAAGTTTTCAACACTATCATCTAATTTCTGACTTATCTCGTGTCCTTTGTATAATTTATTGTCTTTAACCTCCCAAATTGAAATAAAATGAGCTAACGGCTCTTCCTTAGTTGGCCTTTCAATAGTAGTACAGTAAATAGTATATCTCGCGGTAATTGTATCACCATCTCCTAAAAGATGACTCAATCTATAATTAAATGATAAATAGGATTCCTTTACACCCTTAAGCATTTCTGCAATACCCGCTTTATTAATAGTTGAAAATCCTTGACTACTATTCCAATGCAAAACACAGTCTTCATGAAACATGTCGATTATATTTTCATCTAGTGCTAAATTTGAATCGTAAAAAGCTTTAACTATTTTTTTAGCAGACATCTATTTATTTTTTAATTGATCCATAATATTAGGAATTTGCTTTACATAAGCAAGCTCTTTTAATTTAACTCTTGCTTCTTCAATTGGTGTTCCAAAATAGCTTTTTCCACCGGCAACAGATTTTGTAACACCTGTTTGACCAAGGATAATTGCTTTTTTTCCAATAGTAATGCCGCTATTTGTACCTACTTGTCCCCAAATTGTTACTTCGTCTTCAATTATACAACAACCTGCAATACCAACTTGTGATGCAATAAGGCATTTTTTACCAATTACAGTATCATGCCCAACCTGTATCTGGTTATCTAATTTTGATCCAGCGCCAATAGTTGTATCTCCTGTTACTCCTTTATCAATTGTACATAGAGCACCAATATCTACATTATCTTCAATAACAACGCGACCTCCAGAAATTAATTGATCGAAACCTTCTGGTCTATTTTTGTAATAAAAAGCACTTGCTCCTAAAATAGTTCCTGAATGTATAGTGACATTATTACCAATAACCGCATCGTCGTAAATTGTAACATTTGCATGAATAACACAATTATTACCAATTGTTACATTATTACCAATAAAACAATTTGGTTGCACTACCGTGTTCTCTCCTATTTTAGCAGAAGGTGAAATACTACTAATCGCAGGTTGAAAAGGCTTAAAATAATTAGTTAGTTTGTTAAAATCACGAAAAGGATCGTCACTTATTAGAAGTGCTTTTCCTTCTGGGCAATCTACATCTTTGTTAATTAAAACAATAGTAGCTGCAGATTGCAAAGCTTTATCATAGTATTTAGGATGATCTACAAAAACAATATCTCCTGGTTCTACTACGTGAATTTCATTCATTCCTAAAACCTGAAAATCATCTGCTCCAACATAATCACAGTTGATTATTTGGGCAACTTCTTTTAAGTTATGTGGATTTGGGAATTTCATTTTTTTTTATTTCAATGTATAAAGTCTAATTTACAGCAAGAAACCTTACCCTAAACTAAAAACTTCTAACTTTATTTATTCTTTTACGCGCTCTTTGTACGTTCCTTTTGTTGTTTCAACCTTAATCTTATCACCTTCATTTATAAACAAAGGGACATTTACTTCCGCACCTGTTTCAACAGTTGCTGGCTTAGTTGCATTAGTTGCCGTGTTTCCTTTTACTCCTGGCTCTGTAGCTGTAATTTCTAAAATAACTGTTGCAGGCAATTCTACCGACAATGGCATATTGTCCTCAGTGTTAATTTGAATAGTCACCACTTCTCCTTCTTTCATTAATCCAGGATTATCCAAAGCAGCTTCCAAAAGTCTTATTTGTGTGTAATCTGATTCATTCATAAAATGATAAAATTCACCATCATTATATAGATATTGAAATTTATGAGTTTCTACACGAACATCTTCCAATTTATGTCCAGCAGAAAATGTATTGTCTAATACTTTTCCATTGGTAACACTTTTCATTTTAGTACGAACAAAAGCAGGACCTTTTCCTGGTTTTACATGAAGAAATTCAATAATTTTATAAATATCATTATTGTATTTAATACATAATCCGTTTCTTATATCTGAAGTAGTAGCCATATTCTTTAAATTTATTTTTTAATTTGATTTGAAGTAACCTTTCATAATACCACGATGAGAATTCTTAATAAACTGAAGAATCTCGTCGCGTTCTGTTGTTGCTTCCATTTCTGCTTCTATAATACCAGCAGCTTGTGTATTGTTATAATTTTTTTGATATAATATTCTAAATATATCCTGAATTTCTCTTATTTTCTCTGTTGTATAACCTCTTCTTCTTAATCCTACAGAATTAATTCCAACATAAGACAAAGGTTCTCTACCAGCTTTTACAAAAGGTGGCACATCTTTTCTTACTAAAGAACCTCCAGTTACAAATGCATGATTTCCTACTGAACAAAACTGGTGGATTGCTGTCATTCCCGCCAATATTACATAATCACCAATGGTAATATGTCCTGCAAGTGTACTATTATTAGAAAAAATACAATTATTTCCAACAATACAATCGTGTGCAATATGGCAATATGCCATTATTAAACAATTATCTCCAATAATTGTTTTCATTCTATCTGTGGTACCTCTATTAATAGTAACGCATTCTCTAATAGTTACGTTGTCACCTATAATAGTTAACGTATCTTCATCATCATACTTTAAATCCTGCGGTACAGCTGAGATTACAGAGCCTGGAAAAATACTGCAATTTTTACCTATTCGAGCACCTTCCATAATAGTTACATTACTTCCAATCCAAGTCCCTTCTCCAATGGTAACATTATTATATATAGTCGTAAAAGGCTCAATAACTACATTTTTCGCGATTTTTGCTCCTGGATGTACGTATGCTAAGGGTTGGTTCATTTTTATATTATTTATTGTAAAAGGTAAAATTTATTCGCTGTTTAACGTTTTTTATTTAGAGTAATAAAGTGTTAGTCCTTTCACTACTCTAATGCACTAATAAATTATTTTATTTTAGATATTTGTGCCATTAATTCGGCTTCTGCACATAATTTCCCATTCGCATAAGCATAACCTTGCATATGACAAATACCTCTTCTTATTGGTGTAATTAATTCACATTTAAAAATTAAGGTATCACCAGGTACTACTTTTTGCTTAAATTTCACTTTATCCATTTTCATAAAAAATGTTAGGTAATTTTCTGGATCAGGAACAGTACTTAATACTAGAATACCTCCTGTTTGCGCCATGGCTTCTACAATTAGCACACCTGGCATTACTGGAGAGCCCGGAAAATGACCTTTAAAGAACTCTTCGTTCATAGTCACATTTTTCATTCCAATAACTTTGGAGTTCGTTAACTCAAAAACCTTATCAAGTAATAAAAAGGGTTGCCTATGCGGTAACATATCCATTATTTGATTAACATCCATTAATGGTGGCTGATTTAAATCTATAGAAGGAACATTGTTACGTCTTTCATTTTTAATCAATTTAGACATTTTCTTTGCAAACTGTGTATTTACAAAGTGTCCAGGCTTATTCGCAATAACTTTTCCACGAATTCTGGTACCTATTAATGCCAAATCTCCGATAACATCTAATAACTTATGCCTTGCCGCTTCATTAGGGTGGTGCAAAGTTAGATTATCAAGAATACCATTGGGTTTTACCGTTATTTTATCCTTGTTAAAAGCGACTTGTAATTTTTCCATTGTTTCTGGCGACAATTCTTTGTCCACATAAACGATAGCATTGTTTAAATCTCCACCTTTAATTAAACCGTGTTCTAAAAGAGATTCTAATTCATGTAAAAAACTAAATGTACGTGCCTCTGAGATATCCTTTTTAAAATCTGATAAACGATTAAGTGTCGCATTTTGAGTACCCAAAACTTTAGTACCAAAATCTACCATAGTCGTAACTTGGTATTCTTTTGCCGGCATAACCAGAATTTCACTACCAGATTCTTCGTCTAAATACGAAATAACATCTTTTACAACATATTCTTCGCGAAACGCTTCTAACTCTATAATTCCGGCTTTCTCAATAGCTTCTACAAAGAATTTTGAAGATCCATCCATAATTGGAGGCTCAGCGTTATCTAATTCTATAATTGCATTATCGATGTCTAAACCTACAAATGCAGCTAAAACATGCTCACATGTTTGTATAGTTACACCATTTTTCTCTAAACAAGTGCCACGCTGTGTGTTTGTAACATAGTTAGCATCTGCTTCTATAACCGGACTACCTTCAAGATCTATTCGTTTAAAAGCGAATCCAGAATTTACTGGAGCAGGTTTAAAAGTTAGAGATACACTTTTTCCTGTATGTAGTCCTACACCAGTTAAAGAGACTTCACCACCTATGGTTTTCTGTTTAATTTCCGAATTAACTATTGCCATTTCCTTTTTTTTCTAACTCGTTTATAGTTTTAACTAATTTAGGTAAATTTTTAAAGTAAACATAAGATTTATTCCAGTCACCATAACCAAAGGCTGGTGAACCTTGTAAAACATCGTTGTCCTTTATATTTTTACCCACACCAGACTGTGCTTGTATTTTAACATTATTTCCAATTACTAAATGTCCTGCAAAACCTACTTGACCTCCTATTTGGCAATTTTCACCAATTTTAGTAGAACCTGCAACGCCTGCTTGCGCTGCAATTACTGTATTTTTCCCAATTTCAACATTATGCGCAATTTGAATCTGATTATCTAACTTAACACCTCTTCTAATTATAGTAGATCCTAAAGTAGCTCTATCTATTGTAGTTGCCGCTCCTACATCTACAAAATCTTCTATAATAACATTTCCAATCTGTGGTACCTTATCATACTCACCCGCTTCGTTTGGTGCGAAACCAAATCCATCTGCACCAATTATTGCTCCAGAGTTTATAACACAGTTTTTACCTATTATACATTCTGAATAAATTTTCGCTCCTGCAAATAACACTGTATCATCACCAATAGTTACATTATCTCCAATGTAACATCCTGGAAAAATTTTTACATTATTTCCAATAACAACTTGCTCTCCTATGTATGAAAATGCTCCCACATAAATATCACTACCTACTGCGGCAGACTCTGACATAAAAGAAGGTTGTTCAATTCCAAACTTATTAAGCTTGACCTGGTTGTAGTATTCTAATAGTTTTGAAAACGACTTATAAGCATCATCAACTTTTATTAAAGTTGTTGTAATTTCTTGCTCTGGCTCGAAATCTTTATTTACAATAGCAATAGATGCTTTTGTACTATATATATAAGGAGTGTATTTAGGATTGGCCAAAAAGGTTAAAGCACCTTCTACACCTTCCTCTATTTTTGATAATTTAGAAACTTCCGCTTGTGGATTACCCACAACATCTCCTTCTAAAATACCAGCTATTTGTTCTGCTGTAAATTTCATCTCTCGCAAAAATAGAAAAAATGTATCATATAATGTAGGTTGTTTAAGAGTTGTTTGTATCTAACAGAGCTAAAAGCCTATTAACCAAAGGTTATACTTTTAATCTCTAGACAATAATTCTTTAAATTAAGTTAAAACCACTACATTTTCAAACTGTCTTTTGGATAACATATATAAAACTTAGTTACTTGCTTAGCAAGGGCTTTAAGATTTAATTGATCACTAGCTTTTACTATATCTTCAATTTTTCCGTTTTTATGTAAAATATTTATCCCTTGTTTTTTACGAGTATACGCTTGATTCGATATTTCACCTGTGAATACGAAATATTCAGCTTCAGCTTGAGAAATAGAATGTTTTTCCATTAATTCCTTTTTATGTTGAATTAATAAGGCAGACTTAATCTCTTTCTTCTTAATTTTAACCTTCAGTAAATCTCTGTTAATAATCATTTGACAAAGATTTTTTAAGACAAAATCGTCGTGATATTGCCATTCTTTCATTGCTGAAACAATATCATAATCATCTAATTTCGAAAACGTCTCAAGACTTTCGGTATTGAAATTATCAAGTGTAATTTCTTTTTTTAGAAAATATTTAAGTGGCTTACTAGCTGGCAACTCCTCGCCTCGTTTTGTTAATTCTTTAGCACGTTTAAGCACCCTAATTAATAATTGCTCTGCAGATAAACTTGTTTTATGCAAATACACTTGCCAGTACATTAAGCGCCTGGCAACCAAGAACTTTTCTATACTATAAATACCTTTGTCTTCGACTACTAATTTATCATCCTTAACATTAAGCATGGTAATTAAGCGTTCGCTATTAATATTACCTTCGGCAACTCCAGTATAAAAACTATCGCGCTTTAAATAATCTGCTCTATCCATATCTATTTGGCTAGAAATAAGCTCACACATAAACTGTCGAGGATATTCGCCTTTAAAAATTTGAATCGCCAACGTTAAATCGTTGTTAAATTCAGCATTGAGTTTCTCCATAAAAAGCATAGAAATATGCTCGTGCGAGACACCATTTACAATACTATGTTCCATTGCATGAGAGAATGGTCCATGACCAATATCATGCAATAAAATAGCGATATAGAGTGCGTTTTTTTCTTCTTCAGAAATCTCAACACCCTTAAAACGTAGTACTTGCACCGATTTCTGCATTAAATGCATACAGCCAATGGCGTGATGAAAACGCGTGTGGTGAGCTCCTGGATATACAAGATAACTCATTCCCATTTGTGTGATGCGGCGTAGCCTTTGGAAATAACGATGTTCGATTAAATCGAAAATTAACGAATTAGGGATTGTAATAAATCCGTAAATTGGGTCGTTTAATATTTTAAGTTTGTTACTTTTCTGCAAACTGATAATTTTTACTGAGAACTCGTTTATACTTATTACATTTAAGCGAAAATTAGGCTTTTTGAACTTAGGTGAAGACTTTTTCAAACTTCATAGTATCGTTACGAAGTGATAAAAAGACAAAATATAAGTTTAAAAGGGCATTTTTTTTAGCAAATGAAAAAAGTTTAAACGGGTTCTAAATTAGATAAACAAATATACATGGATAAAATAAAAATACTTTGGGTTGACGATGAAATCGATTTACTAAAACCACATATTATCTTTTTAGAGAAAAAAAACTACGCCGTTACCAAGTGTAATAGCGGAACAGAGGCGCTTGAGATTTTAGATGAAGAAAAGTTTGATATCGTGTTTCTAGACGAAAACATGCCTGGTTTAACGGGTTTGGAGACGTTACACGAAATAAAAGAGAAACAAGACACGCTTCCTGTGGTTATGATTACCAAAAGTGAAGAGGAATATATAATGGAGGACGCCATTGGCAATAAAATTGCCGATTACCTTATAAAACCAGTAAACCCAAATCAAATTTTACTTAGTTTAAAGAAGAATTTGGACCATTCGCGATTAATATCGGAGAAAACAACCTCTAATTACCAACAAGAATTTAGAAAAATTGCTATGGACATGGCAATGGTAAATACTTACGAAGAATGGGTTGCACTTTACCAAAAGCTTATTTATTGGGAAATGCAACTTGAAGATATTGAAGATACTGGTATGTTCGAGATTTTAGAGTCGCAAAAAAATGAAGCGAACGTGTTATTTGGAAAATTTATTGACAAAAATTACCCTACCTGGTTTGAGCCTAATGTAGATGCGCCTACTCTGTCTTATAATTTATTTAAGGACAAAATAGTTCCAGAACTAAGCAAAGAGCAACCAACACTCTTAGTTGTTGTAGATAATTTACGCTACGACCAATGGAAAGCTTTCGAGCCTTTTGTTAGCAATCATTATAAAAAGGAAAAAGAAAGTGCTTTTTTTAGTATTTTACCTACTGCTACACAATATGCTAGAAATGCTATATTTTCAGGACTTATGCCTAGTGACATGGAAAAACTTCATCCTGAATACTGGAAAAATGATATAGATGAAGGTGGTAAAAATTTACATGAAAACGATTTTTTAGAAGCACAAATGAAGCGTTTAGGCTTAACTAATTACAAGCATGAATATTACAAGATAACCAACTTAAAAAATGGTAAAAAATTAGCAGACAATTTTAAAGGCACCAAAGACAACGACTTAACAGTTGTAGTTTACAACTTTGTAGATATGTTATCGCATTCTAAAACAGAAATGGATGTTGTAAAAGAATTAGCTTCTAACGATAAAGCGTATCGTTCGTTAACACAGAGTTGGTTTAAAAACTCTCCATTATTAGAAATGATTCAGCAAGCACAACAAATGGGCTTTAAATTAATTATTACTACAGACCATGGTACTATTAACGTAAAAAACCCTTCCAAAGTAGTTGGAGACCGTGATACAAGTTTAAACTTACGTTATAAAACAGGACGTAGTTTAAGTTATGAGAATAAAGACGTATTGGCTGCCAAAGATCCAAAATCTATTCACCTCCCTTCTATGTCGATGAATAGCTCTTTTATTTTTGCTAAAAGCGATTTGTTTTTTGCGTATCCAAATAACTATAATCACTATGTAAGTTATTATAGGAACACCTACCAACACGGAGGCGTTTCACTAGAAGAAATGATTATTCCTTTTGTGGTACTAAATCCAAAATAAGAAATAGTCTTATTATGGAGTAACAAGAAGTAGTCTTATTAAATTAAGGCTGCTTCTTGTTTTTTAATTATTAATTATTTGTTTATTGTTATTTGTAGTTTAAGATTTATTTTTGCAAAATGTTAGAAATAGAATACACATTAAAAGATATTGATAGCGTTGCTAAAGCGGTTTTAAAACACGCTACTGCAAAATCTTTCCTCTTTGAAGCCGAAATGGGAGCCGGTAAAACAACTTTAATAAAAGCGCTAGTTAAAGCCTTAGGCTGTAATGATACCGTTAGTAGCCCTACTTTCTCTCTAGTTAACGAATACAAAACTGAAACTAAAACTATATATCATTTCGATTTATATCGCGTTGAAGACGAAAGCGAACTTTACGATTTTGGAATTGAAGACTATTTAAACTCCAATGCTTACCTATTTATAGAATGGCCAGAATTGACTAAAAATTTAGTTGATGATTATAATTGCATCACGATTGTTTTAAAAAATGAAACTTCCAGAACACTAAAAATGACTTGAAATTAAAATAATAACACTTTTTTATCTCATCAAAAAGTGTATTTTTGGCTCGATTACGGTTTTTACCGTAACAAAAAAAGCTTAAAAAGCTGTTTTTAACATAACATTAACATTTCCCGTAAATACCAACTAGTAATTTATTTAGATTTGAGTAATTAATTAATCTAAATCCCTATAAATTATGCAAAGTAAAAAGTATTTAATAGCATTAGCTATTTTCGGAGGTGTATTTTTCACCGCAAACGCTACAAACATTATTGACTTAAATGATCAAACAGAAACCGGAATTGAAAAAAAATACAGAAAAGTCCCTATGGGTTAATAAAAAGCCAAAAAACGGATACATTTTAGGGACTATTATAGCTATTTACATAGCTCTTAGTCCCTATTTTTTTTATTTATATGAAAATATTCCAAATACTAGAATTTGGGAAACATATTTATTTGCTTACGATGCAAAAAGTTGGCAAGAAGCTAATTTTGCAATGTGGGTTTTAGTAGGAAAAGTACTTCCTCTTACTTTCGTATTTATATGGTTTTTAACCTGCCGTCACTGGTGGTATCATGCGTTAATAGTACCTATCACAATGTACACCTATCAAGTAATTGTTTTCTTTAATGATAATATTACATACATCGATGAATTTCAACTAATTCATCTTATTCCAGTTATGGCAATAATAATTCCTTCAATTTACTTAGTAAGGGCAAGAATTTTTAATAGAATTAACACCGTAAACAAATCCACTCAAGAACTTGAAGACGAATTAACTTTTCGACCAAATACTCTTTGGGGGAAAATAAAACAGTTTTTTTAATAGAATTAGATAATAAAAAATAATTTACTTGTTAATTTACTATTTATTCGTAATTTAAATCTTTGTAAATAACGAATAGCAAAACATGGCAAAACCCATTACTCCATTTTCTAAGGCTCAACTCCTACCACAAGAGGAGACTTTAGAGATTTTAAAGCAAAAAAGCTCACTATTTATTGGTATTCCAAAAGAAACAGCATTTCAAGAAAAGCGTGTTTGTTTAACTCCAGATGCCGTTTCAGCTATAGTAAATAATGGTCATCGCGTATTGGTAGAATCTGGAGCAGGAAAAGGCTCCAAATTTAGCGATAAAGATTATAGCGAAAATGGTGCAGAAATAACTAACGATGTTGCCAAAGTATATGGTTGCCCAATGATTTTAAAAGTAGAACCTCCTACTCTAGAAGAATTGAAATTAATAAACCCGAAAACCATACTTATTTCGGCTTTACAAATAAAAACACAGTCTAAAGAATATTTCGAAACACTTGCTAAAAAACGTATTACTGCTTTAGCATTCGAATTTATTCGCGATCAAGACGGTGCTTATCCCGCAGTTCGTGCATTAAGCGAAATTGCTGGAACAGCTTCAGTTTTAATTGCTTCAGAATTATTAAGCAACACAACCAACGGAAACGGATTAATGTTTGGAAACATTAGCGGTGTACCACCAATAGAAGTCGTTATTCTTGGCGCAGGAACCGTAGGAGAATTTGCTGCCAGAAGCGCAATTGGCTTAGGTGCAAATGTGAAAATTTTTGACAACTCTATAACTAAGCTCCGTTGCGTACAAACTAATTTAGGCAGAACGCTTTACACTTCTACTATTCAACCAAAATACTTAAAAAAGGCTCTAAAACGTTGTGACGTAGTAATTGGTGCAGTTCGAGGCAAAGACAGATCTCCTGTAATTGTAACAGAAGACATGGTAGAGCAAATGAAAAAAGGTGCTGTTATTATTGACGTAAGCATAGATACGGGTGGCTGTTTTGAAACTAGCGATGTAACAACGCATAAACATCCTGTTTTCGAGAAACATGGTGTAATACATTATTGCGTTCCTAATATTCCTGCTCGCTATTCGCGAACAGCATCGGCGTCAATTAGCAACATTTTCACACCTTATCTCCTTCAAATTGGTGAAGATGGTGGTTTAGAACACTCTCTAAGAATGGATCATGGACTTAAAAACGGCCTCTACTTCTACCATGGTATTTTAACTAATCGTGCTGTTGGTGAATGGTTTGACATGTCTTATAACGATGTAAATCTTCTTATTTTTTAAATCCTATTTTAATAGCTTTTTCTCTATTATAAACCAGTTTTATTCACGAATTTTGTTGAAATTAATTTAGTTCTGAAATTAATTCAGAATGATGAAAAATAAATTTGAAATGAGTTTACTTAAAAGATTTGGTTATTATTTTGGTGGGTTTTCTATTGGTTTAGTCATTTTAGCCTTTTTTTTAAACGGAAAAAAAGCCTCTTGCGATTACGGACCAGACGCTAGAACATTAAAAAACATTAGAACCAAAACCTTGGTATACTCTAATGAAGCTAAAGATTTTATGACTTCTAAAAGTATTGACACCACAAATATAAACTACATTCTATTTAAAGGTGATGTAGATTTTTCTAAAAGCGAAGCCAAAAGAAAACCTTGCGGACTTTATTTTGTTGAAGGCACCGTGGATAACAAAGACATAGGAGTAATAGTAGAAAACTGCGAAAAGACTGCAACTATAAATTCTGTTGAATTTTTAGACTAATTTTTTCGACGTTTACGCTCTTTCTTTAGTAAACCTAATTCTCTACTTGTTTGTCCTGCAACAGAAGTGTTTTCTTCCGCACGACGAATTAAGTAAGGCATCACATCTTTAACAGGTCCAAAAGGCAAGTACTTTGCCACATTGTAGCCGCTTTTAGCGAGGTTGAAACTTATATGGTCACTCATACCATACAATTGACCAAACCATACACGATTATCTTCTTTCTCAATACCTAAGGCTTCCATTAACTCTAAAGCCATGTAAGTACTCTCTTCATTATGAGTCCCTATAAATATAGATATATCATTTAAGTTCTCTAAAATATAACGCTGGCAATCATTAAAGTTGTCATCTGTAGCCTTCTTGTCTGCACAAATTGGAGAATCGTATCCTTTATCTTGCGCTCTTTCGCGCTCTTTTTCCATGTACGCACCTCTAACAATTTTAAAACCTAGCTTATATCCTTTTTCTTTAGCACGTTCATGGGAAGCTTTTAAATAAGCTAATCTATCCCAACGATAGGTCTGTAAAGTATTATAAACAATAGGCACATCCTTATTATAGAGCTCCATCATCTCTTCTATTAAGTCATCTGCTGCATTTTGCATCCAACTCTCCTCTCCATCAATTAACACTTCAACGTCTTTAGACTTTGCTAAGCTGCATAATGTTTTAAAACGACCTACAATCCTACTCCATTCTTCATTTTCTTCAGTTGTAAACGCTATTCCCTCTCCCTTTTTTTGAAATAATGCAAAACGTCCTAATCCAGTAGGTTTAAAAACAACAATTGGCATCGCTTCTTTTTCATCTGAGAACTCTATAATTTTTGATAAACGCGCTTGAGCACTATCAAACTGATTCTCCAATGCTTTACCTTCAACTGAATAATCTAAAACAGAACAAACTCCAGCCGTAAACATCTTATCTATAGCAGGTAAACAATCTTCTTCATTTACACCTCCACAAAAATGATCGAAAACGGTTGCCCTAATTAGCCCTTCTACTGGTAATCTAGCATTTAAAGCAAATCTAGTTGCCGCTGTACCAATACGAACTAAAGGCTCGTTCGCTATCATTTTAAATAAAAAATAAGCACGCTCTAATTCTGAATCACTTTTTAAAGCAAAAGCGACTTCCGTATTATCGAAGATGTTTTTAGATATCATTTTTATGAGAAAATTATTTGCACAAATATAAATTAACTAAGTTATACTTCTTTAAAAACTTCTTACTTTTACATCATATTAAAACACTTTTAATGAAAGCTATCACAACTCAAGATTATACTATCCATTTCAATAACGAAGGCTACAAAGCACTAAACCAGCATTTAAAAGCCTCAAATTATTCGAAAGTTTTTATTCTGTGCGACACCAATACAAACATAGATTGTGTGCCTCGTTTTTTATCGAATATTGATACAGAAATTGCTTATGATATTCTAGAAATTGACGCAGGAGAAGAATCTAAAAACCTTGACATCTGCTTAGGCTTATGGGAAGCCTTGTCTGAGTATGGCGCAGATAGAAAGAGTCTTATTATTAATATTGGCGGTGGCGTTGTTACGGACTTGGGAGGCTTTGTCGCTTCTACTTTTAAACGAGGTATAGACTTTATAAACGTACCGACATCACTATTAGCAATGGTTGACGCCTCCGTTGGAGGTAAGACAGGAATTGACTTAGGTGCATTAAAAAACCAAATTGGCGTTATTAACACTCCAAAACTCATTGTTGTTGACACTTCTTTTCTTGAAACTTTACCACAATTAGAAATGCGCTCTGGTTTAGCTGAAATGCTAAAACACGGCCTTATTTATGATGAAAAATACTGGAACAAACTTAAAGACCTATCTCAATCAACATTAGATGATTTAGATCATTTAATTTACGAATCAATAATAATAAAGAAAACAATTGTTGAGCAGGATCCTACAGAACAGGGCCTACGCAAGACTTTAAATTACGGACACACCTTAGGACACGCTATAGAATCTTACTACATGGAAAGCGATGATAAAGAGCGCTTACTACATGGAGAAGCTATTGCTATTGGAATTGTTTTAGCCAATTATCTATCTGTTAAATACTGTGGTTTTTCGGAAGAAAAAAGTAACGCTATTAAAACTGTAATAAAAGCCGTTTATGGTCATGTAGAAATTAACGAAGCAGACCTCTCTCCTATTATCGAGCTGTTAAAGTACGACAAGAAAAACGAGCATGGTAATATTAACTTTGTGTTATTAGAAACTATAGGTAAACCAAAAACAGATTGCACAGTTAAAAACGAAGACATATTAGAGGCTTTTAATTTCTACAAAGCTTAATGTGATTTATAAAAAATAAAAAAAACAAACTCAATGCGCTGGTTTTAAACTATATAAACAACCTAATCTAAACCTTTACTGCTACACGAGTAACTATAGTAGATCAAGAAAAACCAACAACAGAAGCACTATAACCATTAACTTTAAAGCCCTCAAGCGACTACAGAGATAGTGCTATTTGTTTTTTTTACAACCATAGAAATGAAACCATTCAGGTTGTAAAAACAAAAATTAACTCCGCAATTTACCACACTAAAAATAAGCAATAAACATATTATATTACGACAAATTTTAGAGAGACTAAACACTTAGCAAAGATAAGTATGTTTTAAAAGAAGGATTCTTGAACAACAAAGAAGAATAGTGCCTAAAATTACAAATAGCGCTCTCTTATGATGTCACAATGGTGTTTTTCATGTCCAGAAATTAAAAAACCTAAGGCACGAACAGAAACCTCTCCTCCTCCAGCAATACCAGTTCTTTTTAAAACCTCACTATTACTAACAAATGTTTTATAAAGCGCTATAGTCGCTTGCTTCACTAACACAAACTCATCCAATAGACTATCTATAGACCTTTCATTAGCATAACATTCTAAAATATAATCATCCTGCTCAAAGCCAGCTACCGGAGTCCTGTCTTTTCTTGCAAAACGCAAAGCTCTGTAAGCAAAAATACGTTCCGAATCTATTAAATGACTTATTACCTCCTTAATAGTCCACTTACCTTCTTCGTAACGATACTCCAGCTTATCGGCAGGAATTGACCTTAAGAAACTAATTGTTTTCTCTAATCCGTCCTCCAAACCATCAAACAGCACTAAATCGCTAATTTTATTAATATACGGCTGAAAATAAGGCAGATACTCACCTTTATTTAAATCTGATACTTTCATTTGTCTTTAAATTTTATTCATAAAAAAGTCCTTCAGCAAGATAGCTAAAGGACTTTAATTTATAATAGTTTTAGTTTTCTAAATAGAATTAAAAATATCATGCATTAAACGTTTTTTGTCGTTTAAGCTTTCTTCTAAAGATATCATTGTTTCTGTTCTGTACACACCTTCAATATCGTCAAGTCTAAAAATAATATCTTTTGCATGCTCAGTATTCTTCGCTCTTATTTTACAAAAGACATTAAACTTACCAGTAGTAACATGAGCTACAGTAACAAAAGGAATCTCGTTTATACGCTCTAAAACAAACGTTGTTTCCGATGTATTCTTAAGAAAAACACCCACATAAGCTATGAATGAATACCCTAATTTCTTATAATCTAAAGTAAGAGAAGAACCTTTAATAATTCCAGCATCTTCCATTTTCTTCACCCTTACGTGAACAGTTCCAGCAGATATTAATAACTTTTTTGCAATATCTGTAAAAGGAACTCTTGTATTATCGATCAGCATATCAAGAATTTGATGATCTATTTCGTCTAGTTTAAATTTAGCCATTTTATATATTTTCTTAAATAAAAAACAAAAATAATACATTTTTACTGAATTATCCTTACTAAAAATACAGATTAATCAAATTTAATTGAAAATTTTGCGTTATTTATTATTACGAAATCGTTTTCGACACCTACAACAACAGGAACTCTTTGTGCATCTAAAACCGTGTGACCATTAGCATTCAATTGATTATGCGAGAAAAAATCATCAAGATTAGCTATTTTTTCAATTTTAGGAATAAAATGGAGTTTTTTATCAATCAATTTTTCCTGATACTGTATAGCAATGTCTAAATATTCATTATTATGGAGCGCATTCCTTATTATCACATCATAAAATAACTTATCATTCTGCGGAATGCCCGCATATTCACAATAGTCCTCTAAATCAATAGCATCCTCTGCAATCGCGAATAAAGAAACTAAATAGGATTGAAAAACATAACGTCTCACCTCTTCTCTCTCGTAATCGTTAGCACAATGACCAGCTTCAAACAACACTGTCGGCACGTTTAAACTTTGAAAAGCATCACCAACGCAGTTAATATTAAAAGCATCATCATATGTTCCAACCTGGCCCAACAACTCTTTTTGCAGCATATTATTTATCTTAACAATAATAGACATCGCAATTTTTCTATTACCCGTAATCGTACACTCTTTATCTTGAGCTGGAGATAAAAAGGATAAACTGGCCGAATTATTCGTTTTTCCTGCACTAAATATAGTACGCTGCCCATGTAAATTGAAACAATAATCTGGCTTAAAGCTATTAAAGACACTTTTTAACACCTTGCTTTCTGGCTGTGTAAGATTTTGAGCATCTCTATTTAAGTCGACAGAATTAGCATTTAATCGCGTATACGCTTTAGCTCCGTCTGGATTCAAAATAGGAATTATAAGTATTGTACAGCTGCTTAAAATTGACTTTGCCTGAGAATTATCTGTAAAAAAGTTGAGTAAATCGAAAATAGCCTTAGTAGTTGTCGATTCGTTTCCATGCATCTGAGACCACATTAAAATCTTTTTTTTACCAGATCCAATGCTTATAGAATAAATATCTTCCTTTAAAACAGACTGCCCAACAACCTCTATTTTAAAATTATTCGCATGCTTATTTAAAAGCGGAGTAATATGCTTAGTATGAATATATCGCCCAAAAAGATCTATTTCCTTATGTGTATTAAATATAGCCTTTAACGTTATGTCTTCCATGTAGGTTTTGTTTATGTTACAAATGTAAACAATATCTATTTTACATTTGTAAACATAGATTGTTACAAATGTAATTTACAAGTGTAACCAAAACTTATAAAAACAATAGGTTCGTTCAATCAATTTTAACAGAATTAGAATACGAAACACTTTTATATTTACAACTATTATGTTTTCAGTCATTTACATTCACTTGTTTAAAGTTTAAGTTTAATAAAATATAACTTATTAGTCCGTATCAATGAATAATAAAACTGTTAAATACACAATTGTAAACACCTTCTTATTGTTAGATTGTTTACATTTGTGTAACAATGATAAACAACGAAGAATTTACTAAAAGATTAAAAAAGGTGATCGATTACTACGGTGAAAGCGCGTCTTCTTTTGCCGAAAAAATAGGTGTACAACGCTCGAGTATTTCTCATATACTATCTGGTAGAAATAAACCAAGTTTGGAATTTGTATTGAAAGTACTCTCCTCTTTTCCGGAAGTACAATTGTATTGGTTGATGAATGGAAAAGGAAATTTTCCAGCTGAAAAAAATGCAGAACAAAAAGTAGAGCAAAAACCTAAACCTCAAAATGAAGATTTATTTTCAACTCCTCAAACTGAAAAAATCACAACTGAGATTTCTGAAGTAAAACAAATAACCTCAAATTCTAAAAAAGAAATTGATCGCATAATCATTTTTTATAAAGACGGCAGTTTTTCAAATTTTGAGAATTAAATTTTAATTATAATTTATTAATTTATCATTTTCGAAAAAATCGATTTTCTTACCACTTTGATAAAAACATGTTTTTCTCTTTGCTTCTATTTTATTTTTTCAAAATTACTCAGATTAAAATATCAAATTCAATTCATAACTAAAATCTATCGTTTTTCGATTTAATATAGTCGACATGTCTTTTTTGAAATTTTACGAATTACGCACAAAGCTTCGAGAAAACTTAAATACGCGATTCTAAGAGATTAGTAAAAAAGCACATTTTTAACCTATTCATTTTGTAATTTTGTTATTAAGCAAATTTTAAAAATGAAACAGATACTCTTCCTATTTATTCTTATTGTAAGTTGCCAGCAACCACAACGAAAATGTACAGATTACAAAACAGGTTATTTTGAATTCAATTACACTGACAATGGCGTTGAAAAAACTGGACACATATTAAGGACTGAAAACCTTCAAATAGAAACATACGATAATAAAACAGATTCATCTGAAGTAAGATGGATTAACGATTGTGAAGTTATTTTTAAAACTATTAATCCCAAACGTATGGCTGATAAAAATGATATTCATTTAAAAATTCTAAGCACAACAGATTCTAGCTATACTTTTGAGTATTCTTATGTTGGAAAATCTGAAAAACAAAAAGGCACTGCGCTAAGAGCTAAATTAATTAAAAACTAAAATAGCGATGTTGGACTTCCTATTAACTTCTGATGCAATTTTTGCTTTATTAACTTTAACCTTTCTCGAGATTATTCTAGGGATAGATAATATTGTATTTATTTCTATCGCTGCTAATAAGCTTCCGGAAGAACAACGTGAAAAAATAACTAACATAGGATTGTTGTTAGCAATGGTACAACGCATTATTCTATTGTTCTTTGTGTCATTTTTAGTAGGGCTTTCAGAACCCTTTAAAGTTATAGATACGAGCTGGCTTCATCTTGAAATAAGCTGGCAAGCGTTAATACTATTTTGTGGTGGTTTATTTTTAATTTATAAATCTACTTCGGAAATTAGAGAGAAAGTTGAAACTCCACATCACGATGAAGACCAGGCAAAAGGAAAAGTGATAAAATCTTTCAAACACGCTATTGTGCAAATACTAATTATTGATTTTATTTTCTCTATTGATTCTATTTTAACTGCAGTTGGAATGACTAACGGTCTATCAGACAACCAAGATCACAACCTTATTTTAATGATAATTGCAGTTGTTATCTCCATTGCAATAATGATTGGTTTTGCAAACAAAATAAGACGTTTTATAGATGAAAACCCAAGTATTCAAATACTAGGATTATCATTTTTAATATTGATTGGTTTTATGCTGCTTACTGAAGCGGCTCACCTCTCTCACACTAAGTTTTTTGGAAACACTGTTGGCGCAATACCTAAAGGTTATCTATATTTTGCAATAACGTTTTCTTTATTTGTAGAGTTTTTAAACAAGAAGACTAGCAAGTCTAACAAATAAGATTTTTAAAAATTAATTTATTATAAAATTAAGCTTCGAGAGAGACTAATTACCTTGTTAAGAATGCACTGTACTATTTATTTAACCTAAACCTTAAGAGTAGTTATATTCTAATCCATTCTCACAAAATAGCCCAATTCTGTTAATTGAGATTTTTCTTTAATAACTCTTAAATAACCATCTTTTAAAAAAATTATGTTATCGGCTATATTTAATACATTTTCATAATCATGATCTGTAATAATTATTCCTTTTTCATTTTTCACTTCCATTATGCATTCTATTATATACTCCTTTAATATTGGACTAACACCATTAAAAGGCTCGTCCAATAATATAAATTTTGAATTAGAATGAATTAATAATAAAATTTCAATAATTCTTCTTTGCCCTCCAGAAAGTTCTTGACTAGCTCTATTAAGTAAAGGGATTATAAATTTGTTTGAAAGTAGTTTTTCTCTATATCTTTCTTCGAGAAATAGATTAATAATTTTTATAACTCTAACTCCGTTGGGTAAAAAATGTTTTTGAGGCAAGTAACTAATTAAGCCTTTACAATCGGATGTACTTTTAATCAACTTTCCATCAATTTTGACAAATTTGCTTTCAGCTTTTTCTACTCCAAATATAATTTTAAGCACTGTCGATTTACCACAGCCATTTCTGCCTATTAATGCTTTAACCTCTCCTATTTCACAAGACAAAAATACATCAGACAAGATGACTCTGTTGTTATAAGACTTAGTAATGCTATCAACAAAAAGACGACTCATATTAATGTAAATATTAAAACATTAATTAAACCCAAAAATAAAGTTGACAACCATAGTTGCAACCTTGTAAACCCCAAATTATAATAGTAGAAATATTCGTGTTGGTTCTTAACTTCGTATATAAAATAATGCAGCAATAACATAACCAGCATAACAGAAATACCAATAACTGCTACATTTCCTAAAAGAGCAGTTGGAACAGAAATTACATAAGAAGTAAAAAATATTTTCTTCTGAAATAAGAGTATGTTTTTTAGAAGTCTCAGGTTTAGTTTTTTTTTATAATTATTTAAAAATAAATATCAAAAAACTAAACTATCAGAAAATTAAGTTAATTCTAATTAAAACAACGACGTCTGATCTTCACCTTCAAGGTTTTCTTTTTTCTTTTGGATCGCTCTTTCTAAAGCTTTTTTAGCTTTATCTTCTTTACTTTTAAATTCTTTGATTGGCTTTTCAATTTCAACAACAGGAACATCTATAGGTAAAACGTTTTCCACAACAACTTCATCAACAACCTCTATGTCTTCAACAACGAGCTCCTCTGGAACTTCGTACTCTAAAGGCTCTAATAGATTAACCTGATTTACTTTGTACTTTGTTAATTGATTTCCTAAAGCTGAAAGTCCTTTAACTGCAATAAAATCTTCGATATTAATCGATTCATCTTCTCGCCTATCTTTACCTCTTTCTTTAACAAATACAATTTCTGCCATAGGTTTCCAATCTGTAGAAACAATTTCTAATTGCGACTTTTCATGCTCTGTAATAAAGCTCTCCTCCCGACCTTCATGTTCAATTAAAAAACGTTTAACATAATATTTCTCGTTTTTACCATCGAAATAAATAGCTGAAATTGGTTTTTCAGGAATCCATTTTTCTAGAACAATCATATCATCATCAAAATGAAGCGTCACTTCTGGAGTTACCGTTTTCACCATTCCTTTCTGATTGATAATTAACAGCATATCTTCGCCTTTAAACTCACCTATTAATTCTCCACGAGCATCAACATTTATACGCTGCACAGTATCGTCGAACCATATTTTACGCGGTTTTAATGTCGAAATACCTTTTTCTTTTAAATCTATAGATTTTATTGGGTATTTAGTAACCACGTTTCCTTTTGAAGCGCGGCCTTTAATTAGAATATCGGTAAAATCGACATCCCATTTTAATTTCTTCACACTACCAACTTGACGTAATGCTATCGAAATAACCTCAGCTTCACCATTAGGATTCGCTGAAAAATACCATAATTTAGAACTTTTAGTTCCATTAGTTAAATCGTACTCTTTATCTCTAGTAACAGATGTTACCGCAAAACGTTTTATATATGATGCACCTTTACTTCCATCGCGATAAATCATGTTATAAATAGTACGCTTGTCTTTCTTTTTAAAAATGGCGACGTGTATAATATCTTTACCAATAAAGGTTTTAGTATCCACCTTAGTTACCATCATTTTCCCATCACCTGTAAACGCAATAATATCGTCGATATCACTACAATCGCCAACATACTCGTCTTTTCGTAAAGAGGTACCAATAAAACCTTCCTCTCTATTAACATAGAGTTTTGTGTTTCTAATAATTACCTTGGTAGCATCTACATCTCCAAACGTACGTATTTCCGTTTTACGCTCTCGACCTTCTCCATATTCCTTTTTCAATCTTGTAAAGTATGCAATTGCATAATCTATAAGGTTTGCAAGATGATGCTTCACCTCAGCAATTTGCTCTTCTAAAGCATCAATTTTTTGTTGTGCTTTATCAATATCAAATTTCGAAATACGCTTGATTCGAATTTCAGTTAAACGTGTAATATCCTCAACAGTTACACTACGTTTTAAATGTTTTATATGTGGTTGAAGTCCTTTATCGATAGCAGTAATAACACCATCCCAAGTTTCTTCTTCTTCAATATCGCGATAGATTCTATTTTCTATAAAAATACGTTCTAAACTCGCAAAGTGCCATTGCTCTTCAAACTCACCAAGTTTAATTTCAAGCTCTTGCTTTAAAAGTTGCACTGTGTTATCTGTACTACGACGTAGCATTTCGGTAACACCAACAAATAATGGTTTATTATCTTCAATAACACAACCTAAAGGCGAAATTGAACTTTCACAACTTGTAAAAGCAAATAACGCATCAATAGTTTTATCTGGTGATAAACCTGAAGGTAATTGAATTAATATCTCTACGTTAGCAGCTGTATTATCTTCAATTTTTTTAATCTTAATTTTCCCTTTATCGTTCGCTTTTAATATCGAATCGATAAGTGATGATGTTGTTGTACCAAAAGGAATTTCGGTAATAACCAACGTATTTTTATCGGTTTGCGAAATCTTAGCACGCACACGTACTTTTCCACCTCTTAAACCATCATTATAATTTGAAAAATCTGCAACACCTGCAGTTGGAAAATCTGGAAGAATAGTAAAACGCTTGCCTTGTAAATGCTTTATTGAAGCATCAATTAATTCAATAAAATTGTGAGGTAATATTTTAGTCGATAAACCTACGGCAATTCCTTCGCCTCCTTGCGCTAATAATAGCGGAAACATTACCGGAAGATTGGTTGGTTCTTTCCTTCTACCATCGTAACTCTGCTGCCACTCTGTAATTTTAGGATTAAAGACAACGTCTAATCCAAATTTAGAAATACGCGCTTCAATATAACGAGAAGCTGCTGCTCTATCTCCTGTAAGTATATTTCCCCAGTTACCTTGTGTGTCTATTAATAAATCTTTCTGGCCAATTTGAACCATAGCATCTGCAATACTCGCATCACCGTGTGGATGATACTGCATGGTGTGACCAACAATGTTTGCTACTTTATTGTAACGACCATCGTCTAGATCCTTCATAGAATGCATGATACGACGTTGCACAGGCTTAAAACCATCTTCTATGGCTGGCACTGCACGTTCTAAAATTACATACGAAGCATAATCTAAAAACCACTCTTTGTACATTCCAGTAATTCTGGTAATGGTTTCTTGTGGTTCTAAATTCTCTTCGTTTGTTATGTTCTCTAAATCGTCGTTTTCTTCTGTCATATTCAATTTATCATCCCTAAAGAATGTAATACTATTTAATTTTTAGAGCCTTTATATTTTATAAAAGTAATTAATGCCAAAAACAACATGATTCCTATTCCATAATAAGACATCTTATTTACCTCCCAACTTAAATTACTAAAATCTAGCGTTAAAACCCATCCTAAGGCTACGGCTAATGCAATAATAGTTAAGTTTTTTTGTATTAAATTTAAGTTCATAATTACTTCTTCTATTAAACCAACCTTAAAAATCTAATCGTTTAATTTTATATTTTTTTGAATTCCGCATCAATGCCAGAACTGCAAACAATTATTCATCTTTTAATGCTGATTTATAATCGTATATACTTTTAGCCAAACCTAATGCCGAAATTAATACTGCGACATAATACATTGTATTTCCTTTAACCTCTAAATCGTTTGTAAAAATCTTAGAAATCCAATAACCTATAAGCAATACCCAACCTACTATTTTAAATATTTTCATTCGTTAGTAAATGATTATTTTTTATTTCTCTTCTTCAATTAAATCTACCTCAACCTTCAAATTATTTATAATAAACTCTTGTCTTGTAGGTGTGTTTTTCCCCATATAGAAAGATAGCAATTCATCTATAGACATATTATCGTCTAACATTACTGGATCTAAGCGAATATCGTCTCCAATGAAGTGCACAAACTCGTCTGGTGAAATTTCACCAAGACCTTTAAATCGGGTAATTTCAGGTTTTGGTTTTAATTCTTCTAAGGCGTTTCTTTTTTCTTCATCAGAATAACAATAAATTGTTTTCTTCTTATTACGAACTCTAAACAAAGGTGTTTGTAAAATATATAAATGTCCTTCTTTTATAACTTCAGGAAAAAACTGAAGAAAAAATGTTATTAATAATAAGCGAATGTGCATACCATCGACATCGGCATCTGTTGCTATTACTACGTTATTGTAACGCAAATCGGCAAGAGATTCCTCTATATTTAATGCTGCTTGTAGTAAATTAAATTCTTCGTTTTCGTAAACAATTTTCTTTGTTAAACCATAACAATTTAATGGCTTACCTTTTAAACTAAAAACAGCTTGCGTGTTTACATCTCGAGATTTTGTAATACTACCTGATGCTGAGTCTCCCTCTGTAATAAACAAAGTCGACTCTAAATTTCTTGGGTTTTTAGCATCTCCAAAGTGTACACGACAATCGCGTAACTTCTTATTGTGTAAATTAGATTTTTTAGCTCTGTCTTTTGCTAATTTTCTAATACCAGATAATTCTTTACGTTCACGTTCTGCTTGTAGAATTTTACGTTGAATTTTCTCTGCAGTGTCTGTATTTTTATGTAGGTAATTATCTAATTGTGTTTTTAAAAAATCGTTTATGTACGTTCTTACAGTTGGTAACTCACCTCCCATATCTGTAGAACCTAACTTTGTTTTAGTCTGACTCTCGAAAATGGGCTCCATAACCTTAATGGCAATGGCAGAAACAACAGATTTTCTAATATCTGATGCATCGTATTGCTTACCATAGAAATCACGAATTGTTTTTACAATAGCTTCTCTAAAGGCTATTAAGTGTGTTCCACCTTGCGTAGTATTTTGTCC
The DNA here is from genome assembly GCF_001418015.1 of Lacinutrix mariniflava. Classification (GTDB taxonomy): domain Bacteria; phylum Bacteroidota; class Bacteroidia; order Flavobacteriales; family Flavobacteriaceae; genus Lacinutrix; species Lacinutrix mariniflava. The sequence goes on along the minus strand of NZ_LIQG01000017.1, from coordinate 8,070 downwards.
GTTTACGAAACTGTTGTACTCTTCGCTATATTGTGTTTTACTGTGTGTAAGTGCTACTTCAATATCTTCACCTTTAAGATGAATAATTGGATATAGTAAATCTGATTCTGCAATTTTTTCAGATAAAAGATCTTTAAGACCGTTTTCACTGTAATATTTTTCGCCATTAAAAACTATTGTTAAACCTGGATTTAGGTACACATAGTTTTTAAGCATTTTTACTATGTACTCTGGTCTGTACTTATAGTTTTTGAAGATAATTTCATCTGGTACGAAAGATACTTTAGTCCCTTTTCGTCTACTCGTTTCTTCTAAAAGTTCTTGAGTTATTAAATTTCCTTGCTCGAAATCTGCAGAAGCACTTCTACCATCTCTAGAAGATTCTACTCTAAAGTAAGATGACAATGCATTTACTGCTTTTGTACCAACACCGTTTAATCCTACCGATTTTTTAAAGGCTTTAGAATCGTACTTTCCACCGGTGTTCATTTTAGACACAACGTCTACCACTTTACCTAACGGAATACCACGACCATAATCGCGAACAATTACTTTAGTACCTTGAACAGAGATCTCAATATTTTTACCCGCTCCCATTACAAACTCATCTATAGAGTTGTCTAAGACTTCTTTAAGAAGAATGTATATACCATCGTCTGGCGAAGACCCATCACCTAACTTACCAATATACATTCCTGGACGCATACGAATATGTTCTTTCCAGTCGAGCGAGCGTATATTATCTTCGGTATATTTTGTTTCTTCAGCCATAGGATTGAGAGCGAAATTAGGATGCAACTGCTAATATAATATAACATACTAAAAAATAAAACACTGTATCGATAAAGTAATTAACAATAGAGAAATAATGTTGTTGAGAATATTAATTTTTAAGCATTTATCATCTAAAATTTAATCTTTTTTTACACTCTTTTTAGATACTAATAGTATTCCTAAAATAACAACTACAGTTCCAAATATTTGTAAAATTGCTAGCTTTTCATTTAAAAAAACAACTGCTAAAATTATGGTTGAAATGGGTCCAATTCCTGCTATAATTGCAAAATTTGAAGAGCTTATTAATTTAATTGAAATAGACACTAAAAACGAAGGAATTACTGTTGCAAAAACAGCTATTAACAAGCCTAAAACATAGACTTGCCATGGGAAATTAAATATATCTACTTGAGATATAATTCCGAAATGAACAAACACACAAATACATGATATTAACATTGCATATGCTGTAAACCGAACAACTCCAAATTTAGGAATTAACCAACCACTACCTACTAAATAAGAAGCAAAAGTAATAGCGCTTAGCAGTACAAAAAAGCCTCCGATATAAGCATTACTTCCAGAGATACTAACTTCGCTTCCAAAAGTGATTATAATGCCTATGTAAGTTATTAATATTGCTATTTTTTGATTTTTAGTAATCTTCTTTTTGAGAAATAATTTATTAAACAGCAACACAATTGTTGGGTAAACGAAAAGGATAATGCGCTCTAAGCTTGCTTTTATATATGTTAAGCCAACAAAATCGAAATAACTCGCTAAATAATAACCAACAACACCAAAAAAGACGAGCCATTGGTAATCTTTAGTGTTAATAGCGGCTTCTCCTTTTTTCTCGTTTCTATAAATGTAAGCAATCACAATATAAAACGGAAAAGAAAATAACATTCTTAAAAATAGCACACTAAGCGCATCAATTTTATATTGATATGCTAGTTTTACCATCACAGCTTTAGAGGAGAATAATACTATTCCTAAAATGCCTAATAAAACACCATTGATTAAAGTTTTTTTAGAGTCCATTTGGTAAAATTATAACACTAATTTTTTGTGCTAAATAAAATAGGATACTTATTACGATACTCAACGCAATAATTATTGTTGACTTTCAGCTTTCTGTTTTAAAAACTGATTTCTAGTTGTTAGCAAATTAACCATGTAACGCTTTAATAATAACGTATTTAATAGCCTTCCTACAATTCCGAAAGGAGATTGAAAATAAAATTTATCAATCATAAGTGTTTTGTGTTCTTCGGAAGAAAAAATATGCTCATGCCTAAAGCTTTTAAAAGCACCAGAAAGCATTTCATCTACAAAATAATAAGGTGTTTTAAATTCCGTGATTTTAGAAGTTAACTCTTGTTTAATTCCAAAATGAGTCGCCTCCCAAGTTACCCATTCACCTAATTCTATTAATCCTGAAGTTTTACCAGCAATTGCTCTTTCTTTTGAATGCTTCATTGAAGCTTTATGAAAATCAATATTACGAGACAAATTAAAACAGGTTTCAATATCTGCGTTTATTATTGTTTTAAGTTCTATTAATGGCATGTTGTAAAATACTTCGACAAACTCAGAATGACATTATCATCCTAACTGCCTTAATTAATTATAAAGATATACATGCTTTTACTCATAGCATCCACTTTCAATAAAAAAACCGAGATGAAAAATTCATCTCGGTTTTAGTCTTTATTCTTATATCTAAAAGTTTTACGCTCTTGATACTTATTTACACATTAAATAAGAAATGCATAACATCTCCGTCTTTAACTACGTAAGTTTTACCTTCTACTTTCATTTTACCAGCTTCTTTTACTTTAGCTTCACTTCCATGCTCTACGTAATCATTATAACCAATAACTTCTGCACGAATAAAACCTTTTTCGAAATCTGTATGTATCACTCCTGCTGCCTGAGGTGCAGTTGATCCAATATTAATTGTCCAAGCACGCACTTCTTTTACACCTGCTGTAAAATAGGTTTGTAGGTTTAATAACTTGTAAGCAGAACGGATTAGTTTAGCAGAACCTGGCTCATCTAAACCAATATCTCCTAAAAACATTTGACGCTCTTCGTAATCGTCTAATTCTGTAATATCAGCCTCTGTTCCTACTGCAAGTACTAAAACTTCAGCACCTTCATCTTTTACTGCTTCTTTAACTCTATCTACATACTCGTTTCCATTAACAGCAGAACCTTCATCTACATTACAAACATAAAGTACTGGTTTATCTGTTATTAATTGCGACGGCTTTACAAACTCTCTATCTTCATCTTCTGTAAACTCTAAAGCACGAACAGAAATTCCGGCCTCTAAACCTGCTTTTAGTTTTAAAAGAACAGCTTCTTCTTTCTGTGCTTCTTTATTTCCAGTTTTTGCAGCACGCTTCACTTTTTCAAGCTTCTTATCTACTGTCTCCAAATCTTTTAATTGTAACTCTATATCAATAGTCTCCTTATCACTAATAGGATCTATCTTTCCATCTACATGTATAATATTATCATTATCAAAGCAACGTAATACGTGTAAAATAGCATCTGTTTCACGAATATTAGCTAAGAATTGGTTCCCTAAACCTTCTCCTTTACTAGCTCCTTTTACCAATCCTGCAATATCAACAATCTCTACTGTTGCTGGTAAAACACGTTCTGGATTTACTAATTCTTCTAATTTTTGAAGTCTTGGATCTGGTACATTTACTACACCAATATTTGGTTCTATAGTACAAAACGGAAAGTTTGCACTTTGCGCTTTAGCATTAGATAAACAATTAAATAAAGTTGATTTGCCTACGTTTGGTAAGCCTACTATTCCTGCTTTCATTTTATTAATTTTAAAGCTGCAAATATAACATACTATATGTTAAAGTGAAGATTTTAAATATTATTTAAAAATGAATTTATTTAACAATTTTATAATAATAATATCAGATAAACTCTTAATAAAACTAAAATTACAATGAGATTATAACCTTTTTGTGATTTCTTTAACATATTTTAGCTAAAATTAATTTAATCCATATTACATGAAAAAACTTAACTTATTATTTGCCTTACTACTTTGTACGGCATTTACTTTTGCTCAACAATCCCTCGAAGGAAAAGTAACAGATGTCGATGGCTCTGGACTCCCTGGTATTAACATTGTAGAAAAAGGCACGCAAAACGGAACTGCTACAGATTTTGATGGAAACTACACTATTAGCGTTGGTGATAATGCTACATTAGTATACAGCTCTGTAGGTTATGCAAAACAAGAAATTAAAGTAAACGGGAAATCTACTATCAATGTAACTTTGGCAGATGGAGAAGCTTTAGAAGAGATTGTACTTGTAGGTTCACGTACAGCACCAAGAAGTAATGTTGACACGGCTTTACCAGTAGATGTTGTAGGCTCTCAAGAATTAGTAGCTACAGGTCAAGCTACTTTCGATAAAGCTTTACAATACAGAATTCCATCGTTTAACACAGTACAAACGCCTGTAAATGATGCTACTTCTTTATTAGATCCTTACGAAATTAGAAACATGGGACCAAGTAGAACATTAATTCTTATTAATGGTAAACGTAAAAATTTAAGTGCGTTATTATACACACAAACCTCTCCAGGACGTGGTGAAACTGGTGCAGATATTTCTGCAATACCAACAGACGCTATTAAAAGAGTTGAAATTTTACGTGATGGTGCATCTGCACAGTATGGATCTGATGCCATTGCTGGTGTAATGAACATTATATTAAAAGACGACGTTAATAAAGGTTCTGCAACGTTAAGAACTGGAATATCTTCTGAAGGTGATGGAGAAACAATAGGTTTTTCTGTAAACAACGGTACTAGTATTGGTGACGATAAAGGTTATATTAACTATACTATAGATTTATCTAAAACTAATTTATCAAACAGACCTGGTACTGTAGATGGAGGAACATCTAATCTTGGACCAAATGGAGAACCATTAGAAGGCGGTGAGTATGCAGATTTTGTATATCTTGATCCAAATGACACTAGCAATCACGTAGATGGAGCTACTCCTGCTTCTATTACTGCAGACAACGCAGCAGGTGTTAGTCAAATAAACGAGTATTTAGGTCGTAATCCTGATGCAGATAATATAAATGGATCACCTGAAAATGCATCTTCTAAGTTTTTAATTAATGGTGGCTATGATGTTGCAGATAATACAGAATTGTATTTTAACGCAGCTTATGTTTATAAAAAGGTTAATAGTTTTGCAAATAATAGAACACCTTATTGGAGATCTGTTGATGAAGATCCTTATTTAGCAGATTTTTTCCCTGGTAGCAACCCTAATACTGCAGGAGGTTACGATGGTTACACTCCAACTTTTGAAGGTTTATTAAACGATTACAATGGTACTATTGGTGTAAAAACAAAAGTTAACGATTGGAATGTAGATTTAAGTTACACAACCGGTGGTAACACGCAAACTTATACTGTTAGTAATTCTCATAACAGGAATGACGTATTCGCTCCTAGCTATAATCCTGATACTGGTGAATTTGAGCCTACAGAATTATACAGAGAAAACAGTCAACAATCATTCGATCCAGGTGGAACAAAATTCACTCATAATGTAGGAAACATTGATATTTCTAGAATACTATCTGATAAAGTAAGCGTTGGTTTTGGTGCCGAGTTTAGAAATGAAACTTTTGAAGTTATTGAAGGTGAATTAGCTTCTTATGATGGTGGTGGTGCAGATTCTTTTTCTGGTAATGCTCCTCAAAACTCTGGTAAATTCAACCGTTATAACATTGGTGGTTATTTCTCTTTAGATTATGATGTAAATGACGCTTTTCTATTAAGCGGAACAATTAGAACAGAAAATTATTCTGATTTTGGTAACACTTTCGTTTATAAATTAAGTTCACGTTACAAATTAACCGAAAACCTAACAGCTAGAGCATCTATTTCTTCAGGATTTAGAGCGCCAACGCTTCACCAAATTTACACTCAAAAAGCACAGTATAGCTTTACTCCTGGATCAGGAATTCAAGTTGGAGGTTTAATTAACAATGTTTCAACACAAGCTAAATTATTAGGCATACCAGAATTAGATGCTGAAACTTCAAACAACTTTACAATAGGATTTGGAGGAAAACTAGCTGACAATCTAACATTTACAGTAGACTACTATAGTATTTCTGTAAAAGATAGAATTGTTTTAGGTTCTGAAATAACTGGTACTGATTTTGATGATGATGGAAACAACATTGGAACAACTCCATTAGATGATATTTTGAGAGACAACAACTTAAACGATGTAAGTTTCTTTTCTAACGCTATAGATACTAGAACATCTGGAATTGATGTTGTTTTAAGCAAAAGAAATATTTCTTTAGGAGAAGGCGATTTAGATCTTAATCTTTCTGGAAATTATACTATAAAAAACGAAAGAGACGGAGCTGTTAAAGATATTCCTTTAGTAGCAAACGCAGGACAATCTGTTGTAAATGCAACTCAAGAAGCTTTATTTTTTACTTCTAGACCAGAAACAAAATGGATTCTTGGAGCTAATTACGACATTAATAAATTCGGGTTCTCTTTAAACAATACTTACTTTGGTAAAACTACTTTTAAGCAGCAAGGTTTAAGTAATGATTTACGCACAGAGTTTATACCTAAAATTGTTACAGATTTAGCGGTTAACTATAACGCTACAGATAAATTGACAATTTCTTTAAATATAAACAACCTTCTTAATGTATTACCAGAATGGGAGTTTAAGGCAGAAAATGCAGATGGTGATGCTATTTTAGCAGATGCTGCAGCAACAAGAAACCAATCTAACTTAATTACTTTTAACCAACGTTATTCTCAAACTACTTACGATGGTTCTCATTTTAGTCAATTAGGTACTATGTTTAACTTATCTATAAACTACAAGTTTTAATTAAACCTAAGTTTATAATTTAAAATGCTACTCCTACCCGAGTAGCATTTTTTTATTCAATATTTTTATATTAAAAATCGCAAAAAAAAACACACATATAAACCTGACAAATAGATAGTTGCAATTAAACAAAAGGTAGGAGTTTTAACATTAAAGTTGTTGTATTTATATATCACAAAAACCAACCATTATGAGATCAATTATTTTATCAGCATTTTTACTACTATTTGTTTTTTCTTGTGCCGAAGATGAAAAACCAAACCCAAATCCAGAAAACATAACTATTTCTGGCAAGCTACTCGCTCCTAACACTATAGATCCTATTGTAAATGCAAAAGTTATCGCTTTGCACAATAATATAGTCGCATTTGAAACTACAACAGATGCTCAAGGTAATTTTCAATTATCTCTTAAAAAAGGTGATTATAATTTAAAGCTATCTAAAGGACTATTTACTACCGAAAAACAAATCAGGGTTGAAGAAGACATAACTTTAGAAAGTTATAAAATTGAAATACTTCCTAACATTGGAGTAATTACAGGAAGTTACGATAATATTGAAAGTGTTCTATATGGTATTGGCTTAATAAACCCTATTACAGCAGAACCATTATTCGATATAATAGATGGTATCTCTACAAATAAAAACATGGCTTTAGATAACTTAGCGCATGGAAACGGAACCAATAATGGTAATAGCCAAATAAAAAATCCAATATTAAATCCTAATGTAGGCTTCTCTTATACAGATTTAATGTCTGATCCTACTCTTTTAGCATCTTACGATGTTTTATTTATTAATTGCAGTGACCATTCAGAAAATCCTATTTACGAGCAAAACTTAATGGACTATGTAAATAATGGAGGGTTTTTATATGTTACAGATTGGTCGTCTAGTCTATTAAATACCATAACAAATAACGATACTAATTATTTGTCTTTCTACACACCTAGACGAAGCGGACAATCCTTAACGACTACTGCTACTATTTTAGATGGTAATTTAAGTGCTTGGTTATTATTAAACTATGGAATATCTATTAATGATGTTGTGGAAATTGATGAATTTCTATACGCTTGGCAGGTTGTAGAGTCTTATGATCCTGCTACAACGATCTCCTGGATTAATGGTGAAGTAGATTATAATGATGCGACTTCTACAACTATAACAGAAAACAAAGATTTAGCGTTTACATTTCTATTAGGCCAAGGTGCTATTTTCTATTCTTCATTTCATACAGAGAACCAAGAATTCGATTTCACTACAACAGATAGAATAATGGAGTATTTAGTTTTTGAAATGACTGACATCGATTAATGCAGATACAATATAAAAAAAGCCGAACATGTAAAA
>NZ_LIQG01000016.1 GCF_001418015.1 Lacinutrix mariniflava | reverse complement strand
TTCGGCTTTTTTTTATTTCATATAGATTAATAACCTATTATCCATCAGGATGCATAAACTTCTGCTTTCCTAATAATGCGTCTTCAGTTTCAACATGCTCATCATCTGGAACACAACAATCTACAGGACATACAGCAGCACATTGTGGCTCTTCATGAAACCCAACACACTCAGTACACTTATCTGGTACAATGTAATAAACTTCATCGCTAATAGGCTCTTGAGCCTCCTCAGCGTCTACAGCTTTTCCATCTGTAAGAACAATATTTCCTTCTAAACTTGTTCCATCTTTATATCTCCAATCGTCAGCACCTTCATAAATTGCAGTATTCGGGCATTCTGGCTCGCATGCTCCACAATTTATACATTCGTCTGTTATAATAATTGCCATAGTAATTCTTTTATTTAGTTTGCGTAAATTTGCAATTGCAAAAATAAAGCCAAAACCATTCATAACCAAATACAGAATGACTTTAGAACAAAGAATTAACGCTTTCACAAAATTAGGCGCTTTTATTAGTCAATTTTCTTCGGAAGAATTCAAGAAACATATCAATATTCCACATAACGATTTATTTTATGATGGATTTAAGCATCAAATAAAATTAGCACAAGAGTATAATGGCTGGTTTACAAAGACTAATATCGTTTTTGCGTTAAACGGATGGATTAATTCGTTAACAGCAAATCAATTAACAAAATGGACTTCTTCTTATAATTTTACCGAGAATACGTCTCAAAATGTAGCCATTATTATGGCAGGTAACATACCTTTAGTTGGTTTTCATGATTTTATTTCTGTGTTAATTTCAGGACATTCGGTTTTAGTCAAACAATCGTCTAACGACAAGCACCTACTACCTTTTCTTGCAAAATATCTAGAGCACGTAGAGCCAGAATTTAAAGGAAAAATAAGTTTTACTGAAGGGAAAATGGAAAACTTCGATGCAGTGATTGCTACTGGAAGTTCTAATACAGCGCGTTATTTTGAATATTATTTTAAAGATAAACCTTCAATAATTAGAAAAAACAGAAACTCTATTGCTGTTTTAACAGGAAACGAATCTCATGAAGAGCTTGAGAACCTTTCTGAAGACATTTTTAGATATTATGGATTAGGATGTAGAAATGTTTCAAAACTATTTCTACCAAAAGACTATAACTTCGATGCCTTTTTTAAAGCCATGTATAAGTGGAATCCTATTATAAACGAATCTAAATATGCAAATAACTACGATTATAATAAGGCCGTTTATATAATGAGTGAATTTGCTATGTTGGAAAATGGTTTTCTTATGATAAAAGAAGACCAAAGCTTCGCGTCACCAATAGCAACCGTGTTTTACGAATATTATGATGACATTAACTCGCTAAAGAACATTTTAAAAGATGACTCTGAAAAAATACAATGCATTGTAGCTAAAGATTTTATTGAAAGTGAGGTTAACTTTGGAAGCACTCAAAAACCAGAACTTTGGGATTATGCAGATAATGTAGATACTATTACATTTTTATTAAACTTATAAAAATATAAATACCATTCAGTTTTTATAATGCTTATTGATATATTTAGTTTAACTTTTTGAACAACGTAAAGACACAGAACTAAACATCCTCAATACCAATACATTAGACTTCATATTAATAAGTTAAAAACTGTATCAAAAACTGCATTTAATTTAAGTTACAATATATATATTGTTCTTTTGCGAAAAAATTAAACATTAACATTTGTTAAAATTATCGCTAATAAATTATCATATTAATAACAGAAAACAATTCAATATTTAGCACCTTTGTATTCTTGTTATTCAAATCATTTTAAAAGAAAATGAAATATTAATACATCCTGAAATAAATTCAGCATACCATGAAAAGACACAATTTTAGCGCAGGACCTTGCGTATTACCTAAAGAAGTAATTTTAAAAGCTTCGGAAGCCTTATTAGATTTCGATAACGGATTATCTTTAATAGAAATATCGCATAGAAGTAAACCTTTTGTAGACGTAATGGAAAAAGCTAGAGCTTTAGCTTTAGAGCTTTTAGGCTTAGAAGGTAAAGGATATAAAGCTTTATTTTTACAAGGTGGAGCAAGTACTCAATTTTTAATGGTTGCTCTTAATTTATTAGAAAAACGTGCTGGGTATTTAAATACAGGAGCATGGAGTGATAAAGCTATTAAAGAAGCTAAAATTTACGATGATGTTTACGAAGTAGCATCTTCTAAAGAAGCAAATTACAACTATATCCCTAAAGGATACGATGTGCCTTCAGATTACGACTATTTTCACTGTACTTCTAACAATACCATTTTTGGAACACAAATGAAAAGTTTTCCAAAAGTAGATATTCCATTGGTTTGCGATATGAGTAGTGACATTTTCTCTCGTACATTAGATTTTTCTCAATTTGATTTAATTTATGCTGGAGCTCAAAAAAATATGGGCCCTGCAGGAACAACTTTAGTTGTTATTAAAGAAGATATTCTAGGTAAAGTATCTCGTAAAATGCCATCTATGATGGATTACAAAGTACATATCGATAAAGGCAGTATGTTTAATACGCCTCCAGTATTTGCAGTATATACATCTATGTTAACTATGCAATGGTTAAAAGACTTAGGTGGTATAAAAGCAATAGAAAAAGAGAACGAAAAGAAAGCAATTGTAATGTATTCTGAAATAGATTTAAATCCTCTATTTAAAGGTTTTGCAGCAAAAGAGGACCGTTCTAAAATGAATGCAACCTTTACTTTAGAGAATGAAAACCTTAAAGAAACTTTCGATGCTATGTGTAAAGAAGGTGGTATTAACGGTATTAATGGTCATAGAAGTGTTGGTGGTTACAGAGCATCAATGTACAATGCTTTATCACTAGACAGTGTAAAAGTATTAGTAGAGATCATGAGTGAATTAGAAAGTAAAGCTTAAAACTAGTTAACATCAATAAACCGTTTTACATTCTAAATATTAAAAATAAAATAATTTTAAGTTGAAAAATTAATCGTTTAAAACACTTTTAATTTTTCGCCTTTTTCATAACAATAATTAATAATATTCTCATAAAAATGAGAGTAACGAAATAAATTTCTATGAAAGTATTAGCAAACGATGGTATTTCTCAAAGTGGAATTGACGCTTTAGAAAGTGCTGGATTCGAAGTATCTACAACAACAGTAGCACAAGAACAATTAGCAAACTATATTAACGAAAACAAAATTAGTGTTGTTTTGGTGCGTAGTGCAACAACAGTAAGAAAAGAAGTTATTGATGCTTGTCCAGATTTAAAAATTATTGGACGTGGTGGTGTTGGTATGGATAATATCGATGTCGATTATGCACGTGAACAAGGGCTACATGTTATTAATACACCTGCAGCTTCTTCTCAATCTGTAGCCGAATTAGTATTCGCTCACCTTTTTACAGGTGTACGTTACTTATACGATTCTAATAGAAACATGCCGTTAGATGGAGATACTCAATTTAAGAAACTTAAGAAAAACTATGCTAAAGGAGTTGAATTAAGAGGAAAAACTCTTGGTATAATTGGTTTTGGACGTATAGGTCAAGAAGTTGCTAAAATAGGTTTAGGTGTTGGTATGAAAGTTATTGCTGCCGATAAATTTATTGAAACTGCCGATGTATCTGTCGATTTTTTCGATGGACAATCTGCAACCTTTAATATTAAGACACAAACAATGGACGATGTTTTAAAACAATCAGACTTTGTAACTCTTCACGTACCTGCACAAAAAGACTATGTAATTGGTCAAGCACAATTTGACATGATGAAAGAAGGTTCTGCTTTAATAAATGCTGCGCGTGGCGGTGTTGTTAACGAAGTAGAATTAGTAAAAGCTTTAGACAGTGGAAAAATTGCATTTGCTGGTTTAGATACGTTTCAAGATGAACCAACTCCTGCTGTTCAAGTACTTATGAATCCAAAAATATCGTTGACACCACATATTGGTGCAGCAACAAATGAAGCACAAGATCGTATTGGTGTTGAATTAGCGACACAAATCAAAAATCTGTTACTTGTCGATAATAACTAACAGTTTATCGGTTAAATAATAGAATATATAAAAACCTAAAGCCTTAATATTAACGTTAAGGCTTTTTTCATGTACCTTTTCCAAACAATAACAACTTAAACCATATTAAAGAATGTCAGGAATTTTAGATTTATTAGGAAGTGATTTAGGAAAATCAATAATTAGCGGTGTTGCTGGATCAACAGGAAACGACTCAGCTAAAACCAGTAGTGTACTTACAATGGCTTTACCAGTACTAATGAAAGCTATGCAACGTAATGCCTCTACTCCAGAGGGAGCAGAAGGACTTATGGGAGCAATACAAGGAAAACATAATGGAAGCATATTAGATAATCTTGGCGGATTGTTTGGTGGCGGTGTTGATGATGAAGTAAAAAATGATGGAGATAAAATTTTAAGTCACGTTTTAGGAGCTAAAAAAGAAGGTGTTGAAAAAATTATTGGTGAAAAATCTGGATTAGATGCTAGTTCAGTAGCAAACATTTTAAAAGTTGCAGCTCCTATTTTAATGGGTGTTTTAGGAAAACAAGCACAACAACAAAATGTAAGCTCTTCTAATGGTATTGGAGATTTATTAGGCGGCTTATTAGGAGGAAACTCAGCCGATAAAGAGCAAAGTTTCTTAGAATCTATTTTAGATGCAGATGGAGATGGAAGTATTGTAGATGATGTAGCTGGAATGGTACTTGGCGGAGCAAAAAGCAAAGGTGGTCTTGGTGGACTATTAGGAGGTCTTTTTGGAAAGTAAAATTTTAAAACCTAAAAATAATATAAAAAGAGTCGAACGAAAGTTTGGCTCTTTTTATTTCTAATAGTTAAACCATCTATATAAATCGTATTTTTATAAAAATTATAATCATGAAAAACACGCTTTTTTTACTCGCAATTATAGCTCTAGTTTTTTCTTGTAATTCTTCTAAAAAACCGACATCACAAATAAAGGAAGATATTCAATTAAAAAAAGGTGATACCATTAAAATATCTGGCGATACTGTCGAGTACGACGTTATTATTATAGAAGCAGGTTTCGGCTCATACTTAGCTTCTACTGCAAAGCCCGAAGGTTTTTATACACAGAGCTATTTAGAGAATAAGAATATTCGCTACGTTCAAGAATGGAATAGACGCGTATTACAGCCTACGCGATACAACTCTAATTTATACGAAATGGAAATTAACTATTTTCATGGTACAGATTATGGTTATGAAGTAAACTACAAAATGTATAACTACTTTGTTTATTTTCAAAATAGATATAACCAAAACCTTTTAGGCACTAGAGTTCCTCAAAATTAATTTATATTTGCGCGTTCTAAAAACAATACAATGGAACAATTTAAAAAACGTTGGGAAATTACAAAAAACTGGCAGCTACTATTTCCTATAATTGGTATACTCGGTCTTTTTTATTCAGGGTTTAAAATAGCTGGATTGTTTAGAGAAGAAAATCATATCGCTTTTCAAATTGCATTTGCTTTATTAATCACCTTTTTTCTAATACGTTTGGTTTTAGTCCTTTTTAAAAAACTAGAAAACAAGTGGGTAGTAAAACAACGTTGGGAAATAATTAGAATATTTATAGTTTTCGCAATCACTGGATCTTCCTCTTTATTGGTTGGTAGACCTTTTATTAAATTTATAGGAATTACTAAAGAAAACTTAAATGTCTTTGTCTATTGGTTTTTATATATTATCATTGGTCTCGTTTTCTATCAAATTATATTGGTAACCATTGGCTATTTACTTGGTCAAGGCAAGTTTTTCTGGGAGTTCGAGAAGAAAATGTTACGTCGTTTTGGTTTAGGACGATTTTTAGATTAAATGCAAAAAAAAATACAACATATTATCTTTAGAAGTATAGCAATCTTGCTATTGCTTGCTGTTGTATTACCTTCTGTTGCTAAGTTTGGTCATGTTTTTGAAAACCATAAACATGAAGTTTGTAGCAATCCTTCAGATAGTCATTTTCATGAAGTTAATGTCGATTGTGAATTTTATAAGTTTAAATTAAATAACACTTTTTCTTTTGTTTTTAACGGTGTTATAATTCCTCAAATTAAAAACAATCATAAGAATATATTTTCTAAATATTTCTTTATTAACAGCTACAAAAGCTTTGGTATTGCATTAAGAGGCCCACCTTCTACTACTCTTTCTTATTCTTAAATTACTTTCAAACAGTAATATTAGTACATGCTTTTTTATGATGTTCATCGTAAAAACATATTCCTTATTTAACTAGAAATTAATGAGATACTATTTAGTATTGAATTAACATTACGCTCTATATTTATATGCGTTTATTTTTATTAATGCTACTTTTAATAAGTAGCCAATTTGCCGTTTCTCAAAATTGCACCAATACTCTTACTGGTACAGTAGTAGATTTACATGATAACAGCATGTTAATTGATGCTAAAGTTACGGTTTCAGAAACCCAACAAATAGCTTTAACCGATTTTGAAGGTAAATTTAGTATCTCTAATTTATGCAACAAAACGTATACCTTAGAAGTATATCATGCATTTTGTAACTCAAAAACTTATAAAATAGATATTTCTGGTAATCTTGAAAAGGTTTTTCGTTTAGAACACCATTTAGAAGAATTAAATGAAATTATTCTAGAAGGAAAACACATAAAAGAAATAACAAAGACTACCCTTGAAAATAAAATATCTAAAGAAGAACTTGAGCGTAATAGTGCAAAATCTCTTGGTGATGTTTTAAATAATATCTCTGGCGTAACGTCTTTAAATACAGGAAACACTATTGTAAAACCAATTATTAATGGTTTGCATAGTAGTCGTGTTGCGGTTATGAATGATGGTTTAAGAATGGAGGATCAAGATTGGGGAAGCGAACATGCCCCAAACATCGATATTAATGCTATAGATAATATTACTGTAATAAAAGGAGCAAGTGCTTTACAGTATAGCGGAAGCGCAATAGGTGGTATTATTGTTACAGAAATGGCTAAAACTCCTGTTAAAGACAGTTTATATGGTAAAACAATAGCAACAGGATCTACAAATGGTCGTGGAGGATCTATTACTTCTCAATTAACTAAAAGCTATAAGAGCGGTTGGTATGGAAAAGTTCAAGGTTCGACTAAGCGATTTGGAGATTTTAATGCACCGGATTACAACTTAAGCAACACAGGTGTTTTTGAACGTAGTTTTTCACTTCGCGCTGGTATTAATCAATTTAATTCCGGTGTAGAAGCCTACTATTCGTTGTATAAAGTAAAAACTGGGATTTTAAGAGCTTCGCATATAGGTGGTGCAGAAGATCAGGTTAGAGCTATTAATAGTGCTGAACCTTTAATTATTGAAGACTTTACATACGATATTGATGCTCCTTATCAAGATGTTGAACATCAAATAGCAAGAATAAAGGCTTTTAAAAAGTTTAATAATCTTGGAACGTTAAATTTTCAGTATGGATTTCAACAAAATAAGAGATTAGAATTTGATGTTAGACGTGGTGAGGATAAAGACGAGGCTTCTTTAGATTTAAAACTGAGCACTCATACACTCCTTTTAGATTTGGACTCTAAAATTTCTAGTACTTCTAAATTAAAATTAGGTCTAACAGGACAATACCAAACTAATTTTGCTGATCCAAGTACAGGAGTTAGGAGGTTAATTCCAGATTACGACAAGTATAATGTTGGTGCTTATGCTATTTTAGATAAAAAAATCAACAACCAATTACTTTTTGAAGTTGGTGCTCGATTTGATTATACTTATTTAGATGCTTATAAGTTTTATAGAACCTCATTCTGGGAAAGTAGAAATTATGATACTATTTTTCAAGATATAGTTATTGAAGGTGATTTTGGAAATCAAGTTTTAGCAAATCCAAAGTTAAACTTTTACAACCCTTCAGCAACCGCAGGAGTTAACTATACATTTAACGACGATTATAAACTTTTATTTAATTACTCTTTAGCTTCTAGAGCACCAAATCCATCCGAATTGTTTAGTGAAGGTTTACACCATTCTGCATCAAGAATAGAGCTTGGAGATTTACAATTCAATTCTGAAACTGCTAGCAAAATTTCGCTAACATTACAAAGAGAAAATAACAATTTTAGTTTTTCAATAAATCCTTATGTTAATTTTATTAAAGATTTTATTGTTATCGAACCAATAGAAATCCAACAAACTATTCGTGGTAATTTTCAAGTTTGGGAATATAGACAAACCAATGCTAGACTATTAGGAGTAGACGTTAATAGTGCTTTTAAGTTAACAAATAACTTTAAGCTTAATAACCAATTTTCTATAGTAAAAGGAAAAGACCTCTCCTTTAACGAAGCTTTAATAAGTATGCCCGCTGCGAGCACAAAAAATGCTATTATTTATAATAATAAAAAACTAAACAACTTATACTTAAAGTTGCAAAGTGAATATGTTTTTGAACAAAATGAATACCCAGATAATAACTTTGAAGTATTTATTGCCGAAACAGAAACCACAGAGATTGTAGATGTTAGCACACCTCCTGCTGCATACCATTTACTAAGCTTTAATTCTAGTGCAGACTTTAAGTTAAGTAACAAAACATTTTTAACCGTAGGACTTGATGTTTCAAATGTTTTTAACACATCCTACAGAAATTACTTAAATCGAACGCGCTATTATGCAGACGAATTAGGTAGAAATTTTTCAGTAAACATAAAAATCAATTATTAAATTTAAAACACAAAAACAATGAAAAATATTAAATTTTTAACACTAGCACTTATTTCAATTCTTTCTTTCAACGCATGTTCTAGCGATGACGACACGCTTCCTACTCCTGTGAATGAAGAAGAGATTATTACAACAGTAAATGTTACATTAACACCTCAAGGAACTGAAGGAACAGTAATAACCTTACAAAAACAAGATTTAGATGGAGACGGACCTAACGCTCCTACTTTTAATGTTTCTGGAGATTTAATCGCAGGTGTTATATATGATGGATCTATTGAATTATTAAACGAAACTGAAAATCCTGCTGAGGATATTACAGAAGAAGTTGAAGAAGAAAGTGATGATCACCAATTTTTTTACACATTAAATGGAGGACTTGATTTAACAACAACTTATACTAATTTTGATAACGATGGTAATAACTTAGGAACAGAATTTACATTAGAAGCTGGAGCAGCAAGTAATGGTACATTAACGTTTACTTTACGTCACGAGCCTTCTAAACCTAATACTGGATTATCTGATGCTGGTGGAGAAACTGATGTAGAAGCTACTTTTTCTTTAAATATTCTATAAAAGTCTATTAAAATAGTAAAATAAAAAAGCTCAGAATTATATTAATTCTGAGTTTTTTTTGTCTAAAAATAACACAATAACAACAGTTGTTATAACTTAGCGCTTTCTTATATTTTAAGATTGGTATATTCCACATTACAGGTTTCTATGAAAATAAATGTCAAAACTACCCAAAGCGCATAAATTTATTGATCTTTCAGACTATGGAAGACCAATAGCAAGAATTATTGCAATCAATTTAAAAAACACCTCCTTTACTCCTATTCATGTTACTATTTGGTTTGTAATTTCTGGATTATTAGCTATTTATTGCATTCTTAATGCCCAATATTGGTTAGCTGCTTTTTTTCTGATTTTAAAGTCGATTTTAGATGCTGCAGATGGAGAGCTAGCTCGCGTTAAACAAACACCATCGTATACTGGTCGGTTTTTAGATTCTATTTCAGACATTATTTTAAACTTTTTAATTTTTATTACAATCTGGTATATTACAGATACTAGTATTTGGCTTACCATACTTGCTTTTTTAGGAATACAATTGCAAGGCACACTATACAATTACTATTATGTAATTTTAAGAAATAAGTTTAATGGAGACACTACTAGTCGTGTGTTTGAAGACAAAACACCTGTTGCTTTACCTGGTGAAAAACAAAAACATGTTACTTTTCTTTTTAGGCTATACAAACTATTATATGGTGCATTTGATAGCATTATTTATAAGCTTGACCATAATGCTAGTAAAGGTAAAATATTTCCAAAATGGTTAATGTCTAGCGTTTCTACCTTCGGATTAGGTTTTCAATTACTAATAATTGCCGTAATGTTAGTGTTAGGGTTTAAACAACTTATAGTGCCTTTCTTTCTAACCTATACTATAATGGTTTTTGTTTTTATAGGTATACGTAAGAAATTCTACTAAAAACTTTAATTATATTAAACAAAAATCCCAATCAATATAAATATTGACCGGGATTAAATTTTAATCTAAACCTTTAAATAAAGGTTTCTTTCTTCTAGTTTAAAACTAATTTTTTAGAAATAGAATTATTTGCTGTTCTTATGTTAATAACATAAATACCAGAAGATAATTCGCTAACATCTAATCTATTATTTCCAGAACTTAGCGCCATTGTTTTAATTACCTGTCCTGTAATTGAAACTATTTCCATTTTAATTTCTCCAGAAATAGTATTATCTAAATTAATATTAATAGTCCCATTTGATGGGTTAGGAAACATGTTAAAAGTAGAACTTAAATTAAGATCATCAACAGACAAAGTCACTTGAGATTCATAAGCACCAATATCTCTTGAAGCTCCAAATACAGATTGACCAATTTGATCTGTAAAAGTATCTGCCGAATCACCTGCGTCAAATGCAGGAGAAGAATCTAAAAGATTATGTGTTAAAGTTGTTCCTCCATTATCCTGTAAAGCTCCTAATAAAGGATCCATTCCTTCAATATCATTAGCTGCAGCAGAAAATACATTTAGATCATCCATTCCAATTAAATTATAATTGTTTGATACTAATACTCCAGAAACATCTATTCCAGAAGTCGCTGTATTTAATGCAACAATTGTATTTTTAAGTGTTACGGTGTTAACCGCATCAACTCCACCAGCAATTCCCATAGAGGTGTTAAATGCTACTGTTACTGCATTTAAATCTAAACTTGCACCATTATTAGTTAAACCTCCACCTGAAACAGTAGCGGTATTACCAGAAATTGTACTTCTCATTACTGTAGTTATAGAACCTGTATTGTTATAGATACCACCACCTTCATTAGCTGCAGCATTTCCAGAAATTGTGCTTGTATCTATAGATACTGTTCCACTTGTTCCAGTAACATGTAATCCACCTCCGTTTCCTGGTGCAGCAGTTCCGGCTGTTCCATTAACATCATTATTTAACATTGAAGAACTCATAAAAATTAATGTACCATCAATAACCTCAATTGCACCACCAGCTCTATTTGCTGCGTTAGAATCGAAAGTAGAATCTGTAATAGTTACAGCTCCTGCAGTACTTAATAAACCTCCACCAGAAGCTGAAGTTCCTGTAGACATATTATTAGAAACTATTGTTCCGTTTACTACGTTTAATGTTCCTCCATTGTTAAATATTCCTGCTCCTCCTTGATTGGCTGCACTACCTAATGCTATATTAGCATCAATAGTTACACCATCTACTAACATTACTCCCGTACCATTCCATAGTCCTGCACCTTCACGACCAGCAGAGTTACCATTAACAGTTCCTCCTGTAATTGTAAAGTCTTGCATTCCTGAAATATGTAGTCCACCACCATTTCCTGGTGCTGCTACTGCCGGAGAGACTCCTGCATTGTTGTTATTTAATGCTGTGTTAGATAATAAAGCTGTTCCTATACCAGCTACAACTTCTATTCCTCCACCTGCTCTGTTCGCTCTGTTTCCAGTTATAAACGAATCTATTGCGCTAAAACTAGCATCTGCATCTACCAAGATTCCTCCTCCTGAACCAGAAGCACCATCTGCTATGTTATTTGAAACTGTTGCTCCATTTACAAGGATTACTGTTCCATTTGATAAAGCGTAAATTCCTCCTCCACCTTCTGAAGCAGTTGCTCCACTCGCGGTATTAGCATCTATAGTTGTACCATCAATAGTTAATGTTCCCATTCCATTCCATAGTCCTCCTCCTTCTGACGCTGCAGTATTCATATTTACTGTTCCATCTATTAAAGTAACAGTACTATTTCCACTTACATGTAAACCTCCACCATTTCCTGGTGCTCCTGCTCCTGTAACAATACCTGCATCATTAGAATTTAAACTAACATTGGTAAGCGTTACTGCTCCTCCTCCATTTGTTTCAATTCCGCCGCCTGCTCTGTTAGCTGTATTATCCATTATTGTAATACCATCTGCGATTAATGTTCCCGCTGCATTTAATATTCCTCCACCTGTAGATTGTGCACCATCTGCAACATTATTTATTATAGCAGTTGTTCCTGATAAATCTAATGTTCCGCCTTCGTTGTAGATTCCTCCACCTCCAGCTGCTCCTGGTGTTGTACCATCATTTCCTGATGCTGTATTACCATCTACTGTATAATTTGAAACAGTCATTATTCCAGAACCATTCCATAATCCACCACCTTCATTAGCTGCACTATTTCCATTTGCTGTTCCTCCAGAAATTGAAATATCTTGAGCTCCTGAAATATGTAATCCTCCTCCACTTCCTGGAGCAGCGACTGCTGGTGAAACTCCTGCATTATTATTATCTAGAGTCGTATTGATTAACATAATTGTTCCAGCTCCAGCGACGATTTCTATTCCTCCACCTGCTCTGTTAGCTTGGTTTCCTATAATTGAAGAACCATCAACATTTAGACTTGCTCCATCTACTAAGATTCCTCCTCCTGAACCAGAAGTTCCATCTGCTATGTTATTTGAAACTATCGCTCCATTTACAAGGTTTACTGTTCCATTTGTTAATGCGTAGATTCCTCCACCACCTTCTGAAGCTGTTGCTCCACTTGCTGTATTAGCATCTATAGTTGTACCATCGATAGTTAATGTTCCCATTCCGTTCCATAGTCCTCCTCCTTCTGATGCTGCAGTATTCATATTTACTGTTCCACCTGTTAAAGTAATAGCACTATTTCCACTTACGTGTAAACCTCCACCATTTCCTGGTGCTCCTGCTCCTGTAACAATACCTGCATCATTAGAATTTAAACTAACATTGGTAAGCGTTACTGCTCCACCTCCATTTGTTTCTATTCCTCCACCCGCTCTGTTAGCAGTATTATCCATTATTATAATACCATCTGCATTTAATGTTCCTGCTGCATTTAATATTCCTCCACCTGTAGATTGTGCGCCATCTGCAACATTATTTACTATAGAAGTAGATCCTGATAAATTTAATGTTCCGCCTTCGTTGTAGATTCCTCCACCTCCAGCTGCTCCAGGTGTTGTTCCATCATTTCCTGATGCTGTATTACCATCTACCGCATGGTTTGATACAGTCATTATTCCTGAACCATTCCATAGACCTCCACCTTCGTTTGCGGCACTATTTCCATTAGTTGTTCCTCCTGTTATATTAGTTGTCGCAGATCCAGTTACGTGTAATCCTCCTCCACTTCCTGGAGCGGCTACTGCCGGTAAAACTCCTGCATTATTATTATCTAATGTAACATTAACAAGATTTAAAATACCTCCTGCTAACTCAATTCCTCCTCCAGCTCTATTGGCTTGATTCATTGTAATTGAAGATCCATTAACTGTAACATCTCCTCCTGTACTAAAAACTCCACCTCCAGATCCTGAAGCTCCATCAACTATATTATTACTAATCGTAGTCATGTTTTGTACTACAAGTGTTCCTCCATTATTAAAAATTCCTGCTCCACCATCATCTGATGCAGGTCCACTTGCTGTATTTCCATCTATAATTACTCCATCAACAGTCATGATTCCTGATCCATTCCATAATCCTCCACCTTCTCTTGCTGCTGTATTCATATTAACAGTTCCTCCTGTAATATTAGAATTCGCTGCTCCTGTTATATGAAGTCCTCCTCCATTTCCTGGTGCAGATCCTGTTGCATTTGAATTTAAAGTTGTAGACGTTAAATTTAATGTTCCCTCTATTAATTCAATTCCTCCACCTGCTCTGTTTGACGTGTTAGATGTAATTGTAGAACCAACAACAGTAACTATTCCATCGGTTGACATAATACCACCACCAGAACCTGAAGTTCCTGTTGCTGTGTTATTAGTTATCGTTGTTCCGTTTTCTACTGTTAAGGTGCCTCCATTATTAAAAATGGCACCACCTCCATCATTCGCGGTAACGCCTTGTGCATCATTTCCATTTAAAGTAGTTCCATTTACAGTCATTGCTGCTGTGCTATTCCATAAACCACCACCTTCTCTCGCAGCCATATTATTACTAATAGTACCACCTGTTATCACAGCTGTTCCACTTCCACTTATATGAAGACCTCCTCCATTTCCAGGACTAGCTACAGCTGGTGCAACACCAGTATTATTTCCGTTTATGTTAAAGTTACCAGACATAGCTATTGAACCGTCTATAATTTCAATTGCACCACCTGCACGATTAGATCTGTTAAAAGCTAATACAGCATCTATTATATTTACTGAGCCATCAGTACTTAAAATAGCACCTCCAGAACCCGCTGTTCCATCTGCTATATTATTTGTTAATGCAGAAGCATTTCCAACAACTAATGTTCCTCCGTTATTAAAAATTGCTCCTCCACCATCGTCTGCAGCATCACCCGAAGCGATATTATTATCTAAAAATGTAAAACTTACATCCATAGTTCCTAAATTATTCCATAGTCCACCACCTTCGATTGCTGCTAAGTTATTCGAAATCGTAGAAAACCCTGAAACTGTCGCATTTGTAGTTCCAGATAAATGAACAGCTCCTCCATTTCCTGGGTTCGCCATCGCTCCTAATCCAATATCCATACCTGCTGAGTTTCCAGTAAGTGTTACACCATCTAAAGTTAATGTTCCTCCAGAAGAATCTTCAATACCTCCTCCAGCTCTACTAGCATAATTTCCCGTAATAGATAATCCATTGGCTAAATTTAAAATACCATCTACATTGTTAAAAATCGCTCCACCACGACCTCCTGGTGTAGCTCCCATTGCTATGTTTCCTGTTAATGTTGTTGTGGCATCAATATCTATTGTTCCACTACCATTATTAAATAATGCTCCTCCTCCAGTTACATCTCCAACTGCTGAATTACCCGATATAGTTACACCATTTAAATCTAAAAGACCACTTCCATTCCATAATCCACCACCTTCTCGAGCAGCAGTATTTCCTATTACAGTTCCATCATTTACAATAGCACTTCCCGGTCCAGTAATATGTAAACCTCCTCCATTTCCTGGAGCTGCTGTTGCCGGTGCAACTCCTGCATTATTATTATCTAAATTCACATTGTTTAGAGTAATTGCTAATCCTGTTCCTGAGTTATCTTCTATACCACCACCAGCTCTATTCGCTTGATTTGACGAAATCTCCGTATCATTAACTATTAAGACTCCACCAACATCATTAAAAATTGCACCACCTGAACCAGGTGTACCGTTTGCAATATTTCCTGTTAGTACTGAATCACTAATAGTTACAGATGCATTAGAAATAAAAATGGCTCCACCATTATCAGCTAAGCCATTTGTTAAATTTAAGTTTTCTAATACTACAGAACCTGCTGTAATATTAAATATTCTTCCTGTGTTATTTGCATCTACAGATATTGTAGAACTTGATGCACCCGAAATAGTTAGATTTTTATCTATTAATATTTCTCCTGAAATTAAAGTAATTGCAGTCACTGCGGGATCGAATGTTACAGTGCTTCCTGCAGCAGCATTTGCTACTTCCACTCGAAGCGTTCCTGGAGATCCATCATCTGCAGAACTCGTAACGAGCTGACCGAATGAAGTTGTTGTTGTGAAAATTGCTAAGACAAAAGCAATCAATAAAGTAGTTTTGTTTTTCATTTTAAAAGGTGTTTGGTTAATAAATAAAACTTGCCTTTAAATATGCTTACTTAAACCTATTAAGATAATCGAATCTTAATATTACCTAAGTATAAAAAATTCATTTTAACTAAAATACCTAAAGACCAAATACCTACGTAAAAATTTAAAACTAGGTTTTAAATTTTTCTACTTTTAACATAAAATTAAGATAAATAGCTATTTATAAATTAAAATAATAACAAAAAAAGCACTCCTAAGAGTGCTTTTAATAACCATTTATATCAAAAATATTAAAATTCTAATATCTGCGCAGCATGATCTTTAGTTTTCACTTTATCAATAACATGAGCAACCACTCCATTCTCGTCTACCAAAAATGTTTTTCTATGAATGCCATCATAAGTTTTACCCATAAATTTCTTTTCTCCCCAAACTCCAAAAGCTTCAATAACCTCCTTGTTTTCATCTGCTAACAAGGGAAATGGAAATTCGTATTTAGTTTTAAAATTCGATTGTCTCTTTTCGCTATCTGCACTTACTCCCAAAATTTCGTAACCCTTTTCTTGTAGCGCTTTATAGTTATCTGTTAAATTACATGCTTCTGCAGTACAACCTGGTGTACTTGCCTTAGGATAAAAGAAAACAACTAATTTCTTACCTTTATAATCACTTAAGGAAATTGCATTTCCATCTTGATCGTTTACTGTAAAATCTGGTACTTTATCTCCTTGTTTTAATGTATTCATAGTTGTAATTTTGATTTTTATTCTATTACCAATATTTTTATAAGATTGGTATTCTTCAAAAATACAACTAATGACTAAACAAGAAAAGGTTGATTTCGTTATAAATACGTTAAATACATTATATCCAGAAATACCTATACCTCTAGATCACAAAGATCCGTACACCTTATTAGTTGCTGTTTTATTATCTGCGCAATGCACAGATGTTCGTGTAAATAAAATTACACCGCTTCTTTTTGCTAAAGCAGATAATCCTTACGATATGATAAAAATGAGTGTTGAAGAGATAAAAGAAATTATTAGACCTTGTGGATTATCACCAATGAAAAGTAAAGGTATTCACGGGCTTTCTCATATTCTTATAGACAAACACAATGGAGAAGTGCCACAAAGTTTTGAATATTTAGAAGAGTTACCTGCTGTAGGACATAAAACTGCAGGTGTCGTTATGTCTCAAGCATTTGGTGTACCTGCTTTTCCTATAGACACTCATATTCATAGATTAATGTACAGATGGAATTTAACCAATGGTAAAAACGTAACCCAAACCGAAAAAGATGCCAAACGTTTGTTTCCAGAAGAGACTTGGAACGACTTACATCTCCAGATAATTTGGTATGGAAGAGAGTATTCTCCTGCTCGAGGTTGGGATTTAGATAAAGATATTATTACTAAAACAATAGGTAGAAGTACTGTATTGCAAGAGTATGAGAAGTCAAGAAAATAATTATATAGTAGAAATTGAAAAACATGAATAATCATTTCCTCTCTTTAGTTAAAGAGCGGTGATTTTGTGAAACAGAATCGGAGAGTTTAAAATAAAATGTAAAGCTATTTCATTAAATACAAAAGTACTCAATCATCAGTTATTATTATTATTAAATAACATCATCCTTAAAAAAACTTAAAAAAAAATCCTGATTATAACTAATCAGGATTTCTAGTCTAATTCAGAAGTGCTTCAAACTTCAGGTTTTTATAACTTATAACACTTAAAGCCTTGGAATAATTAAGAACGAAATTAATGGTCTCATCTTTAGGAATCATTTTTTTGTTCATTTTAGAATTTTCAGAGTAAATTTTCGCCATGTATTTGTTTGTTTTTTTCAAATAGATAACGGCAAATTTATTCTAATATTGTATAAACCCTAATTAGTTAAAATAATATTATGCTTCTCAATAACCTTACGCATATTAATTAACGCATATCGCATACGCCCTAATGCCGTATTGATGCTAACACCAGTACGTTCTGAGATCTCTTTAAAACTCATATCTTGATACATGCGCATTACCAAAACCTCTTTTTGATCCTCTGGTAATTCTTCAATTAAACGCCTAACATCCTCTTCTACCTGTTCCTTGATAATTGCCTTTTCTGCATTTAAGCTCGAATCACTTAAAACAGAAAAAATACTAAAATCACCACTATTTTGAAATTTAGGCATGCGATTATTCTTCCTAAAATGATCTATAACTAAATTATGAGCTATACGCATTACCCACGGTAAAAACTTACCTTCTTCATTATATTTCCCTAATTTTAATGTACGAATGACTTTTATAAAAGTGTCTTGAAAAACATCTTCTGCTACATCCCTATCGTAAACTTTCGAATAGATAAAACTGTAAATACG
This sequence comes from Lacinutrix mariniflava, assembly GCF_001418015.1. Classification (GTDB taxonomy): domain Bacteria; phylum Bacteroidota; class Bacteroidia; order Flavobacteriales; family Flavobacteriaceae; genus Lacinutrix; species Lacinutrix mariniflava. The sequence goes on along the minus strand of NZ_LIQG01000016.1, from coordinate 56,993 downwards.
TTGTTTATGTCTTTTAATTAAAATTTCTAGAGAAGATTCGTCGCCTTCAATATAACTACTAACTAGTGTAGCATCTGAGATAAGTTCTTTACGCATAATCATTACTTTTAATAGCAGAAGTTAGGGCTTCGGCTTGGGTTAATTAATTTAAAAAGTAATGTTATGTTATAGGCTTGACAATTAGTTTATTAATATTGAGGTAAATATAACAACAATCATTCCGAAAAAACAATAAAAATTTAAATTTTTAACATTTTATTGTGCAATAATGTGTTTTATAAGCTCCTATTTAAGTGTTATCTTTGCTCTTCTTATAGACAAAAACACCTATGAACACTAAGCTTTCCGAAGTAAACCCTAAACATAACATCATTATAAAAGGTGCTAGATTGCACAACTTAAAAAATATTGATGTCGTTATACCTAGAAATAAATTAGTAGTAATTACTGGCTTATCTGGTTCTGGAAAGTCGAGTTTAGCCTTCGATACTTTATATGCCGAAGGTCAAAGACGCTATGTAGAAAGCCTTTCTAGTTATGCTAGACAATTTTTAGGGCGTTTAAATAAACCAAAAGTAGATTATATAAAAGGTATTGCACCTGCCATTGCTATTGAACAAAAAGTAAATTCTACAAACCCACGTTCTACAGTTGGTACAACTACAGAGATTTACGATTATTTTAAATTGTTATTCGCTAGAATTGGTAAAACTATTTCTCCTGTTTCTGGACAAGAAGTAAAAAAAGATAGTGTTACAGATGTTTTAAATTACATAAAAGCAATAGCACAAGGTGAAAAACTCCTACTCCTCGCTCCTATTCATTTAGAAGAAGGCCGTGAAATGAGCGACAAACTAAAAGCTTTAAATGCACAAGGTTATGCCAGAATAAAAGCTAATGGAGAAGTACTCCGTTTGGATAAAGCTGATGGTATTACAGAAAAAACTAAAGACCTTTTTTTAGTTGTCGATCGTATTGTAACCAAAGATGATGAGGATTTTTATAATAGATTAGCAGATGCTATACAAACTGCCTTTTTTGAAGGTAAAGGTGAATGTTTTATAGAACAATTGACTGATAATACTACCAGACAGTTTTCTAATAAATTTGAATTAGATGGTATTACTTTTTTAGAACCCAACGTACATTTATTTAGTTTTAATAACCCTTATGGCGCTTGCCCTAAATGTGAAGGTTATGGAGATGTAATTGGTATTGACGACGATTTAGTAATCCCAAATACAGCTTTATCTGTTTACGAAAATGCTATATTTCCGTGGAGAGGAGAAAGTATGAGCTGGTATCGTGATCAATTAGTTAATAATTCTCATCATTTCGAATTCCCTATTCATAAGCCATACTTTGAATTAAAACAAAAAGACAAAGATTTAATTTGGACTGGTAATAAGTATTTTGAAGGTTTAAAGACCTTCTTTGCAGAACTTGAAAGCAAAGCCTATAAAATACAAAACCGAGTAATGCTTTCACGTTACAGAGGAAAAACAAAATGTAAGATTTGTAATGGTAAGCGTTTAAGACCAGAAGCAAATTATGTAAAAATAGCCGGTGCTACTTTAACCGATTTGGTTGAGATGCCTTTAGATAAATTAACTGTATTCTTTAAAGAATTAGAGTTAAATGAGCATGATACAACAATTGCAAAACGCCTTTTAAAAGAAATTGAAAATCGCTTAGATTTTTTAACTAACGTAGGATTGAATTATTTAACGTTAAATAGAAAATCTAATACGCTATCTGGTGGAGAAAGTCAACGAATAAATTTAGCCACCTCATTGGGTAGTAGTTTGGTAGGCTCTATGTATATTTTAGATGAACCAAGTATTGGATTACACCCAAAAGATACGGAAAGGTTAATTTTAGTATTAAAAGCTTTACGCGATTTAGGAAACACAGTAATTGTTGTTGAGCATGATGAAGACATCATGAAAGAAGCAGACGAAATTATTGATATTGGACCGGAAGCAGGAACATTAGGCGGCCATGTGGTTGCCACAGGAAACTTTGCAGCTATTTTAGCTTCAGAATCCTTAACTGCTCAATATTTAAATGAAACACTTAAAATTGAAGTTCCAAAGAAACGACGTACTTCCAAGTACAGTATTGACATAAAAGGTGCTAGAGAAAACAATTTAAAAAATATAGACGTTAGTTTTCCTTTAGGCATGTTAACTGTTATTACTGGTGTTTCTGGAAGTGGAAAAAGTACATTAGTAAAGAAAATATTATTTCCTGCAATACAAAAACAATTGACTGGCTTTGGAGATAAACCAGGACAGTTTTCAGAATTAAAAGGAAACTATAGTAATGTAAAACATATTGAGTTTGTAGACCAGAATCCTATTGGTCGCTCGTCTCGCTCAAATCCTGTAACCTACATAAAAGCTTATGACGATATTCGTGCCCTTTATAGTAAACAAAAACTAAGTAGTATTAGAAATTACGCTGCAAAGCATTTTAGTTTTAATGTAGATGGTGGACGTTGCGAAACTTGTAAAGGTGAAGGACAAGTAACTATAGAAATGCAGTTTATGGCCGATGTGCATTTAGAATGTGAAACCTGTAAAGGCAAGCGTTTTAAGAAAGAAGTACTTGAAGTGACCTTTGCAGATAAAAATATAGACGACATTTTAAACATGACTATCGACGATGCCATTGCATTTTTTGAGGATAATCATGTTACTAAAATTAAAAATAAACTACAGCCTTTACAAGATGTTGGTTTAGGTTATGTAACACTTGGGCAAAGCTCTTCTACACTTTCTGGAGGAGAAGCACAACGTATTAAATTAGCTTCGTTTTTAGGAAAAGGAAACACTAAAGAAACGGCTTTATTTATTTTTGATGAACCTACAACAGGATTGCACTTTCATGATATTCAAAAGCTATTAAAATCGCTTAATGCTTTAATTGAAAAAGGCCACTCTATTATTGTTGTAGAGCATAATTTAGAACTTATTAAGTGTGCAGATCACATTATAGATTTAGGTCCAACAGGTGGAGAATATGGCGGACAATTGGTTGCTTTTGGAACTCCCGAAGAAATTGTAAAAGTTAAAGCGTCAGAAACTGGAAAGTATTTGAAGGATAAGATTTAAAATGCTAGATATTAAAACCATAAAACAAAATGTATCTACAAAACCATGTTTTGATGGTGGAGCAAACTTTAAAACACATTATTTAGCTAAAACTAGCAGAGGCTATGCATTTAAAGCTTCAATTGGTGCAATCTTATTTACTTTAATATTCATAATTGTAGGTATCTCATTACTCGTTGGAGGTTGTTATTATTTAATTATTAACAATGAATATTTTAAATATCTAATGCAAATTCTAGTAGGCTCGGTGTTTTCTGCTGCTGGATTTTATTTTTTATTTCATTTTTTTAAGCCAAGAGTATTTAATAAAAACACAAACAGGTTTTATAAAGGTTTTGGAAATAAAGATAATAGGCATTCCAAAAGCAACATACCTTTGAATAACATTATAGCGCTTCAAATTATTGGAGAAACTATTGAAGATGATGATGGCCATTATAAAAGTTTTGAAATTAATTTAGTGTTAAATGATGCTTCAAGAATAAACGTTGTAGATCATGGGAATTTAGACAAAATAATAGACGACGCCGAAATTTTAAGCGAATTCTTAAATATTCCTATTTGGCATGCAAAATCTAATAAAACATAATCGCAAAAAACAACACGAATAGAGACACTATAAGTAAAATAGGAAAAAAGAACATTGTAACTAAACTTCCTTTTAAAAAACTTTTAAACCAACCTTGCTTGTAAAACTTTTTAAGTGCTATTATTAGATAAATAAAAACAGATAAAATAATTAAGAAATTTAAAGAACCTGAAATATCTGTAATATAGTTAACACCAACTAGAAGGCTAAAAACAGTAAATAAAAAGGCAAAATAGTAAAAACTAAACACCAAATGATGCGCATAACGGCCACGTTTTCTATAAAATAATTTCAATATTAAAGCAAAAATTGGTAATATAAAAAACATTGCAATTGGTGCAGCATCTAAAAATGCTAATAGAATACCTCCTCCTTGTTTAGATTTAAGAAACTTTAATGCCTGACTATACAATCGTTTTGTAAAAGCACTATCCTCCTCTTCTAAACCCATTTCTTTTAAAATCTCTGTATCAGGAGCTTCAATTTTTATTAAGGAATCTGTTTTTTTACTCGTAAAGCTAATATTATTCTTATTAGTATTAAAGCTTTCACTATCAACTATAGAATCTACTTCATGTGCTGTCATTCCTGTATAAACCGAATTATTTTTGAGTGTTGAACGCGCTTCTTCCCTTAAAGTTGAATCTGTCTTTCTCCTAATTTCTAACGCTTCTGCTGAAAATGAATCTACTTTTGTGTTTCTTATAAACGATTCGGACAAGCCTTCATCGAATGCTCTTGCTCCTTTTTTTGCACTAAAAGAAAATAGAAAGAAAAACAAAACAGCTGCAAAAAGGTACATTTGTCCAGGATGTAAATACAACAAACGTTTTCCCGATACAAATTTTGCAGCTAGATAACCCGGTTTCACTAATAATGGAATAAAACTCTTAAAAAAACGAGCATCGAAAGAGAAGTAATTACCTATTGTATTATAAAACAATACTGTTAAAGTTAATTCTTCTTTTTCTTTCATTCCGCAATGAGGACAGAAATCGAAGTTACTTCTAAAATCGCTTTCACAATTTTTACATGTTTTGTATTGAATTGACATAGAATAGTGGTGGTTACTCTCTGTAAATATAATATTAAAATTGAATTTTCACCTTCTAAATTGACTAAAATGATCATTACGAATATCCTATAGACATCAGTAAAATCAACGTCTAACAAGTTTGGCACGCGAATTGGAACTACTTAAACATATTGTGAAGGTTAAAAACCATTCCAAATCGTTTGGAATTTCTCACAAAATCTAAAACCTTAATACTATGAAAAAACAACTACTATTATTTACAGGTTTGTTAATAGGATTAACAACTGTAACGGCAGCAGAAAAAGTTGAATCTGCATTCCAGACGCAAGGTCTTGATATTGCAGCTAAAGATTTAACAAACAATCGCTACAATAATTACGCACAACCAATCCAATTTACAGAACGTGGTGTAGAGTTTTTAATATTTCCAGATGGAACCTTCGATTTTAATACGCCTATTGAAAATAATACATATGACAATGGTTATGATAATGAATATTACAGAAGATCAAATACTCGAAGGCGCTCTATAAACACTACTTATGGTGCTCCAGGAACTCGTGTACAATATTCGGCTCCAAAAAGTAGAGGAACTATAATTACTCACGATGCTAGCGGAAAAGTTAGACGTATTGGTAATGTGTTTGTAAACTACAACCGCATTGGACAAGTAAAACGATTAGGTAGTGTTTATATGAGATACACTCGAGGAGGTACTTTAACGCAAGTTGGAGGCTTACAGTTAAAATACAACAGGCAAGGACAATTAATTAAATTGGTTGGTCAAGTTAATTACCATAATCAAGGTTGTGGTATCTGTGGAGGATCGTCTTGCTCTACAAATCATTTTCCTAATTCTTCTCAACAAAATAACGATTGGGATAATAGTTGGAATAACGATAATGACCATTTCTACTATAAAAAAGATGGAAAAGTTGTTAAGCAGAAAAAACTAAAAACTAGTAAGTAAAATAATTATAAATGTAAAAACTCCCACGAATTTAGTTTTGTGGGAGTTTTTTTATAAACAAAAAAAATAATGATAATATACAAACTGTCTTCAGTTAAATAACAGCATTAAACCTTAACAACCTGAGCACGAAACATAAAAGTTTCTTCAAAACGCTTTAATCTTGGGCTTAATTTTTCAGAAAAAACAAGGTATTGACATTTATCTATACTTTCAGGAATACGATTAATCGCTGCAAAATAAAGTCCTTTTTCTGCAAATTCCGCATCTTCTATAATGTATAGTTTTAATTGACTTAAATCTAAACTATTCATTAAATAAAGTTTATTTAATCGCTTTGGAGTTGCAATTAAAATATCTTGTCCATAATAAATCTCCTCACGCTGTTGATCTAATGTTTGCTCGTCGTAAGCCGTGTATACTCTAAGTGTTCTTGGTTTTATAAATTTCTCGAATTCTTCTTTAAGCTTAAGAGCTTGCGCTTTGGTTTCAACTAAAATTAAAGCTCTAGGTGCATCTCCTTCTGCTTGACACTTTAATTTTTGTAGCACACTAATAATAATAGTAGTCGTTTTTCCGCAACCTTTACTACCAATACAGAATACGTTTGCACCTCCTTTTATAACAGGTAATGCTTTTTTTTGCAATGGCGTTGGAGCTTCAAAATTATTAATTTCTAAAGCTTCTAAAATTTCTGGGTTTAATTTTTTAAAAGACATAAATGCTTGCTAATATTAAGTATAATGCGAAACTACGTGTTATTCTTCGGTTTACAAAACTACATGCTTTTAGTTTTTGGCACGATGCTTGCTTTTTAGTTAATATTCAATCTTAAAAATGAATATTATGAGACACTTAATCTATTTATTTTCAGCTATGCTCCTTACGAGTTTTACTGTTAATGCAGACGAAACAAATACATCAAATACTTTAGAATCTAACAATTCTACTTCTTACAGAGACTACGGCAAATCTTTTATATTTAATGAACAAGGCATCGAATTTTCAATTTATGCTGATGGTCAATTTGACTTTTACATGCCAAATTATGGTCCTAATGTCAATGTTTCTATTGGTTCTCCCAATGTAAATATAAGTTTTAATTCTGGTTACGATTATGGTGCTTATGTACAATACGATGAATATGGAGCAATCATTCAAATTGAAAACACACCTATCTACTACGACTATTATGGTAGAATAAGCCAAGCTGGTGATGTGCACGTAAACTATAATAGCCGAGGTTACGTAACTCGTGTTGGTGGATTATATATTCATTATAATAGATACAATGTTTTCGATCATTACACAGGTTTTATAAACGCTTACAATAGATCTTATGTTTACAGACCATGGCACAGATACTATGCTGTACCAAGTTTTAACTACTGTGTTGTTTTTAACAGACCTTATAGACAACATTATACACCTATTCGTTATAGCTATAATAGACCTTATGTAAATAACTACAGACGTGGTACTGCTGTGGCAGGCCGAAGAGGTAATACGGTAACAAGAAATAGAAGTTATGCATCTAGAACAGACGGAAGAACTTGTATAGTTTCTACACCTAGAACAAGAGGTAACCGCGCTACTTCTACTCCTAGAACAAGAGGTAACCGCGCTACTTCTACTCCTAGAACTAGAGGTAATAGCACTGCTTCAACTCCTAGAACTAGAGGTAATAGAACTACTTCTACTCCTAGAACTAGAGGTAATAGTACTGCTTCAACTCCTAGAACTAGAAGTAATAGCACGACTTCAGCTCCTAGAGCAAATAGAACTACTCAAAAAAGTAGTACAAAAAGAAGTCAAACAAGAGTGGTATCTACAAACAGAAACACACAATCAAGATCGACTAAAGCTGCATCAAGTTCAAAACGTACATCGACTAGAAGTAGTAGTAATCGTAGATAAAATTAATTATACACTATTTTACCAAAGCTGTTACTTGTCTACCCAAAGCAAGTAGCAGTTTTTTTTATTGAAAAATTAGTGGTTATTCCTTTTCAAAATTTTATTCAGGATGATAGTTATATCTTCTGAAAGATTAAAGAAATACACTACCAATCCATAAATAACAGAGACTAACACCGATTTTAAGACAATATTTAATAGTGGTTGAAAACTAAATTCCCACAAATAAAAGGAAGTTGATAATACCAGAATTAGTAATAATGAAAATAATGTATTTACTGAAAACGGATGTATTTTAAACTTCTTATTTACGTACCAAACTTTTAAACAACCATATAATAGCATAGATAAAAAGGTAGCTATTGCTGCTCCATTAATGTCGTAAATTGGTATTAGCATGTAGTTTAGAATAACCGCCAATACAATTATTAAAACACCAAAAAAAAGGATAATTCTGTAGTAATTAGAATTAAATATTATAGAGTTATTAATACCTAAAAGATTATCTATTAATTTAACAAGAGCGATAATTATTACCACAAATAGAGCTTGGCTATATTCTGGAGCCAACATAATATATAGCTCATTGATATTAACAATAATTAAAATAAAAATAAGTCCACTTACAATAAGAAGATTTAAAGACGATTTTTTATACAAACTTGCTAATGAAGCTTTATCATTCTCGTTTAAATACTTGGCAGTTAAAGGATATGTAATTTGATGCATAGCTCTAGCCGGAACAGCAATTACTGTAGCTACAAATATTGCAACATTATAATATGCAATATTCTCAATATCAATAAGTTTACCTAGCATAAACTTATCTAAATCCAACATGAACATTGCAACAGAGCCAGCTATAATAATTAAGACACTATATTTTAATACTGAAGAAACTTCGAATCCAAATTTAAAATCTATCTTAGGAAATCTAAGACTAAAAGCATAGATTTTCATAATCACCATTCTTACAATATAAATTATAGCTATACCGATTATAAACTGCTCGACCGTAATTAAATTATAATGCAATGTTATGAGTAATACAAAAATACAAATACGATGAAATATCTCTTTCATAATATTTCCAAATACACTTTTGTAGTGAATTTTACTCCAAGCAAAGAATACTTCAAAATAAGCCATTGCGATAGCAATAATATAAATTAAATAGGTGTAATCTTTAATAATAGTGTTTTCTGAAGCTAACCAATTGCTTATAGACTGGTAACACAAAATACCAACAAAACCAATAGGAACAATAGCCAGTAAAGGCAAAAACAACATTAAGGTAAGAAAACTATTTTGTTGTTTTTTAGTTTTAAAAGAAGAGTAGAATTTTACCAATGTATTACTAACACCAAACATAAAAAAGGGCATCATTACATTAGCCGTAGAAAGCAAGAAACCAATTAACCCAAAATATTCTGGAGTTAAAAATTTAGTATAAAGAAATAATGTATTTACAGCACCTATTGCAAAACCTAAATAGGTCGTGATAGTGTTTTGAATAGACTGCTTTATTACAATTCCCATGTATTCCAAAAAATTAAAAATTATAAAAATTTACTCTTTAAGAATAACTTCAGATAATTTTTTAGTTAGATTTTCTCTACTATATTGATTAACTCCTACTGGATTCACTTTTAAATTTCCCGACTTAAAGGCTTCAAAATGATTAAGAATTTTGGTTTTTAATTCAACTAAAGCATCATAATAAAAATAATCTCCGGTGTTTGTTTCTTTTATTATTTTTTCTACATCCGAACCAGTTGGACCAATAGCTATTATTGGTCTATTAGATACCATGTACTCAAATAGTTTTCCTGGAATAATTGCTTTTGTATCTTCAGAATCTATTTCAATTAAAAGCAAAACTTGTGTTTTTTTTTGAAAACCAACAGATTCAATATGAGAAACATAACCTATATTGTTTAAATAATTAGTTAAATTATACTTTTTTATACTTTTTAGAATCTCTTCGCCTACCAATCCCACTAAATTAAGTTTAAATTGTTTAGCAAAATCTTGATTCTCTGTTACTAATTCTTCTAAAGCTTGCCATAAAATTTTGGGATTTCGTTTAGATAAAAATGATCCAATATGTGCTAATGTAAAATGTAGATCTAGTGTTTCAACTTTACTTTTCGAAACATCATATCCATTAGTGATAACTTCTATCGGTTTATTAGTTAAGGCTTTAAATTCTATTTTGGTTACAGCACTTGTAACGATAATAGTATCTGCTGAATTAAGCACTTCTCGCTCTAATTCTTTATGCTTTTTTTTTGCAGCTTGCGTTAGCTTTAATTGTTTGTGATAACCAATGGTTGTCCAAGGATCTCGAAAATCGGCAATCCAATTAACACCTAATTGTTCTTTCAGTTTTAAACCAATAATATGGAGGCTATGCGGTGGACCTGTTGTAATTATGGTATCTATACCAAAGTCCTTAATGTAGGTTGATAGATATCGTACAGAAGGTTTTATCCAGTTTTTTCGGGCATCAGGAATAAAAAAGTTACCACGAACAAAGAGCATTGCTTTTTGAACAAAACTTTGCTTCTTTTCTTCTGGAATAATGCCTTTACTTATCGTTTTAGAGTCTTTAGAAAAGAATCCTGCAAGTTTATAAGGCTCGTTAATAGGCTGTTTTAATATTGATACTCCGCTTGGCACTTCGTCTAATAAACTATCGTCTGTTTGAGGATAAATAGGGTTTGACGGACAATAAACAATAGGTTCAACACCAAACTGTGGTAAGTATTTTACAAATTTCAACCAACGTTGTACTCCTGGTCCTCCAGCTGGTGGCCAATAGTAAGTAATGATTAAAACTTTCTTTTTTTCCATCTCTATCTTTCCTATAAAACAAGAATTTAAAATATTAACTTGCTTGTTATGGTTTATCGCTTACGCTGAAAAATTAAATCTCTTAAAAGTATAAGAATGGAAATTATTGTTTCTTTTTAAACTGAAAAAATAATCCGCCTACAATTATTAAAGCCAACAAAATAGAACTTATCAAAGCAATAGACCCTCCTGTTTTTACAACTTGTGGTTCAAACTTAAACTCGATAATGTGCTTTCCTTTAGGTATTTTCATACCTCTTAAAAGGTAATTTACACGATTGTAATTAGATTTAGTATTATCAATATAAGCATTCCATCCATTTTTATAATACATTTCTGAAAACACTGCGTAACCATCGTTTATGTTATTCGCTTCGTATTTTATGTAGTTAGGTTGGTAATCTTGAACCTTAATAGAAGCAATAGAATCTACTTTAAATTGGTTTATTTCTATGTCTGAAGTTGCAAAATTTGTACTTATAGCTTCTTTTTTAGTATCCAAATCTAATAAAGATAACATTTCCTCATCTGCCGAATTAACCTGCTTTATTTTCTCTACAAACCAAGCATTGCCATTAGCATCTGTATTTAAATATGGATAAGGCTGCTTACTTTCGTCTTCACTTATAATATACTTAACATTAAACATATTAAGCATTTCTGGATGCCTTGCAAACGGAAAGAAATCAGAAAGCTCGTCAAAGCGTTTTAACTTTGCAGCATGATAACCGTTAATAGTATTGTGAAAATATGGTGCAGATGTAGAACCTGTAGCCATAGCATCGACTTTTTGAGAAATTGCTCTTCCTGCTCCAGAACTTACATCGTAAACTCTAAAATTACCAGATTCGCTTAGTATCTTCTTATCTGCATTGTTTTGTTTAAATGGTGTTTGCACTTCTCTACTCGATACAAAGTTTTCGGTATTTACATAACGCCTATCAACACCTACCAAATCGAAAAGAATTAAGACGGCAAAAACAATAACAACTTTACCTTCGGAAAGCTTCTGTTTTAAAAACATATAAATTGCTCCTGCTGAAAGTAACACAAGCAATAAAGTACGTAACGTATCTTTTGTAAAAATTGATTTTCTATCTGCTACAATAGCATCTACAAATGGTTGTCCTCCTCCTTGAGCCCAACCTGCATCTCTTATTCCTTCAAAATCTAAAACAATTCCTGCATATCTAAATAATAAGAATATTACACATAATCCTGCTGTAATAATTGTTGAAAATTTTAATGCTTTAAGTTTATCTTCCTCCTTATTATAAGCGTTAAATAATTTAACCAATCCAAAAATTGCTAATACAGGAATACAAAGTTCTAATAGTACTTGTATTGACGTTACTGCTCTAAACTTGTCGTAAAACGGCACAAAATTGATAAAAAAGTCAGTTAAAAAACCTAGATTTTTTCCGTAAGATAATAATAATGCTAAAATTGATCCTGATACCAACCACCATTTTAATTTGCCTTTTACAAGAAATAGAGCGAAAACAAAAAGGAATAATACAACGGCTCCAACATAAGCTGGTGCTTCTACAATTGGTTGGTTTCCCCAATACGTAGGCACAGATTTTGCGGCATCTGCTGCATCTAAAGGCGGAGCACCTTGACTTCTATAAAATTTGTAAAATTCAGATTCTTTACCCAAGTCCTCACCCATTCCACCACCTAAAAACCTAGGGATAAAAAGGTTAAACGTTTCAAGATAACCATAACTGTATTCTGTTATTTTTTCTTTTGCTAAACCAGAACTAATGTCTTTTTTAGGGGAGCCATCAGCATTTGTTGTTAATTCAGTCTTACTACGCGTGCTTTCTTTGGCATATTCTTGTGTTGCCATAATATTAGCAGCATTTAAGCCAATAGCAAGGACAACTGCTGTTAACAATATGCCGACAGATTTAAAGAAATGTGGCAATATTTTTTTCTTGTAAGCATCTATTAAATACACAATACCAAGCACGATAACCAATAGCATTAAATAATACGTCATTTGAAAATGATTGGCTACCAATTCTAATCCCATAGCAATGGCAGTAACTACAAAACCAATTACATATTTCTTTCTAAAAGTAAGAACTATTCCGCTTAAAACTAAAGGCATATAGGCAATAGCGTGTGCCTTACTATTATGTCCTACTCCTAGAATAATTATTAAATAGGTAGAAAAACCAAAAGCCAATGCTCCAAGTGCTGCAAGTTTATAATCTACTTTTAAACACAATAATAATATGTAAAAACTAACTAAATATAAGAAAAGATAATCTGCAGGACGTGGCAAAAAACGAAGTCCTAAATCTAAACTTTTAATGTAAGTATATGGATATCTTGCTCCTAATTGATAAGTTGGCATACCTCCAAAAGCACTGTTCGTCCAATATGCTTCTTCGCCTGTGTTTGCTTTAAAATCGCGTTGCTGTTTAGCCATGCCATTATATTGCAAAATATCACTTTGCAGTATTTGTTTTCCTTGTAGGACAGGACTAAAATAGGCTAATGAGAGTATAATAAATCCTACAAACACAAGTATATGTGGCAAGATTTTTTTTAAAGTTGATTGCATAAATAATAGAATGATTCTTAAAACCGAAAATTAATCAATTTCCTCGTAATCTACATATTCACCAACCGTTTTGTTTGAAGTTTTATTTTCAGGCATCTTATCTATAGATATTTCACCTTCCTTTTCCGGTTGTTGCTGCTGTCTTTGCTTTTTAGCATCATTAAATTGACCACCAAAACGCTCTACTGCTTTTTTGGTGAAATATTTTAGTATAAATGGCCCAAAAAGTCTGGATAAGATTTTGAATCCATAATAAAATAATAATATAATAAGTATGGTCTTTATTAATCCCATAGAAAAATCCAAATATTAAAAGTTGTAATACAAAAATACAACTCTTGTTGAGTAATTTCAGATTTATTTACTTAAAAAATATATAAAATCTCTATATTTGAAGCTAAACCTAAAACTTATGTTTTTAAATAAAACCTATTTAACAATAGTCTTATGTATAGCTGGTTTAACAGCGCATGCACAATACACCGAAGTTATTAATTCTAATCGTCCTGGAGTTTCCAGGTCTGCTTTTTCTGTTGGTACAAATGTAGTACAGTTTGAAGCTGGTCCTTACACAGTAAAAGAAGAGCACACACCACTAAAATACGATGTTTCCGGTTTTGGAGTTGATTTTGCTGCACGCTATGGTTTACTTTTACCACAGTTAGAAATAAATATTGAAGGTATTTATCAAAATGATACACAAACAGATTACCGTTCTACAATCCCTTCAGACCTAAAACGTTCTAATTTTAAGAATTTAACACTTGGTGCTAAGTATCTTGTTTACGATCCTTATAAAAATGCAGAAGAAGAAAAACCCAACATTTTTAGCTATCACGCCAATAAACGTTTTAAATGGAGTAGTTTAATTCCTGCTGTTGCTGTTTATGTTGGTGCTAATTTTGATTCTTCAGATAATCCTTATACAGCTCCTGGAGTAGAAGGTTTCAGCCCTAAAGTAATGATTGCTACACAAAATAATTTTGCTAGCGGTTGGGTATTTGTAATGAACCTGTCTAAGGATAGAATAGGAACAGATTTTTCAGATTTCCAGTACATACTTACTTTAACCAAAGCCATTAACGAACAATGGGTTTTGTTTGGAGAAACACAAGGAATACATAGCGATTTTTATGCTGATAACCTTTTTAGATTTGGAGGTGCTTATTTATGGAGTAAAGACTTTCAATTAGATACTGCTGTAACATTTAACACTAAAGACACTCCTTCTGTATTTAGCCTAAATCTTGGTGTCTCTTACCGTTTAGACTTCCATAAAGATCCAGGAATGGATAATGGAACATCTGCCGAAGAAGAAGCAGAACGTAAAGCTAATAAAAAGCGTAAGAAAAAAATAAGAAGAAAGGTGACGACGCTTCTCCTGATGGAGATAACAAACGTAAAAAAGAAACTCAGGATATAGATTTTGATGATGAGTAATGCCTATGATTACAACTAAACTAGTAACGACCAAAAAGGACTTAAAAACCTTTGTAAAATTCCCGTTTTCGCTATATAAGGATTCCAAATATTGGGTCCCTCCTATTATTAGCCAAGAAATGGAAACTTTTAATAAAGACAAGAATCCTATTTTTAATGATGCCGAAGCCACATTAATTCTTGCTTATAAAGGAGACCAACTTGTTGGCCGTGTAGCTGCGATAATTAATTGGTTAGAAATAAATAACCAAAAACATCTTAAAATGCGTTTTGGATGGTTTGATTTTATAGACGATTTAGAAGTCTCTAAAGTGCTTATAGATGAAGTCAATAAAATTGGAAAACAACATAATCTAGAATATACAGAAGGTCCGGTTGGTTTTTCTAATTTAGATAAAGTTGGGCTAATGACTGAAGGTTTTGACCAGATTAGTAATATGATAACTTGGTATAACCATGAATATTATGTAAAACATTATGAAGCACTAGGCTATACTGTTGAAAAAAGCTACTCCGAAAGTAAGTTTCCTTTTGTAAATGTAAAACCTGAAAACTTTAAAAAAGCACAAGAACTTATAAAAAGACGTTATAAACTTACAGCTTTACAACTTACAAAAACATCTGAGGTAATGCCTTATGTTGATAAAATGTTCGATTTGTTCAATGCTTCCTATGAAAGTTTATCTTCTTTTGTTGAAATAACAGATATACAAAAAGCTTATTTTAAAAAGAAATTTATTTCATTTGTAAATCCAGAATATATAAAATTTGTGGTAGATGAAAACGATGACATGGTTGCCTTTGCCATTGTAATGCCAAGATTTGCATCTGCTTTACAGGAAATGAATGGTAAACTATTCCCGTTTGGTTTTGCAAAATTATTAAAGGCTAAGAAACACAGTAAAGATGTTGTTTTCTACCTAATTGGTGTACATCCAGAATATCAAAACAAAGGTATTCATGCTGTAATTTTTAATGAATATTACGAAACCTTCAGACAAAAAGGAATCATTAATTGCTATAGAACTCCTGAATTAGAAGACAATGAAGCTATTCACAAAATATGGAAGCATATTGAAACTGTTGTCGTTAAACGTAGAAAGACTTATAGAAAAAATATAGAATAATCTTTAAAAGAAGATAAACAAAAAATCCGATTCAAATGAATCGGATTTTTTTTGCTACTACCATTATTAGTATTATTCTTTTAAAATCTTAATTGTTTTTGTTTGCCTTCCGGATTCTATTTTAGCAAAATAAACTCCGTTAGCAAATGAAGACAAATCTAGAGTTGTTTGCATTGCATTCATCTTTTTAGAGCTCACTACTTTTCCTAAAATATCTGTAATTTCAATTGTTTCAATTTTTGAAGTGTTTGAAATAAACAATGTGTTTTTTACAGGATTTGGATAATAATTGAAATCTGAAAAAGTAAAATCGTCTACACTTAATAATGTTTCCACAAATTCAGTATTACAAACATCTGTTATAATTGCAGGATTAAAATCAAAATATATTTCTGCAACATTTGGTATAATATCTCCAAGTAAATACCCGGTTTTTGGCTTGATTTTAAATGTGAAATAACCATGACCAATATCTGTGTCTTCTACAGATGGAGGTAAATTAATACCATAAAAATTCCAAATTAAATGATTATTAACTCTTTCAAGAGCATAAGTTGCGCTAGCATCAACCATTCTTAATGTTGTTTCATCTAATTTATCATCAAGAAAGTCTTCAACTTTAACATTAATAGCATTGGCTGTTCCTGTATTTTCAAATTGAATGGTATAGGTTAAAAAATCGTCATCTGTAAAAGTAGAATGCACAATTTGTCCATCGTGCTTTTCAGTTTTTATATTTGGATCGTATGCTCCTATAATAGTTTGTATTAAACTAGATGTATTATTTAGCGGTAAAATATCTCCAGTAGGCACATTTATTGAAGCCGAATTATTTACTAAATCTCCTAAGGCAACTGTTGGTATTGTTGGAACATTCATTTTTATCCAAATATATCTTGTTTGATATGGCTCCAAATTTGTAAAAGCATAAGTAAGTCCTGTACTAGTAATCACAGCACCATCTGAGGCCTCTAGAATAGACAAATCACTATCTAATACAAAATCCACAGTACCTGAAGTTACAGTTTGATTAGAGTTATTTGTATAAGTAATATAATTTATATAACTAAAACCTGGTCTTGGCGGTGCATTGTAATTATTTAAACTTACAGATAAATCTTCGTAAGGTGTTACAGTAACTGGAAAATTATAAGTAGTAATGCCAGAACCTGAAGCCACAGTTACACCTGAATAATTAACTGTACACACATTGTTTCCAGCATACTCACTATCTACAACATAGTTTAAATTATAGCTAGTTGTAGGATTAGATTCATATAAATAAAATGGAGTTGTAAGGAGGTTATGAATAACGCCATCATTATTAATTTCATATTCAAAATGACCTAAAGGAAAATCTATTTCAGCATTATCCTGAATACCGTTTGTATTAGTATCTACAAAGGCATTGAACTCTATTCCATCAGAAAAAGATAAACTTAATGGTGTTTCAAGTTCAACAAGACCATAAACTTCATACCCATAATACATTCCTGTAAAAAAATGTTCAATTAATTCTCCCGTAAAATAACCAGAATTAATTTCATTTTGAGTTATAATATGAGTTGCAGAGAACGTTACAGAGTCTGTTTGAGCCGGAGCTAAAGAAGCTATTGGTCCTCCAATTACATTTAAATTAGAATATTGATTATCAGAATCAATAATTGTAATTGGCGTATTACCATTATTTGTAACACTAAATTGATAGGTTATTATATCTCCAACACTTGTAAAACCATCTCCATTATAATCTGAATATGTTGGTGTATATTTTATTTCTAATGGTGAAACTATATAAATGTAAATCGTTGCAGTATCACATATACTAGGATTAGCTGTTTCACAAATTGTATATTCTAATTGATTCTGATATCCTGAAACTGTATTGGGTATTGTTAAAATACCCGAAGCATCAAGTGTTGCTCCAATAGTATTGGCTTCTAAAGTAATGGTTACATCTAAAGCATTTAATGCTAAACCATGTAAAGTATCATTAGTTAGTACTTGAAAACTACCACCAACTTCCATTACTGGATAAAAAGTATCACTATGTGCATTCACATTATAATCATCTAAAATTGTAAAAACTAATGATTCGCTTGTATTAAATGTATTTCCAGAAGTTGCAACAGCATTTACAACAAATGTTTCGTCTGCTTCTTGTAATTGATCTAGAACCGTCGGCACAATTAAATTAGTTGCATTATAGTATGTTTGACCTGCAGGAATAACTATAGTTGTATTTAAAGCTAAATAATCTAAAGATCCAGCTGTTCCTGCTGTTGTTAAAAGTTGGATTGATGTATCGGTTGAACTTACATGAGTTAACGAGACACTAAATCTTGCATCTTCTCCTTCATTTATTTCTCCTTGAAAATTTGAGCTATAAGAAATCCTGAAATCTGGTAAACCGTCATTATCTACAATTGTAGCTGTTGCAGAAGCTGAGGCATTGGTTGTATTACCTGAAGTAACTATACCTGTTAATGTGAATGTTTCTTGCGGTTCATCAAGGTTATCATCTATAGTAGGTACTGTAATAGTTTTAGAGATATTTCCTGCGGGAATTGTTTCTACTATTGTTGTTGTATTATAATCACTTGTTCCTGCTGTACCATTACTTGTTGTAAACTGTATTGTTACATCTGCATTAAAAACTCTATCTAACCTGCCAGAAAACACAACGTTTTGCCCTTCTGTTCTATCGTATGGTGTTCCTATACTTAACATTGGTGTAGTGTCATTATCCCTAATGGTTGCAGTAGTTACAACAGTCGCGTTATTAGTGTTTCCAGAAGTAATTGAGCCTGTAATAATAAAGGTCTCATCTGTCTCAACAAGTGTATCATCTATAGCCAAAAAAGATTGAGATTTACTTGTTTCACCTGCTACAAATGTTACTGTAGTGTTTACAGTATTATAATCAGAATTATCAGCAGATCCATTACTTGTAGCTATATTTAGTATAATATCTGAACTGTAAGGATTTGATAAGCCATAGTTTATAAATCTCGAGTTTCCTTCTGTTATACTTGTATTAGAAGATGCAGAAACTGTTGGTGGTGTATCGTTATCTATAATTTGAATATATCGATTTGTGGATGTATTTGTAGTATTTCCAGAAGTAATATCTGCCTGAATTATAAAATTCTCATTAGGTTCAATTATAGCATCATTATTTGTTATTAGATTTAATGGTGTGCTTAAAAACAATTGCCCAGCTGGGATTGTAACCGTTGTAGTAATTGGCGTATAGTCTGTAGCATCTGCTGTTCCAGATGTAATAGATACATCAACGACAATAGGAGTTGAACTAACACTATATAAGTTAATATTAAACGAATAGGTATCTCCTTCTATTACACTGTAACTATTTGCTGTTCCAGATATATAAACTGTAGATTGCGCCTGTAATACACTACATAAAAATAGAAAGGCAAAAGTAAAAAAGCACTGAATTTTGAAGTAGTTGGTCATAGTTTTAGTCTTTAAAAGTTTACGATTTTATTGCTAATCAAATATGACAGAAACTTTTAGTGAAAAACCTTTAAATTAGAATTCGAGCAGTTTTACTTAGAATTTGATTTTGATAAGCTATTACTTAATAGATGTAAAAAAACACAAAAGGTTGCGTAGTAAAGTAAATTATTTTTAATTATAAAAATTGACTTTAAAACTGATACATTCTGTTTCTTTAACAAAAAAAAATACTCATTACTAATGCTTGATTTTTTTATTGTTTATATATTAAATACAAACTATTCTCCCATTGCTTTTATTAAAGCGGCAGACATTCTTTTATAAGTTCCGTTCTCTAAACGTGTTCTAATAGCATCAAAAGCATCCAAAGTTTCATTCACATCTTGAATTGTATGTGTTGCTGTAGGAATCATACGTAATAATATTAATCCTTTAGGTATTACAGGATATACAACTATAGAACAGAAAATACCATAATTCTCACGTAAATCTCTTACTAAAGCCATTGCTTCAGGAATACTACCTTTTAAGTAAACAGGTGTAACACAACTTTGTGTTGTACCAATATCGAATCCTCTTTCTTTTAACCCAGATTGTAATGCATCAACAATTTTCCATAAGTTTTCTTTTAACTCAGGCATTGTACGTAACATATCTAAACGCTTTAAAGCACCAACAACCAATTGCATTTGCAGTGATTTTGCAAACATTTGAGAACGTAAGTTGTACTTTAAATAATCTATAATTTCTTTATCTGCAGCAATAAATGCACCAGTACTAGCCATCGATTTTGCAAAAGTTGCAAAATAAACGTCAATTCCATCTTGCACACCTTGCTCTTCTCCTGCTCCTGCTCCTGTTTTACCAAGTGTTCCAAAACCATGAGCATCATCTACAAAAAATCTAAAATTAAATTTCTTTTTTAATTCTACTATTTCTTTTAAACGTCCTTGTTCTCCTCTCATACCAAAAACACCTTCAGAAATCACTAAAATTCCTCCTCCAGTTGTTTCTGCCATTTTTGTAGCACGCTCTAAGTTTTTCTCTAAACTTTCAATATCATTGTGCCTGTAAGTAAAGCGTTTACCATGGTGTAATCTTACACCATCAATAATACATGCATGTGCATCTACATCGTAAACAATAACATCATCTTTAGCAACTAAAGCGTCTACTGTAGACACCATACCTTGGTAACCAAAATTTAATAAATATGCTGCTTCTTTGTCAACAAAGGCAGCTAATTCATTTTGAAGTTGCTCATGTAATTCGGTATGACCAGACATCATTCTCGCTCCCATTGGATAAGCAGAGCCATATGCGGCGGCAGCTTCAGCATCAACCTTACGTACTTCAGGATGGTTTGCTAAACCTAGGTAATCGTTAATACTCCATGTAATAACATCTTTACCCTGGAACTTCATTCGGTTAGAAATTTGGCCTTCCAACTTTGGAAAAACAAAATAACCTTCAGCCTGCTCAGCCCATTTTCCTAATGGTCCTTTATCTTTATAAATTTTTGCGAATAAATCTTTCATCTGTACTTTGTTAATTTAGAATATACAAAATTAAGCAATTCTACTATTTTTGCATAATTTTTTTTACATTCAATTAATAACATATAAAAAAAACTGATACCTTTTTTAAGATATCAGTTTGATTATGCGTTATAACATTCATTTTATTTTATATATTGAATACTTTGTGCTGCTTCAGCATTTACGCTATCAAAAAAGCCTTGTTCACTCATCCATTTGTCGCTATACACTTTACTCATATAACGAGATCCATGATCAGGAAAAATAACAACTATATTATCTGTTGATTTAAACTCTCCAGAAGCACTTAATTGTTTTATAGCTTGCATTGCTGCTCCAGAGGTATAACCTACAAAAAGGCCTTCTGTTTTAGCAATTTCTCTTGCTGTGTGTGCACTTTCTTCATCTGTAACTTTGACAAACTTGTCAATAACATCAAAATCTGTCGCTGTTGGAATTAAATTCTTCCCTAAACCTTCAATACGATAAGGATAAATCTCTTTATCGTCGAACTCTCTAGTTTCATGGTATTTTTTTAATACAGAACCAAAAGCATCTACACCAATGATTTTTATATTTGGATTTTGCTCTTTTAAATACTTCGCAGTACCTGAAATAGTTCCTCCCGTACCACTACAAGCTACTAAATGGGTTATTTTACCATCCGTTTGATTCCAAATTTCTGGTCCAGTAGAAGCGTAATGTGCATCTATATTTAACTGATTGAAATATTGGTTAATATAAACCGAACCTTTCATTTCATCATGTAAACGTTTTGCTACTTGGTAATAAGACCTTGGATCGTCTGCACTTACATTTGCTGGACAAACATAAACTTTAGCTCCCATATTCTTCAGCATATCTATTTTATCTGCCGAAGATTTTGAGCTCACCGCAAGAATACAATCGTAACCTTTGATAACACTTACCATTGCAATACTAAATCCTGTATTACCAGAAGTAGTTTCAATAATTGTGTCACCAGGTTTCAGTATGCCCTGCTTCTCTGCTTGTTCAATAATATATAATGCTATTCTATCTTTTGAAGAATGCCCTGGATTAAAAGCCTCAACCTTAGCTAAAAAGTTACCTTTAAATTCAGAAGTCATTTTTTTTAGTTTTATCATTGGTGTATTGCCAATTAAGTCCAATACATTATCAAAAACCTGTTTGTCGTGTGTCATAAACAATATTTGATCAGTTACTTTTAGTTAGAAATGCAACTTAAAACCTTGCAAAAATAAGACTTTTTTTTTAATCGTTAATCTCCTCTAAATCAAGTAAAAACGCATATTCTAATGCTACTTCTTTTAAACTTTCAAAACGTCCAGAAGCTCCTCCATGTCCCGCTTCCATATCAATATGAAATAATAATTTATTAGCATCTGTTTTTAATTCTCTTAATTTTGCTACCCATTTTGCAGGTTCGAAATATTGCACTTGGGAATCGTGTAAACCTGTTGTTACTAAAAGATTTGGGTATATTTTAGACTTCACGTTATCGTAAGGTGAATACGATTTCATGTAATCGTAATACTTTTTATCGTTTGGGTTTCCCCATTCATCATACTCTCCTGTTGTTAATGGAATAGTATCATCTAACATTGTAGTTACAACATCTACAAATGGTACTGCAGCAATTACTCCATTATATAATTCTGGATTTAAATTAATTACTGTTCCCATTAATAATCCTCCAGCGCTTCCTCCCATGGCATATAAATGCTTAGGAGATGTGTATTTTTCTTCAATTAAAAACTTAGAACAGTCTATAAAGTCTGTAAAAGTATTCATTTTAGTAAGTAATTTACCATTTTCGTACCATTGTCTTCCTAAATACTCTCCTCCTCTTATATGTGAAATAACATAAATAAAACCTCTATCTAACAAACTTAATCTAATGGTCGAAAAATATGGATCTATTGTAGAGCCATATGAACCATAAGAATATTGCAGTACAGGATTTTCTCCATTTAACTCTATTCCTTTTTTATAAACTATAGACATTGGTACTTTTACACCATCTCTAGCTGTAGCCCAAATGCGTTTAGATTCGTAATTATCTTTATTAAATTTTCCACCTAAAACTTCTTGCTCTTTCCTTACTGTTTTTACCTTAGTTTTAAAATTATAATCGATTACAGAGCTTGGTGTTGTTAATGCATTATATCCATAGCGCAACTCGTTACTATCAAAATCTGGATTATTACCTAAACCTGCAGTATATGTCTCGTTATCGAATGCTATATAATAATCCTCTTCTCCATTCCAACTAATAATTCTTATTTTATTAAGTCCATTTTCGCGCTCACTTACCACTAAATAGTCTTTAAAAATCTCGATATCTTCTAATAAAACGGCATTTCTATGTGGTAAAACATCTTTCCAATTTTCTTTAGAAGTATTAGTATCAGGTGTTTTTTGAAGCTTAAAATTAGTTGCATCGTCTTTATTAGTAATAATATAAAAGCTATCCTTATAATGTGCAATTGAATATTCTAATTCGCGCTCTCTTTCCTGGAATACTTTAAATTCACCATCAGGAGTATTTGCATCTAAGAAGCGATATTCTGATGTTAACGTACTCGATGAGCCAATAACAATATATTTTTTTGATTTTGTTTTGTATACAAATGAATTAAATGTATCGTCAGTTTCATTAAACACTAAAACATCTTGTGATGCTTCTGTATATAATTTATGCTTGAAAATTTTATCTGAACGCAAGGTTACTTCATCTTTCTGTGTATAAAACAAAGTCTCATTATCGTTTGCCCATGTAGAACTACCTGTGGTATTTTCTATTTTATCAGAAAATATTTCACCAGTCTTTAAATTTTTTATCTGAAGTATATACTGTCTTCTACTAACTGTATCTACAGCAAAACTTGCCATAGTATTATCTGGACTTATAGAAATTCCTCCTAATTTAAAATAAGCATGATCTTTGGCCATTTCATTACAATCGAAAATAATTTCTTCTATTGCGTCTAAAGTGCCCTTTTTCCTTGTATAAATAGGATAATCCTTTCCTTTTTCGAATTTAGTAACATACCAATAGCCATTTAGCTTGTATGGCACAGAGCTGTCATCTTCTTTTATTCTACCTTTCATTTCCTCGAAGAGGTCTTTCTGAAAGGATTCTGTATGCTTTAAAACAGATTTAGTATAGGTATTCTCCGCATTAAGATGATCTATAACACTTTGATCTTCTCTATCGTTCATCCAAAAATAATTATCAATACGTATATCGTTATGTTTTTCTAAAGACTTCGCTATTTTTTTTGCAACTGGAGGATTAGTTGCTTTTATTGATTCTGACATGTTCTGGTTTTGTTTACAGGATTATGTTATATTCTATATAAAGGATTTAACATACTACAAAAGTAAAACTTATAGCCAATAAAAGTATAGGATTTTTCAATAGATATTATATTGGTTATTAACTATCGAATTTTATAGCTTTGCAATTATAATAACACAAAATAAAAATTATGTTTGGAGATTTAGCAGGGATGATGGGTAAATTAAAAGAAACTCAACAAAAAGTAGAAGACACAAAAATAAGATTAAACACTGTTTTAGTAGACGAACAAAGTAATGATGGTTTATTAAAAGTAACTTTAACAGCAAATAGAACAATAAAAGCAATTACTATAGATGATTCTCTTTTAGAGGATAAGGAGCAATTAGAAGACTATTTAATACTTACATTAAACAAAGCTATTGAAAAAGCAACTAAAATAAACGAAGCCGAATTAGCTGCAGTAGCTCAAGATGGCATGCCAAATATTCCAGGTATGGATATGTTTAAATAAGTATCAACGTTCGTTTAAATTACAGAAAGTTACATTATAAAAAACCTCATTCAGCATGTAGCTGAATGAGGTTTTTTTTATTTCTTTAATATAACATTGATAATAAAATATATTCTACACACTTAATTTTAATAATTAAACTTATAACGGATGCTTTAGTATTAAGCAAAAAAAAGAAGCCCGAAGGCCTCTTTTTATATATAAATGAAATAAGAATTACATCTTAGTTAGCGTTGATAACTCTAAATTGAGTTCTTCTGTTTGCTAAGTGTTCTCTTTCTGTACAAGAAACACCATCAGAACATCTGTTATCTAATCTAGATTCTCCATATCCATTAGAAACAATTCTTGAAGAATTGATTCCTTTAGAAATTAAGTAGTTAGTTACAGCTTGAGCTCTTCTTTCAGACAATGATTTGTTAGATGAAGCAGAACCTCTTGAATCTGTGTGAGAAGCAATTTCAACAGAAACACCATTAGCAAGAACTGGCACTAATACTTTATCAATTTCAGCTTTAGCAACTGGAGTTAATGTAGAAGAGCCTAAGTTCCAGTTTATGTTAAGACTGTTATAATCAACGATTTTACAATCAACCTCTGTCCAAGTAGTTAAACCACCTTTTTTCTGTAAAACTTCTTTAGTAACTGTTTTGTTAACAGCAGGAATAGTTACTTCATCAACTCTAGCATCATTAGCTAAAACAGTTCTCTTTAAAGAAGCTGTTTTTTGTGCTA
The DNA here is from genome assembly GCF_001418015.1 of Lacinutrix mariniflava. GTDB lineage: Bacteria > Bacteroidota > Bacteroidia > Flavobacteriales > Flavobacteriaceae > Lacinutrix > Lacinutrix mariniflava. The sequence continues at coordinate 31,796 of NZ_LIQG01000016.1, read as the reverse complement.
CATCAATAACTCTTGTTGTAGGAGGTGTAGACATTACAGTACGCTTCATTGTTTTAGTTACAGCAGCAATATCAATAGATCTTGTAGTTTCTGGAGTTATTACTGTTTTTCTAATTGTTGTAGATTTAGAAGGAATATCGATAGCTCTTGTTGTAGGAGGCGTTGCCATTACAGTACGCGTCATAGCTTTAGTAGTAGCAGGAATTTCTGTTACTCTTGTTGTAGCTGGCGTTACTAAAGTAGTACGCTTCATAGTTTTAGTTACTGCAGGAATAGCTATAACTCTTGTTGTTGGAGGTGTTACCATTACAGTACGCTTAACCTCTTTTGTTACAGCAGGAACATCGATAGCTCTTGTTGTTGGAGGTGTAACCATTACTTGTCTAGTAACTTCTTTAGTAACTTGAGGAATATCAATAACTTTTGTAGTTGCTGGAGAAACTAATACTGTCTTCTTGATAGTTTTAGTTACAGCAGGAATAGGAATCGTTCTAGTTGTAGAAGGCTGAGTCATTACAGTACGCTTAACTTCTTTAGTTACAGCAGGAATATCAATTACTCTTGTTGTTGCAGGTGTTTGTACAACTCTTCTTGTATAAGTTCCCATACCACAATCTGAATCGTTAGCATTTGCAGTATCACAACCAGGAGTTGTAATAATCGATGCATCGTTAGATAAAGTAGTTGTGTTTACAGTAATATTTTGAGCTGGTACATTTTTGTAACACCAGTATCTACAATCGTTAGGATCACTAGAAGCACAATCAGCAGCAGGAGTATCACTCATTCCCCATTTAGCAGTTGCAGGCTTAGTTTCGATAACTTGGTAATCTGTAGAAAAACTAGCAGGAACAACTTTTAAAGTGTTTCCAAATTCTCTTTTCTTATAAGATAAAGTTTCAGTTCCCCAAACAGCAGGAATTACTTCTAATCTTTGTCCTCCATTATTAACTGTAACAGTTTCAGTTTCTGAACCGTATTGAGCAGGTACAATTTCTAATCTAGAAGATGCAGGTTGAACAACAACTTCTACATTTTCAGTTCCCCATTTAGCAGGAACAACTTCCATACGTTGTCCAGCATTTGTTACCACTACAGTTTCAGTTCTTGTCTCATATTGAGCAGGCACTGTTTGTAATTTTTGGTAAGCTTGTTGAACAATAACAGTTTCTGTTCTTGTTTCATATTGTGCAGGAACTAATTCTAATCTCTGTCCAGCTTCTTGAACCACAACTTCAAAAGTTTCAGTTCCTAATTTAGCAGGTACAACAGATAAAGTTTGACCTCCTTCAGATGTAGTAACATCAAAAGATTGCGTTTCATACTTAGCAGGTATTACTGCTAATTCTTGGTATCCTGGTTGGATAACCATTTCTTCAGTCGATGTATCTGTAGATCCAGCAACCTTCTCAAGTCTTTGAGCAGGTCCTTGAACAGTTACTTCGAAAGTTTGTGTTTCGTACTGTGCAGGTACAACAGCTAATTCTTGACCAGCAGACTGAACAACAACTTCTTCATTCTCTGTTCTGTACTGTGCAGGTACTACTTTTAACTTCTTGTATGCTGGTGCAACTTGAATAGTCACATCTTGATTTACCCATACATCCGGTGTTACACAACGTACGTAACATTTTCCTGGTTCAGGATTTGTTGGTAAATCTTGTGCTAATGCTACTGTACAGACAACAAAAGATAAAATTGTTAGTAATGCTTTTTTCATTTTTTTAATAATTTTAATGGTTATTTTAAGGTTAAATAGACTAAAACAAAATTCAGTCATACTCTAATTTCGTGTAAAATTATGTGTTAACAAACTATTAACACATAAAATCACTAAATTTCTAAGACAATTCGATAAAGTGTATAAAAATACCGTTTAACATTTGCTTAACATATTTTCGTTCTAGTAATCAGACGTTTACAGTTTTATAAAGAATTTAGTTCATTTAATACTGTTTCATGCATACTAGAAGTATAGTCTAAATGGGTAACTATTCTTAGCTTGCGTTGTCCCATATTACTTATGTGTATATCCTTCTTTTCTAATAAATCTAAAAACATTTGATCGTCATACTTATTATTTAATTTAAAAATCACAATATTAGTCTCTACCTGCTCTACTTTCTCTACATATGAAGTTTTCTTTAAAACGGAAGCTATCTCTCTCGCTTTTTTATGATCTTCAACTAATGCCTCTAAATTATGGTCTAAAGCATATAACCCTGCTGCTGCAAGAAATCCAACTTGACGCATACCACCTCCTAAAATTTTTCTAATTCTTATGGCGTTTTTCATTAAATGTTCATCTCCTACCAACACAGACCCAATTGGGCAGCCTAAACCTTTACTAAAACATACAGAAATGGTATCGAATAACTCTCCATAATCTAGTGCTGTTTCTTTCTTAACCATTAAAGCATTCCATAATCGTGCGCCATCTAAATGAAATCCTAAATTATTAGAGGTACATACTTTTTTAATCTTTTTCAGCTCGTTAAAATCCCAACATGCTCCTCCTCCTTTATTTGTTGTATTTTCTATTTCAACTAATGTTGTTAATGGACTATGATAAAAATCTGGAAGATTTATAGCTTCTTCTACTTGTTTTGCAGTGAACATGCCTCTTTCTCCATCAATAAGTTTACAAGACACTCCACTATTAAAGGACGCTCCACCTCCTTCGTAATTATAAATATGTGCATACTTGTCGCAAATTACCTGATCTCCCGGATTAGTATGTAACTTTATAGCTGTTTGGTTTGCCATTGTTCCGCTTGGAAAAAACATGGCATGAGATTTTCCAAATAATTTTGCAACTCTAGCTTCAAGCTCGTTAACAGTTTCATCCTCCTTATATACATCGTCTCCAACTTTGGCATTCATCATTGCTTTTAACATGCCTTCAGATGGCTTTGTAACAGTATCGCTTCTTAAATCAATTTTCATTTATGTTCTTTTATTTTTTTATATTTTTTTGATGGAATTTGTTCTTAAATATTTCAGTTCGAAATATTCTCTAGAGAGCCTTAATTCTTATCTCATATTTTTAAGTATAAAATTATAAAATAAGTGGGTAATAATTTATTTATCATGCTATAAATTCTATTTTTGTTTTAAACATAAATATTATGATAACTCAAGATCAAATTAAAGATCTCTCACAACGCCTGACTAAGTTAAGGCAATATCTTTGACATAGATGCTAAACTTATAGAAATTAGCAATGAAGAGGAACAAACCTTTTCTCCAGATTTCTGGAACGACTCTAAGGCTGCAGAAATAATAATGAAATCTCTTCGTGTAAAGAAAAGATGGGTTGAAGATTATAATGCTGCTAATACGCTTATTGAAGATTTAGAAGTTATTTACGAATTCTTTAAAGAAGATGAAGCTACTGCTAAGGATGTCGAAAACCGATTCTCAAAAGCACAAACTTTAATTGAAGATTTAGAGTTTAAAAACATGCTTTCTGAAGAAGGCGATAGTCTAAGTGCTGTACTTCAAATTACGGCTGGAGCTGGTGGAACTGAGAGTTGCGATTGGGCAGAAATGCTTATGCGTATGTACTTAATGTATGCCGAAAAAAATGGCTTTAAAGTTAAAGAACTTAACTTTCAAGCAGGAGATGTTGCTGGAATTAAAACGGTTACTGTAGAAATTGAAGGTGATTATGCTTTTGGTTGGCTAAAAGGCGAAAACGGTGTGCATAGATTAGTTCGTATCTCTCCTTTTGATAGTAATGCCAAACGACATACCAGTTTTGCTTCGGTTTATGTTTATCCGTTGGTGGACGATTCTATAGAAATTGAAATAAATCCTGCAGACATAGAGATTGTAACGGCTCGCTCTAGTGGAGCTGGTGGTCAAAATGTAAATAAAGTAGAAACAAAAGTACAACTAACACACAAGCCTTCAGGAATACAAATTTCTTGTAGTGAGACGCGGTCGCAGCACGATAATAGATCACGGGCTATGCAAATGTTAAAATCACAGTTATACGAAATCGAATTACAAAAACAATTAGCACAACGTCAAGACATTGAAGCTGGTAAAATGAAAATTGAATGGGGAAGCCAAATTAGAAACTACGTAATGCATCCATATAAATTAGTAAAAGATGTAAGATCTGCACACGAAACCGGAAATGTAGATGCTGTTATGGATGGAGAGATTACTCCGTTTTTAAAAGCGTATTTAATGATGATGGGACAACAGACAACGGAGTCTAATCAATTGTAAAAACAGTAATTAAAATTTTTCGTAGTTTATGCTGAGCGCAGTCGAAGTACGGAAATAAAAAAATAAGATTCCCGCTTTCTCGGAAAATAAATATGATTAAAATATACCATAACAACCGCTGTACTAAATCACGCTGTGGGCTAGAAATTTTAGAAAAATCTGGTAAAGACTTTGAAGTTATTAAATACTTAGAAAATGTACCAACTAAAAAAGAGTTAATCGACCTTATTAAAATGCTTAATATTCAGCCTATAAATTTGGTTAGAAAAAACGAAGCTATTTGGAAATCTAATTTTAAAGGAAAAGACCTTTCCGGTGATGACATTATTAATGCAATGCTTGCATACCCAAAACTTATTGAAAGACCAATTGTAATTAATGGAAATAAAGCTGTTATAGGTAGGCCTCCTGAACTTATTTTAGATATTATTTAATAAAAATTAAGCCTTGTAAATTACAAGGCTTTTTTATTTAACAAACCTTTAACCAAAGACGGTTAAACCTTAGCTATTTTTGTAATCTTATTTCATAAAAATATAAGATATGTACAAAGCTACCATTACCATTATTTTAAGTCTTTTCCTATCGTTTTTTGCTACTGCTCAACAAGAAGTAAATGTTACAGGAAAAATTTCAGAAAAAGATACTAATATCCCTTTAGAATGGGCTACTGTAGTAGTCTATAATACAGATGGAAAAATAGTGTCTGGTGGCACAGCTAACGAAAAAGGTGAATTTAATTTTACTGTTAATACAGGAACTTATAATGTGTCTTTTGAGTTTATTAGCTTCGAAAAAGTTACCATAAGTAATAAGGTAATTGATAAAGATTTCTCTTTTGGAACCATATACCTTAAAGAAGATGCTACAACTTTAGAAGAAGTAGAATTGATTGCCGAAAAAACAACAGTTGAAATTAAACTCGATAAAAAAATCTATAATGTTGGTAAAGATTTAACTGTTAGAGGAGGAACCGTTAGCGATGTTTTAGATAATGTCCCTTCAGTTTCTGTGGATGTTGAAGGAAATGTTGCGCTACGCGGAAATGATAACGTACGTATTTTAATTAACGGAAAACCATCAGGTCTAGTAGGTTTAAACTCTACAGATGCTTTACGTCAGCTTCCTGCTGAGTCTATAGAAAAAGTTGAAGTTATTACATCTCCTTCAGCAAGATATGATGCCGAAGGAACAGGAGGCATCATAAATATTATTCTACGTCGTAGTAAGCTACAAGGTTTAAATGGAGCAATTACTACAAATGTTGGTTACAATCCTTCAGCAGGTATTAATGGAAACATAAACTATAGAACAGGAAACGTCAATATTTTTAACACAACTGGTTATAGCTATAGAGAAGCTCCCGGAAATTCATCTTCTTCTACTCTTTACAAGTCTAGTGGTAATTATTTAGATGAAAATAACACGTACGATAGACAACAAAAAGGACTAACTACTAACCTTGGTGTAGAATGGTACGTAGACGATTCAGCTTCATTAACCACTTCTATTTTGTATAGAGATAGTAAGGATAACGATTTAAACACCAATATTCTTAATCAATTTGATAGTAATAGAAACCTATTATCGACAACAACTCGTTTAGACCCAGAAACCGAAGAAGATAAAACAGTACAATATGCTTTAAATTTTCAAAAAAATTATGAGGACAGTGGACATACTCTAACCTTTGATTTTCAATATGAAGACAGCCAAGAGAATGAAAACTCTCTCATTTCTGTAGACAATGTCGCTGTGGAAAATGTAGCTACTTTAGAGGATCAAAGTCAGATACTATTGCAAACAGATTACGTGTTACCTATTGGAGAGAATAGTCAATTTGAAGCCGGTTATAGAGGTAATTTTGATACTACAATAACAGATTTTAATGTTTCTAATTTTAATACAGATACAAATAGTTTCGAGAATAATTCAGACCTAACAAACGTATTAAATTTCAAGCAATATGTTAATGCAGTCTACTCGCAATATGGTAGTAAATTTAATAAATTTTCATTTTTATTAGGATTAAGATTAGAGAATACAAGATTTACTATAGACCAACCTACAACAGGAGAACTAAGCAAAAAGAATTTTACAGGCTTGTTTCCAACAGTTAATTTAAGTTACGAATTTAACGAAAAAGAGAACCTTACTTTAGGTTATGCAAGACGTTTAAGAAGACCAAGAGGTTATTTTTTAAACCCTTTTCCTTCTAGAAATAGTGTTACTAACTTTTTTCAAGGAAATCCAGATTTAAACCCTAGTTACTCGGGACAATTTGATTTAGGTTATTTAAAACGTTTTGGAAAATTCACCTTTAATACTTCAGCTTATTATGCTCATGCTACAGATGGCTTTAGCTATATTAGTTTCGATACAGGAGAAACAGCCAATGTAAATGGCGAAGAGTTACCAATTATAAAACGTACACCTATAAATTTAGCTACCGAAGATCGCTATGGTTTTGAGTTTACCTTAACTTATAATCCGTCTAGAAAATGGCGTGTTAATGGTAATTTTAATTTTTTCCAAAATGAGACAAAAGGGACCACACCAAACGGTTTATCTTTAGATAACACTAATAAGAGTTGGTTTGCTCGTGTAAGTAATAAATTTACATTACCAGCAAATATAGATTGGCAAACTAATTTAAATTATAATGGACCTAGTGAAGATGCACAAAATACAAGACAAGGAATTTTTAGTACAACAATGGCTTTTAGTAAAGATTTATTTCAAGAAAAAGCATCTATTGCCTTTAACGTAAACGATTTATTTAATAGTAGAAAACGAATACAAACCACCACTACTCCAACTTTTGATGCCGAAAGTGAATTCCAATGGAGAGAACGCAGCTTTAACCTATCTTTTACATACAGGTTTAACCAACAAAAGAAACGTGAACAACGTGGAGATTATGGTGGAGATGACAGTTTTGAAGGATAAATTACCTGCAATACTGTGCTTCTTCTTTATAACTTAAAGCCGATTTAATTTGAAAATAAACAAACAAAAGATAATAGATAACATTTGTTATACAGAACTTGTTTATGCTAGGATAAATAAAAAATTAAAATTAGAACTTTCTAAAAGTGAAATTGAAGCTTATCTATTAAAAGTTTTAAAAGCAACAGAAATTTCTTTCTATACAAAAATCGGAAAAAACTACTATATAACAAACGAAGTCAATACTATTAGAATCACCGTTAATTCTAATACATTTAGAATAATTACGGTAGACAAAATTTAAAAACAAAAAAAGGGAAACTTATAAATAAGTTTCCCTTTTTAATATTATAACAAAAGTTGTTAAGCGTTACGCTTAGCTTTCTTTTCTTCTTTAATTTCGTTAAGACGTTCTAATATACTTCCGCCAATCCAGTAAGGAATAACAAATGAAACTAAAAATATCATTAACCAGAAACCTATAGTTAATATTGTTAAAAATGCTAAAAAGCCTAAGTATTGATCGAATTCGAACATAATTGATTGTGTCTTATTTTAAATATAAAGCAAATATAAGTTAAACTCTTTTTTTATACAAAATAAAGTTTGTAATTATTAACAGCTTTGTTAACACTTTTACTTTTTTACATCTTTTAAACTAATTCAAATTTTATCAAACCGATATTACATATAAAACGTAAGTGCTTTTATGAACAAGCAACTTACACTCTTAATATTTTTATTAATTAGCATATTATCAAATGCTCAAAAAATAGATAATTCAGCTTCTTTTCGAGATATAAACAGCACCTCATATTTTAGGTATAATTACGACAACGACTACTTCGCTGCTACCGACGAGAATTATACACAAGGTTATAATTTTGAACTCGTTTTAAAAAGTCTAGAAAAGAACCCAATTAATAAACTTTTTTTAAAAACGGAATCTTCAACTACAAAATATGGCTTAGCGATAGAGCATATTGGTTTTACTCCTAACGATTATGTTAGTGAAGACATTCAAATTGGAGATCGACCTTTTTCCGCAGCAATAATGCTTAAAAGTTTCGTTATCTCTACTAACTTTGCAAAAAAAACACGCTTTACGTCTTCTTTTAGCCTAGGTATTATTGGACCTGGAGCTTTTGGTGAAGAAATGCAAGTTGGTATTCATGAAGCTACAGGAAATAAAATACCAAAAGGATGGAAAAATCAAATAAAAAACGACTTCGTCATTAATTACGAAGTTGGTTACGAAAAACAATTATTTCGTTATAATAAACTCATAGCTATTCAAGCGCATAGTAATCTTAAATTTGGTACACTTTTTACTAATGCAGCTGTTGGTTTAAATACTGTAATTGGAATTATAGATACACCTTTTTCTAAACCCGAAAACACAAAGCGCTTTAAATTGTACGCATACGTACAACCTACGCTAAATATTATTGGATACGATGCTACTTTACAAGGAGGTGTTTTTAACAATAAGAGCCCATATACTATTAGCTCCAATAATATAGAACGAATAACTGCACAATACAATTATGGATTGGTTTTAAAGACAAAAACACTCTATTTTGAATATTCTCGTTCTGCCATAACACGCGAATTTAAATCTGGAAGTTCTGCAAAATATGGAGGTATTAAAATTGGGTTTACTTTTTAGGTGAATTTAGAAGTTAGCCTAAATTATTTTCATTTATATCATACAAAATTTCAGCTTATTAAAAAACGGTGTTAGAGCACTTGGTTAGTAAAACCTTATTAATCAATCTTCACTATAATTAACTTTTATTATCGAGCCAAACCATTATTCTTCAATTTATTTATGCGAAAGAATACTAGAATAAAGAAGATAAAGAACACCCAATCATTTATTCCGTAAATTGAATAAAACACACCTGCCATTACATCTTTTTCATAAACATCTAAAACATTATTATTTAAAATCCAATTTACCCAAATACAACCATAAACAAGTTTCTCTATAGCGAAAACAGCAACAAGCCATTTTACTTTTTCATAGTTTTGTGCAATAGCTATGTAAGCTAATCCCCAAATAAGAATCATTAACAACCCAAAATTAGACATTACTATTGGATCGAATTCAGGAATGGTATCATTAGAGAACAATCTTGAAAAGATTAAAACTGATGCATTCATTAATCCAGAAATAATAAATCCTTTAGTAATTGCTTTACTCTGTCTAGCCATGTTTTAAATTATTAGTTACACTTTATTGCGAAAAAAATCTTAAGTTAAGTTACTTTTTATAAAATTCCGAATCAAATCATTTCAATTAAAAAACATATAACAACCCAATCAAAAATATCACACAAAATTTCGTATTTTAGCAAACCTAAAACAAACCAAATAACAGATGGAATTTAGAATAGAAAAAGACACAATGGGCGAAGTAAAAGTACCTTCAGATAAACTTTGGGGAGCACAAACTGAGCGTTCAAGAAATAATTTTAAAATTGGCGCAGCAGCTTCTATGCCTTTAGAAGTTGTTTACGGCTTTGCATACTTAAAAAAAGCAGCAGCATACACTAACTGCGAATTAGGTGTTTTACCAGAAGATAAAAGAGATTTAATAGCTGCGGCTTGCGACGAGATTTTAGAAGGTAAACATGACGACCAATTTCCTTTAGTAATCTGGCAAACAGGTTCTGGAACACAATCTAACATGAATGTTAATGAAGTTGTTGCAAATAGAGCACAACAATTAGCAGGTAGAATTGTAGGAGAAGGTGAAAAAGCAATTGCACCTAACGATGATGTAAACAAATCGCAATCTTCTAACGATACGTTTCCAACAGGAATGCATATTGCAGCCTATAAAAAGATTGTAGAAAACACTATTCCAGGAGTAATTAAACTTAGAAATACACTTAACGATAAAGTTCAAGACTTTAAAGATGTTGTGAAAATAGGTCGTACACACCTTATGGATGCTACACCTTTAACATTAGGTCAAGAGTTTTCTGGTTATGTATCACAATTAGATCATGGCTTAAAAGCGTTACAAAACACATTACCACATTTATCTGAATTAGCACTTGGTGGAACAGCTGTTGGTACCGGTTTAAATACACCAAAAGGATACGATGTTTTAGTTGCACAATACATTGCTAAATTTACAAACTTACCTTTTATAACTGCAGAAAATAAATTTGAAGCTTTAGCTGCGCACGACGCTATCGTAGAATCTCATGGCGCTTTAAAGCAACTTGCTGTTTCTTTAAACAAAATAGCTAACGATATACGTATGATGGCTTCTGGACCACGTTCTGGAATTGGAGAAATTATTATTCCTGCAAACGAACCAGGAAGTTCTATTATGCCTGGAAAAGTAAACCCAACACAATGTGAGGCATTAACCATGGTTTGTGCTCAAGTTATGGGTAATGATGTTGCTATAACTGTAGGTGGAACTCAAGGTCATTACGAGCTTAATGTTTTTAAACCAATGATGGCTGCAAACATTTTACAAAGTGCTCAATTAATTGGTGATGCTTGTGTAAGTTTCGAAGAAAATTGTGCTGCTGGTATAGAACCAAATCACGATGTTATTAAAGAGTTATTAAACAACTCTTTAATGTTAGTTACTGCATTAAATACTAAAATTGGTTATTATAAAGCCGCCGAAATAGCAAATACTGCTCATAAAAACGGAACAACCTTAAAAACAGAAGCTGTTAATTTAGGCTATGTTACTGCCGAAGATTATGATGCTTGGGTAAAACCAGAGAATATGGTTGGAGGTTTAAAATAATTTCTAAACTTAATAAAATCGAAAAAACCGATTAGTGTTATACTAATCGGTTTTTTGCTTTGTAGCTAGTTAGTTATTATATAGGGAAATATTTTAATCTGATGCAAGTTTAAAACAATGAATCATAACAACCATTAACATAGGTTAATAACGTTAAAGTTTTGCCCTTATCCTACTTAATTGCACTGGTGTAATACCCAAACTTGAAGCAATTTGATACTGTGCAATAGTATTATCTAAATTAGGAATACGTTCTCTTAGTAAAAGGTATCGCTCTTTTGCATCATTCGAAGACATTTCTATAAATCGTGCTTCACTTCTTAAAATTAAGTATCCTAAAAACTTACTATAAAGTGTCATTAAATTAATATCCTTTTTACATAAATTATAAAACACACCGAAATCAATTTCAAAAACATGACAATCTGTTAATGCCTCAAAAATTAAATTAGTAGGTTCTTTTTTTAACAAAGCTCTAAAAGAAGCAAAAAACATTAATGGATTATATAAAGCTGTGGTGACTTCTTTTCCACTAGTAAGCAAAATATAAGAACGAATAACACCGCTAGCTATAAAATAAATTTTTTGCGGCACTACGCCTAAATCAAGAAGTTTTTCACCTTGCTTAATTTCTTTATAACTTGCTATTTTATACAAAGTATCATATACCGGTTTAGGTACAGGCTGAAATGTATTGATAAAATCAAAAGCTTCTTTATAGTATGGTTTCATACATATTTTTTACGAAATATAAGTAGCACACTATATTTCAATTACACATTTACTTTGGGAATGTAATTAATTATTAAGAAACTAAAACTATATTTTCGCTATAAATTGCACATTAAACGATATAAAACTAACAGAACTTTATTGTTCAACCTTATCCATTTTATCTATATTTGAATTATGATTAAGCTTTTAAACAATCCTAAAAACAACATTATAGCCATAATTATTGTTGAAATAATTACACTATCTATTTCGTTTACAGCAAATTATTCCGGTACTGGAATAGCATCAATTATACTAAAATGGGTTCCTGCTTTTATTGGTATTACCACGCTTCTACTCTATTTTATATCACGTCTATTTATAAAAAGGTACAATTGGATTATTAGCCTCCTTGGTATAGTATTTATGTGCATTGCTGCTTATAATCTTTATATAACCGATTACTCACAAACACTTTAACATGTCTTTATTAATAAAAAACATAAAAGAATTATTACAAATTAGAGCACATGATGTTTTAAAAGTTTCTGGGCAAGAAATGAAAACACTTCCTTCTCTTAAAAACGCATATGTATTTATCGAGCATGATACTATTGTAGATTTTGGTATTATGGAAAACTGCAAATATGAAAATGTAGATAAAGTTATTGATGCTACTGGAAAAATAGTGCTACCAACCTGGTGTGATTCACACACACACATTGTGTACGCTGGAAATCGAGAACAAGAGTTTGTAGATAGAATTAACGGATTATCTTACGAAGAGATAGCGAACAGAGGTGGTGGTATTTTAAATAGCGCAAAAACGCTTAAAAACACTACCGAAGAAGATTTATATCAACAATCTATTGCTCGCGTTAAAAAAGTAATGCAATTAGGTTCTGGAGCTTTAGAAATAAAGTCTGGATACGGCTTAACTACAGCATCCGAAATAAAAATGCTTCGTGTTATAAAACGCATAAAAAAGGAGTTTCCTATAAAGATAAAAGCAACCTTTCTTGGTGCACATGCTTTCCCAAAAGAATTTAAGGATAATAAACAAGGCTACTTAGATCTTATTATCAAAGACATGATACCTAAAATTGCAAAAGATAATTTAGCAGATTACGTAGATGTTTTTTGCGAAAAAGGTTACTTTTCTTTAGAGGATACCGAGCAAATTCTTGAAGCCGCAAAAGAGTATCATTTAACACCTAAAATACATGTTAATCAATTTAATGCTTTTGGAGGCGTTGCTTTAGCTGTAAAACATAAGGCCATAAGTGTAGATCATTTAGAACAATTAAGCCCAGACGATATTAATGCTCTAAAAGGTAGCGATACAATGCCAGTGGCTCTACCATCTTGTTCTTACTTTTTAAGTATTCCATATACACCAGGAAGACAAATTATTGATGCAGGCCTACCTTTAGCCCTAGCAACAGACTATAATCCTGGCTCTACGCCATCTGGAAACATGAACTTTGTAGTAAGTACTGCTTGTATAAAAATGAAATTAACACCAGAGGAAGCCATAAACGCGGCAACATTAAATGGCGCTTATGCCATGGGAATTAGCAATCAATATGGCAGCATTACAAAAGGTAAAAAAGCAAATATAATCATCACTAAAAATGTGCCTAGTTACAACTACTTACCTTATGCATTTGGAGAAAACAATATTGATCAAGTAATAATTAACGGCGCCCAAATTTAATTTTAATACTGAAGGTAACTTGTAATGCGCCACAATTTATAAAGCTAATTCACTTTCTAACAACATTAAAAATTACTAGAAATACTATTTAAATAAATTACAAGAACTTTATATTACTGAATTAAACACATAAAAAAGCCTGAAAATTTAAATTTTCAAGCTTTTTTTTATATTCTAAATAGTTAATCTTATCTCATTGAGAACTGCGTACTTGTAATTAACTCTTTACCGTTAAAAACATTAACTTTATACGTTCCTTTTTCAAAATCATCCTTCTTATCTTTCTTCGCAATATACTCACAAATTGGTAAGCTTTGGTTTTCGTAATTAAACTTACTAATTAAACTATAATTTAAAGCTTCCTCACCAAACATAACCTGTTCGTTAGAACCTAAAATATTGTTTTTAGGATCGATAACTTGAACAAACAATTCTTTATCTCCAGATTCTACTAATTTATTTTTAGCTACTGTAAAACATATTTTAATTTTATCACTACGGCTCGCCTTTTCCATTGGTATTTGTTTTCCAGAAGAACGTTCTAAAACACCAAAAGCCTTCATACTATTTGCCGATAATATTGCGGCACTCTCAACAACATCTGCTAAAGCAGTATTTTGTACTAAAAGCGAGTCTGTAAACATAACACGCTCTACCAATTGAACTTTAGTACTATCTAAAGTTGTAGCAAGCATTTGGTTTTCAACTTTAAGTTTATCATTCTCAGATAAAATATAATTCATTTCATCTTGCAATGCTAAATACTTCTTTTTGTATTTCCATAGGCTCTTTAAATTAGTTTCAGACGCTTCTAAAGATTCTATTAAACCTCCAATGCGTTCTTTAGCATCTACTAAATTCTGATTAACAACACTATTTTCACTCATTGCAACATCATACTGCGTTGCCATTTGGTTTAATTCGTTTAAAACTTTCGTTTTTTCACTAATTAAAACTTTTTCATTTTCTTGCTTCTCTTTATATAAAGAAGATGAAAATACGCCTAATCCAATAAATAAAGCGAGTGCGATTCCTAAAGCAACTTTTAAACCTGTGCTTACTGTGTTGTTTGCCATAATTGTTTTGTTTTTAAGGGTTCAAATATATTTCTTTTTATTTGCTAGAATACATTTTATTTACTTTTAAAACATTAATTTTAGTTTTTTAAACGCATTTATATGTTATGAGTAAACTTGTTTTAATGTCCAAATCTAAAATCGAAGAAAGTGTTGTTACACGCTCTGGTGAGTCTAAGTTTGGAGAACAAATAATTGTACTACCATCAATTACAAATATATACGACGACTTAATAAATTTAGACGTTAAGTATGTATTAATTGGTTTACCTGAAGATGTTGGCGTTTTTGCAAATCACGGTAAATCAGGAGCTTGCAATGCTTGGGATGCAACCATTAAAGTTTTGTTAAATACACAAAATAGCACGCTAAATCAAGCAACACAATTGTGTGTATTAGGTCATTTAGACTTTTCCGAAGAACAAGAACAGCTATCAAAATGGGATCAAAACAATGTAAAACACATAAAAAAAGCTAGAGCCTTAGTCTCTGAGATAGATAAAGAGGTAAGTAATCTAATTTACAATATTGTTAAAGCAGGTAAAATTCCAATTGTAATTGGAGGAGGACACAACAACGCTTACGGTAATATAAAAGGAACATCCTTAGCTTTAAACAAGAAAATAAACGTTGTTAATTTAGACGCCCATACAGATTTTCGAGCACTCGAAGGCAGGCATAGTGGAAATGGTTTTAGTTACGCTTTCGCGGAAGGATTCCTGAATCGCTATTTTATCTTCGGAATTCATAAAAACTACACGTCACAGAGTATTTTAAACGACACCTTAAACGCTGACAACAGCATAAAATATAATACATTTGAAGCTATTGAAGTTGAAAAAACCTTAGAATTTAAGTATGAAATGAAAGAAGCCTTAAGATATATTTCTAAAGGTACTTTTGGTATAGAGATAGATTGCGATGCTATTGCAAATATACCAAGTAGCGCACAAACGCCTTCTGGCTTTTCAGTAAATCAAGCACGACAATTCGTTCACTTTTTTGGTAGTAATCCATCCGTACAATATCTTCATATTTGTGAAGCTGCACCAACAAAAAAGACAGCCTCTCAAGTAGGTAAATTTATTACATATTTAATAACAGATTTTATTAGAGCTAATAGTAATTAATTATGGAAAATAGACTCAAATTAGAAAAAATTAGGCTTATTGTAACTATTGTAATATTCCTATATTTCTGTTTAATACTTTTAGCTTACTATTTTAAATTAGAATACCAATTTATTATGGTCATTGGTCAATTACTAACTATTCCTGCACTGTTAGGACTTGTTTTTATACCAATTTGGGCATTTATCGATAGCTTGCGAAAGAAAAACAACAATCAATCTACTTACATTTTAACCCTATTTATATCCTTAATAACAATGGCGATGCTATTAATTGCAAATTCTTATTCTAGCTAAAATGAGTTTAGAAATTATCCCATACAACAATAAGTATTCTCAAGATTTTTACAACCTAAATATAGAATGGCTAAAAACCTTTTTTTATGTAGAACCTTATGATGAAGAAGTGCTTTCTAATCCAGAAAAGTACATTATTAATACAGGAGGATTCATCTTTTTTGCTAAATTAAACAATACTATAGTTGGCACTTACGCTTTAATGCCATTGCCTAAACAAAACGCTTACGAACTAACAAAAATGGCAGTTTCACCAGAGCATAGAGGATTAAAAATTGGTCAGCAATTGCTGGAACATTGTATAGCTTTTGCAAAAAGAAAAGAATTTAACAGACTACTACTCTATTCTAGTACGAAGCTCGAAAATGCAATCTATTTATATAGAAAATTCGGGTTTGTAGAAATTGATGTTGAGGATAATTGTCTTTACCAACGTTGCGATATAAAGATGGAGTATTTTTTTAGGTAAGTTATAAACCTAAAGCCGCTATTCTCACAAAAACATTCTTACCAAGTTAGTTATATTTAAAATCTTATTAAAAGTAAGAACACCTAGAATTAGAAAAAAGAGTGTAACAAACCATATTAAAACTGTATTTGGTTTTTATTATTCTTTAAAGATAGCTACAATTTATATACTCTAGCAAATAAGCTCAATGCCTAATGTATTAACACTTTTATGTGTTTAGAAAAGGCTTCTTTTTTATACTTATAAATTCAACTTTACATACCAAAACCCATGTAAACATTCATAATACTGCTTTATAGACAAGGCTGTTTTAACTAATATTATTGGTAAAAAAAAAGCACTAAAGAGAACTTTAGTGCTTTTTTTATATAATTTATTTTAGCTTATTGCTTTAAAAATTTAAAGGAATGACCACTATTTAAACTCAAAAAATACAGATCGCTACTTAGATTTTTAACATCTATTTTTTCATTTTTAGAAATTTTCCCTTTCAATATTTCTGCACCCAAACTATTATAAATAGCATAGTTTGTTGTGTTAATTAATCCAGAAACGCTAATAAAATCACGTGAAGGATTTGGATACACTCTAAAACTTGATTGAAGATTAAAGCTACTTGTAGCTAAAGTTGGAAATTCATATTTTGAAATTCTGTTAGTATCAAATTCAGCTATATATAAACCACTCACACTTGCTACCAAGCCGTTTGGTGTAGTTACTGCAGTTACAACAGTAGCTTCTGGACTCCCACTAGAAATATCTATTTTTGAAATTTCATCTCCAATGTATTCAGCAATATATAAATTGTTTCCATTTAAAGATAAAGCTACTGGATAATTTAAGCCTGTAGTAACTACATCTGTCTTTACATAAGCAGGAGTAGAAATATCTATTTTAGACACTTTATTAGCACCAGACTCTGCTATAAACAACTCATTTGCAACACGCTCTATATCGAATGGAGCAGAAAGTCCTGATTTAACTAAAGATACTGTTGGAGAAACCATAGTTACATCTAATTTAGAAATACTATTTACTCCTAATTCGGCAAAGTATAAATCATTTCCAACAAATGTTAAACCTGAAGGTTGATTTAAACCTGTAACAACATCTATTAATACAGGTGAAGACAACGTAATATCAAATTTAGAAATTTTGTTAGCACCAGATTCAGCTATGTATAGAAAATTATCTTTAATAGCTAAACCCATTGGGTTAGTTAATCCAAAAATAACGTTAGACTTAGTTGTTGGAAATGGAGCTGTAACATCTATAACAGATATTAGTCCGTTATTAAATTCTGATACAAATAAATTATCTCCTGAAAGTGCTAATCTGTATGGATCTGCAGTACCTGTTGTTACAACAGTTGTTTGCGCAGTTAAAGACATAACAAAAAGCATCAAAATCGATGCAAAAGTAAAAGTAGATTTCATAATAGTAAGTTAGATTTGGTAATAATTTAGTAAATAGCGAATGCAAAACTAGTTAATTATTATTACTTTATCTAATATATTTAAATTGAAGTCTTTATTTCAAACGCTTCAACGAGTCTAACTCACGTTTTAAATGTTTAATTTCTTCAAGTTTTTTAATTGAATCTATTTTATGCTGTAGTGTTTCTATAGATAGGTCATCATCTGTTTTTTCTTCAAAAGGTTTAATGTTTATTCCGTTTAAGCTATCTCCAACTACATCAATAATTTTTGTATCCTCGACAAAATAATCTCCAATACCTTCGCTAGAACGCCAAGCTTCGCTTAATTGGTTATAAATCTCTTTTTCCCAACCACTTGGGTGTTTAACATCTATCCAAACTACATCTCTATATTCGCTATCAATTATAGCTAAATCTGGAGTTGCAGCACCATCAAAGTTATCTGAACCTTCTCTTATTGCAGAAATTGTTCCTATAAAAAAGAGTCTTCTACGTCCCGCAATATCCTTTATATATGGTCTAAACTCTACAGGCTTATTTACAGACCAATCGAATTCTTTACGAGATTCTATTACTTTTAAAGGCATTGCAGAAACGCCCGCATAACCTTGTTTTTTTGCTGCATGATCGTAGTAATATAATTTATCTGTTCCATCTGCAGGTACAAAAACACTATACGTTAAACTTGTGCGCTCATCTCCTACTGGTTCTAAACCAAACCAATGGTATAAACCACTGTAAGCACCTATTTTTGTATCTTCAAAATTAAAATCGGTTACGAATGGTTGTTGGTTTTGGTCATCTGCTAAATCTGGAATCTTAACAGCTGTCTCCATATTCCAAGGTAATGGATCGCTAAACCCACCTAAGAACTTTAAAGATTCTGCCTGTAAGCGCGATATTTTTTCTGCTAATGTATTTTGCTTGGTTAGAAAAGGAAAGTTTTTCATTTCGTCTGGAGCTATATATTTTCCTTTTCCAATAGTAATACGTTCTAAATAATCGTTAGCATCGTGTTCACCATTTTCTATAAGCATAACACCTCCAAAAGAAGGATAAGGAAAAAAGAACCCTTTCCATTTTATTAAACTAACTACTTCTACCCATTGTCCTGTATCATTTTTCATGTAAAACGTATCGCTTGGTTCGTAATTAACAAGCATCCAAGGATTAAAACGTTGTACAACCGCATTGTATGTGTTTCTACTAAATTTTAGAGACTCACCAATGGAGAATGTTACAGGAATTCTATTCTCGTTAGAAAAGCGTGGAAATGGCGTTGTACTCGATACAGAAAACACCTCTTCGGTATTATCTCGCATTCCTTGCCAATAATATTTTTCGGTAGGTTGAATTGCCATTGTCCATTTATTTTCTCCATCTACGCGAACTAAATGTGGTAATGAAACATCTTTTGTTTCACCAACACTTTCATTTCCCATAGAATGAATATTTTTTAATGGCTGAATGCGTTCATTTTGTGTTAATGGTAATTCAGAAATATTAACCTTATTTAAATCGTTGAAGACATTATACGTTTTCATATAGTCGTATAATTCCATTTTCCATCCCACAAAATATAAGGCTCCAAAAAACACTCCCATAATTGCAAGCATAAAAATACGTTTCCCTGTAGACGCTTGCTTTCTAAAAGTTCTTAACCCAAAGAAAAGTACTATAACACAAAGTAATATTATGAATATAAATTTTCTTACAAACAGTAAAGCTGGTTGGTAATCATCTCGCATAAAAAATAATAATCCAATTATTATTAAACTTAAAACAATTACTATTCGCTTTTGTTTCCCTCCTTTATTCCAGTAATTTTTTATCATAACATTTCCTGCGTAGGCAGGAATCTCTTTTTAATTAAACTTATATTTTTTTTCCACGAATGACACAAATTTTCACTTATCTTACGTGATTACTCTTGTTTTCTTTGACACAGATTACACTGATTTTCACAGATTGTTCGTGATTACTCATGTGTTGGTTGCTACTATTATTTTACGAATTTAATTGCTAATGTTCAACTTACTCTTCACTCTTCACTCTTAATTCTTCTCTCTTTTAACTAATCTACAAATGCCCTTTATCCTTTAACCTTTGTCTAGCACTCTTCTTTGGTGCTTCTGGTTCTTTAATTTCTTTTTTTGCTTCTTGTATCGCTTCAGTATCTTTTGTTTCTAGATCTTTTATAAAATCTTTTCCTTTTTCTACAGTATCTTTTACAGCATCTACTAAAGAGTCTCCTTTTTCGTCTAATACTTCAGACGATTTAAAGACGAAATTTGCTAAATAAGTTCCAACTAAAGTACCCGAAATACTTGCTACAAATAATTGTATTGTATAAACATCTATTGGTATAATAAACCTAAGTATTATTATTCCTAATAAAAACAAAACACCAATATAAACCAAACGCATTAAGAATGATTGCTGGTATAGAAAGCCTTTTTTACTTCCTGTCTTAATTTGAAGTTCTTTTGAATAAAATAATTTATTAAAAAAACTATATACTTTATTAGATTTAGATTCTCTCCAATACAATACAATTCCGAAAAGAATTGAGGCTATAAATATTATTATCTCTATTGTCATAGTTTTGCTTTGTTTGAAGCTTCAAGTTAGAAATTATAAGTTTCATACTCTTGCTAGTTAATCTTTAATTTGCTGTTTTTTATTCCTGACTTCAAAGGATTTGAAAACTACATTTATTTTATAATAAATTTAGATATTATTACTAATCTCCTGGATTACCCACTCCTTTAATGAAGTATTCCAAGTATCGTACGTTTTATAAAACTGTTCTTTATCATACCAGTATAAAAATAAAACATCTTTGGCAGAAACATTAATTAATAGCTTCCAAATTAAATCTTGATGTTTTGCGTCTAACGACGAATGTGGTTTATGCAGCGCTTCAAAAAACTTTAAATCTACAATATCAGAAATTTTATATTCGTTACTAACTTCAAGTTTTTCAAGATAACGCTCAACACTCATTACTCGTTTTCTATCTTCAATTGGCAACTTATTTAAATAACTCTTAGTTAATACTTTATCATTTAAAATAGCTATAAATGAATGTTGCGGATTTTTTATAGTCTCTGCAAAAACAAACTTTTTAATACGCTCGTATCGTTCTGTTTTTACTTCAACTTCAAGATCACATTCTATAATAACATGATCTCTTAACTTATCCATTAATTCTGGTTGTAAAATATGATAAATCAACACGTCGTGCGTTGTATCTTTTATGGCTTCTTTATGCCATTTTTTATCCTCGAAAACTACAATTTCTTTTATAAAATCTCTTAGCACATAAACACCTCCAAATGCCTTTGTATAAAAGGAATTGGTAGTATACTGAAGTTCGTGCAATTCTAAATCTCTATGCCTTAAATCGCCATAAGTTATAGCCGATTTTAATAGTTGAGCATGTAATGTTTCATCTATAAAATTATTGCCTTGTTTAAATTTATGAATAAGATCTAATTGTTCTTTTCTAACATTATCTAAGTTATCAATTAAATGAAAACTAATATTTACTGTATCGTATTTTAAAACATCTAAAGGCTCGTAAAACGCATCAATATTTTGGTCGAAATCTATGCAAATGGCGCTATCTCGTGTAATATTATTAATCTTTGCTTCGTGAGTTTTAAAAATATATTGCATCATTTCACGATCGAAAGTATGAAACGGAACATATACAGGTTTCCCTTTTTGTAAAGGAGAAATTATTATAGCATGCGGATTTGCTTCACCATTATTTAAATAATGTAAAGTCTTTTTTTCTTCAGCAATCTCTGGACTCCATCCCTTTCCATCTATAGAAAATATTTTTAGTTTAGTTGGCATAAATCCAAGCTTTACTAAGCATTTATTATAACGTTCTACTAATTTTCCACTAATTGGAATAAGTTCGCTTCTGTATAGATTTGCTTCTTTTAGTTTTTGCATCTTGTTTCCGCAAAAGCGGTAATCTTTAATTTTATTTCATTGAGATTCTTAGTCCTTAAACTGAGAATAGAATATTAATTATACTAAATTATTAATCTGTGCATATTGTAATAATATTATGGTTTTTGCATCAATAATTTCTCCAGTTTCAATTTTTTGAAATGCCTCTTTAAATGGCATTTCTAAAACTTCAATATCTTCCTGTTCACTTTCTAAACCACCACCTTTACTTACTTTCATTTCATCGGTATACTCTGCGACAAAATAGTATAGTTTTTCGGTTAAAGCTCCGGGTGAAGAGTAGGCTTCATAAATTTTCTTTACTTCTTTTATTCTATAACCCGTTTCTTCTTCAGTTTCCCTAATAATGCACTTTTCAGGACTATCTACATCTAACATTCCAGCACATGATTCTATAACAAAACCTGGTTTACAACCATTTAAAAAAGCAGAAATTCTAAATTGTTTTACTAAAATTACCGTCTTCTTTTTTTTATTATATAATAGAATTGTAGCACCATCACCGCGATTGTAAGATTCTCTTTTTTTATGAACCCAATTACCTGCGCTCATTTTATAATCGAATGCGATTTCACTTAACTTTGCCCATCCTTTATGCAACGTTTCGTCTACTATATTTTTTATTCTATTTGTCACTTCTATTTTAGTTTTTTCTAATTACCAAACGTTTCTCTTGCCTTTAAATCAATATTCATTTGGTTTACTTTTGCATCAACTTTACGTTTAAAGTCTGTATCTGCAATGGTTGCCACGTTATCTAAGTAACGTACAACTTCTTGTCTTCTAATCTCTGAAAAGTTTAAACCTTTCATATTTCCTTTCATTAGTTCTTGAAGCATATTAAATTTTGTTTCGTAATTCTGCTTAAAGTAAACCTCAGGTTTATCGAACCAATCTTGTTCTAAATCGAAATCTGTTAAACGTAACGAAATTGCAGATTGAATGTTTCTAACATCTCTAGAAGAGAAGAATGGAAATATTTTTTGAATCTCTTTATATAAGCCTGCGTAGAATAAATGATCGTTTGTACTATGCAATTTTTCGGCCTTGTCATAAGCTTCTAAAACTCTCACTTCACTTGGTTTTTCGACACTATTCAAAATATCTCCCATGTTTTTAGCTAAGCCTTGATCTTTTAGATATTCGTAATCTTTTGGACTTGACATATTTACGAAATCTGGCATTGTTTTCTCCAATTTTCTCCACCATAAATGATCTTGATCTAAGAAATCGTGCTCTGTTCGTGCTCCATCAATTTTAAAACGACCTTGCACGCGAGAGATTATCGCTTTATCTAACATTTCTGGCAAATTGGTAAATAATCCAATAGAACTATTACCATAATTTACTGCGTAAGCTCCTTCTGTGTAACGAAGAAAAACACCTATAACCTCTTTTACACCAGCTGATACACCTTGTGCTGTACGTTCTTGTAAATTATTCTCTGCATCATCAATAGGTGCAAAAATTAATTTTGAAGGATCTTGCATTGGCTTCATCCATTCTACCATTTTTTCGGCAGATCCACCTTGAAAGGTACTAATTAAAGTATCTGGCATTGGATGAAATAAAAACGGAATATCTAAATTATCTGCATGTTCTTTTAATCGTGTAGCGATTGCTGCAATTAACATACTTTTTCCTGTACCTGGAATACCATAACCCATGAAAACTGGCATGAAACCACCAAGTTCTTGAAATGGATTCTTTTTTACCTCGAAATCGTAACTCAGCATACGCTCAGTTAAACGTCTTGCAAAGTGTTTTGCATCTCTGTTACCTACAATTTGCTCGAACTTAATTTTATTAAATTCAATGCTTTTTGCAGTTCCAGAAAACACATTATCCCAACCTGAAATTGCAAACTCACTATTTTCTAGTTTATAGGTTCTATCTATAATAGTTTCGGTGTATTCTAAGCTACTTTTACGTAGTTGAATTTCGGCTATTAAAGCTTCATAATATACTACCGTAAAGTCAATGACGTCTTTATCTGTTTTTACAATATCTGGATGCCCTAAATATTTATCGTAATAAAACAAACTACAAGCAATTCCTTTTAGAGGCGTAATAAAAGAGACTTCTGGTAAGCCAGCGAATTTCTGTTTCATAACAGATAAATCGTCTGATGCCAATGGTTTTAAATTATGAAGAATATTGTAAGCCATAGCAAACAACATAAATGCTGTAGAGGTATGCATCTTACTTTCATATTCTCGTTTTCCGTTAGAATCTAAACTAGATTTACGCTCATTTAAGTTTGATAATCCTGAACCATCATAATAACTATCTTTTACCCAAATACCTAAAGCAATACCTTCTTGCACAGCAAAAAGCGTTTGGTTTAAATGCACAGGAATAGCGATAGAATCTGGTAATAATCGCTTTTTTAAAGCTAAAATTGTTTTAGAAACCGAAGTAATTTCTGTAGCTCCACTTCCATTATTTGCTCTTGACAAATACAATAAAATAGATTCGTCTTTTGCGTCTTTATCTTTATTTTTGGCTCTTGCTCCTTGTTCCCATTGTATACTTTTAAGATAACCACTTGCTTCGTCGCGAAGCATGTCTAGTTCATTCTTTTTTATTGGGAAAGTTGAGTTGTGTTCCATGTTTTTTTAGTATTCTATATTACTATATCTTGATTTAAAATGTTGAACTATAATATTTATAATAGCTACATTCTTTAATAATTAATTTATGAAATTCTGTGTCAGAATAATTTTCTTTAAGCAATTTAAAGCCTTTACTTTTAGGTAATTCTATGTCAGAATATTTACTTATCGTCATTGTGTAAACATCATTTGATCCTTCATTATAATATTTATTTAATTCGCATTTTGCAATTAAATAGCTACATCTTGCATTTAACTCATTATCGTTAGACATGTCAATTGTTTGTTGATAATATTTGTGTGCTGTTTTACTAGTCTCAAAATAAAGCTTTCCGTAATTAGTAAGATTATACAAATTGTAACCCGATTGCTTTTGTATTACATCAGATCCTACTTTAGTTTCTCTATAATTATCATCTGCATAACTTATATAATTATAATCACAACAATTAGAATTTCTACCTGATATTAAACCTCTGTAATAGCCAGTATTTGAGATGTTATAATAGTAGTTTGCTAGTAAATAGTTTGCTAATTTAGCTTCGCTTTGTTTAGTGCCTTTAGTTAACTGTATTAATTCTAGTAAATTACTTGCCAATTGTTTTTTAGTAAAGCTAGGTTTTATAAAAGAAAACAGTTTGGCTTTATACACTTTATCGACCATAACTTTTTCCTCTTCACAATCAAAACATTCCTTAATATTATTACTAAAAATAGTATCCGGAATATAAGCATTACTTAAATAGCTACTACTTTTATTAAAGTAAACTACAGCTTGTTCTGGGTTTGCGTTATATAAGTAATAAATCCCTTTCTGAACATTTATATAATCTATAAAATTTGTGTTCTCTGAAGCTTGGTTTAGTAATTGGGTTTCAAAAGCGCTTTTGTTTTGCTTATAATAAAAATCATTTAAGGCATTTAAAAGTTGTAATGAACTTGTATTAACAAGTACATCTAAATTATTATGAACCAAAAAAGCTTTTGCTAATTCACCATTTTTATAATAAGTATGTGCAATTTTATCTAAAATAAAATTTCTGAAATCATCATTTTCTGAATCATTTACCCAGTCATTAGTATCATTTATAGGGTAGTCTTTAAGTACTTTATAAATATAATCCTCATCCTTTGACTTAATACTATCCCAACTAAAAACCTCATAAATTATTGACAGTACCTTTTTTTGATTGGAAAACGAATTAACTTCTGCTAATTTAATTTTTGCCTTTTCTAAATCCTTGTTTATAAAAGACAAATAAGAACTTGATATTTTCCAAAAATCTTTGTTTTTAATATTAGCTGCATTTGCTTGCTGTTCTGCTATTAGCAATAGTTTGTCTCGTTTTTTATCTTCTTCTAAATATGGAAGTGTTTTATTATCTAAACCAATATGTTTTGGCCAAACATTACGCTCTACATTGCTTAAAGCACGCATAAACAATAACTCTACTCTATTATCATTATTATCAAGTTTGATAAATTTATTTATATTATTAATTTCGTCAGAAAACCCTCTTAGACTTTTAATAAGTAACAAATCTTTTTCGTCTTCAATATTTTTAAAAAAAGATTTTCCTTCTGCACTTTTATTAGAACAAAAGTTAAAACTTAGGTACGCAGATTTTTTTCTATCAATACTATTATTAAGTACTTTAGTAAACAAATAGGCAGCTTTATCATATTTTTTAATAGAATAGTAACAACCTGCTACTTGATCTACTATATAATAGTAAATTTCGTTTTTAGGTAACTTACCTTCAATAGTTGACTCATAAAATTGCACAGCCTCATTCCATGATTTAGAGTAATGGAGAATTCTAATAATCTGATAATAATATCTTGCTTTTAACTGTTGGTTTTTTTCTGTTTTAAGTAGTGTATTTAATTCGGTTAATAATTCCGTTTTATCAATACTTTTATCTTTTAAAATTACATCGTAATCCCATGAGTTACTATTGTTTCTATAGTTAAAACTGGTACTACATTTTTTAGCAAAATCAATATATAATTTTGCTCTTTTTTCTAATTCTGTAGTCTTACTACTCCAATCAAAATGGTCCGATTTATAAATAGCATCTGTTACCTCTTGATTAGTCCAGCCTTTTAAAATTGTATTCCATAAGCTTATATTTCCTTTTGGGTAAACAATTGTTCTATCTTCATTATAGTATGTGTCTTCTTCTCCATAAAAAGTATCATCTTCATCTCTTAAAAAAGGATAATAGGCTTCTGCAGAAATATTTGTTTGCTCAAATAGGTTATAAAATTGCATCCAGTCATACCATTCTCCACCTCCACAGTAAAACATGTTTTCATTCCCTTTATCTATTTTAGCAAATAAACTAAATGAAATTAGTACAAAAAGATATTTTAATGTGCTTTTCATAATTGTTTTAACATTGACTTTAGATTAATGTTTGATAATGAGTTTTGATCTAAATGATAAATAATTAGCTCATTAACATCAAGTTTACTGTCTTTAATTGTTTTATATGAATTTATTACTTCTGTTTCATTTAACTCTTCAATTTTCAAGTTATAACCTTTACTTAAATAAAAACCCTTATAAAGTGTGTCTTTAACAACCTGAAAATTAGTTTTATCTACTTTTTTAAAATGAAAATCTGATTCTAAAACTGAACGATCTGAATCTTTAATTAGCTTTATTTGGTTATCGTTATTAAACACAACCGTTTGCGAAAACAATGGTAAAGCAATATTTAATTTTAAAGGGTAAGTTGATTCTGGATTAATATACTGTTTGACTATGTTGTTTTCTAAAATTGAATTTTGTTTTTGGTCTTTTAAATCTCCAATATTGTAGACCATTAACGTACCACTTTGTACTGGCGGAACTCCTGTTTTATCTTTAAATTTTATTTGATGCAATCTAATGGTTGCGTTAATGCTATACTCTGTATTTAATGATTCTAAAAGTTTAAAATAAGCGTTTTTACTGCTTTCTGTCCAATCGCAATCTATTTGAATTTCTGTTATTTTTTTATTAAAATGCTTTTGACTTATTTGATTTATAAGTGTTTTAATTCTGTTTGACAAACTATTGATATTTAAGTCTTTAGTTTTAAATATTTTATTTGAAATAAAAACAACAGGAATAATTTTAAAATCTTTATACTGTTTTGCAACGTCTTGTAAAACGTATGTTGGGAAAACACCATCGCTTTGCCAGTTAGATTTTTGGGTCGATTCTATATCAAAATAATGTAAGTAAATAGCATTGGATTGTGCTATATTTATTGCTGTTTCATATTGTTTTGAAAAAACTGCTTTTGTTTTCCAATGGTAAAAGGACGCTTTTTTTGATGCTTTTTCTTGACAAGAAAAAAACAATACAAACAAAAATAAAATAGAAAAAGTTGTCTTTGTTTTCATATAATTTTATCTATTCTTATCTGTTTTTTATTTTATACATATCGATTTATTTACTCTACTTTTTATATATTTTTCATTTTTAAATCTGCGACTTGAAAAGGTGGTTTTGCCAGCTTGTTCATAATTTCAGGATTCTTATTGTATAATAATTGAATGATGCGATGTGGTGCAAATACATAATTTTGTTTTACAACATCGCTCCATTTTTGTAATGTTTGTTTAGAAAAATAACCACCTTCGGTAAATTCGCTACCAGAAAATACTTCGTCTATTTTAAAGGATAGCGCATAAGATTCTAAAGGCACCTCTTTTTTAGCAATACTTTCTAAAATACTGTGTGTTAAAATGTTTTCGTCTTTGGCAAAAATATTATGAAATGGCCCTAAATCTATACGTTTTATGTGTTTTGGTTTTAAGTTTTTTAAGCGTCTGTCTATACCATAAGCCATAGTGTCTAGTGCCATTTTTCTATCTGCTACGGTTTTTAGAACCTCGTAAATTTCTTCTTTTTGGTCTTCAGGATTTTTCCCGTCGAAATAGAAATACATAAAGCACACAAATGGTCTGTTTAAAGACACATCGTAAAAGCTCCAACTTACCATATATTCTGCTTGGCTTCCTGCTGCTGCTTGTATAATTTTACCTTGTACAAAACGATTAAAAATATACTTTTGTTCTACAGATGTATAGTAAACAATTGATGCTGCTTGAAAAAGTTTATCGCGTCTTATAGGCTCTTTTTTATGCATTAACTGCGTTAGGAATTCTTCTTGTAATTCGGAAACGTCTTTTAACTTGTCTAAATAATTATCTCTTAATGACAAGTCGTTATATAGATAACGAAACTCTAAATAATTTGGAAAACCAGATTCTGTTACATCAATTTTCATGTTATCCTCTTCGTCGTACATGTATTTTACACGCATGGCTTCTATGGAATACAACAGCAAATCGCAATATTGCTTAAAATAGGTCATCTCATGTTCTGTACACAGCTTATTAAATTGTACACTTGTAATGAGTTCTTTTAAGGCAAAATCTACTTTTTTATGATAGAACACGTATTGTTCTTTACTGTCTAAAACAGCAGAATCTAATGGTGTTACTATGTGATTTAATGACATTTCTTTTCTTTTGACACGAATTACACTAATTTAAACTACTCTTTATGTGATTATCCCTGACTTAAAGACACGGATTTTTACAGATTTTCACGGATGACTTACTCTTATAATTGTTTTACTTGAGTGCGTGCGTTAAGGATTGTAGCGGCATCCTTTTTGTTTTTTCTACAAAAAGATATAGCGGAAAGCCTGACCTACTTTTGCTATTGTAAGCAAAAGTAGGAAACGTCATAATGCTTCTCGATACATTTTTTTTGTGCCTCAAAAATCACTCGACGTGACAATTACCCTAATAAATCGTCGTCGCTAGACTCTTCTTTTTTTGGAGCTGGAGCGGCATCACCTTCACCAGAAGGTGCGTTTGCATCTGCCGCGTAATAGTCTTCGAACATTTCTTTCATGTCGATACCGTAACGCTCTGCAAAGTTCTTTTGGATGTCGCTATCTTTTGCTCTAATCTCTTGTAAAGCCTCTGCGTAACTACCATAAACGCCTTGCATAACTTTTTCGTGAACTGGAATATTATCCATCATTTCTTGTCTTGCTTTAGCACTTGCAGTATGCATAGACGCTAATGTTGCACCAATATGCTCATCGGTTTTAACACCTAAATGTTCTAAAATAGCAGCAAATTCTTGATCTGTTCTTGCTTTTAATGCCACAACATAACCGTCGTAATATTTAAGACGCTCGTCTGTATCACTCTTTAATTTTGCACGATGCGTTTGTAAGTTTGAACGTAAAGATGTTAATACTTTAATAGTTAAGTTATGCTTGTGTACGAAACTATCTTTTGAGGCTGCTAATGTTGTATAAGCATTTTTAAGACCTTCTAATTCTTCTACTTTTTGCTCTAATGTTGTTACTTTAGATAAAGCTTCTGAATATTCTGCTGATTGCTTATCTGAAACATCTTCTAGTGCTTGACGCGCTTGTTTTAGTAAAGCGTATTGCTCTTCTAGCTTATCTTCTGTCTCTTTCTTTTTCTCTAATGCTTTTGTATGGTTTTTAGAAGCCTCTACAATAGCATCTTTAAGTTTCTCTTCTACTTCTTTTATTTCTACTTCACGGTTTTTTAAACGTGTTACAGCTGCTTGAGATTTGTATGATAATTCGCTTAAAAGTGTTTGAATATCTGCACTTTCAATACGTTCCTGAAACATTGCCTTGGCTTTATTATCTGCACCTGCACGTACTTTCTCGGCTTCTTTTAGAGACGTTTCTGCTGCTTTAATTTTGCTTTTTCTTCCCCAAAGGTTATTCCACCAAGTGTCTGGTTTGTTTAGAGCATCTTCTAATTCTATTTTTTTACGTTCTAATGCTTTTTGAGCATCGTCAATAACTTTTTGTTCCTTTTCGTTAAGTGAAGAAAAACGTTCGAAAAGAATACCAACTTCGTCTTGATAGTCTGTTAAATCTTTAATCGCATCCAAAAGTGTTGATCTGTCTTTTTCGGCCATATCCACAACATCGTCTAAAGTTGCGTTAAGGATTTTCTGGCGACTTTCGGGATCGTCTTCTTGGGCTAGCTTAGATTTCATGGTATCTATTGCTTTTCCCCAATTAACATCTACTTTTTCGGTTTTCTCTTGAGAATTCGTTTCTAATAAGTCAAAATCATCAGCCATTGGATATATCGTGTTTTAAAGTTGTACGTTATTTTGAATAAGCAATTTCGTTAAAAAATCTAACTTTTAAAATAAATTACCTACTTATATGTGGTAACTTTTATTTAAATGTTACAATTTTATTATACGAAATAAAGAAATTACCTTTAACCAAAATTATAATTTAATTAAAATAGAAATGAAACACTACCTTATTATTGCTTTAATCATCTGCATTTCAGCTTGTAAAAACGATACACAAACAACGATATTAGATAACACACCTGATAACGAATCTGTTATTTCTCAATTAAAGATTACACCTATTGAGCACGCTACGATGGTTTTAGAGTATAACGGAAAAACTATTTATGTAGATCCAACAGGTGGAAAAGAAGCTTTTGAAGGTTTTCCAAAAGCCGACTATGTATTAATTACAGATATACATAGTGACCATATGCACCTAAAGACTTTAGAGGGTTTAAGCTTAAACAATGCTCAAATTATTGCGCCAGAGGCTGTTTACGAATTACTTCCAAAAGACTTTAGAAAGCATACAAATGCTATGATTAATGGTAGCAAAGTGGATTATGATGTTTTTTCTGTGGAAGCTATACCTATGTATAACTTACGAGATGAAGCTTTAAAATACCATCCTAAAGGCAGAGGAAATGGTTATGTTTTGACTTTTGGAAAAGAACGTGTTTATATTTCTGGTGATACTGAAGACATTTCGGAAATGCGTGAACTTAAAAATATAGACAAAGCTTTTATTTGTATGAATTTACCGTATACTATGACAGTTGAAAATGCAGCTAAAGCAGTTCTAGATTTTAAACCAAAGCAAGTTTACCCATATCATTACCGTGGTACTGAAGGCTATAGTGATATTGAAAAATTTAAGTCTATTATTAATGAGAACTCAAAAGCTATTGAGGTTACCGAATTAAATTGGTATCCAAATATTAGCAAAAAGTAATTAGTAATTTATATATTTGATATTATCAAGCGAAAAATAATCATGACAACAACATTAATTGAAGTATTTCCTATAATTTTACTTGTTGTCGTAGTCGCTATTATTTTTTTCGTCCCTCTTTTTAAGCAAGAAATTAAGTTTTTTAAAGGTTTAAAAGCTCTTGAGGCTCAAGATAAAAAGATACAAGAAATGGATGATAAACAAAAGAACAACGTTGAGTATAACGATTTTACCGATGGACATTTGTATCAAAAATAAATTTTAAAAGCATAAAAAAAG
>NZ_LIQG01000015.1 GCF_001418015.1 Lacinutrix mariniflava | reverse complement strand
TTCTTTTTATGCTATATAGTTAACTTACTATCTAACTAGTTTTTTATACTTAATACGTTTTGGCATTAAATCTCCACCAAGGCGTTTTTTCTTATTCTCTTCGTATTCAGAATAACCACCTTCAAAGAAGTATACTTCTGAATTTCCTTCGAAAGCCAAGATGTGCGTACAAATTCTATCTAAAAACCATCTATCGTGAGAAATAACTACTGCACAACCTGCAAAGTTTTCTAAACCTTCTTCTAAGGCTCTTAATGTATTTACATCTAAATCGTTAGTAGGCTCATCTAAAAGTAAAACATTACCTTCTTCTTTTAGAGTCATTGCTAAGTGTAAACGGTTACGCTCACCACCAGACAACATGCTTACTTTTTTGTTTTGCTCGCTTCCAGAGAAATTAAAACGACTTAAATACGCTCTTGAATTTACTTCTTTTCCGCCCATCATTATTAACTCTTGCTCATCGCTAAAGTTTTGCCAAATGGTTTTTTCTAAATCTATATTACTGTGTGCTTGATCTACGTAAGCGATTTTAGCAGTTTCTCCAACTTTAAACTCACCTTTATCTGGTTTCTCTTCACCCATTATCATTCTAAAAATAGTGGTTTTACCAGCACCGTTTGGTCCTACAACACCTACTATTCCCGCTTGTGGCAAGTTGAAATTTAAATCTTCGTAAAGCAATTTGTCTCCAAAGGCTTTGCTTACACCCGAAGCTTCAATTACATTTGTTCCTAAACGTGGACCATTTGGAATGTATATTTCTAGCTTTTCGTCAAGTTGTTTTTGATCTTGACTCATTAATTTATCGTAATTCTTTAAACGTGCTTTCTGCTTTGTTTGTCTACCTTTTGCTCCTTGTCTAACCCATTCTAACTCACGTTCTAATGTCTTTTGACGTTTAGATGCTGTTTTAGATTCTTGAGCCATACGTGTTGATTTTTGGTCTAACCAAGAAGAATAATTTCCTTCCCATGGAATACCTACACCTCTATCTAATTCTAAAATCCAACCTGCAATATTATCTAAGAAATATCTATCGTGTGTTACTGCTATTACAGTTCCTTTATATTGTGCTAAGTGCATCTCTAACCAATGTACAGATTCTGCATCTAAGTGATTGGTAGGTTCATCTAATAATAATACATCTGGTTCTTGCAATAATAAACGACATAATGCTACTCTACGCTTTTCTCCACCTGAAAGTACACCAATTTTCTTATCGCCTTCTGGAGTACGTAACGCATCCATAGCAATTTCTAATTTAGTATCTAATTCCCAAGCATCGGCCGCATCAATTTCATCTTGTAAAACGGCTTGACGTGCCATTAATTTATCCATCTTGTCTGCATCAGAATAGACTTCTTCTAAACCAAACATATCGTTAATTTTATGGTATTCTTCAAGTATTGCAACTGTTGCTGCTGCACCTTCTTTTACCACTTCTAAAACCGTTTTCTCTGGATCTAATTGAGGCTCTTGCTCTAAGTAACCTGTTGTAAATTCTGTATCTGAAGTTAAATCTCCTTGAAAGTTTTTATCTATTCCAGCAATAATTTTTAATAAGGTCGATTTACCAGAACCATTTAAACCTAAAATTCCAATTTTAGCTCCATAATAGAAACTTAAATAAATATTTTTTAATACCGGTGTGTTTGCTGACTTGAACGTTTTTGTAACGCCAGCCATTGAAAATATAATTTTTTTATCGTCAGCCATCTAATTTTATATGTATTGATTATGTTTATAATATTTTTTTTGAGTAAAAGTTTTACTCATAAAGCTCTAAGAATTATTTATAGTTTAGTGTTTATAAAAAACATACTATATACTTTAAAATCCTTCCTTTAAACTGTAATTCTACGATTTGATTAAATAAAATCACCCGTTACCTGGCTTTAAACTCTTCCTTTCCTTTAGAGTTTTACGATTTGATTAAATTAAAATAATTGCTTCGCAAGTTATTTATTTTTATTTAGTAAAATCACCCGTTGCCTGGCTTTAAACTCTTCCTTTTAAAGCATTAAAAACCCATGCAATAGCAAAAAAGCCTACACCAACAGCTGCAAAGCCCCAACCAGCAACTTCTTCGTACTTAAAAGCGCCCATTGCTATTAATCCTAAACCTACTATTATCATTATTGTGGTAGCCCAAGCCAGCACAGTATTTTTGTTCATTGCCATAATTATCGTCTTTTTTAAAGGGAATTACAAATATCGTTAATTTTAGAAAAATAAACCTCTTATATTATGGTGTTTTTTATAAGTAGTCTTTTAAACATAGTATTACAGAATAATTTAGAGAACACCTTTAAGTATTCTTTGTTTAAGTGAGCTTTAACTATTCATTTTATGAATTTAATAACAAATACTACCTTTTATCTATATCTTCTTAATTAACTTTTTATTAATATTATTAATTGTCTTTGATTACTGTGTAGCCCTATTTTTGCGGTTTGTATTATTATCACATATCAAACGCGTATTTAATGAATAAAGCTTTACTGTCTCTAGCTATTGGAGGATTTGGAATTGGTCTTACTGAGTTTGTAATTATGGGAATATTACCAGATGTTGCTAATGCGTTTAATGTTAGCATACCTGTAGCTGGGCATTTTATATCTGCCTATGCCTTAGGAGTTGTTGTAGGAGCACCAACTTTAACTGGTTTTGGAAGTAAGTTTCCAGTTCATAAAGTGCTTTTATGGTTAATGTTATGGTTTACCGTTTTTAATACTTTATCTGCCTTTGCAACTGGTTATAATTCTTTTATTATTCTAAGATTTTTATCTGGTTTACCACATGGTGCTTTTTTTGGTATTGGTGCTGTTGTGGCAGGAAAACTTTCTAAACAAGGAAAAGAAGCACAAGGCATTGCTATTATGTTTAGTGGTTTAACGTTTGCTAATCTTCTAGGCGTTCCACTAGGGACTTATTTAGGTAAAAATTTTAATTGGAGCATTTCTTTTTTAATGGTTGGTGCTGTTGGCGTATTAGCGGTTTTAAGCGTCAAATTTTGGATGCCACAAATAAAAAAGTCATCAGAAACCAGTTTTTTAAGCGAATTTAAAATCTTTAAACGAGCAGAACTTTGGTTAATTATTTTGCTAACAACCATAGGAACTGGTGGCTTTTTTGCATGGTATAGTTACATCGCTCCTTTAATTACAGACGTTGCAGGACACCCAAGTAGCATGGTTACTTATGCTATGGTTCTCGCTGGTTTAGGAATGGTTATTGGTAATTTTTTAGGTGCAAAATTAGTTGAAAAATACTCACCGCTTTACGCTGTTACACTAGTACTTTCTACCATGGCATTATGCCTAGTTTTAAATACTTATTTAGCATCTAATAAAATATTTATTTTAGTAATGACTTTTATTATTGGCCTTGTATCGTTTTCCATATCAACTCCTATACAATTACTAATAATTAAGGCTTCAAAAGGATCTGAAACCTTAGGTTCTTCACTTAATCAAAGTGCTTTTAATATAGGAAATGCCAGTGGTGCATATTTTGCAGGCATACCAATTGCAATGGGACTTGGCTATACTTCTGCAGATTGGGTTGGAGCAGCTATGGCAGGAATTGGTGTATTGATTGCGGTTACTCTTATTTTTATTAGAAAACGCAGGATAAAAACACCTTCTTAAAATTACTTTTGCCCTATTTTATTACAAATGCATAGGAACTTCAATAAACAGTATTTTGGAATCTTCTTTAGATTTTATTTCAAAACTTTCGACTTCTGACACTCCGATGGCATCTCGTATCTTTAAATTTTCTGAGTTTATTTCCACTTCTCCATCAATATTCATGACATAAACACCATGAGTGCTACTTTTAATATTATATATGAAGTTTTCATCTTTACTTAAATCTATTCTAGAAATTATAGCATCTTGATGAATTTTTAAACTTCCGTCGAAATCTTCATCTATAGAAGACACTAATATTTGTAGTTTATTTTTTCTACCCTCGATTTCAAAATTTTTCTGATCGTATCTAGGAGAAACATTTTCTTTGTTTGGTATAATCCATATTTGAAACAAGCTTAAATGTGCTTCTAAAGAACCATTAATTTCAGAATGTTCTAATCCTGAACCAGCGGACATTACTTGAACTTCGTTTTCCTTTACAGTTAACCATGAATTAGCCATAGAGTCTTTATGTTTTAACTCTCCCTTTAATGGAATGGTAATAATCTCCATATTATCATGAGCATGAGTACTAAAGCCCATTTTAGGAGCTATGGTATCATCATTTAAAACTCTTAAAGCTCCAAATTGCATTTTATTTGGATTATGAAAATTAGCAAAACTAAAAGAGTGATTTGCTTGCAACCAACCGTAATCTGCGAAACCTCGAGCATCTGCTTTGTGTACTATTGTCTTCATTTTACTTATATATTAATAATCTAAGAAAAGGCATTTACCTAATCTCTAATAATTTTAAATTATCTAATTTTATCTAACAATTCGCTTAACTGCTCGGCTTCCTCTTCACTTAAATTTTTAAGTAATTTTGGATCCCACTTATCATCAATTTTAGATAATAATTTCAAACCGTTTTCTGTTATAACAATGTTTACTACTCTTCTATCGTCTTTACTCGGTATTCTACCAATTAATTGTTTCGCGCACAACTTATCCATTAATCTAGTAACGTTAGGAGAACGCTGTACCATCCTATTTTTAACGGTTTGAACACTAATAGGTTCATTTGCTCCTCTTAAAATTCTTAAAATATTGTATTGCTGCGGCGAAATATTATAAGGTTTAAAAAATTCTAATTGATTACCATTAATCCAACTTGCTGTAAACAATATATTTATATATGCTTTTAAATCGTTAGATGGAAAAGTAGATTCTATTTCTTTTGAAATATCTCCCATTATATATTGTCTTTGAAAGTTTTGATTGCTTGATTTAATGCTTTATTTAACGTCTCGTCTTTAATACCTTCTTCTGAAAAATTATCATTAAATGACGGTAAAGAGAAAGTAGATACAATATTAGCATTATGCCTAGGAAATCTCTCTTTTGCTATTTCTAAAACTGATTGTCCTCCTCTTCCTCCTGGCGAAGTTGCCATTAAAAGCATTGGTTTATCATTCCATAATTTACCATCGATACGAGATAACCAATCTAATAGGTTTTTAAAAACGGTTGCGTAGGCTCCGTTATGCTCTGCTAGAGATAAAATTATACCATCTGAACTTTTAATATAATCTAAAAAAGTTTCTGCATCCTTCGGAATCCCTTTTTCGTTTTCTAAATCAATACCGTAAAGTGGTAAATTGAAATCGTTAAGATCTAAAATAGTTAAATTAGCGCCTTCAATTGAAGCACCTGCAAAAGTTGCTAATTGTTTATTTATTGAGGTTTTACTGTTACTACCTGCGAATGCTAAAATGTTTTTCATAATAATAATTTAGAGTATATCAAATATAAAAAAAATATTCTCCATGGAATATAATGTATGTGTATTTATAAAAATATTATTATTTTCCATTAAAACAAAAACAGTTAGGCACTTCACAAAAAAAGTACCATTAAATAAGCTCTTTCTACCTAATTTAGTTAATAGATTTTAAGAAGTAGAAGTCATAGTATAGCCTAAAACAAAAAAACTCCTTCTCAGGAGTTTCTTTATAAAATTTATACGTTTTCTTTTAAGAACTAAGCATAGCTGCTTTTATTTGTTTTACAACCTCCATATGATCTAATCCAAAATCTTTCCAAGCCAGTCCAATTTCTTTCATATCTATATGCTTAACAATTGTACCATAATCGGCTAATTTGCCTTCTATACTAGGATATCCTATAACATAAATACTATCTGCTAGTTCAACTGCCAATTCTATATCGTGTGTTGAGTAAATGATAGTATTAAATTCATGACTAGCAGTCATTAAGTTAAAAGCATCTTTTACATCCTGTATGTTACCTACATCTAAACCTGAAAAAGGCTCGTCTAAAACCATATAATGACCTGAACAGAATATTTGTTCTATAATCGCAGTTCGCTGACGCTGACCACCAGACAACTCATTAGGATATTGATCTTTAACCTTTTCAAGTCCCCATTGGTGTAAATATTCTTTTATTTTAACTTCTTTTTCCTCCTTTGTAATTTCTTTATTACGCAAAGCAAACATGAGTGCTTGAGAGACTGTTTTATTTCTAAACAAAGTATATTTTTGATCTACAAAACCAATATCTCCTTCATT
The DNA here is from genome assembly GCF_001418015.1 of Lacinutrix mariniflava. Classification (GTDB taxonomy): domain Bacteria; phylum Bacteroidota; class Bacteroidia; order Flavobacteriales; family Flavobacteriaceae; genus Lacinutrix; species Lacinutrix mariniflava. Next base: position 243,225 of record NZ_LIQG01000015.1, on the reverse strand, counting down.
TACAACTTTTGCATCGTTATCAATACCTGTGGTTGTATCTGCTATTAAAACTTTTCCTGAACTTGGTTTTACCAAACCAGTTAAAGCTCTAAATAATGTCGATTTACCACGTCCGGAACGTCCAACAAAAGCAATAACTTGCCCTGTAACATTACCAGTTCTTATGACATCTTTTTCAACAAAGTTGATATCTTTTATAACGGTCTTATCTCCATAAGATACGCTCAAATCCTCTACATATAATAAAGTGTTTTCTGTACTGTATGTCATTTAATTAAATTTTAGAATATCTAAAGAATGTTTTTCTTAAATAATTTAATATAAAGTCAATCGATAAACCAACAAAGAGTATTACAATTTGCAGCGCAATAATTCTACCATGGTTCATGAATTTATCTGAGTTTTTTATTAAAAAACCTAAACCACCTGCAGCAACAAGAATAGATTCTACTGTTACCAACATCATCCAGACAATAGCTAAATTCTGTCTAATAACTTCTATTACATGGTCTACTCTACCTTTTATAACAACCTCCCAAAGGACTTCCCAACGTTTACATTGTAAAGAGCGTGCATGATCGAATTCTTCTTGAGGTATAGCGCTTACCATACTCAATAATGATGTGGTAAGATACGTACTCATAAAAACAACCAACACCCAAACTTGCATTGTTCTAGCGTCATTAATTAAAATAGTTAAGTAAAACGTAATTCCTGTTAATGGTAAATATCTTAGTTTACTTAATGTATTTGCTAATGGCTTAATAACTGGTATAGTGGATAAATAAGCAAATATTAGAGAAATAATCACCGCTATTATTATGGCTTTTAGGCATAAAAATAAAGAACTAGCAACATGAACGACTAGACCTTCATTATAAAGTTCTGAAAAACCAGTAAAAACCTGTTGAGGCGATGGAAATAAATGTCTTTCTCCCATACTGGATATAAACCAGAAAGTAACAACTAATACTACCCAAAACAATACAATAAGAAGTCGCGTGTTTTTACTAACTTTTTCGAAAGGTTTAAATAATAATTTCACAAGCTTTTTGTTTTTGTAAGAATAGTTAAATTAAAGAAAGCTGTGTAACAAAAACTTTAATTTCTGCTACACATCCTCTCTTTTATATTATGATTACTTTAATAGCGCAATTACTACACGTCTATTTTTAGCTCTACCAGTGTTAGTACTGTTACTTGATATTGGAGAATCTTCACCTTTACCAATTACACTTTGAAATCTAGACTGAGGAATTCCTTTTCCTCTTAAGAAAGTAACTATTGCTTGTGCACGACGTTGAGATAAATCGTAATTAGCTTCAGAAGAACCTGTATTATCTGTATGTCCTTCTAATTTTAATTTAGTATCCTCAGCTTGTATTAGTAAATTATAAATATTTTCTAATGTACTTGCAGATGAGCTTGAAACATTAGCACTACCGGTATCAAAATTAATATTCCACTCTCCAGAAGCAACTACTTTATCTGCTGTTTTTGAGTAATCTGCTTTATAAGCAGAACCTGCATCAATATCATTTATATTCTTTAAAAAGTATAAATTTACAGCTTCATCATAAGGCACAATTCTTTTAACAGATTCGTTAAAACCAAACGGATTTAATTCGCTTAAGTAAGAAGATACTTGGTTATAAACTGCTTTATAACGGTTTGTTCCATCAGAAATACCATAATACTGCATTACATCTGCATAATTAAAGACTCTAGAACCTCCCATGTTATAATCTATACCATTTTTTGTTCCTGTTTGACCTTTAAACATATCATACCAATATTTAGCGTTCTCTAGGTCGTAAGTTTCTGCTACAGCCTCTGAAGCTCTTACACTCCAATCATCATACTGTTTCATTTGGTTTGATGCCGTTAATGCAGATTTTAATATGTTACTAACAATTTTCGGGTGCTTAATAGACCATTCTTTAACAGCAATAACTGTTGTCGCCATTTGATTGTTAAATTCTTTGGTTGAAATAATATCTGTAAATCCACTTAACTCATCAAAAACCATTTTATCACCTGGAGTCCAAGTTGCACAACCATCTATTTTCTTATTGATAATCTTACCTGTAAGTTTACCATTTTTAACTTCTTTTAAAGGCACTGTCCAACCTGCTTTTTGAGATTTAATTAACTCTTCGGCTGATTTTATATAATCATCATCCTGAGAAGGATAAAAATTAACTGCATCTGGATCATACGTATTTGAATCTGGATTTACTTTTAACCCATTTGCAAAAGCATAGTTTAAAGCAGTTACCCAATCACCATCACCTAATACGGTAGAAATTAGAGCACCTTTCATACTTTTAGGATCTACTTTCCAACTTGGTGGTCCTATTAATTTATCTTCACCATAACTAAGACCAACTGCACCAACAACCTGTACATGGTATTTATCTTTACCAAATTTATCGTCTAAAGCCTGTTGCATAGTACTAATATAAAAAGGAGCACCATCACCCATCATCATAATAGCAAATGCACTTTTATCTGAATCAGGAAATTCTTCTCCTCTATCAAATTCTTCAATAAATTTCATTTGCATGTTTCTTAATTCAGAAAGCCAATCTTGACGAATAATTTCTAAATTAACACCATTTTGTTCCATTAATGATCCTTTAGTGGTTTTAGGACCTCCATTAGATACAATAATACCAGATTGCGCATTCCAAGCATATGCTGCAATTCTTACTTTTGGATTGTTTTTTACTTCACTTGAAAGTGAGGTAGATGGTAATCCTAATTTATCTGAAGTTATTACATTGTTAACTTCATTTTTATCAATATTTAATTCTTCTAGTTGCTTAGCCTCACCTACCCTAAGTCCTGGCGCAAAGTAATAAACGGCTCCTAGTATACCTCCTAATAATATAATTACAATTATCAACTCTGATAATGTTGTAAGTTTTGAAGTGCGTAAAATTTTTCCCATTTTTATTTTTCTATTTTAATAATTATTCGAACATGTTACCAAAACCACCACTTGCTTGTTTATCCTCTTGAGTAAGCTTGTAACTTGGATTAGTGTATTTTTTTGATTCTGGTATTAGATCTTTACCTGTTTTAATTTTATCTGCAAGCGTATCTAACTGAGCATACAGCTCATCACTATCAACATCATACTTAGAGGTTAACATATCTATGTCTGATAAGTTTTCTTGTGTTTTTGCAATATCAATAGCAATAGTTTCTGTAATAACATCTAAAGCATATTCTAACTCCCAATCCTTTGTAAAATGCATTGCAGATTTAGCACCATCTGTTGCTGCCTTAGCTGTTTTGGCAAACTGATATTCCTTTTCTAACATACTTATGGTAACTTCAAAATCTGATATTTTAATATCTATTGCAGTACCTGCTAATGTTAATTTTCTATCTAGTTTACCCATTACCACCGCTCTACTTCCATATTTCTGGATAAAACTTTTGCTTTGTGTTAATTGGTGCGTAATACGTTGTGATTGCGATAATTTTTTGGCTAACATACTGTGCAGTTCTACATAGTCGTCTGTATCTCTACCAGCGCTACCTTTTTCGGCAACTATAGCTTCCATTTTATCTTTAATTTTTTGAGCATGCTTTTGTAACGCTAATACTTGGTCTTGAAAATCTTTAGCTTCTTTTTCTGCTTTATAAGATTCTGATTCCATATTATTTTTTAAGGCTTTTATTTTAGCCTTTGCATCTTTAAAAACTTTTCTGTTTTTAAACATTTTTTGCTTTTGCTCTTCTAATTCTCCAAAAGGATCATGTTTTATTAATGATTTATGTAAAAATCTAGTTAAACGTTTTAGTCCTTTAAAAATTACAGGTAACATTAGTATAAAAAAGACAAGAAATACCGCAACACCTGCAAGTGCTATAATTTGTCCTAAAGCAGTAAATAAAGGTGGTAATACATAAACCCAAGCTGCATAACCTAACCCAGCAAATAATGCTATTTTAAGTAATGAATTAAGTCCTTTTTCTCCATTTCTCCACTTGTTAGGATTTAATGAAATTTCACCTTTCTCATCATCAAAATGTTTTAGAATAGGTAAATCGAGTACATGTTTTTTTGATTCTTTTAAATCCATCTATTTATAAGTTGTTTTTAATACCATCTACAACCTGAAGTATTGTTTCTAATATTTTTGATTTGGCTGTATCATTTGCCATGATTTTTTGGTCTATATCGATAACATCACTACTATTTGAAGTGATGGCTTGCAATTGATTTTTCTTAGTACTTATTTGATGCTGAATTTCCATTAACTGTTTTTCTAAAGACGAAATCTCAGTAGTCAAAGTGCTTTTTTCTGCTTTTTGGCTTCCTAATATTTGATCTTTTTTTGCAGCGCCTTGTATTTTATATTTTTTATGTACTTTTTCTATTTCTTCTATATAAAAATCGGCTTGCTTTAATAATGAAGCTTTAGAAACGCTTTCATCTACACTAGATGCCATAGTTAAAGCCATTTTATAAATAGAAGGATCATTACTTCCTACGGCTTTTATAGCTTTAAAAAACTCATAAAAATCGTATCCTGGTTTATTTAAAGATTCGAAACCAGACTCATACATTTCTATAATTTTTTGAAGCACTGCATCATTAACTCCAACAACTGCATTTGCTGTAGACTCTGGAAACCTTGATGCTGAAGAAGCTACCGTGCTTTTTGACTCTGGAAAAGTATTTGACGAAGCATTACTTTTAGGCATTTCTCTTTCTGGAGTTTTATTCTCGTTTCCTTCTTCATTTAAGAATAGTCCTTTCCAACTAAATTTTTCTTTACTCATTTAAAATATATTTGATCTCTTTTATTTACTAATAACGCACGTAAATTTAAATAAATTATTATAACTATTAACTGTATTAATGATTTGTCTTACTTAGTGAATCGAGACCAAGCAACCTTAAGGATGATTAAAACTACAGCAAAAACCATTATTAACTGTGTGAAACCACCTATAAATAATACTCCAAAATATGTTTTTTGTAGTATAAATATGATTCCGAATGCAATTCCAATCATTAATATTAAACTAGACAATTTATCGAAACCAGGAATATTACGCATCAACACCTTTTTATTTAAAATCATTAAGGTTATAACCATGGCAACAATAGGAACAAAATAGGTTACAATTCCTACATTTAAAATGTTAGATCTTTGCATTAGCAACGCATATAATACAAGAATTACCGCTAGAACACCTGGAATGGTAACAGCATAAACTATTGCACTCATTACATATTTTAATGCTTTAGCATTATTGGTATTAATAATTGACACCACAATTACTGTTAAAAGTATAATAATAGCAAAATAGCCTAATGTTATATAATGATTCCCATTAAACCAATCTATTAAATCCTGTATTGTCATTGTTTGAGTTTGTTTAATTTATATGTCTTAAATAAATGTTAAGTGTTACACTATTTACTAATTTTCTTCCCCAAAAATGGTGATTTCTTTTACTGTTTTTAGTATTTCGGGAATATCTTCTTCTTTTAAAGTAATCAATATTTCTTCTGTAATAGGCACAATTGAAACAATTCTATTTGCTTGTCTCTCAATTATTTTTTCAAATAAATTACGCATTGTCCTAGCGTTACCAAACCCTTTATGTATTTTTTTGTGTACTCTTTCTAAAATTTCTAGTAACTTTTCTTCAGCATTAGCGGTAAGATTAAAATCAGCTTTTTTTACATATAATTTAAAAATCTTTAAAAGCCCATCAACACTAAAATGATTATATTTAAAATAACGGTTAAACCTAGATTGTAATCCAGGATTAGATTGTATAAAAGTTTCCATTTCATCCGGATAACCAGCTACAATAACAACTAAATTGCTACGTTGGTCTTCCATTCGCTTTAATAAAATTTCTATAGCTTCTCCTCCAAAATCATTTAAACCTCCAGAAGTAAGCGAATAAGCTTCATCAATAAATAAGACTCCACCTAAGGCAGATTGAATAATTTCTTCGGTTTTAATAGCCGTTTGCCCAACATAACCAGCCACCAAACCTGCTCGATCTGTTTCTATAAGGTGACCACTTTCTAAATAACCTAAATGTTTATAAATACGGCCAAGCATTCTTGCAACGGTAGTTTTACCTGTTCCTGGTGGTCCCATAAAAACAGCATGTAAAGAATTATTGGATGTTTTAAGCCCTTTTAATTCTCGTAATTTTTGAACCTTTAAAAAATTAGTGAGATCCTCTATACTTTTTTTAACTTCTTTTAAGCCAATTAATTCATTAAGTTCTGCCATTACAATTTCTAGCGTGTCGTTCTCTGGAACTTGACTATAAATTGCTTTATCAACTATAATTTTAGGATTATTAATTTTATCTGAAACAGTTTTAAGTACAATACCTTCTTCATTTGTAATTTTATCGTCTGCATTTAGCATTAAAGCTGCAATGCGGTTTAAAAAAGAAGTAATGCTTAATAAATTATCTTCTTTTATTTTAGTTAAAACAGATGGCAATATAAACTCATTTTCCATCTCTTTTATAGGATGAAAAAAAGCAGTTTTCTGAATAAGTTTTACATTTTTATCAAGTTGAGGCGATTGCACCAATTTGTTAATCATTTTTATATCGAAAGATTTACTTAAATCTTTACCTTGAAGTCTTTCATAAAAATAAATTAAAATAAATTTTACTTTCGCAGGAACTTCAGTTAAAGTTTTATAAGTAGCAGTTAATTCATTAAAAACAATTAATAAATCATGTAATAAAACGTGTTCTGCCTTATAGCTAATATTATGAGAATCTGAATTTAAAATGGTATTAAAAGAACTTAAAAATGCTTTATTACCATTTAACTGCTTGCAATTAATAAGTATTTTATCACTTTCTATCTTTAGCAAATCTATATACTCTGTAGAAATAGTTAAAGCTAAAGGCTTCGTTTCGTTTTTCATAAATTAACTTTAATAATTCAAATATAAAAAACTTAATGACTTAATCCTTAACTAGAATGTTTTTTGCTTTAATAATGTATAAAACACGATGTCTTTAAAAAAAAATCAAACCTAAATACAAGATATTATAGTGAACTATAAATGGTTTCAACCATTTTTGTATTTTAGCTTAAAAATATACTTAATGGATATCAACTTCAATAAAAACGAAGATTACAATAAATTACTTTTATCAGATTTACGTTCACGCTTTGCACAAGTAAAATTAGGCGGAGGACAAAAACGAATAGATAAACAACACGAAAAAGGCAAGTTAACTGCCAGAGAACGTATTGATTACCTATTAGATAAAAAAAGAAAAAGTATTGAAATTGGTGCTTTTGTTGGTGATGGTATGTACGAAGAACATGGCGGATGCCCTTCTGGTGGTGTTGTTATAAAAATAGGCTATGTTAGTGGTAAACAATGCATTGTTGTTGCTAATGATGCAACTGTAAAAGCAGGAGCTTGGTTTCCTATTACTGGAAAAAAGAACTTACGTGCTCAAGAAATTGCAATAGAAAACAGATTACCTATTATTTACTTAGTAGATAGTGCTGGTGTTTATTTACCCTTACAAGATGAGATATTTCCTGACAAAGAACACTTTGGACGTATTTTTAGAAACAATGCTGTAATGAGTAGTATGGGAATTACTCAAATTGCTGCCGTTATGGGAAGCTGTGTTGCTGGTGGTGCTTATCTACCAATTATGAGTGACGAAGCTTTAATTGTAGATAAAACTGGAAGTATTTTTCTAGCCGGAAGTTACCTCGTTAAAGCTGCTATTGGAGAAAATATTGATAATGAAACGCTTGGTGGTGCAACTACACATTGTGAAGTTTCTGGCGTTACAGATTATAAAGCTAAAGACGATAAAGATGCTTTAGACAAAATAAAACGTATAATAGATAAAATTGGTGATTATGATAAAGCTGGTTTTAATCGTGTTGAAGCGATAAAACCAAAACTTAATCCTGAAGATATCTACGGTATACTACCAAAATCGAGAGCAGACCAATATAATATGCTTGATATTATTTCTCGTTTGGTAGATGATGGAGAATACGACGAATATAAAGAAGGTTATGGTAAAACAATTATAACTGCTTACGCGAGAATAGATGGTTGGGCTGTTGGTATCGTAGCTAACCAAAGAAAGTTGGTGAAAACCAAAAGCGGTGAGATGCAATTTGGTGGTGTAATTTATAATGATAGCGCAGATAAAGCAACCCGTTTTATTGCTAATTGTAATCAGAAAAAAATACCTTTAGTATTCTTACAAGATGTTACTGGTTTTATGGTTGGTAGTAAAAGTGAGCATGGTGGTATTATTAAAGATGGTGCCAAAATGGTGAATGCTGTAAGTAACTCTGTAGTTCCAAAATTTACTATTATTATTGGAAATAGTTATGGTGCAGGAAACTATGCTATGTGTGGTAAAGCTTACGACCCTAGATTAATTGTGGCTTGGCCAAGTGCTGAATTAGCTGTTATGAGTGGGAATTCTGCTGCTAAAGTATTATTACAAATAGAAAAGGCTTCCTTATTGAAAAAAGGAGAAAAAATAACTCCTGAGAAAGAAGAAGAATTATTCTCTAAAATAAAGAACAGATACGATAACCAAGTATCGCCTTATTATGCTGCTTCACGTTTATGGACAGATGCTATTATAGATCCTTTAGATACGAGAACATGGATTTCTATGGGTATTGAAGCTGCAAATCATGCACCTATTGAGAAGAAGTTTAATATGGGCGTTTTACAGGTTTAAAATATGAGAGCCATTATAATTGTATTTTTTTGTATTATTTCGATTAGTGTTTTTTCTCAAAATGAAAAAACATTAAGCTAAAGAAGTCTTTCAGAATAACTAAAACAGACAGATCAGTAAATTTAAAATTTCCTGAGAAGCAGACTATTACTTTGGATACAACATTAGTAAAGATAGATTCTTCTCAATTAAGTTTTCTGAAAGGTTTTTCTCTGTTAGATAATAAAAATTTAGTTAAACGCTATAAATGGCATGCGTTTAGACATTACAAAAATCGCAATATTACACAAATCATTGGACCACTTGTTATATTTATAGATTCTGATTTACCAAAAAACGTTAAATCAGAATTTATTAAATTTATTAAAGACATTCCTAAAATCAATAATTTGAGCTTTGCCTTTACCAATGACTTTGAAAAGGCTAATTATTTTATTGATGTTATGGACAATGAAGTTAGCTCTTATCCTTATGAAGAAAAATTAGAATTAAGTGAGGCAGAAATTAAAGACATCACTTTTAGTGAAATGACTTATAAGTTCTATGCTAATAATGATCATAAATTACTTTCATGCCATTTTAAAATAAGTAGATCGATAATTAATGATGATCTTTTTTTAATAAAACTTAAAAAAGGTTTTTTTAGATCTTTGGGTAACTTTTTTGAATCTAAATATGCTCCAAAAGAATCGATTTTATACAATAAACCTATTCTTGAAACCAAGTACATTACAGATTATGATATTATGATGCTGAAGTATCACTATCAACATTTGTACGATTTTAAAGTAGATTCGGAAATCTTTGATTCACTTATTATTCTTAGAAAAAAAATAATTAAATGAAAACATTAATTACTATCCTTAGCCTTTTTTTTGTGGTAAATTCTTTTGCTCAAGAAGAGAACATTAAGAATCACAGCCATTCAAGAGCTTTAATACCTTTAAAATATTACAAACAAAAATTTAAGAAACCATTAACCCAAAAAGACAGTTTAAATTTTGTTTATAGAGATAACGATACACTTGTAGTAATAGAAAATTATAAGCCAAAAGGCATTAGAGTACCTTATAAATATAAAGATTCTACTTTTTTAGATGCTTACACCAAGGTTGCTTTTACATATAGTAACGATAGTCTAAAAAACAAAACAGTAATGAAATATTGGAAAGATGATGTTTCCATATTTTTTTCAAAATCCATTCCAAAGAAAACTAAAAAAGATTTTATGGTTTTCGCCAATTCATTAGTAAACAAAATTGATTCGTTAAATATTAATGTCGTTAAACATGTTGAAGATTCTAACTATATCATTTACAATTCTGGTGATTTTGAATATGAATCGCGAATGGTAAACAATAAAGAATCAGAATATTACATGTATTGGAATGGCAAAAACCAAATATACAAAACAACAATTAAAATTATTACTAGTGTAAATTTTAATGAAAAAACCAAGTTAATAGCAATGAAGAAGCTTTTCTTCCAAAGCCTTGGAAATTTTACATTTAACAACGAATTGGAGTGTATTAATTATTTTTCGGGTTGCTTTAATGAAAATTCAACAGTATCTAATTTCGATATGGAATTATTGAAATATCATTATTCTTACGGTATTTGCAAAGGTACTAACTATGAAACCTTTATGGAACAGCATAAAAAAGCTAAAGACATTTTAAAAAACAAAAATGTTAGAATTGGATTTTTACATCAAGACTAAAAGCATGTCATTCTATTTTATCAATTAAACTTTACTGTTCTGTATTGATAGATAATATAACCTACTATGTGATTGCCTTAGAATAGTGTGCAATATTCACTTAATCATCGTACTTAATTCAAATTACAGAAGCAACGTACACTAAATGTATTGCTGATTTTCGTTAAATAAAAAAAAGGAACACAATTGTGTTCCTTTTTTACTAAATTAGTCTATAGATTTAAATCTCTATTTTAGCTACTATTTGGTTTTCTTTAGACTTCGATAATCGTACTACTTTAATTTCTTTGGATTCGTTAGGTTTACCAAAATTTCTAAATAAAGTCACTTTCATAAACGTTGGATTTTCTACCTTTTGGTATCGATCTCCAAAGTAATTTACTTTAACAAAATAAGCTCCCTTTTTAGCATTCCTAATAGTATATTCTTCTGGTCCGAAACCTTGAGTCATGTCTTTTGACATCTCTCCTCCCATTTTTGTTTTTACATTTTCATACGAACACTCTTCGAGATTTGGATCTATAATATGTAAATCGATATCCGTATCATTATGATTCCAATCTATAACCACTCTAACATCAAAGTTTGTTTCAATTTTATTGTAACTCTCAAGCAATTCGTCATTTACTTTAGATGACTTTTGAATTAGTTTATTAATTTCATTTTTTGTGATGGTTTGCATACCTTGAAACTTTCTTCTTCCTTCTTTTTCATAGACAGCTCCGCTTACAATTTTATTTAATAAATCGAAAGCCTTTTGCTCCTCACCTATTTCTTGATATGATAAAGCTAAATCTCTATAAGATTGTGAATCTTCTGGTCTTAGCTTTAAAACTTGATTAAAAATATAGCTCGCTAATTTATAATTATTTATGGTTTCTAACTTATAAGCAAATACTCGTAATAGCTCGTAATTATCGAAATCTATCTCTGCTATATTTGTTAAGATTCTCAAACTATAAGTTTTGTCTTTATATTGAGAAAAGAAATCGTAAACATCAATATAATAAGCAGGAAAACGACTATAATCTTTTCTTTGTTTTAGATATATTTTATAAGCTTGCTCTACATTTTTAGCTTTAGATAGTTCTTTTATATATTCTGCATTATTAATTTCGTTTTTAATTTTAAGCTTCCCTCTATAAGTGTCTTTTTTAATTCTAGAATTATTTGATGTACTATCAGAACTAAATCTCAATTCTGGAGTAGTACTAACTACAATAACTCCATTACCACCTTGAGATCCATAAAGAGTAGAACCACTAGCTCCTTTTATAATATTTATCGTTCGAATTTGATTAGGGTCTAAAGCACTTAATATCTCTGAACTAGATATTGCACCATCAATAACAATTAACGCTTGATTATTTCCTGAGATTGAGCGGTTTCCTCGCAATACAATTCTTGTTTTCGCATCTACTCCATTGGTGGTTTGAGTAATTTGTAATCCGCTTACTTTTCCAGCCAAGCTTTTAACAGCATCGGGATTGTTAGCTTTAGTTAATTCTTCAGTTTTAACTACTTGGTATGAATTGGTAACTTCGTCTCTCTTCTTTTTAATTCCAAATGCCGTAATTACAACTTCATCCAAAGCTCCTTCAGACATTGTAAAGCTAATATTAGATGCATTAGTAACATCAACTTCTGAAGTGTTTCCAACGTAAGAAAACACTAATGTATTTCCTGTTGCTGCTTGAATAGTATAATTACCATCAAAATCTGTAGTCGTTCCATTTGACGTTCCTTTTACAAGAACATTTACTCCCGGCAGCGGCAATCCATCTTGGTCTGTAATAGTTCCAGAAATATTTCCATTAATATTAGCAGGAGCAACAATCTCTGTAACTACTGCTTCTTCTAAATCCTCTTCTTTATTTTCTACATTGATTCCAGAAACAATTTTCTTGTTATTATTATTATTATTCATAATAGTATTGTATTCTGCTAACAACTCTTGTGGAGGTGTAATTTTATACCTTACATAATCCCAGACTGTTTCTAATACAATTAAGGACGTGTAATTACTTATTACATTATACTTTTTACTATGCGTAATAATCTCTACTTTATTCTCTTCATTTTTTCGTTGTAACTTGTTTAGTTTTTGCTGAGCCCATATACGTTGAACTAGTTTATTCTCTACATCGTTTGTTATGGTAATTTGCTCTTTTAAAGTTGTTTCTTTTCCATATCCAAAATTTAGAGTAATTACATCATTTACCTTAAAACCTTTGCCTGTAATAGAGAAATCGTTTGAAACCGTAGTTGGTTGATTTGGATAAAACTCTATATTTTTATTATTGGTTGAAGCACCCAAAAATTTAAACGACTGGTATATTATCTCATTTACAGCATCATTAACACTTGTGTTTTTTAAGTTGATATATTTTCCATTTGAAGCTTCTGCTATAGTATTTAATTTTGCGTGATTCGCTTTAATAATACTATTTACAACAAAAAAAGGTTGCTTTGTTTTCACGGAAAGTGCACTCAAATTTCTCATTCCATCTGAAAACAAAAGCACTTCATCAGTATCAACAACTTTAAATAACTTATCGTAAGATGTACCACCGTCATAAATAGAATTAGCAAGTTCCATCTTTAAATCTTCCCAATTTCCATCTTCAATTTTAAACATCTTATCTTTAATAATTGTGTTACTAAAGCTTATTAGTTTCACATTTACATTTTTTAAATGTTTTATATAATTGTTTAAAAAAGAAATCTCTTTTTCCAAATCTCTATTTTCCATAGATAGAGAAACATCCCAAAATAAGGTTATCGTTTTCGATTTTTTACGTAATCTTTTTTCTGCATTCAGTTTCTTATAGATATAGAAGTAGTCTTCTGAAACAATCATTTTATTATTAATCTCTTGTGGTATTTTTATAGTTAAAGCCTTACTTGGTGTGTAGTTTTCTTTTTCAAATTTTGCATAATAATTTTTATTTACCGTACTAAATTTAAAATCCTCAAGACTACCTTTATCTAAAGATGGTTGTAATTTCTGATCAAAAACATTCATAGTAAAACTAAAATGATCTAAGTCCTTTTTAAAACCTAAAGGCAACTGAAAATAGTGTGCATCTTCACTCAAAATCAGTTCTTGTTCATGTGCTAGAACAATACGTTTATGCTTTTTAGCAAAAATTGGATAAATACGTGCCTTGTAATTATTACCAGTTCCTTTTTCTAGTAATATTGGATCTACACCTCGTCTTACCACAGCTTCGAAAGCAACCCTACCTTGCTCCTTTTCTACGACTACGGCTTCTCTAAGTTTTCCATTTACATCTAATGCTAATCTTGATACATCTTGACCTTCGCCTAACGGAAAATTTAATTCGCCTTCTAACACTGTATTAGTAGGGTTGTAAAAAAGCATATCGTATGTTGTGGTCGCTATATTTCCAACGACTTCTACCTTTATATCTAGAGAAGTAATTCCTAATTTGTCTTCACCAACTTTAATAGATGGCATGTCTTGCGCTTGTATTTGTACTATCGCAAAAAACATAAAGAGTATTTTTAAAATGTTTTTCATAATCTTTGGTTTTTAAGTTTAATGTAAAACTATAACCAAAGTCTATATTATAAAATATAGAATGAGTGAACAGGTACTTTTAATGAGTGAAAGCTACTTTTAAGTATAGCGCAAAAAACAAGAGAAACACTTTCGTGTTTCTCTTTTTTAAAATTCTTTTCTTTTACATACTTATTTTTGCTACGATATTTTTATCCTTAGGGTTATTTAATTTTATAACTTTAACCTCTTTAGTTTGGTTTAATTTCCCAAAGTTTTTGTAAATAATTAGCTTTACAAATGCAGCTGCATCTTTTAAATTACTATCGCCCTCGTATTCAAAACCAATATAATAATCTCCTTTAGCAGCATTCCTAATAGTATATTCTTCTGGTCCAAAAACGTCATTAACACTAACTAACTCACCTCCCAAGCGTGTACTAGAATTATTCCTTGACACCACCTCTAAAGAAGGATCTATAACTTGCATGCTAATAGTATTGATTTCACGATTCCAACTTGCTAACACTCTTAAATCAAAAGTTGTATTTAATTTATTGTACGCTTCTAATTTAGAGTCATCAATATCTTCCATAGTTTGCAGCATCCCATTTATTTCGTTTTTAACTATTCCATTAATTTTTGAAGTATCTTTTGTTAACTCTAATAAATTAGTTAATAAGTCGAAAGCTTTTTGTTTTTTACCACTATCAATATAAGCTTGGGCTAAATCAATAAAAGACTGTGCATCATTTGGTCTTAAAATTAATAGTCTCTTATAAATTGAATTTGCTAAATCGTAATCTTTATCAACTTGTAATTTCATAGCCAATCCTTTTAAAGTTTGGTAATCATCCATTTTTGAAAAAACAACATCATTTAATACTTCTTTACCAATTGATTTATTGCCTGTTTCATTAAAAAAAGAATAAACATCTATATAATAAGAACTAAAATCTTTATATTTTTCTTTTTGTGTATTAAATAATTCAAAAGCTTTTTCTACAGAAGACTCATCTTCTAAAGCTTTAAGGTAAGCTGGTTTACTTTTTTTCGTTACTACTTTTAAGCGTCCTTTATAAGCTACAGGTTTAGTTATAGACTTTTTAAAGGTCGTATTTACAGCAGTATTTCTATACCTTTGAGTAGTTACAACAACGACACCATTAGAGCCTTGACTACCATAAAGCACTGCTCCTCCTTGTCCCTTTAAAACATTAATAGATTTAATAGAATTTGGATCTAAAGACTCTAATAGACCATAAGTAGAAATCGATCCATCTATAACAATTAATGCATTATTATTACCTCGCATAGATCTAGCACCTCTTAACGATATCGTGTTTTTTTTCCTATCTACAATTAATCCACTAACTTTACCTTCGAGCGCATTTATCGCATTAAAATTATTTCCCTGATTAAGTAATTTATTATCTATTTCTTTATAAGCATAAGTTATTTCATTTCTTTTTGTTTCAATGCCCATTGCTGTTGTTACAACTTGCTCTTGAATTAAATTTGAGATTTTTAAAGACAAATTTATCGGATTACTATTTAATATTTTTAATTCTTCGCTCTTATAACCACTAAAAGAAAAAGTAAGTGTTTCTCCAATAGAAACATTTATAGAATAATTTCCATATAAATTTGTTTGTGCTCCATTTTCTGTCCCTTGTATATTTACAGTTACGCCTGGAAACGGATTTCCATCTTCGTCTAATACAATACCATTAATAATTTCCTTTTCTTGAGATACTGGATTCTGAGCAAAACTTTGCGAAGCCATACAAATAATCAAAAATAATTGTAAAATTGATTTCATAATTTCGGTTTTTGGATTTTTGGATTTTTGGATTAATATAAATCTATAATGAGGAAACGCATCTTCTCAACATGCAAAACATTATTTTAAACAAATAAAATACTTTATGTTATTTTTGCTACACTTAGCGTCTCTTTACGTTTAATTTTACCGGAGTCCGTTAAAACAAACGCGTCTGCATAATATACAACTTTAGGTCTAGAATATGCGTTTAACGTATTAAATAGTGAAACATCTATATTATTTTCTTTTCCTTCAATAACTATAATAACACGTTCTCCAAGTATTTTATCTTCTTCTGAAGCTATAAAAAAACGAGCGCTTATAGCACTACTTAAAACGTTTTCCACTTGCTCAGGAAACACTTTTATACCTCCAGAATTAATAATAGAATCTGCTCTACCTATCCACTCAAATTCTGTTTTAGACTGAAGCTTAACCACATCATTTGTAATTATTATAGTATCTGAAACAAATGGAGCATTAACAATTAAACAGTCTCTATCGTCTTGCGTAATTACTATATTAGGCAAGGTTTTGAAACTATTAATTTTATATGAATTATTTAATTGTCTTACAGCAATATGAGATACAGTCTCCGTCATACCATAGGTTTCAAAAATATTAGTTTCTAATTCTTGTAATTTAGAATTCAATGCAGACGATACTTTTGCTCCTCCAACAATAACCGTTTTAATCGATTTTAATTTATCTAAATTTTTTTCAAGTTGTAGAGGCACCATTGCAGTAAAATGGTAATGTTTTTCTAAATCTATTTTAAGGTCAGACTTTGGTTCGATACTGTCAATTTCAAGCCCTAAAACTAGAGCACGAATCAGCATCATTTTTCCAGCTATATAATGAGCTGGCAAGCATAAAAGAGCTTTACTACTTGGTTGTAATTTAAAGTATTCTCCCGTTGCAATAGCACTATTTACCATTGCTTGTTTTTTAATTATAACTAGCTTTGGAACACCAGTAGATCCAGATGTTTTAAGCTCTATTGTATTCGAGTTATCTAACCATAATAGCAAGAAATCGCCAATATCTTTATTGTAAGACTGCTCACTTTTAATTAATTTTAAAGCAAACTCTTTTAGAGCAATAAAACTATAATGGACTCCATTATACTTAAAATCCTCATGAATACTATCGAAAATTGGCATGTATTATTCTATAATTTTATAGTTCTCCTCTAGTGGTTCTACCACCTTCCCAAAAAGTTTTTCTTTCCAGTTAGTCCATTTATACACTTTAGCAAAAATGAAAATGATAATAGGAAAAATTACAAATACAGGTAAAACAATATCTACAAATCCAACACCTGGTTCAGAAACATCTTTAAAAAGAGAGTGAGTTTGTAAAACTGTCCAATCTGCAGAAACTAACAACGCACCAAATAAATTGTTTGCCGCATGAAAACCTAAGGCCAATTCCATACCATCATCCATAAGCGTTATAATACCTAAAAACAGACCCGTACCAATGTAATATACCATTACCAAAGTTCCTAGTTTATCTACTTCTGGGTTAAAAAAGTGCATACCTCCAAAAATAAAAGATGTCATAAGTAACGGAAACCATCGGTTTTTCGCCAATGTACCAAAACCTTGCATTAAATAACCTCTAAAAATATATTCTTCAGTACTTGTTTGTATAGGTAAAAGAACGATTGCAATAACAGCTAGAATTAAAAACCTTTTTAATTTAAAATTCCAAACATAACTCTCCGGAGAAAAATAATAGTCCAATAATACCATACTTGAGGAGATTATTCCCCAAAAAATAAAAGCAAACCAAATACGTTTCCAATCTATTTTTTTTCTTGCTGTAGTTACTTCTCTTATAGACTGTTTATGCAAATATTTAACGACTAGAAATAGGGCCGATAAAGCAAAAGCGAAAGATAATAACATTAAAAACAGGTTTAGATTAGGTTCTAAAGCAGTCATTAATTCTTGCTCAGTCATCGAAAAAATCGAACCTCCTTTTTCTACAGCCTTTAAAAGTGCCGCAACAGTAAAAGGAATTTGCCCAATAACGGCACCAATAATTACTATTACAGAACCAATAAGGTATCTCCAAAATTCGTGTTTAACCTTAAATGCTTGTTGTATAAAATCCATCTTCTATAAATTAAATTTCCAATTACTATTATTGTAATGCAATGTACCATTTTTTACTTCTAAAGGAGATTGAAAGTTGTTTGTAAACAAACTTCCAGTACCCAATCCTTGAGGCATTGTACTCTTTTTTAAATACGTGTATTGCGCAATGGCACTAAGCCCAACGTTGCTTTCTAATGCACTTGTAATCCACCAACCTATATTCTGTTTTTCAGCTAGAGTAATCCAACTGTTACTGCCTTGAAAGCCACCAATAAAACTTGGTTTTAAAATAATGTATTGTGGTTTAATAATCTCAAGTACCTTTTCCTTTTCATGCGTTGTAAATACACCTATCAATTCCTCGTCCAAGGCAATTGGCAACGGTGTTTTTTTGCATAGATTTGCCATAGCTTCTAATTGATTTTGCTTAATTGGCTGCTCTATAGAATGTAATTTAAAATCGCTAAGTCGTTTCAATTTCTCTAAAGCATCCTCTGGACTAAATGCGCCATTAGCATCTACACGTAATTCTATATCGCTTTCGCTGAAATGCTTTCGTATACCTTTTAGTAATTCCAGTTCAGTATTAAAATCTATTGCTCCAATTTTAAGCTTGATGCATTTAAAACCTGCTTCAATTTTATCTTGAATTTGTTGTTTCATAAAGGCTTCGGTTCCCATCCAAATTAAACCATTGATAGGAATAGCGTCTTTGCCTTTTGTAAATTTTGAAGGGAATAAATTAAACTCATCTTCAGATTCTAGAGACAAAAAAGCCATTTCTAAACCCATCTGAATACTTGGAAATTCGATATTTGCCATTAAAAGCCAGTCTAAGCCCTTTTTTATATTATCGCAAGTGTATTTAAGTTGTTGTTCGTAATCTGGTCTATCGTCTATAGATAAACCTCTAAGAATACCACATTCTCCAATACCTTTTTTACCTTCAGAAGATAAAATAATAAACCATGTTTCTTTGGTTTTCAAAACACCTCGAGACGTACCACTTGGTTGTTTAAAATTAAGAATGTATTTATGATAAGTAGCTTTCACTTAATAAGTGTTTATAATATGTGACCAATACCTAAAAGTAAGGCTAACAACACCGTAGACAGTGCTAATTTTTTTAATTCTGGATCAAAATCTGTTAAAACAGTAATTGCATTAACGCGTTTTAAATGTAATATTAAAGGAATATAAGCTAGAAAAAAGATTAAATTAAATGGTGAAACGTAATATAAAATACCGAATAAAAACGATGCTATAATAGCTCCCAAAACTAAAAAATTATGATATCTTTTTGCTTTAACTTTACCTAGTTTTACGGCTGTTGTTATTTTATTACTTTTTAAATCACTTTCTATATCTCTCATATTATTGAGATTTAAAACACCTGCACTTAAAAGGCCTAATGCTATTGCTGGTAATATGGTTACATGATCGAATTCTTTTGCAAATAGAACATAACAACCTACAACACTTATAATTCCAAAAAATAAAAACACATAAATATCACCAAGACCTCTGTAACCAAAGGCTTCACTACCCATAGTATATTTTATTGCAGATCTTACAGCAAAAGCTGCAATACCAAAAAATAAAAGGGCTAATAATAAATGTTTATACCCAAAAGCAGAATATATTAAACTAACGGTGAGGCCAATACTTATTAAAATATTTATTCTAATGGCATGAAACATTTGGTCTGGAGATATAGCACCACTTTGTATGGCACGTTCAGGACCAATTCTGTCATCGTTATCTGTACCTTTTTCAGAATCACCATAATCGTTAGCCAAGTTGGATAACACTTGATAGCTAATAGTTGCCGCAATTGCTAAAATAAATATCAGCCAATCGAAAACACCATTATACTCTGCTAAAGATCCAGCAACAATTATTCCTGCGATAGACAGTGGTAATGTTCGCAATCTAATAGCGGATAACCAAATAGAAATGTTTTTCATTAATATAATTTTATGGAATCCATTGCTTAGGGAAATTAGGTTTTCTTTTTTCTAAAAAAGCATCTCGTCCTTCTTTTGCTTCATCTGTCATATAAGCTAAACGGGTTGCTTCACCAGCAAAAACTTGCTGTCCAACCATTCCGTCGTCTGTTAAGTTCATAGCAAATTTAAGCATCTTAATAGATGTTGGTGATTTTTCTAATATTTCTTGAGCCCATTGGTAGGCTGTATTTTCTAATTCGTCGTGTGGAATTACGGCATTTACCATTCCCATTTCGTATGCTTCTTGAGCAGAATAATTGCGCCCTAAAAAGAAAATTTCTCTTGCTTTTTTCTGTCCTACCATTTTTGCTAAATATGCAGAACCATAACCTCCATCAAAACTTGTAACATCTGCATCGGTCTGCTTAAAAATGGCATGTTCTTTACTCGCTAAAGTTAAATCGCAAACCACGTGCAAACTATGTCCTCCACCAACTGCCCAACCCGGAACAACCGCTATAACTGCTTTAGGCATAAAACGAATAAGACGTTGTACTTCTAAAATATTTAATCTATGGTAACCATCTTCTCCAACATAGCCTTGCTTACCACGGGCTTTCTGATCTCCTCCAGAACAAAAAGAATAAATTCCATCCTTGGAAGATGGACCTTCAGCAGATAATAATACTACTCCAATATTAACATCTTCCTGTGCATCGTAAAAAGCATCATAAAGTTCTTTTGTTGTTTTTGGTCTAAATGCATTTCTAACATCTGGTCTATTAAAGGCTATTCTTGCAACGCCGTTACATTTATTATAGGTAATATCTTCATAATCTTTGACTTTAACCCATTTTATCTCGCTCATATTATCATTTATTTTTCAGAATTTAAAAATACATAATTTTGATTATTGTAGTCCTGATTATTTAATTATTCTTTTAACTATTAATAGCATTCTGTTTTTTTAATTTAATGAGATAAATGACATAATAGCAGTAACAAATTACATCACGTAAGTATTAACCTACTTAGTAATGTTTTTTAACAGATAAATACAACACTTAATCCTTACTCCTGTTTATTAGTTAATAAATAAAGACAAATTAGGAGGTGGCCAATATCTTTGTCTCGTTATTAATTAATCTATAAAACCCTAAAAATGAGAACAGTTGACTCACCACTCTACCAAGACGTTCTAGAAACCCATCACCTCACTATTGGCGATTTTTATTTTTTCAAAAATTTAATAGTTGCGGAAGTAAAAGAAGGTGTCCATTTAGACACATCAAATACTAAGACTCTTATAAAAATTACAAAATCATTTTTTAAGAATAGACCTTTTGGTCATGTTACAAATAGAATAAACCAATACTCGGTTTCACCATTAGACTTAGTACACTATAGTAATCAATTAGAAAACGCAGTGTCATTTAGTTCTATAGTATATAATAATCATTTTGATGAAATGAACGTAAAAATTGAACAACATTTCTTGAAGAAACCATTTTATATTGCAAATAATCTAGCAGACGCTGCAAATTGGGCAAAAGAAAAAGCTCAAAATATGTTTACAATTAGCGCATAAAACGTCTTAATTAAATATGATACAAACCTTTGTTAGTTTGTATAAGAAGACGGCTAGTTGTTTTTTTGCTGATTATAGCTGTGTTGTAGATTATAGACAACCTTACTAAATACGTGCTATTCTATTAAATTATTTAACCTAATTAAAAATATAAATTGATATAAAAATATTTTAATAACTAATAAATGCCCCTTAAATATCAAGTTAGTTGAAAGCTACTACGTCTACTTAGGTAGAATAGTAGCTTTATTTTTTTACTAAAACTTAAAACTGTAGGATTACACTAAACGAATACCATCCTTTTCGATAGTAATTTGTTTCTGCTTATAAAGTGTACCAATCGCTTTTTTAAAGTTTTTCTTACTCATTTCTAAAGTTTCTTTAATTGCTTCTGGAGAAGATTTATCGTAAAGTGGTAAAAAACCTGAATTATCTCCTAAAATTTCTAGAATCTTTTTAGCATTAGGTTCTATGTTTCTAAAACCAACTTGCCCTAGAGCTATATCTAATTTATTTCCTGGTCTTATTTTTTTAACAATCCCTTTTAAACGATCTCCAATACTTAATTCTTGAAAGATACTGTCTTTATAAATTAGTCCTGTATGTTGCTTGTTTACAATAACATTCATCCCAAAATCACTTGGATGCGACACTATTAGTTCCACTTCCTCGAACTCAGCAACTGTTAGTTCTTCATTATCTAAAAACCTATTTGTTTTACTTGTTGCTACAAGTCTTTCACTCTTTTCATCTAAATAACAATGTACTAAATACCAACCTCCTTTTTTCATTGGAAAGGCCTGTTCTTTAAACGGACAAAATAATTCTTTTACCATTCCCCAATCGAGAAAAGCACCATAATCGTTTACTGCATTACAACGTAAAACTGCAAAATCGTCTACTGTAATATGCGGCTCGTCTGTAACTGCCACTAAACGTTCATCGTTATCTAAGTATATAAATACTTCTACATCATCTCCAACTTTAAAAACGTCCTCAACATAACGGTTTGGCAATAAAACCTCGTTACCATCTGTATCTCCAAGAAACATACCTGGTTCGGTTTCTCTTAGTATTTCTAAAGTATTAAATTTTCCTATATTTATCATGCTGCAAAAATACTAATATTAATACTCAAAAATGATGTTTTTTTCATTTTGAAAGCATTTTTAAAATCTAAATATAAATTCTAAATAAAAAGGACACTATTATATAGATTTTAAAATAAACGCATAATACAAAAAAAGCGCTACAACTTGATGTTGTAGCGCTTTTACTATTTATAGTTTAAAACTATTCTATTTATAAACAGATTCTTTTTTAAAGTGTCTAGCTAATAAATAATAAACAACTGCTCTATATTTATTTCTGTTAGACTTACCATATTTTTCCATTACAGAAGCGATTGCTTTATCTAAATCTGCACTATCTTCTAAACCTAATTTTTTAATTAAAAAATTATTTTTAACTGTAGCTAATTCTTTATCATCTGAACCCGAAACCGTTGCAGCATCCTTATTGTAAATAGACGGTCCACAACCAATTGTTACTTTAGTTAAAAAATCCATATCTGGAGTTTCACCAATTTTATCTTTTAAATCTGCCGCGTATTTTGCAATTAGATCATCTCTTTTACTCATAATTATAGTTTTAAGTTGTTTTTATTCTCCTTAAATATACAATTTTTTTAAACCAATAAAATTATTCATTTAACAAATTCCTTCATCAATATCGATAAACGGAAAAATATATCGATTAATTACTTAATTGCTTTAAAATACTTTAAAAGCGCCTCATCATTCAAATCGTTTGGAGTAAAGATTTCTAGTAATTTAGGTTGACTTTCTTCCTTATAAAAATGGCTTAAAACCGAATCTAATTCTAATTCACTTGAAGCCGTATTATATTTAAAACCATACATCTTACAGTATTGTTTTGCTGTTAAATTATGCTTGGTCTCAAAATAAGTGTCATAATTTGATGTGTTTTTATGACCCGGTAAAATTCTAAAAATACCTCCTCCTCCATTATTAACAACTATTACTCTAAAGTTGTTGGGTATATAATTATTCCAAAAGGCATTACTATCGTATAAAAAACTTAAATCTCCTGTAATAAATGTCGTTCGTAATTTAGAAGCTAATGCAGCACCAATAGCTGTACTTGTGCTTCCATCGATTCCACTAGTTCCTCTATTACAAAAAACTTCTATAGATCTCTTTACATCGAAAAGTTGCGTGTATCGAATAGCAGAACTGTTCCCTACTTGTAATTGACAATCGCTTGGTACGGCTTTTAATACAATTTCAAAAGCTTTAAAATCGCAAAAAGGAATGGTTTTTAAATAAATTTCATGCTTTTCTCTTCTACTATTAAAAGCAGTTAGCCAAAAACTATTGTATTCACTTTCTACAATGTTCGTTTGCGGTAAAAACTGAGAAAAAAATGCATTAACAGGCATTTTAAACACTTTGTTTAAAGCAAAAAAAGTATTGTTTGCATGGTATTCTCCAACGTGCCAATGTTGTTTTAAGTTACAATCTCTTAAGAATTTTTTAATCTTTTTAGAAACCACAAGTCCGCCAAAAGTTAAAAGAACCTCTGGTTTTAAAAGCTCTAATTCCTCAGTATTTAAAGCAGCTATTAGCTTATCTATTCCTGGAATAAAACGCTCATGATGTATATTAGACGTTGTTTCGGTAAGTACTAAAACACTTTCGTCTTGCGCTAATTTATCTAAATATTCTTGTTCTACACTGTTGGGTTGGTTTACACCAACTAAAACTAATTTTCGTTTTGCTTTATTCCATTGCTTAACAAAAATACTTAAATCTATATTTTCAATATCTTTTTCCGCAAGCGGAATGACTTTTGGGTTCACAACTAGTTCATCGACCCTATCATACAAAGGTTCGTTAAACGGAATATTTATATGTACTGGTCCTTTTTCTAAAACCGATACGTTAATTGCCTTATTTATTTCTTCTTCATTAAAATCTTGTACACTCTTTTGTAAATCTAAACACTTTGCTTTTTCACTTCCTTCAAGTTTATTTACTTCATCTATATCTTGCTTTAAATTAGCAGAATACAAAATGTGATTCTTATAAACATCTTCTTGATTTATAGTTTGTCCGTCGCCAATACCAATTAAATGTTTTGGTCTATCTGCACTTAAAACTACTAAAGGAATGTTACTATAAAAAGCTTCTGCAACAGCAGGATAATAATTTAAAAGTGCACTGCCCGAAGTACAAACAACAGCTACTGGCTCTTGAATTTGCTGTGCAATTCCCATAGCAAAAAACGCAGCACAGCGCTCGTCTACAATACTATAACATTTAAAAAAGGGATCGTGAGTAAAACCTATTGTTAATGGCGCATTTCTACTACCTGGAGATAATACTATGTGTTGTATATTTTTAGCTTTACAAAGCTGAACAACGGTTTGAGCGAGTGGTATTTTTGGGTGCTTCATCTGTGGTGTAAAAATACAAAATCACACTTTTAATCCGAATTAAAACAACACCTTTTTCATGGTTTGTGTTTTATTCACCGTTTCTTGCCATTCATTTTCAGCAATCGAGTCTTTTGTAATACCGCCACCAACATAAATACTAGCTTTTACATCCGTTAATTGCATGCATCGTAGGTTTACATATAAATTAGAAATCGTTTTTACGGCACTGTACGCATTATTTTCTACGTTTCTACGGTTTGTGTTTCGAGTGGTTTTTTCTTTGATGTTTAGTTCGCCTAAATAACCTGAGTAAAACTCACGATTATAGTTTTCGTTGTTTAAAATAAATTGCTTAGCAGTTACTTTTGGTAAGCCACAAACCGCAGGCGTTGGATGTAAAACAGTTACAACTTCTTTTAAATTTGAAGTCAATAGCCCCGAAACTCTAGTTTTTAAATGCAGTAAATTACCTGCTTTTATAGTTTCTACTTTTGCCACACTTAAATTAGTGACTGAAGCTTCTAAACTTTCGACTAAAAAATCTGTAACCAATTGTTGTTCTTCAGTTTCTTTGGCTTCCCATTTTGGGTTGGCATCTCCTTTAAATTCCTGAGTACCTGCCAAAGCCATTGTTGTAAACCTGTTTCCGGTGACGCTTAATAATGTTTCTGGTGTTGCACCAAGCCACAACCCTATTTTTGGGTGATACCAGCAATACACAAATGCTGTTTTGTATTGTGATAATAAGCGTTTAAAAAGCTGAATGGGATTACTTTCTAAAAGTGCCACTTCTTCCTTTCGTGAAATTACTACTTTCTTAAAAGTGTTCTCTTTTATCGTTTTTATAGCTTTTGAAACTAAAGCGATATGAAACGTTTTCGCGTGGTTTAAATCGGCTTCACTTTCGTTTGACTTCAATTTATCTTCAGCTTCTCGATTGTCTTCAGTAACACTAAAACTTGTTTCTAAACTATCGGATTGCTCGGTAGGAATTAATACTGTTTGCTTGTCTGAATCGAAAGGAGAAAAAACGAATCCGCTTTCAGTTAAATTTTCAGAAGTATACACTATATCATTTTCTTGAAACACGCCTTTAACAACCGAAGTATTGGGTTTAGAATACAATACAAATGGTAAAGCATCGTCAAAATGATTTTGGGTACTCTCGAAAAAATCTGATGATTGCATTTATTACTTCTTTTTTGGTAACGAGATTGTAGACAATCTACAAATAGAAACTAAATTATCGGCTTCGTCTGTTACTCTAATATCTAATAATTGTGTAGTCCTTCCTTTGTGTAAAAAAGTCGCTTTTGCATAAACATAACCGTCTTTTACGCTCTTTAAATGGTTTGCTGTAATCTCTAAACCGCGTACAAACATATTCTCTGTGTCTGTAAATATATGCGACGCAAAACTACCAACACTTTCGGCTAATGCTGCCGTTGCTCCACCATGTAATACGCCATCTGGTTGGTGTACTCTTGGTGTTACTGGCATTCTGGCTACAAGAAAATTGTCGCCAAAATCGACCATTTCAATGTTTAAAGTTTCCATTAAAGTATCTTTACTAGAAGCGTTTGCTTTTGCTAGCATTTCTGTTTTAGAAATATTCATCTATTTACTGTATTTTTATAACCTCAAAAATACGAAACATAGCAAGAATGCAATCTACCCAAAAGGAAATATTTTATACTACTAACAAACCTTATTCTACTTTAAACACTTTAACAGATAAAACCAAGAATGTATGGTTTGTATGCCATGGTTTGGGTTATTTAAGCAAATATTTTATTAGATATTTTAAAGGCTTAAATGCCGAAGAAAATTACATTATTTCTCCTCAAGCGCCTAGTTTGTATTATCAAGATGGTTTTAAACATGTTGGTGCCTGCTGGTTAACTAAAGAAAACACACAAACTGAAACTCAAAACATTGTCAATTATTTTGATTCTATTTTAGCCGAAGAACAAATTCCTGAAGACAAAAATATTATTGTTTTAGCCTATTCTCAAGGTGTTAGCGTTGCAACTCGTTATCTTAAAAATAGACAGTTACCATGTTCTCAACTTATATTGCATTCTGGTGGTTTACCAAAAGAATTAGTTGCCGAAGATTTTAAACTATTAAAAGCAAAGGTCTCTTTGGTTTATGGGACTGAAGATGAATATTTAGATGCAGAACGTATTGCTCATGAAACTGAACGTGCCCGTGAATTGTTTGGAAACGATGTGAGTATTATTCCTTTTGAAGGTAAACACGTGGTTAATGTGGATATTATTAATGGCTTGGTATGATGGATTGGTTGGATTTAGGGCGTGTCTTGTCCTGAAATATGGCTACAGGTTAAAATTGAATTAAGCTGATAATTTATATACCATATTAGGTGTTTTATAATCTAAAGATAAATGTAATCTTACTTCATTGTATAAATTAATTGCATTTTTTGCAGCTCTCTTAGCGTGACTCACGTTATCAAAGGTCTGGTCTAAATAAAATTCATCTTTTAAAATTCCATTTACACGTTCTGCCATTGCATTTTCGTAACAATGATTTTCTTCGGTCATACTAATATCTATCTTTTTTCTTTTGAGTATTTGTGTGTATACATTGCTACAATACTGTATTCCTCTGTCCGAATGATGAATAAGTTGTTTAATGCTTTTAGCTTGATAAATGGCCTTGTTTAGCGCTCTCACACATCCTTTAAGTTCCAAGCTATCACTAATATCATAACCAACTATTTTCCTGGAATGCATATCTGTTATTAAAGCTAGGTAGCAAAAACCTTTTATGGTTCTAATGTATGTGATATCAGATACCCAAACTTGGTTAGCTCTAGTAACTTCTAAGTCTTTTATGATGTTATTATATTTATAAAAACGATGATAAGAGTTCGTAGTTCTAGCACTGGTTTTCCTTCTAAGTGTCAGCATTTGATGTTTTCTAAGCACATTAAATAAAGTATCTCTAGCAACTTTAATATTGGCTTTATTAAAATCTGCATTTAATGATTTTACAAGTTTTCTCACGCCTTCTCTAGGAAGGGATTTGCGTCTTTTTCTAACGATATTAATAATCTGAAGTTCTAGGTTTAAACGCTTATCAGCTCTTTTTTTATGCTTGTAATAAGCATTGCGTTTAAGTCCAAAACAATGGGTTATAGTTGTCAAAGAAGCAAATCCCTTAGATATCTTTTTGGCTTTACTTAAGGCTTTATACTTAGCTTTTTTTTTAGTTCATTAACTGATTTATAGCCAAGATCTTCAGCAGCTACTTCAAGATAACAATCCTGTACCATAGCATCGAGATCCTTTTTAAGTAGTAGTTTTTTAAGTTGCTCAACCTCTTTTTGAAGTGCTTTAATTCTAGATATTTCGTCTTTTGTTTCCACTTTTACTCTGGTATTCATTAAATCTTTACGATTGTACTTTTTAATCCACACATTTACTGTTGTAGGTGCAATAGAGTAGAGTTTGCAAAGTTCACTCTTTGTGTGTTTACCGATTGTAAGTTCGGCTAAAATTTTTAATTTAAAAGGTTCACTGTAACGTCTAATTACTTTGTCATTTCTATACATAATGTTTAAAATTATGTAGCCTTATTTCAGGACGGGTCAGCGTTTCGTTTAACGTTTTTGTATATGGTTTGTTGCGTGGTTTAACGCACCTAATTTAGCAAATAATTACCGACCAATAAGTCCGCGAGGACTTTCGTAAGTAGGCGATAAGCCAGCAATAAATTATATACGGTGTTGTGCTTTCGTTATTTTAAGCAACTTATTTTTTTTAACAATACTTACATTGATTAAGTAAAAATCTTATCGGTACTTCTAGTTATCGTTAAGCCAAACCAAAGTAAAAACTCAAAATACCTAGTGTGTTAAAAAAACCATGTATCATAATCAAAAACCACAAATCATATTTGCGAATGTAGAATACTATAGATAAGAGTGCTCCGGTAATTACTACGACTAGTTGCCCAGTAATTCCTTGCTGCATGTGCATGTAACCGAAAAAACCACAAATTATTAGAATATTTATAGCAAGACTGATTTTACTGTCTCCAAAGAATTTTACGAACTGTCGCATAAGATAACCTCTAAAAATAATTTCTTCTCCAAATCCAGCAGTAACCCACACTATTAATAACCAGATGATTGTGTTTCCAAGGTTTCCTTTCAATTGGCTCATGCTTGAATAATCAATAGTAACTCCTGTTAGTATCTCGATTCCAGGAACGACTGCAAAAACATAAAAAATAAAGAGGCCTAGTGCAACTAATGGAGCATGTACAAGGAGATTTTTTACATTGAATTTTTCACGTTTAAAACCAAGCACTGAAAATGGTTTTCCTTTGTACTCTATAAAATTAGCTATAATAATGATAATAGAGATAATTATATTTTCAAAAGGTGTTCTAGTGATTGGCCCAAAGTACATGAAACAAATAAATGCTAGGGTAAATAATGGTATTAATGTATTTCGTAATGTAATTTTGTTCATTGTTATTTGATTTTAAATTCAAAGCAAAATAATGAACAAAACTTCTGAAAAACCCTTTAAATACTCATTCTTTTACTGAATAGTCCCAAATTAATACCTGAATAGTCGTTAGTTTTTTCAATTTCTTATTAAAACCAATCCATAAATTCTTTTCGTTTATAACGACTGATGTTGATTTTGGCAATCGTATCATTTTCAATAGAAGTTTTTAACCTAATTCGTAATTTGCCATTTTCAATCTTTTCAACATGGTCTACCGCATCTTTATGAATGATAATTTGACGATTGGCTCTAAAAAACAATTGGTCGTTTATTTTTTCTTCGAGTTCATTCAATGTAAAATCTGTGGTGATTGTGGTGCCATCATTTTGAACAGTATATACAATTTTGTTTTCGCTATAGAAACATGCAATTTTTTCGTAGGTAAGCTTGGTTATTTTCGCACCACTTTCAATAGTAATTTCATAACCTTTTATAGATAGCTTATATAAATTGTAGATGTCTAGGGAATATGCTAGTCCTATGAGAATAAAACTTAACAACAAGGTAATTAGCAATCCAATTAATAAATAATAGAATTCTGTTTCTCCACCAGCAATTATATTTAAGACAATACCTAACGGAATATACATGACGGTAATATACCCAAGAGTAGTAACCATATACCATGAGATAGAGGCGATTTCTACTTTTTTAGAGAAATACTTTTTCTTGTAAAATTTAAAATTAAGCTCTGCTATGATTCCAATAAGAATACACAAAGCAATAGTGGATAGAAAACCTTCTATTGGAAATCTATACGATTTACCATCTGGAAAACTCTCAGGAGTTGATAAATGATTTACAACTAAAGAGAAAATTATAAAAACAATTAATTTCTGAACCCAACTCCAAAGAGAACTATGATTAAATTTAAGCGATACTGTTTTTAATGCATTCTTGGTAGGTTGTTTAATAGTCATCAGTTAGTAACTCTTTTTTGTAAGATTCAAACGTGAAAAATAATTTCTTCAAAAATAGGTTTAATATATTTTTCAATTTTACTCCAAGAAGTAAGTTTTGTCTAATTTTTCTAAAGAGTTTCATTATTGGTTAGCGGTTTCTGGTAATGAGGCACAATATTTCGTTGATATAAAATCGTTTCAATGTTTTATATCATACGTTAAACGAAGTTCGACTATTTTTTTGACAAAGTCAAGTATTCGGTTTTAGTACTTTTTATATTAAAATCAAGTTGAATTTAATTTTCCTTTTCCTAAAAAAGCATAGCTGTCTCAACATTAAAACGAGTTAGTCTTATTACACTTTGTGCATATGTATCAATATAAATGATATGGATTCGTATGAGAAAATTTTCCTAATAAAAATTAAATGTAGCAGCTATTCTAGTAACTCACTTTCGATTTATTTTTAAGCTTATTTTCTATAATAGGATATAAATTATACGTTGGATAAATTTCGGTTTTAAAAGCCTTCCATGCGGTTCTTTCAATTGCTAAGTTTACAGCTGATAATTTTGAAGCAGGAAGTTCTAAAATGACCATTTGACCAATTCCCATAACCACAAACCAATTAACTACAGCCACACCTTCTGGTAGGAAGTTTTCATAAAAACCTTGATCTGTTCTTATTTTTTCAATCTCATTTAAATTCATGCTTTGATCATGTTTAAGAAAGATTGTTAGTAATAATTTGTCACTAGGTTTTTCTGAACTTGGTTTTGCATCAATCGCTTGTGAGTATCCTATAAATTGTAATAAGAATAGCCCCAGGAATAATACCTTTTTCATACTTTATAATTTTAATTTTATTGTGTATTTTATTTTACTGTTGCAACTTAGATTTTATTCTACTTAAAGTTTCTTGAGAAATATTAATATAAGAAGCAACTATTTTGTTTGGTAGGCGTCTAACAATATTAGGGTTTATTTTAAACAACTGCTGATACCTTTCGGATGCATCGAGAGTTGTAAATGATATTAATCTTTTAGAACTATTAACGTAGGCTTTTTCTAAATAAATGTTATAAAAATCTTTCCATTTAGGAATCGTTTTTATGAGGGTTCTAAAGTCATCATGAGTTATATATAACAACTCACTCTTTTCTATAACTTGAATATTTTCTTGTGCTGGTTCGTTGGTTATAAAGCTAACAAGTTCTGTCGCAAACTGATTTTCGAATGCTATATAACGTGTAATATCCTTGCCCTCTTCATCTATATAAAAAATTCTTAGACACCCTTTTTTAACGAAATAACTAACCTGACTGTTCTTTCCATTTGAAAGTAAAATTTCATTTTTACTTTTTTTAATGGGTTTAAAATAAGACAAGACCACTTTTAAGTCTTCATCCTCAATATCAATATTCTTTTTTATGAAATTTGTGAGTTCAATATAGTGCTCCATTTATTTATAGTCTCTTACAAATTTACGGTAATGTATAATATCTTGTATTGATAGTGCCATTAAATTATGTTCTTCTGTAAATTCTATAATACTATCCATTTGCGCCATTGTACCGTCGTCGTTCATTAATTCGCAGAGTACAGCTTCTGGTTTTAAGCCTGCTAATTTCATTAAATCTACGCTTCCTTCTGTATGCCCATCTCTTTCAAGTACACCGTTGTTTTTAGCTCTTAAAGGAAATATATGCCCTGGTTTTGCCAAGTCGCTACTTACCGCATTTTCGTTGCTGGCTACTTGTATTGTTTTCAATCTGTCTTTTGCTGAGACTCCCGTAGTCACTCCTTCCTTTGCTTCTATAGAAATAGTAAAAGGCGTTTGAAAACTACTCGTATTTTCTTTTACCATGTATGGCAAATTAAGTGAATCTGCTTTTTCATTGGTTAAACAAAGACAAACAATACCACTACATTTTCTAATCATGAGTGCCATGTTACTATTGGTCATATTATGTGCGGAGAATATTAAATCGCCCTCGTTTTCTCTATTTTCATCGTCCATTAAAATAACTCCACTTCCATTTTGAAGGTGTTTTAATGCTTTTTCTACACGTTCCTGGCTATCGTTACCAAAAAGTGTTAGTGTATTTAATTCTGTAAGTACCATTATTCGTTTTTATTGTTATTTGAAAACACAAAACTAATGGTCTCTTAAATCAATTTGTTTGACGTAGGTCAATAAATGTGATGTTTTTAAATTTTATAGTCAGCTTAACAGAAAACTAAGTATTAATTGCTTTAGTATTCTAATACAGAACTATTATTACTTTTTATATAAACTTCTTTTTCTAAAGCTAGTAAATGAGACAATTTCCCTTCTTTATTTTTTAATGGAAACACCTCTATTTCACAGCGATACATTTCACCGCTTTTTTTATAGTTTATTATGGTTTCCTTAAATGGTAATTGATTTTTAATATTTTCTCTTATTCTATTTAAGGTTTCTTCTGAAGTCTTTTCGCCTTGTAAAAAATTTGGAGATTTACCTTTGGTGAAATTTACGGGATAGCCCGTCATCTCTTTAAAACCAACATTAACCCATTCTATTTTTTGATTACTATTAGTTAAAACTATAGCATCGAAATTTACTTTATTTAATTGTTCTTCTATATTAAAAGACCAATTGTATTTATCTTGAAACTCTTTTAACGCAGCTATGTCTGAGTTTCTTTTAAAATCCTCGGATTGCTTTTGAAGAAACACAGAATAGATATCCCAGCATTGTAATGGTCCACGAAGTATTATTTTTGACATTGGTTTCAATTTTAATTGCTTTTTAAATGAAACACTAATAGTGAAGAATAACTACATTCTTAAAAACTATTAACAGGCTTCAAATCGCGAAAGCATTATTATTAATTAGTAAAGGCAAGTAATCTGGCTTATAATAATTTAGATTATTAATTACAGTTGCGCGACAGCTTGTGATTTTAACACAATTCCTTTTAACGTATAAACGACCTTTTACAATACAAGGATAATACTTAATAAATGAACTTACAATGTCTTGATATTATTTAACAAAAAAGCCCTTGAAAATTTCAAGGACTTTATTTTTTTGAGAACTGTTTAAATTGAATTACTTTATAAAGACAGTAAAGCTTTATAAAGTTAGTTTTTTCAAGGCCTCAATAATCTCATCTGGCTCTGAGCGCGTTCTATAATCAACATTAACATAATTCCATTTAACCAGTCCGTCACGTCCCAAAATAAACGTAGCCGGAATAGGTAATATAGCACCGTTACCATTGTTAATTTTATCTAAATCAAGATTTCGATCTACTCGCATAT
Source organism: Lacinutrix mariniflava (assembly GCF_001418015.1). Taxonomy (GTDB): domain Bacteria; phylum Bacteroidota; class Bacteroidia; order Flavobacteriales; family Flavobacteriaceae; genus Lacinutrix; species Lacinutrix mariniflava. The sequence goes on along the minus strand of NZ_LIQG01000015.1, from coordinate 209,546 downwards.
GTTCCATCAAAAACTCAGGTACTTCCCAAGCCACACCGTATTGCGAAGCAACTTTTGCATCCTGATCTGACAATACTATAAATTCCATTTCATTAATCTCACTTTTAGACAAAGACCCATCTGGTACTTGTGGGCTAATGGCAACTAATGTCGCACCCAATTCATGAATTTCACTTAATTTAGCTTGCAACGCTCTAAGTTGTAAGTTACAATATGGACACCAATCACCACGATAAAATGTAATAACAACTGGTCCTTTTTCTAGTAAAGTATCTAGCGATACTAATTTTCCTTCAGGATTAGGCAACTTGAAACTTGGAGCTTTATGCCCAATTTTGATAGCATCATCTCCTTTTTCGAAAGCTTTTGCTTTTGCAATAATATCATCGACACCTTTCATAAAGTCTGGTTTAGCTTTTCTTCCAGCTGCAATTTTAGCGTCCGTTTGTTCTTTTAAGGTTTCCATAATTTTCTTTTAATTATATCTCAAAATCTCAACATATAATTTTTAATTATCCACTCTATTTAATTGTAAATATAAGTACCCAAATTTCAATATCATTATATAATGATACACAATGTTTCATATTATGTGAAAAACGTAATTTGACTATTTATTTTAGGAAAAATAATTTCAAATCGTAATAAAAAGATCAAATTATCACTAATTTATTCTTTGTCATATACTATAAAACATTAAACAACAATATTGCTACTCTTCATTCAAAATTAATAAGTAAAAGCGTTTTAATATCTAAGAAATAGATGCGTAACGATTAGAAGTTTGGTTAGTTCACTTTTTTTGTACAATCAAAACATTCCAACAGTTCTAATGGCAAGTTAAGTTTTCCGGAGCCCTTGAGCGGATCTTTTACTACTCCTTTTTTATCTATAACCTTTTTAAATTCTTTGGCATAAGCAACTAAATCTATTCTTCGAGATATCATTTTCTCGATAATTTCTTTACCGTCTAACGCTTGTATTTCCTTGGGCCATGCGTTTAAAGCATCGTATATTACCTTATTGGTTAAAGATTTTTGAAGTTTTTCAGCTTCAGCAATAAATACCTTTTCGGAAGTATTATATAAGAAATAACGATCGAAAGGATATACCAAACCTGGCATGAAATCAATCTCTTTTTCAAAAGACTGCAATTCTGGAACCATATTTTTATTAGATAAAATAGTAGGAATTATACCTTCGGTTTTAAAAAAAGCATTATCCCGATCACCTGCCAATGGAATGGCTCTATAATTATGGTCTTGTTTCTCTATTACCCAACCGTATTGCTTGGCATGCCTATCCCAATCGCCTATAAGGAAATCGAATAAACGCAAACGTATAAGTGCAGATTTATCGATTACAACAGTATTTTCTTGATTAAGTTTTAATTTTTGTAAATCGTCCGTCTCAATAATTTCAATTGCATTTTTATTATTTGTCCAATTTACATGGCTGTCTGTTTCATACTCTAATAAATACAACCTATTACCAAATTGTGCATTGTAGTTCTCTAGTATTTTTTGCTTTGGAATAAATACAATTTTTGGATGTGTAGTGTAAATACTAGCGGCTTTTGCGAGTTCGGAAACCAAAATAGCACCATAAGGATGCTGTGCGCTAATACCATCGATAACAATATTTTCTAAACCTAATGTTTTAGCTAAATCTGGAATTAATGCTCGTGGGTCTTTATTTATACTTCTAAGTGTATATTTTATTCCTTTTTCAGATTCCAATTTTAAAGAATGGGTTTGCTTTCCACCACCCTTTTTTAAAACCTCCATCCCTCCTTGTAAGGAGTCTAAAAAAATTACTGGCACTTTTATTGGGGTTTCCCATGCTTTCCGATATTGCTCTCCTTGCATTAGTAATTTAATATCGTCTGCTTTATATAATGTACTTGCAGCTAAAACCACAGAGTCTATAGCCTTAAAATTAAAAGACGAAATATTATCAATGTTTAGTAATTCTGCTTTTTTGAAATTTTCATTAGTACTAGACAAAGACCAATATAACGCCCCAATAAAAGCTATAACAATAAATATAAAAAGTTTACCAAATGTTTTCATTAACTATATAGCACTTACAATTACAAAGTAATTAAAATTTATTAATTATTCAATGCATTTTCATGTTATAAAAGTTTGAAACAAAATATTTTTAACTCACTAATTTAACAATGATATCCTTTACAGGCAAAATGGCTTTTGTGTACTCTATACTTGGTCCTGCAACCCAAACTGTTTTATAAGTTGCCTTTTTAGCTGCATTTTCTGTAGCTTTCATACCAATAGAAAAACGAACCATCTTCACCCATTTTTTTAAGGTTTTGCTTTTGTTTAAAAAAGATTCAATCCAAGATTCTTTAGTTCCAATTTTCTGAACATAAGGCGTATTAATTACTGTACAAGGTGTACCAGAAATACGTTGCGTCATAATAATATCTTTAGCACCATAATCTACACAAGCCTGCTTATATTCTTCTGTAACTCCTGCTTCTATAGATGCTATAAACGGACTTCCAACGCTAACACCTTCTGCTCCGTAGCTTATCATTCTATCAATATCTGCTTTACAACCTACACCTCCTGCAGAAATTACAGGAATGCTTAGCGCTTTACTTAATTGGTTTGTTAATTCTTCTGGAGATAAGTTTCCTCTGTGCCCACCAGCTTCGCTATTTACTGCAATCGCAGCGTCTGCACCTAATTGCTCTACTTTTTTAGCAAAACGTAAATCGGTAACATCACAAAAAACTTTTATTCCTGCTTTGTGTGCCTGCTTAATGGTTTCTTCCGGGCTTCCTAAAGAAGTGATTATAAAATCGCATCCTTCTTCGCAAATCACTTCTAACTGACCTTTATATTTTAAGTTAGATTTATTTACAATTAAATTAAAACCAAAAGATCCTCCTTCAACTTTATTAGCTTTAAGTTCCTTTAAGACCGCTCTTAACTCATCGAGTGTTCTATAATTAAGTGCAGGAATACAACCTGCAATTCCACCTTTCATAGCTTCTGTAACCATTGCAACGTTAGATACCAAAAACATTGGTGCTTGAATTATTGGGTGCTTAATATTTAGAAGTTGAGTTAATTTAGTTTGCATGATGTCTTTATTAGTTTATAACAAATATAATCAATAATTTATTATGCATGCATAATTCTTTTTTAATATGAAACATAAAAAAACGCAACCAAATTAATGGTTGCGTTTTTAATATTGTGAGATTCTTCGCTTTCGCTAAGAATGACAATTTTAAAAAAGATACTCAGTCAAGCTGAGCATAAGCGATTCACACAATTTTGCTTTACAAAATTGGTTCTCTGCTTATTTAACTTCTTCGAAATCTACATCTTCTACATCGCTATTCTCATCAGCTGGCTGCTCTGCTCCTGCTTCTGGTCCAGCTGCTCCACCTTGAGCATCTGCTTGTGCTTTGTACATTTCTTCACTAGCTACTTTCCAAACTTCGTTAAGTTTGTCTAAAGCTGGCTCAATAACTGCCACATCTCTAGTTTCGTATGCTACTTTTAATTCTGCTAAAGCTTCTTCAATTGGTGCTTTTTTATCATCAGATATTTTGTCACCAAATTCTTTTAGTTGATTTTCAGTTTGGAAAATCATAGAATCCGCTTCGTTTAATTTCTTAGCGTTTTCTGCTGCTTTAGCATCTGCTTCTGCATTTGCTTCAGCATCAGCTCTCATTGCTTTAATTTCTTCTTCAGTTAAACCAGAAGACGCTTCGATACGGATATCTTGTGTCTTGTTAGTTGCTTTATCTGTTGCAGAAACTTTAATAATTCCGTTGGCATCGATATCGAAAGTTACTTCAATTTGAGGCACTCCTCTTTGTGCTGGTGGAATATCGCTTAAGTGAAAACGTCCAATTGTTTTGTTATCTGCAGCCATAGCTCTTTCACCTTGTAATACGTGGATTTCCACTGAAGGTTGGTTGTCTGCTGCTGTAGAGAATACTTGAGATTTTTTTGTAGGAATAGTAGTATTTGCTTCAATAAGTTTCGTCATTACGTTACCCATTGTTTCGATACCTAATGATAAAGGTGTTACATCTAAAAGTAAAACATCTTTAACATCTCCAGATAAAACTCCACCTTGAATTGCTGCTCCTAAAGAAACAACTTCATCAGGGTTTACGCCTTTAGAAGGTGCTTTTCCAAAGAACTTTTCTACTGCTTGTTGTACTGCTGGGATACGTGTAGATCCACCAACTAAAATTACTTGGTCGATATCACTTTTAGATAATCCTGCTGCTTTTAAAGCTGTTGCACAAGGCTCTATTGTTCTTTTTACTAAATCGTCAATTAACTGCTCGAATTTAGAACGTGTTAATGTACGTACTAAGTGTTTTGGTCCAGATGCAGTTGCTGTAATATAAGGTAAGTTAATTTCTGTTTGCTCTGAAGCAGATAACTCAATCTTAGCTTTTTCTGCAGCTTCTTTTAAACGTTGTAAAGACATTGGATCTTTACGTAAGTCCATAGACTCTTCAGCGTTAAACTCGTCTGCTAACCAATCAATAAGTTTTTGATCTACGTCATCACCACCTAAGTGCGTATCACCATCTGTAGATAAAACTTCGAATACACCATCTCCTAATTCAAGGATAGATACATCATGCGTTCCACCACCAAAATCGAAAACAACGATTTTTTGATCAACTCCTTTTTTGTCCATACCATAAGCTAAAGCTGCTGCTGTTGGCTCGTTGATAATACGACGTACTTTTAAACCTGCAATTTCACCAGCTTCTTTTGTAGCTTGACGTTGTGCATCGTTAAAATATGCTGGTACAGTAATTACTGCTTCTGTTACTGAAGTACCTAGGTAATCTTCAGCTGTTTTTTTCATTTTCTGTAATACCATTGCAGATAATTCTTGTGGCGTATATAAACGACCATCAATATCAACACGTGGTGTATCATTATCTCCTTTTACTACTTTGTAAGGTACACGTTCTGCTTCTTTTTTAGACTCAGTATACTTGTTACCCATAAAACGTTTAATAGAATAAACTGTTTTTGTTGGGTTAGTTACTGCTTGTCTTTTTGCTGGATCTCCAACTTTAATTTCTCCACCTTCTACAAAGGCAATTACAGATGGCGTTGTTCTTTTACCTTCTGCGTTAGGGATAACTACTGGCTCGTTACCTTCCATTACAGAAACGCAAGAGTTGGTAGTTCCTAAATCGATTCCAATAATCTTACTCATATCTTTATTTGTTTTATGTTTTTCCGCTTAATGCGAAATAAATTTTATTAATTATTTACAAATGCATAAAGACAATGATTATGCCATTAGAAAAAATGTGACATGATGTCATATTTTATATTTAGAAATTATTTCTATTTGACGTTACTTTGGTATTAGTTTTGATACACTTAAAGAAAAACAATCTTAAACTATTTACATATGAAACGTATATTATCTATTATTTCGTTATTTGCTATATTTTTAATGTCTTGTGAAGGTCCTCAAGGTCTTGATGGTCGAGATGGTCAAGATGGCGCCATTATAGCCTCGTCTGCTTTTGAAATAGAAATTGATTTTAATACAGCTAACAATTATGAATATACTGAAGCTTATGGATTCGATGTCTTTCCTACCGATGTTACTTTAGTCTATCTATTATGGGAAACTGTAAACGGGCAAGATATCTGGAGGCTTACACCACAAACGGTTCAGTTTAATGATGGTACTTTAGTTTATAACTACGACTTTACGCAAACAGACGTTAGATTTTTTCTGGAAGGCACAACAGATTTTTCACTTTTAGACAATTCATATACCCAAAATCAAGTCTTTAGAGTAGTAGTTGTTCCTGCAGATAATGTAGGCCGTATTGACTACGCTAATTTAGAACTGGAAACTGTTATGTCACTTTATGACATTAAAACGTTTACTAAAAGATAAATTAGTAAAAAAAACATAAATACAAACAGCTTTGATTAATTAAATCAGAGCTGTTTTTTTATGCTCTATACATAAACAAAAAGCTATATTTGTAGCACTAAAACGATATAGTAATTATGGAATGTATTTCGGTTTTCGATATGCTTAAAATTGGTGTTGGACCATCGAGTTCTCACACTTTAGGACCTTGGCGTGCAGCCGAAAGATGGTTACACGAATTAAAAGAAGACAAGGTTTTTAATAATATTACCAGAATTCAAGTAGATTTATATGGCTCGTTATCCTTAACAGGAAAAGGGCACGCTACAGATTTGGCTGTTATGTTAGGTTTAAGCGGTAGTGATCCAGAATATATTCCTACCGAAACTATCGATATTATTATAGCCTCTATAACAAACACAGAAAAAATTGTTTTAGGAAATGAAAAAATAATTGATTTCGATCGTAATTCTGAAATCATATTCAATCGTGTATTCCTTCCTTTTCATTCTAATGCAATAACATTTACTGCATTTAACATGAATACAGAAATACATCAATCTACCTTCTACTCTATTGGTGGTGGTTTTGTTATAAAGGAAGAACGCACTGTTGATGCAGAAAACCAAGAACTTAAAAGTGAATTTCCTTTTCCGGTAGATAAAGCGACTGAGCTATTAGCTTATTGTAAAAGTGAAAATAAAATGATTTCTGAAATTGTTTTAGAAAATGAACGCTCCCTTAGAGACGATAAAACTATAGATTTCGAGTTAAAACGTATTTGGCAGACCATGTTAGATTGTATGTTTACGGGCTGTCATACCGAAGGTACTTTACCTGGAGGTTTAAATGTAAGACGTCGTGCTTTTGATATTCATAAAAATTTGAATATTGAAATGCCTTATGTCACTTCGTTAGATTGGCTAAACAGTATTAGGCAAAGTGAGGTTAAATTTAGACAAATATTAAAATGGGTAAGTTGCTTTGCATTATCTGTAAACGAAGTAAATGCATCGCTTGGTCGCGTAGTAACTGCTCCTACTAATGGTAGCGCTGGTGTTATCCCATCAGTTTTAATGTATTACATGGTAATAGAAAATCATGAAGCAGATTTTAAGCATATTAAGCAATTTTTATTAGTTGCCGGAGAAATAGGCAGTATCTTTAAAAAAGGTGCCACTATCTCTGCTGCAATGGGAGGATGTCAGGCCGAAATTGGCGTAAGCTCTGCAATGGCTGCAGCTGCTTTAACAGAGTTACTTGGTGGCTCGCCAGAACAAGTAATGATTGCTGCCGAGATTGCAATGGAGCATCACCTTGGTTTAACCTGCGATCCTATTGGTGGTTTGGTACAAATACCTTGTATAGAACGTAATGCAATGGGAGCAATTAAAGCTATTAATGCTGCCGAATTAGCATTAGATACAGATCCTAAAAACGCAAAAGTACCTTTAGATAAAGTTGTTCAAACCATGTGGGAAACAGCTAAGGATATGAATAATAAGTACAAAGAAACTAGCGAAGGTGGTTTAGCTGTTAGTGTTAATATGGCAGATTGCTAGAATTGGATTGTTATACTCTAACTGATTCAAAAAAAATAGAGATAATCGCGTAATCTAATTAACCAAACAAATCGAATTAATTAAAAGATCGAACAATCGAGTAAGTAATTTTAGTATTTTTACAATCTATCTTAATATAAATTAAATGTCTGTAGCAAAAAAAGAATATAAAAGAGTCACTGTAAAATCATTAGTTGATATGAAAAAACGTGGAGAGAAAATCTCTATGCTTACTGCATACGATTATACCATGGCAAAAATTGTTGATGGCGCAGGTATAGATGTTATTCTAGTAGGAGATTCTGCTAGTAATGTCATGGCTGGACACGAAACGACTCTGCCTATTACTCTAGATCAAATGATTTATCATGCATCTTCAGTAGTACGTGCTATTCACAGAGCTTTAGTAGTTGTAGATTTACCTTTTGGTAGTTACCAAAGTGATCCAAAAGAAGCTTTACGTTCTGCTATTAGAATAATGAAAGAATCTGGTGGACATGCTGTAAAAATGGAAGGTGGTAAAGAGGTAAAAGACTCTATAAAGCGTATTTTACATGCTGGTATTCCTGTAATGGGACATCTAGGTTTAACACCACAATCTATATATAAATTTGGTACTTATACTGTTCGTGCTAAAGAGGAAGAAGAAGCTATACAGCTTAAAGAAGATGCATTAATGCTTGAACGTGCTGGATGTTTTGGTATTGTTCTTGAAAAAATTCCGGCGAAATTAGCGCAAGAAGTTGCAGAGAGTGTGTCTATTCCTGTAATTGGAATTGGAGCTGGAAATGGTGTCGATGGTCAAGTTTTAGTGACACACGATATGATTGGTATGACTCACGAATTCAATCCACGTTTTTTAAGACGTTACATGAATTTATATGAAGAAATGACTAATGCATTTACACAGTATGGTGCAGATATTAAGAGTGGAGATTTCCCAAATGATACTGAACAGTATTAATTTTTATGATTTATAAAAAATGGGCTTATAAGTTTTTTATATACACTATAATTCTAAATATTATAGTAGCTTTTCTTGTTATTAATTCTACAATGTTTAATACTCATTCTTTACAAATAATGATTTGTGCAATCACCTCTTCTTTATTTTTATTATTAGGATTAACATTTGGGATTATATCTTACAAAAAAAAGGAGTTAAATGATTTACATAAGAAGTTGGGCTTATATGGAAATTTAGGAATACTTTTTTTAGTATTATTATTCAAATATTAAGTAATGTCTAAAATAATTTCAACAAAAGATAATCTACAAGTTATCTACGAAGATAACCACATCATCGTTGTAAATAAACGCGCAGGAGATATTGTACAAGGTGATAAAACCGGAGACAAACCACTAAGCGATGTTGTAAAAGAATACATAGGAGAAAAATATAATAAGCCAGGAAAGGTTTATTTAGGTACTGTACACAGACTAGACAGGCCAACTACAGGCTTGGTTATATTTGCCAAAACCAGTAAAGCATTGCCACGTTTAAACAAACTATTTGTTTCTAAAGACATCTCTAAAACCTATTGGGCTTTAGTAAAAAACAAGCCTGAAAAAGAAGCAAACACGTTAATCCACTGGCTTAAAAAGAACCCTAAAAACAATAAATCTCGAGCACATATTAAAGAAGTTCCAGAGAGTAAAAAAGCTATTCTACATTATAAAACAATAAAGACTTTAGATAATTATTTCTTACTTGAAGTAAATCTTGAAACTGGTAGACACCATCAAATTCGAGTACAACTTTCTAGTATTGGTTCTCCTATTAAAGGTGATTTAAAATATGGTTTCGATCGTAGCAATAAAGATGCAAGTATTAGTTTACATGCTAGAAACATTAAGTTTATTCATCCTGTTTCTAATATCGAACTAGATATTACAGCACCTTTACCTAAAGATCCTATTTGGGACGCTTGCCAAAAATAAAATATTTTTAGGTGTTGTTTTTAAGGGCTTACGATTATTAATTAAGTTTTGTAACTTTACTTTTCTAATCTATTTCTATGATCCCTGACTTACTACAATCTCAAAAAGACTATTATAAAACTGGAGAAACCAAAAGTGTTCCATTCAGAAAACAAGTTTTAAAAAACTTAAAAACTGAACTTATAACGCGTGAAAACCAGATTATAGAAGCCTTGGCTAAAGACTTTAAAAAGCCAGCTTTTGAAAGCGTTTTAACTGAAACTACCGTCGTACTTTCAGATTTAGATTTAATGATTAAGAACGTTAGCAAATGGGCAAAACCAAAACGCGTACTTCCTGCCCTTTTAAACTTCCCTTCTACAGATAGATTATATTCTGAACCTTACGGACAAACCCTAATTATAGCACCTTGGAATTATCCGTATCAATTAGCAATTGCTCCAATGGTTGCTGCTATTGCTGCAGGCAATACCGTTATTTTGAAACCGAGCGAATTAACACCAAATACTTCAGCTTTATTAAAAAATATTATAGAAACTGTTTTTAAGCCAGAACATGTATATGTTGTAGAAGGTGGTGTAGATATTTCTACAAAATTACTAGAACAACGTTGGAATTATATTTTCTTTACCGGAAGTGTACCTGTTGGAAAGATTGTAGCTAAGGCTGCTGCTGAATTCCTTACACCACTTACTTTAGAATTAGGTGGTAAAAACCCATGTATTATAGACGAAACGGCAAATATAAAATTAACTGCTAGACGCATTGTTTGGGGTAAGTTTTTAAATGCTGGACAAACCTGTATTGCTCCAGATTATATAGTAATTCACAATAGTAAAAAAGATGCTTTTTACGAAGCCATGAAAATTGAAATTGAAAAGGCTTACTCTAGTGCACCAATAGCATCTAAAGACTTTTGTAGAATTGTAAACGAAAAGAATTTTAAGCGCTTAGTCCGTATGCTAGACAATGAAAATTGTATCATTGGAGGACAAACAGAAGCTAACACTTTATACATCTCTCCTACTCTTATAGACGAACCTAGTCTTGATAGCGAAGTCATGAAAGATGAGATTTTTGGTCCCATTCTTCCTGTTATTTCCTATACAAATGATACTGAAATTGATGCCATAATTTCTAAATACGAAAAACCGTTATCGCTTTATGTATTTAGTACAAATTCAGCGAAAGCTAAAAAAGTAATTGAAAAATATTCTTTTGGCGGCGGTTGTATTAATGATACTGTAATTCATTTTGCAAACCACAGATTACCTTTTGGAGGTACTGGAAATAGTGGAATTGGTGCTTATCATGGAAAACTATCATTCGACACTTTCTCACACCAAAAAGCAATAGTAAAAAAAGCAAATTGGCTAGATCTACCTGTTCGCTATGCACCTTATACTGGAAAACTTAAGAAAATAAGAAAGATTTTAAAATGGTTATAGAAGACTATATTTTATTATTCTTCGTGTTTATATGGATACTTTAGCTCCAATGTTACACCTTTACCAACCTTGGAATTAAGACTATATTCGGTATTAATTAGTTTTGCACGACTTTTCATGTTTAATAAGCCTGAACCTTTTTGCACAGTTTCGATATCGAAACCTTTTCCATCGTCGCTTGCCACAATAATGAGCTTATCTTCTAAATAGTTCAATTTAACTGATAGATTTTTAGCCTCAGAATATTTTACTGTGTTCGAAAAGAATTCCTGCAAAATTCTAAAAATAATAATTTCATGTTTGGCATTTTTAAAAGGAATAATTTCTCCTTTAACATTCAGTTCGGCAGTAGCAAATTTTAATTTTTTTAATCTATTGAGCTCATTTTCTATAGATTGCTCAAATCCAATATTTAAAACTACTTCATTATTTAGAGAACGAGACAACATCCTCACTTCTTTTAAACTCTGTTTTACTGTGCTTGCTGCCTCTGTAAAATTTTCTTTAACATCTTCACCAATTTGGGTTTTTAGTATGTTCATTTGCATACTTGCAGCAGCCAGTAACTGTCCAACATTATCATGTAACTCCCACCCAATATTCTTTAAAGTTTGCTCTTGTATTTCTGTCTGCGCATTAGAAAGTTCTACTTCAAAAGCTTGTTTTTGCTTAATTCTATCCAACAAAAGTTTGTTTTTTCTTTTCTGAAAAACTATAAAAAATAATATTACTAATGTTGTAACTATTACTAAAACGCCTATCATATAGATTAGCAAATAACGTTCTGCAGCTGTAGATGTTTTTTGTCCTTGAAATAAAATTATAAGAAGGTTAGTCATTTTTAAAATGTGGTTTAGAAACGATGAGTCCAATAGCAAAACAAGAATACATAAAGATATTGGCAAAAACAAAAATGCGTCGTTTTAAATTAACGAAATCCCAATCTGAGACTGTGTTATAGGCGTCAAAAAATAAAATAGGTGTGATAATAATCCACCAAAGAATGACACCACTTAATGCATAAAAACTATATGTTTTAAAAGCATTATTAATAGCTTCTGAATTAATTAACTCTATAAAATATATTGAACACGCAATTAGCAAAGTAAATGCGCCAGATAGTTGATAGAAAGAATGATTTTCTCTAAAAAAAATAAGAGGATGCATAAATAAGTGACCTAATATTAATACACTAAATATTATAACTAACACCACGACCTTATTCTTATTAATACGATTTTGTAACACATGATAGATATAATACATAAGAAACAGCACACTACCAAATAACCAAAACAAATTATACCAAGCTACACTCTTAAAGCCTAAATTACCTAAGTATGTTGTTAACGGGAAATTAAAATCGTAAAAATAGGTCGCACCTATAAAATCGACAAAGACTATGTAGATTAAAAAAAATATAAAAATTCGAGTCGAAGTATTTTTATATTTTCTAAAATAAAATACACCTATCAACATGGCCAAAAGCTCGAAAGCATAGGTTATAAAATTAAAATATTTTGTGATAAATTCTAGCAATTCTATAAATTATTAGAAATGTAAAATACGTCTTAATTTTCTAACGAACTATTCTTTTCTGGTTTGCAAACTATTAACCCAATGGAGAATACAGAGTACATAAAAATATTAGCAAATAGAAATACTTGCCATTTAAGAATAATATAGTTCCAATCTGAAGTATTAAAATAACCTTCAAAAAACGTTAATGGAGTTGTTAATATTGAAAATACTAAAATACCACAAGCGACATAAAAAGGAAAATGATGATAGAACAGTAATACTTTTTCAGACTTAAGAATTTGTATAAAATATGCTGACACTATAAATAATATTATGAAAAAACTAATAACATCTATGGATTGAAAATAAGTGTTTTTTAAAATTTCCCATTGTAAAGAAATAATTAAAGTACTAACAATTATATAACTATACATGCCATACTTTACCACCTGCTTTACGTAAAAATTATTTAAGTTTTTTCTAAAGAAAAAAAGAAAAAATAAGGTTGATGCAACCGTCCAAAATATTTGAAACCACCAATAGTTTTCTTCAAAAACTGTATCTTCAAAATAAATAGACAACCATTTAAAGGATTCATTATTCTCTACATACACCGGATAATTACCTATGTTTTCTACAAATAAAATGTAAATTAAAAAAAAGATAAAGTATTTTACATTTGTATTTTTAAATTTTCTATAACAAATCAAACCTGTTATAGCCGCCATTAACTCAAAAAGCTTTGTAATTATAGAATAATACTCGATTAAAAACGCTTTCATTATTTTAAGTTAGACGACATTATTTTGAGCTTAACTTTGGTTTTGAAACTATTAGACCTATTGCAAAAGTTGAATACATAAAGACATTAACAAATATATTAATTAAACTCCTTATTTCTATATAGTTAGAATCGTTATATTGAAAATATACTTCATAAAAAACAAGAGGTGTTTTAATTAACCAAAAAATTAAAATTGCTAAACTGATATAAAAAGAAAGTGATTTATGAAAATTTAATATTTTTTCGTTGTTAAGCATCTCAATAAAAAACAGAAATGCACATTCTAAAATAATTAAGCCACCTATTATATTCACTAATGCTAAGCTCGATTTAAAAACCGAAGGCCAAGAAATTACGATACTAGAAACACCTATAATCAAGAACAAAAACGTACTATATTTAAGTATCTTTCTATGCATTGCAATTTCTAATATTTTATTAAAGTAGAAGGCATAGAATATTACCGCTCCAAACTTCCAAAATATAGTATACCACCAATAATTTCTAGAAAAATAAGTTCCTCTTAAAAATTCTCGTAGAAAATTTAAGGATTCTATTTCATAAAAAAGCGTTGGATAGTAACCAATCACTTCAATAAAAATAACATAAATTAAAAAATATATAAAATATTTTTCAGCTTTAGGCTTATAAAATTTTAATAATATAAGCCCAATAGCTGCTGCCATAACCTCGAAAGAGTTTATAATTAAAAACCTGTTTTCAAGTAAAAAATCTTTCAATGTAATATTATTTATTGTGGAAAGTTAGCCTCAGGAGGATATCCATTATTACTATCATTCAATGGGTTTCCTCCAGGAACATCTCCTCCGTCTCCCGCTCTTAATGCAGATCCTCCTTTTTGGTGTACTTGCTCTACTCCGCTTGAAGTTGGCACCATAAACATTGTAGTGTAGCCTACAACTATTGTAGAATCTACTTTTTTATCTGGATAAGCACCTAAATAGACTCTTACACCATCCATTGTATACCCTAATTCTTTACTTTGCTGTTCTGCATAGTTTAAATAATTACGCATGTCTTTTAATGACCACCAAGATGAGCGATTATCTGGACGAATTACAATATTTTTTGTAATTAATTCGTGCCTGTCGTCGAAAGCTTTATCTAAGGTTTTAGCATCCTTTGGAGAGATTACACCAGAAGGCTTTACAACAACCATAGGCGTTCCAAAATCTTCGGTTTTACAGCAATAAAAATACATTATTAATGCACCAAGTATTAAGCCTAATATTAGGCTAAGTAAGTTTTTCATTTTTTTATTTTAGTTTAAAATTAGTAAGGGAAGTAGTAAAGTGATTTTACTACACACTATTTAGTATTTAAATAAGTTGTACAAATACCAAAAACTGTATCATAGATTTTAATTTTAAGATTAATAGCACTTAAAAGTAATGAAAAAAAAACAATTATGTTCTTTTTTCTGGATTAGACACTATTAGCCCAAATGCAAAAATGAGATAAGTAAATGTTATTGCACATATTTTAATAGCCAACTTTAAAAAGATAAATCCCTGATCTGATGTATTATAATATTCTTCAAAAAAACCGACAGGCGTAGTAACAATCCAAAAAGAAAATATTCCTACACTTACATAAAATGGCAACGATTTATAAAAAATTAAAACCTTTTCAGAATATAGTAATTCCATTAAATATATAAAGACCAGAAAAAGTATTAAGAAAAAATTAATTATGTCTAAGACAATTATATAGTTAGATTTAAAAATGTCATTATATACTACAAATAATAAAATTGATAAGAAAAAACAGAATAGCGATATCCATTTAACACAAGACTGTATTCTTTTAGTAATTACAATATTATAATAATAAAAACCAAAAAAAGCAGTACTTCCAATTGTCCAAAAAAGAGTATACCACCAGTAGTTACTTTCAAATATAGTATTTTTAAGAGCCTCTTCAATCCAATTTAAAGATTCATACTTTCGGAGATATACGGGATAACTTCCAACAGTTTCTATTATTAAAACATATAATAAAAAGTAAATAAAATATTTTGCATGTTTGTCTTTTCTGTACTTTTTTAAAAGCACAAGGCCAACAAGAGCTGCAAAAATTTCTACACCTTTATAAATAACACGATAATTTGATTCTAAAAAAGAGTTCAATAGTATAAAATGTTTTATTGCGGATAAACGGCATTTGGTGGATTTCCATCATCACCTCTATCCATTCCTTTGGCATTAGGAATGTCTTTATTATTTCCATCTCCATCACTCTCCGTAGGCACCATAAAAATAGTTGTTAATCCTTTTACATCTTTTTCGGTTGTTTCAACTCCTAAATAAAAGCGTACACCATTTACATTTGGGTGATTCTCTTTTATCTGGGTTAAAAAATTTTGCATGTCATCTAACGAATACCAAGACGATCGATTATCTGGTTTTCCTGCTGCTGCTTCATTCTCTCTAGCCCTTAAGCTTGTCCAATTATCATTTAATTCTTTAGCTTCTAAAGCTGAAATTATTCCTTTTGGTATAGACATCGTTTTTGTTTAATTAGTTAATAGCGTTTATTATTAAAAAAATCTTTACTTTTATTTTATTGAAATTGTTTTTATTTTTTTTGCGCCTCTTGAAGCGAAAGCATGCTGTCCTATCATTACTTAATTCATTTATTATTGAATAATAAATTTAGAATAAAATCACGTAGAAACTCATAGCAAACTACTGTTCTCTTATTAGAATTAACGTTAATATGTGATTGAAAATTAACCAAGCCAACCTTCTCTATCTAGGCTTCTATATTGAATAGCCTCGCTTAAATGGCTGCCGTTTATATCTTGTGAGCCTTCTAAATCGGCAATGGTTCTAGATACTTTTAAGATTCTATCGTATGCTCTTGCCGAAAGATTTAAACGTTCCATAGCCGTTTTTAATAATGTTTTTGAAGCTTCATCTAACTTGCAATGTGCTCGAATTTGTTTTACATGCATTTGCGCGTTATAATGTACCGTTTCGGAATCCTCAAAACGTTCTGTTTGTTTCTCTCGTGCTTTAGTAACACGTTTTCTTATATCTACTGAGGCTTCTCCTTTTCGTTCGTCTGAAAGCTTATCGAAAGGCACAGGAGTTACTTCTATATGTATATCTATTCTATCTAATAAAGGTCCAGAAATTTTACTTAAATAGCGTTGCATTTCCGCAGGACTAGATGTTATTGGAGAATCTGGATCGTTAAAGTAACCACTAGGGCTAGGATTCATACTAGCAACCAACATAAAAGATGATGGATAAGTTACCGTAAATTTAGCTCTAGAAATAGTGACTTCTCTATCTTCTAAAGGTTGTCTCATAACTTCTAAAACTTCTCGCTTAAATTCGGGAAGTTCATCTAAAAACAAAACACCATTATGACATAGAGAAATTTCACCTGGCTGTGGATAACTACCTCCGCCTACAAGTGCAACGTTCGAAATCGTATGATGCGGACTCCTAAACGGTCTTTGAGCCATTAAACCTGAATTTGCTTTTACCCTACCAACAACCGAGTGTATTTTTGTAGTTTCCAAAGCTTCTTTAAGCGACATTGGTGGTAAAATACTTGGTAAACGTTTTGCTAACATAGTTTTTCCTGCGCCTGGAGGTCCAACCAAAATGATATTATGTCCACCTGCCGCTGCAATTTCCATACAGCGTTTTATGCCTTCTTGTCCTTTTACATCTGCAAAATCGAAATCTGGATAATCAAGATTTTTATAAAATTCTTCTCTTGTATTAATTATTGTTTGCTCTAAAGCTTCTCCTTTATCGAAAAAATTAATTATTTGTTTAATATTATCAATACCAAAAACCTCTAAATCACTAACTATCGCGGCTTCTTTTGCATTTTGAATAGGAAGAATAAAACCTTTAAAACCTTCTTCTTTTGCTTTTATAGCAATTGGTAAAGCGCCTTTAATAGGTTGTAAACTCCCATCGAGAGATAATTCTCCCATAATTAGATAGTCCTCTAAATTATCGGCCTGAATTTGTTTTGACGCCGTTAAAATTCCCATTGCCAATGTTAAATCGTAGGCAGAGCCTTCTTTGCGCAAATCGGCAGGAGCCATATTTATAGTGATTTTTTTACCAGGAATTTTGTAACCATTGTTTTGTAATGCCGCAGCAATACGATAATTACTTTCTTTTATAGCATTATCTGGAAGTCCTACAAGATGATATCCTATTCCGGAATTAACGTTAACTTCTACGGTTATTGTGGAAGCTTCGACTCCAAAGACAGCACTAGCAAATACTTTTTTAAGCATAAATGGTTGGTTTAGAAACTAAATGTAGGAAAATAAGTGGATTATTAAACCCTAAACTTAATAAAGTTAAAAATCTAAATGCTTAAAACCTCATAATTTACTAAGAAACTCAATCGTTCTTTTTTCTGAATAATATATATTTTCTGAATCATAAAAACCAACATGACCACCATATTTAGGTACTTCTAAATGCAAATAAGCACTCTGTTTTGCTGCTTCTAATGGATAACATTCTTTTGATAAAAAAGAATCGTTTTCTGCATTAATTAATAAGGTTGGTATTTTTATTCGTTCTAAAAACTGAAGACTACTTGATTTTTCATAATAATCGTAAGCATCAATAAAACCATGCGCTTTAGAGGTATAAACGTCATCAAAATCTTTTAGCGTTTTTACAGATTTTAAATTTTTATCTTTAATTTGATCTGGAAATAATTGCTGTTTACCTTTTAATTTATCTCTTAAGTTTTTTAAAAACTTCTTAGAATACAAATAGTTTTCGGTAGACATTAATTGCTCTAAGGAACCTTTTAAATACACAGGAACAGAAACCGTTACTGCTCCTTTTATTTCCTTCGGAATGTCTTTGTTCTCTCCTAAATACTTTAAAATAACATTTCCGCCAAGGCTGAAGCCGTTTAGAAAAATGGTGTCGTAGTTAAAATGATCTGTAATATGTTTTATAACCGAAGCTAAATCATCTGTTTTACCAGAATGATACGATTGAAAACTTGTGTTTACCTCTCCACTACAACCTCTAAAATTTACACAAACCGCATCCATAGTGTTAGCATTAGCAATTTTAGCAGAACCTAACATGTAATGGCGCTGTGCATTGCCTTCTAATCCATGTAAAATAATTAATAATTTGTTGGTTTTATTAGGTGCATAACTCCAATCTAAATCTAGAAAATCGTTGTCTGGTAATGTGATACGTTCTCGTTTTTGAGTGACACCTTCTACTTTTCGTAATAATCCAGAATATATGGTGGATAAATGTCCGTTTCTAAATATAAATTTAGGTTTGTATGTTGTGTGTAGAATTGGCATTTAGTTACTGTTTTAAAAGGCTTTTAATGTTGACATTTTTGTTCAAAGATAAGTAACAAAAAACCTTTCAGTTTTATAGCTGAAAGGTTTAGATTTTAGATTTATGTAGTAAAAATTACTTTTTTATAAACTTTATTGATTCTGTGTTATTTCCCGATTTAATCTTCAAGAAATACATGCCTTGAGATAAACTACTAATATCTAGATTCCCTTTTTCACTTGTAAAGTTTACTGTTTTTAATGGTCTTCCGTTTATATCGTAAATAGTAACAGATTCTAAAATTGTTTTTCCTTCTATGTTTAGAGTATTGTTTGCAGGATTTGGAAATATTGAAATAGTAGAAGTTTCAAACGCTTCCACAGATAGACTAGCAACTATTTCTGTACTCACAGTATTGGTAACAATAGCAGGATTGAAATCGAAGAAAATATCTGCTGTATTATTAAAAATATCACCAACTACTACATTATCTTTTGGTTTAATTTTATAAGCTATAAAACCATGAGAATTAGGCTCGTCGCTTGTGCTATCTGCTAGGTTAATGTTATCGAATATAAACTTAGCCATACTACCATCTGTAATCTCTACTCTACCTGTGTGGCTTAAACTTTCCAACTGCATGGTTGTCCAATCTAACTTAGAATCTAACACATTTTCTACATTTACATTAATGGCACTTGCTGTTCCTGTGTTTTGAAAACGAATAATGTAATGCAAGTATTTGTCTGCATCTTCTAGTAAGATTTGATTACCTTCTAAAACTCTAATATCGTTTGGATCGTATGAGCCAATTACTGTTTGGTTTAATGTGAATACATTATCGTCTGGCGTGTTATCTCCTGTAACTGGATTTACAGTCACAGTTGAAACTAAAACATCATCTATATTAGTTATTGGTGGTGCAAATACATTAAATTCTAAATCTATGGTTTTAGTCTCAAAAGGATTTATGTCTGTAAAATTAAAAGTTAGTGTGTTTGCTGTTTGAGACGATATAGCTTCGCTCGCGCTTAAGAAGTTTAGTTTCGCATCGTCAAACTCGAAAGTAACATTTCCACTTAATTGTGTTGTTCCTATGTTACTATATACTATTTGATATGAGGTATCGAAACCTGGTCTTGGGTCGTTTTGTGTAGGATAGACTGAAATGTTTAAATCGCTAATTGAAGTTGCAGCTATAAGACAAAAATGAGCAGTATCATAGACCTCTCCACTAGTTGTAAAATCAGAAATAAAATAATCTGGTGTTGCCGTAAAACTTACATTAGGAGCAAGATAAGTATATAATTCTCCTTGGCTTACATCTAATTGAAAAGTCCCATCAGGTTGAGAAAAAGTAGCAAAAGAAAAACCATTTCCAACAACAGCCACTAATGCGTTATTTACTGAAATACCATTTGTATCACATCCATCATTATTAAAGTCGTAAGTAACAGAACCAGATATTTGATTTTCTAAAATACCTAAATTTCTATACCAACCAATTTTTCCAAATTTATTATTAGATTCTGAAATTGAATAGATAATATCATTCTTATCGTTACCATCTAAATTACTTGCAACTAGAGCGCTAACTCTATTATTTTCACCTATATCAATTGGTCCATAAAAATTGCCTTGATGATTTCTATACAAATTAACTTCTCTATCATCTGGAGTACTTGAATAATTTTGATTAACTACATCTAAATCGCCATCATTATCAATATCAATTAATAATTCGAAAGTTGAAAAAGTATCATCAATAAGATGATAGCTTCCAAAATCTCCTTGAGCATCTGTATTTTCGAACCAACCTAACTCGTAATTAAAATAAACCAGAATATCATTATCACCATCCGAATCTATATCAAATGTTTTTAATCTTCTTATAGTTTCTGAAGTTTGTATATTTTGAGGAGCGCTAAAACTACCACTACTTCCTAAATTTTCTAACCACGAAAATGGCGTGTTTATTACAATATCTAAATCGCCATCATTATCCAAATCTGAAAAAATATAATCGTCTAAATCATCAATAGCTTCTGTAATAATTTGTTCTGTTCCATAATTACCTTGTCCATCTGTATTTTTAAACCACACCATTTTGTCTCCAAAATTCTCTAGCATAACAATATCTATATGACCGTCATTATCCACATCAAAAACATTCATGTTTCTAGCACTTTCCGAACTGTTTACAATAGATTGATGCAAAATATAATTACCTAAACCGTCTGTATTTTTATAAATCCAAATTTTATCATCTAGAGTAGAATTAATAATAATGTCTAAACTTCCATTACTATCAACATCTACAATATTTAAAGTGTTAAATTTATTTCCTTGTACAGAAATTATTTGTTGCGGTCCAAATGCTCCATTTCCATCCAAATTTTCATACCAACCCAATGTGTCATTTAAACCAGAAACAAAAACAACATCTTCATCTCCATCGGAATCTATGTCTGCAGATTGTATGTTATTTATTCCTTTTATATCATTTATTATAGATTTAGAGTTTCCAAAAATTTCACTATTATTTTCATTTTGAAACCAGCTTACTTCATAGCCATCTACTCCAGAACATACGAGGTCTTGGTATCCATCTCCATTTAAATCTGCTGCATTAAATTTTAAATAAGCTATGGCATTGTTTATTACATCGTTACTTGTAAAATTTACCTGCCTAATTATTTGCTCTGTACTAAATGTACCTAGTCCATCGGTGTTTTCGAACCAAATAATTGCACCAT
Source organism: Lacinutrix mariniflava (assembly GCF_001418015.1). GTDB lineage: Bacteria > Bacteroidota > Bacteroidia > Flavobacteriales > Flavobacteriaceae > Lacinutrix > Lacinutrix mariniflava. The sequence continues at coordinate 188,297 of NZ_LIQG01000015.1, read as the reverse complement.
CATTATTGTAGTTTGAAAACGTATCAAAATTATCTACAAAATATAGCATATCCATATCGGAATCTCCATCTATATCTATTGCTTTACCTAAACTACTATTTTCGTAAGAAGAATTAAAAGAGAATTCCCATGTAAATATACCAGAACCATCATTTTTAAAGTAAATATTATCTGATGATTTGCTTCCATATAAATCTAAAACGCCATCTTGATTAAAATCTACCAAGTTAATATCATACATACCTCCAAAGACATCAAATAATAAGTTTGTAGTAGTAAAAGCGCCATTACCATCTGTGTTTTCTATCCAATAAATTGCTCCATCTGGACTTCCATAAGGTGCGTAAACAATATCTATATCGTTATCATTATCAATATCTCCTGTAGTTATACTTAACAATAGAGTTGTAGATGATGTGGAAGCATTGGTTATTAATTGCTCGGTTCCAAATGCTCCAGATCCAAGATTTTTGTACCATGCTATTTTTCCATCGAACTTTGAAGAAATAATAATATCCAATTTAGAATCTCCATCAAAATCATTAATATCTAAATCATTATAATTATTAGTAGCAATTGTTTGAATGGTTCCAAAATTGCCTAGTCCATCTGTGTTTTCATACCAACCCAATACAGACGTATTTGTAATAGAATTGTATCCTAAAATAACTAAATCTAAATCTCCATCATTATCTAAATCTCCTATCTTTAATTTATTTGTACTAACATTAGCATCTATTACATTTATAACACCCATTGTTCCTGCGCTATTTGTGTTTTTAGACCAACTAAAAGGATTAGACTCATAAACTAAGTCTTGATCTCCATCTCCATCAAAGTCACCAGCATATGCTTTACTAATATTATATTTTGTAGAATCTATAACACTTTCATGAAATGATATTTGTCCACTCACAAATTGTATACTAAAAAGAGTTACGATAAATAATAGTAGATTTTTTGTCATAATACGTTAAGTTAGGAGTAAGTTATAAAGTTACAATAAAATTATTGCAATATATAAGTACTGTTTTTATAGATTATGTTACAAGTGTTCCGAGTAATTTAATTCAATTCCAACCCAACAAACTCAAAAACAGCTCCACTAAATAATCCTTTATCACTTAGCTTTAATGCAGGAATAACCAACAAAGCCATAAAAGATAACGACATATAAGGCGCGTGTAAGGTACAACCCATAGTTTTTGCCATTTTATCTAATTCTTGATATTGCTTACCAATAGTTTCACCATTTTTATCACTCATAATTCCAGCAACTGGTAATGCTACAGTTTTTTCTTCGGAAGAATTAACGGCACAAATACCACCTTCTGCATCAATAATAGCATTAACTGCTTTACAAAGTGAAGCATCATCTACTCCAACTGCAATAATATTATGAGAATCATGACCAACAGAACTGGCGATTGCACCTTCTTTTAATCCGAAGTTTTTTATGAAGGCAATAGCAGGTTTTGCATTATTATAACGATTAACAACCGTAATTTTTAAAACATCGCTTTCTGTGTTAGAGACTAGATTTCCGTTTTCTATAAAACTATCTGCAATAATCTCGTTAGTTACCAACTCACCATCATTACATTCTATAACGCGAATTTTTTTTGCTGAAGATTCAAATCTAAAATCTGAAACTTCTTTTTTATCACAATTAAAATTATTAAGGTTTTCGAAAGCTACATCTTTAATATTTACTTTTCCATAGTCGTAAACCAACTCACCATTTATATACGTTTGAAGCGTTTTAAAATCTTTTAGGTCTTCTACTATAATACAATCTGCGGCATCACCAACTTTAAGCGTTCCAACATCTAAATTGTAATGCTTAATTGGATTAATACAAGCTGCTTGAAGCACTTTAAAGATATCAATATCTTTTGCTACAGCTCTAGCACAAACTTGATTGATGTGACCTACTAGTAAATCGTCCGGATGTTTATCGTCACTACAAAACATCATGTTTTCAAAATGTTCAGGCAGTAAATCTATTAAAGCATTAAAATTCTTAGCGGCACTACCTTCGCGAATAATAACTTTCATGCCTTTTTGCAGTTTTTCTAAAGCTTCATCATAAGTAAAACATTCATGATCTGTAGAAATTCCCGCAGCAATGTATTTTGTAATATCGTCTCCTCTTAAACCTGGCGCATGACCATCTACTGGTTTGTTATAATGTTTAGCCCAAGCAATTTTCTTAAGCACTTCTTCGTCATCGAAAAGTACACCTGGGTAATTCATCATTTCGGCAAGATATTTAATATCCGGATTAGCCATTAATGTTTTAATGTCATCAGAATCTATAACAGCTCCTGCCGATTCAAAACTAGTAGCAGGCACACACGAAGGTGCTCCAAAATTGAATTTAAACGGTGTTTGTTTTCCGTTTTCAATCATGAACTCTACACCTTTCACTCCCAGTACATTTGCTATTTCATGTGGATCGCTAACTGTAGACACTGTGCCATGTCTTACAGCCAATTTAGCAAACTCACTTGGCACTAACATAGAACTTTCTATGTGTATATGCGCATCTATAAAACCTGGTAATATATAATGATTTACATCATTGTCTTTTTCTACAATAGAAATAATTTTTCCTGCTTCAATACTTACTTCACCTTTGTAGATAAATTTGTTTTGTATGTCTACTATGTTTCCTTGAATTGTTTTCATAAATACTTTTTAAAACACTTCGACAAGCTCAGTGTGACGTTGGATATCAAAATTGTAATAACAACTAAAATAGAAGCTTTATATTTTTAATTTAATATAGAAAACAAATAGAAACAGAACTATTAGTCTCAGCGATGCCTTATACCTTTATTTTCCTATACTTTTTCTTTGTTACTTTTTATAATTTTCTAAACCTTTTTGTAACCATTCTAAATACGCTTCTTCATTAGGTTCGTAAGCATTAGTATGGTTTAACATTTCTAAATCATTATCTAACAACACGTAAAAAGGTTGAGAGTTATTTTGAAAATTAACCGTTTGTAGTGTCGCCCATTTGTCTCCAATCGTTTTAATATTCTTTGCCTTACCATTGGATTTCAAGAACTTAAATTGCTCATCTTTTGATAATTCTTTTCTATCATCTACATAAAGAGAAATAGTAATATAATCGTCGTTAAGCATCTTAAATATCTCGTCTTCACTCCATACTTGCTCTTCCATTTTTCTACAGTTTACGCAAGCGTAACCTGTAAAATCGAGCATGATAGGTTTGTCTTGCGCTTTAGCCGCAGCTAAACCTTCTTCTAAATCTTTATAACAGTTAATTCCTAAAGGACACTCAGATTCCTTTTCGTAAATACTATACCATAAAGGCGGAGGAAAACCACTTAGCATTTTTAAATTAGCATACTTAGTATTGGTTAATCCTGGAATTAAATACACAGTAAAAGCAAATACTAAAAAGATAAAAGACCATCTCCATTTTGTTGGCTTTTTATAAGGTCCATCGTGTGGAAATTTAATTTTGCCTAGTAGATAAAGTAACATGGCAATACCTACAATAATCCAAATACCAATAAACACCTCTCTTTTTAAAAGTCCCCAATGCTTTACTAAATCGGCATTAGATAAGAATTTTAGAGCTAGTGCAATTTCTATAAACCCTAAAACAACTTTTACTGTTGTTAACCAACCTCCAGATTTTGGTAAAGAGTTTAACCATTTTGGAAACATTGCAAATAAGGTAAATGGTAAAGCTAAGGCTAAACCAAAACCACTCATTCCCATTGTTAATTGCATAGCTCCACCATCGCTAGTTAATGAGCTTCCTAATAAAGTTCCTAAAATTGGACCTGTACAAGAAAACGATACTATGGCTAAGGTTAATGCCATAAAAAAGATTCCAATTGCACCACCAATACTATTCGCTTTACTATCTAAAGCAGCACTCCATGAATGCGGAAGCGTCAATTCGAAATAACCAAAAAATGAAAATGCGAACGCAATAAATATTACAAAAAAGATAATATTAAGCGTCACATTTGTAGAAATATTATTTAAAATTTCAGGATCTAAAGAATCTAATACGTGAAATGGTAAGCTTAATAAGAAGTAGATTAAAAAGATAAAAAAGCCGTACATAATAGAGTTAGCCATTCCTTTTTGCGAATTACCCGAACTTTTAGTAAAAAATGATACTGTTAAAGGTATCATAGGGAATACACAAGGCGTTAACAACGCAATTAAACCTCCTAAGAAACCTAAAGCAAAAATGGTAAAATAACTCTTCTCCTCTACGTCTTCTGCTTTTGTATATTTTTCTGCACCTTTAATATCTAATCTTAAAGCTTCAGATTTTTCAATATCACTATCGCTTAAACTAGCCGCTTCAGATCCGGTTAATAAGTCTCCAGATAATGATGTTTCAAACTCAAAGGTCTCTGGAGCTAAACATTTTTCGTCATCACAAGCTTGAAAAAAGGCTTCTCCTTTTATCGTTTTTGTTTCAGGATTTAATAGTTTTATTCTTTGTGTAAAAGTTGCTTTCTTTTCAAAGTAATTAACTTTCATATCGAAAGCCTTTTCGAATTTACGAACAAGTTTAGATTCTTCAGTTTTTCCTATTAATTCAAAATCTTTAGAAGCTGTATCAAAAGTAAATTCTGATGCTATTGGCCCTAAGTCATTATCTTGTTTCTGACTATAAATATGCCATTTATTATCTAAGACAGCAGTATAAATTATATCGTACTCCGTATCTGATATTTTTTTTGCTTTAGAGGTCCATTTTACGGGTTCAAAAATATTAGCCTGCTTCTTTGTATTACTTGAAGGCAACTTAAAAGTAAGGACTTCGCTATCGAAAATACATTGCTTATCGTCACAAGCTTGGTATTCTACTTCGGCTTTAATACTTGTAATATTTTTATTTAAAATTTCTACTTTTTGAGTGAAGATTGCTTCATTATCAAAGTAGGTTAAATCCATTTGAAATACTTTATCAAACTTTGTAATACTATTACTTTCTTTTGCTTTACCAACAAGTTTAAAGTCGTTAGTTTTGGCAATAGAATCGTAAACAAAACTTGTAGGTATTGCTCCTCCTTCAGCTAAGTTCTGAGAGTATAAATGCCAATGATCCTCTATTATTGCAGCATAAATTAGATTATATTCTGTATCAGAAATTTTTTCAACACTAGTTTCCCATTGTACAGGGTTAACTTGTGCAAACATAGTTTGCATTGAAAATAGTACGAATAATAAAGTAAAGATTTTCTTCATTCCTTCAAGGATATTTTTAATATGTTATTAGTATTACTAGTCACTTTAAAGCGCTCGTCTGCTCTATAGTTTAAAACCCAAACGATTTCTTTATTGGAGCATAATAAAAGACATTTCTCTTTATCTAACAAAGATAGTTTTTCATCTTTAAAATACTTACTCAATTTCTTTTTTCCGTTGCCTCCTAATGGGTGAAAATAGTCGCCATCTTCCCATTTCCTTACAGTTAATGGGTAGCTTAAAATTTCTGCATCTACAAAAATCTCGTTTGGTGATACTTTTTCTATTGTGTTGGCTACTTCAAAAAAGAGAATTCCATTTGGTATAGATTTGTTTTTTTCTGATGAAAGAATAGTCATTGGAATATTTTCTTCTTCGGAAGCCAATGGTGCCAAAATAATATGCAATCTGTCTTTTATTAATCGATGTGTTTCAGAAAAAATTTGCTTTCCGCTTTGTGCAGATAATAAATTTTGAATATCTCCAAAAGCAGTAAAACCAAATGGTTTAAATGTTTCTACTAAGTAGGCTTTTGGGTTTTTAAGTTTAGTAAACTCTGAAATATCGTAGGTGATTTCGTCATTATTAACAGCTACAATAGCACGTTTTAAAACGGCATTTACACTTTCTTCTACAATATCTGAAGCCTCATTTAAATGCATTAAAGTAGCATCGAAATTTTGTAATAATTGTGAGTTTGTCTCTTTTAACTTCGGAATAATTTCATGGCGTAATTTGTTTCTTAAGTATTTAGTAGAGGCATTACTACTATCTTCTCGCCATTCAATTTTTTGTTGTTCAGCAAAACTTAAAATTATTTCTCTAGAAAACTTTAATAATGGTCTTACAATGTTTCCATTAATTTCTGGAATTCCTGTTAAACCATCTAAACCTGTTCCTCTAGTTAAATTAATAAGAAAAGTTTCTAAATTATCGTCTGCGTGATGTGCTGTAAAAACATAATCAAAACCTAACTGATTTGCTAACTCTTGAAACCAATTATAGCGCAATTCTCTTGCTGCCATTTGTATAGACAACTTACTTTCTTGAGCATAAGCTGTAGTATCAAAATGCTGTATAAAAACTTCTAAATCTAGAGCTTCTGCTAAATTCTCAACAAATGCTTGGTCTCCATTGCTTTCTTCGTCTCTTAAATTAAAATTGCAATGAGCAAGTGAAATATCGAGTTTAGTTTCTTTACATAAATGCGTAAGTGCTACGCTATCTAATCCTCCAGAAATGGTGATAAGTATCTTCTTTCCTTTTAGGAAATTAAAATTGTTGTTTATATGTTTTTGAAACGCTTTTTGCACGTTGTAAATGTACGTTTTTTGAAGTTTTTTTAATACGAATTATGATGATTTTAATACTTGCAAGATTATATCTCTAAAAGGCATAAAACTAGAAAGCTTACTCTTCACTAATTCCTACCAATTTCTCATTTAACCACTTTGTTAGTGTCTGCATCATTTCATGTGCACAAACATCATGATGCAATTCGTGATAACAGTGATTATAAAGTTTTAATTCGGCAATTTTAGATTGCTTACAAAACTCTACGGAACCCTTATAATCAATAATTCTATCGCCAGTTCCATGCGTTATAAATGTTGGAACCTTCAAATTACTTGCGTTGGCAAGAGCATATTCACCTGCTTCCATTACAGGAAACAAATACATAGGACTAATTTTATCATGAACCAATTCGTCTTCTTGATAACGCACTACCTCACTTGCAATACTTGAAATAGCAGCTTCTTCAATGTCGCTTGGTAAAGTGATAGAAGGTAAAATGGTAAGCATAAACTTCCCTAAGTTTACTTTCCATTTTGGAGGCGTAAATGCTAATTTTAAAAACGGACTCGTAGCAATGACTCCTTTAATGTTTGGTTGCTTTTTTAAAGCATAATTAAGAACAATATTTCCACCTAAACTATGTCCATAAAGAAACACTGGTAAATCTTTAAATAAAAATTCGGCTTTATTAATAACACTTTCGAGACTTTCTAAAAGCGCATTATAACTTGGACAATTACCACGTTTGCCTTTTGTTTTACCATGACCAAATTGATCGTAGGCAACAACTGCATAGTTTTCTTTAAGTAAATAAGGCACTACAGATTCGGCATAACGACCAGAATGTTCTCCCATTCCATGAACCAAAACTACAACTGCTTTAACCACTTGTGGTTTCCAATACTGTCCAAATAATTGCGTATTATAAAGCTCGAATGTAAAAGTGTTTTCCATTACTAATTTTCTAAAACTGTTCGCATTGCTTTGGCTTTAACCAAGCATTCTTCGTATTCTTTAAGTGGTTCGCTTTTAGCTGTAATTGCGCCTCCAACAGAATAGGATACGTATAGTTTAGCTTCATTATAAAGAATACTTCTAATCACTACATTAAAATCGAAATCGCCATCTGGTGTAATATAACCAACACTTCCAGAATATAAACCACGTTTGGTTTCTTCTAAATCTTCAATAATTTTCATTGCTGAAATTTTTGGAGCTCCTGTCATGCTTCCCATTGGAAACGTAGTTCTTATTATATCTATTGGGCTTGTGGTGTCTTTAACTTCCGAAACCACTGTAGAAATCATTTGGTGTACTTGGTCGAAACTGTATATTTTACACAGCTCTTCTACTTTTACACTACCTTTTGTTGCTGTTTGCGAAAGATCGTTACGTACTAAATCTACTATCATTATATTTTCGCTACGCTCCTTTTCGTCACTTACCAAATCGTTTTTTAAAATAGAATCCATAATATGATCTGGATCGCGTTTGGCTGTTCCTTTTATAGGTTGCGAAATTACTTTTGTGCCCTCTTTTTTTATGTAACGTTCTGGTGAAGCTGACAATAAATAATGACTTCTCACTTTTAAAAACGTTGCAAAAGGTGCATTTGAAATAGCATTAAGCTTATTATAAGTTTCTAAAGGTTGAATAGTTGTGTTTTCGGCATAGAATTCTTGACAAAAATTAGCTTCGTAAATATCTCCTCTATGTATGTGTGAGAGTACTTTTGTTACTTTATCAAAGTATTCGTCTTTATGTATTCTTAATTTTATTTTTATTGGATTATCTGTTTCATTTAATAAATTGTCAGGTTGTTCCTCTTCACAATGACGTATTGCTTCTAAATCAGTTTCAAACTCATCATCAACAGCTTTTAAATAAAGCATTTCTACAGTATCTCCTTTAAATAAAAATATTTTTTTTGGCTGAAAGAAATACAAATCAGCAAACGCTAGACCATCAATATTATTAGACTTTAAAGTTTCTATATCATTCTTTAAATCGTAAGTTAAATAACCAAAAATCCAGTCTTTAGTCGTTGTGTAATATTCTTTTAGTTTTTCGAAGGCATTAAAATAATCGGTTTGTATTGCGGTAAAGGCATCTACAGCTAAAACCGCATCGTAGCTAGAGTATTTTTGATTGTCTTGAAATTGTTCTGAATTAGAATCTAACCAAACTACATCATCAAACTGTTGTGCCCAAGACAATAGATTTTGCTTGAACTCCTCAGGATTAGTTATTTTATGTTTTGTTGTTGTTCTCAATATATAAATGTTGTGTAAAGTTAAGCAGATTTGGTAAAAAAACGAGTATTTTAGTCATGAGTTTAAATAAAAAAAATGTTCGAATTATCTAATGCCACTTTAAAAATTAAGATTAAACCGAAAGGTGCAGAACTCTGCGAAATAGCTTCTGTAAAGAATAACAGGCAATTTATGTGGCATGCAGATCCTAATGTTTGGGGAAGCTTTGCTCCTAACCTTTTTCCTATTATTGGAATATTAAAAGACGGAACCTATATTTATAATGGTAAAAAATATAACATGCCAAAACATGGTTTTGTTAGAGGCAATGAAGACATTAAGCTTATTAAAAAGACTAAAAACAGCCTCAGTTTTAGTTTAACTTATAATGACATTTTACTAAAAATATATCCATTTAAATTTGAGTTTATTATTACTTACACATTAACCGATAACACCTTAGATGTTAGATATACTGTAAAAAACCTGGATAACAAATCTATCTATTTTTCTGTTGGAGGACATCCTGCATTTAAATGTCCTTTATATAAGGATGAAAATTATACAGACTATAATTTAGTTTTTGAAACTGAAGAAACATCTAAAACACATTTATTAAATACACAAAACGGATTAGTAAAAAATACAACCAAATCTATTTTCAATACTAAAAATAGTATTCAATTAAAACCCGATTTATTTAATAACGATGCCCTTATTTTTAAAGATTTAAAATCTAGAAAAATAGCTTTAGTTAGCGATAAACATGGAGAAATATTAAATATGACGTTCAAAGATTTTAACTATCTTGGTATTTGGGCAAAACCTAACGCACCTTATGTTTGTATTGAACCTTGGTTAGGCATTGCAGATTCAGAAAACACGTCTCAAAACCTAGTAGAAAAAGAAGGTATTATTAAATTACCTGAGAATGAAACCTTTAGTGCAAACTATAGTGTACAAATACATGAGCATCATTTAGGGTAAACAAAATATTAATAGTAATTTTGCGGCTTAAATAACATGCTTTGACTTTTAGAGATTTAAACTTAAATACACCATTATATAACGCGCTTGACGATTTAGGCTTTACAACGCCTACTCCTATTCAAGCCGAAGCTTTTAGCGTTGTTGCCAGCGGAAAAGATATGGTTGGAATTGCGCAAACTGGAACCGGAAAAACCTTTGGTTATATGCTTCCAGTGCTTAAAAATTTACCATTTTCTAAACAAGAAAACCCAAGAGTACTGGTTTTAGTACCTACTCGAGAGCTTGTTGTACAAGTGGTAGACGAGATAGAAAAGCTAACTAAATACATAAATACACGTGTTTTAGGTGTTTATGGTGGTACAAATATTAATACTCAAAAAAGAGCTATTGCTGAAGGTATCGATATTTTAGTTGCGACTCCTGGTCGTATGTATGATTTAGCTTTAAGTCATGTTTTAAATTTAAAATCTATTCAGAAATTAATTATTGATGAAGTAGATGTAATGTTAGACTTAGGTTTTAGACATCAATTAATTAATATTTTCGATTTGCTTCCAGAACGTCGTCAAAATATTATGTTCTCTGCAACCATGACCCATGATGTAGATGCCTTAATTGTAGATTTCTTTAAATCTCCAGAAAAAGTATCTATTGCAACCTCTGGAACACCATTAGAGAACATTAAGCAAACACGATATATAGTTCCTAATTTTTATACAAAATTAAATTTACTAAAGCATTTACTTCAAGATGCAGAGACTTACAATAAAGTCTTAATTTTTGTTGCTTATAAAAAGATGGCAGATCGCCTTTTCGAAGCTTTAGCCGAAGAATATAACGACGAACTTTGTGTTATACACTCTAACAAAACACAAAATTACAGATTGCGTAGTATCGAACAATTTCGTGAAGGTGATAATAGAATATTAGTTGCTACAGATGTTATGGCTCGTGGTTTGGATATTGATAATGTAACGCATGTTATAAATTTTGATACTCCAGATTTCCCAGAAAACTATATGCATAGAATTGGTAGAACTGGTCGTGCTGAACGCGAAGGACTAGCGCATGTATTTACTACAGAAAAAGATTTGCATGCGATTGAAGATATCGAAACTTTAATGCAAATGACTATTACTGTTGCAGATCTACCTTCTGAAGTTGAGATCTCTACGGAATTAATTGAAGAAGAAAGACCTCAAATTAAAGAACACAACAATCCACACAAGCGTAAAAAAGACGAAGATGCTCCAGGACCTGCTTTTCATGAGAAATCTGAAAAGAATTCTAAGGAAAATAAAGGTGGATCTTACAAGTTTAAAATTGCAGCTAAGTATAAGAAGCCTAAAACTAGAGGAGATAAAAATTATCAGAAATTTAATAAGAATAAAAAGTAGTCTTAATTAAAACTAGGCTACTTGGGTTTGGAATAGTTGTAAAACCTTTTTAATTTCTTTTTTAAGTTCGATTTTAAGAGTAATATCTTTAAGTATAAAATATTATCTTTAGTTTTTCGTTTGTTATAAAACGCTCTAAACCTAACTAATGTCTTCTGCTATTTTTAACTTACTACCTAACCTTCAACCGTTTCATCACGAAACGCATTATGAGGATTTGTTTTTAAATCAACATTGGGTTTTGGTAAATGGTATCTCTAAAAAGAAGGCTGTTTATGTTTTTAAAGATGAAAACACCCTTCATATTTCTGAAAGCAAAACAACCACAGAAACGTCTTGGTGCATTGAGAAAAAGAACACATTCTCTATTGTAACCGAAGATGGAGAAACCACAGTTAAAGCCTATTTTAAGGATAACGATGTATTAATACTTAATAGATTACAAACCGATGACTGCGCTATTTTTATAAACGAAAGTAGTTATACCGACTCTTTAAATTCGTTGGAAGATGTGCAAGAGTTTCTTCATAATAAATACAAGAATAAAGCTAGCAATTTAATATACGATCACGAGTTCTATTATATAGAAAAGTCTAATGAATTTGGACCTTTTACTGTTGACGAGCTCACGAAAAAAGTTAAAAGCGAAACCATTAGCCCTTATTGCTTTGTAAGAGATGTAAATGAATACGATTATAGTAATCGATTACGCATTAAGGATTTAATAAGAGAATTGTAAGAAAAAAGAGTAACCCACGTACCAATAGATTACTCTTACTTTATATAAAATTTTAAACCTTATTCTTTAACAAGGCTTCTTAAAATTAAGATTCCCACTCTAGCGATTATAAAAGAGAAAAGCCCAAAAGTAGCTGTTAATAAAGAGACTTTAAGTCCGCCTGCAAAAACAGCCGGATCAACATTTCCCATAGATTGAATAGAATCAAAAGCTTGAATAAGTCCTAAAACGGAGCCTAAAAAACCTATTACTAGCCCCAAAAGACTTGAATCCACAGTAAGTTTTATCATTTTACTAGAAAGTGCTTCATTTTTTTTAAGACTTAAAAAGCCTTTAATAATAAAGAAGAGAGAAAGTAAGAAGCAAATTAAAATAAGTGACATAAAAAGTGATCCTCCTTCATTAAAACGATCTACAAGAGGATTAAGTGACATTAAAAATACATTCATAATTGTTCGTATTTTGATTAAGATACTTCAAACTTACTTTAGATTTCTGCTTTAAAAAATTAAAAGCGATAGACTACCAAATTAGCAATCGATTCTACAAAATGCTAAAACAATTGCTAAACCCGTCATTCGTCTATAAATTGTAAATCTCGAATAAAAATATACTATTATTGTAATACAATTTACAAATAATGGTAAAAAAGGAATTCATCTTAAAAAAACTCGGACAAGGACTATTACATGTTCTATTCTGGTTTGGTGTACTCTTATTTTACACTTACTTTTTTGGCGTCGACAGTACAGATTTTAATAAAACACTATACTTTTCACTATTTTTAATGCCAATAACAGTAGCGACCACTTATGTTTCTATCTATAAATTAATACCAGAATATTTAATTACAAAACAGTATTTCCGTTTTGGCTTATATAGTCTGTATACTCTAATAATATCTGCTTACTTAATTTTTGTTTCAATCTTTTTTAGTTTGATTCTCTTGTCTGATTTCGAATATGACAAAATGAATCCAATAAGTAAAAACTTGATATTTGTAATGACAGGTGTTTATCTTGTAGTTATTATTGTTAGCGCTTTTAAATTGTTAAAGTTGAATTTAAAAAACAGTGAAAAAGCAAATGTTTTAGAAACCAAAATACTCGAAACACAGTTAAAATTAAAAGAACAAGAATTAAACTACCTAAAGATGCAAATTCATCCGCACTTCTTGTTTAACACATTAAACACCATGTATGGTTTCGCATTAAAAAAAGCAGACGAAACTCCAGAAATGATACTAAAACTATCGAATTTACTAGATTACCTACTCTACCAAATAGATAAGCCTTTTGTAAGTTTAACCGAAGAAATAAACCATATAAAAGATTATATAGCATTAGAGCAATTACGCTTTAATGATACATTAGCTGTTTCGTTTGTTTCTGATAACATTAAGGAAACTACAAACATATCACCAATGTTATTAATGCCTTTTGTCGAAAACAGTTTTAAACATGGTTTTATACAAAACGGAACTCTTAAAGTAGATATTACTATTTCTTATGAAGCAGACAACTTAATGTTTCACATAAAAAACACGTCACAAAAGCAAACTACTAGTGAACATGGTATTGGCTTAGAAAATATTAAAAAACGATTAGAATTGCTCTACAAAGACCAATATACGCTAGATATTAATGACAATGAAACAACTTTTGAAGTTGTATTAAACCTAAACACAAAAACCTTAAAAAATGCCTAAACAAATCTCTTGTCTTATTGTTGACGACGAAGCTATTGCAAGAGAAATAATTGCAACACATTTATCTAAAATAGATAATATCCAAATTGTGAAAAATTGCAGCAATGCAATTGACGCTTTTAATTGTATTAGTGCTAATAAAATTGATCTCGTTTTTTTAGATATTAATATGCCAGAAATTTCAGGGATTGCTTTCGCCAAGTCCATAAACAAGGATATTAAAGTCATTTTTACTACAGCTTATCGCGATTACGCTTTGGAAGGCTTCGAATTACAAGCAGTTGATTATTTGTTAAAACCTATTGCTTTTGAGCGTTTATTGAAAGCTGTAAATACTTATTTTGATGTTTACAATACAAAAGAAATAGAGATAAGTAAAACTGAAGAGGTAAACGATTTTATGTTCGTACGCTCAGATAGACGCATGCTTAAAATTGATTTTAATACTATTGTTTACATTGAAAGCTATAGTGATTATATAAAAATTCATCTAGCCAATGAAACCATTGTTACTCGTGAGACCATTAGCGCTATTGAAGCTAAGTTACCAAAACAGCAATTTATGCGTATTCACCGTTCTTATATTATCTCGATAAAATATATTGACGCTTTTACAAACGAGTATATTACTATAGGGGATAAAGCATTGCCAATTAGCAGGAGCTATAAGAAGGAGGTTTTAAATGTTTTAGAACAGTATTAAGTCTCTTTTTGAGTTCTTATAATTATCGCATTCCATATTACTAAATCATCCTCTTCTAGTATAATTTTATTGTCTAAAACGAAATTTAAATATTTGGTTTTTTCATTTCCTAATCCTTGAAGATGTAATCCGTAATAAAGGTACATCGCAGCACATAACGTTTGATTATTGGGGAAATTAAAATTTATCAAAGGTTTTAAAAGTTTCACTCCTTGTTTTAAATTTCCCATCTCTATTAAAACAGAACCTCTTGTTCCTTGATAATGAGTATTTAATGGACTAATAGAAATTGCAACTTTTGAAGGATAATCAATATTTGTATAATCTTGCTTTAATAAACTAAACCAAGCCAACCCGTTATTTACTAACGCCTTATACGTTTTGTGTTTTTTATCTTCAAGCAACGGTAAAATAGTCTCATAAATAGAATAGGCCTCGTCAACCCTATTAATTTTAGAATAGATTAATCCTATATTCATTTTAGCTACTAACGCAATGTCTTTATTATCTATGTACTTTTCATAAATAGGAAGCGCTTTATTATATCGTTTCGCTTCAATAAACTCGTAGGCTTCAAAAAGATCATTTCCATTGAAATTAGTCCTTATGTCTTTTGAAAATATTAGTTTGAGCATACTTAATCCATCAGAAGGTAATTTAACACCTAGTTGAGTTACATAATATGGTAATAAGCTAATTACAACCAATAATACATTAGCAAAAATAAATGCTGAAAAAAAATTAATTCCATTTAAACCAGAGATAAAACGAAAATCGAAACCAAAAATATTATAAACAATTACAACTAAAATAAGATTTGTTAATGGGCCTCCTAAGACATTAATAAAGCGTCTTAATCTTATTTGCTTTATAGTATTAAAATTAGAAAAAGCCAATCCACCTTTGAAGTTTTGATTTAAAATTATTTTTATATTAGAAATCTCAAATCTATATATCTCATGACCCTGACCAAGTACTATACGTTTGGGGTTTCCTCCTGCAAGTTTAGCAAAAAGCAAATGACCTAATTCGTGTAAAACTACTCCAATTTTTAAACAGAACAGAATAGCTATATAATTAAAGATAATTATTGATAATGGTTTTAGAGAAACAGAAAAATTCATAAACACTCCAACACATAAAATTATGTATTGAAATTTAGAAAAAAGAAAAAATATATTTTTTTTTATCATTAACTACTAAGATTACCTTTTGCTAAAATAGTATAATTCTTTTTTAAGAAATAAAATAAAACGAACCTAAAAAGGTTCGTTTTAAAATAGTCTTGAGTTAATTTCATAAAAAAAAGGAAACCTAATCTCTATCCACAATCTCGTCTTTAGCAAGATACTCAAAAACAATGTTTTTCATTTTTAGAGCATCTTTATGGTTCATATTAAAATCTCTTCGTTTTAATTTATGAGTTCTAGACAGCCAATTTTTAAAAGGTATAAAAGCACTTTTTCTTTTGTTTTGATACAGGTCGTATCTTTTATTCTTTGAGCTTACTATCTTAATAATTTTACCTTTAGAGATTATAAATGTCTTTTTACACTTATAAGGCATTTTACCTAAAAGTTGATCTAAATCTGAATAATAAGTGGAGTTAACAACTACTTTTTTTCCTACAGAACTCACAATTTCGATCTCTTCTTTATCTTGCATTACAGTTCCCCAAGAATAATACCCAGAATACTCACGCTTATTTTTACTTACAAGGATTGTATTCCAATATTCTGAAAAGTTTTTATGCAAAGTATTAAAAGTTGCAACAGAATCTTTTTTATTAAAATTCTCAATATAATCCTCAACAATTTTAGAGTTATCATTTTGAGAATTACTAATAGATAAGAAGAAGCATAAAAGAAGTGCTAGGTAGGCAGTTTTCATAATATTATTGTTTTAGATTTGGGACTCTAAAAATACCATAAAAGACGATTAAAAACAATATTAATCGTTGTAATGCGTAAATATTTAACAAACATGTAAGAAAATCAATTTAATTCTTACAATAACTAATTCAGTTTATACTCAAATCAAAAAAAATAATGAACAAAAAAAAAATGCGAACTTTAAAAGTCGCTTTTAATATATTATTATACGTATAAAAATTAAGCTTCTATACTTGGTACGTTAACCATTTCGTTAACATCTTTATCGTAATCTATACCATCAACCTTAAATCCGAAAAGATTAAAGAAATCAGTTTCATAACCTTTTAAATCTCCAATTTCTGGTAAAGTTTCAGTAGTCGCTTGTTTCCAAAGCTCTAAAACTTTTGCTTGAATATCATCACGCATTTCCCAATCGTCAATTCTAATACGTCCCGCTTCATCTAAAGGCGTATTTTCAGAATATAAACGTGCATTAAACAAACGTTCGATTTGCTCAATACAACCTTCGTGAATACCTTCCTCCTTCATTACTTTATACAATAATGAAATATACAACGGTATTACTGGAATTGCAGAACTCGCTTGTGTTACTAAAGCTTTATTAACAGAAACATAAGCTTGACCATTAATATCTTTTAAACCATCTGTAATTTTAAAAGCTGTTGCTTCTAAGTCGTCTTTTGCACGACCAATAGTTCCTTTTCTATAAACTGCTTCAGTTAATGAAGGGCCAATATAAGAATAAGCCACTGTTTTAAAATCTTTGGATAAAACACCTGCTGCTTTAAGTTGGTCGATCCACATTTGCCAATCTTCACCTCCCATTACAGCAACAGTATTATCAATCTCCTCTTCTGTACACGGTCCTATTGTTACTTCTTTAACTTCACCTGTATGAAAATCTACAGTGTTATTTGTAAATGTAGTACCAATTGGTTTTAAAACCGATTTAAAACGCACTCCAGACTCTGGATGCGTACGTACTGGCGAAGCTAAACTATAAACCAATAAATCTATTTCTCCTAAATCTTGTTTGATTAGGTTAATAGTTTCAGTTTTTATTTCGTTAGAAAATGCATCTCCATTTATACTTTTTGCATATAATCCATCTTTATGAGCCTGAGCCTCGAAAGCTGCACTATTATACCATCCTGGTGATGCTGGACGACCTGCTGTTGGTGGTTTCTCAAAAAAAGCACCAATGGTTGCAGCGTTAGATCCGTAAGCACTTGTAATACGTGATGCTAGTCCAAATCCTGTAGATGCACCGATTACTAATACCTTTTTAGGACCTTCTGTAACTGGTCTTTCTTTTATATATTCTATTTGGTTTATTACGTTTTGCTCACAACCTTTTGGGTGTGATGTTAAACATATAAAACCTCTTGTTTTTGGTTCTATTATCATAATCTATACGTGTAAAGCTCTATCGTCTGTTGCTGCTAAAGCTGCTTCTTTTACTGCTTCTGCAAATGTTGGATGTGCGTGAGACATACGCGAAATATCTTCTGCGCTTGCTCTAAATTCCATAGCAACTACTGCTTCTGCAATTAAATCTGCACAACGTGCACCAATCATGTGTACACCTAAAACTTCGTCTGTTTTCTCATCGGCTAAGATTTTTACAAATCCGTCGATATCTCCACTAGCTCTTGCTCTACCTAATGCTCTAAAAGGAAACTGTCCTGCTTTGTAAGCAACACCTTCTGCTTTTAATTCTTCTTCAGTTTTACCAACTGCGGCCACTTCTGGCCAAGTATAAACAACACCTGGAATTAAATTATAATCGATATGTGGTTTTTGTCCTGCTAAAGTTTCAGCAACAAAAGTTCCTTCTTCTTCAGCTTTATGAGCTAACATTGCTCCTTTTACAACATCACCAATAGCGTAAATATTAGAAGCAGATGTTTGTAAATGTTCGTTTACTTCTACCTGTCCTCTATCTGTTAATTTTACACCGGCAGCTTCTGCATTTAAACCATCTGTATAAGGTTTACGTCCTACAGAGACTAAACAATAGTCTCCTTTAAATTCTACTACTTCTCCTTTTTTGTTTTCTGCTTTAACGGTAACTTCGTCTCCATTACGCTCTACAGATTGTACTTTGTGAGACAGCATCATTTTACATTTTGCTTTCTTAAAAACTTTATTCAATTCTTTAGATAAACCTGCATCCATTGTTGGAAGAATGCGATCCATATATTCTATAACAGTAACTTCAGCTCCTAAACGACGGTATACTTGACCTAATTCTAAACCAATAACACCACCACCAATTATTATTAAATGTTTTGGTATTTCTTTAAGTTTTAAAGCTTCGGTAGATGTTATAACGCGTTCTTTATCTAATGTAATAAATGGTAAGCTAGATGGTTTAGATCCTGTAGCGATGATACTGTGCTTTGCTTCAATCTCTATTGTTTCTTCTCCTTTTATTGTAATGTGAGTAGCATCCTTAAAACTACCAACACCTGTAAAAACATCGATTTTGTTTTTCTTCATTAAAAAATCAATACCTCCAGTTGTTTGGTCTACAACGGCTTGCTTACGACCAATCATTTTTTCAAGATTTACTTTAATCTCTCCTGGAATTTCAATACCGTGATCTTCGAAGTGCTTTGTAGCTTCCTCGTAATGATGAGAAGAACTTAACAACGCTTTACTTGGAATACAACCAACGTTTAAGCAGGTGCCTCCTAGTGTTGAATATTTTTCTATTATTGCTGTTTTCATGCCTAGTTGTGCACAACGTATTGCTGCTACATATCCTCCAGGTCCTGAACCAATTATGGCTACATCGTATTTACTCATAAAAATTGTTTTTGTATAGATTTCCTATTTAATTGGAAATGACAAATTTATTATTAAAACAAAAGTACGATTTTGAATGATTAATTACGAATGCTTTGTGTGAATTTTAATACTTAATTTCTAGGTAAAATAAATCAAAAAAAAGCCTAATTAGAAAAGTGCTTTCTAGACTAGGCTTTTAAATAAAAGAATTGATTAATAGCAATGCGAAGTTCTAAATAAATATAAAACTCCACAATACTCAATTTGAGTAATTTTAACCTTAAATTAAAGTTTTATTGATTTTAAGCATTCCTATTAACTCTCCTGTTGAAGAAATTTTAAGTTTCTTTAAAATATTCCTCCTGTGCGTATCTACGGTATGCGAACTAATATTTAATTGTGTAGAAATTTCTTTACTAGAATAATTTAACACCAATAATCTAATAACATCTCGTTCTCTATTGCTTACTCCAGACTTTAGAAGTTTCTGAGAAAAGTTGTTATAATAAATTGTTTCGTATTCATTTTGGGCATTTAACAACTTTGCCGTAGCTGTAATTGGCATTTTAATATTTTCGTTTAAAACCGTATAATGAGCGAGCCCAATAATTGGTTTCATGTCACTATCGAAAGCTAAAGGTGTTGTATTTTGAATGATATTTATATAATTGCCTTTTGCATTTTTAAATCTGTAATTCCAGGTATAATTGGATATAGTTCTATCTTCTTCGGAGATTTCTGCAAGTGTAAACTCCATTAAATGGTTTAAAGCAGCTAACCAAACTTCAATATCTTCTGGATGAATTCTACTCCAAAAATATTTCATTCCTTTAGCTTTAAGCTCAACAGGATCTAAGCCTAAACAGGCTTTAAAGTTTTTACTAATATATTCGAACTTTAAGTCTTGAGTATTTGTAATACAAAAGAATGTAGAACTGTAAGGCAGAAACTGATCTAGCTCTATTATTTTTTGAATGTGGGTTTCTAAAGAAGGCTTACTATAAGATTCGAAAATAGATTTATAGACTTCCTGTATTTCTTGGTATTCCATAATAAATGATTAATAGCGCTTACAAAATAATAATTTTACTACAATAAAAAAAGGCTACTAACTATTTCTAATCGTTTAACTAGGAAATCCAAGCATTTCTCCCATACCAACGGTAAATAACCAACAGCCATAAATGGCATGTTCTATAGATACTAAGAGTGTCGATTTTGTTTTTTTATAAGTAAAAGCAAAAAGTAAACCTCCTAAAAAGGTTAAGACGATTACTAAGGTATTTCTAAAAAATAAGTGGGCTAATGAAAATACAATAGCATTTATAAAAATGAATAATTTTTTATTCTGAAATAAATTCTCGTAACGCTCAAAGTAAAAGGTTCTATAGATTAATTCTTGTGGATAAACCGAAAAAGTAGAATACACAAATAGTAAAACCAACCACATTAAGGGCTTATTTAGTAAAACCTTAAACAGACTCTCTTTATCCGAAAAGAAGACAAAAGCTATTGTTATAAAAGCAATGCCTGCTAATTTTATTAAAGTATTACGCAAAAACAGCGACCAATTAAGATGCTTTGCAATGCTAAATTTCTTTTTCTGAATGTTTAGCAGCACATATATTATGTACACAAAGCCAGTTACAGCTATAATTCCCTTTATCCAAAACGGAAAATCTATTGTAAAACTTACTGGAGTTACAATAAATATTAAAAAAAATTCTATAAGCTTATAACGTGTTGATTGAAACATAATTATTAAAATTTAAATTGAAATAGCAGTTGTATGCTTCACTTCATTAATCATGAACATGCTATGTGTGCTTCCAATATGATTAATATTAGTCAATTTATTGACCATAAACTCTCTAAAAGCTTCCATATCTTTTACAAGTACTTTTAATAAGTAATCGTAATCACCACTTATATGAAAACATTCTAAAACTTCTTCTAGTTCTGTGACTTCCTTCTCAAAACTGATAACGTAATCTTGAGAGTGTTTGGTTAATTTAATATGACAAAAAGCTACAAACGATTTCTCTATCGCTTCCTTTTTTATTAAAGCAACGTATTTATCTATTACACCATTACTTTCAAGTTTTTTTATACGCTCGTAAACTGCTGTTATAGATAAGTTTAATTTACCAGAAAGTTCTTTATTAGTCTGCTTACAATCCTCTTGTAATAATTGAATTAGTTTAGTATCTATAGCATCAAAAGTCATAATCGAAAAATTTTCAGTTGTATTGCCTAATTTTAAATTAAATATTAAAAATAAACTATATTAAATTAATTATTCAGATTTAAAATCTGAATTTAAACAAATCTATTGATTATTAATCTAAAATATATCAATTTTACATTATAATAATCAGATATAATAATTTTTTATATACAAAACTATGAAATTTAAACCAGCAAATAATATTCAGGACTTACAATATTTCGGAGAGTTTGGAGGCGTAAATCCTTCAATTTCAGATTCCTCTACCTACACCTTTTTATCGGCAAAAACAATGCAAGATACATTTGAAGGCAATGCAGATGGCTGTTACTTATATTCAAGACACACAACACCTTCAAACCTATATTTAAGTCAAGCTTTAGCAGCTATGGAAGGTACAGAGTCTGCTAATGTTACCGCTTCTGGAATGGGCGCAATTACTCCTGTTATTTTACAACTCTGTGGCGCTGGAGACCATGTTGTTTCTAGTAGAACCATTTACGGTGGAACTTACGCTTTTCTAAAAAACTTTACGCCGCGTTTAAATATTACAACGTCTTTTGTAGACATAACAAAATTAGATGTCGTTGAAGCCGCTATCACTTCAAACACCAAAGTTTTATACTGTGAATCTGTTAGTAATCCATTACTAGAAGTTGCAGATATTGAAGGTTTAGCAAAACTCGCTAAGAAGCATAATTTAAAATTAGTGGTAGATAACACATTCTCTCCTTTATCTATCTCTCCTGCTGTATTAGGTGCAGATGTAGTAATCCATAGTTTAACAAAATTTATTAACGGATCTAGCGATACTGTTGGCGGTGTGGTTTGTGGAACGCACGAATTTATAGACAGTTTAAAAAGTGTAAACGATGGTGCTTGCATGCTCTTAGGATCTACAATGGATAGTTTACGCGCTGCTTCTGTTCTTAAAAACTTAAGAACATTACATATTAGAATGCAACAACACAGCTATAATGCTACTTTTTTAGCGGAGCAATTTCAAAGCTTAGGTATAAAAACGGTGTATCCAGGTTTGGTTTCTCATCCTTCTCATGAGTTATTTAAAACAATGATGAATGAGAAATACGGATTTGGCGGCATGCTTACTATAGACGCTGGTTCTCTTGAAAAAGCAAACGCTTTAATGGAACTAATGCAAGAAAAAAACTTAGGCTACTTAGCAGTAAGTTTAGGCTTTTACAAAACATTATTTAGTGCTCCTGGAAGTTCTACTTCTTCAGAAATTCCTGAAGACGAACAAAAAGAAATGGGATTAAGTAATGGGTTAATTCGTTTTTCTATTGGACTAGATGCAGACATCGAGCGTACTTTCGATACAATGAAAGCTTGTATGCTTGAAGTTGGTGTTCTACAAACTGAAATGGCATAATTAAACTAACAACTTAATAAGTATAATGAACGAAGTAATCGCTTTCGGAATCTTATCATTCACGTCTTTTTTTACGTTGATAAATCCTTTTGGCACTATGCCAATATTTATGACTATGACTGCAGACTTAGATAAAAGTCATAGAACTAAAACTGCACAAAAAGCATCAATTGTATCTTTTATTACCATAATAATATTTGCCTTTTCTGGTCAAGTCTTATTTAATTTTTTTGGCATCTCTGTAAATAGTTTTAGAGTTGTTGGTGGTGTAATCTTTTTTTTAATGGGTATGGATATGCTCCAAGCACGTTTAGGTAAAGTAAAATTAAAAGAGTCGGAAATTAAAACATACGTCGATGATATTTCTGTAACACCCTTAGCCATCCCAATGATATGTGGACCTGGCGCACTTACAAATGCTATAGTTATGATGGAAGATGCACATTCTATAGAGAAAAAAGTAATCCTTATTCTTGCTGTAGTAGCTGTTATATCTTTAACCTACATTATTTTATACAGTTCGACTAAAATTATTAAAATTCTTGGTCAAACAGGTATAAATGTAATGATGCGTTTAATGGGTTTAATAGTTATGGTAATAGCTGTAGAATTCTTTTTTAGCGGTCTTAAACCAATAATATTAGATATCTTAAATAGTCAAGCAACTAGTATTCTAACTTAAATAATTCGCTTAATTTAAAACATTAAAAAGCCTGAACATAATACATGTTCAGGCTTTTATTTAGAATTTAATAAGAGATTATTGCTCTAAAAACGCTTCAATTTTAAGAAGTCTTTCTTCTAAACTCTTTATCTTTTGGTCTTGAGACTGTATAACTTCATCTGCAGACTTTATTTTTTTATTGAGTTCTGTAATGTATAAAAATTGTTCTTCTGTTTTTTCTAATAAAGAAAGAGACAAATCACTCAAATTAAACTTGAAATTATTTGCCTTAACTTTTTCGTAACTAGTTATCCCTTTTAGATGACCATTTGTTTTCACATATTCTTGTGCATCCTCGATACTTAAAAACGAATAATCTTTATTAATTTCAGAAAAACCATTAAAATACTTTTCAAAAACATAATCGGCGTATTTGTCGGCAGCAGTTGTAGCAACAAAATTATTTGCGGTCACCTGACCTAAAACTGTCACATCTTGAGAAACTCTAACATTTCCTAAAAAATAACCTGCCCAAGCACCTGCTTTTTCTGCTTTAGAAAACACACCATAATGCTGACCTCCAGCAGTTGTCGCAATCACATTAAAACTCCCGTATTTAGTGCCACTCCCAGTACCAAACAAATTATTAATCACACCAAAATGACCTCCATTTCCACTATTATTGATATTGTTATTTGTACCTCTCATAACACCATCTCCGCTACCGCTTAACTGATTATGGACACCATAAAACGCTCCAGTTCCTGCATTCATGGTATTTCTAACACCATATTTAATACCACTACCAATACCAGACAATATAGTGTTGACACCGTAATGATTAGCATCTCCTTTATTAGTAATTGTATTTTCAATTCCGTACTGATCTCCTGTTCCATTTCCCGAAAGTAAATTAAAAACTGCTCTATGTTTACCAGAGCCATTTCCAGATAATTCATTTCTAAATCCAAAATGAACACTATTATCGTTAGTAATAATTCTAGTTCTTATCCCTTCTGTATTTGCAGCTGTTGTTTCTGTCGCTAATTCATTATAAAAACCGGTAACATTAACTGTTCTTGCACCTACAGTTTTAACATTAATAGCTCGTGACTCATTTTCAGACCTAATATCTAAATCAGAAATAGGATCATCATGACCAATACCAACCAAACCTTTGGTAAAAATATTATCTACGATATCAAAAGAAGTATCTATTGTGTTTGCAACATACCAATCTGCATCAAAAGATTCTTTATTAAAATTAATCCAATCCGTTTGCGCATTATCCCAATAATAGAAACCAGAATCGTAATTCTTGGCAGTACCATTAATATTAGTTGCAGTTAGGTTATTATTTAAATAAACCATCATAGAATTTTGATCTACAATAGGATTAGTTGTTGGAAATTTATCAATCCTAGGCACCAATAAACCATCATCGGAGTTTGGAGCTATAATAGATGATGCAGAAATATCTAAAGAAGATTTAGGGTTCGTGTTGCGAATACCAACTTGGGCATTACTAATAAAAGTACTTAGTACTATTAATGCTAAAAGCATCGTATTTTTCATAGGTAACAAAATTTAGGTAGCGCAATATTAACTCCAATAATTCTTGGATAAAAGCATGTTACAACTTAAATGAAATTAAACCGTTAAATGGTGAATAAATAAGACAAATAACATTTGTGATTATTTATAAAGCAATAACATCATGATAATTACATAAAAGTAGAGATCAAATAAGTCGGTGGTAAATTAAATACCTTTCAGTCTTACCCAAAGTTTAAAAACAGCATCACTAAAATCACCTATTTTAGGCTGAAAAGGTTTCATATCTAACCGCTTCTCTACTTTAAAAAGGAGTAAACTAAAAACAGATTCATAACCATTTATTGTTTTAACTAAAGGATAGCGTAAATCGTTATATAAAAACTCATTATCTGCTATTTTTTCAATATTAAAATACCCATTACTAAACCAAGACAAATCTTCTAAGTCTTTATAGTCCAAAACTCTAATAGCTCTTTTTTTTGGTAGTTCTTGCCATTCTGAAAAACGATTCCTTTTATCAAATAACGAATAATAAGCTACTTTATAATGTGTTTCGGTTTCAGCAATACCATACCATAAAATATTATTAGCAATAGTTGGTTGCGTGCTAAAACGTGAATATTCTATATTTTCTTCAGCTAAAGATGTTTTAAAAATAGAATTAACATACAGTTTATTTCCAATGGTAAATAACATATAAATAGAACTAATAGCAATTCCGTAGGTTAACCATTTCTTTCTTTTTAATGTATTCCTTTTAAAGAACATTAAAACAATCACACAAACCAAAAAAGGCAATGTATACAAAGGATCTACAACTGCGATGTTATTAAAAGCCACACGATAATTAGAAAATGGCGCAAACAATTGCGTACCATAAGGCGTAAAACAATCTAATATTGGATGTGTAATAAGTGACCAAAAAAATAATAAAACCCAACCTTTTAAGGTTGTAGAACCCAAACGCTTTCCTGTATTATACAATTTATAAAACAACCAACCAAAGAGAAAAGCACCAAGAACAGAGAATAAAATGGAATGCATAAATCCGCGATGAAACAGCATAGCATCTATTTGGTTTCCAAAAATAAATTTACCAATAAAGACATCTAAATCGGGAATTGTGCCACCAATGGCTCCAAAAAGTAATGCTTTATTTCCAATTTTCTTTCCTAAAACTGCTTCTCCACAAGCGGCTCCTAAAATAATTTGAGTAAGTGAATCCATATAACTCGCTAATTTACAACGTCAAAATGAATTTGCATAACTTCTTCTAAAATCGTAACATTACATATCCAAAAAAAACTAACTAAATGCAAGACGACAATCTTTCGGAAATAGAAATCCAAGACCAAACAATTATAGAAAATAAAGAACTAAACATTTGGGAAGCATTAATACCTGTTGTCTTGTTAATGTGCATGCTAGCCTACAACATATTTGTTGCAGAAGGAGAAGCATTAGGTGCTTATTCTAATCAATTTATTTTACTAATAGCTGGTGGTATTGCAGCAATTGTTGGTTTTTTTAACAAAGTTAAATACAGGTTAATGTTAAAAGAAATCTGGGAAAACCTACAAAGTGTATTTGTACCTATAATGATTCTCTTTTTAGTTGGTGCCCTAGCCGGAACGTGGCTAATTAGTGGTGTTATACCAGCTATGGTATATTACGGTTTACAAGTACTAAACCCAACGGTATTTTTACCAGCTTCTGTAATTATTTGTGCTGTTATTTCTATTGCCACTGGTAGCTCCTGGACCACCTCTGCAACCGTTGGTATCGCACTTATTGGTATTGGTACCGCTTTAGGCATAAACCCAGGAATGATTGCTGGAGCAGTAATATCTGGCGCCTATTTTGGAGATAAAATGTCACCTTTAAGTGATACTACGAACCTTGCTCCTGCTATGGCTGGAACAGATTTGTTTACACATATAAAATATATGAGTATCACTACTGTACCCACAATAATTATTACACTAATAGCATTCTCTATTATGAGTGCAAGTATAGAGTCTACTGGAAGTTCAGATACTTCTTTTATATTAGAAACCATCGATAAATACTTTAACATTACACCGCTACTATTTTTAGTACCGGTAGCAGTAGTAGTATTAATACTTTTTAAGGTTAAACCGTTAATAGCATTAGTATCTGGTGTGTTATTAGCTGCAATGTTTGCTTTTATTTTTCAATCTAAACTTATTGAAAACATAACAGACTCTTCAACTAAAACAGTAATAACATCAATACTAACAGATACCAGTGTTGAAATAGATAATACAGAGTATCTAGCAAACCTTTCGGAAGCAGATATAGCCAAAGTAAATAACGACGAAGAACTTAAAAACTTATTTTCGGATGATGACTTAAAAGGTGTACACACCCTTAAAAGTTTGCAAGCCTTTTTAGCGCCAGATTACACAGATGCCGCTGTTGTAAAAGCAAAAGCCGAAAACTTAGAGAAACTAATAACTATTAAAAGGTTAAAAAAACTATTTAGCGCTGGTGGCATGAACGGTATGCTCTGGACCATTTTATTAATTTGTTGCGCCATGGTTTTTGGCGGCACAATGGACGCTATAGGAGCCTTATCACGTATTACAAAAGAACTTTTAAAATTAGCAACTACCGTCTTTGGTTTATTTGCAAGCACAGTAATTAGCTGTTTAGGATTAAATACAATTGCCAGCGATCAATATTTAGCATTGGTAATACCTGGCAAAATGTTTAAACAAGCCTATAAAGATAAAGGTCTTGCTCCAGAAAATTTAAGTAGAACTCTGGAAGACTCTGGTACTGTAACCTCTGTACTTATTCCTTGGAATACTTGTGGCGCATACCAATCTGGTGTTTTAGGTGTTGGCGTTGGAGAATATTTTATTTATGCCATTTTTAATTGGCTAAGTCCTTTTACTACACTTTTATTCGCAGCGCTTAACATTAAAATAAGACAGCTAAAAGATAAATAATAAAAAGTTATTATTTTTAGACATTACTATAATCAAAAACTATAGCTAAATAAGATTTTAAAATTTTATTTAGCTATTTTTTTTTGCCTTCTAATGTACCTTTGCAGTCTGAAAAAACAATCTAATAATTATAAAATTTTATACAATGGCAATAGTAGGAAAACAGTTCCCAGATTTAAATGTAGATGCAATGAACGAAATGGGTGACACCTTTAAATTAAACGTTCTTGAAGAAGCAAAAAATAACAAAAAGAAGGTAGTATTATTCTGGTATCCAAAAGATTTTACTTTTGTTTGCCCAACAGAATTACACGCATTCGAAGCTGCTAAAGCAGAATTTGCAAAAAGAAACACTATTGTAATTGGTGCTTCTTGTGATACTCCAGAAGTACACTTCGCATGGTTAAACACTCCAAAAGATAATGGTGGAATTGAAGGTGTTACTTACCCAATTTTAGCAGATTCTAACCGTAACCTAGCAAATACTTTAGGTATTTTAGATATCTCTAACGAAAAATACAACGAAGAAACTGGTGTTGTAACTGTAGATGGAGACAACGTAACATACAGAGCAACTTACGTAATAGACGAAGATGGTATTGTACAACACGAAGGTGTAAACAACATGCCAATTGGTAGAAACGTAAACGAATTTTTACGTATTATCGATGCCTTAACGCACGTTCAAGAAAAAGGTGAAGTTTGTCCTGCAAACTGGGAAGAAGGAAAAGATGCAATGAGTGCGAATAGAACTGGTACTGCTGAGTATTTAGCAAACCACGTAAACTAATTTATTATGGTTCAAGAATTAAGCCAAGACAATTTAGCCGAAATTATTGCTGCTAACGACACTGTTGTAGTACAGTACTCTGCAACATGGTGTGGTAACTGTCGTATTATGAAACCAAAGGTTAAGAAATTAGCTGGTGAGTTAGAAAATATAACATTTGTTATCGCTGATGCGGAAAAATTCCCGGAATCGAGAAAATTAGCTACAGTAGATAACTTACCAACATTTGCGGCTTTTAAAGGCGGAAAATTTGTAAATCAAACACAGACTAACAAATTCGATGTTTTAAAAGCATTAGTTGACGAAGTAGCATAATAACTTAAATGTCAGGTTGAGCGCAGTCGAAACCTTAAACCTTTCGGCCGCGTTTAATTTATAAAAAAACTGTTTTCGCTTTCGCGGAAGTAATAAACGTCAGTTCGAGTGCATTTGATTTTATTATCGAATTTGTATCGAGAACAACAGTTTATTAAATTAAATAAAATTATCAATGAAATTACCAGTAATAAAACACCTTACGCAATTTATAGAAGACAACGACGAAGACTTTGTAATCGAAACCATTGAAACGCTTGAAGCCCTAACCGAAGTACCTTCTCTTAAAGACGAAGAACTAGACGTTATTGGAGAATTAATCTCTAATATGTATGGCGCTATAGAAGTGAATAAAATGATTAAAGATGGAGCGAGTAAAAAAGATGCCGTTAATGGTTTTATGAAACGTGTTTTAGGATCTATTGATAAATAGTAAAACTGAAAAAGAAAAATTATTTAAAGCCACTTTGCGAAAGCAAAGTGGTTTTTTGCTTTTACTCAAACCTAAAACTTTAATAATTTTGGCTAACTTCGTTTCATTATCTATAAAATCAAATAAAACAAAACTTTAGCACTGTGTTTTATAGCATTTAATAATCTAACAATGAAAAACTTACTAAACTATATTCAATCTCAATTTACTTTAACTGAAGACGATACACGCTTAGTTAAAAACTATTTCATAACCGAAAATGTACCTGCACACACCAAGCTTTTAGAAGCTGGAAAAACAGAACGTTATATTTATTTTTTAAGTGAAGGCATTGTAAAAGGTTATCTAAATATCGATGGAAAAATTGTAATACAACATTTAGTACCTGAACACGATTTTTTCACATCTTTAGAGAGTTTTATGACCGAAACTCCTGCTCCCGATTACTACGAAACCGTTACCGATTGCAAACTATTAAAAATTTCTAAGTCAGACTACAACCTACTACAAGCCAACTCTACATTTTGGAGTAACTTTATAAAAACGGTTACTAACGAGCATTTAAACTGCAAACTAGAACGCGTTAAAGATTTTCAGATATTAACGGCAAAACAACGCTATTTAAAATTTGTAGAACAGCAACCAAACCTGGCTTTAAACGTATCTATAGATAATATCGCCTCCTTTTTAGGTATGGAACCACAATCTCTAAGCAGAATTAGAAAACAAATCACTTTCTAACAAATGTTATTTTTAGACTCTTAATTACCAAAGACCTTTGCTCAAACAAAAAATAAAAAAATGAGTAAAGACATTGCATTAGTTACAGGCGGAAACGGACATTTAGGAAATAATCTAATACGCTTACTACTTTCTAAAAACCAACATGTAAGAACCACCGTTAGAGATATTAATAACACTACACCTTTTAAAGATTTAGATTGCGAAGTTGTACAAGCAGACCTTTTAGACAAACCATCACTAGAAAAAGCCTTCAAAGATGTTACACATCTATATGCTGTAGCTGCAAATTTTAGTATGTGGGCAAAAAATCCAAAGATTCAAATTTACGACAACAACTTAAAAGGCACACAAAATGTATTCGATGTAGCTAAAGCTTGTGGTATTAAAAACATTGTTTACGTAAGTTCTGTAGCTTCTTTAGATTTTACAACCTTACCAGCAAATGTAGATAATGGCTATAATAAAGACCGTAGAAACTGGTATTACAATTCTAAAAACGACTCCGATAAACTCGCTTTAAAATTAGGCAAAGCATATGGTATTAGAACCGTATTAATTTTGCCATCTGCCATGATTGGTAGCTACGCTCACAAATTAAGCTATTCTAATAATTTAGTACATCAAATTTTAAAAGGCGAAATTCCCGTAGATACCAACGTTACCTTAAATTGGGTAGATGTAAAAGATGTTGCTTTTAGCACTTACCAAGCCATGTTAAAAGGCGAAAACCAAGAACGTTATATTCTTTCCAACCCAACACACACCACATTGCAAGACAGTGTAAAAATAGCAGCAAATTTATATCCTGAACTAAAACTAAAAACACCAAAAAAAGTACCTAAATGGCTATTGTATTCGGTTGCAGGATTAATGGAATTTAGTAGTAAAATAACAGGAAAAGAACCCTTACTACAAAGCCACTATTTAGATATGTTTTATGGTTTAAAACAAGATTACGACATCAATAAATCTAAAACAGTTTTAGGCTATAATCCAAAGCCTTCAAAACAAGCTTTAGAAGAAGCACTTAACTATTTAAAAAACGATTGGGAGCAGAAATAAAAGATTTTAAGCCACTTTGCGAAAGCAAAGTGGTTTTTTGTTTAAATTAACGCTCTATTTCATAAAAGAATTAAAAAAAATCTACAAGGCATACACCAATAATGGACATAAAAAACAATAACGAGGAGGACAACAAACAACAGCAACAAGAACAACCTCTAGATAACGAAACCAAATCTAACACAGCTGATGAAAGCAAACCAACTAAACGTATAAGAAGGCAAGCTACTCAAGAGCAATTAGACAACCCTCTTCATGGTGTAAAACTAGCACAAGTATTAGAACGTTTAGTAGCACATTATGGTTGGGAGTATTTGGGAGACCGTACTAATATTCGCTGTTTTCTCTACTATCCTACCATGAAATCTAGCCTTGGTTTTTTAAGAAAAACAGATTGGGCAAGAGAGTTTGTAGAGGACATCTATTTAGAAATGGTGGAAAGAAACCCAAATGGAATAAAAAAGTAAACCACTTCTACCCAAAAGCAATTTGCAATCCCATTAGTACAAATATAAATCCACTAATTTTATTAAGCCATTTTCCAGAATTAGGAGCGCTTTTTATTTTATTAGAAAACGTACTTGCAAATAACGTTAATAACACATACCAAACCACACCTATTGTTGCAAACGTAAGTCCTAATAAAACAAAAGGAATAGGATCTTCTAATTTTGAAGGCGTAATAAACTGCGGAAAAAACGCCAAAAAGAATAATGCAACTTTAGGATTTAATGAGTTAGTAAAAAAACCAGCCCAAAAGTCGTTTTTAGTATTGTTTTTAACCGTTTCCGTGTTGTTTTCTATAGCTAATACCGATGTATCTCTATATTTTTTCACACCTATATATACTAAATAAACTGCGCCAACATATTTAATTACCATAAAAGCTATTGCAGATTTTGCAATTAAAACCGATAAACCCAAAGCCGACAAACACGTATGTGTTAACACACCCGTATTAATACCCATTGCTGACACTATTCCAGATTTACGTCCTTGACTAATCGATTTATTTAAAACAAAAACAGTATCCATTCCTGGTATCATTACAAAAAAAGTTGCGGTAACCAAAAAGGTTATAAAATTTTCAACACCTAACATCATTTTAAAATTTAGAATTATTAATAAACTTTACACAAAGAAAATAGGATGCTACTTATTAAAAAATACATATTTTTGATTCAGTAATGCAAAAAACGCATTTGTTATGACCACACAACAAATAAAATATTTTTTAGTTTTAGCCGAAGAACTTCACTTTTGGAACACTGCCGAAAAAGTATACATCTCGCAATCCTCTTTAACCAGACAAATACAATCACTGGAAGACGAGTTGGGATTTTTACTTTTCGAAAGAAATAAAAGAAACGTAAAACTGACTGATGCTGGTAAATTCCTGCAACAACATTGGAGCAAAACCATGAACGAGTTAGATCATATTTACCAACAAGCCAAAAAAATTAATCAAGGCGATGCTGGTGTGGTTTCTATATCCTATCCTGGTTCAATTACCTTTAGTTTGCTGCCTAATTTTCTAGACCTTATTACAACCAATTTACCAGATCTTAAATTAGAACTGGCCGAACTTACCGACGAAAACCACGAAAAACTCCTCCTTAATTACCAAACAGATATCGCCTTTAGCCGCGACTCTATTTCACATATTAATATACAATCGCTTAAATTATTTACAGAACCTATTTGCATTGCAGTACCCAAAAACCATTGGTTAAATGCCGATACCGTTAACAATATAGACAAACTACAACACGAAAACTTTATACTTTCGGGTTTGCACCAAACCACCTATTTTTCGTCTTTACTACGTAATTTGTTTAATCAGTATGGTTTTGAACCTAAAATTAGTATCGAATCCGATTTTGGTGGCATGATTTTAAATCTCGTGTCTAAAGGACTTGGTATTTCTATTTTACCGCATTCTTTTAAATACTCCAAATTTAATAATGTGCGTTTTATAGATTTAGAACAACAAATCGATTTGTATATCCATTGGCGGAAAAACGAAGGCAATAAAACCATTACTAAAGTTGTAGACTGTGCTAAGTTATTGGATACAACTGTGTATTAAATAAAGAAATTTCTAAAACAAATAGATTAAGAGGTTGCTAAATTAGTTAACGAAGTTAGCGCTCGTTTTTTGTAGAATTTTAGAAAATTGAATTTGAAAACTAGTTAGCTGAAATTTGGTGTGTTTTTGTTTCTTGTAATGGTTGGTTTTCATTCGGTTTTTGGCAACTTCGTTTCTAATGACTTATTAATATAAATAAAGTCCCAATATCACCCTATATTTATGGGATATGAGTCATAAAAGTTATTATATAACGAGTTGGCAACAAGCTAAAAAACATCCGCAAACGCAATGAATGAATTAAAAGATATTGAAAATCTACTAAATATTGTTAAGTCAAGAATCGACGCTCACGTTAAATTTAAAAAGGAATACGACAAACAATTAGCATTTGATTTTAGTCTTTTCCAGTTTTTTGCTATCGGAGAAAATAAGATTAGCCAAGTTTTAGCTTACTTTTTAGATGTAAATCAAAATCACGGACAAGGAGATATATTTTTAAACGAGTTCGTAAAAACTTTCTACGAAAAAGAAATTGAAATCCAACAATTAGAAAATGTCTGTGAAAAGATAATTACGGAAAATAGAAGAATAGATATTTATATTAAACTCAAAGGTTTAACGATTGGTGTCGAAAATAAGATTTGGGCAGACGACCAGCAAAATCAATTAAAAGATTATTCTACATTTTTGGAACATAAATCGAAAGGAAACTATTTATTACTTTATTTAAATCCTTATGGTTTAGAACCAAAACCAAAGAGCATAAACGATAAACTCAAAAGAAAACTTGTAGCCGAAAACAAACTAAAAATCATAAGCTACAAACACGATATAATCAATTTAATTAATAGTTGGTTAGTTATTTGCGAAGCAGATAATGTTTCTCATTTTCTAAAAGAGTTTAAGAAATATCTTGAGATAAAATTTCTCGGTAAAAACACACTAAATATGTCAAAAGAATTAAGAACAATAATTCACGAAAACGAAAGAGAAGTACAGCAATTAGTGAATGAGTATAAACTAATTGAAAACGAAATTTTAAGCACATTAAATACTGTTGCGAAAGAATTAGACAAAACTCAACCTGTTTTAGATATTGCAATTGAAAAAAGCAGAAATGAGTTATTTAATTACAATGGTTCAAGGGTTTACAAATATTCTATTTCTAAAAACGGAAATAAAATTTGGATACAATTTGTTAAGGAAGAAATACATTTGTACTTAAATTATTATTTACAAGAGGGAACAGATTCAAGTTTCAAAGAAATTCTATCGGAATTAAAGTTTACAAATAACACCAAGATAGATTATAAACAAAATAAATCGGAACTCGTAAAAATATTTTTACAACACGTAGGAATTGCAAACGAAAGTTTTAGAGTTTATGATAAACGAAATGAAAAAGAATAATAGCCAATTGCCAACACCGTATATAATTTATTGCTAGTTCTAGCCTGCTTACGAAAGTCCTCGCGGAATTTCTTGGTCGGTAATTATTTACTAAATTAGTTGCTTGAAACACGCAACAAACCATATACAAACACGTTCTGGTTAATGCGCCGCTGCGCTCTGCATTAACCAGAACTCCTGGCGGCTACGCCTAACGTTCTTGTTGATTGCTTCGCTTCGCTGCGCACTAAACAAGAACGTTAGGCTATAAGTCATTTTTTGAAATTTAAAAATACTTCGTATATTCAAATTTCAAAAAACAACTCATAGCCGCCAGGAGTTAGCTTTAATAAAAAAAATGGAACAAGAAAGGAAATATTTTGACATACATAATGTCGAAAGTCTAATTCCATTGATTGATAATAATGGAGTCATAGACGCGGATATCTGCATAAGACCTACAAATAATAATTTGAAATTTGAAAAAATTAAATTTGTACGAGAAATAAACGGAAATCTATATATCGATTCTAACGAATTACAAGATTTAGGCAGTTTAGAATGTGTCAGAGGTGATTTTAAGATTTCTAATGCAAAAACTCTCAAATCATTAAATAACCTTAAAGTGATTTTAGGAAATGCAATTTTAAGATACTCTGCAATAGAAACATTAGGAAAACTTAAAGAAGTTTCAGGTAAATTATCCCTACGTGATACCCCTATTAAAAATCTATCAAACTTAAAAATTGTTGGTCAAGATTTATTTTTACCAAAAAGATTAAAAAATCAATTACCTACAAACATTGTAATAAGGGGAAAAACAAAGTTTTGGAATGACAAAAATACAAGTGAAATTTCAAACTTAAATAGTAATTACAATTGGGGAATTAATAATAATTCAAATTTCTCTAAAATTCATACTCAAGAAATAAATAATAAAAAACGTTTCTTATCTGGAGAATTTTTAGTTCAAAAATGTTTTAATCCTTGCGAGTTAAATAATTATATAATCGAAAACATTAATGAATATTATGAATTTATTAATAAAAAACTTGATGTTTTATATGAAGAAAAATACTCCTTTTATGATACTTTATTCAATGAATTAAAAACTGTTAACAAATTAAATAAAGAATTTCCTATTATAAAACTCGACAAGAGAAAACAAATAGATTTTGGAAAAACTAATAAAGAAGTAAACCTTATTATAAAAAAGAATATTAAAGATTATCCATTTACAAAATATAAAGAAATCCTGAAAAATTTCAAAATAAAATATGATTTTACAGGTTACACTTCTAAATATATTTTAAAATACAATTCACATAAATTAGAATTGTCTGAATATACTGGTTTAGAAAAAGGTTCTTTCATTTATTTTATTGAAAACTCAATATTAGAAATTTTTTCAATATTTATTTATGGAAATCAAGACGAATTTAGAATATCAAAAGGATTACCAAAAATTGGAGAGGGTTGGATATCTGAAACAGAATTATTTCAAAAAATTAAAAATCATTTCTATAAAGAGAACGTAAAACAACACGGAAAACCAAAATGGTTAGGTCGTCAGCATGTTGATATTTGGATTACTAAATATAAAATTGGAATTGAATTTCAAGGAAAACAACATTATGAACCAATTGCATATTTTGGAGGAATAGAAACATTTAAGAAAAACCAAGAACGGGATTTAAGAAAAAAAGATCTTTTTAAAAAAAACAATGCTCACTTAATAGAAGTAACACACGGTTACAATTTGGAAAGTTTAATAAAAAAAATAGAGAATATAATTACTACAGCCAACACCGAGTAAAATTAATTCCTGGCTTTAGCCAATTTACAAAAGTCCAAACGGACTTTCTTGGTCGGTAATTATTTACTAAATTAGGTGCTTGAAACACGCAACAAACCATATACAACACTGTTGTATACCATATGAATATAACCAAAAAACCACATTTTGTACCTGCAACTTATCTTCAATTTTGGAGCGTGAATAACATTCCTAATGGAAGAAAATCTCATATATATGTTACAGATAAAAATGGAAGTAGAATTAGTTCTGCTTCTAAAACAGGAGTCGCTAAGCATTTCTATTCAAAAATAAATCCAAATAAAGCTGAGGAATACTTTCAAAAATTTGAAGACGGATGGTCGAAATTGGTTAAAGAATTATTAGAAAACAAAGGACCTAAACCAGAAATATTAAGTTGTTTATTTCTACTCCAATCTTCCCAATTTTTATTACGAAATAGATGCTTTGAAAATTTATCTGAAAAAGAAAGAATAGAAGTATATCACAATTGTATTGAAACATATTGGACAAAAACTATAATGAACAATAAAATTGGAAAAACGCACGAAGAGTCTCTCAAACTAATAGAAAAAAATTGGACTTGTTTGCTTGTGAGAAATAAAGACGAGAGGTTTATCACATCTGATAATCCAACATTAACACTTAATGTTAAAGGAAAAAATCCAGCTATAATTTATATAGCTCTAAATCCAAAATGGTCTTTACTTGCCTTGAATAATGAAGTTATTAAATTAAAAAGCAATAATTTAACCGAACAGGATATTGATTATCTAAACAATTATACAATTGGAAATTGCAACCGAGAAGTGTACTCAAATAAACCTCTTAATAAGGAGTCTTTATCGAAATTTATTGAATACATGAAAATAAGACCTGAAAAGAATAGTTATTACGATGATAAAACATTACACTTAATATCATATGATTATCCAATTCTTGGAATGGAATTCTCATTTATTGAATAAATACGGCATATAAACAGCGTGCATAATTCATTACTTGTTTAGTTAATTTACGTGAGTCGTCGCGGATTTTATATTCGATTTTTAATTACTAAATCACACTCTAAATCACGCAACAATCCACATAAAATCAAGTTTACAGCCAATACAAAATCAACCTAATTAATGAAATTCGAATTAGACCGTCAAACAAAAAATGATTTAGAAATTTTCAATTCTAGGGATAATTCTATTCATAGTTATTATGATATGACAAAAACTAAAGGTGGTAAAAACTGTCTTTATGAAATAATGAATAACCCACTGTCAAACATTTCTAAAATTAAAAATAGACGTGACATTATTCAATTCTTTTACAATTCCGATTTTAGACTCTCTATAAATTATAATCAGTTAGAATATATTGAACATTACTTAAAATTAGGAACAACACCTTTGAATGCCAATATATTCAGTTCGTTAATAAACCACTTAACTTATAAAATAAGACCAAATAACGATTACTATTTAATTACAAAAGGTATTGAGCAGCTGTTATTACTTTTTAAAGAATTAAATAACACACTACAAATAGATCTTGAAAACTGCCCAGAATTATTAAATAAAGAAATAAAAACCATTAATGATTTAATAAAATCACCTTTTTTAAATACATTCATTTTATCCAATAAGCCGTTAAATTTTAGTGATATTAATAAGTTAGATACTTTTTTAAGAAATAGTCATTTTCATGCGTTAGAAAACTTAATAGCATCTGTATATACAATAGATGCCTTTATTTCGGTAGCAGATACTGCTAGAAAAAAAAACCTAACGTTTCCGGTTTATGTTGACACAAAAACACCGGAATTGCAGCTTACTGGCCTTTATCATCCATTATTAAAGAAAGCAAAATCTTACGATTTTGAAATTAATAAAAAATCAAATATGGTATTTTTGACAGGCCCAAATATGGCAGGAAAATCAACCTTTCTTAAATCCATTGGACTGTCGGTTTTCATATCCCATTTAGGGTTTCCTGTGCCTGCTGCTGCCATGACAACTTCTGTTTACAATGGCGTTGTGTCTACCATAAATTTGTCGGATAATTTAAATAAGGGATTAAGTCATTTTTACACGGAAGTCAAACGTGTAAAAGAAACAGCGCTTAAATTAAAAGAAAACAAAAATTTACTTGTTATTTTTGACGAGCTATTTAGAGGGACTAATGTAAAAGATGCAGCAGATGCATCTTTATTAATTATTGACTCGTTTTCTAAAATTAAAAAAAGCACATTTTTTGTATCAACACATATTACAGAAGTAGCATCGGAATTATCTGGTGCGGATAGTATCCAGTTTAAATGTTTTAACTCGCAATTGGTTAATAACACACCAGTTTACGACTATAAGTTAAAAGATGGTATTTCTCATGAGCGCTTAGGACTGCTTATTGTAAAAAACGAAAAGATTGTCGAGATTTTAAAATCGATAGAATAATTAAAAAGGACTGCCTGTAACACTCCATAATAATTAATATCTAGCTCGAGCTTACTTACGAAAAACCTCGCTTATTTCATTAGTTACTTCCACACTCTTCAAACAAAAAAAACTATCTCAAAAGCGGAATAATTTCAGTAAAACTCTTGTCTATTGCATAATCCAGAGCAGTCTTACCGATGTTATATTTAATACTAATATCAGCGTTATGTTCTAATAATAATTTTACAATATCTACTTTATTGTATTGTGTTGCAAAGGTTAACGCTGTGGTTCTGTTGTTATTTGTTGCATTTAAATTAGCACCATTGTCAATTAAATATTTAGCAAAAGCGACGTTTCCGTTAAAACTAACACCAATTAAAGCGTTATTTCCAGAGGCATCTTGTGCATCAATTGGTGCTTGGTGTTATACTAATGTTTTAGTGGCTGCTTCGTTATCAAAATAAGTGGCTAAAATTAATGGTGAAGTAATAAAGTTTTCATTGATAAATTAACTGAGAATTTAAAATAGTATTGACATTAGCAAAAAAAAACTCCACTCCAAAACTTTAGCAAATATTCAAAACAAGCTTTTTCCTAAATAAACTAATTATTAACTTACATCAAATAATTTCGTTAATCGAAAAATAACTACTTTAGGATTGGGAACAACTCAAATATTAAAACACTTCTAACTAGAATAATGAAAGCATTACAACAACATTATGCCATTGAAAACACGGAGCGTTCACCACATGAGCATTGGTTACCAAACTTACTTAGTGGCGTTTATAAATTACCAGGATTAGAAGGAAAAAGAGGTGTTTTATTTTCAAATACTATTTTGGAAGAATACATTGAAGAAGAAGAAAAACACGATAATTTTAAGTTAACATCGGGAAAAAGCAGAAACCTGAGAACATTATCTTCTGGTGAGCAAAAAAAAGCATTGCTTACTTATCTACTAAAACAAAACCCAGATTTTATAGTATTAAATAATCCTTATGAAGCGCTAGACAAAGCATCTGTAGCAGCATTAAAACAACAGTTAATTACTTTGTCTAAAAATATACCTATCGTATTTATTTTCAACAGACAAGATGATGTATTAACCGTAATTACTCATGTCATTACATTTGACAAAGCCGAGCTTAAAGCAGTGGTACCTATTGAAGACTATAATTTTAAGAGAAGTCCGTTTGTTTTTAATAAAGAGATCCCACATTCAATAACAACGTACACCAATATTCCAGAAGTGCTCGTAGAACTTAAAAATGTTAATGTAAGTTATGAGGAGCGTTTCATTTTAAATGATATTAACTGGACCATTAAAAAAAAGGAATTTTGGTATTTAATTGGCCCAAATGGTTCTGGTAAAACAACCTTACTATCTATGATTTATGGGAACAACACCAAAGCTTATGGTCAAGACGTATCTCTTTTTGGAAAAAGAAAAGGCAGCGGAGAAAGTGTTTGGGATATAAAACAGAAGATTGGATATATAAGTCCTTCGATGTTAGAATTATTTAAAAGAAGCTATACCGTAGAGCAAATGATTATTTCGGGCTTTTTTGATAGTGTTGGCTTATATAAAACACCATCTACTTTACAAGTTCATACGGCTACGCAATGGATAGAAGTCTTAAATTTAAGTAAAGAAAAGAACACTTCTTTTCTTAAATTATCACCACCTATTCAGCGCTTAATATTAATAGCAAGAGCGATGATTAAGCATCCGCCATTATTGATATTAGACGAACCATTAATTAATGTAGACGATGAAGGTACAGCACTTATTTCGGCATTAATAAACAAAATCGCAAAAGAAAGCGAAACCAGTATTTTGTTTGTTTCTCATCGTGACGAACCTAATATTCATCCTGATTTTACTTATGAACTTTTTCCATCACCAAATGGCTCTGTAGGCATACAGAAATAACAAACATTAAGCTAAAAGCGCAGCAATAGCACTAAAACCTTTTGCTTCGGCATAGTCTAAAGCTGTTTTGTTATCATTATCTTTAATGGTAGCATCTGCTTTTTGTTCTAATAACAATTTTACAATATCTACTTTATTGTATTGTGTTGCAAAGGTTAATGCTGTGGTTCCGTTGTTATTTGTTGCATTTAAATTTGCACCATTCTCAATTAAATATTTAGCAAAAGCGGCATTTCCTTTAAAACTAACACCAATTAAAGCTGTGTTTCCAGAGGCATCTTGGTCGTTTATTGGTGCTTGATTTTCTACTAATGCTTTCGTGGCTGCTTCGTTATCAAAATAAGTGGCTAAGATTAATGGTGTAAATCCGCGTTCGTCTTTAGCTTCTGCTAATTTAGGATTTGCTGTAAGTAATGCTTTTAAAGTAGCAGTATCTTTATTTTTTATGCTTTCGAAAAGAGTGTTTATATTTTTCATTTCTTTTATTTTTTTGTGGTTTTTATTGCGTTTACCAATGGTAAATACTGACTTTTTTTCAATAAAAAAGGAATGGATTTTAAAAATCCACTCCTTTATATTATATGTTAATACTCCTTATTTTAAATCAAAACGGTTAGCGTTCATCACTTTAGTCCAAGCAGCAACAAAATCTGTTACAAATCTTTCTTTACTATCATCTTGTGCATACATTTCTGAATACGCACGTAAAATAGAGTTAGAACCAAATACTAAATCTACACGTGTTGCAGTAAATTTAACATCTCCAGTTTTACGGTTTTTAATTTCGTAAATACCGTTGTCTTGAGATTTCCATTCGTAAACCATATCGGTAAGGTTTACAAAGAAATCGTTAGTTAAAGCACCTTCATTTTCTGTAAACACACCATGTTTAGTTCCTCCAAAGTTGGTTCCCATAACACGCATACCTCCTACTAATACTGTCATTTCTGCAGCAGTTAATCCAAGTAATTGTGTTTTATCTAGTAACATCTCTTCAGGGCTAACTACATATTCTTTCTTTTGGTAATTTCTAAAACCATCTGCAAGCGGCTCCATAGACTCAAAAGATTCTACATCTGTCATAGCCTGCGTAGCATCACCTCTACCTGAAGTAAAAGGAACACTAATGTTCATACCAGCATTTTTAATAGCTTTTTCTACACCAACATTACCAGCTAATACAATAGTATCTGCAAGGCTAATTCCAAACTCAGTAGCAATTGGCTGTAAAACAGCTAATACTTTTTCTAATTGAGCAGGCTCGTTACCTTCCCATTTATTTTGAGGCGCTAAGTTAATACGTGCGCCATTTGCGCCACCTCTAAAATCTGATCCTCTATAAGTTCTTGCACTATCCCAAGCGGTAGATACTAATTCTGAAATCCTTAAATCTGTACTAGCAATTTTATCTTTTACAGCATTTACATTATAATCGTTATTTCCTTTTGGAATTGGATCTTGCCAGATTAAATCCTCTTGTGGTACATCTGGTCCAAACCATCGGTCTTTTGGTCCCATATCACGATGCGTTAATTTAAACCAAGCACGTGCAAATGCATCTGAAAATGCATCAAAATCGTCTTTAAATTTTAATGAAATTTCGTTATAAATAGGATCCATTTTCATAGCCATATCTGCATCTGTCATCATTGGATTTAATTTTGTTGTTAAATCCTCAACATCTACAGGTTTATCTTCTTCTTTAATACTTACAGGTTCCCACTGTGTAGCGCCTGCAGGACTTTTACGTAATTCCCACTCATGGTTATATAACATTTCGAAAAAACCATTATCCCATTTAGTAGGATGCGTTGTCCAAGCACCTTCTATCCCACTAGTAACCGTATATCTTCCTTTTCCTGATTTATTTGGATTAGACCAACCTAAACCTTGCTCTTCTACATCTGCACTTTCTGGATCTGGACCTAAAATGCTTGCATCTCCATTTCCGTGCGCTTTACCAACGGTATGCCCACCAGCAGTTAAAGCAACAGTTTCCTCATCATTCATCGCCATACGCTTGAATGTTTCTCTAACTTGTAATGCTGTTTTTAATGGATCGGATTTACCATTTACACCTTCTGGATTTACATAAATTAATCCCATTTGTACGGCTGCTAATGGATTTTCCATAGTATCTGGTTTATCAACATTACCATAACGCTCGTCGCTTGGTGCTAACCATTCTTTTTCGGCTCCCCAATACACATCTTTTTCTGGGTGCCAAATATCTGTACGACCAAATGCAAAACCATAGGTTTTTAATCCCATGTTTTCGTAAGCAATAGTTCCGGCAAGAATAATTAAATCTGCCCAACTTATTGTATTACCGTATTTTTTCTTGATAGGCCAAAGTAAACGTCTTGCTTTATCTAAACTAGCATTATCTGGCCAAGAATTTAAAGGTGCAAAACGTTGGTTTCCTGTACCACCACCGCCACGTCCATCTGCTAATCTGTAAGATCCTGCAGCATGCCATGATAATCTAATCATTAATCCACCATAATGTCCCCAATCTGCAGGCCACCAATCTTGACTATCCGTCATAAAATCATTCACATCCTTTTTTAAAGCGGCTACATCTAATTTTTTTAATTCTTCTTGATAATCGAAATCTGCACCTAAAGGATTTGTTTTAGAATCCTGCTGGTGTAAAATATCTAAGTTTAAGGTGTTAGGCCACCAATCTGTTACCGATTTTTCGGTAGTTGTAACTGCGCCTTGCATAAAAGGGCATTTGCTTGCGTCTCCATTAGTAGAATGATCCATATATTTAATTGTTTTTTTATTTGACGTTTAATTTTTGATAAAATTACTCTATTGACAAGCTTAATACTTATAAATAAAATTGATTGTTTTTATTTTATCATAAAAATAATTTATAGATAATTAATTTATTGAATCCTTAAATTTAAAGAAAGCAATCTACTTAAACAAAAAAAGAGCAACTTCTAATAGAAGTTGCTCTTTACTAACTAACCTTAATAAATCCCTAGTAAATTAAGATTTAGGAAGTAATACTGAATCAATTACATGAATAACACCGTTAGATTGATTAACATCTGCGATTGTTACTTTTGCAGAGTTTCCGTTTTCATCTGTGATGTAAACATTTTTATCTTTTAACCAAGCAGTAATAGTTCCACCGCTAACTGTTTTAATTTCAGCTTTACCTTTTCCTTTTTTAATCATTTTTAAAACAGCTTTAGCATTCCATTTTCCAGCAACTACGTGGTATGTTAATAC
Source organism: Lacinutrix mariniflava (assembly GCF_001418015.1). Classification (GTDB taxonomy): domain Bacteria; phylum Bacteroidota; class Bacteroidia; order Flavobacteriales; family Flavobacteriaceae; genus Lacinutrix; species Lacinutrix mariniflava. Next base: position 144,203 of record NZ_LIQG01000015.1, on the reverse strand, counting down.
TGTCTGTAAAGTTTTTTTGTTCTCTGCCATTAATAAGGTATTAACTGTACCTTCTGGTAATTTTGCAAAAGCTGCGTTTGTTGGTGCAAATACAGTAAATGGACCTTCGCTAGATAATGTCTCTACTAAATCTGCCGCTTTAACTGCTGCTACTAAAGTGGTGTGATCTTTAGAATTTACTGCATTTTCAATAATGTTTTTACTTGGGTACATTTCTGCTCCACCAACCATTACTGTTTTTTCTTTCATCATTTTTTCTTTCTTCATCATTTTCTCTTGAGAAAATCCGCTGATAGAAGTAATAACTGCTAATGAAAATAAAGTTGCTTTTAATAATTTTGAAGTATTCATAATTTTGTTTTTTTTTAATTAATTATAATATTGTTTACAGGTCTATTAACGAAATATAGATAGTATCGGTTTTAAGGACACCTGTCCTTTAACAAATTATTAACGATGCACCGATACTTAATACAATGACAAACAAGCACTTATTTTATTCTAAAAAAATAAAAAAAATGAACACATGATAGTATTAGCACTTTATTATTCTTAATTTTATACTTTAATTAAAACATAATAAAATGGCTAAAATAACTTTAGGAGGAGCAGCAGTTGAAACGATTGGAAACCTTCCAAAAATAGGAGAAAAAGCTCCAGACTTTACATTAACAGTAAGTGATTTATCAACTCAAAAACTTTCAGACTTTGCAGGAGAAAAGCTTGTATTAAACATTTTTCCAAGTGTAGACACAGGAACTTGTGCAACATCTGTAAGAACCTTTAATAAGGAAGCATCAGAAATGGAAAACACTAGAGTATTATGTATTTCTAGAGACTTACCATTTGCACAAGCTCGTTTTTGTGGTGCAGAAGGTATTGATAATGTTATGATGTTATCAGATTTTAAAACAGGACAGTTTGGTAAGGACTATGGTTTAGAAATTGTTGGTAGTGCTTTTGAAGGATTACATTCTCGCGCTGTTATTGTTTTAGACGAAAATGGTATTGTAAAATACACAGAACAAGTACAAGAAGTTGGAAACGAGCCAAACTATAAAGCATCATTGTATGCACTTTTAGATGAATAAAAAAAAGGACTCTTTTTTAGTAAATAGAATTAAAAGTGTAGGCTTCGCATTTAAAGGAGCCTACCTTTTAATTACCACAGAAGCAAGTTTAAAAGTTCAATTTATTATTGGCTGCTTCATGACTATATTGGGTTTCTACGCAGGCATTTCTGCAACAGAATGGTGTATTCAAATTTTAGTTATTGCACTCATTATGGCTATTGAAGGTGTAAATACTACTATTGAAGAAATTGCAGATTTTATTCACCCAGAACACCATCCCAAAATTGGTTTAATTAAAGACCTTGCAGCAGGAGCTGTTTTTATTGTTGCTATCGCAGCAGTTGTTATTGGTTGTATTATATATATCCCTAAGATTTTTTAATACCATTAGACTTCGCTAACACCTTTAATAATACAAGAAAAACTTCAAAATAATCAATTGAATTTGTTTACTTTTACGCAATCTAAAAACCAACAATGGCGAAAGCAAAAGCAAAATCAAAACCTAAAACAACTAAGAAAAAATTAAGCTTTAAAAAACCTGATTTTAAACTTACAAGTCAACAAAAGTTAATTTTTGGTAGTCTTTTAGTGCTTTTAGGTGTCTTAATTTTTATAGCTTTTCTATCTTTTCTGTTTACTGGAAAAGCAGATCAAAGTGTACTTAGTGAATTTCCATCTAGAGTAGTCGAAACACAAAACTGGGCAAGCCAAAGTGGTGCTTGGATAAGTGACTTTTTTATTCAGCGTGGATTTGGTATTGCTTCTTTTATTTTTTCAGGATTAATTTTCTTGTCTGGAGTTTATATTCTTTTAGATCTAAAAAAGGATAAGCTTTTTAAACATTGGTTTTGGGGCATTATAATAACAATATGGTTATCTCTTTTTCTAGCGTTTATCGCTCCAAAAATTGGTGTTTTAAGTGGTACAATTGGATTTGAATTAAATAATTTCTTACAAGACTATATTGGTAAAATTGGTGTTGCTCTATTATTACTTTTCGGTTTAATTACTTATTTAGCTATTAGATTTGGTTTTACTCCTGAACGTATTGGTGCGCTATTAAGAAGTGCTAAAAAAGATATTAAATCTGAATTTAATGAAGCCTCTAAAGACATTATAGTTCCTGTAGATAATGCTTTATCTGATGAAGCAGAAGCTTTTAAATCGGCTTTCGATATAAAGGAAGATACTAATACTAATGAACCTACAATAGAGAAGCCTTCTGAAACTGAAACTAAACTAGATACGCCTTCCACCACAGAATTAAAAGTAGAAACACCAAAGGTTGAGAAACCTACTATAATTAATTCTACTATGGAAATTGAAATTCCAGAAGACGAACCTGAAGTAGAGATTGAGGTTGAAAAAGTAGTCGAAGAAAAATCTGAAACCGATAATCTTTCAGATAAATTAGTAGCAGATTTTGGACCTTATGATCCTACTCTAGAGTTAGGAAACTATCAATTTCCGCCTTTAGATTTATTAAAAAAATATGATAATGAAGGTGTTACTATTAACCAAGAAGAATTAGAGGCTAACAAAAATAAAATTGTTGAAACTCTAAACAATTATAAAATTGGTATTGCGAGTATTAAGGCAACTATTGGTCCCACAGTTACGCTTTATGAAATTGTTCCAGAGGCCGGTATTCGTATTTCAAAAATTAAAAATTTAGAAGATGATATTGCATTATCTCTAGCGGCTTTAGGGATTAGAATAATTGCTCCTATTCCAGGAAAAGGAACTATTGGTATTGAGGTTCCAAACACGAATTCAACTATTGTTTCTATGCGCTCGGTTATTGCGTCGCAAAAATTTCAGAATTCAAAAATGCATTTACCTATTGCAATAGGAAAAACCATTAGTAACGAGACTTTAGTTATCGATTTAGCAAAAATGCCTCACCTATTAATGGCAGGAGCAACAGGACAAGGAAAATCGGTTGGATTAAATGCTGTATTAACCTCTCTACTATACAAAAAACATCCTGCAGAAGTTAAGTTTGTTTTGGTAGATCCTAAAAAAGTAGAATTAAATTTATTTAATAAAATTGAAAGGCATTACCTCGCGAAACTTCCTGATGAAGCTGAGGCCATTATAACGGATAATACTAAAGTAATTCACACGTTAAATTCATTATGTATTGAAATGGATAACCGTTACGAAATGCTTAAAAATGCATTATGTCGTAACATTGTAGAATATAATACAAAATTTAAAGCCCGTAAATTAAATCCTAATGATGGTCATGCATACTTACCATACATTGTTTTAGTAGTAGATGAGTTTGCCGATTTAATTATGACTGCTGGTAAAGAAGTAGAAACTCCTGTTGCACGTTTAGCGCAACTAGCACGTGCCATTGGTATTCATTTAATTATTGCTACGCAAAGACCTTCTGTTAACGTAATTACGGGTATTATTAAGGCCAATTTCCCGGCTCGAATTGCCTTTAGAGTGTCTAGTAAAATAGATTCTCGTACCATTTTAGATGCTGGTGGTGCAGACCAACTTATTGGTCGTGGAGACATGTTATACACGCAAGGTAATGACATGATTAGAGTACAGTGTGCTTTTGTAGATACTCCAGAAGTCGAAAAAATTGTTGATTTTATTGGCGCTCAAAAGGCCTATCCGGATGCTTATTTGCTTCCAGAATACGTAGGTGAAGAAGGTGGCACGAGTCTTGATATAGATATAGACGATAGAGATAAACTGTTTCGACAAGCTGCCGAAATTATTGTAATAGCCCAACAAGGTTCTGCTTCTTTATTGCAACGTAAGTTAAAATTAGGTTACAATCGTGCAGGACGAATTATAGATCAGTTAGAAGCTGCGGGAATTGTTGGAGGTTTTGAAGGCAGTAAAGCAAGACAAGTTTTAGTTGTAGATTTAGTTGCTCTCGATCAATTATTAGAAAACGAAGGACAATAAAATTAAAATCTCCGTCTAGGCGGAAACTTAAAAAAGTATTTCAATGAAAAAAGTATTACTAGTATTAGCTTTAATTATTTCTGGAGTAACATTTGCTCAAAATGATACTAAGGCAAAAACGCTATTAAATGAAGTGTCTACCAAAGTAAAAGGTTACGACAACATTTCTATAGACTTTAAATATGTTTTAGAGAACACCTCTGAAAACATAAAACAAGAAACACGTGGAGACGTTACTATGCAAGGTGACAAATACAAATTAAACATTCTTGGAGTTACAAGAATATTTGATGGAAAAAAACTACACACTATTAGTCCTGAAGATGAAGAGGTAACTATTTCTAAAGAAACAGGTGAAGAAGAAGGTACTGTTACTCCAAGTAAAATGTTATCGTTTTACGAAGATGGCTTTACTTATAAAATGGATATTGTTCAAAAAGTAAAAGGTAGAAAAATACAGTATGTAAAATTATCTCCTATGGATTCTAATGCAACCATGAAATATATTCTTTTAGGAATAGATGCTGAGACAAAACACATCTATAATCTTATCGAAATTGGAAAAAATGGAACTAAAACAACACTTACTGTTAATTCTTTTAAAACAAATGAGCCTATCTCGAAAACCTTGTTTATTTTTGACGAAAGTAAGTATAAGGATTACTTTATAAATAAATTAGACTAAGGACCATTAGTGAAAATACTAGATAGATACATATTAACTTCTTATCTAAAAACTTTTATCAGCGTGTTTGTTATACTCATGCTGATTTTTGTATTACAGGCTATTTGGCTCTATATAAAAGAGCTAGCAGGTAAAGATTTAGATGTAGTAACAGTTTTAAAATTCCTGTTTTACATTACTCCTACCCTAATTCCACTAATTCTACCACTTACAATATTACTTTCTTCCATTATGGTTTTTGGTAATTTTGCCGAGAATTATGAGTTTGCTGCCATGAAATCTACAGGGATTTCATTACAACGTGCTATGGCTAGTTTGAGTGTTTTTATTGTATTTCTTAGTGTTCTAACCTTCTTTTTTAGTAATAATATTATTCCCAGGGCTGAGTATGAAAGCTATAATTTACGAAAAAATATAGCAAAAGTTAAGCCTGCTATGGCTATTGCTGAAGGACAATTTAATCAAATAGGTGATAATTTTAATATTAAAGTTGCTAATAAAACAGGCGATCGCGGACAGTTTTTAGAAAACGTTGTTATACATAAAGGACAAGCAAGAAAACCAGGAAACTACGTTACTATTATTGCACAAACTGGAGAATTAGTAAGTGCACAGGATTCTGATATTTTAAAACTTATTCTTTTTGATGGTTATTACTATGATGATACACCACCAAATAAGCATAAAGAAAAACTAAAGAAACCTTTTGTAAAGAGTGAGTTTGTAAAATATACAATGAATATAGATTTATCGCAACTTAACGCTGTAGATTTAGACGAAAAAAATACAGACAACAAATACACTATGCTTGCCATTGGTGATTTAAATTACACCACCGATTCGCTTATTATAGAACGTAAGAAAGAATTCGATAAGTTTGGTACTACATTGTATAATAGAACAAATGTAGCAACCCTAAACTTATCTGTCGATACAAAAAACGACACGACTTATACTGGTAATATTATTGACCTTTTTAATACCAAACAAAAAGTACAATTACTCGATTATTCAATAAATGCGGTAACTAGCACAAAACAAATAGTTTCTGCAAAAGAGTCTAATATCAAAGGAAAAAACATCTGGTTAAACAGACATATTATAGCGCTGCACGAAAAATTTGCTTTAGCTATCGCTTGTATTATTTTATTTTTTGTTGGAGCTCCATTAGGCGCCTTAATTAGAAAAGGTGGTTTAGGCTTGCCAATGGTAATTGCAATCGTAATATTTTTAAGCTATCACTTTATAGGTATTTTTGCTAAAAATAGTGCCAGAGATGGTTCATTTAATCCTGCACTGGCAACTTGGTTTTCTACACTTATTATGTTACCACTAAGTATTTATTTAACTTACATAGCCACTAACGATCGTGGGTTATTTGATACAGACAGTTTATTAGAGCCTTTAAAGAAATTCTTTAAAATTAAATCTAAGAAAACAGAATTTAGTACCAAGGTGTTTAATGTAAATTCTAACGACTATAGTATTCTACAAAAATTAGATGATAATAAACTAATCTCAATTGTAAAAGATTATAGAAATTACGATTACACTGTAGAGCATAAAAACACTGCTATCTCGGTTCTTGTATCTAGAGGTATTACAAGAAAGGAACTTAAAATGGCTGGACATTTAAATAATGACTTTTTTGAGGAAGCAACAACTTTAAGAAATGATTATGTAGAAGATTCTAAACTAGCTTTTATTCTTTATGCGATAGGACTAATTTTAATTCTTGGCGGAAGAGTATTAATCAACAACAAAATAGCAGCGGTAGGAAACATATTATTTATTGTTGGAATCATCGCTTTCTTAATTTTTATATTCGCGTTATCGAAGTCCTTTTCTAAACATTCAAATCTTTACAAGCACTTAGAAAAAAACAACAGTATAAACGGTATTCTATTCTCTGTCTTTGGTTTACCTCTCTATTTTATTTTCTATTTTATTCAGAAAAAACAAATCAAGAAAGATCTAGATACTATTGAGTTTGGTAATAATAATACTAAACCTCAAGAAATTAATGAATCTAATCCTACTTCGTCCGCAGTTCAAACCCCAATAAATAACGAACGTAGATCTTTAATTAAAATTTCAGTTGCAACTTTAATTTTAGCAATACTATTAATCGTTCTCTATTTTGTGTTCGCAAATAACAAGTTAGCGCATTACGCTTCGGCTTCAGTACAATTAAGTATTATTTCTGTAATAGTGAGTATTTTCTACTATATCAAGACTTTGCAAAGCGCAAAAAAAACAGTCAATGTCGATACCACTGAAAACAATAATTTTAACACGATTAACAAACCTATAACTATTGCTAATTCGAACAAAGTAGTTGATAAGAAGACGAATAGTTTTCTAATTAAAGCTTCAATTGGAACTTTAATTTTAGCAATAGCATTAATTGTACTCAATTTTGTATTTGCTAATAACAAGCTATCTCATTATGCTTCTGCATCAGTACAATTAAGTATTATTTCTTTTATAGTTAGCATTTTCTACTTTATTAAAAGCAAATCAAAATAGTGACAGTATTCCGCTTTGTATCATCTATTCAGGAATAGAAAAATCAAATCCTTTTTCAAATAACAAAATCATAATTAAGCAATATCTTTGTTACATAAAACTCTTTACAATGATTACTAAAACTGAACCAAAAGTGGCGTTTAAACTAAATACAATTCAAGAAGCAATTAGCGATATTAAAGCTGGTAAAATTATTATTGTTGTAGATGATGAAGACAGAGAGAATGAAGGTGATTTTTTAGCTGCTGCAGAATTAGTAACGCCCGAGATGATAAATTTCATGGCTACTCATGGACGTGGTTTAATTTGTGCTCCTTTAACCGAAGAACGCTGTAAAGATTTAGGTTTACACATGATGGTGACCAACAATACAGATCCTATGGAGACTGCTTTTACAGTTTCGGTAGATTTAAAAGGTCAAGGTGTAACTACTGGTATTTCGGCTGGAGATCGTGCTTTAACAGTAAAAGCTTTAGTAAAAAACGACACGAAACCGTTCGATTTGGCAAGACCTGGACATATATTTCCGTTAGTAGCAAAAGAAGGTGGTGTTTTACGTAGAACAGGACATACAGAAGCTGCAATAGATTTCGCACGTTTAGCAGGTTTACAACCAGCTGGTGTAATTGTTGAAATCATGAACGAAGATGGTACAATGGCTAGATTACCACAACTTGTTGGAGTGGCTAAAAAATTCGATTTAAAATTAGTTTCTATCGAAGATTTAGTGGCTTATAGAATGGATCATGATTCTTTAATTGAAAAGAAAGAAGATTTTGAAATCGAAACACGTTTTGGAAGTTTTAGATTACGTGCTTACCAACAAACTACTAATAATCAAGTACATATTGCGCTTACAAAAGGAGATTGGGCAACTAATGAACCTGTATTAACTAGAGTTAATTCTACGTTAATAAACAACGATATTTTAGGAACACTTACCAACAATGCAGATGAAAAATTAGACGATATGTTTCGTGTAATTAGCAAAGACGGAAAAGGTGCTATTCTATTTATAAACCAACAATCGCAATCTTTAAATTTACTTAAGCGTTTGAGTATTTTAAAAGAAAAGCAAACAGAAGGTACAATAACAAAAGCTCCTGCTATTGCTATGGACAATAAAGATTTTGGTATTGGTGCACAAATTTTACATGATTTGAACATACACAAACTAAAATTAATCTCTAACTCGCAACAAACCAAACGTGTTGGGATTATTGGTTACGGATTAGAGATTGTGGAATATGTTAGTTATTAATTTTCAGTATAGGTTATTTTTACGCAATTAAGTCCTAATTGTGTCCCATTCCAATCTGAAGTTGGTTTTACTCTAATATAATATTGTCTATCGACTCCAGTAGTAAATGGTGTTAAATATACCTCTGTTACACCTGTTGTTGAGCTTCCAAAAGTATCAACCGTAAAGTGTACAGTAGCTGAAAAGCTAGTTCTATAAGCGGACAATACAGAACCTTCAATATTTACATTTGCACTATTATTGACGTCTCTAAAATAAAACGTGACTGATGTTATAGTGGAACCTACTGGGATAAGAATTGGTGAATATATTGGATCGTCTCCAGAAAATTTTTGCACATATGGACCAGTAGCACCATAGTTTATGGGTTCACCATTGCTATTTGTTGTAAAAGAAGTCGCAGGGACAACTATTGTTTTAACACTATTTGAAGCAACAATATTATCAACATAGGTCTTTACTGCGTATTCAGTTGGTAAAGCATTATTACTATTATCTCCCAGTGTTACATCACTTGAAAACTCATTAATCCTTACACCAGTTTTAAAAGTTAATCCATTATACCTTAAGTCCATTAAACCTTCATAATCTGAAGTTGATGTTAAATCTGAAGCAACTTCAAACCTTAATCTATCACTTCTATTTTCAATTTTAAAAAAAGAATGCGCTGCAGTTTCTAATCCATTTTTAAATTCTATTTTGGAAACATCTGCTAAATTTCGGACTTCTAATTTAACTCCAACGGTATCTGTATCATAAATATGCAAAAGTTCCTCTGGCGAATTTGTTCCAATTCCTACATTTTTTGATATTACATGTACATTATCTGCGCCATTATCCCATGATTTATCTCCAGAAGTAATAGCATATGGCACAGTTTTAAATTCGGTAGTTCCCATATCTACAAGACCATCTCCAATATTAATTAATACCTGTAAAAAATGAGAATCGCTAGCCCAATCTAATGTGTTATAAGCAGGGCTTCCAGAAACTAAAGAACCTTCACCTATGTTAACAATAATAATTCCATTAGCATCTGTAGTTGGTGTATGCGATTCTGAATAAACATTAGTCTGTGCTACACCTTTAAGGATATTAAATTGCACTTGAATAAGGTCGTTAGCAATTAAATTACCACTTCCATCTTTTACAACTGCCTTGTAGTTTATACTTTGAGCCTCTACAACCGAAAATGCTGTAGAAAGGCCTATAATTAGTATTACGAGTATTTTATTGATAAATTTCATAATTGTTTGTTTTTATTGTTTTACAATACGTTTTACAACTGTTGCAAATTCTGTTTCTAATTTTAATATATAAACACCAGAAGGTAAACTACCTAATGATAGTTTTAAAGGTTGCTCTACAAGCATTACTTGTTTGCCAGTAACGTCAAAGAGTTTAGCAAAACGTATTGTTTTTTTAGATTGAATGGATATAGAGTCTTTTGTTGGATTAGGATAAACAGAAACTGCAATTTGCAATGTTTCCACTTCGTTAACACCTAGTGTATTGAATCTTATTACTGACATACCAGACTCATAACCACCAAAATAATCTTGTGTACTTGTGTTATCTATGTTGGAATTATAAAAACTATCCAAAACACCTCCTGCTCCCGAAGCAACAGGATCTGTGTTATCTAAAAATGCCATTTCGCCAGACGTTGGCATATTGCTAACCGAAAAAGAAACTAAATCTATTTGCTCTCCCGATGTATGTGCAATAAGTGATTGTCCAGGTGGATTATTAAATTGAAACACATCTCTGCTTCCATCTCCTAAACCTTGGCTGGTTAAAAAAGCAGCATCATATTCTTGCGCAGACCAAGTACGTGCAGCTAATAAACTACTTACATTATTAATAACTGAACTTCCTGCTGGTAATGATAGTGTAAATCCCATATCTGAAGCATCTGTACTGGCATCAAAATCTGGTATGGCGACAACTTTAAAGTTGTAATTGTCAGTATGAACTATACCGTAAGTATAGGCTTGCGAATGGGCACTTACAGACACTAAAACGAGTAATAAAATTGAGTAAAAAGTTTTCATAATTTTGATTTATTTGAATTAATTAATAGTATTATTTATGTACTAATTACCTACAGGAACTGTAGAGTTTATAGTAAATGTTGGTGAGTTAAATCCATTATTTGGATGCTGTAAAACATTATCCTTTATAATATTACTATCGTTATCAGATCCAGAAAATCGGCCTCCACCCGATAAATCAAGATCAATAAGTAAATAACCTACAGAAGTATAGGTCGCAGAATTAAAACCATTCAATGCATCGTCTAATACTTCATCTTTAATAATATTAGCATCGTTATCAGACCCTGAGAAACGTATTTGACCATTAGTATTTGTATCTCCAGTCCATAGTGCCAAATCACCACTTGTTAAGGCAACTTGAGCATTACTGCCATAAGTGGGAGTCGTGTTTTTAGTAAAATCAATAGCAGTACCTATTTCGGTAACAGCAATAGGATTTGCACTCATAACACCTAAATGGTTTCTATGCTGCAAAACGATGTAGTAGTTTTTTGGAACGACACCTAATGTAATGTCTGAAACACCATCTAATGCTACAACATCTCCATCACGTTGCAATAAAACAGGAACGCCTTTAATAATTTTAGATACATCTGTTTCATCTCTAAATTCTAACCATATCCAGTCTACAATATCATCATCAAAATCACCAAGACTAGTAATTCCACCAAGGTTGAATATATTTGGATTTACAGTTTTACCATCTCCAAATGGAGATACTATTGGCAATAATCCTAAATTTCTTAAATCATCATTCATCAATCCTATAGTTTCAGGGTTCAATAATGCACCTTGAAGAAACACTTTAGGATTAATTTTAATTTTAATGAAACGAGACAAAAAGCCTTCAGACATTTGTATTGTTGCTGCAGAGCGTTCGGCGACATTTACTTCTCCTATAGTGTAAACCATTTGTATTGTTGAAGTACTTATAGAAGCGCCTCCACTGTCGATACTAAATTTCTCTATGGTTTGGGCAATTCCGAAAAAAGGCAAAACCAGAATACTAAAAATGATAATTGTAGTTTTCATATTATTGAATTAAAATTTAATTGTGATTTATTGAAACGTGATAAACTGAAATTCACCTTGTATTTGCAATCCTGAAGAATTATAGAGAATTACTAACAATTTTCCATTTTGACTGCTAACACGGCATCGGTATATTGAAGATGAAGAAGCTGTGATATTGGTAGAAAAAAACCTATAAAAATAATCAACACTTGAAATTGTTATTTCATATCGACTTAAACTAGCATCCCAAACCGCAGTAAAATTTCCTGAACCAGAATCTATAGAGGCGTCTGCTTTTATAAACCCATGAGCTAATGGACCAACAGCTGCAGTAGTTTGTATAGTATTATCCTCAAATTGTATAGACTTAAACTCTGCAGAGCCATCAGAATTAATTGCAGCTACAATAGAACCTCCGTTTTCCATTTCAATAAATTGTGAAGATGAAGTAGATCCTGTAGGAACTTTCAATTCTAATAAATCTTTTCCTGTTGGATGTTCAAATGTTTCAATTCTAACCGTATTTGCATTACCTGTTGGTTGCAATACCGAAAAAGTATTAACTGGATTAATAATACCAACACCAACACGACCTTCGTTTTCAGCCATAATTACATCTCCATTAGATTTTAATCTTAATCTTACAGTACCAGTTATTAACTCATTATCCGAACTTCCTATTTGAAGTTCGTTTGTCACTCCACTAGCAATAGACCAATCAATTTTTTCGGCATCGGGATGAAAAAACTCAAATGACGAGGTTCCTTCTGGAGAAGTTACACGTGTAGATGTACTATTGGTTCCCGAACCTAAAATTTCTAATTTTGTAGTAGGAACATTAGTACCAATACCTACATTTCCTGTATTATAAAATGCATTTGTATTATTAGTTTCCCATGTTTTGTTTACTACATCTTTGGCTAAAAAAGCATAAGGGACGCTTTTAAATTGAGTAGTACCCATATCTACTAATCCAGAACCTACATTAACTCTAACATTTAAATAATGGTCATCTGCTTCCCAATCTATTGCTGAAAAATTATCCGCAGAAGTTCCTTCTCCAATATTTAGTAGAAGAATTCCGTTAGCATCTGTAGAGCTTCCATGTATTTCTTGATAAACATTATTAGTAAGCGCAGCACCTTGATATATATTAAATTGAACACTTACAGATGTAGATTCTAAAATATTTCCAGAAGCATCTTTAATTACTGCTTTATAGTTAATACCGTTTTGGGCAATACAATTTAATGCTAACAAAAAAGCAATTAAAAAAGTAATTTTAGTTTTCATAATTTTTGGTTTTAGATTAATTATTGAAATGATTATCAGCGTTTCATTTCTTATTAATAGCTCAAAAACCAAAAGGTTAACTTTTATTTTTAATTTATTTTTTAAACAAAAAAATCCCTTTTAAGTCATAACCTAAAAGGGATTTAATAAATATTTTTTGTTTTTTTAAAGTGAATCTAAAATGGCTTCTTTCATTTTTTCTGCACGACTTTTAACTTCTTCTTCAGTCCATGATAATTTAATTAAACATGAAATATTTCTACCTATAAAGTGATCACTTTGAGTAAACGTTTTTTCACTTAACAAACTTAAAGCATCCTTAATCTCTTTAGATAAAGGAAACAAAGACTTAGCATCCTTTAAATGATTCCATTTTCTAACATAATGCCAATTGTTATCGTAATAATTCCAGCATACATCTACTCCATTTTCTTTAAAACCATCTATTGCTTTTCTGGCAGTTTCTAAATCTGGCAAAAAGAAATTTAAAAAAGCATAACTTTCCTCTCCTCCTTCTGGTACAGTTCTAAAAGTTACTTCAGAAATTTCAGATAAAACCTCTCTTATAATGGTATAGTTTTTTTTCTGAACAGCTAAAAACTCTGGTAAACGCTTTATTTGCGCCAAACCAACAGCTGCATGCAATTCTGAAATTCTAAAATTATATCCTAAAAACGGATGCGTCTCAGCACCTCTATCATTTCCTTGATGATCATGACCATGATCACTAAAATGATCTGCATTAGTGTAATACTCTTTATTATTCGTTATCACAGCACCACCTTCTCCACAGGTAACTGTCTTAACAAAATCGAAAGAAAAACAACCTAAATCACCAATGCTTCCTAATGGTTTATTATTATAACGTCCTCCAATAGCTTGACAAGCATCTTCAACTAAAAGTAAATTATGTTTATCACACACTTGTACTAATGCATTCATATAAGCCATGCTTCCGCACATTTGTACAACCATTACGGCTTTCGTTTTAGGTGTAATAGCAGCTTCAACCGCTTTAGCATCTAAACCTAAAGTATCATCAATATCAACCAAAACAGGAATTGCTCCTAATAATAGAATAGCTTCAAAACTAGCAACAAAAGTAAATGTAGGCATAATAACTTCATCTCCTGCTCCAACTCCAGCACTCGCTAATGCTACAGAAACAGCAGATGTTCCGTTAGAAACCAATTGAACGTAATCACATTCTAATGTTTTTTCTAATTCACTCTCTAATGCTTTCGCTTTCCAATGTCCATTTCGCATGCCATCAAAACCATAACGCATTAAAACACCATTGTCCAATACATCTTGTAATTCTTCTCTTTCTAAATCTCCAAAGCGTTCAAATCCTGGCATACTTATATATTTTTTTTAGTTTTACAAAAATACCTCAATTTCTAAAATAAAAAAAGCCTCAAAAACTAAAGTTTAAAAGGCTTTTTCTAAAGAGTTCAATTTCTTAAATATTACTCTATAAGTGAATCAATAAACGTAAAATGTCTATCTGTTTCTCTTAAAAAAGTATAACCAGATAGTTCACCAATAACATTTAAATTACTGTTTAACGCAACTAAATTAGGATATCCACCTTTTTGATTATATTTCTTTACTAATACTTTATTTTTCTTTTTTTGCTCTGGTGTAATAATATCATTTCTCCTAGGCATATCTACCTTTATCAATACAAAATTTTCTGCTTTGGTTTCAAAAGCTTCTGTATTAAAAAAATCCTTTTTTAGCATCTTACAAGGACCACACCAATCACTTCCCGTAAAATAGATGAGTATTGGCTTTTTGGATGAAACTGACTCTGCTTTTGCTAAATCAAAATCTGTTAACCAATTAAGGTTTGACTCCTCCTCTACATCTTGAGAAAAACCAATTAACGAAATACATAGAAAGAATAAAAAAAATATTTTTTTCATAAAAACACAAGACTTAAAATTACGATTGAATACAAATATAAGATATAACAATTACCTTGCCAATATATTGTATTACATTACAATAACGCTATCATTCAAATCTTTTCGAACCTTCTTCAGTTCAGCCATAAAGTCATCTGCCGCCCTATAACCTATAGGTAAAACTAAAACAGATTGTAATCCCTTATCTTTTAAATTTAAAAGTGCATCATACTTTTCGGAATCAAAACCTTCCATCGGACAAGCATCAATTTCTTCTAAAGCACATACAGTCATCAAATTGCCTAATGCAATGTATGCCTGTTTTATAGACCATTCTTTTATTTCATTTTTCGATTTACTTTCAAAATCATCAATTAAAAAATTTTTAAAAGGATTTAAAATGGCATCAGGTGTATTTCGAATAGACTTTACTAATCTAAAATAGTTTTCTATATAAGCAGTATCAACTATAGTCTCAATACAAATCACTAAAACCTGAGAAGCTTGAGCAACTTGTAATTGATTCATTGAACAAGAAACCAAATCCTCTTGCAACTTCTTATTTTCAATGACCAATAGTTTTAAAGGCTGTAATCCGTATGAAGTTGCTGTTAAATTAAAAGCATTCATAATAACCTCTAATTTCTCTTTAGAAATCTGTTTGTCCTTATCAAAAGATTTTGTTGCATAACGCCAATTTAATGCTTCAATTACGTTCATAGAATTGTATAATAATTTTATGCAAAAATAGAATTACATTCGCAATAAAGACGACAAAGTATAATAAATAAAAATGATACTGATATAAATATGAAATCTACCGAAGAATTAATTAATGAGTCTGAAACAAGAATATTCAAGGCAATTTTTCCAAACACAACAAATCACTATAACACATTATTTGGAGGTACAGCTTTACTTATGATGGATGAAGCTTCATTTATTTGCGCTACTAGATTTAGTAGAAAAAAAGTGGTCACAATATCTACAGATAAGATAGATTTCGAAAAACCAATCCCAGAAGGAACAATTATAGAGCTTGTTGCTCGAATTCATAAAGTAGGAAATACAAGTTGTACCGTAAAAGTAGATATTTATATGGAGCACATGCAAAATTATGATAGAGAATTAACTGTTACTGGTTTCTTTAAGTTCGTGGCAGTCAACGCACAAATGAAGCCAATTTCAATTTTAGGATAAATTTTTAAAAAAACACGTTTTTTATTTGAAAACAATGAAAAAGGTTTCTATATTTGCACCCGCATTCAGGCATTAGCTTGGATAGACACTTTGGAGAGTTGGCAGAGTGGTCGAATGCGGCAGTCTTGAAAACTGTTGAGGGTCATACCTCCAGGGGTTCGAATCCCTTACTCTCCGCTTAGAATTTATTAAATTCTAACAAAACCCTATAAACACTATGTTTATGGGGTTTTTAATTTTATTAAATGCCAGATAATAGCATTTAAACACAAATTAAAAGGGGCTAATTCGGTGTCACTAAATTCTTTAACAAAAGTTCCACCAATAATTTTAACCAACTGAATATAAGATAATTAACTCATTGTTGAATTTATTTATTTTACCTATATTTAAGTAAATAAATATATTTCAAGATGCCACTTTCTCTATCTCTTCTATTTTACATCAAAAAAAGCAAAGCCGATTCGCTTGGAAAAACAAACATCTATTTGAGAATAACTCTTGACAAGCGAAGGTCTGAATTTAGTATTCATAGAAAAATCCATATTAACGATTGGAATTCACAAAATCAACTTGCAATTGGGAATTCGATAGAAGCTCGAGAAATCAACAGACAATTAAGTCTAATTAAGAATAAGGTTTATTCAATTCAACAAAATTTTGAACGTGAGAGCAAATTGTATTCGGCTACAAATATTCGTGATGTGCTCTTGGGTAAAGGCAAAACACAAAAGATGGTCTTAGAAATTTTTCAAGATCATAATAATAAAGTAGAAAGTCTAATTGGTAATGGTTTTGCTAAAGGAACTTCAGAACGCTATCGAACATGTAAAAAACACGTTGCTGAATTTATAAGAACGAAATACAAGAAAAAGGATATTCCCGTCCAAGATGTAAATCATCAGTTCATAACAGGATTAGAATACTATCTTAAAACAACGCGCAAGTGTTCTCATAATTCCGCTGTCAAGTATGTAACCAACTTTAAAAAAATAATACGCATTGCACATGCAAATGATTGGATTGAAAAAGACCCATTTCTTCATTGGAAATCTAAACTTAGAATAGTAGAGAGAGAATTTTTATCTAAAGAAGAAATTCAAAAAATTATGGAACACGAGTTTGTAATGCCTAGACTAGACCAAGTAAAAGATGTTTTCATTTTCTGTTGTTTTACAGGCTTGGCATACGCTGATGTGAAGAAACTTTCTAAAAACGATATTACTACAGGCATTGATGGAGAGCAATGGATAAAAACGAAAAGGTCTAAAACTGATACCAGAAGCAATATACCTATTTTGGCTATACCATTGGAAATACTTGAAAAGTATAAAAAACATCCAAGCAGTTTAAATAGAGGACTATTACTTCCTGTTTTAAGTAATCAAAAAACGAACGCTTATTTAAAAGAGATTGCAGATTTATGTAAAATAAATAAAAATCTTACCTTTCATTTAGCACGGCATACATTTGCTACGACAGTTACCTTAACCAATGGTGTTCCTATAGAGTCGGTAAGCAAAATGCTTGGTCATAAATCATTAAGAACGACACAACATTATGCTAAAATAATTGATAAAAAAGTAAGTGAAGATATGAATGCTTTAAGATTAAGAATGGCAAAAGAATAATCAAAATAAATCAGAAAGCTCATTTGCATAATAAAAATTAGCAGGCAATCTAATACAAGATTTAAATAGAAAAACTAAAGTTTAAGGCACCAGACCGAAACTTTATTATGGAATATTAAACCATTTTTTAGGTTTTATTGAAAATTTCCTTACACTTATCCTGTTGTAAAATGTTTTCAACTTGTTGTTTAATATTAAATTGAATAAATATTTAGATATTAGTAGTTCTTGTTTACAAAAAACAAGCTGCAATAGTCTTAGTGAAAAAAGTTTTTTTATCTTCTTTCTTTATTCTCTCAAGTGCTAATTTCGCAGCCTCGATTCCTATTTCTTCAGCATTCTGATTTACAACTATTAAAGATGGGTTATAGTCAGCTTGATCTTGGTTACAAAAACCTGCCATAGCAATTTTATTATTTAATGGTTTTGGTTTTAAGTCTCTAATAACATGCATAGCCTGGACAACTGCTTGCTCTGTTACTCCAAATACACCATCGACACTAATATCGTTTTTAAGAAGAGCTTTTATTTTTTTCTTTAAATCCTTAGTACTATCCGCTATTACACTAGTACTATTTATATTATGCTCCTTTATAGCATCATTAAAACCTTTGGCTCTTAACTTCCCATGCTGCAAGCCATCAATAAGGGAAGCCATTATAATATTCTTACATCCTTTTACCTCAATTAAATGTTTAGTCGTAGCATAAGAGGTTTTATAATCATCAATAATTACTCTATCACAATCTATTCCTTCACAAATTCTATCGAATGTTACAACAGGAATACCTTGATCTAATAACGAGTTTATATGGCTGTAATCATTCTTAATCTCAGCTTCTTTAGATGGACAAATAATAAGACCATCTATGTAACCAGCAGACATATTTTTAAGACTCTTAGACTCTTTTTCTAAAGATTCGTAAGAAATAGAAGTAATTAGTTTATAACCGTTTTTATCCAATTGTTTTTCGATACCAGATAAAACATTAGCATAAAATGGATTTATTATATTAGGTATTACAAGTCCAATAGTATTGGTATAACCTTTTCTAAAACTAGCTGCAAAACTATTAGGAATATAATTACATTTTTTAGCAAAATCTCTAACTCGATCTTTAGTAGGTTTACTAATTTCTGAGCTGTCAGATAAAGATTTTGATACTGTAGAAATAGATAAATTTAATGCCTTAGACATTTCCGAAAGTGTGGTTCTTGATTGCATCATAATAGTTTATTTAGTTTCATTTCTAAGATTCTGTTCCCATGTCCATGAAGAGCTAATCATGTCTTCAAGTGCTCTATCTGCAGACCAACCTAACTTTTCTTTAGCCAAATCCGTTGAAGCATATAGTTGTGGTACATCTCCATCACGCCTGTCTGTTATTTCGTAATTAAGTTTTGAGTTTGTAACTTTTTCAAAGGTTTTTATTACATCTAAAACTGAATATCCTAATCCTGTTCCTAAATTAAAATATTCAAGAGCAGTTTCTTGCTCTTTTTCAAGTAAACGTTTTACAGCTAAAACGTGTGCTTTAGCTAAATCTACAACATGAATATAATCTCTAATTGGTGTACCATCTTTTGTAGGATAATCGTTTCCATAAACCATTAATTTATCTCTAACTCCGGCTGCGGTTTGTGTAATATAAGGCATCAAGTTATTAGGAATCCCATTAGGCAACTCTCCTATTTCACCAGATTCATGAGCTCCAATAGGATTAAAATACCGAAGTGATATAGCAGAAAAATCTTGACTCGATTTAGTGAAGTCATCTAAAATTTCTTCTGCTATTTTTTTAGTATTACCATAAGGTGAAAATGGACGTTGTGTTTCGTTGTTTTCTGTAATAGGCAATGTATTTGGTGTCCCATATACTGTTGCAGATGAAGAGAAAATAAAATTATTTATATTATTTTTATTCTGAGATTCTAATACATTTAATAAAGAATATAAATTATTCTTATAATACATCAATGGTTTTTCTACAGATTCTCCAACTGCTTTATGTGCTGCAAAATGTATAACTCCCAAAGTATCTTTATGAGCCTCAAAGGCTTTACTTGTATCTTCTTGATTTTTTAAATCTACCTTAATAAAGGTTGGCTTTACACCTGTAATTTTATGGATTCTAGAAATTGTCTTTTCAGTAGAATTTGATAAATCATCAAAAATCACAACTTCAAAACCACTTTCTATTAATTCAATAGCTGTGTGAGAACCAATATACCCACAACCTCCTGTTACAATAATTTTATTTTTCATAATAAATCGATTATATAATCTCTATAGATTGCTAAATTAATAATTTTTATTGAAATAAACGTACTAGTACCTACCAGTTTGTTTATTGAAAAAATATTTATATATTTGACTAATGGGAATTGTAACAATTAAAGAAAAGTCGGGTATACCTAAGTACAAACAAATTGTAGCTTCTATAGAAGATGCTATAATAAATGGTACCATAAAAAAAGGCGATAAACTACCTTCTTTAAATAGCATTAAAAACCAACACTCTCTATCAAGAGACACCGTGCTTACAGCTTTTAACGAGTTAAAAACACGAGGAATAATACAGTCTATAGTAGGTAAAGGCTATTATGTAAATAGTGTAGATATAGACATAAATCAGAAAGTATTTTTATTGTTTGATGAGTTTAATTCTTTTAAAGAAGATCTATACAATGCTTTCCTAACTGGTATGGGAAAAAATGTTCAAGTTGATATTTTCTTTCACCATTTTAATTATGATGTGTTTAATAAACTTATTAATGATAATGTTGGAGATTATAGTCATTATATAATTATGCCTGCAAATCTTAAAGAAACAGAAAACATTATAGATAGGCTTCCAAAAGATAAAGTTTATATTTTAGACCAAACACACAAGGAATTATTAAAATATCCTTCAATACATCAAAATTTCAAGAAAGATATTTACCAAGGACTTGAATCTGGTTTAGATAAAATAAAAAAATATAAAAAGGTAATTCTATTGTATAGTGCCTCTCGCCAACCAAAAGGGCTTTTAGATGGTTTTAATCTATTTTGTACTCACCATAATATTAAAAATGAGATTATAGATACTTTAAATGATAGAGTATTATCTGACAAAGAATTATACATCATTTTAGATGATAAAAACTTAATTAGAATAATTAAAAGCATTAAAGAAAAGCAATTAATTTTAGCAAAAGATATTGGTATAATATCTTATAATGATACGCTTTTAAAAGAAATAGTAGAAGGTGGTATTACAACAATTTCGACCAACTTTAACCTTATGGGTCAACGTTTGGCAGAAATGATTTTAAAAAATGAATTTGCGCAAGTCGAAAATCCAAATAGTTTAATCTTAAGAAAATCTCTATAAAAATTTGTACACAATAACGCACATAGAAAACAATAATTTAAGTTTTATAGAGCTTACCAGCCCAGACAATGCTTCAAAAGCAAGTATTTGCCTTACCCAAGGTGGACGTTTAAGTACATTTTTATTTAATAATATTAAATTGCTTGCAGACTATAAACCTTCATCTTATAAAAATAATTACGCCTCTTCTATCCTATTTCCATTTGCAAATCGCATTAAGGATGGCAAGTATAGTTTTAATAATAAAAACTATCAATTAGAGTGTAACGAAGTAGATAAAAATAATGCATTACACGGTTTGGTTTTCAATAAAACTTTTAGTTCTATAAAAAAAGAAATAACTCCTAACCATGCCTCAATTACCATACAATATAAAAACAAAGGATTAAATGAAGGATTTCCCTATAAATTCAACTTACAATTAACTTATACTTTAAATAAAAACGGGCTTGATTTAATAGTGAAAATTATAAATGAAGACGAAAAAGCGTTCCCTTTTGCTTTAGGTTGGCATCCATATTTTTTGAGTTCAGACTTAGCTAAAAGTAGTATCAATTTTAAAAGTAAACTGAAATATACTTTTGATGAACAACAAATTATTACTGGTACTAAAGATTTAGATTTTAGCCTACCTTATAATCTTAAAAACACAAAATTAGATGATGGCTATCCTCTTGAATCTAATAAAGTTGAGCTTATTACACCGGAATACAGTTTTAAAATAAAAACGTCTTCAAAAGACACCTTTTTACAAGTTTACACACCGGAAGATACTAATGTTATTGCTATAGAACCTATGACTGGTGCTGCTGATAATTTTAATAATAAAATAGGATTACAGATACTCGAACCAAAAAACAAATATAAAGTTGAATGGAACTTAATTATTGATCCCACAAAAAAATAAAACATAATACTAACTAAACTAACAAATTATGCAATTCTTAACATTTTTTGGATTTACTGTTCTTGTAGCCGTAATATCTTATCTAAAAACTAGAAATACAGACGAAAGCTCCTCTGATGGTTATTTTTTAGGAGGACGAAGCCTAACAGGTATAGTAATAGCAGGCTCGTTACTATTAACTAATTTATCTACAGAGCAAATTATAGGTTTAAACGGTCAGGCATATGAACAAGGAATATTAGTAATGGCATGGGAAACCATAGCCGCAATTACAATGGTAATTATAGCTATGTTCTTGTTACCACGTTATCTAAAAGGAGGAATTACAACAATACCACAGTTTCTTGCAAGCAGATATGATAAAACTACAAAAGCAATTGTTTCTGGGCTTTTCTTATCTGGTTATGTTACCATCTTTTTACCTGTAGTTTTATATACAGGAGCATTGGCAATAAATACAATGTTTGATATCCCTGAAGTATTTGGTATATCCAAAGGTGCATCGTTGTGGTTAACAGTTATTGCTATTGGTGTAATAGGATCTATTTATGCTGTTTTTGGAGGATTAAAAGCAGTTGCAATTTCAGACTCCATTAACGCAGTAGGTTTAATTATTGGTGGTTTAATGATTCCATATTTTGGATTGTGTTATATTGGAGATGGCGATATGTTTCTT
Organism: Lacinutrix mariniflava; assembly: GCF_001418015.1. Classification (GTDB taxonomy): domain Bacteria; phylum Bacteroidota; class Bacteroidia; order Flavobacteriales; family Flavobacteriaceae; genus Lacinutrix; species Lacinutrix mariniflava. Next base: position 121,653 of record NZ_LIQG01000015.1, on the reverse strand, counting down.
GGTATAGATACTTTGGTCAGTGCGCATCCAGAAAAATTCGATTCTACTGGATCGGAAGATTCTTATGTCCCATTAAGTACCCTATTTACTGGTATGTTATTAGTAAATTTATTTTATTGGGGAACTAATCAAGCAATTATACAACGTGCTCTTGGTGCTAAAAATTTAGCCGAAGGACAAAAAGGACTAGTGTATGGTGCTTTTTTAAAAATATTAGGTCCTTTAATTTTAGTACTACCCGGCGTTATTGCTTTTTATATTTTTAACGGAAGCTTAGAAAAACCGGATTTAGCATACGCTGCTTTAGTAGCAGAAGTGTTACCTAAACCATTAGTTGGTTTTTTTGCTGCTGTTTTATTTGGAGCCATTTTAAGTTCTTTTAACTCTGCATTAAACAGTTGTGTGACGTTATTTGGTATCGATATTTATAATGAATATATAAATAAAGAAGCTACAGAAAAACAAATAGTAAAGGCAGGTAAAACTTTTGGCATTTTTCTAGCCATATTAGCTATGATGGTAGCGCCTTTTATTGCAAATGCTGGAAGTGTTTTTGAATACTTGCAAGAAATTAATGGTACTTACTCTATTCCAATTTTAACAATAGTTGTTGTTGGTTACACTACAAAATTTGTACCTGCTATAGCTGCGAAAGTTGGTTTATTTTCTGGTGTTATTCTTTATTCTATTAGTCAGTTCTTAATAAAACCTACCTTTAATGTTGTAGAAATGGTTGATGGCGTTGAAATAGTAACGGGAAATACGTACCCACATTTCCTTCATATTATGGCAATTTTATTTGTATTGAATATTATAATAATGCTAATAATTGGTAAAATTTCACCTAGAAAAGAAGAATTTATATTAGAGTATTCAGAAGAAGTTGATATTACACCTTGGAAGTTTTTAAAACCAATGGCCATTGTTATTTGTACAGTTGTTTTAGGAATCTATATATATTTTGCGAAATAATGAATAAGAAATTAGTTAAAGAAGTAAAGCAGAGTTTTAAAGAGCACTTTAGAACAAAACCTCTTATTGTATTTTCACCAGGTAGAATTAATCTTATTGGAGAACATACAGATTATAATGATGGCTTCGCATTTCCTGCTGCAATTAATAAAGGTATAGCACTTGCAATAAGCAAAAGCACATCTAATGTTAGTAGCGTTTATGCATTAAATAAAGAAGAAATTTACGCATTTGATACTTCAAAAATTAAACCTTTAGTAGATGGAGGTTGGAGAAATTATGTTATTGGTGTTGTTGCTGAATTACAAATGCTAGGCAAACAAATTGGAAACTTTGATAGCGTTTTTGCAGGTAATATTCCTGGAGGAGCCGGTATGTCATCCTCTGCTGCCTTAGAAAATAGTTTTGTATATGGATTGAATGATTTGTTTGATTTAGGCTTAACTAAACACCAAATGATATTAGTATCCCAAAAAGCCGAACACAATTTTGCTGGCGTAAAATGTGGCATCATGGACCAATACGCAAGTATGTTTGGTATTAAAAAAAGTGCATTGCTATTAGATTGCAGAACAGTAGAATCTGAACCTTTTAAAATAGATTTTAAAGATTATAAATTAATGCTTATTAATAGTAATGTTAAGCACGATTTATCTGAAAGTGCCTATAATGATAGACGCAAAGTCTGTGAAAGAGTTTCTGAATTATTACATCTTGATGCCTTAAGAGATGCTTCGAAAGAAGATTTAGATAGAATTAAAACAGATATTTCAGAGGAAGACTATCAAAAAGCATTGTACGTGATTAATGAAAATAATCGTGTAAAACAGTTTTCTGAAGCAATAAAAAAAGATGATATAGAAGCTTTAGGAAATTTATTATATCAATCTCATGAAGGTTTAAGTACAAACTACAAAGTAAGCTGTAAAGAATTAGATTTCCTTGTGGACAGAGCCAAAGAAAACACTAATGTTCTTGGTGCTAGAATGATGGGTGGCGGTTTTGGTGGCTGTACTATTAACTTGGTGAAAAAAGACGAGTTCAAAAAATTTAAAAAAGAGGTCTCTAAAAGATTTAGAGCAACATTCGAATATGATTGTTCCGTTTACAGTGTAAAACTATCAAGAGGAACACAAATTGTTAAAAAAGAAAACAACTAAGATGGATACAAATTTGCAAGACTATTCGCATAAGCGATTTAATATACTTACGGGAGAATGGGTTTTAGTTTCACCACATAGAGCTAAAAGACCGTGGCAAGGACAAAATGAAGATGTGTCCAACGAAAAACGTCCAGCACACGATCCAAGTTGCTACTTATGCGCAGGAAATACTAGAATTAATGGAGAAGAAAACCCAAAATATGAAGACGTCTTTGTCTTTACTAACGATTTTGCTGCCTTACAAACAACCTCTCCAAAATTTGCTGTAAACGAAGGTTTATTTAGAGCTGAAAGTGAGCAAGGTATCTGTAAAGTTATCTGTTTTAGTCCAGATCACTCTAAGAGTTTAGCAGATATGGAAGTTAAAGACATTGATAAAGTTGTAAAAACTTGGCAAAAAGAATATACCGAGTTAGGGTCTAACGACATGATTAACTATGTTCAGATTTTTGAAAATAAAGGATCTGTAATGGGGTGTAGTAATCCACATCCACATGGTCAAATATGGAGTCAGTCTACATTACCAAATGAAGTTGATAAAAAAGACCAACACCAAAAAGCATATTTTAGTAAAAATAACAGCAGTTTATTAGGCGATTATTTAAAACAAGAATTAGAAGCTAACGAGCGTATTATTTATCAAAACGACCATTTTGTAGTATTAACACCTTTTTGGGCTGTATGGCCTTTTGAAACTATGATTGTTCCAAAAACACAAAAAAGGAATATTGCAGAACTATCTAATGAAGAAAGTTTGGCTTTTGCTGATGCCATTTCTAAAATTACAGTAGCTTACGATAAATTATTTGAATGTTCTTTTCCATATTCTAGTGGTATACACCAATCTCCAACAAATGGAGAAGCAAACAACCATTGGCATTGGCATATGAGTTTTTATCCACCTTTATTAAGAAGCGCAACTGTAAAGAAATTTATGGTAGGTTACGAAATGTTTGGTTCACCTCAAAGAGATATAACGGCAGAACAAGCTGCTAATAGATTAAAAGATTTATTATAATACAAAAACATAAACATTGAAAAAAGCATTAAACCCTTTCTTATTTATTTTCATTCTATTATTAATAGGCTGCAAAGAAGACACTAAAACCATTAAAAAAGAGAAAGTAATAGTTACAACAACTAAAGATGCTGCTCCTACGGAAGCTACAGTTAAAACTCCTGAGGGAATGTTATGGGTGCAAGAAAAAATATTTTTGCAAGGAGGTAAAGATTCCGATCAATATGCAATGCCAAGAGAAAAACCATCTCATAATGTAAAAGTTGATGGTTTTTTTATTGATGTTACGGAAGTAACCAACAAACAATTTAAAGCTTTTGTTGATGCTACAAACTATCTAACTGTTGCAGAGCGTGAAATTGATTGGGAGGAAATGAAAACACAATTACCAGAAAACACTCCAAAACCACATGATTCTATACTACAACCTGGTAGTCTTATTTTTAATAAAGATGTAAATGCTGTAGTAAACATGCAAAACTATGGGCAATGGTGGACATGGAAAATTGGAGCCAATTGGAAACACCCGCAAGGTCCTGATTCTTCTATAAAAGGACAAGATAATTACCCAGTAGTCCATGTAGCCTACGAAGATGCACTAACGTATTGCAAATGGGCAAATAGACGTCTACCAACAGAAGCTGAATGGGAGTCTGCGGCACAAGGAAAAAATACAGATGCTATTTTTACTTGGGGAGACGATCCACAGTTATTAAATAAAAATGCAAACACTTGGCAAGGTACATTTCCAACTATAAATAATCCTATTGACGGATTTAAATATATATCTCCAGTAAAATCTTATGATCCTAATTCGATTGGTTTATATGATATGTCTGGAAATGTTTGGGAAATAACTAGTGATTTTTTCAATACTAATTATTATAAAACCTTAACAGATAATGAAATTTTAGATAATCCTAAAGGAGCTTCAAAAACATATACAGCAACTAATCCTTTTGTTACTGAGTATGTTATTAAAGGCGGTTCTTTTTTATGTAATGCTTCTTATTGTGCAAGTTTTAGAATTTCGTCAAAAATGGGAATGAGTCCAGATTCTGGATCGGACCATATTGGTTTTAGAACTGTGGCTACAGTAGACATGCTATCTCAAAAATAATAGCTCTTTTACTTTTATAGCAATAGCTTAAAATTCTTTTAATTAAAAACACTCAATTCTATAAGTAGAATTGAGTGTTTTTTTTGTTTTTATCTAAAGATAACTTCCTTTACATTTCTATCATATCCTTCACCTCTTAAGGATTCAAATATTTGAAGTAATTCTTCTAATTTTTCAGGATTTGATTTTGCTAAATTATTTTGTTGGCCTGCATCTTCTTTTAAATTATATAATTGAAATTCTGGTAAATTACCCACTTCTATCCCAACTTTTTCTCTAAAATTCTTGCCTTTATAAGGCGGAATCATTAACCAATCTCCATGACGTAATGCTGTTTTTCCTGTGGCTTCAATAATTAGGTTTTCTCTTCCTATTTTAGATTCTCCCATTAAAACACTTAGAAAATCTTTACTATCTGTTGTTGTATCTTCTGTACCAACTAACTTAGCTAAAGAAGCTAATAAATCCATCTGACAAACAACAGCGTCAGAAACACCTGGATTAATTTTCCCTTTCCAATACGTTATAAATGGTACACGCGTACCTGCTTCAAAAATACTATACTTACCTCCTCTTAATCCACCACTAGGATCGTGCTTTCCTGTTTTTTCTACTGCATCATCATAATAACCGTCGTTAAGTACTGGTCCATTATCGCTAGAAAAGACAATTAATGTATTTTCTAAAAGGCCTTCATCTTTTAAGGTTTTCATAAATTCACCAATACACCAATCTGCTTCTAAAATCACATCACCTCTTGGTCCTAATCCCGATTTACCAGCAAATCTAGGATGTGGTGTTCTTGGTACGTGTGGTTGTTGCATTGCATAGTATAGAAAAAATGGTTTATCCTTATGTGTTTTTACGTAATCTTGAGCCTTTACTAAAAAATGGTCTGCCATATCTGTATCTGTCCATTTAGCAGCTTCTCCACCTTTCATATAACCAATACGACCAATACCGTTTACAATACTGTTATTATGGCCATGATGCCATTTCATATCTACCATTTCAGGATTAGAAACCGCAGTTGGCTCTCCTTCAAAGTTCTCTTTGTAACTCACAGAAATAGGGTCGTTTTTATCTAAACCAACTACATTTCCATTATCTATATAAACTGTTGGTACACGATCTTGTGTTGCTGCTAAAATGTAAGATTCATCAAAACCAACCTCATTAGGTCCTGGAGAAACACGCGCGTTCCAATTTACAACTCCGGTTCCTAAACCTAAATGCCATTTACCAACAATTGCAGTATCATAACCTTGACTTTTTAACATTTTTGGTACTGTTTGTTGCTCTGTACTAATTAACAAAGGAGCGGTTCCTGGAAGGATTTTTGCTTTCTTATTTCTCCAAGGATACATACCAGTAAGTATTGCATATCTACTTGGCGTACATGTTGCTGAGGATGCATAACCATTAGTAAATTTTACACCTCCAGAAGCTATAGCATCTATGTTTGGAGTTTGTAATTCTGTAGCGCCATAAGCGCTTAAATCTCCATAACCTAAATCGTCTAAATAGATGACTATAATGTTTGGTTTATTAATAGCGCTTACTTTTTCAACCTGCTTTACTTCTTCTTTGTTTTTATCAGATTTACAGTTATTAAATAACACTACTGAAACTACTAATACTATCTTAAAAATATTATTTCTTATTGTCATATTCCAACACCTTTATTGACGTTAATATAAAAAAGACATGGTATTCCGTCCTTTTACATCTGTTTTTTTAATACACAAAATTATAATCTTGGCTCTATAATTAAGAAATCGAACTTATCTATCCACATTTTTTGAACTTGAGTATCATTTTGACTAGCATTTCTTATGTTAAGATCTATCCTACCAGAATCTATACCTGTAGTCGTTTCTAATGGAAGCTCTACTCTAACCCATTCTCCTCTAGGAGTTGTACTAAGGTCAAAATTAAGAACAGGACCACCTTGTAAATTATACTGGATATTTGTCATAGTATTACCAACTTCCATAAACACCCATACTGTTGGCATGTAGGTTACTTCAGTAATACCATCACCCAATGCAACTCCGTTTAAATCCACAAAACTGAAAGCTCTTAATCTAGCATTATTAGGAATACCTGTATCTGGTGTTTCAAACTTCATAGAGCTATTACCATCAAAAGCCATAGATTCATCTCTAAAATAATATACTGGTCCTGCAGCATTATCTGCATTATGAACAGCAAGATATCCTTCTGTATTTGCCTTAGTAAATTGATTACCTTCAGTATTCCATGGAACTTCATAGCCTAAAGTTTCAGGGTTCAAAACACCTTCAACCAGCATCTCTACCATTTCTGGTCCAAAACTTTCTAAAACCCTTGAATCTACAGACACTATATTTCCAGCTGTGTAAGTAACAGTGATTTCATCAGAATTGAATATTGGTTCTGATAACACTAAATCGATTTGCGTAGCATCATCATTATTAACTGTTGCAGATTGAACAGGAATGTTTTGATTAAAACCTGTTTCAGTATTTATAACATTTACTACAAAATTACCTTCTTCACTTGACAATGTTGCAATTTCTCCTGTGACTTTGAAAGAAAGAACTTCTATTGATGATTCTGTTATATCTGTATTTAATACAAAAGGTTGTGTAGATGGTATAACTTCTATTTTAAGAGGAATTAATTTAGTAGCTTCACCATCTGGTTTAGCGTTATCTGTTCTTTTTGAAGTTATGCTACCTGCAGTATAGTTACCTAATCCATTGTATGATAAGTTTACAGACTCTCCACCACTAGTATCCATAGATCCTCCATTAAAGTTCCAAGTTCTAGCATCAGGATCTCCTGTTATTGTTAAATCTATATAAGTCAATTGTTCTCCAGCTTCTAACGTTATGCTTGGCCATGACGCAGCATTAGCTTCACTAGGCATATCTGCTTCACTTATTGAAAGTATTTCATCTGTACCTTTCATAACTTTAAACATAGGTTTAATGTCGTCGAAAACCGTTACTGTAAACACTTTATTTACTTTCCATACACCATCACTAAAAACAGATTCTGCAACAGAATCTCTAAAGGTGTTTCTTAGCTCTATTTCTTTAACTCCTGGTTGTCTAAAAATAACATTAATATGATTTTGACTAGATGCTAATGGTCCTGCAGAAGATATAAAATCTGTATAAATTGTATCTTGCTCTGCATCAAAATCTCCATTTAATAAATTTGTACCTGATGGTATATGCCAACTATGCGTTAATGCATTTTTAGACACATCCCTAAATCCCACATAATCGTTTAAAGCTGAAACGTAATCAGATTCTTCAAAACCTTGAGTTGTAGTCCATAATAGACTTGAAAAATCGCCATAAGGTGCTTCATAATCATCCTTTTCACAACTAACTATAAACGCCAGTATCAATGCCGAAATAATAAATATTTTTTTCATCTTTCTTCTTTTTAAAATTAGTTTGAAACTGAATTGTTACTTAATGTTTCACTTGTTGGTATTGGAAAATATCCATTAGTATAAAACTGTGCAGCTCCTGTATATTCTTGTACCAATTGTGGATCTTCTGTTGAATCTGGACTCACACCTGCTTGTACTAAAGAACTACTTCTTGATAATGTACTAGATGTTTCGTCGTCATAATAATCATAACCTATTACGTAAAACGATTGTGTAGATAAATTGTTAAATCTATCACTAGCAACGTTCCAACGTCTTAAATCTACAATTCTAGTTGAAACACCTTCTACAGATAATTCTAATGGACGCTCTACATACATTAAATGATCCATAAGAGAATCTTCTGTGTATGGTGTACCATCTGCTAAACTTACATTAGCATCTAGTAATTGTAATCCCCAACGTTGGCGAATAGGGTTTATTAGATCGATTGCTCCACTTATATTATTGTCTCCTTTTAGTACAGCTTCTGCGTACATTAAATAGACATCTGCTAAACGATTCATGATTACATTTTTACCAGACTTCCAACTTGTTTCTCCTGTATCATTTTCGTTAGCTGCAATATCATGATTAGTATATTTTTTAAAATAACCATATTTTCTTTGCGAGCTACCAAAATTTTGCGCTATAGCTGCAGATGGTTGTAGGTAGTACTCTGTGTCTTGATCGTTAACGACTGCTATCATTGCAGAAGATCTAAGTGATACACCTCTAGCTCTTGGTAAAGATGTTTCTCTATCAATTACTGTATTTCTTGGATCAGACATGTTTAATGGCTCGTTAGCATAAGCATGAATCAACCATGCCGCTGCTGTAAATTGTTGATTAAAACTAGAACCTCCTGCATCTTGTGGCGCAGAGAATCTACCATTTCTCATATTAAAACTTTCTTCATCAAACTGCGATTCTTCCAATTGCTGATCTACAGTATAATTAATTTCTAAAATAGATTCAGAATTAAAATCTCCAGCTTCTGTAAACATAAGACTAGCGTCTTGAACTAAAGCATAACCATAAGGCCCATTAATTACATCATCGAAATACGTTTTTGCTATTTGATAATCTGCTGGGTTTTGAGATGCTGAATATAAATAACTTGTTCCCAAAATAGTAGCTGCTGTACCTGCTGTTACTCTTGTTTTCTGAGGAAATGTGTTTGGTAAATTTTGGTAAGCAAATACTAAATCGTCTCTAAAAAATGTCATTACTTCTTCTGAAGTACTTAATGGTTTAGAAAAATCTGCTTGTGTTGCTGGTATAACGTCTCTTATTACTATACTTCCTTCATTATATAATGCATGTAAATAAAAGTGAGCTAAGCCTCTAAAAAATCGAGCTTGAGCCATTTGTTCTGTCCAACGGTCTGCTGCTTGTAAATCTTCACCCATACTATTTAAACCATCCATAACTTGATTGGCTCTCCATATTACTTGATACAACGCATCCCAACGTTGATTTATAAAATCATTATCTTCATTAATAACGTGCTCATAAATATTTAATGCATCAGCTCTAATATTTCCAGATCTAATCCCTGGAAAGGCCATATCTGATCGCCAAGATTCTTCTCTAGCAGATACAATCCAAGTATTTAACATGGCTCCATAAACTGAAGTTAATACTGTTTCTGACTCGTCTAAATTTTGAAAAAAGGTGTCTGCCGAAATTTCATTTGGGTTCGTCTCTTCAAGATAATCTTCGCATGATTGTACTATTGCTAGGCAAAAAACAAATGCTACTATTTTTATTAAATATGTTTTCATTTTTCTAAGTTTTTTTGATTAAAAAGAAAGTTTAACTCCTAAACTATAAGTTGACGAAATTGGATATCTTGATTGATCGATACCTCTTCTTGCTACGTTGTTACCACCTACTTCTGGATCATAACCATCGTAACCAGTAATAGTAATTGGGTTTTGCCCGCTTAAATAGACTTTTAATTTAGTCAATCCTATTTTATCGCATGCTTCTTCAGGAAGAGAGTAACCTAAAGTTACTTGTTTCAATCTTAAATAGTCTCCATCTTCTAACCAGTAATCTGTAGTTCCTGCATAGTTTGGATGTTCTCTACCTCGACCTTGAAACGAAGGAATATTAGACGTAGGATTATCTGGTGTCCATTGATTTACTAGGTCTTGATGACGTTGCCAACCGTACATAGCTGCTTTATTACCATTTAAAATCTCGGCTCCTGATGTACCAAACCAATTCATTGAAAAATCGAATCTACCAATATCCCAATTAAAATTAATTCCATATTCAAAATCTGCTAATCCACTACCATGGTATGTTCTATCTTCTGCTGTTATATTTCCATCGCCATTAGAATCTACATATCTTAAATCTCCAACTTCTGCATTGGCTCTTGAAGGAAATTGTCTATAGAGATCTCTTTCTGCTATATTTTTAATTGTCCCAGATGTTTCATGTAAGAAAAATGCACCTGCTTCATAACCTTCCGCAATAACAGTTGTTGCATATAAATCGCTATCACCACTAATTAATGATGAATTACTATTATAAATTATACCATCACCAGCTACTTTAGTTATTTCATTATCGTTAGTAGTAAAAGTTGCACCTATTCTAAACTTACTTTTTCCTATTGATGCTCTATAATTAGCTGCTAACTCTAAACCTTTGTTAGTCATATTACCAACATTTAATATTAGACTTGGATCATAAAGCGCTCCTGAAGAACCTGGAAGTGTTACTGGAAATAACATGTCTTCTTTTTTAGTTATATAGTAATCTGCAGTTAAGGTCACCTTATTTCTAAATAATGAAATATCAACTCCTATATTATTGGATATTGAAGTTTCCCATTTAACATCTCTATTAGCATAAGAACGTATTGAAGAACCAAAGTCTACAGAACTATCATTTTCACTAAAAATATAATCTGCAAATGGTGCAATAGTACTTGCAAACTCATAATCACTAAAACTATCGTTACCTACTTGACCGTGACTTAAACGTAATTTAAATTTATTAACCACTTTCTTTAAAGGCTCCCAAAATGGTTCGCTAGATACATTCCATGCAGCAGCTACAGATGGGAATGTTCCCCATCTAAAGTCTCTACCAAATCTTGATGAACCATCACGTCTCGCTAATGCAGATATAATATATTTACCATCGTAATTGTATTGTATCCTTCCTAAAGTACCAACTCTTTTAGTTGTATAATCAAACCCACTTCCTACATTCTCATTCAAAGTACCACCATTTAAAACGGTAATTGCATTATTTGAGACACCGTTTATAGAAGCAAAAAACGTTTTATTATTATCTTCTTCTAATGTAACTACTGCTTGAGCCGAAACACTGTGCTTCCCAAATTCTTTCTTAAAATCTAGACCAGCATCCCAACTAAACTTTGTAGTTCTTGTTGCCGTTTCTGTTACTCCATTTAAAGTAGGATCTGATTCGGTTGTACCATCATCAATATTAAATAAATCAAATTTTGGACGAAAAATACTTCTACTATCATTTGTAATTGAGGAACCAACATTGGTTATAAAATCTAAATTCTCCACTAGTTTACGTCTAATTCCTAAACTAACATTCGTTCTATCTCTATTACTATCATCTTTTCTTTTAAGCGCTTGCCCTAACGCTATTGCTGGTGTTCTAGTTCCTCCAGAGCTATTTACAACTGCAACATCGGCATCTGGATTAATTTCAGGAAAATAAGGTCTGTATCTACTAGCAGTTACTATAAGTCCTTCACTTGCTCTTCTTCTATTTTCGTTGGTAGTAGCTATACTTCCATTAATTTTCCATTTATCAGTATTGTACTGTGCTGAAATACGTCCATTGTAGCGTTTAAAATTTGAATTGACTAATGAACCATCTTGATCATACAAGCTTCCTGAAGCATTATAAGAGAATTTCTCTGTACCTCCAGATAAATTTAAATTATACGTTTTTACTTCGGCAGCATCGACTAAAACATAATCCTCAAAATTATTATCGTTACCTAACCACTCTGGGTTATTAACTGTCGCTGGATCAATACCTCCAAAATAGTTAGCTGTATTAATCTCATAAAATAATTGATCTGCTGTGTTCATTAATGGTGTACCAACGCCAAGAAATTGTTGTCCCACAGTATAATCAAAATCCACACTCATTACGCCATCTCTACCAGTCTTTGTTGTTATTAATATTACACCTGCTGCTCCTCTTGACCCATAAACAGCTGTAGATGCTGCATCTTTAAGTACATCTATAGTTTCTATTTCGTTAGCCGATAATCCTGGATCTCCAATTTGTGGTATTCCATTAACAACAAACAATGGTGTATTACTTCCACTTAAAGAAGTAATACCACGTATTTGAATATTTGAAGCTTCACCAGGTTCTCCAGAGCTAGCAGATACACTTACACCAGCAATTTGCCCTTGTAATCTTGATGCTATATCTGAGGTTACAAATTGCTCAATATCTTTAGCTTTCACTCTGTTAACAGCACCAGTAACTTCTTTCTTTTTAACCGATCCATATCCTACTACAATAACTTCGTCTAGGCTTTCTGCATCTTCTTCCATAGAAATATTAGCAGTTGCAGAGCTTACTATTAAAGTTTGTGACTTTAAGCCGATAAATGTAAAATTTAGAACATCACCTGTTTTTGCTTCAATGGTGTAATCTCCATCAAAATTTGATGAAGTCCCAACATTTGTACCTTGTACAATTACAGTTACACCAGGAATAGGCATCCCATCTGATGCGTCTGTAATTTTACCACTTACTTGAGCATACCCAAAAAATGACACACCTAAGGTCATCAACAGTAGTAGAGAAATAGATCTCATAAAATTTAGTTTTTTGATTAATATTTTGCTTTTCATATGGTTGGTTTTGATTGATATATTCTATTTAAAGTTTAAGCTAGTTAAAGATTCGTCTGTCTCTAGGATTTCTTTTGCTTTTCCTTGATACGTGTTATTTTCTAATGTAATATTCTTTGATGCTTCAACTCTTATTGCTGGATTATTGGGATGAAGCTGAGGAAATGTACCAGAATTAGTAATCGTGTTTCCTTTAAAAACTAATCCATCTACATTGGTTACTTCTAAAATTAAATTATCGAATTGGTTGAAAGTATTGTTAGTAATTTCAATATTTTTAAAGGCTATATTTTTGTTATCATCATCTGTATCAAAACGAATAACACCTCTATTTTTACCTCCATGTTGACAGTCTTGAAATGTATTTCCTTTAATAACAACATTTGCTGCATTTCCAGATTCGTACCAATGACCACTTTCTACAGGTATTAAAAGGGCTTCCATTTCTGTACTAAAAAAATTGTTTTCTATAACCGTATTTACAGGATTAGAAATTAACAAACCTCTAGCTCTATTATTTCTTATTTTACAATTTTGAACTAATAAATCTGGATAACCATCAAGATTTTCTACTAAATCTCCTGGTTTTACATCTTCTGGCAATTTTTCATTTAATGTAATAATTTGATATCTATTATTAATGTATTCAATGCTTTTGATAGTTGATTTTTGATAGGCGAAAAATGAATTACTCAATCTTACAAAACCTAAATTATCATTTGGTTGACCAATAACAAATGCCTTTTGTTGATGATGTCCCATTCTTACTCCTACTCTATAATCGTCTAAAACATCTACAATTTTTTGATACGTGCCATGAATATTTGATGCATCGTCTAGTTGATTTTCGAACGTGCAATTTTTTAATATCACTTTACCACTACAACCTACAAAATGTGTAGCATCTGCAGTGGTAGAAACCATGCGTCCTTGAGAAGGTGTTACATTAAAATTATCCAGTATTAAATCTGAAGAGTTTTCTGCTATAATTCCCATGCCTCCAGCATGATGTACATTTACATTCAAGGCATTAAAACCATTTGTATGTGTTACTCTAAATGCTGGTGCTACTCTATTTAAACCTTGTTCTCCTTTCATGGATAAGACAAAACCAACTGGTGGCATTTTTTTAGTATGACCGTGAATTCTTATTAAGCCTGGTTTTAATTCTTCGGCAGTTACACGATTTTCGACACCTATATCTTTATAACCAACATCGCGTCTATCGTATTCATACTTATAGCTTATATTTTTTAGGTTACGTTTTACATCTGCTTTCTTTTTAGTTGTAATACTTGTATAAGCTTCGGTATTAAAAGCAATTGCCTTTCTTTCTGGATCGTATAAAATAGATTGTCCGATAGTATGCTGATAGTATTCTTTAACAAAAATTAATTCACCATTTGTTATATAATAAGGATATTTCTCATCGATTTGCATATCGAAAGTTTTATTTTTCGCATCATTAGCTACAATTAAACCTTCACTATGAAAAGACTGAAACCAATCTATCGACACATTCTTTACACTAATATTTTTACTACCTTCAATTAAAAATGGAATGATAACACCATGGAAAATAAAAGTAGAACCTTGTCCATCTATTGTTAAGTTTTCCATATTGAATAATGGAAAAGGTGTATTTATCATTAAATCTCCATGGTTTGAGATATAACTAAACTTCTCGAAACCTTTATCTGGATAAAAATGATATGTTCCTTTTTCAAATGTAATTTCTGAAATAGGATTATCGTTAGCCTTTAATATTCTAGATACTAATGCTGGTGTTGCATCTTCTGCAATTTCTAAACCAAACGTAACAACTTCTGCTTTTGGCATTGCTTTACTAAAGCATCCTAAATTTAAGAAGGATAGTGCTAATAGAAATAATATGAAACTATTTTTTTGCATAGAGGTTTAAAATTGGTTTGTTACAATGGTTAAATTTCAGTTAATTATATAAAGTGTTTGTATATATGGGTAAATTATATGTCCTTAACAGTAAATTAACATTTAAAACCAAGCCATACGCGGCATTGTTTGATTTATTGAATACATTAAAAAACTTATTTTACTTCAAACTCTAAGTTACCTTTTAACGATTCGGAACTTGCAGATACACTAATAACCTCTTTAGTGTTTCCTAATTGTAAGATTGCTGATGCAATTCCTGCTTCTGCTTTAACAGCATCAAGATTCATCACTTTTACATTACCATTGATGCTTAAAGTAATGGTTTCAGAAAATTCTGGATTAACTGTATCGTTATCATCAATTGCAGCAACATAAAGAAACATGGTGTCGCTTTGACCTGCAGTTGGAGCTTTACCACTTTCGTCTAACCAAACTTTTAGTTTCGTTGCTTTTTGAGGCGTTATAACAACGTCTTCTCCTATTGCTTTCCCATCAACTAAACCTACTGCTTTTAAAGTTCCAGGTTTAAAAGTTTTTAGACTGAAGGTAAAAGGTGGATGATTTAAATGTGTTGTATTTTTATTAGCATTAGGCTTTTGTTTTCCTACTAATTCATCATTTAAATACAACGCTACCTCATCTGCATTAGAATACACCATAATATCTGTTGGTGATTTATCATTCCAATAGGTTGCTAATTCAACAACTTTTAATTCATCTATATCACGCTGGCTTTGATAAAAATAATAGGCGAATTTTGGTAACCTAAATAAGTCCATTAAACCAGAACGCTCGATATCATCGTGGTAACCTCGGTTATAATCGTACATTACCCAATAACTATCTGAATACGCTCGCATACTTAAATTATCGTTATGCGCTTCTTGGACATTGTAGGCTTGACGCATCATACGTTCTTCTCCAAAACCACGAGCTTGACGACTACTCTTTTCTGTTCTTATATCCTTAGGCATTTTATCTTGATTTAAACCCGCATTTTTCGAGTAGTATTCCCAATCACCATATTCTGAAACTGTAATTGGTTTTTCTTTATAAGGATGTGGCCTTAATATTCTATGCTGACGTGCTTCTAAATAAATATCGTAAACATCGTCCTTCCAACCACAAGAATATACATTCTTACCTGGATATTCGGCATGTGTAATGTTGTTTAATTCTTCCATGAAATAAACTGGCATTGTCTTAGTTTCGTTTAAGGATACTTCCCAAGCCAAAACTGATGGATGATTTCTATCTCTTCTAATTAAGTTTGTTGCAGATTTATAACAATAGTTTCTAAAATCTTCGGTATCATTATAAAATTGCCAACCCATAATGGCATCTATAACAACTAATCCTAATTCATCGCAAGCATCCATAAACGCTGGAGACTGTGGATAATGTGATAACCTGATATAATCGAAACCTCCGTCTTTTATTTTCTTAGCATCTCTATATTGTGCATTGTCTGATAGCGCGTAGCCTATGTATGGATATTCTTGATGACGATTAACACCTCTTAAAAACGTTTTCTCTCCATTGATATACAATTGATGTTTATCATCAAAAGTAAATTCTCTAATACCAAAACGCGTAGTTTGTTGATCTATAATTTTGCCATCCTGAAGTACTTTGGTTTCTAAACTGTATAAATTAGGCAGTTTTGGTGACCATAATTTAGCATCTACAATGGTAATTTGTTTTGATAATTCTATATCTTTTTCTCCTTCTATTCTCACATCGGAAGACTTTATCTCTTCCACTACTTTTCCGTTTCTTAAAACTGTTTGAACTAGTTCAATAGATTTTGAATCTTTATATTCATTAACTAAATGTGTTTTTACATGAACTACAGATTCAGCTTTAGATACTTTTGGATAGGTAATAAAAACACCTCCACCTGCAACTTTATTGGCTAGCACAGGATGTGAAATATAGATTTTTTCTTTTGTAAATAAATTGGCTTTTCTATACAAACCTCCATACATATTAAAATCTAATCGATTTAATGGTTTTGGCCCAGTGACTAAGTTATCGGTATTATCTAAACGTACAGCAATTATATTTTTATCACCAGCTTTTATGTATTTTGAAATATCTACAATAACTGGTAAATAACCGCCTTGATGCTCATTTACTTCTATTCCGTTTATGTACATTTTAGAATAATTCATGGCAGCTTCAAGCTCTAAAAACACTTTTTTATCGTTATCACTCTTAGGTATTGTTATAGTTTTACGATACCAACATATGCCTTGCCACTGGTCGTTTACTGTTAAAGGCTCAATATTAGCTGTATGTGGTAAACTAACCGTTTCCCAAGCCGAATCGTTAAAATCTACAGTATGAATTTTACTATCTAAATCTTTAGATTCTTCTACTTTACTAAATTTCCAATCTTCATTAATTTTTATCTCTTCATTGGTAACAACTTCTTTACAAAATTGAAAAACTATAACAACAACTATTAGTAATAGTACTATTTTTAAATATTTCATATGCCTATATTTATTATTTTATATCACGTGTTATTCTCTATTAGTCATTCTCTTTGACTATATAATTTTGAGCAGCTCGTTATATTAATTAGTTTTTATTTTTGATTCTTTAAATAATTTCTATACTCCTTTCCCCATTTCTTAAAACCTACTTCTACTCCTTCCTCCATTTGTTTTTGAATTTCTGGATGCTCTGTTTTTATCCATTTAACCAAACCAATAGTTTGGTCCATGTTTTTTGGATTATAAATAATGCTTACTGGTTTCATTAGGTTGTCAAAACCTATTGTTTTTTCTCTTAAATCAGCTAACAAACCCTCGTATTGAGGGTTGTCTGCTAGATTCACTAATTCAAAGGGATCATTTATTAAATTATATAATTCTTCTACTGGTTTAGAATCTTCAAAAAAGAATGCTTGTTCTTTAGTTAGCTTTCCTTCTTTTTTCAACGTTCGCATAACATGAACTGCTGGTCTGTAAAATTCTAAATATCCTTGGTGTGCATCGAAAGGAATTTCTGGTTTATCGTTTCTTATATATTTCCACTCATCAGAAGTTATTCCTCGAGATTCTTCTGGAATTTCATCCCATAAATCTCTTGCTCCATAGACATATTCTCTATTGAAATTTTCATTGAACATAGGCTGACCTGTCATGTATTCAGGAATTTTAATATTAGCAAATTCTAAAATACTAGCTGTTATATCTGTAGCACTCACAACATCTTTTCGAACTTCTCCACCTTTAAATTGTTCTGGATAATAGACTATTAAAGGAATACGTAATCCTGGATCGTGTAAATAGCCTTTACCACGAATATTGCAACGACCATTATCTCCAATAAAAATGACAACTGTATTATCTGCCATTCCCTTATCTTCGAGTTCTTTAAAAATCATGCCGACTTCATTATCCATATATTCGATTTGGTCTAAGTATTTAGCCCAATCTAATCGTATAGCAGGATGATCTGCCATATATGGTGGCATTTCTACTGTATCAGGATTTACAGGATGTTTAGATTCACTTCGTACTTGGTCCCACCAATCTCCTCTATGCGTTACAGCTAATTGAATTTGAGCAAAGAAAGGCTCGTCTGCTTTTTCAAAAGTATCATACTTATCAAACAGACCAAATTTTGATTCTCCATCCCACTCTCCTAAAGCTTCATGCTTAAAATTAACGTCGATTTTACGTCCTTTTTTCATGACCGCATGGTTACCCAAAATAGTGGTGTATCCTGCTTCTCGTAATTTCTGAGTAAATGGAGTAAATTGTTTATCTAAAGGAACTTCTCTATTACTTCTATGATGATGCGTATTTGTTTTAACTTGATGTGTTCCAATTATCATAGCAGATCGACTTGGCGAACATATTGGATTGGTTACAAATGCATTATCAAACCTAATGCCTTCTGTAGCCATCTTGTCTAAGTATGGTGTTTTTACATTTGGTAAACCATAGCAAGCTAAATCTGTGCTCATATCTTCTGCCATAAGCCAGATAATGTTGGGTTGCTTCTTTTCTATAATAGCTTCTTTTGTTTGTGACTTTGATTTTTCACATGCTGTAAGTATTAAACTTAATGCTATAATAAAAATGAAGTGTTTTGTATATATTTTCATAGACTAAAAACTTATGTTCTAAAATTAAATTTTATGGTTGAAGCATTAATTAATTACAACTTTCTTCACCATACCAGTTTTACCAAATTTTAAAATATAGACTCCATTACTTAAATGCGAAACGTCTATTTTATTTTGTGATTGCAATTGGTAACTACCAACCCGTTTTCCTAGAATATTATACCACTGAACAGCTCCACCTTCCATATTATTTGGTAGTATAATGTTTAAAATATTAGTTGTTGGGTTTGGATAAATAACGATACTTTCTAATGCAAGATTAGTAACTGATAGTGTTCCATTTTCTAATGGATTTCTAGGATTAGGTGTGTTTTGATAGCCATTAGGTATAAAAAAGTTTACTCCGTTTACAGATTCATTACAAACCTCATAATCATCAACACTGCTTTTAAAAATAGCATTTGTAGGCAAGTAATGTGCTGCAATATTGTACCCAATTGCAGTAACTTCTGTATCTGGAAAATCTAATGTATAATATCCTGGCCTGTCCTCTTCGCTAAGTACTGCTCCCGGAGAAGGCGCAGTTCTGCTTTCTCCATCTGTGTTTAAGGCTGATGCTACACCAATACCTCCAGATCTTTCCACTCTTAACTGACAAGGAATATAACGCAATCTAGAATCTCTCATTTGAGCATTTTGTCCAAAAGTTGCGGTTACATTTCTAATTTTAGAAGTCTCATCAAAAGAACCTGGTATTAAACCATCTGTCTCTTGTGTATTTGTAGCAAACCCTGCAGCCCAAACTACAGCCATTTCGCAGCTAGTTGCAGTAATATTTTCAGCATTAAAATATCCTTGACTTAAGGTGTGTGGAGACAATTGCAAAGCACTTTGTCCATTGGTACATGCGATATTTCTAGCCCAAATATTATCTAATTTTATATCATTAAAATTATAAAGCTCTGTGTATTGTAATAAGTTGAATCCTGTTTCTAGTCTGAGTGTAGCACCACCAACCGTTGACAAATTTCTAAACAACAAATTTTTACCACCTTGTGTTTGTACTAATCCAAAGCCATAATGTCCATTGGTCATAGATATATTTTCGATAATTCCTCCATTAGGAATACCTCTAATATTATTAATTCTTGTGCCTGATGCTGTAGATGTGGTCGTGTAATTACTACCAAAAGCTAATGAAGAAAACTCAGTATAATTATCTATTATATTAAAGTTAGAGACTTTAAAATTGCTACAATATTTGAAAGAAATAGCTCTTATCCTGATGGTAGCTGCTAATGCTGTAAAATCTATAGTAAAATTACCTCCAATACCAATAAGACTAAAATTATTTATTCCGGTATTTAAATCTGCATTAAACAAAGCATTATTTGCCGAAGCTGAAGGATTAAATGGTAAAAACGTAACACCAGAATTAACTTCAAGATGCACATTAGACCGTAAATTAACTTCCAAAACTCTATAAATCCCTGCGTTAACAATTACTTTTCCACCACCTGCAGTATTTACAGTATTAATAGCGTTTTGAAGTGTTTGCGAATCGTCTCCCGTTCCTCCAGATGCAGAAATAGTTTGTGTTTCAGCTCCTATAGTTGGATTAAAAAATGTGTTATCTAAAGGTAAGGTTTGCGAATAAACATTTGTAACCAACAATAGACCTATAGTGATTTTTAAAAATGATCTCATCTCGTTATTATTTAGTATTCCGGCACTGCTTCAGCTTCCCATGCAGCAATATTCGTTTTTAATTCTTCTTCAATTTTTAATCCTGTTCCAATTAAATTGTTTTGTTCGCTAATATCTTCAGCAACATTAAAAAGTTGAAACTTTCCGCTATGGTATTTTATTAATTTCCAATTCCCATTAATAACTGCTGCATATTGGTCTTCATAACTTCGGAAGAAGTATAGACTTCGGTTCTTAATAGTTTCACCTTTTAAAATTGGCATTAAACTCACGCCTTGAATGTCTTTATTATCGTATTTTTTTCCTGAAGCTATTTCCATTAACGTTGGATATAAGTCTATAGATTGTACAGGAATATTTGTTTCTGTGTTTGCTTTTGTTATACCTGGATAGTTTATTAACAATGGTACTCTTGCGCCTCCTTCGCCTAAAGCGTTCCCTCCTTTTTTACCTCCACTTAATGGCGCATTTGTATAAGCACCTCCTTGATCTGACATTATTATAATTACTGTATTATCGGCTATTCCTTTAGCTTCTATTGCTTCTCTAACACGACCAACAGATTCATCCATCGCTTCTACCATTGCAGCATGATGTGCGTATTTCCCTTTTAATCCTGCATCTTGGTATTTTTTAAGTAAATCCTCTCTTCCAATGGATGGACCATGCACTGAATAATACCAAAAAGACAACATAAACGGTTCGTCTTTATCATAATCTTTTATAAAGTTGACGGCACCATCCGTCAAGACATCTGTAAGGTAGTCACCTTCTTTAAGTCCAGATTTTAAAAATCCTTTTGGATCGTCTTTAGCTTTAAAAAACGGATAGTAATAACTTTTTGGATGTCCAGCATCTGTTGTGCCATAATCTGCATCAAAACCTTGATCTGTAGGATAGCGACCTTGATGGCCTAAGTGCCACTTACCAACAAACATGTTGTAGTAACCAAGCTCTTTTAAACGTTCGGCATAGGTAATCTCTTCTAGTGGTAAATAATTTCGAGATGGACGTTGCACAGGATCTTTAGGCCATAAATTATATTCTGCACCTGGATTTCCTGGATCAATTGCAATATGTCTTGGCATACCTAACCTAATGGCTTCCTTTCCTGTTAAAATAGACAATCTGCTTGGACTACAAGTTGGTGTTGGTATATATGCACGATTAAAATCTAAACTCTCCTTTTTAAACTGATCTAGATTTGGTGTTTGAAATACATCATTACGATAACCAATATCCGACCAACCGTAATCGTCTATAAATAACAAAATGATATTTGGTTTATCAAGACTTACAACTAGTTTATCTTCCTGACTTTTACAAGAAAACAAAATCATAGTAAATAGCACAATACTACTTTTTATAAATACATTTTGGATGGTCATGTGGCTATAACAATTAATGTTTAATGTAAATATCGAATGAAACTACTAAAAAATTGTTGTTATTGGTTTAGAAAATGTCTTTAGCAGTAAATTTTATAAATCCACTGTTGATGGGCTTAAAAAATGGCTCTTATTTATCTAAGCGTACATTTTATTTACCTACAAAAACATATTCTGGTACAATCTTAGATATATTTATACTATAATTTTAATACACTTAAAAAAAATGAAATACTTAAAAATAACATTGGCAGTAGCAGCATTATTTACTTTTTCTCAAACTTATGCACAGGATATTGACACTAAAGTAGAAAAGCAATTTAATAAGGCTGACGCAAATAGTGATAAGTCTATTAGTTTAGAAGAATTAACTGCTTTTTATCAAGGAAAGGAAAATAAAAAAGGTGAAGCATTTGATGCAGCAAAAATTTTGAAAAGAAAAGATGCTAACGAAGATGGAGCTTTGTCTTTAGTTGAATTTGCTACAAAAGGAAAGAAAAAAGGAAAGAAGAAAAAATAGCCTCAAACAATTAGTCTGCTAAAAGTCAAAACCGTTTGTGTTTTGACTTTTTCAGTTTAGCTTAAACCATTTTACTTTGACTTAGTCCAAAGTAAATTACATGTATACTCAACCAACCAATGCAGCAAACCAAATCTAAAATATTATTGTCTCTTATTACTTTTATAATAAGCATAACATTTACATTTGCTCAAGATAATATTGCTATAAAAGGTAAAATTCTTGGTTATGGTCAAGAACCATTAGAATACGTATCAGTAGCTGTTTTACAACAAAGTGATTCTACTTATGTTAATTCTATAACAACAGATGTTAATGGCGATTTTAGCCTTTACGACCTTCCTAAGGATTCCTTATTACTTCAACTAAACTATATTAGTTATAAGCCTTATTTTAAAAGTTTCGTTTATAATAATGAGCTTATAGATTTTAATACTATTACACTAGAAGAAGATAATAATGATTTAGACGAAGTGGTTATTACTGTTTCTGCTCCTATTCAAATTAAAAACGACACTATAGCTTATAATGCTAATTCCTTTAAAGTCAATCCCGGTGATAATATTGAAGGATTATTAAAAAAACTACCCGGAATTGAGTTAGATGCAGACGGAAAAGTACTTGCGCAAGGAGAACCTATAGCTAGAATTTTTGTGGATGGAAAAGAGTTTTTTGGTGGTGATCCTTCCATTGTATTAAAAAATTTATCAGCAGATGCCATTTCTAAAGTAGAAGTTATTGACAAGAAAAGTGATGAAGCCGAACTCACTGGGGTAGATGATGGTAATAAGGAAGTGGTTATTAATTTCACTTTAAAAAAATCTAAAAAGAATCGTGGCTTCGGGAAGCTATCTGGAGGACTAGGGTTGGATAGTCGCTACTTTGGTAATTTAAATTACAATCAGTTTTCTTCAAAAACACAATTTTCTATAATTGGCAAATTCAATAATATTAACGTTACAGGTTCTAATATTCAAAGTTTTCTTGAAAATGCCGATGGTATTGATGACGACTCTGGAGAGGATGAAAATAATGCTAAACGAAGTAAAAGTTTAAATGGCTTCTTAACTACTGCAGTTACAGGTATACATATTGGTCATGAATTTAAAGATAAAGAATCTTTTAATGCTGATTATTTCTTCAATTTTTCAGACAATGATGGTGTTTCAAATTCTAAACGTATTTCTTTCTCCAATAATAATAATAATAATTTTGATTATAACTCACTTAATCAAAATGTAAAAACTATAAACAAACATAATCTTAATTTTAATTACATTAATAAAGCGTCTAAAACAAAAAGTCTAACTATAAAAGGTCGAATTACTTCAGACAAAACATTTACAGACACCAATAGAGACGAAACCTATATTAACGATTTAGGAGCATTAGCAACAACAAATAATCAAAAATTTAATAACGATTTTAAAAGAACATACGGTAATTTAAAAATTGACTATTACCAACGCTTAGCAAAAGTAGGACGAAGCTTTAAGGTTGGTTTAAATACAAGATTAACTGATTTAACAAAGAACAATAATCAGAATACATTTAACATTAGAAACATTGGCAATACTAATGAATCGACACGAAATATTTCTGCTTTAAGAAATGAAGCCTTTAATACCTCTATTATAGATTTCAATTTTAAATATACAGAACCGATAGCCAAAAATCATTACTTAAAATTAGACACGTATTTTACAAATAAAGTTGAGAAAGAAGACGTTAATCAAACAAGACATACTCAAACCACAACTAGTACAGAAGATACACTTGCTTTTAAATATGCTACTAAAGAGTTAAGTGCTCAAACAAGGCTTGGCTATAGTTATAACAATAAAAAATTCAATTTTTATTCTGCTTTAGGTATGCAAGATCTTAATCGCTCTTATGGTGTGGTTACGGAAAACTCAATACGAAAAAACAAATATTATTTTAATCCTATTGTATTTGCGCAATACAAGCCAAAAAGAGGGTATAAATACAGGATAAATTATAGTAAATCTGTTAAAGCACCTAATTCTTCGCAAAATTCTACGGTAATTAATGATTTAAATCCTAATTTTATTAGAGTTGGAAATCCAGATTTAAAACCCGAAAAACTGCATAATTTGGCACTACTTGCTGTGCTAAATAATTACAAATCTGGTGTTAGCTTTTGGTCCAAATTTCAATATCAATATGCTACAAACGCTATTATACAAAGCATATCTATAGATGATAACTTTATAAGAACAAGAGGTTACAAAAATGAAGGTAATAGAAGATTGCTAAATGCCAACATAAGATTTAGTAAAAAAATTAAAACTTTAGGGTTGCGCTACTCCCTTAAAAACAACACGAGTTATAGCACGACAAATTCTTTAATTAATCAAACTCTTAATGAAGTTACCTCGCAAGATTATAGATTTAGTACACTTATTGAAAATACCCGTAAAAACAAAATAGATATTAAAGTTGGTACCGAATATAGTATTAACAACACCTCTTTTTCTATAGAACAAGATTTGAATAGAGAATACTCCAAACAACAGTATTTTACTTCTATAGATTACAACTTCACAAATCAGTTGAATGTTAACTCACAGTTTGATTATATTCTGTTTTCTGATGATGCCTTTTCTTCAAATCAAAAATTATCACTTTGGAATGCAGCAATATCTTATTCCTTTTCAGAACAAAGAAATAGTATTGTAAAATTAGTACTTATAGATTTACTAAATAAAGATGTGGATATATACAGAAACAGTACAACAAACTACTTTGAAGAAACTACGTCTCAAAGTTTAGGTCGCTATATTGTTTTAAGCTATACTTACAAGTTGAATGGCTCTGTAAAAAAATCTTAACTTATTTTTTAAACTGATCATACTCTGGGTTAACCTTCGCGTTTTTAAAACGAGGTCTGTCTTTCCACAAATTATAAGTTGCTTCTAATTGCGCTGCATCTTCAGGATATTGCCCTTTATCATCCGTTTCTTTAATCCAGTTTTCTAATACATCTCTATGTTCTTTAAGAATTGTAGCAAATTCTAGATTAGTAGCAAGATTGTTTATTTGATGTGGATCTGCTTTTAAATCGTATAATTCTTCAATAGGTCTTACTCCAAACCAATGTTCTGCTTGATATGGTGTTAGTTTTCCTTCTTTGAAAGCCTTTTTTAAATCTTTTACAATTGCTTTTTTATCTCTGTAACCAGCTTGCATCATTGGTCTGTTAGGATAAAAGTTTTTAATATATCGATAATCTTCAGAAACTACAGTTCTAATTCTATCAATAGTATAATCGCAACGATCTCTTGCTCCAATTACATATTCTTGGTTGCTAAACGTTTCTGAAAATAAATCTTGACCATCTAAATACTCAGGCATTTTGGCTTTCCCCATAGCTAAAGTAGTTGCCGAAATATCTAAAAGCGACACTAAATCGTTTCTAATTGTTCCAGATTTTAAAGCTGGAAGATTTCCTTTAATCATTAATGGTACTAACATACCACCTTCGTAACAAAATTGCTTGTGACGCAATGACACTGGACTTCCGTGATCTGAGAAAAAGAAAATAATAGTGTTTTCTAATTCGCCATCTGCTTCTAATTGTTTTAAAATGGTTTCTACATTAACATCTGCAC
Organism: Lacinutrix mariniflava; assembly: GCF_001418015.1. Classification (GTDB taxonomy): domain Bacteria; phylum Bacteroidota; class Bacteroidia; order Flavobacteriales; family Flavobacteriaceae; genus Lacinutrix; species Lacinutrix mariniflava. The sequence continues at coordinate 95,825 of NZ_LIQG01000015.1, read as the reverse complement.
CACGATTGGCATTATAATGATCTGTCCATGCACTTTGCTGTGATGGAATGTTTGGAAAATATGGAGGAACAGGAACGGCATTATCAGCTAAAACTTCTCCTTCTCTAACGTATTTAGCATGCGCTTTTCCTCCATCTATTTGAATTTGTCCAAACCAAGGTTGGTTTTTATCTGGTCTTGAACTCCAAGCATCTTGGGTTGCAGACATTTTATGCTTAGGAAAGTTTCCTTGCCATCCATTCATTCCTGGTTTATAATCGTCTTTTGTACTTACAGTGTATAAATCTCTTCTATTGTAATGAAAATTATAATCGTCTTTTCCATTATTAAAGGTGAAATATCCTGCTTCTCGCATCAATTCAGGTATTGTTTTCATGCCATCAGGCAGATTTATACGTAACGCTTCTGGCACAACCACATCTGGCACTCTACTAGACCTGTGGTTATGTGTTCCAGTTGTTGTTTGCATAACCCCAGTAATTAATGCCGAACGTGCTGCAGAACATACAGGAGCTGTTGTGTACGCACGATTAAACAGTACACCTTCTGAAGCTAGTTTATCTATAGCAGGTGTTGCATTTTTATTAATTGAATCACCATAACATCCCATAAAAGGCGATAAATCTTCCGCAAAAATCCAAAGAATATTTGGTTGCTTTTGTTCCTTTACTTTCTCTTTTTGTGTATTACACGAAAAAAGCATTGAATTAATAACTAAAAAAAGAATTAATTTATATGATGTAATTTTCATTATTTACGTTTTTTATTTTTATCCAGTTGTACTAGCAATTTATTTTCATACTGTTAATTATGTAATCTGCTCCATTTTCAAAATCATCGTTAGTTATATTAATATTTTCAATATTAACCTCATAACACCCATCTTCACATCCACTTGCTTGGCTTGAATTGTCTCTAAAAACACCAATGGATTTACCTGATTTACTTTCTTCATCTACATTCCATGGACTATCAATTATAATCTGTCTATCCACACAGTTAAAAAACGGATAATCTTTAGATTTTATTTGTGCTCCATTTCCACCTGTACACGTAATATTCCCAACGTAAGACAAATTGTTAAAAGTCCCAATATTATCTAATGTTCCTGAATTATCTAAAAAACCAGCAGCCAAACGTACTGCATAAGTTGAATTGATTGCCACAATATTTTCTACATCCACACGACCTTGATCTACTCTATGAGGAGAAAATGTTAACACACCATCACCAAATCGACCTATTATATTACGACCAACAACATCGTCAACAGTTAATTGATTGTCCATATTAATGGTTGATACACCAGTTTCTACTCTTAATGTACTTCCACCTTCACCATCAAGATTTTTAAACAAAATTGTTATTCCTGCTTGAATTTGAACAATCCCATATCCAACATGACTATCTGTAGCTATAATATCTTTTATAATGCCATTGTTAGAAATTTCATCTTTGCTATTACTATCTGATAGATTTAACACAATACTCGAAAAAACAGAGTTAGTGTCTTCAATTTTTAAACCAGACATTTGAAAATTATGAGCATAACTAAACTCAGCTACTCGCACACCTCTATAATCTCCTGTTGGAATAACCACTGTAAACCATGTGCTTGAATCTACGCTATTTTGTTGGCTATTTGTAATCGCTGAATTTTGAACCAAAAACTCGTTTCCAATGTCGAAAATATTTAAGTTTTTATTTAAGGTATTTCCGCTTAAATCTGGTTGAATAATAACATCTGCATCAAATTTAAGTTGCACATTCGATCTTAATTTTACATCAAGTAAGTAATATGTTCCTCCTGTAATTTTAATTATTCCACCACCTGCATTTGAAAGATTTAAAATTTCTTGATTTAGCAAATTACTATCTGCTGCGCTATGGATACCACTTAGTTGTAGTGTGGTTTCGCTATTAGGAATGTTATCTGTATAGAAACGATCTTCGTTATCTGTTAATCTGGGAAAATTGTTTTGTTCTACCTCTTCTTCCTCTTCTTGTACAATTTCTTGTTGTGGAGCAACTTCGTCTTTAGAACAAGATGATATACTTAAACACAAAGAAAAAAATAATATTTTAAAACCAAAAACGTGATAATTCAATTTCTTTTTAATCATAATAAAACTAATTTTTAACTAAGATAATATGACAATAGATAAATAATGTGCTTCTCGATTTATTCAATGTCTCCTAGAATAAATACATTTTGTTTTTTATTCAGTAACGTACCCTTGTTTCGCCTTTAATCCAGGCTCATCATACTTGTTTAATTGTTTAAACAATTCTGTTTGCATCATTTTTGCTATTTCTGAATACGCTTTATCGTAGTAAAAGTTTATTAGCTCATCTGGATCTTTTTCTAAATCGAATAAATACGGTTTCTCATTTTTATCAATAACCAATTTATAACGATCACTAACAGCTGTTACCCACCAACCACCTGACTTGGCGTAATATGTAATTCTATCGCTATTTACTACTTTTTCTGAATTTGTAAAATCTTTAGAAGTATCTAAACCATGAAATTCCACATCTGTTTTTACATCCATCAGGCTTAATATTGTTGGTGTAAAATCTACATTTGTATATGCGGTGTTAATCACTTTTTCAGATGGTATTTTTTTAGGATAACGAATCAAAAATGGAATTCTAGAAGACGCTTCATATGGCACACCTTTATTTCTTCGGTTGTGTTCAAAAAACATATCTCCATGATCGGAAGTGAAAATAATTATGGTGTTCTCTACTAAATTATTATCATCCAAAAATTTAAGAATACGTCCAACACTATCATCGATATGACTCACCATTCCAAAATATTGCTTTAAGGCATTTTTTTCTTTATTATTTTCAAAAGATTTACTGCCAATAGTTTCGTTCTTGGTTTTATCTGTTGCCCAAGATGGTTTAATGGCTGTGTATTCTGGCGACATTGTTTTTGGTGCTTCAATCTTTAAATCCTTGTACATAACATCGTAAGGCGGACGCGCAACATCTGGTGTGTGCGGATCTGGAATAGATAACATGATAGCAAATGGTTTGTCTTTATCGCGCTCAAGAATTTCGAGTGTTTTATCTGTAAAGAAGTCCGTTACATGAATGATTTCTTCCTCAGGTAATTTAGCCGCGACTTTTTCATTAATTCCTGTTATAACGGAACCGTCTTTAGAAAGTTTGAAATATGGTGCATGACCACCACGCATCATAAAACGATTGTCTTCAAATCCTGCTTTATACTTTATTCCGAAACTATATTTATCATGACCTGCCAAATGCCATTTACCAACATAAGAAGTGGCATAACCTTGGTCTCTTAAAATGGTTGCAAAGGTTGGAACATCCTCACTTAAATGTAATCCGTTTTTTGGAGCACCAGTTGCTTGTGGATATAAACCTGTAACCAATGATGCTCTTGAAGGTGTGCATACTGGCGAAGACGCATAATAACTTGTACTTATTGCTCCTTCATTCGCTATTCTATCAATATTTGGTGTCGTGGTATTATTCCCTTTTCCCCAAACAAAAGCTTGCTCTTCTGATAATAATTTTTGATACGCACTTATGGTTCTAAAATTATGCTCGTCTGTATGGATAATGATAAGGTTAGGTTTCTTTTTAATATTTTTCTCTGTTGTTATGGTTGTTTTATTTCCTTTTTGTGCATTACAAGACAATACCATGAAACAACAAACGAAAACTGATAATTTTAAAAACTTTGAATTCATATTATTCTAATTTTACACAAGATTATGTTCTTTTGACTTATAATTCTAAAATTGGTTTAATTTAAAACTCTAAAACAGAATTTGGTGGTAAAGGCACGTTATTTGCTTTTCGCCATGCTACTAATTCCGACAGCAATACTTTAGATTTTCCTAACTCCATTTCTGAAAGGTTTTTACTTTCTGAAGCATCATTTTTCAAATTGTATAATTCTAATTTTCCATCAGTTAAAAATTGAATTAATTTATAATCTCCTTTTCGTATTACAGAACAGGTTCCGTGTTTATAACGACTTGCCAAATGCCAAAATAATGGTCTTTCGTTAAGTGATTTATCATCACTTTTAAATAATGGTATTATTGAAGCTCCATCTAATTCAGAACTATCGTAATCTTCCGTTTTAGATAAATCCATTAACGTTGGAAAAATATCTAAAGCAGTTACCGCAACATCACTTCGTCTTGGTGTTACTTTTTCAGGCCAGTTCACTAACATAGGTACTTTTATTCCACCTTCGTAAATATCGCCTTTTGCACCTCTTAATTGCTTGTTTGCACTTGCCATCCTGTGGTAACCATTATCTGATGTGAAAATGATAATAGTATTTTCTCTTAGACCACTTTCATCTAAAAAATCTAATACACGTTTTATATTATCATCAACAGACTCCACCATTGTAGCATATTTTATGGCTAAATCTCTTAGTTTAGCATTTCTACCAATACCTTGACCTAAAACAGAATCGACAGGTTTGTTTTTATATTTCTCGTACAAAGCGTCACTTCTAGACCTAATGGCTCTGTGGACTGCGTAATAATTTAAGTTGATTAAAAACGGTTCGGTTTTATGCGATTTCATAAAGTCAATAGCCTCGTCTGTTAATCGGTCTGTTAACCAATCATCATTTGCCTTTTCTCTTATAAATGGATTACTAAAAGGTGCCCAATAACCACCAGCAACACTTTTGTAACCACCTTCCTCAAAACCTGGATCACCTCTAAAAGTACCTCCAACATTTTTTATAAAACCACGTCCTTCTGGATAATATTGAGCAATTTCCGGTTTTTTATGTGTTTCTACCCAAGAATAATCTCCTGGTTCTGGTTGTGTTAGTTTTTGTTGAAACGGAAACGGCATGGCTAATTCTTTTTCAGGATATGGGCCAACGATATGATATTTTCCAATATGAATAGATTTATAACCAGCTTCTGCTAAAGGTTCTGCATAGATTGGATGTTCTTTTCCGACTGTCCATCGTGAAAAAATATTTTCTTCGGCTGTTCCTTTTTCTAAAACCGGAACGGTATAAACGCCTGTTCTAAACGATTGTTTTCCTGTAAAAATTGCAGTTCGAGATGGAGAACAAGTTGGATACATGTAGGCATTATCTAAAACTAAACTTTCTTTAGCAAGGGCATCCAAATTTGGTGTTTGAAAATATTTAGAACCGTTAAATCCGACATCTGCATAACCCAAATCGTCTACTAAAACGAAAACAATATTTGGTTTTTTAAAAGTTTCAACATTAGAAGATTTTTCCGTTTTACACGAGAAAAAAGCAATAATTATTACAAGTAGTAAACCCTTTTTCATTTTATCTATTTGTTTAAAATAATTAATTTCTCTCCAAATGCGATTCCCAAGCGTCTTTGTCCTTCTGCATTGTAATGCACATTATCTGTATGTTTTGGATAATCGCTCCAATTAGCATCTGTCGTTGTTTTAATAATGTCTGCGTTTGCATCTAAATTAACAACATCCTCCATTGCTTTTCTTACCATTGCAGGCCCTAGTTTTTTAAACTTACCATATCTAGAGTTAATTTGTCCGATAACAAATGGCATATTTTCGACACCAAATTCATCTCTATAACTTTGGGCTAATAGTTTTAGATTTGCTTCATAGGTTGTTGCGCTAATCTCTTTAGCCGCATCGTTTTCACCTTGCATCCAAGCCAAACCAATAATTTTATAGGTTTTATTTTGAGTTTCTAATGCTTTTAGATTGGCCCTAACATCTTGAATATGCATATTATAAAGCTTAATATTTTGTTTCTTTGGTTTTTCAACAGCTTTTGCTTTTTCGGCTGTCCAATTAGGATTCCAAGCGCCATATAAAGCCGTTCCGCCTTGTGAACATTTTATTAATAAGAATTCTTGGTCAGGATTATTTTCAGCTAAGGTTAAACCTATAAAAATTTCTGGCCCAAAGCGTTTTGTAAACTCATATTTTTCTGATGGTTTATTATCATAATAAGATAATGGTTTTGCCTTACCACCATTAAAACTTAGTGAAACTCGACTTGAAATCTTTTCAATTCTTTTAATTTCTGAAGGATCTAATTGATCAAAATCTCCTGCACCTTGCATGTTTGATTGTCCTGCTAATAAAACGACTTGCACCTCTTTTTTATCCTCAGTTTTAGTTTCAACATTCTTTGTTTTACATCCTGTAAAAATGAATACCATTACAAAAATGAAAATATATTTTTTCATCGTTTATTTTTTTAATCCTTTATTGCTATTAAACTTTAATGTCTTTTGTGAAACCGCATCTGCTTTCAATACATTTTTGGAATTACCTTCGTATGTATTATTACTAATTTCGACATTATTACAATTAATTAAATCGAACATAAACGCATCAGGATATTGTTGTTTTTCAGTAAAGGTTTGTTTAATAGTATTGTTTCTCACTATTAATCCATCTACTCTATCTGCCCAAATAATTCGGTTATCGAAAGTTTCAATGGTGTTGTTTTCAAAGATTATATTTCTATCGTAAAGCACAGAATCATCAAAGGTTTTGCCTAGTCTTGGTGACACTTTTAAAATGGCATGTTCTGCGCCACCATAAGCGCAATGGATAAATCTATTATTTCTAATTAGCACATCTTCGACATTACCAGACTCGTACCAAAAAAAAGTTTCTCCTCGTAACATAATTGAAGACATCATTGATGACAAATCATTGTCTTCAATAATTATTTTCTTTGGTGTTTTAATAATAATATTTCTTGCCCTATGATCCCTAATGGTATTTCCGCGCATTGTAAAGTTTGGATTCCATGTTTTATTTTCTAAAATATCTCCTACTTTCAAATCTGTTGGGATTTTGGAAGTAAAGGTTAAATCTGTATAATCATCATTAATAACTTTAACTTTTGTTACAGAATTGGTTTCTCTTCGTTGCGGATTTGGTTGTTTAATAAACCAAACCTCATCATTAACTCCTGCAAACTGAAATCCCTTTTGCTGTTTGTGCTTTAATGCAACTCTCACCGTTTTACTATCGATAATTTTATCTACTGCTACATAGGTTCCATGGACGTTTGTACCATCGTCGTACATACCTTCTATTCGGCAATTTTCTATTAAAATATCACCTTTACAATTGGCAAAATGTGTAGCATCTGCAGTTGCAGATATCATTCGGTCTGAACCTTCTCTTATATAAATTCCAGAGTTTATGATTTTAATGTTTTCCGATCTTTCAAACAAAAAACCCATTCCTAAAGCGTGATGAATTATTACTTTATCAAATACAATGTCTTTTGAATTTCTGGTTAAAAATGCAGGTGCGTATCTATTATTATCATGATCACCTTTAGATTGTAAAATAGAACCTACGCGAGGATAATGTTTTATTCCTTTAACGTAAAAACGCAATAATCCGTTTGGTTGTTTTTCAACAGAATCTGGATGTAGAGACATGTCCCAAGCACCATAATCGACTGCTTTGGTTTCTTTATTGTGTGATAATGTGCTTCCTAATTCTGAATAGCTAAAACCATTAATATTTGGAAATGTAATTTTACCTTTTTTTAGTTCCCAAGAAAATCCTTCGGTATATGGTTTTAAATCGAACCATTCTTCGGCTTTATTAATTTCAATAATATCACCTTGAAAACTGAAAGGAATATCCCAATCTATAACAATATTGCTAACTCTAATTTTATTACACTCCTCAAAATCGAAAGGCATGGCTTGTCCATTAAAAATAAATTCTGACCCATTTCCTTCAATTTCAACAGAGTTAAATCCATCAAAATTGAAAATTATTTTTTTGAACCCATTACTATGATTTGTAACATACATGTACTTACCAATAGCGTAATCTGTTTTGAAGGTGTAAGTGCCTTTTTCGAAAACAAGTTTGATATCTTTTTCTTTGGCGTTTTTAATAGCTTCTCGAATTGTCATTGTCATGTCTCCTTCAGAATGAACTATGTCAATAATTTCCGTAGCGTTTGAATTACATGACATTAATAGACTGAAAATGATAAGTAGACTGATATGTTTAATTTTTTTCATATTATATTTTAACGATAAACTATTTTTTTCTAAAATACCTTACAGGTTTTGGAAACCTGTCAGGAAAAATAAACTTATAAATTCACTCCACTTCCTTGTAAGGATGCATCATGACTCCACATAATCATCCAAGGATCTTTAGTTTTGGTTTGAAAGGCTTTCATTTTGGTTTGCATAGTTTCTAACACCTCTTTAAAAGCTTCATTTGTTGCTAGATTATTAGATTCGTTTGGATCTTTACTTAAATCGTATAACTCAAACTCTGGTCTGAATAAATAATCTTTTACTTTTTTAGGTCCAAAATACTCGATGTCATTTCTGTAAATAGCTTGCCATGTAGACGATGCCCACAAATCTGATGCAAATGGGTATTCTAGTTGGTATGCTATGTTCCAAATAAGTTTATAATTATCACTTCTTACCACACGCATTGGGTAATACATGGTGATTTCGTGGAACGTGTGTGAAGCATAAATTTCGTCCCAACCTTCAACTTTTTCTTTTCCTATGACATCGTTAAAAGAATTTCCATGAAATTTATTTCGCTCAAAATCGACCTTAGCCATATCTAGAATGGTTGGTGTTAAATCTACCCAAGAAATCATAGCGTCACTAGTAATTCCCTTAGCATCTTTAGTTGGGTCTTTTATAATACATGGTAATTTAATTCCTGGTTCGTGCACTGTAGTTTTTGCTCCAGGAAATGCCATTCCGTTGTCTGATATATAAAATACAATTGTGTTTTCTGCTTTGCCAGTGTCTTTTAGCATTTGCATTAGTTTCCCAAAACCTTGATCAATTCGCGATACACTTTGATAATATTCTGCAATTTCTTCTCGTGTTTGTTTGGTGTCTGGTAAAAATGCTGGCACTAAAACGTCTTCAGGTTTGTAAGTAATTGTTTCAACATCTTTATACCCTTGTTTTTTGTTTCCAAAACTGTTTGGTGCATCCCAAGGATCTGGAGTAAATGGATGACCTCTATGTGGATCGTCTGTACAGAAATATAGGAAGAATGGTTTGTCTGAGTTTAGCACATCTGCACATTGTTCTGCCATTTCAACGGTGTTTCTTGGATCTGCCTCTAATACTTGATTAAAATGATATACTTTTTCTGGTGCAACATGATATTTTCCAATTCGAGCTGTTTCATAACCAGCTTTACTAAGTAATACGGGAAGTGATTTAATACTATCATAAGTACTAAAATGATGATAATCGTGTACATGCCCATAAGAACCTGTGGCATGACCAAATTGACCAGATAATATAACAGAACGACTTGCTGCACAGCTTGCACTGGTACAATAGGCATTTGTAAATTTGGTGCCCTCAGAAGCTAATTTATCTAAATTTGGTGTTTTAATGATTGGATTACCGTAAGCTCCTAAAGCATCTGTTCCGTGGTCGTCTGATACAAAAAGGATGATGTTTGGTTGATCTCTATTGTTCGTGTTATTTACAGCTACTTCCTTTTGCTTGGTATCACAGCTATTGAAACTGATAATTATTGCAAGTAGAATTATTTTGAAACTATATGTTTTCATTTGGTTGTTTTAAGAGATTTCTAATGAAATAAAAAGCCGGAATAGCGTAATGTTATTTCGGCTTTAATGCTGAATCAATTTAGACTAATTCATTAATCTTTAAATTGTTCTATAAATTAAGTAAAAGATTAAGCAACATTTGTATTTACTAATACATAAAATGTATCTATCAATACGAACTTTTATAATTCGTTTTCAAGTTCAATATCAATAAAACGAAAGCCTCCTAGTGGTATTTCAATTTTAATTTCAGAATTTGCATTCGCTTTAAACTCTTCATTATTTAAAATATCTTTAATTTTCACCACTTTAATATTATTAATCTTAACACTAGCTGTTGCTGCATTGGGATTAATATATCCATTTTCAACAATGGTTAATCGTAAATTTTTGGGCCCAGTTTGTGCTACAACCCAACCTACATTTCCTGAAACTGATAATGGTAGTTTAGACGCACTATTTTTAATATCTTCTTCTATTACTTTGTAATATTCGCTTGGCTGAAAAGTTTCTGTACCATCTGCCGACATATAGTTTTTACCATCAGTATGATATTCTTTCATAATATCTTTATACCATGGATGAATATTTTCAACTAAAGGTTTTCTAACTGCTTCTTTGTCTGCAAAAACGCCGTTTTGAGGTGGTGTTATTAATACCATACCATTATTATACTTCGGAATAAAATTTAAGCGTCTCTCCTTTGCTCCTGCAGCATACCTTGAAAAATCCCATTCGGTTAATGGTGCACCTGGCCAAGTCCCATTTAATCTACTAAATGCAAAGTCATCTAAATTATCTCCTTCCTTTTTAAAAAACGTTAACCATTTTACATTGCTTGAGCTTGTTACGTACTCTTCATTAGGATTATTAATACTTAAATGTACAGGCGAAAAACTTAAAATATCAGAACGTTCTGGAACGTATAATGCACCTTCGGCTATTAAATCCCAAAGTAAACTCATATACTCTTGATCTACTGGAAAGTTATCGATATACTGTGCACCACTGGCAATAGAATATACCATGGTTCTTAAAAAATGGTTTGGCAACGTTTGGTTAGAATGCTGACGTAAACGATCAAAACTAGTATTATCTCTAGCACCACGTGCACCCCAACTATCTACAGATCCACTAGCCCAAAGTCCTAGTCTTGAAGTAAAACTTAGCTCCATAGACTTATCTGTTGTTTCCTCCATTGCTGGCACAAATACGTTTGCATATTTACCAGAAACTAAAGGCTTCCACATTGGCATGTAAACATCTGCTTGCCAAAACAAATGCTTGTTACGCATGTACAAATTACCATTTCTGGTCTTAGCATGATTTGCTAAAGGCCAATACATTTCATTCATAACATATTTAAATTCCTCTGAAGCATCAACAACTTCTGGGTAAATTAATACTGTTTTATTTCCATTGGCAAAATCCATACCTTTTTTAGTAGTTTCTACTTGATACATAAATGGATCGTTACCGTGTCCTCCCCAATATGAAATACCTTTACCATTAGATTTTTGATGCTTTTTCTTAATAATTTCTAACACTTCGTTTTGAGATAAAATATATTTCATTCTTCTATCTCGCTTATTTTTATATTTCTCACTTGCCATTGCAGAACGATCCCATTTTTCTTTATCAAAGTTTCCTCCCGTTAAGAAAATTGGATTATTGTACTTGGCTTCAATTCTTTCAATAGGTTCTGCAGTACCATTTTTTCTTCTGTTTTCTGACATGAAATAAACTGGAGCAGATTCTTTTTGATATGAAGGCTTTTTAAAGCTTTTTAAATTTTGTTTAATTTCTGCTGAATTAGATAGAATCTCTTGAATTTTTCCTGGTGGATTCAACTTCTTATAAGCGCTTTTCCAATCTTTATTACTAAAATCAATAATATGGACAGCGCTTCCACCACTTTGTGCACTTGCTAATATTACTTTGTTAGCATTAGGATCTTTATACATATCGTTAAAAGAAAATCGTGTTGGTATTACTTCAGCATTAGCTTGTGGCTCTCCAATATTTGAAATAACAATGTTACTTCCAAATAAAGCCATGTAAGCTGGTTTGCCGTTGTTATTTATAACTTCTGGTTGAATTACACGATACATGCCTCTTTTTAATGATGTTTTGTCTTTAGCTTTATTTAGATCTTGAATGCTTTGATTATTTGGAGATTTTGTATCAATAATACGAAAAGTCATTCCTTTTGCCTTAGCTCCAGTTCGTCCTAATAAAATTTCACTACTGCCATCTGCATTAGCATCAACAACTCTTAAGTCTCCATAAGGTCCACGTTTTTTTACACTAACAGTTTCAAAAGGTAACTTCTCTAAAGGATTAAATAAATAGATTGAACCATCTCCATTCATACTGTTTTGAACGCCATTAACAATTAATATCTCTTTTCCATTAAGCTTTCCTGGTCTTAAAAAATTGGTAACATGTAAACCAGATGGCGGTAATTCTTTATGTGATTTACCAAATGGTTTTTCTATAGAATACGTTTTTGAAGCTATTTCGTTTACCAGTTCTCCTTTTGGAGATACATAGTAGAAACTATTATCAAAACCACCACAAATTACATACGCTTTGCTGTCTTTATTAACAACACATACTGAATACATTGGTGCGTCATTCTGTTTAAATTGCCAAAGTAAATTACCTTTATTATCTAAGCAATACACAGAACCATCTGCATTGGCTGCTAAAATCTCATCGTTACCATCATTATTAATATCTGCTGCCCAAATATCATGGTTCATATAACCAGACAGTTTGTTTTTCCATAAAACATTTCCACTATAACTTACTGCTACAATAGTGCCTTCATAACTAGTTGCTGCTATATAGGTTTGATTTTTGTTTACTGCAGTTCTTACTTTGGTAATTGTTAAACCAGTTTCAATACTAAGCAGACCTTGTTCTGGACTTTTAGCAGTATGCTTGCTATCTTGTGCAGAAGAACAATTAATTAGCGTAAGTGAAATTACAATTAAACAAAACTGTTTTAACGTTTTCATGTTGCAGGATTTTATCATTCGTAGTGTTATTAATTATGAATTGAACATATAGATTGTTATTGTAAATGTCTTATTACAAATTGCTTTTCATGTATGCTTAAATAAATATAATGTCTTTGTGAATAATTTTACATTAAAAATAAAAAAAAGACCACTGTACAGTGGTCTTTTAGATAAAATATAATGTTAAAAAAAATTACTCCTTAACAAATTTCTTTGTTGCAACTCCTTTATCAGATGTTAATTTAATAACATAAACACCATTAGATAATGTAGATACATCCAAAGTATTTTTAACTGTATTAGAAGATATTACTTCTTTACCAAGTAAATTGTAAACAGTTACATTACTAATAGCATCTTGAGATTCTATGTTTAATGTGTTTTTTACTGGGTTTGGATATAAGCTAAATGCACTTAACGTGTTTTCTTCAACACTTAAAGTTGCTGGATCTACAATTTGAATTCGGTTAACCTCTATTGATCCACCATCTAGATTACCTGCTGTATTTACAAAACGTAATCTTAATTGAAAACTTCCAATCCATGTTGTGCTTCCTGCAGGAACATCAATCTGGTAAGATTGTTCAGCTGTATCTGCAGCAGTAATAGCTATTGTTTCTATAGTAGTTGTACCACCAGAAACTGTTTGAAGCACTAAACTGTTTGCATTAGAGTTGTTTTTTAAGTCAATAAAAACAGTTGTTAAAGTTGTTGGATCACCAATATCGTTAGCATTTTTTCTAAGCTGCAAGTTACTTCCTCCACTGCCTGTTGTTGCTGTTAAAACACCTGTAGTTGCAGAGTGACTTGATGAACTACCTGGACCGGTTACTGAAAAACCTTCATCGTCAGTATCGAATGTGTAATCAATTTGAGCAAAAGATGTAGTACAAACTACAAGTGCTAATGCCATAAATGTTTTTTTAAGTAAAGTTGTTTTCATAATATTTGTTTTAATATGGTTATTAATTAAATCAAATGTATTTATGAATAACAAAAAACATGTTCCTTATGGTTAATTGTTTGTATTTATGAGTAAATTTATACAACTATAAGCAAAGTAATTAGTAATTTTTCTTTGACTCTGAGGCATACTTTCCAGGAGATGTTTCGTACTTCTCCTTAAAGACTTTAGTAAAATGTGTTCTGCTTTTAAAACCCGTCATTGTAAAAACTTCGTTTACAGATAATCCTTTTTGAGCTAAAAGGTCTGCCGCTTTTTTAAGTCTATACATTTTTAACAACTCGAAAGGCGTTTGATTAGTAAGTACTTTTACTTTTTGATAAAAGTGTGTACGATTAAGATATAATTCTCTAGCAAGATTATTTAAATCGAATTCTTGATTATCTAAGTTTTCTTCAAATAAGCTATAGAGTTTTTCTAAAAATGCATTATCATTTCTGTTGTTCTTATTATTCTCTTTAGTTAATGGAATACCAACTTGATAACGCTCTCTTAGTTGCTTTCTAATGGTTAATAATGATTCTACATTAGTAATTAAATGCTGAACATTAAAAGGTTTTTTAATATAAGCATCCGCTCCATCTCTAATGCCTTGAAGATGGTCTTCTATGTTTGTAAGTGCTGTTAATAAAATAACAGGAATATGACTAGTTTTTAAATCTGATTTAATTCTTAGACATAGGTCTAATCCGTTCATTTCTGGCATTTGCACATCACTAATTACAATATCTGGCCACTCATTTTCCATGGCTTCAAAACACTCTTTACCGTTTCTAAATGATTTTACCACAAAATAATTAGCGAGTAAATTAGAAACAAAATTTCTCATCTCTAAATTATCTTCAGCATAAAAAATAACAGAATCTTTAAAATCTCCAGAACTAACAATATCTAACGCTGTATTTTCCTGAATAATTGTAGAACTTACAGATACCTCTTTTTCTTTTGGTAAATCTATTTCATCCAACACATCTGTAGGTAGATGTTTCTTTACTATTGGTAATCGAACAGTGATAGTTGTTCCTTCGTTTTTAATACTATCTGCAGTAATAAAACCGTAATGCATTTCTACTAATCGCTTTGAGAATGCTAAACCAATTCCGGACCCACTAATATGTGTATTATCCTTATTTTGCGATTGATAAAAACGTTCGAAAACATGCGCCAGATCTGCGCTATCTATTCCTTTTCCTGTGTCTGTAACTTTTAAAATTAAGTCTTTGTCGTTTTCTTTGGTGTACTCTACCTTTATTAAATCGTCTGTACTTGTATACTTAAAAGCATTATTAAGTAAATTATTAAATATTTTTTCTAACTTATCTCTGTCAGCTGAAACAATAGTTATAGAGTCGTCACCAATAAACTCTATTTGCTTACTGTCATTATCCGCCAAAAACTTAAAATCTACAATTATATCTTTAATAAAAGTATCAAAATTAAATCGCGAATAGTGCATTTTAAGCATATTTGCATCTGCTTTTCTAAAATCTTGAACCTGTTCTATTAACTGTTGTATTTTTTTAGACTGCCTTGTTATTAAATCTAACTTTTCATTAGCATCTGGATTATTTCTAAAAGATTTTTTAAGTAAATCTAATGGCCTTGAAATTAGCGTTAAAGGTGTTTTAATTTCGTGAGAAATATTTGCAAAAAACCTTAATTTGGCTTCATTAACTTCTTCTACTTTATCTTTTTCAAATTGTTCTATTTCTACCTTATGATTTAAGCTTTGAATTTTAACAATAACCCGAACAATAGTATATGCTGCAAGTAGTCCTAAAAAAGCATAAACCAAATAAGCTAAATTAGTATTCCATTTTGACGGTTTAATTTCAATATTCAAGGTTTTTGGTTCTGTCCAATCGTTTAATGAATTAGAAGCCATGACGCTTAATTTATACGAACCAGGTTGTAAACCGTTATAAGAGATTGTTTTCTGGTTTGATGGCACCTCTATCCATTGCTCGTTAAAAGGGAGTAATCGGTACTTTATACCATGGTTTTTTGGATTTAAAAAATGTAAACTTGTAAAATCTATAGAAAAAACATTTTCGTTATGCTTTAGGGTGATTTTATCAACTTCAGAAATACTTTTAGAAAGCAACACTCTTTTATTAATAGTATTTCCCGGAATAATTTTTTTATTGAAAATTTTAAAATTTTCGAATGTAATCTTCGGAAGTGGTTCTGCATTTGGTACATCATTTGGATTAAAGCTAATAACCCCATCAAGACCAGACAACAATAACATACTATTTTCTTGACGACTAGAAGCATACCAAAAGTCCTCAAAAGCTAAGCCATCTGAATTATTGAATTTTCTAAATTCTCTTTTTTGAGTATTAAATAAGTTTAAGCCAATATTTGTAGCGACCCACAAATTATAATTATTGTCGTAAACTATACTTTTTACTACATTATTAGACAATCCATTTTTTTCTGTAAACGAAATAAAAGTTGGTGTTGTATTAGAATTTAGCACTTTACAAATTCCACCACCTTCTGTACCTATCCACAAGTCGTTATTAGGTAATCTTATTATTGAAGTTACAAAGTTACTAGAAATAGAATTCTCGTTTAATTTATCATGTGTAAAAGACTCTACTTTAGATGCTTTTACTGATGCGCCTTTATTATTTTCTATTTTAATTAAACCTTTAGACTGAGAACCTACCCAAACATAATCATAAACAGGATCTGCGTAAACACGTCTAGTAATGAGAGTAGTTTCACCTTTAAAAAATTTATTATCACTTAATTTTTCAAACGTTTTTAATGTATTATTGGCCTTTAATACAATTTTATAAACATTAGTGTTAGATGCAATCCAAATGTTTCCAAATTTATCTTCAGTAAATGATCGTAATGCAAAATTAGTGTTGTTGCTAAAAACAATACCCTCTACTTTTTCTATAGTCTTACTTCCATTAGTAATTCGTCTTAATCCATTTTCATCTCTAAACCTTAACCATACATTTTCTTTAGAATCAACATATACTGCTGATATTAAAGACAAATCGGTTTTAGAAATTTGAAATGGGAGCCTTTCAAACGTATTACTTTGGGTGTTTAATATCGTTAAACCTCCAAGAGAAGAAGTTAAATAGACTCTATTTTTATCGATTGAAGCAATATGAGTCACACTAGCTGAACCTAAACTAGTAGTAAAACTAGAGTTAGTACGAAAATTACAAAACGGATTTTTATTGGTATCAAACCTATATACACCTTCATTAAAAGTTGAAAACCAACAATTATTATTTGAAGTTGACACTAGACTACTAGCTCTTAAAATAGGTAAACCGTCATTAAAGGTTTTTATATTAAAATTGTCCTGAGATTTAAAATCCTCAACATCTTCAATAGAAATTAAACCTTTATTTAAAGTCCCTAACCACAAGTTGTTTTTTGTATCTACAACAGCACTATTAAACTGGTAGCCAATTAAATCTTTCCGTTTTAAACGGAATAATTCATCTTCAGAATTCTTGTTTTTTTCAATAATAGCGACACCATTTAAAAGTGTAATAAGGAAAGAATTATCATCAATCTTTGTAATAGAATTACTATAAGTAATGTCTTTTTCTAAAATATTTTTAAATGTTTTGGCTTCAAAATCAAAAATCAATAAACCTTGTGAAGTACTAACTAAATAATTAGATTTACCTACTTGCAAGCCTTTAAAAAAGGTATAATCACTTTTCTGCTCTGGAACATAATGCCCTATAAATGTGTAATCCTTGCTATTAAAAACAAACAAGCCATTACTTTCTGTTACACAAATACTAAAACCATTAGTCTTATTAATGATTATATCTCTAATTTTTGAAGATTGAAAACCAGCCTTGTTTAATGCGTTAGACGCGAGTTTTCTATAATTATCTAGATCATATTCATAAATTGTAACGCCCTCATCCGTACCTATCCAAATATTATTTTGTGCGTCTTGATTTAATGTTCTAACTCTATTACTTGTTAGAATATTATTATCTACAGTGTTCTTAATTGTTTTTAGCTCGTAACCGTCATACTTATTAATACCCTCGTAAGTACCAAACCATAAAAAACCTTTAGAATCTTCTAACATTGAAGTTACTCCATTATGAGCTAAACCTTCGGTTATTGTTAGTTTTTGATGATAATTAAGCTCACTATTTTGAGACGTTACACCAAAAACAACGCAGATAAACAGGACAATTAATAAACAATGTTTTTTTAGCATATATCTTTTCCAGGTTTACAAGAATAGTACAAAGTTATTTATAATTAAAATAACTTAATTGCTAAAAATAAGTATTACAAAACTAATCCGCTAATAAAACCAACCAGTAACTATTTTTTTTTATTAGTAAGAATTCATTTTCGGAATTTAAAAAACAGAAAAGACTAACCTTTATTAATAGCTTTAATCTTAGTCATTTCTTCTACCGAAAAATTAATATTATCTAATGCTTTTACATTTTCCTTTAACTGATTGGTAGAGCTAGCTCCAATAAGAACTGAAGTAATCTCAGGTTTATTTAACAACCATGAAATTGCCATTTGCGATAATTTTTGACCTCTTGCTTCTGCGATAGTATTTAATGCTTTTACTTTATTGATAGTCGCATTTACTTTATTAATGTCTAAATGCCTACTTTCTTTTGCTGCTCTAGAATTAGGAGGAACACCATTAATATATTTATCTGTAAGCATACCTTGAGCCAAAGGTGAAAAAGCAATACAACCTAATGCTTCTTGTTTTAAGGCCTCTAATAAACCGTCTTCAACCCAACGGTCTAAAATAGAATAGCGTACTTGATTTACAATAAAAGGCACTTTTAAATCTTTTAATAATTTTGAAGCTTTTACAGTCTCTTCAGGTTTATAATTAGAAATACCTACATAAAGCGCTTTCCCTTGCCTTACAATATCTGCCAAAGCACCCATTGTTTCTTCTAAAGGTGTGTTTGGATCTGGTCTGTGATGATAAAACACATCTACATAATCCAACTTCATACGTTTAAGACTTTGGTCTAAACTTGATATTAAATATTTTCTAGAACCCCAATTCCCGTATGGTCCAGGCCACATATCGTAACCTGCTTTTGTGGAAATAAACAACTCATCTCTGTATGGCTTAAAATCTTTTTTAAAAATCTTACCAAAATTCTTTTCTGCAGAGCCATAAGGCGGTCCATAATTATTGGCCAAATCATAATGTGTTATTCCTAAATCGAATGCACATTTTAAAATGTCTCTTGCGTTTTTAATATCATCTACAAAACCAAAGTTATGCCATAAGCCTAAAGATATAGCTGGTAAAAGCACACCACTATTTCCACATCTTTTATAGATCATTTTATCATATCTATCTTCTAATGCTTTGTAGTTTTTACTTTTAGATTTGTCGCTCATGTTAAAAATATATTACTTAGCCAAGATACATTAATCTAAGCTAAATGTTTTCTCAAAATGAGGCATGCCATCTGCTTTCCATTCGTTGATACAGACGATGAAGTTTTAGAATTAGCAAATGATACAGAATATGGTTTAGCCTCTTACATTTTTACCAACAACCATAAACGAATATAGCGTTTTACTGAAGATTTAGAATTTGGTGAAATACAAATAAATGGTGTAAAGTATGCCATTTACTTACCACATGGAGGTATAAAAAACAGTGGTATTGGTCACGATTGTTCTCATTTAGCACTAGATGATTACTTAGTAAAGAAACGTGTTTCTACTGCTATTTAAAAGAATTTAAGTAAATCCTTAAAATCAATAATTCCACTTAATGTTACTAAAACATATCAACTACAGTCAAATCTTATGAATGATGTTAAATAATTGTTAAAAAGGGACTAATTAGGGGTCACTACATTTTGAAGATCCTCAAAACACCTATAAACATTAATAAATCAGCAATTATGGTTAGACCCTTACTCTCCGCTTAGAACTTATTAAGTTCTAACAAAACCCTATAAACACTATGTTTATGGGGTTTTTTGATTATATTAAATACCATTTAAGCACAAAATGGGTCAATACCAAAAGTTGTGGGATTTAAAAATTAAGCAAAAATAGTTGTTAGTCTAAATAAGAAGAATTCTACGTTTCTAACACCTCTAAATTGTGCTCTAAAGGCTTTTATTTTAGCATTGAAAGATTCAGCAGAAGCGTTAGTACTTCTGTTATCAAAATAGTTGAGTATATTTTTATAGTGTATTGACATTGTTCTAGCAATGGTATTGAAGCTTTTAAATGCTGCTTGTCTTACTTTTTCATCCCATTTAGCTAAACGTATTAAAGCAGAAGTTTTTCCTTTAATATTATTAAATATCCAAGATAAGTTTTGACACAGCTTATATGCTTTTTCTAAATCTGGATAATGTTCAAAAAGTATTTTTGCTCTTTTTTGCTGATTTTTAGTCCATTTACTATTTGATTTGTATAGCAAGTAGCGGCTTCTAGCCAATAATTGTTTTAGTGTATCTCCATTACTAAACAGTATTGGAGTATATTTTTCATTATTATTTCTTGCCTTTTCTATAGCACTGTTCTCAGCATCAAGTGCATCCCATCTATGCTTAATTCTAATCTCTTGTAATGCATCTAACGCAAGCTTTTGAACATGAAATCTATCAATAACTAATGTTGCTTCTATAAATGATTTTTTAACTATTAATCCCATGTTTCCAGCCATATCTAAGGTCACTTCTTTTACTTTTCGTCTTTGTTTTAATGGAATTTTACTGAGTATTTCTATAACAGTATCAGCTTTAGTTCCTTTAACAATACACACTATAGCTCCTTTTTTACCTTTTGCTTTTTTATTAGTTAGTATAGTGTATAAATCGCCATTTGAAAAAGCTGTTTCATCTAACGAAAGATAGCTTCCTATATTCTTTGGAAATAGTAGCCATTGCTTTGCATGTACTTTTTGATTCCACTGCTTGAAATCACTTAAATAATCTTTGTATTGCCTTTGTAAATTTCTCGAATTTACACCGTAGAATTTAGCTATAACTGTTGTGTTAGAAGCGTTATTACTAATAGAGTTCTTTTAAAAAAGCAGCAAAATCACTAGTTATTCTAGTTCCTTTTGCTACTAATTGCCAATCTCTTGTAACTACTTTTCCTGTAGCTTTGTTCAGCCATCTACGCCTTGTTATGTGTAGAAATACATTCTTTCCACGTATAGGAAAATCTTGAACAGTGGCTTCGGGAAAGAAGCCTTTAGAATGAAGAGTAATACTTTTAAATTCTTCTGGAGTTTCATTTAATTCGGTAAAGTAAAAATGAATACCTTCACCTTTAGTATAATGTTTAGTCATCTCAAAATACTTTACAAGTACTTCTGGAAGTAATAAATTCGCTATAGCTAAGAATCTTTCTGAGGACATCGAAATTTTTAATCCAAAGTTCACTTATTTTTTGCTATCCAACAACTTTTGGTATTGATCCCACAAAATGGCACGAAGAAGCGCTATTGTAAGCACTTACTATTTCATTAGAAAAAACAAAATTGAACACACTTTTAAAATCGCCGAAATTCTTGTAAACGACACAGATGAATATGTCCAAAAAGTTGTAAGAAGTTGGATTAGAAAAGCCGGAAAATGGAACGAATAAAAATTAAAAGACTTCCTTAATAAATAGGCTTCTAAAATGCCAAGAATTACACTTAAAAACGCAATTGAAAAATTTGATAAGGAAACCCGGAAGTATTACTTGAATTTGAAATAGTATAATTCAATTTAAAGAAACCTTCATGTTTTCAAGGTTAAACGCTTAACTTTAAAACAAAAAAGCCCACCTTAGTGTGCTTTTTTAATTTATCCTTATCAGAGAGTATTAATTTACTTCTATAACTGATTCTTCGTCTGTTTTAAAAACGTAGGTATATAACCACATTAGTGTAAATGTTGGTATTACGTCTAATCCCGGCATCGCTTCTTCAATAAAAGAAACTGCTGCGCCTACTTTTCCTGCAGTGCCTTTATAAAGTTTTGTCATTAAATAAGCAGAAGCTGGAGCCCAAATAACATCTATTATTTCTCCTATTCCAGGAATTATAAAGCTCGCGTAACCTACGGCATCAAAAATGATACTCGCTGCTAATATTTTATACTTGTTTGTATTTTCTAAATTCATTGTGTCGTGTTTGTTAATACTTGTATTAAAGCAAATAGTGTTCCATATTTTGTTATAATCAAAAAAAACAATCAATATATAACAACGCAAAACTAATCTACTTAACTATATGTAAGTACATTACACCTTTTGTTACAAAAAAAAGAGAAATTTAACAATTTCTCTTTTTTCTATAAATAGCATTAACTTAAACTAGAACTTGTGTGTTTTACAAATTCTGTACAATTTTCACTATTTTCAAACGCACCTCCAAATCTATAAATAGAGGTTGTAGCGTTTTAATTTTACACGTTATCATGCACATGCACGATACTTTAATCCCAACTGTACTATTTTCATCGTGGTATTACTTTAGTTTATCACTGAAATAGGTATCCAACTTTTTGAGTTTTGGATGAATAACAAATTGACAATAAGAATTCTCCGAATTACGCTCATAATACTCATGATGGTCTGCCTCTGCTTTGTAAAAAACATCGAAAGCGGTAACTTCCGTTACAATTTTAGTATCGAACATATGCTCCGAATCTAAAAATTGAATAAAGGCTTCAGCCTGATGTTTCTGTGCCTCAGAATTATAAAAAATTGCAGATCTGTATTGCGTTCCAACATCATGCCCTTGTCTGTTTAAAGTTGTAGGATCATGCGTTGCAAAGAAAATCTCTAATAATTCAACATAACTAATTTGTGCTTCATTATAAAAAACCTGAATACCTTCTGCATGACCAGTTCTTCCTGTTGTAATTTCACGATATGCAGGATTCTTTATATTTCCACCAGTAAAACCAGATATCACTTTCTCTACTCCTATTACTCTATTAAACACAGCCTCTGTACACCAAAAGCAACCGCTTGCGAAAATTGCTGTTTTTAAATTATTATTTTCCATTATCTAAATTTAATTAAAATAAGTCCACTTAATAAGAAATACCTTACTCAAGGATGCTTTTTTAACTTTTAATTATGATAATAAAACATTCGTAAAAGTAGTTTTGTCCTCGAAAACTGTAACAAACAAAAAACATTGAAGTCTTTAGGCTATCAATCACTAACTAACAACCATTACATGAAACTTTTTTCAATAATCGCTTTAACATTTGTTTTAACGCTTCAAGTTACCGCTCAAGATAAAAAAACATATAATATTTCACGAACAGATAATGCCCCAAAAATTGATGGTGTATTGGACGACGAAGTATGGAAAACAGCACAAATAGCTACAGATTTTATTGAGTTTAAACCTACTGTTGGTAAAACAATGCCAGAGAATAAACGTACTGAAGTTAAAATGACTTATGATGATTCTGGTATATATATATCGGCTTACTTATATGATAACCCAGAAGACATGATGAAGCAATTTACGCAACGTGATGATTTTGGACAATCAGATTTTTTTGCTGCTATATTTAATCCAAATAACGACGCACAAAACAATACAGAATTTTTTGTTTTTAGTTCTGGAACACAAGCAGACGCAAACGAAAACCCAAGTAGCGGTGAAGACTTTGGGTGGAATGCTGTTTGGGAAAGTGCAACAAAAACGGTTAGCGATGGTTGGGTTTTAGAAATGAAAATTCCATATAGAGCTTTACGTTTTACACAACAGGACAATCCAACTTGGGGCATTCAGTTTCATAGACATTATAGAGATACCCGAGAACAAACAACATGGAATGCTGTAGATATTACAAGTGGCGCTGGAATTGGTTTTTTTAATGGACAACTAAAAGGTTTAAAAAATCTAGAACCACCTACGCGTTTAAGTTTCTATCCTTTTGCTTCTTTTGTAAGTGATCGTTTTGATGGTGAAAAAATTAGCGATTTTAATGCAGGATTAGATATAAAATACGGAATTACAGAAAACTTTACATTAGATGCAACGCTTATTCCAGACTTTAGTCAAGTTGGTTTCGATGATGTACAACTTAATTTAGGTCCTTTTGAACAACAGTTTTCAGAGCAAAGACAGTTCTTTACAGAAGGAACCGATTTATTTACCAAAGGAAACCTATTTTATACTAGGAGAATTGGTAGCGCACCAATTGGAAATCCAACTCTTGGAACAAACGAAGTTATTGATGGTAAATTTCCACAAAAAACAGCATTATTAAACGCCGTAAAAGTTTCAGGTAGAACAAAAAATGGTTTAGGTATAGGCTTTTTTAATGCCATTACCGAAAAGACAGATGTTGACATTTTAAATACTTTAACTGGCGAAAAACGTAGAGAAACTGTAGAGCCTTTAACAAACTATAATATTCTTGTAGTAGACCAACAATTTAATAAAAACTCTTCTGTAAGCTTAATTAACACAAATGTCTCTAGAAATGGAACAAACTCTAGAGATGCTAATGTTACTGGTTTGTTATTCGATTTAAAAAACAAGAAGAACACTTACGGTGCAATTGCCCAAGTTAAAATGAGTAATTTAAATCTTGAAGACGGTACACAAACCGGACTGAGTACCAGTTTAGGTTTAGGTAAAAACAGTGGAAAATACAGATGGAGTGTATCTCACGAATTAGCTGATAAGGATTACGATATAAATGATATGGGAATCCAGTTTAGAAATAATTACAGTAATTTTAGTGCAGATTTTAGTTATCAAATTTTTGAACCAACCGAAAAACACAACAATCTTAGCTTTAATGCTTGGACAAACTATAACAGCTTATATAGACCTGGAAATTTTACAGGATTCAATTTCGGAGGTGAAGTAAATGCCGTTGGCAAAAAAAGTTTAATGTCTTATGGTGGTAATTTTAATGTTCAGCCTGGTAAACAGTTTGATTATTTTGGCCCAAGAGTAGATGGACGTTATTTTATAACTGAAGATTGGTTAAATACAGGAGTCTATATATCTAGTAATTATAATAACACTTTTGCTCTAGATGTTAATCTTGGATACGAAACGCTATTTGAAGATAGTAGAGACTATGAAAGTGTGTTTTTTAGAGTAAGTCCAAGGATTAAATTTAACGAAAACTTTATTGTTGTTTATTCCTTTAATTGGGATCAAGAGCTTCGAGAGCGAGGCTTTATAGACTTTATTGGAGATGAAATTATTTATGGCCAACGCGATCAAATCACTATAGAAAACAGCATATCTACGAGCTATAATTTTAACGCTATGAATAGTCTAACTTTAAGTTTTAGAAACTATTGGAGTGCAGTACAATATGAAAATAACATTTATGCTTTAGGAGAAAATGGAAGATTAAACAGAGACGACAACTACACTAAAGACGATATCGACGATCCCGATGTTAACTTTAGTACCTGGAATTTAAACCTAACCTATTCTTGGCAATTTGCTCCTGGAAGCTTTTTAACGGCACAATACCGTAATCGTATCTTTAATTTTAACGATAATGGAGCTCAAGCCTTTGGAGATAGCCTAAATGAACTGTTCGAACAACCAAACGGAAATACCTTTTCGCTTAAAATGGTTTACTTTATAGATTACAGTAATTTAAAAAGTGTTTTTAAAAGGAAATCTTAAACAACATAAAGTTGTGCATTAGTTTGTAAAGTAGTATTTTCAACTTCTTATTTTTTTATATGATTAAAGCTGAAAACATCCATAAGTATTACGAAGATTTACACGTTTTAAAAGGCGTAAATGTCCACATCAAAAAAGGAGAAGTCGTTTCTATTGTTGGAGCCTCAGGTGCAGGTAAGACGACCTTATTACAAATTTTAGGAACTTTAGATAGAATCTCTAAAACCGATGGTTCTTCTCTAATTATTAATGGTGAAGATATTAGCTCGCTTTCAGAAAAGCAATTAGCAAAATTCAGAAATGAACATATTGGTTTTATTTTTCAATTTCATCAATTATTACCAGAATTTACAGCATTAGAAAATGTATGTATTCCTGCATTTATAAAAAAAACACCTAAAGCTGAAGCCACAAAACGTGCTAAAGAATTATTAGACTTCTTAGGCTTATCCCACAGATATAACCACAAACCAAACGAATTATCTGGAGGAGAACAACAACGTGTTGCTGTTGCCAGAGCGCTAATTAACAATCCTAGTCTTATTTTTGCCGATGAACCTTCTGGTAATCTAGATAGCGAAAGTGCAGAAAACCTTCACAGTCTCTTTTTTAAATTAAGAGATGAGTTTGGGCAAACCTTTGTTATAGTAACTCACAATGAAGAGTTGGCCGATTTAGCCGATAGAAAATTAGTGATGATAGATGGGAAGATGGCCTAAAAAAAAATTCGATTTCTATTAGTCAATTCGTTTTAACTAAAACCAATTATGCTTCTCATTCTACTGTCTTGGATTTTTATATTTGCTACAACATTAGTTGTTGGTACAAGTTTTTCAAAACTATTTAGAATACAAGCTATAGATACTATAATAGTTACACTATTTGGTTGCTTCTGTATTAGTTTAATTGCTGGTTTCTGGGCTGTTTTTCTTCCAATTAACGAGATTTTTTATCTATTTATTATTTTACTTACTATTGTTTTACTCTTAAAAAATAGAACAGATGTCTATTACAAGTTGAAACAGTTAAAGACTGCTTTTATTAATTTAACGCCAATATTTAAAGCCTCTTTAGTTTTTATTGCTCTTTTAATTTTAGCAAAATGTGCCTCTGCTCCATTTTTAGTAGACAATGAAACTTATTACATACAAACTATTAAATGGCTTAACCATTATGGCTTTACAAAAGGATTAACAAACTTACATCCATTTTTAGGTCAAACATCTGGTTGGCATTTACTACAAAGCGGTTTTAACTTTGCTTTTGTTTACGATAGATTTAACGATTTAAGCGGTTTCTGCCTCTTACTTGGTAACATATATGCACTAGAGAGATTAAACGATTATATTAAGCAAACTACTAAAAACAGAATGGATTTAGTAATTGGCTTGTTTCCTGTTTTTAATGTGTTTTTATTTCAGTTTATTGGAGCTCCTTCGCCAGACATAGCCATTTACGTTATTGGAATTATTATTTTTTACGAGTTTGTAAGTTGTTATAAGCAATACAATATGTATTCGTTTTACGCTGTTTTTATACTTTCTATTTTTGCAACGTTTATAAAACTCACAGGATTAGTGTTTTTTATTTTTTCGCTTACCCTCTACTTTCATTTCTATATATACACACGAAAAAACACTAAAGGTTTAATAGCTGTTTCGTTAATTACTTTTGTTCTATTTGTTACAAAAAATACAATAATTACTGGTCATCCTTTATATCCTTTACCTATTTCATTTTTAGAGCAAGAATGGAGTCTTCCATCTATTATACATAACTATTTGTCTCAATACGAAACTGCGGCAAGCTATGGTTTAACAATTGATGCTTACAATAACACTTCGCTATTTAAAAGACTATTACATTGGCTAATACAAGGTAAGCTAGATAGCATCTTTAATATTCTATTTTTATTATGTTTAGTTATTGTGCCTTTTACTTTAAAAAAACAAAAAACGAGTGAACCTTTTAAAACTATCTATTTTACAGGTATTGGCTTTTTTGTTTTTCTATTTATATTTTCACCGCAATACCGTTTTTACTTTCCATTTATAATGTTTTTTGTGTTGCTTATAGCTTCGATTTTATTTAAAAACAAAAAGTTGCTAATTACTATATTCTGTGTCAGTATTTTACTAACTATTATTCCTTTAATTTTTAATGTGAATGCCTCTGCACTTTCAAATAATGCTAATCATCAAAATACAAGTACATTTTCTATAGGCTACATCCTAGAACCACATAGTAACTCTATATACAGTAATACTTCAAACAAAATTACTATTAAAAACACTACAATACATTCGTTATCAAAAGGAAGCGGATTAATTTGGGAAACTGGAGATGCACCTTTACCTGCTTTAAGTAAAGCACAATTAGAGTATTTTAAAACTTATTTTGAAATAGTTCCGCAACAATACTCTAACAATTTAAAAGATGGTTTCTATTCTAAAACACTTGAATAATGACAAAAACAGAACTCAAAGAATTTTTAGACGCTAAAGTCGAACAATATAACAGACCCGATTTTATTACTAGCGACCCAATACAAATTCCACATCAATTCAGTAAAAAGGAAGATATAGAGATTGCAGGTTTTTTAAGCGCTACTATAGCTTGGGGAAATAGAAAAAGCATTATTAATAACGCCAATAAAATGATGGTTTTATTAGAACATTCTCCTCATGATTTTATAATAAATCATCAAGAGTCTGATTTAGAAAAATTAGAACCTTTTGTACATAGAACTTTTAATGGCTTAGACTTTATTACGTTTATAAAAAGCCTTCAGCATATTTATACAGTCCATAATGGATTGGAAGCTGTTTTTGCTAAACATGCAGAAAAAGACTCATTACAAAAAGCAATTCACCTATTTAAGCAATCTTTTTTCGAAATTGAACATTTACAACGTACTCAAAAACATGTTAGCGATCCTCTAAAAAATTCGGCAGCAAAACGCATAAACATGTTTTTACGCTGGATGGTTAGAAACGACAATACCGGAGTAGACTTTGGTTTATGGAAATCAATATCACCTTCGCAACTATCATGCCCGCTAGATGTACACTCAGGAAACGTAGCAAGAAAACTTGGTCTTTTAAAAAGAAAACAAAACGATGGCAAAGCTCTAGCAGAATTAGATATTGCACTTAGAAAATTAGATAAAAATGATCCTGTAAAATACGATTTTGCCTTATTTGGTTTAGGTGTTTTTGAGTCGTTTTAATTTAATAAATGATGCTTTATTCCTATAAATAATTTCTTATCTCAACTTTTTTTAACTCAATCTTAAAAAAATTAAATCTTAAAATTATTTTTTGCTTAACTTTGAGCAAAAGGATAACACTTTAGAAATTAGTTTAATCCGTTAATATTAAATCATTTAACTATAATTTTAATTTGATAGCTCCTAAATACCCTGAAAATGAATCTGCTCGACTTAAAGCGGTTAAGTCCTACTTATTACTAGACACCTTACCAGAAGAAGATTTCGATAATATTACAAGTCTAATTTCAAATGTTATAGATGTTCCTATCTCATTGGTAACACTTATAGATAGTGATAGAAACTTTCTAAAATCTTATCATGGTGTTCCTTTTAACGAGTCTCCAAGATCCACTTCTTTTTGTGGCCATGCCATTTTAAGTGAAGACGATTTGTTTATTGTTGAAGACGCTAGAAACGACGTTAGATTTAAAGATAATCCTTTAGTTAAGGAACATAAGGCTATTTTTTATGCAGGAGCACCTTTAGTTAATGCTGATGGTTTTGCACTAGGAACGCTTTGTATTTTCGATACGAAACCAAGAGTTTTAAACAAGAAGCAAAAAGAAATGCTAATTGTATTAGCAAAACAAGTGGTACAACTTTTCGAACTTAGAAAGAATAATTTAGAACTTAGAGAGGTACGAGAAGAGCTCGTGCAACAAAACGAAAAATTGAAAAATTTTGCAGGTCATGTATCCCATGATATGAAGATGCCTTTGGCAAATATGATAGTAACCTCTGATATTCTAAAGAAAAAATACGAAGAGAAACTTGACGACAAAGGCATAGAGTATTTAGGTTATTTAAAACGTGCTTCATTTACTTTAAGCGAATACATTTCTAATTTACTAGAACATTACGAAAGCGATAAAATAGAAGCTAGTTTTGAATCTTTTCATGTAAATCACCTATTAGAAGACTTGGTAGATTTACTTCAAATAAATACGAATTGCGATATTAATTTCCCTGAAGAAGATATTGTAATGGTTTGCAACCACGTAGCATTAGAGCAAATATTACTTAACCTTCTTGGTAATAGTTTAAAATATAATGATAAAGAGAACACAGTCATTGATATATCATGTTTTATGACTGATAATTTTTACAATTTCTCTATTACAGATAATGGTGTTGGTATACCAAAAGATAAATTAGAATCTATTTTCGATTTATTTTCTACCGTTGGAAACTTAGATAGAAATGGCAACAAAGGTCATGGTATTGGTTTATCTACAGTACAGAATTTAGTAAAATCATTAGGTGGAACAATATCAGTAGCCTCTAATTTTGGAGAAAAAACAACTTTTAATTTCACGGTAGCTAGACCAGAAATTTAGTCCTTTTTTAGTAAAGTTTTAAAAAACAAAAAACCTGTTGAATATTGTTATTCAACAGGTTTTTTATTTTATAAGAGTATCCTACGCAAGCAGGTCTTTATTATCCCTTTAACCAAGCTTCACGTAAAGCATTTTGTTTAGGTGTTGCATTTGGATCTACAGCTAAGCTAGAACCAGTAGTATAAGATTGTGTTAATGTTGTTTTAACAATAACTTCTTTACCTTTTCTATCTAATACAACATCTACATCTCTTCCAGGTTTCCACATAAAAACCTCTGTTAACATTTGTTGAGCATTAGCCATTGTTAATTCTTTACCATCAATAGTTTTAATAACATCTCCTGGTAAAACTCCGTTTTCTGCCCAGAAACTATTGTTCTTTACAGCTTCAGAGAAAGGCAACGTCATTGTTGCCATATCTGGAGCAAAAATTAAAGTGCCATCATTCTGTATGTAGTTTGTTTTTACTTTTGCTTCAGCTAAAGTTAAACCAGCTTTTGCAAAAAAGTCGTTATAATTAATTGGTGTTCCACCAACAACATGAGTGTTTAAAAATTCGCCAACAGATGGATACGTCATTGCAGTAATTTCAGCAATTAAGTTATCATCTTCAAAAGGTTTGTTTTTACCGTATTTAAGCGATAATTCTTTCATTAAAGATAGAATACCTCTATTTCCATTACTTTCTTCACGTAAAATAATATCTATGCACATACCAATTAAAGCACCTTTAGAATATACGTTTCCGTATTGTGGAGCATAAGGCTCGTCTAAAATATTCTCACTCATTTCAGTAAAACTCATAGCATCATTCATGTTTGACGCTATTTTAATTTTACCCATTATTTTAGAGTAAAACTCTTCTTCTCCAACTAATCCTTGATCGACTTGAAACAACGTTGCAAAATATTCTGTTACACCTTCATACATCCATAAATGCTTAGAGAATGTTGGTTGGTTGTAATCAAAATAATGAACATCTTCAGAGTGTACACTTAAAGGTGTTACAATATGAAAAAACTCGTGAGAAACAATGTCTATTAATTGTGCTGAAAGTGCTTCAAAAGGCATCTCTTCTGGCATTACAACCACTGTAGACGTATGGTGCTCTAATGCTCCAAATCCTTTTGGAGACTCTTCTTTACCTTCAGATAAATATAAATAGATATCGTAACGAGACGTTGTATTTATATCTCCTAAATATGCCTTCTGTGCTAACATCATTTTTTGCATTACTGCTTTAATTTTTTCAGCAGAATGTACTTTGTTTGGAGAATAGACACTTAATACAATTTTAATATCTCCAACCTGAAACTCTTCAACATCTAATGCGCCGTAAAACATTGGATTATCTGTAATATCAAAATATCTTGGTGCAAAATAACTAGAAGTCATAGACACGCCATCGTCATTCATTTTTGTTCCTGTTTCTTGTAATGCAGATGTTTTTAACATTGTTTTTGGTGCAGTAACATCTAAATTATATTGTGCTGTTTTTAAAGAGTCAAAATAGCCAATAAAACCGTGTAAATTTAATACATAATTTGTTGTTTCAATATTAGTTCCTGCAGGAGAAAATGGGACTTCTAGTCCTATTCCACCTCCATTTGCTTCCATATCAAAAGTATCGTTAACATTATACGTTACCTTATCTAAATTAACAGCGTTTGCAATGGTCCATGTATTAGTATCTGTTTTTACAACAGGTAATTCGTTTCCTTTATAATCGATTGCTTTAAAATCGTCTACATACTTTCCAAAATCACTAACAGAGTATGTTCCTTGCACTACTCTTGGTAATCTATACGTTACAGATTCTGTTGTAAAACGTCCAGGATTTATTACAACTGGTGCTTTATCATCGATTACTTTAGTTAAATCTAAAGTGGTTTGAATTGGATTTAAAGAGGCTAAATCGTTAGTGTTTTTTCCGCCTGCAGTTTTTGTAGAGTTACAACCTACTAGTAAAACTCCAGCAAAAGCAACGCTTAAAAGATGTTTTTTCATTATTTATTGGTTTTTGTTAATGGTCTAAAATGGTAAGACGTTCAAATTTACAATCTGTTACATTGATAAATTGTTAAATTTTGTTAATATCTGTTAAATGCAACGCTACAGAATATTATATTGCGATTATGCAGCAACCATTAATTAGTATTTTAGTTCCTTGTAAAAACACTCAACTGTTTTTAAACGAATGTTTAGATTCTATTATTAGTCAAACCTATAACCGTTGGGAATTATTAATTATAGACGACAACTCTACAGATAATAGTTACAATTTGGTTAACGATTATGCAAAAAAGGATAATAGAATTAAGCTGTTTAAAAATGAAGGTTCTGGTATTATTGATGCTCTAAAACTCGCTTTTTCAAAATCTAAAGGCGACTATATTACTAGAATGGATAGTGACGATATCATGCCAGATATTAAACTAAAAACACTGCTTAATAACTTACAGCTCCACGGCAAAAAACATATTGCAACAGGTTTGGTTAGTTATTTTTCTGCGGAAGGCATAAGCGATGGCTATAGAAAGTACGAACAATGGCTTAACAGTTTAACAGCAAACGGTAGTAATTATACCGAAATTTATAAAGAATGTGTTATCCCTTCGCCTTGTTGGATGATTGCTAGAGAAGATTTCTTGGCTATCGATGCTTTTAATCCTACTCGTTATCCCGAAGATTACGATTTAACTTTTAGGTTTTACGCAGCGAATTACAAAGTTATTTCCTGTAACAAAGTCCTTCATTTGTGGCGAGATTATGGCACGCGAGCGTCTAGAACAGATGCTAATTATGCCGAAAACAGTTTTATAGATATAAAATTACATTATTTTCTAAAATTAGATTTCGATAGTTCTAAGCCATTAGTTATTTGGGGAGCTGGCAACAAAGGAAAAACAATAGCTAAAAAATTAAAAGCTTTAAATATTAAATTTGAATGGATTTGCGATAATCCTAAAAAAATAGGAAAACATATTTACGATGTCGAAATGAAACCTTTTCAATATTTAGAAACATTAGCTCATTTTCAAACTATTGTAAGCGTTGCTAATAAAGACGAACAAGCCAATATTAGAGCTTACTTTTCTAAATTGAATGCAAAATCAATGCAAGATTATTTTTTCTTTTGTTAAAGGCTCTCATATTTCAGTATTAGTTTTATATTTGCTTAATCAAAATTAGCAATGCAGTTTAAACATCCAGAACTTCTTTACGCCTTATTCCTACTGCTAATACCAATTATTGTTCACTTATTTCAGTTGCGTAAATTTAAAACAGAAGCATTTACTAATGTTGCTTTTTTAAAGAAAGTGTCTTTACAAACACGTAAAAGCGCTCAAATTAAAAAATGGTTAACTTTATTTACAAGAATGGGTATTCTTGCAGCCATTGTAATTGCTTTTGCACAACCGTTCACTTCAAAAAACAAAACTTTTAATACCAAATCTGAGACCGTTATTTATCTTGATAACTCTTTTAGTATGCAAGTAAAAGGAGATAAAGGCGAGTTACTTAAACGTGCTGTTAGCGATATTATTAGTCATGTGCCTGAAGATGAAAACATCTCACTTGTTACAAACGATAATAGCTTTAGAAACACAACCATAAAAGCAATTACTAACGACTTATTACAGCTTAATTACTCTACAAACCAGCTCCCTTACGATGCTGCTTTATTAAAAAGTAAGAAGTACTTTTCTAAAAATGATAATACTATTAAAAACCTTGTGTTTATTAGCGATTTTCAGCAAAAGAACTCAAATTTTAGTCCTAACAAAAACGATAATACAACTCTTAATTTAGTACAATTAAAACCTGTTAACACTAACAATGTTTCTATAGATAGTGTGTACATTTCTAAAAGAACTTCTAGCAATATAGAATTAACCGTTAGCATTAAAAATACGGGTAATACTATAGAAAATCTTCCTGTATCTTTATATAATAATGGAAGCTTACTAACTAAATCCTCAGTTAAAATAACAGATCAAGCCACTACTATTTTCACCTTACCTACAAACGAACGTATTGATGGAAAAGTAACTATAGACGATGTTAACCTTCAGTTTGATAACACCTTATTCTTCAATATTAATAACAATTCTAAAATAAATGTTTTAGCTATTAATGAAGCTAAAGACGATTATTTAAAAAGCATTTATACTGCTAACGAATTTAATTATAAAGCAACCAAATTCAATCAATTAAACTATAGTGAAATTGCTAGTCAAAATCTTATTGTTTTAAACGAGCTCGAACAAATACCAAGCACTTTAGTAACAGCCTTAAAAGCGTTTACTGGTAATGGAGGTATTTTAGTTATTATTCCTTCAGAAACTATCGATATTAAAGAATACAATAATTTGTTAGTGAACTACAACTTTGCTCCTTTTTCTAAACAGTCTGAAACAGAAAAACGCTTAACGACTATTAATTATTCGCATCCTTTATATAGCGATGGTGTGTTCGAGAAACGTATTTCTAATTTTCAATATCCTAAAATAAAAACATACTATCCTCAAAATTTAGTGAACGCCTCTGCAATACTTCAATTTGAAGACGGAAAACCTTTTTTATCTGAAAACAATAATGCTTTTGTATTTACTTCGGCATTAAACAGAAAAAACTCTAGTTTTCAAGATATTAATTTAATTGTACCAACATTTTATAACATCTCTAAACGTAGCTTAAAACTGTCTAATCTTTACTATACCATTGGTGAAGAAAATACTTTCGATGTGGTTACAGATTTACAACAGGATGCCGTTTTAACTTTGGTAAATCAAGACTCCAACATAATACCACAGCAACAATACTTTAATAATAAAGTCGCAGTCACTACAACAGATACTCCTGAAAAAGCAGGAATTTACAACATAAAAAACAAGGTTGAAATTATAGAAAATGTAAGCTATAATTACAATAGAAACGAAAGTAATTTAAATTACCAAACCTTTTCTAATAGCGATAATGTAACCGTTAGCAACTCTATTTCTGAGGTTTTTAACACCATAAAAAATGAGAATAAAACAAACGAACTCTGGAAATGGTTTGTTGTTTTAGGACTACTATTTTTAATTTTTGAAATGCTCATCTTAAAATATCTAAAATGAACGTACTAATAAAATCGGCAACAATAATTGATTCTAAGAGTGATTTTCATAACACTACTCAAGACATTTTAATTGAAAAAGGCACCATTTCTAAAATTGCCGAAACAATTAAAAATACGAACAACTACAAAGAGATAAATCTCGAGAACTTACATGTATCTCAAGGTTGGTTTGATAGTAGTGTATGTTTTGGAGAACCAGGTTTTGAAGACAGAGAAACAATAGAAAACGGATTAAAAACGGCTGCGAAATCTGGTTTTACAACCGTTGCTATGCAGGCCAATACGCATCCTATTATCGATACAAATTCGGCAATAGCTTTTATAAACATGAAAGCCCAAAACCATGCTGTAACCTTATTACCTATTGGAGCGTTAACTAAAAATAGTGAAAGTGTAGATTTAGCCGAGTTGTACGATATGAGTACCGCTGGAGCGGTTGCTTTTTCAGATTACAAAAAGCCAATCACTAACCCAAATCTTTTAAAAATTGCTTTACAATACGCTAGTAATTTTGATGGTTTAGTTTGTTCTTTTCCTCAAGAAAATCGAATTTCGGGTTTAGGTGTAATGAACGAAAACATTACAAGTACGGGCTTAGGTTTAAAAGGAAACCCAAGTTTATCTGAAGCATTACAAGTGGCTAGAGATTTATATTTATTAGAATATACCGGAGGAAAACTACACATTCCTACAATATCTACTGCAGAATCTGTAGATTTAATTAGAAATGCCAAGAAGAAAAAATTAAACGTTACCTGTAGTGTTGCAATACATAATTTGTGCTTAACAGATAGTGAGTTAGAAGATTTTAATACACATTACAAAGTGCTACCGCCTTTAAGAATACAAAGCGATAATGATGCTTTAATTGAAGGCCTAAAAGATGGTACAATAGATATGGTTACTAGTGATCACAATCCTATAACTATAGAAAACAAAAAAGTAGAATTCGATTATGCCGATTATGGGACAATAGGTCTTGAAAGTGCTTTTGGAGCTTTACAAACATTATATTCTACTAAAAAAACAATACAATTACTAACCAAAGGAAAATCTAGATTTAGCGTTGAATCTTCAACAATTACAGAAGGAAATAAAGCTGACTTAACACTTTTTAATCCAGACATAAAATATACATTTACTAATAACAACATACACTCTACCTCTAAAAACAGCCTCTTTTTAGATAAAGATTTAAAAGGGAAAGTTTATGGCATTATAGCAAACAATAAAACTGTTTTATAACCTATAAAAAAACGAATCTATGATAGAAATACTTGCAATAAGCTACTTTATTAAACAAATTAAAAAAATAGCTTTAGAAAAAGGAATAAAAGCAACAAAATGGATTATTGCAACTGTAGCCTCATGGTTTATATTAGAAATTATTGTTTTTATACTTGCCTTTACAGTGTTTAATGTTAATGAAGACGACATACTAATAATAATTGTTCCTGCGCTATTAGCAGCAGCTACATCGGCATTTTTAATTTTAGAAATGTTAAAAAAGCAACCCAAAGTTGAATCTCAGGAAATTCAATCTTAATACAAACGCATTAAACAAAACAAATGACTAAAGAACATATTGAAGAAGGAAAAACACTTGCCATAATTAGTTACTTAACCTTTATAGGCACTTTTGTTGCTGTTTTTATGAATTTTGAGAGAAAAAATGCTTTTACAAACTTCCACCTTCGCCAAATGATAGGTTTAATAATTATGCTTATTTTATCTAACGTTGTAGAAAAATACGTTAACAGTATGTTTGGATCTGTTCTATGGGCTGTTACATTTTTAAGCTGGCTATATTCAATAATCTTTGCCATAAAAGGTGAAGCAAAATTAATTCCTGTTGTTGGTGAGAAATTTCAACAATGGTTTAAAGACTTAGGTAACTAATGAAAAATTTATCCCTTTATCACGTAATACGCGAATCTTCATTAAAAGACAATGCGCCACTTCTTATTTTATTTCATGGTTATGGTAGTGATGAAAACGATTTGTTTTCTTTTGCTAGCGAATTACCAAAAGAATTATTTATCATTTCGGCAAGAGCTCCTTATCCTATGGAACCATATGGTAACGCTTGGTATGCCATTAATTTTGACGCCGATAAAGGCAAATGGAGTGATAACGAACAAGCTATAAAATCGAGAGATTTAATTGCTAAATTTATAGACGAGGTAATAGTTGAATATCCTGTAAATAAAGACAATGTAACGCTTTTAGGCTTTAGTCAAGGTACCATTTTAAGTTACGCAGTAGCACTCTCCTATCCTGAAAAAATTAATAATATTATTGCTTTAAGTGGTTATATTAATGAGGATTTGTTCGAAACGCAACCAGAAGCCAACTATAAACATTTAAACTTCTATTGTTCTCATGGATCGGTAGACCAAGTTATACCTGTGGATTGGGCTAGAAAATCACCAGAATTTCTTACTGCATTAAACATTAAACATAAGTACTCTGAGTTTCCTGTAGGTCATGGAGTTGCTCCACAAAATTTTTACGAACTTAAAGAATGGTTGATTACGTTAATTTAACGTACTTGATTTTAAGGCACACCTTTGTATTATATTCAATTAATTTTGATTTTTATTACAAAATATTAGATAATACCGTTGTTTTATGTAATTTAGTTGAATAATATCTAAAATACTTGTAAATAATCGTAATTACTATTGTCCCTTATAAAACTTACTTTACTTAGTAAAAAGCCAGTTTTCCAATAGAATAGTTATGTTATTTCGATAACCTAAAAGATAACGCTATTGAAAACTACTAACCTTTACTGCTGGCTATTCGCCTTACCCTTCTTTATTTCTGCTCAACAAACTAGTTCTGAGTCTGAAATGCTGCAAACCTTTGACAATATTATAGGTTTAGAGAATACTAAACTCTATAATGGAAAACGTCATTATAACATTTATAAAGCAACCGAAGACAATCATAACTTCTTTACTTCTCCTAATTTTATAAAAGGATCTGTTAATTATGATGATGCTGTATTTTATAATACAAACCTAAAGTACGATACTTTTAACGATCAATTAATTTTTAAGCCAAATGGAGACAAAGGCTTTATTAATATCGAACTCATTCAAGATAAAGTTCTAGAGTTCAATTTTAAAAATCATCACTTCATTAATTCTAATACTATTGTCGAAAACAAGAGTTTAGTTTCGGGTTATGTGGAAGTTATTTATAAAACAGCTGCACTTTCGCTTTATGCTAAACGCAAAAAAACAGTTACGGAGAGAATTAGAGGTAACAAATTAATTTACTTATTTTCTAACGAACCTAGCTTCTACATTTCTTACGCTGGTAGTTTAAACGAAATAAAATCTAATAACTCGTTTAAGAAAATTTTTCCGAATTTAAGCAAAGACATTAAAGCAGAAATTAAGGATAACAAAGAGCGTTTTGAAAATGATGATGAATCTTTCTTTCTTTTTCTTACCCAATGGTTAGATTTTAAACTACAAACAAATAGCGCTAAATAATACTTATGAAAAAGATAACATTACTTGCTTTCATGCTTCTTTTTGTGCTTTTTATTCAAGCACAAGAAAAATTAACGGTTTCTTTTAAAGACGCTTCTCTAAAAGAGGTTATAAATACTTTAGAAGACAAAACCAACCACTCTTTTTTCTACATGGAAAATTGGTTAGATGAGAATAAAATTACTAAAACCTACACCAATGCAACCTTAGAAACGATCCTTGACGATTTGCTAAAAGAGCGTTCAATAAATTACACGGTTTTTGAAGGCAAAGTAATATTAACCAATAATAGTGTTGTTTATACAACCTTACCTGAAGGCTTTTTTGGAGAAGAAGAAAAAACAATATTAAAAGAAAATGAAGCTGTTTTTTATAATGAATATAAAAACCAAAATCTAACAACCATAGGAAAACAAAATATTAATTCTAAAGCACAAGAATTTACAATCACGGGACTTTTACTTAATGAAAAAACACGTGCTCCAATTCAAGGTGTTGCCATTATTGCAGACGAAATTGGGAAAAATACTACTACAGATGCCAAAGGAAGATTCTCTATTGTATTACCCATTGGAAAAAACACGTTAGAAGCCCGCCTTTTAGGTTATCAAGGTATAAATAAAGAAGTATTAGTCTATGGAGATGGTTTCGTAAAAATTGCTATTATAGAAGCTGCAGAAACCTTAGGTGAAGTCTTTTTAGAATCTACAGCTAATAATAATATAAAAGAAGCTGTTGTAGGTGTTATAAAATTAGACATTGAAGGTTTAAAAACTATTCCTGTAGTATTGGGAGAGCGCGATATTTTAAAAGTCGCTACTACACTTCCTGGTATTTCAACTGCTGGAGAAGGCTCTGCAGGATTTAATGTTCGTGGAGGACGGTCTGATCAAAACTTATTTCTTTTAGACGATGCCGTAATGTACAATCCATCGCATTTTTTAGGTTTCTTCTCGGCAGTAAACCCATTTGCAACTGGATCTCTAGACATCTATAAAGCTAGTATACCTGCTGAGTTTGGAGGACGACTCTCTTCTGTATTCGATATAAAATCTAAAGAGCCAAACTACGAGAAATTTTCAGGAGAAGGTGCTATTGGTCCAATTACAGGAAGTTTAAGCGTACAAACACCTATAAAAAAAGGAGTGAGTTCTATTACTGCTGCTGGTCGTGCAACCTATTCTAATTGGATTTTAAGATCTCTAGATGAAGAAACCCTTAAAAATAGCGAAGCTTCATTTTACGATGGACTCGTTAAATACAATCATAAAATAGATTCTAGTAACGCAATTCAAGCAACTGGGTATTATAGTAAAGATAAGTTTAGTATAACATCAGACTCTACATTTAATTACAGCAATGCTTTAGCGTCTTTAAAATGGAACCATACCTTTAAAAACAAAAAGCATAAAAGTGAGCTTATTGCGGTAAGCACCCAATATAAATATGGTGTAGATTACGAGGCGCAATCTAACAGTAATTTTAATTTCGATTTTAAAATAAATGAAACACAATTAAAATTAAATCTAAAATACCTGCATAGCGATAAGCATAAATTCGATTATGGTATAAGCACAAAACTATACCAAGTAGAACCTGGTAATATAGATCCTTATGGAGACCAATCTATAATTACACCTTTAAGCATTGACAAAGAAAAAGGACTAGAATCGGCTATTTTCGTATCAGATCTATATGAATTTAACGACAGGCTGCTCTTTAATGTTGGCTTACGTTATTCTAGCTTTACAGCTTTAGGTCCTGGAACTCAAAATGTTTATGAAGATGGTCAGCCTAAAAACGAAGCGACTCTTACATCTGTAAATACTTATGATAATAACGAGTCTATAAAAAGTTATGGCGGATTAGAATATAGAGCTTCGTTACGTTACCTCATATCTCCTACTCTCTCGTTTAAGGCGAGTTATAACAAAACATTTCAATATTTACATTTACTATCTAACAACACTACTATTTCGCCTACAGACACTTGGAAACTTTCAGATTTAAACACAAAACCACAAAGTGCAAACCAGTACTCTATAGGTTTATATAAAAACTTTGAAGAAAAAGATATAGAAGTAAGTATAGAAGCTTATTATAAAAAAATGCAAGACATTTTAGACTATAAAATT
This sequence comes from Lacinutrix mariniflava, assembly GCF_001418015.1. GTDB lineage: Bacteria > Bacteroidota > Bacteroidia > Flavobacteriales > Flavobacteriaceae > Lacinutrix > Lacinutrix mariniflava. The sequence continues at coordinate 55,227 of NZ_LIQG01000015.1, read as the reverse complement.
GGAGCTGAACTCATTTTAAACGAAACATTAGAACAAGAATTACTACAAGGTGAAGGAAAAGCTTACGGTGTAGAATTTCTTATTAAAAAGAAAAAAGGCCCACTTAACGGTTGGATAGGATACAGTTACTCTAGATCCAAATTAAAGTTAAATAGCGATATACCACAAGAACAAGTAAATAATGGCGCATTCTTTCCTGCTAATTATGATAAGCCACACGATTTTAGTTTAGTTGCTAATTATAGAATTACAAAACGTTATAGTGTTTCAACAAACTTTTTATACCAAACAGGACGACCAATAACTTATCCTGTTGGTAAATATACTTTTGCCGGTAGCGAACAAGTTTTATATAGCGATAGAAACCAATTTAGAATCCCTGATTATTACAGATTAGATATTGGTTTTAATATTGAAGCCTCTCATAAAAAGGAAAAATTAGCACATAGTTTTTGGAACATCTCGGTTTACAATGTATTGGGGCGTAATAACCCGTATTCTGTATTTTTCGAAAATAATGAAGGTAAAATACAAGCCTACAAAACTTCAATATTTGCCATTCCAGTGCCAACAATAACTTATAATTTTAAATTTTAAGTATGAATGGCTTAAAACTAACATATCGTTACCTCTTAATTATAACACTACTAATTACTATTAGTTGTAGAGAAGAAATAGAACTAGAAACTGCCACTTTCGAGAGTGTTTTAGTTGTAGAAGCAACTATTACAAATGAATTAAAACACCAAGAAATAAAAATATCAAGAACAAGCGTACTTGAAGAAACCGATCAAATAATAGAAAACAATGCAGACGTTACAGTAGTAGACAATACAGGAAACAGTTTTAATTTTTCTCAAAACACAGAAGGTGTTTATATTTCTAACGATCTATTTGAAGCGTTACCAAATGTAGAATATACTTTAGAAATTAATACCATAAATGGTGCTACTTACAGCGCTAACCAACAAACATTAACACCAATCTCACAAATAGATAATTTATATGCAGAATTTGTAAATGATGATGTAAAAGGACCTGGTGTACAAATTTTTGTAGATAGCGAAAATAACAACCCTAACACGCAATATTTTAGATATGAATTTGAAGAAACTTACAAAATAGTAGCACCACATGACTATCCTGTAGGTGTTAACTTTTACAATTATGAACCTAATCCTAGCCTATGTAAACCTGTATACTACGATATTGAATTTTTTGATAAAACTCAAGAAGAAAGTATTTGCTATAGCTCTAGTAGAAATACAGAAATTATACAAGCAAGTAGTATTAATTTATCGCAAAATACTATTTCTCGTTTTCCTATTCGTTTTCTTCCAGAAGATGCTTTAGACGATGTTATAGATACTAGTATTTTAAGAGATAGGTACTCTATTAAAGTAAAACAATATATTCAAAATTTTCAAGCCTATACTTATTATAAATTAGTCGCTAGTTTAGGAAATACCGAAAGTGTTTTATCTCAAAATCAACCAGGTTTTGTTGTCGGTAACTTAAATAGTTTAACTAATAATAAGGTTGTTGGTTTTTTTGAAGTAGCTTCAGTAACAGAACAAAGAATATTTTTTAATTTCAATGATGTAAACATTCCTTATCCAAGATATCTGTATGAATGCGATTACAGAGAACTAGATTATAATGACAACTCAAATGGTGACTGTGATGGAGACCCTAACGATCGCAATTTATTATACATATATGTAACTGGTGAAAATTATAAATTAGTTAATTACCTACCAGCAACAGTAATCTACTCCATAGCAAAAGAAGAATGTGTTAACTGCACAACTATAGGAACTAACATACAACCAGATTTCTGGATAGAATAATTATGAAAAAAAACAGTTACATATTTATATTAATTTTTAGTTTTCTTGCATTAAGTTGTAGAGAAGAAATAGAACTAGAAACTGACACTTTCGAGAGTGTTTTAGTTGTAGAAGCAACAGTAACAAATGAATTAAAACACCACGAAATAAAAATATCAAGAACAAGCGTACTTGAAGAAACCGAACAAATAATAGAAAACAATGCAGACGTTATAATAGTAGACAATGCAGGAAACAGTTTTAATTTTTCTCAAAACACAGAAGGTGTTTATATTTCTGATAATCTATTTGAAGCGCTACCTAATGTAGAATATACTTTAGAAATTAATACCACAAATGGTGCTACTTACAGCTCTAACCAACAAACATTAACACCCATATCTCAAATAGATAATTTATATGCAGAATTTGTAGATGATGATGTAAAAGGACCTGGTGTTCAAATTTTTGTAGATAGCGAAAATAACAACCCTAACACGCAATATTTTAGATATGAATTTGAAGAAACTTACAAAATAAAAGCACCATACGATTTTCCTACTGGTTTTTATTTTACTGGTTTTTTCGACTACAACGACCAGTGTGATCGGTGTTATTATGATATTAATTTCTTTGAAAAACCTATCGAAATTGAAGAAGAAATCTGTTATACTACTAATTTAAATACAGAGATTATACAAGCAAATACGATAACTCTTACTGAAAATAATATTTTAAGACTCCCTGTTCGTTTTATACCATTAGACGAAAGCAACAATATAATAGATACAAGTATTCTGCGTGACAGATACTCTATTAAGGTAAAACAATACGTCCAAAACCTAGAGGCTTATAATTATTATAAATTAATATATAACTTAAGTAATACTGAAAGCGTTCTATCGCAAACCCAATCAGGCTTTGCAGAAGGAAATATAAGCGCCATAGGAAATAACAATATTAGTGTTGTTGGTTTTTTTGAAGTTGCTTCAGTAGCAGAAGAAAGAATCTTTTTTAACTATCAAGATGTTAATATTCCTTACCCTAATTATATATATGCTTGTGATAAACAAGATCTAGATTTTAATGACACTGTAAATACTCAATGCGATGGCGATTTAAATGAAAGACGACAATTGTATAATCTTGTATCTCGCGAACAATATCAACTTGTAGATTTAGGCAATCTTTTAGCTCCTAATGTTTACACTATAGCAAAAGAAGAATGTGTTAACTGCACGACTATAGGAACTAACATACAACCAGATTTCTGGATAGATTAATTATGAAAAAAAACAGTTACATCTTTATATTAATTTTTAGTTTTCTTGCATTAAGTTGTAGAGAAGAAATAGAACTAGAAACTGACACTTTCGAGAGTGTTTTAGTTGTAGAAGCAACAGTAACAAATGAATTAAAACACCACGAAATAAAAATATCAAGAACAAGCGTACTTGAAGAAACCGAACAAATAATAGAAAACAATGCAGACGTTATAATAGTAGACAATGCAGGAAACAGTTTTAATTTTTCTCAAAACACAGAAGGTGTTTATATTTCTGATAATCTATTTGAAGCGCTACCTAATGTAGAATATACTTTAGAAATTAATACCACAAATGGCGCAACTTACAGCTCTAACCAACAAACATTAACACCCATATCTCAAATAGATAATTTATATGCAGAATTTGTAAATGATGATGTCAAAGGACCTGGTGTACAAATTTTTGTAGATAGCGAAAATAGTAACCCTAATACGCAATATTTTAGATATGATTTTGAAGAAACCTATAAAATAGTAGCACCACATGACTATCCTGTAGGTGTTAACTTTTACAATTATGAAACTAGTCCTAGCCTATGTAGACCTGTATACTACGATATTGATTTTTTTGACAAAACTCAAGAAGAAAGTATTTGCTATAGTTCTAGGAGAAATACAGAAATTATACAAGCAAGTAGTATTAATTTGTCGCAAAATACTATTTCTCGCCTTCCTATTCGTTTTATTACAGAAGATGCTTTAGACGATGTTATAGATACTAGTATCTTAAGAGATAGGTACTCTATTAAAGTAAGACAATATATTCAAAATTTAGAAGCCTATAATTATTATAAATTAATCGCTACTTTAGGAAATACCGAAAGTGTTTTATCTCAAAATCAACCAGGTTTTGTTGTCGGCAACTTAAATAGTTTAAATAATAAGGTTGTTGGTTATTTCGAAGTAGCTTCAGTAGCAGAACAAAGAATATTTTTTAATTTCAATGATGTAAACATTCCTTATCCAAGATATCTGTATGAATGCGATTACAGAGAACTAGATTATAATGACAACTCAAATGGCGACTGTGATGGAGACCCTAACGATCGCAATTTATTATACATATATGTAACAAGTGAAAATTATGAATTAACTAATTACCTGCCAGGAACAGTAACCTACTCCATAGCAAAAGAAGAATGTGTTAATTGCACAACTATAGGAACTAACATACAACCAGATTTCTGGATAGATTAATTATGAAAAAAAACAGCTACATATTTATATTAATTTTTAGTTTTCTTGCATTAAGTTGCAGAGAAGAAATAGAACTAGAAACTGCCACTTTTGAAAGTGCTTTAGTAGTAGAAGCTACTATTACAAATGAATTAAAACACCAAGAAATAAAAATATCAAGAACTAGTGTACTTGAAGAAACCGAACAAATAATAGAAAACAATGCAGACGTTATAGTAACAGACAATACAGGAAACAGTTTTAATTTTTCTCAAAACACAGAAGGTGTTTATATTTCTAACGATCTATTTGAAGCGTTACCAAATGTAGAATATACTTTAGAAATTAACACCATAAATGGTGAGACTTACAGCTCTAACCAACAAACATTAACACCAATATCTCAAATAGATAATTTATATGCAGAATTTGTAAATGATGATGTAAAAGGACCTGGTGTTCAAATTTTTGTAGACAGCGAAAATAGCAACCCTAATACGCAATATTTTAGGTACGAATTTGAAGAAACTTACAAAATAGTCGCACCATATGACTCCCCTGCAGGTGTTAACTTTTATAATTACGAGGTTAATGCTTCTGACATGTGCCAACCGGTATTCTACGATATTGAATTTTTTGATAAAACTCAAGAAGAAAGTATTTGCTATAGCTCTAGTAGAAATACAGAAATTATACAAGCAAGTAGTATCAATTTATCGCAAAATACTATTTCTCGTTTTCCTATTCGCTTTATTCCAGAAGATGCTTTAGATGGTGTTATAGATACTAGCATTTTAAGAGATAGGTACTCTATTAAAGTAAAACAATATATTCAAAATTTACAAGCCTATACTTATTATAAATTAATTGCTAGTTTAGGAAATACCGAAAGTGTTTTATCTCAAAATCAACCAGGTTTTGTTGTCGGCAACTTAAATAGTTTAACTAATAATAAGGTTGTTGGTTTTTTTGAAGTAACTTCAGTAACAGAACAAAGAATATTTTTTAATTTCAATGATGTAAACATTCCTTATCCAAGATATCTGTATGAATGCGATTACAGAGAACTAGATTATTCTGATAACGAGAATGGCACCTGTGATGGAGACCCTAACGACCGCAATTTATTATACATATATGTAACAGGTGAAAATTATAAATTAGCTAATGGCATACCAACAACAACAACTTACTCCATAGCAAAAGAAGAATGTGTTAACTGCACAACTATAGGAACTAACATACAACCAGACTTTTGGATAGATTAATTATGAAAAAACACACACTAATTTTAGCACTATTCCTTTTTGCGTTAACGCTACAAGCACAAATTGATAAATCTAAAGTAACCATAGATTTGTCTCAATTTCAAGAGGAAGAGGCACAATTACAAACCAATACAGATCTTGTATTAGTAGGAGAATATCTCTACTATAAAATGTTTGCACTTAGTAATGGGAAATTAAGTAATATTAGCAAAATAGGCTATGTAGAACTTATAGATGCCAACAACAATACAATAGTCAAGCATATTTTAAACTTAAAAAATAGCGCCGCAAGTCAGCGTATTTTTATTCCCACAGAGCTAAAGACTGGCCATTACAAATTGATAGCCTATACTAATTGGACGAAGAACAATCTAGAAAAAAGCTACTTCGCTAAAAACGTATATGTAATAAATGCATTCTCAAATACTAATCAAAATATTACAACTAATAATGCTCCAATACAATTAAGCAAAGTTAAAACTCTAGAAGTCCCAGTACAAAACAACAATAATATCGTTATATCTACACCAAAACAAACTTATAGCAATAGAGAACTTGTAACTATAGATGTAGAAACAAATACTTTTTTTAAAGATGGAAACTATAGCTTATCTATAAATAAAGTAGATTCTATTGCTCTTGAGAATACACTAAAAGATACTTTTATTGCTGAAACACCTTCTAACACCTTATTTATTCCAGAAATGAGAGGCCAACTAATCACTGGTACTATAACGAATACTGTAAATCCTTTAGATATAAAAAACAAAAATGTAGCACTCTCTGTTCCTGGAAAGAATTTCGACTTCAAAATCTCAGAAACTAATGCTTTTGGACAATTTTTCTTCAACTTAGATACAAAACTTCATAGCAATAGTGCCACTTTTCAAGTTATAGAGGATAACAACAACGAGTATAAGATAGAAATTAACAAAGGCAATAAGAATAATTATGCTAACAACAATTTTAGTAATCTTGAGATAGATAATAATTTAAAATACACATTAGAAAATCGTAATATTAAAAACCAAATTGAAAATGCATACTACCAAAATAAAAAAGACAGTCTGTTAACAGAATTTAAAACAAAGTCCTTTTACAAAACAAAAGAAAAACTTTATGTCTTAAACGAATACACCAGATTTAAAACCGTTAGAGAAACATTTATAGAAATTCCTAACGAAGCAGGATTAAGAAAAGATGGTGATAATTATAGAATTATAGTTTACGATCGTTACGACGAGAAAAAGAGTCAAGCCATTAGAAACATAGATCCTTTAGTAATTGTAGATGGTATGATTGTACAAAACAATAACGATCTCGTAAATTACGATTCGTATAAAATAGAATCGATAGGCATTGTTGTTGGTCAATATCTTTATGGCACAAAATTATACCAAGGTATTATTAGTATTTCTACATCTACCAAAGATTTTAAAACCTCTATTAAAGGAGATTTTATTACAGAAACAGCATTAAACTTACCGGAAGATGAAACGCTATATTTCCAACCAGAATATTTAAGCAGTGCAGATAACAAACGTGTTCCAGATTATAGAAGACAGTTATTGTGGGTTCCTAAAACAAATTTAAACGAAGTAAATAATAGCTTTACAACTTATACTTCGGACGATAAAGGAACTTATAAAGTTACTGTAGAAGGTTATAACACAAACGGAGAATACATTTTAAGCGCTTCTTATTTTAATGTAAAATAATGGCTTTAAAGAGGATTTAATAAAGATTCTGAGACTCTAAAGTTTAGTTCTCCATTATCATTTAGCGAATAAACAATAAGCATTTCTCCCCAAAGTTGTCCATCGGTAAAATCTGCTATAATCCATTTATGGTTTAAAACTCTAATAGAGTTTATTAGCATTTTTTTATCGGTTGTAGACGCGTATGGCACTAAAGGATGTTGATTACCACTATATTCATTTTGCGTATATAACGCATCTTTAACGGTTATCATTAATTTTTCTACATCGTAACCTTGCTTAAAAAAATAGTCGTAAGAATGGTCGTTATAATCGAAACTAAACTGAGATAAGTTATAAATATCGTCTTTTAAAGTTAAAATTGAATCTCGGTATTTTACAACTTGCTCTTTAGAGTTTGCAACTCTTACATTACTATCATCAAATATTTTTTTGGAATTTATATAATTAAATAGTAATAGTAAAACCGAAAATATAAACAGATACATAAAAATGCGATTCTTCATAGTAGTAAAAAAATTAAGTTGTTTTTAAAATGTAATATATTAGTTAGCAATCTCTATTGTAAGCGTATCATAAGCTAAAAAAACGTTCTCAGGTAGTTTTTGTTGCACCTCGTCATGAAAACCTAAGTAATGGCTAATATGCGTTAAGTATGCTTTTTTTGGTTTTAATTCTGAAATAATAGCTAACGCTTCAGCTAAATTAAAATGCGAGATATGTTCTTTCTCACGCAAAGCATTAATTACCAGTACATCTAAATTTTTAAGCTTTTGCTTTTCAGTTTCAGCAATAGTTTTCATGTCTGTTAAGTAAGCGAAATTACCAAACCTATAACCAAAAACTGGTAGCTTATAATGAAGCCCTTCAACAGGTATAATCTCTAAACCATTAATAGTAAAGGGTTCATTTTTAACTTCATTTTGAATAAGATTTGGAACACCTGGGTATTTAATTTCAGAAGTAAAAATATATTCAAAACGTTGTTGTAACTGGCCTAAAACACGATTGTGAGCGTAAATATCGATATCGCCTTGTTTAAAAAAAACGGACGAATATCATCTAATCCCGCAGTATGATCTGCATGTTCATGTGTAAACAATACAGCATCAACTCTTTCTGGGTTGGCACGTAACATTTGCTGTCTAAAATCTGGACCACAATCCACAACAAACGTAAAATTTTGCCACTCTACTAAAATAGAAACACGTAGGCGCTTATCTTTAGAATTAGTACTTAAACAAACAGGATGTGTGCTCCCAATTACTGGTATACCTTGCGAAGTTCCTGTGCCCAAAAATGTAATTTTCACTGTTCCTGTTATTTGTCACAAAAGTAAGATATTTTTTTTGTTTGCTTTAGTTATTTAATACCTTTGTCCGTAAGTAAAACAATGCTTGAAACTATGGAAATTACACTTAAAGGAGACAAGAATATAGAATCTATTCCTTCGCTTAAAGACAAAGCACTTCGTATTAATTTAAACGAAAATATTTACGGAACTTTTTCCGAAATCGGTGCTGGACAGGAAACTGTTCGTCAGTTTTTTAGAGCTGGTGGTGGTTCTGGAACCATAGCCAAAGCAATGTCTGCTTACGATAAAGATTTTAGTGACGCCATTTATGGTATTGAAGAAGACAAACGTTATGTAACCGAAGCGCGTTTGCGTAAAATGTTAGATCATGAAATGAATCTAACAGAGCAACGTATTACTAGAGACAAGCATCCTCATAAAATGTTTTTTAGTTATGCAAATACAGTTGCTACTATAGATTTTGCAAAAAAATACAAAGGACATGGTTGGGTTGGTATAAAATACCAAGTTGATGCAGACCAAGAATATAACGAGATTGTTTTACACATTCGTTTTAAAGAAAATGATGCACGTTTACAACAAGAAACTTTAGGTAAACTAGGTACAAACCTTATTTATGGTGCTTTTTATAAGTACAACCAACCTAGAAAATTACTGCGTTATTTATACGACCATTTAGATAAAGATCAATTAGAAATTGATACTATTAATTTCTCTGGTCCTGTTTTCGAAAATGTAGATAACCGTTTAATGAGTTTACAACTTGTTAAAAACGGAATGACGGATGCCGTAATGTTTGCTCCAGATGGAAATAACGTTTTACCAGCAAGAGTACTTTACAAACGTAACATCTTAACACTTCGTGGAAGCTTTAGACCTGTTACCAAAGTAAATATGGACATGTATAAAAAATCTTTAGACATGTTTTTAAAAGAAAATAAGGTCGACGAAGATAAAACGCAAGTTATTTTCGAAATCACGCTGTCTAATCTTCGTGCAGAAGGAGAAATAGACGAGCAAGATTTTATGGACCGCGCAAAACTATTATGTTCATTAGGTCAAACCGTATTAATATCTAATTTCCAAGAATACTACAAACTCGTAGAATATTTCTCTCAATACTCTAAAGCAAGAATGGGCTTAGCAATGGGTGTAAATAATTTAGTAGATATTTTCGACGAGAAATACTACAGACATCTTAGTGGAGGTATACTTGAAGCCTTTGGAAAACTCTTTTTCAAAGATTTACGAGTGTATTTATATCCTATGGAAAATGAAGATGGTACCTTAACTACAAGCGATAATTTAAAAGTACACCCACGTATGAAAGAGCTATACAAGTTCTTTAAATATAACGGTAAAGTTGTAGATATTACAGACTACGATCCTTCTACTCTAAACATCTTTTCTAGAAAAGTTTTAAGTATGATTAATAAAGGTGAAGATGGTTGGCAACGTTTACTACCAGAAGGTGTAAGCAAATTAATTATGGAAAAAAGCCTATTTGGTTGCGAAACCGAAGAGGTAACCAATAGAGAATAATACAATTAATTTATAACGTTTTTTACTATTCCGCGTTAGTATATAAAAAATTATATCGCTTTCGCGGAAGGTAATACCGTTGGTTTTATAAACTTATTCCATAGTATTGGTTAAGTGTATATTACACTCAAACTTGCCTTCTTCATTTAATAGATTTAATTTTCAATTTATAGTCAGCACAGTTCTGCGTATTTAATCCAATACCTGTACAGATATACACATCGTAAACGTTAGACTTTTCGTCAACTACCTAAAACTGATTTCTATCTAACACATTATCTGCTTTCGTTGTATTTTTAATTTTAAAATACATTCCTATTGATTTATAATTCTTTTTTGTTTTTTCATAAACAGAACCACCTGTTCCCGTTGCACCTGCATTTAACTTTTCATTTTTAAAATAGCCAACTATTTTAAATTTAATAGAACTGGATAATTTATAAAGTAAAAGGTTATTAAATATTAAGAAGGTCTGTTATTTATATTTATCTTGACAGTAGCAATACTATATTTCAGAACCAAAAAACGACAATTCGCACTTTTTTAAATGTAATAGAGAACTTAGTTTTTAATATTTGACCAACAAACCAAACCAAAATCTATGTCTTATAACGTTTTAATGTTTTTACATTTGTTTACAGTACTACCTGCTTTTATTTTAGGAACTATTAGCCTTCTCCTAAAAAAAGGAACACAATTACATAAAGTCTTAGGTAGAATATATATGATCCTCATGCTGTTTACTGCCTTTGTAACACTATTTATGCCTGCTGCAGTTGGACCATCACTTTTTAATCATTTTGGTTGGATTCATCTCTTTAGTTTCTTAACCATTTACACAGTTCCTACAGCTTATATAGCCATAAAAAAAGGTAATATAAAAGCACACAAACGTAAAATGATTTTGCTCTATTTTGGCGCACTCATTATAGCTGGTGCTTTTACTTTTATGCCAGGTCGTTATTTACATTCTGTATTCTTTGGTTAAAGAGTTGCTGTTATACTAAAATCGTTTTAACAAAACCTTAAAAGTAAATAACTGTCTAGTTTTTATATTTGTATCAAAGTCTACAACAAAAACTATGTTCGATATATTTAAAAATAAAAGCAAACTCAACAAGCTTAAAAAAGAGTATAAATGTTTAATAGAACAACCTTACAAGTTATCCAATGTTACTAGTTTAGAAAGCGATAAAAAACAGCTGGAAGCGCAAAAAATATTGGAACAAATAGAAGTATTACAACACGTGTAAAAAGAGTATATTTGCGATCAAATTACTTTAATTTTACCTTATGAACTGTCTACTTACCGGAGGAATAGGAATTGTTGGAAGTCATGTAATATTCGATTGGCTAAAGCAAACCATTTCAAATAATTCTCAAGATCATTTATTTGTTGTTATAAGAGACAAAGAAATCTCTGCAAGAGAACGATTAATAAAGGTTTTAAACAACGCTACAAAACCAGATTATCTTAAGGAGATTAGTCTAGAAAAGTGTTTAGAAAAAATTACAGTAATTGCAGAAGACCTTGTTAATATAAAAAAAGAGACGTTAGAAATTTATAATTTCTCGACCATTATACATTGCGCGGGCTCAACTAATTTGTCTCATGCTACAAATTCTAAAACAGTAGTTCACGAACAAAATTATGTTGCCACCCAGCAGCTTTTAGAAAATCTTCCAGAAAGTGTCAATCGTTTTATTTACATAAGTACAGCCTACTCTTTTGGTATTCAAAATGAAATAGTAAACGACAGTATTTCAGAATATAATGTGGATAGTTTTAGAAACCCATACGAACAATCTAAATACGAAACGGAACAATACGTTATTAAAAAATGTGACGAGATTAATATTACCTCGCAAATTTTAAGACCTAGTATTATTTGTGGTCGTTTACTGGATAAGCCATTTTTTGAAACTCCAAAGTTTGATGTATTTTACTCTTGGCCAATGTTTTTAGATAAATACTCTAAAAAATTCACCGATGCTTTTAGAATATGGATTGATAAAGAAAGCGGTCTTAATATCGTGCCTGTAGATTTTGTATCTAAAGCTATTTTATATGCTGTGGATCATCCAGAAATTAAAGAACTTAATATTGTTAATCCAAAACAAGTTTTACATAAAGATTATGTTGGTAAGGTATTAGAATCTTTTCAAATAAGTAATTATGAGTATACAGACAAAATGCCTTTAGACCTTAATAGTTTTGAAGCTTTATACTATAAAACCATTGGGCAGTTGTTTAAAAACTATATTTCTATTCCAGATTTACAGTTCGATGCAAAACGCATTAAAGACGTTATTACACAATTAAAATTAGAAACTACTCTTGGTGTGCATGACAACTTCATGAATCTTATTAACTTCTCTGTAGAAAAGAAATTTAGGCAAAGCTATTAAGCAAATAACGTGCGTGACTAAGTTAAGCTATTAATAAACTTAATAGTTTGTATGTTAAAAGCTTCTGGCTGCTCTACATTTACTACATGTCCACAGTCTTCAATTATTAACAACGTAGATTTTATATGTTTAGCTACAATACTCTTTATAGAAGGCAAAAACAAGTGATCTTGTTCACCCATAACATATAAGGTTGGTATTTTTATGTCTTTAGTTCTAAAGAAACGGAGTAATGGGTTTATTTCAGATGTTAATTTAAACCATCTTACAAATTCTTTTTGATATAGTTTCTTTGCTTCGTTTACAAACAAAAGACGTGATTTTTTGTGATTCTTACGTGGCATTATAATAAACGCAAAGAACTTATAAAGTAACATGTAAGGTACTACAGATTTAAAAACAACACCTAATTTAATAAGCACTTGAGATCTAAAGTTTAATTTCATGATAGCGCCACCCATGATCATACTTTGGACACGTTCTGGATGGTTTTCAGCAAGATTTCTAATCAAAATTGTACCTAGAGAAATACCAATAAAATGAGATTTTTCAATCTTTAAATGGTCAATAACTTCTACAATATCGTTAGTAATAGAATCGAATGTATATTTAGAATTAAAAGCGTCTTTTAATGCTGGTTTAGAGTTTCCATGACCTCTTAAGTCTAGAACTAAAACGTTAAACTGCGCTCCAAAACTTCTTATTTGCTTAAACCAAATAGACGAGCTTCCTCCCGCTCCGTGCACGAAAGTCACCCATTCGGTTGCAGTTTTATGTAAATAAGTAGTGTAGTTTAACATGTTGCGAAATTACATAAAGTCTTTTAAAACAGCTACAACATAATCAATTTCTGTTGTAGTATTGTATTTACAGAAGGAAAATCTTAGCGAAGGTTTCTTCATATCTTCATCACATAAAATCTGCGACAACACATGAGATCCTTTACTACTACCGCTCTGGCAAGCACTTCCTCTAGAACAAGCAATACCTTTTAGGTCTAATTGAAACAATAATATTGATGCTTTGTCTGCTGCAATTGGTAAGCAAATATTTACAACGGTGTACGTACTTTTTTCGAAATCTGCAGAACTTCCATTAAAACTAGCTTCTGGAAAAGCTTTCGTTATCTCGTTAATAAAGTATTTTTTTAGTGATGTTATGTAAGCTCGTTCTTCTACTAAATTAATGTAAGACATTTTTAGAGCCTCTTCAAGACCTACAATATTATGCACAGCTTCTGTTCCTGCTCGTGTTCCTCTCTCCTGCTCTCCTCCAAAAATCAATGGTTTTAGACCAGAGTGCTTTCTAACAAAAGCAAAACCAACACCTTTTGGTCCATGAAATTTATGTGCACTAACGGCTAGAAAATCAATATGGATATCTTGTAAATCTAATTCGTAATGTCCTACCGATTGTACAGTATCGCTATGAAATAAAGTATCATTGTTTTTACATAATTCGCCAACACGTTTAATATCTAAGATATTACCAATCTCATTATTTACGTGCATTAAACTAACCATTTTCTTTTCTGGAGATTGTAATAACGCTTCAAGATGTGTGTAATTAATATGTCCGTTGGCCTCCAAGTCTACAAACTTTACAGTTATATCGTATTCGTGCTCTAATTGATTTAATGTGTATAATACGGCATGATGCTCTATTTGAGACGTAATTATTGTTTTTACTCCCAAATCTCTAACCGCACTTCTAAGTGCAAGGTTATCTGCTTCTGTTCCTCCAGAAGTAAAAATAATTTCAGAAGCCAAACAATTAAGTTGCTTTGCTACAGTTTTTCTAGCACTTTCCACCATAGATTTAGACGAACGTCCATAACTATGAGACGACGATGCATTACCATAACATTCGTGCATTACAGTCGTCATTTTCTCTACAACTTCTGTTCTTATTTGTGTTGTTGCTGCACTATCAAAATATACTTGTTTCATTTTTTTTGGGAAAACTTTAATACTTATCAATAATCCTTGAAACTCCTACATTTTAAAAGGAAAACGAGTTCTTTCAAGGCATCAAAAATAAGCCAAATAAAATTAATTACCATAAGCTGTGTTATCATTTGCTTAATTCTCCTATTTTTGTTACTTAATCTATCTTATATGAGAATTATTTTTTCTTTTTTAGCCTTAGCTTTTCTTATTACTAGTTGTGATGATGGTGACATTCTTACAGCAGAATTAAACTTCGACGATACTTTTGAAACCTGCGGTGAATTAGTATTCTATAAAATAAAGACGGATCCAGCTGAAACACTTTCAGTTGTAATAAATACAACATTCGAAGCCTTAATCGAGACAGAAATTGATGCTACTAATCCATTATTAGTAAACTTAGTTACTTCCGATCCTTCTTTCACCATTACTTCAACTTATCCTTTTAATTATAGAACATATAGTGATGATGTTAGTGATGCTATTTTTTGCAACTCTATTCCTGCTTCAGACCTAAATATTACAAATGATTACGTTTCTACAACAGGATTTGCAAATTTTACTATTGTTTTAACTGAAGATGATAACGACGGAATTCCTGCCGAATTTGAAGATAGAAATGGTGATGGTAATTATGAGAATGACGATACAGATTTGGATGGTATACCAAATTATCTTGATGAAGACGATGATGGAGATAATGTATTAACATCGGTAGAAATTGAATCGCAAACTATTACATCAGAAACAGAGTTGTCCTTAGTAAGAGATACAGATGGAGATGGTATACCAAATTACCTTGATAATAATGATGATGGAGATAGTGTTTTAACTATAAATGAAGAAGGCTTTCTTACACCTAATTTAGATCCAACAGATGATATTACCGATCCTAATGTTGGTGCAGATTATTTAAACGCAGCAGTTGAAAGCAATGATGCAGCAACTACCCAGTACATAGCGCATACAATACAACAAAGTTTTCAATTAAATTTAATGCTTCAAAGTATTGTTATACCAATTTTAGCACAAGATTTTTTAGACTTCGGGACGTTAACCACTACAAGCTCTAGAGAGGTAACACCTTTATTATTGGATGATTCTTACACAGTAGATAAGACTCAAGTTAGCGGACCAAACCCAGCAACAGCAGCAGGCGATGTATTAAATTATAAAATTACATTAGTAAATACAGGTATTACAACTTTAACCGGTGTTACACCAACAGATACGCTGCCAGATGGTACAATTGGAACTTTAAGTTTTGTAGTAGAAACGTTAACTAATGATGGTATCTTTGAGCCTGGCGAAACTTGGACGTATTTAATTAGCTACACAGTAACGGCTGCAGACTTAGCAAGTGGTGCAGACATAATTAATAATTTAAGTGTAATAACAACAGAGTTACCAAATCCAAAAGTAGATACAGCAATAACACCAATACTTTAAGAATTAAAGAACTTAATCATGTGGGTTAATATTTTGATAAATATAAACCTCTGTTGCTCCTTGACCGTATTTTTTATAATCGGCGTCATAATACTTTACATTATTATAACGCTTAAATAGGTACTCTAACTCCATTTTTAGTGTGCCTTCACCAACACCATGAATGAATACAATTTTTTGTATTTTCTTTTGCATGGCGAATTCCAACTTATGTTTTGCGGTGTCAAGCTGAACTAACTTTTTATCATGACTACTCATGTGTCTGTCAGATTTCACCAAATGATGAAGGTGCAGATCGACTTCCATAGTTGGTTGAAACCGCTCTTTAGGCTTTACTCTAGAAATTGTTCTTTTTTTATTCGATTCTTTTTCTGAAAGCACCTGATTTATACTTTTACTACTAAAAGCACTTTTTCGGAGACTATCACCTTCTTTTTTTACAATTTCGTTAGCATTAAAAGACAGTTCGAAGCCATCTTGGTCTTCAATTGTAATTTCAGAATTAACTATTTTAACAACTTTACCAGAAAGTGCTTCATCTAAAACATATACGTAATCACCAATTTTAAAACTCATTCTTCTTCATCATTAATTTCATATTCCTTCTTTGGTGGCTTGCTTGATAATGACGTATTAAGCATAAACAAGCCAGACATCAATGTAAAAATACCTAGAACCAAAAGCAAAATACTCTGGTTTTCGTTTGCATTAGCATAAATAGCAATGCTTCCGCCTATTATAATAAGTAAGTAACTTATTGTGTTTTTGTGTTTCATTATTTTAATAAAATGCTAATATAAATGTTTTCGATAGAGAATAACTGAATGATAATAATTAAATACGACGAAACGCTTGTAAAATACCGTGAAAATCAAGCTCTTACTAAATATATTTAATTATATTTGTAAAAAGATCCCAAATCTTTGATTTATTATCCTAAAATAAATTCATTATGAAAACCTATTCTAGCACACTTATTTTATTACTAATCTGCACGTATTCCTTTGCGCAATTGTCTGTAAAAAACAACTCCTTTATGTACGTAAAAGGCACGTATGTTTACGTTGAAGATGACATAAAACTCGAAGCAGGAGGCACAGGTGATGATGCGCGCATGTATCTTAGAGACGAAGGACAACTTCTGCAAGGCGATGGACCTACGGGAAATTCGGGACTAGGAAAGTTAAGTGTTTACCAAGAAGGAACTGTTAATAATTACGCTTACAATTATTGGGCATCGCCTGTTGGAGAGATTTCGGCAGATAATAATACGAATAGAAATTTTATTGCTACTGGTGGCGCTATATTAAATGATGTTGCTTCTTTAACGACTAATACTCCCGCTTTAATAGGAAATAGTTATGATGGCGCATCTGTTCCTTCTTTAACAATTTCGAAACATTGGCTTTATGCCTTTAATCCAGGAGTGGCTTATAGTGAGTGGGATTTCTTAGGAGCTGGTTCTTCATTAGAACCTGGATATGGTTTTACCATGAAAGGATCAACAGGCTCTACAAGTCAACGTTATGATTTTGCTGGCAAACCAAATACCGGAGATATAAATGTTGATGTTTTGGCAGAACAGTTTACTTTAGTTGGTAACCCTTATCCTTCTGCAATAGATGCTCGTGCGTTTATTCACGATACAGATAATTCGTCAGACATGTCTGGAACTCTTTTATTTTGGGAACAAGATCCTACAGTAAACTCGCATAATCTTACTAGTTATGTTGGAGGTTATGCTAGTTTTACAATTTCAAGCGATGGCTTAATAGAAAGTTATACTCCTACCATGTTTCAAACACTCAGTATTGATGGTTTTCCTGCAACCGGAGCTCCAACATTACCAAATGTTAGCTCTAAAACTATATCTCGTTATCTACCAATTGGGCAAGGTTTTATGATAGAAGGAGCAATTGGTACAACAGGAACCGTAACCTTTAAAAATGAACACCGCTCTTTTCAAAAAGAATCTTTAGGTTCTAGTGAGTTTTTTAGAACAAGCAATACGACTGCTGATTCTACTAATGAAGACTCAACAAATACTTTAAATGAAATTCAATATAATAATGAGGGTCTTCAAATTTTACCTCCAAGTGACGAGGTAAGACGTTTTAGATTAAATGTAGATTTTAATAATGCCGTTACAAGACAATTACTGCATAATTTCACACCTTCTGCTACAGATGGATTTGATTTCGGTTTAGAGTCTAATAACAGTTCTCCAAACGATAGAGATGCTTATTTTATTGATGCGACTGATATGGCTTATGTTACACAAGCACATGCTTATGATATAGATTTAACAATACCGTTAGTTGTTAAAATTGATGCAGATATGTCATTACGAGTAAGAATTTATGATGTACAGAATTTTAACGATGAATCTATTTATTTACATGATAAAACAACAAATATTTATTACGATTTAACGGTATTAGATTTTAATACAAATTTAGCTACAGGAACCTATACCGATCGTTTTGAAATTACTTTTACTGAAAGTACCGAAACACTTTCTACAGATGAGTTTTTAGATTCAGGTTTTACCGTATTCCAAAACAACACCATATCTCAATTAGTTTTAGCTAACCCAGAATCTTTAACAGTAAAATCTGTTTCTTTAATAGATATTTCTGGAAAGCAAATTTTCAAAAAAACGAATTTAAGTAATACTACTAGACACGAGTTTTCTACTAGAAACTTAAGTGATGGTGTTTATGTTGCGACCATAACTCTAGAAAACAACAACACAATGAGTAAAAAGATTATTATAGCTAATAAATAATAGCACATTTAAATTAATAATTAAGCTGCTAATAAAATAGCAGCTTTTTTTATGGATAATCTTTACATTTGCCACTATGTTATTACAAGAACAATACATGTTACCATGCCTAAACAAAAGACTATTTGGTTTTGAGTGCATGGGCTGTGGTTTACAGCGTAGCCTTTCTTTTTTATATCATGGAGAATTTGTAGCTGCTTTCAAAATGTATCCTGCTATTTATAGTCTTATTCCTTTAGCACTTATAATAGTAATCTCATTTTTTTATAAATTTAAGCATATTAATAAAATTATTAATGGACTTGCCATAGCTTCCGTTTTAATTATTATTATTAGTTTTATAGCGAAAAAATTAATTTAAATAAATCAACAATAATGGAACAACAAAAACTACCAAATGCATTAATAAGTATTATTTTAGGAATAACATCATTTATCGGTTGCTGCTGTACAAGTGGATTTGGAGGCATCGTATTATCTGGTATTGCTTTATTTTTAGCTAAAAAAGATGAAAAGAAATACCTTGATAACCCAGAGAACTACACTAATTATGGACAGGTTAAAACTGCTAAAATCATTGCTATTATCGGATTAGTTTTAGGAGTAATCACGGCTGGTGCGTATATATATTTAGCTTCTACAGGTCAATTAGATGAACTTAAAGAAAACTATATAGAAATGCTAACAGAAATGCAAGAAGCACAGACTAGCGTAGAGTAATTAAGAACATTATTAAAATAAAAAAGCCTTTCAAAGTAATTTTTTGAAAGGCTTTTTCTATTCTATTAGTTAGTCCTAATTCGTTAACTGTATTGAGTAATTCTAATTCTCAAATTGATTCAATGTCTTTGTAATAATAGACACACAATCCAATAATTGTTCTTTTGTTATTACTAAAGGTGGAGCAAAACGAATAATGTTTCCATGTGTAGGTTTTGCTAATAAGCCATTATCTCTCAAAGCCATACAAATATTCCAAGCTGTTTCGCTATCTTCTGTATCGTTAATTAAAATAGCATTTAATAACCCTTTACCTCTTACACCGTTTACAATGTTTGAAGTTTCTATAAATTTGCTTAACTCAGATCTGAATAACTCTCCTAAAACTTGAGCGTTTTCTGCAAGGTTTTCATCTTTAATAACTTCTAATGCAGCCATACCAATAGCAGCTGCGACTGGATTACCTCCAAATGTACTACCATGATTTCCTGGCTTAATAACATCCATTATTTCATTGTTAGCTAAAACAGCAGATACAGGATATGCACCTCCAGATAAAGCTTTACCTAAAATAAGAATATCTGCTTTAACTTCAGGTGTTCCAGAACAATGCTTATCTGTACATGTACAATTTCCACAAGTTGCTAGTAAACGACCTGTTCTCGCAATTCCGGTTTGTACTTCGTCGGCAATAAATAAAACGTTATATTTTTCGCATAAAGCTTTTGCTTGCGATAAATAACCTTCGCTTGGTACATAAACACCAGCTTCACCTTGAATAGGCTCAACTAAAAATCCAGCAATATTTTTATTACCAGAAAGTGCTTCTTCTAAAGCTTTAAGGTTATTGTATTCTATTTTAATAAATCCTTTAGTATAAGGACCAAAGTTTTTTCTAGCAACAGGATCATTAGAAAAAGATATAATTGTAGTTGTTCTTCCGTGGAAGTTGTTTTCACATACAATTATTTCAGCTTCATTTTCATCGATTCCTTTTACTTCGTAAGCCCATTTTCTACATAGTTTTAAAGCTGTTTCTACAGCTTCTGCACCAGTATTCATTGGTAATAGCTTATCGAATTTAAAAGTTTCTGTAGCGTATTTTTCAAATTTACCTAGCATATCGTTGTAGAAAGCACGAGATGTTAAGGTTAGAGTTTTAGCTTGATTTGTCATTGCCTCGACAATTTTCGGGTGACAATGTCCTTGGTTTACTGCAGAGTAAGCCGAAAGGAAATCGTAATATTGTTTTCCTTCTACATCCCAAACATGAACGCCTTCTCCTCTACTTAATACTACTGGAAGCGGATGGTAATTATGCGCTCCATACTTGTTCTCTAAATCCATCGCTTCTTGCGACGTTAATTGTTGTAAACCTGCCATTTTAAATGTGTTTAATTAATGAATAAAATATCCATTCCTTATCTACCTTTATCCTTTCTTAATCCCGACAACTATCGGGAGAAAATTCAGCGTGGGAAAGAAATCATCCCTAAGGCGCGCAAATTACTAAATAATTGTTGTCAATTAAAATTTTTGAGAAGTGTTTTTTACTACTAAAAAACAAAGTACTTTTGCATCTATGGCAAGAAAGAATAAAAGAAAGCAAGTTTTTACAGAAGTTGAAGTTTTTGATACTGCAGCAAAAGGAAAATCGGTAGCAAAAGCACCAGATGGAAAAGTAATTTTTCTACCTAATGCAGTACCTGGAGATGTTGTAGATGTACAAACGTTTAAAAAACGTAAAGCTTATTATGAAGGTAAGGCAACTGTTTTTCATATATTAAGTGATAAAAGAACAGAAGCTGCTTGCGAACATTATGGTGTTTGTGGAGGTTGTAAATGGCAAGATATGGCTTACGAGCACCAGTTATTTTACAAACAAAAAGAAGTAACTAATAATTTAATTAGAATTGGGCATATAGAGTTACCTGAAATAACGCCTATTAAAGCAGCTGCGGAACAGTATTTCTATAGAAATAAAATGGAATTCTCTTTTAGCGATAGCCGATGGTTAACACTTGAAGAAATACAGAGTGACGAAGATTTAGGAGATAGAAATGCTTTAGGTTTTCATATTCCTGGCATGTGGGATAAAATATTAGATGTAAAAAAATGTCATTTACAAGCAGATCCTTCTAATGCAATTAGAAATACCATTAAGGAATTTGCTATAAAAAATGGTCTTGAGTTTTTTAATACTAGAAACCAGACTGGATTGCTACGTACTTTAATGTTGCGTACTTCTTCAACTGGAGATATTATGGTATTGGTTCAGTTTTTTAAAGAGGACAAGGAAAAACGTGAGTTGTTATTAAATCATGTAGCCGAGACTTTTCCAGAGATAACCTCTTTACAATACGTTGTTAACGAAAAAGCCAATGATACTATTTACGATCAAGATGTAATTTGCTATAAAGGAGAAGACCACATTTTTGAAGAAATGGAAGGCTTGAAATTTAAAATTAATGCAAAATCTTTCTACCAAACAAACTCTGCACAGGCTTACGAATTGTACAAGTTAACTCGTGAGTTTGCAGACTTAAAAGGAGACGAACTCGTTTACGATCTATATACAGGAACTGGAACCATAGCACAGTTTGTTGCCAAACAAGCTAAAAAAGTTGTTGGAGTAGAATCTGTACCAGATGCTATTACTGCAGCAAAAGAAAATGCAAAATTTAATGGTATTGATAATGTTGAATTTTATGTTGGAGACATGAAAAATGTTTTTAACGAGGAATTTATTAATACACATGGACAACCAGATGTTATTATTACAGATCCACCAAGAGATGGTATGCATAAAGATGTTGTTAAACAAATATTAAACGTTGCACCAGAGAAAGTAGTTTATGTAAGTTGCAATAGCGCAACGCAAGCTAGAGACTTAGAATTGATGGATGCGGTTTATAAAGTGACGAAAACACAGGCTGTAGATATGTTTCCGCAAACGCATCATGTAGAGAATATTGTGTTGTTGGAAAAACGTTAAAACTTTTCATCTTTACTGAAATAACGTCAGTTTAAACCTGGAAATGAATTAAAAATAATGCAATGAAAAAAACAGCAACCTTACTTCTACTCTTTGTTTGCATAGCTTTTAGCTGTGAGAAAGATGATATTTGCCCAGAAGACACACCTACAACACCTAGTTTGATTGTAGAATTTAGAGATTTCACATTAATAGATAATACTAAAAGTGTTACAGGATTGCGTATTGAAGATTTTGTTGACTCTACACATGTTCTTGGAGATCACAGTAGTACATCTGAAGTTCAAATGATTTTACCTTTAAAAACTGATGCTCTTGAAACAAAGTATAAAGTATACAGAGATTATGTTGATACCGACGGTGTAATTACAGGTAATCCAGATGTAATAACAATAACTTACGAAACTAAAGAAGTATATGTTTCTAGAGCATGTGGCTATAAAATTATTTTTGAAAACGTTTTATTAACTATAACACCTGAAACTACCTCTGATAATTGGATGCTATTTGCGGCACCAGAAAATGATAACCAATCTGTAATAAATGAAGATGAGATACACTATACAATACGTCACTAGTTGCTTTTTACTATTTTGTTGCCTATTTGTTAGTGCACAAGAAGAAGAAACTAAAGTTTCTTTAGACTCGATAGATTCCATAGAATACAGTCAAAAGTATGGACTTAGAATAGGTGCAGATATAAGTAAACTTATTCGTACTGCACTTGACGATGAATACTCTGGTTTTGAAATAAATGGTGATTTTAGATTAACCAAAAAATTATATATAGCTGCAGAATTAGGTACAGAAGAAAAAACCACAACTACAGATTTTTTGAGTACTAGCGCAAATGGTAGTTACCTTAAAGTTGGTGTAGATTATAATATGTATACCAATTGGTTGGGCATGAGCAATATGATTTATAGTGGTTTTAGAACTGGCTTTGGAACGTTCTCTCAAACTAGAAACAGCTATACCGCCTATACTCAAAATCAATTTTGGCAACCACAATTAACAGATACTGAAAGCCTAAAATTTAGTGGACTATCGGCAACTTGGGTCGAATTAATTCTTGGTATCAAAGCCGAAGTTTACACTAACCTTTTTATTGGTATAAATGCACAATTAAAAGGTACAATTTCTGACAAAAGTCCAGATAACTTTGAAAACCTATATATTCCTGGTTTTAATAAAACTTACGATAGTGGTAATTTTGGTGTTGGTTATGGCTACACCGTGTCTTATTTTATACCAATATTTAAAAAAGACAAAAAAGCCGTTGAAACTGTAGTTGAGTAATTGTATTAAATAATTAGTAACTTACTATTATCCTTCTTTTTATAAAAAAAATTAGTTAAGGCATAACATTAGAATTGTAAAAAGTATTAACGCTCTCCGGAAAGAGCTCGGAACTTTGAAAGCACAATTCCTACTTTTTCATCTTCTAAAATAGATTGCACTTCACTATATTTAAATCTATATGGAGATGTAATTATCCAAATATATTTTTCCTTATTTGGAAAATAATCCTTCATTAAAGAATAGTCTTCATAGCTCGATGAAATTCCAATATTGGGCTGTAATAATAAAACTGATTTTATAAAGTTAATCTCATCTTCTAACTCTTTTCCTTTCTTTTGATGCAGTTTCGGTTTTAAGTAATAACTTGTTTTATAACCAGCTGCAGTAAACTTTGGCAAAGCTTCAGGATGTCGTGTTTCAATTAAAATTTTATTTTTCGGATAATTTCTAGACTCAAAGAGTTTATTTAATTTCAATAATATTTCAACTTCATTAGTTGTATCTAATCTTTTTATGTCTAACCATAAAAATGGAAAATGATTTATATCTATTTTAGATAAATAGCTTTCAAAAGTTAAACCAATACTTTGTGCAGGAGAATGGTTAACATCTAATACATCTTTGTCCTTTAAATAATCTAAGTCCAACTCAATACCTTCAAAATAACGTAACGCTTGTTCTTGTTTTTCAAGACTATTAACACGATGTGCAAAGACTTTATCGTAATGTCCTAAAAACTCAATACGTTTAGGACTAAACCTATATAAATAACCTAAAACAAAAACACAAATAACTGCAAAAATTATTTTTTTTCTACCTTTTGTCATAATCTTCACCTTTCTTTACTAACCTTAATTTCTTATTAAAACCCTGATTAAATATACTCTTTTTAGCATCAAATCTATCGAAGGTTATATTACTAATTTCAGAAAAACTATGGATAAAATCTTCTAAAACATATGGTCTTTTAGTTATTTTTTTAAAATTGAACAATTCTAAGTTATTTGCTTTATACTTATTAGAAAACCACGCTATAAAGGGAATCTCGTACATAGGTCTTGTTCCATGGTACTCATTATGTCCTACAAAGTCAAAAGTATCATACACTTCATCTCCATGATCTGAAAAATAAACGACATAACTATTTTCATTTTTAATCCGTACCTGTTCAATAATTTCTCTTAATACAAAATCATTATAACGTATGGCATTATCGTATTCATTAATTGTTCTCTTAGATTTAGAATGCTTAAAATCTGTATTAGTTTCATCTTTAAAAAAATCAAAAGTTTCAGGATAGCGCTTATTATATATAGCATGTGTTCCTATCAAATGAATAAAAATCAGTTTTTGTTTAGCTTTACTATCTAAAGCTTCTTTTAAATAAGGCAATAGAATTTCATCATAAACAGCGTAACCTGACTCTTTTGTATTGGCATACGTTTTATGCTTAGCCGCACTACTAATAATAGTAGGAATGCTTTCATAAATTCCGACTGGTTTTTGGTTAGATATCCAAAAGGTTTCAAATCCGGCAGCATTCGCCATTTGTACTAATGACGCGTTGTTTTCTCTATTTGGAAAATGAAAATCTGAAAGTGTAAGTATTTTTTCTAACGCTCTTAATGTATGCACATTTGGTGTAATAATACTATCAAAAATAACAAGTTCGTCCTTTATAGCACTAAGTTTTGGATTTGTTTCTCTTCCATAGCCGTATAATTGCATATGCCATTTAGATGTCGATTCTCCAATAACGACTACATATGTTTTTTCCTCTTTAGAAGTAGCTTTCACCTTAATATTATTGCTTAATGGTTGTGCTAAATTCTTTTTTAAATTAGATTTCGTAATCTTATAATCAGAAAAGGATTTTACACTTGAAATAATAATATTTTCAGAAGAAAATTTAAAATGAATTATTCCTAATGATAAAAATAGTATTAAAAGACTAAATAGCTTTAGCCTAAGGTTGGATTCAAAATTAATATAATTAGGTTTATTCAAAAAATAAATGGCTAAACCTAATACAATAATGCAAACACACATTATTCCTACTACAGTTAAATTAATATAGTTTGTCAAAAATTCTGAAGCTTCTAATCCGTTCGTTTCAAAAATCACAAATAAAGCTGATGCGCTAACTTTTGTTCCATAATGACTATAGAAGCTTAATTTAATTACAAGTAAAACCAATAAAATCAAGAGAAAAAGAATTGTTAAAATTTTTCTTATTTTATTATTTGAAAACAATAAAACTATTGAAAATAAGGCTGCTATAAAAAAGAAGAAAGCTATTAGCTCCTTAAGATACTCAATAGAATTTGAAACAAAAAAAAAGCCTAACACTAATAAAACTGCCATTGGAAGAAAATAGATTCCACCAAACTTTAATATTTTAGTTATGTTATGCTTTACTCCCAAGTATCGTAATCTAAATTATTTTTTATTATTCTTTTTCGTTCTTCGAAATTTAAATTAAAGAGGCTTCTTGTAGCATCGAACCCTTCAAATTCTACATTAATAATATCAGAAAAGCTATAAATAAAATCTTCTGTGTTATATTTTCTACTTTTGTAGCTATCTAATGTATCAATTTTCTTATTAGATTTTAGATAATCATTAGAAAACCAAGCTAAAAAAGGTACATCATACATTGGCTTAGATCCTTTATTATTATGATGTCCTACAAAGTCTTGCGTATCAAAAACATCGTCTCCATGATCTGAAAAATAGACCACAAAACTATTTTTATTTTCAGTTTTTACCATTTTTATTATTTCACTTAAAACAAAATCATTGTACCTAACAGCATTGTCATATTCATTTACTTTTGCTTTAGAATACTCTGTTTTGTATTGCGTACGCTCATTTACTCCTTCGAAATAATTAAATCGTTTTGGATAACGCTTAGCATATATTCTATGAGTTCCAATTAAATGCACAAATATAAGTTTACGATTGCTTTTAGTTTTTAGTGCCTTTTTTACTTCTGGAATCAAAGACTCGTCATGTATATTGTAGAAATAACTATCTGTTGCTAAAAATTGTTTGTGTTTAGCTGCTGTAGCAATAATTGTTGGTGTACTTTCTGTAAAACCAACAGGTTGTTGGTTAGAAATCCAAAACGTATCGAAGTCTGCTGCATTTGCCAATTGCACAATTGAAAAGTTCTTATCAACTTTAGGATGCTCATAATTAGAAAGTGTTAGTGCTTTTTCAAGCGATCTAATCGTCATAACATCTGGTGCAATTACATCATCAAAAAGATAAAACTCTTCCTTCATTTTTGAAAGTATCGGATTTGTTTCTCTATTATAATTATACAATTGCATGTGCCACCTTGAAGTTGATTCTCCAATAATTACAACACCTATTTGAGGCTCTTCACTCTTAGAAACTATCTTTATAGCATCGTTTTCTTGCTTTGCTAAATGTTCTTTATAGTAGTCTTTTGCTGTACTATATTCTTGAATGGAATGGGATAATGTTAGTATTATACTCTGTTCACTAAACGAGCGTTTAAGCATAAAACCACAGCTTAAAATTAATAGAGTAATTACTAATTTAAATAATACTGGTTCTTTTTTTAAATATAAAAATTGAAATATTTCGGACTTCTTAACCAATGCAACTAAAAGTAAAAATAAGCCTAGAAAGCTTAAAATTAGTATTGAAATAATTGAGATATTGAAATAACTTGAAAAGAATTCTGAAGCTTCAGTTGCATTTGTTTCAAAAATTACAAAAATAGCCGAAGCTGATGGTTTCGCATCAAAAGTATAATAAAAAAAAGCTTAAAAGCCACCAAAAAGGAGAGTATAAACTGACAGAAAAATAGTAATATTTTCTTCAATTTAATACCCTTAAAAAGTAAAATAACACCAACAAATATAGCTGTTAATAAAAAAACAGCTCCTAACTCTCTAAAATAAAGATTAGTGTCTGGAATTAAAAACAAACCTAAAATTAAGATTACCAATAATGGAAAACTCATAATTAGAGTTAAACGCATTATAGCTTTTAAATTTGTTTTTAAATCCTTTCTCACAATCGGTTAATCATTATCCATATACTTACCTTTCTTACTTCCAGCGTACATAACGTACTTAAGTAAACGAGATTCAAGCTTTGCATTCATTAATTTTATTTTACGAGAAGGCCTTAATCCAACATGTTTTATTGCTTCTAAATTAGAGGTAATAAACCAAGCGTCTGTATTTGGATAGCCTTGTTTTAAAGTATCTCCTATCTCCCTATAAAAGCTCTCCATTTCAATATCTAAACGCTCACCATAAGGTGGATTAAAAACAATGTGTAACTTCCCTTCTCCTCCTCTTCGAGTTTTAAAGAAATCTTCATGTTGAATAGATATAAACTCGTCTAAATGTGCATTTTTAATATTGTCTTTTGCCTTTGTAACAGCACTTGGAGATTTATCGTAACCAATTATTTTATGATGGAAATCTCTCGCCTTTTTTAGTAGAGATTCTTCAATTTTCTCAAATAAATCAACATCCCAATCCGCCCAACGCTCGAATGCAAATTCTTTACGCATTAAATTTGGAGGAATATTACATGCTATCATTGCCGCTTCTGCTAAAATAGTTCCACTACCACACATTGGATCCATAAAGTCTGACTGTCCATCCCAACCAGAAAGCATAATTAATCCAGCTGCTAAAACTTCGTTTATTGGAGCAATATTTGTTGCTGTTTTATAACCACGTTTGTGCAATGATTCTCCAGACGTATCTAAAGAAATGGTACAAACTGTACGATCGATATGTACATTAATTTTTAAGTCTGGAAAACGCAAATCTACATTTGGTCTCTCTCCAGTTTCATCTCTAAATTTATCTACAATCGCATCTTTTGTTTTTTGTGCTATATACAGAGAGTGCGTAAAAACAGTAGAATTAACAGTAGCGCTTACTGCTAATGTTCCAGAAGATTTCATATGTTGACTCCAATCCATTTTATAGATATTGGTATATAAATCTTTTTCGTTGTTAATACGAAACGTATTAATAGGCTTTAAAATTTTTATTGCAGTTCTCAAGCCTAAATTAGCTTTATACATAAAACCTTTATCTCCAGAGAAACTAACATTTCTAACACCTTGTTTTACCTCCATAGCACCAAGTTGCGTTAACTCTTTTGCTAATATTTCTTCAAAACCAAATAAGGTTTTGGCCACCATTTTGAAATTATCTTCCATTCTTTTCGTCTAATAGATTGCAAAAATACTCTATTTTTGTTCTTGATAGAATTTATAGATGATAAAAGACGACACAACTTGGTATGCTTCATGGTTTAATACACCTTTTTACCATATTTTATATAAAGATAGAGATTATGCCGAAGGCGAGAACTTCATGTATAATCTTACAGAATACTTAAACATTCCTGAAAACGGAAAAATATTAGACCTTGCTTGCGGTAAAGGTAGACATGCTATTTATTTAAATAAAATAGGTTTTGATGTTACTGGCGTAGATTTGTCTGAAAACAGCATAACACATGCCAAACAGTTTGAAAACGATACTCTACACTTTAACGTTCATGATATGTGCAAACCATATCACGAACAATTTGATGCCGTTTTTAACCTTTTTACTAGCTTTGGTTATTTTGAAAATGAAGAAGACAACCTCAATACTATAAAAGCCATTAAAGCCAATTTAAACGACTATGGTTTTGGTGTTATTGACTTTTTAAATAGTGAATATATTATTGACAACTTAGTACCCGAGAATACAAAAACTGTTGATGGTATTGCCTTTTTACAAAAAAGACGCGTAGAAAACGGATATATTATTAAAGATATTTCTTTTACTGCCGATGGTAAAGATTACGAGTTTCAGGAGCGTGTTCGTGCATTTACTTTAGCAGATTTTGAAATGCTTTTTGAAAAAGCAGGTGTTTATCTTCTTGATGTTTTTGGAGATTACAAGTTAAATAAGTTTCATAAAAAGACATCTCAACGTTTAATACTTATTTTTAAGTAAGCTATGCTTGTAAATATTATACTACCTATACTATCTGTTGTTTTAGGCTTCTTTATTGTTTTTGCTTTTAAACCTAAAAAAGCTAAGTATTTAAAATTACTACTCGCTTTTAGTGGTGCATTTTTATTATCTATTACTGTTTTTCACTTTCTACCAGAGGTTTACAATAGTAATTATAAAAGTGTAGGATTATTTATTATGATTGGTATTTTACTGCAAATTATATTAGAGTTTTTCTCTAAAGGTGCAGAACATGGCCATGTACATATAAGTAAAAATGAAACAACATTTCCATGGTTACTATTTATTAGTTTAAGTATACATAGTGTATTAGAAGGAATACCAATAGATGGACATACAAATTTAATTTATGGTATAATTATCCATAAATTACCTGTTGCCATTATACTATCAACATTCTTTTTGGCTTCAAAAATGTCTAAAAGTAAATCTTTAGCGTTCTTGTTATTATTTGCATTAATGACACCATTTGGTGTGTTTTTATCGGCTAATTTTACCTTTTTAGAAAACTATCATATTCAAATTTCGGCAATAGTTATTGGTATCTTTTTACATATTTCTACAACTATTTTATTCGAGAGTAACGAAAACCACAAATTTAATATCACTAAGCTCGTAACTATTATTAGTGCAATTATAATTGCATATTTTATATAATAACTGCAGTTTTTATAGTAATTACAAAGTAAACTAGTACGTGAGTAAGCCAATTGCTATTCACATTTAACCATAAAATTGAGAACGTGTTTTCAAAAGAAGAGTCAAGACAAATAAAACAATTATTCTGGACCAGTTTCGGAAAATCTTTCCCTACAAAATGGGTCTTATACAATACTAAAATAAAAGGTTTTAGCTTTAAGTTTCACTTCGATAATAAAACAGCTCATGTGAGCTTAGATCTAGAAGACGATTTAGAAAACCGTATTAACTATTGGGAAAAACTCCAACAAGTAAAAAGTATACTAACAACAGAGTTTTTACCAGATGCTATTTATGAGGAAGAATATTTTTTAGATAACGGAAAAGAAATTTCAAGAATATATATACCATTAGGCTATAAAGTGTCTATACATAATAAAAACACGTGGCAGGAAGTTATGGTGTTTTTAAACGAAAAAATGAGCGCTTTTGAAGCTTTCTATTATGAGTATGAAGACTTTTTAAAAGCTTAATACTTAACCTGCTCAAACATTACAACATTACACATATCATTAATAATCAATAACTTATCACAACAAACAATATCCTATTTCCCATAGAGATATCTAAAATTCTTATTACAAACATCATAAAGCCACTTATTGGTTATAACAACCAATCTAACTTTAATGTAGTGTTTAAAAATAAGCTATGAGTCCAAAAGATATTTCAAATTAAAAACATATTATTCTCTTACAGCTCTAATACTATAAGAATATTTTTATTAAATCTATCCGAAGAAAATGTTACACAAACGGCTTCAGTGGAGTTAAATACATTTCCGTTTAATCGTATGTATTCTTAAATTTATAAATTAGTCTTTCAATCTAAACAACTATTTTTTCTTTAGTTATTTCATTAACTACTAAAGAGATTGCTCCATCACCAGTAACATTACACGCAGTACCAAAACTATCCATTGCAATATATAAAGCGATCATTAACCCTAGCATTTCTTCATTAAAACCTAACATAGATTGTAAGATACCTACAGCAGCCATAATTGCTCCTCCAGGTACTCCAGGTGCCGCAATCATGGCGATACCTAATACAAAAATAAATCCTGCAAAGAGTGTGAAATCAAATGGTATGCCATGTAAAATCATTAATGCCATGGCACAAGCGGTAATTTTCATAATACTACCAGAGAGGTGAATTGTTGCACATAAAGGAATAACAAAACCTGCTATTTTTTCTGAAACACCATTTTTTAAGGCTTGTTCTAAGGTTACCGGAATGGTTGCTGCCGAAGATTGAGTACCTAAAGCTGTAAAATAAGCAGGCATCATGGTTGCTAATAATTTTAATGGATTCTTTTTTGTAAGAATACCAGCAATTGTATATTGAAGTAATAATAATAAAATATGCAAGGCAAAAATTACTCCTATAATGCTAATAAATACAGAAAGGATTGAGAATACTTTTCCGCTAAAAGACATACTTGCAAATATCCCTAAAATAAATAGTGGTAACAATGGTACAATTACCTTTTCTATTAGTTGCATTATTATTTTCTGAAAGTCTTTTACTACAGATTTTAAAGTTGATTTTTCTTGAGCTGCAAGACCTAATCCAATTACAAATGCAAGAACTAAAGAAGTCATAACGTCTAACGCTGGCGGGATATTGATACTAAAATAAGGTAATAATTCACGACCCGAATCTGTAACCTGAGCCGCATCGTTAACATGAGACTCTAAAAGTAATGGGAATATATTGGATGCCGTAAAATAAGTCATAAACCCAGAAAACAAGGTTGAACCATAAGCAATACCAGCTGTAAGTAATAATAGTTTACCTGCACCTTTTCCTAAATCTGAAATAGCAGGCATTATTAAACCCATTATTATTAACGGAATGGCAAAATTTAAAAACTGCCCAAAAAACGCATTAAAAGTTCTGAACACTCGATTTATAGATTCGGGCAAATATTGTCCAAAAACAATACCTAATACTATGGCTAGAAAAACTTTAAATAGTAAATTCGAAAATATACGCTTCATAAATATGCTAATTAATAGAAAACACTAAGTGTTTCACTAAAGGTTCTTTTTAAGCTCGCTAATATACAACCAATCTTAGAATGCAACATTTTATAACACCTTTTTTAAATAGTATTATTCTTCTAAATTAGACCTCTTTTTTACATTTAAAATAACAATATCGTTAACGCTTAATAGTAAAAAAAAAGCAGCCTTTGTTAAAATGCGTTTAACAAAGGCTGCTTGATACTTTAAAATATATAATTACTTTATTCAGCAACTACAGTTTCATTAATCTCTACAACTTCAAGATCAAAAATAAGGTCTTTACCAGCTAAAGGGTGGTTTGCATCTACAACAATACTATCTTCTTTAACTTCTACAACCATTAAGTTCATTTCTTGACCATCTGGTGCTTTAGAAACAAGTCCCATACCTACTTCAGGAGCCATATCTTGAGGAAGTTCAGTTTTCTTTACTTCATGAAGTAAGTCATTATTAACTTCTCCATATGCTTCCTCTTTAGGAATTGTAATGGTTTTCTTTTCGTTTACTTTCATATCAATTAAACCTTTTTCAAAACCAGGAATTAATCTTCCTTGTCCTAAAACAAATTCTATTGGTGCTTCTCCTTCAGAGGTATCAAAAATCTTTCCATCAGATAATTTACCTGTATAATTTACTTTTACTGTACTATTCTCTTTTACTTGACTCATACTATATTCTTTAATTTTAAAAAATCCATTTTGCATAATTATTACACAAAACTATTTTAGTTTTATACTTATGTAAATAGTGGCTGCCAAAATCAAGCCAAAATAATAAAACAAAGATTTACAAACCTATAGAAAGACATTTTAAAAAGAGACATCGTTGTTATAACTCAATTATAATGGTGAACAGCCGCTTTAATTGGCTTCTTTTGAGTAATTAAATGAAGAGTATTTTAAATCAGCAACTATGTCAGTTAATTTAAAAAAAGCTAAATAAGTATGTCAACTTTACAAATTAAGACTTTAGTATAAATAATTAATAAAAAACAATTCGCCTTATAAAAGCTATGATATCCATCTGAAAACTAATTCTTCCAAACCATTAGAAAAGTTGGGTATTCTGCCATATAAAGTTGTAATCCAAACTGAATTAATTAAATTTGGTATATATTAACTTTATCTATAAGCTACTCGCCAACAAAAATTATTGGAAAATCTATAATTATGAACTTCCAACAAGGGATTAATTACTTAGACGAATAATGTAATCTGAAAAACGTTATGGATTGGATTCTGTTTGATTTTATAAACTAAGATAATTTTAGATTAAAATGATCACGAAAATAAACCAAATCTGAAAAACCTTGCGTTTATCGTTACGACTGAATTACACGCAGAAAACCCAATCTGAGCTAATCTAGACAGTAGAAACGTAGCATTACGCTTAAACCGTTGCTAAAATCAGAATTCCTAAATTATATTTATCTAAAAAATTTAAATATCTGAACTCTGGCTAATTTATAAAAAACCTATAGATAACAAGTACTGTGGTGAAAAACAATAAAATTTCATTAATTTTTCACTAAAGTACTCCTACAAGTTTCATCATATATCAATCCTGATTTAGCAATAGCAAAAGCTTGTTTTAACAACTTATTGCAGACAGCCATTAATGCTGATTTTTCACTCTTTTCTTTTGCAACTATTCGCTCATAAAGTTCTCGGCAAGCCTTGTTGTATTTACAAGCATTAAGACTGCACATAAATAGTAAAGTGCAAAGCTTTTGATTCCCTATTTTACTAATTCGTGGTCGTCCTTTAACACTACTTCCACTTTGCCTAATTACAGGTATTAAACCTGCCTAACTGCATAATTCGCTTGCGCTATTAAAACGATCAAATCCACCGGTTAAAACGATTAGCATAATAGAGGTTTTAGGACCAATACTGAGTATCGTTTTTAAACGCGTTAATAGATCATCTTGATGTGTCAATATTACTAAAACTAATATTTTGTCCTCTAAGACTTTTATCTCTTTTTTTGATATAAGCTAAACTCCGTTTTAAAGACCTTACTACGGCTTTACTTAGCTCGTCCAAAACAGATTCTCCATGTAATTTATTTTTTACCATTGTGCTTTGTTTTGTTTAAATAGAAAGCATTCTTGTTATTTTAAGACATTCTATCTCATCCTTAAAACTCCCTTTCCAAAGCTTCGATTCTATTTTCTGAGCATATTCACAAATAAGTTTTGAATCGCTTTTATCGGTCTTAATCTTTGATAACTTCATCTATATAAAACGCTTTATCGATAATGGATTCTCTACCAATAATTTTATACTAGATTCTAACAAATGATAAGCTAATTGGTAATGATAATAACCTGTAGCTTCCATCACACAATGAATATAAGTATTTAAGAGTTTTGTAAACTTCTTAAAACCTGAACCATTGTTTTTAAACTGATAATAATTACCGTCAGAATCTGTAACATCAAATACTAAATGACTAATGTCAATTTATTCATCTCTTTTTATTTTTTTTAATAGGTATTCATGATGTGCTTCCCTGTTCAAAATATTTTATATCTTTATTCATAAGAAAATGTTTTTTGAAAGGACAATCTAGGCGAGTTTCAACGACTTAAAATCGAGGTCCAAAAGGCCTCATAGAACTGTACGAAATCTGTGTAGAAAAGAGAGGTGATTTTCAATGTTGACGAAGTCTTAAGTTTCTGCGTGTATAATAACCTTATTCCTCTCTTTTGTGCTTTCTATTTAGATATCTTAACTTAGTGGCTTTTATTGAAATACAAAATTAAGACGTGTATAATTAATGGCGAGTTCCAGCCTACTTACTAAAATCTTATCAAATTTTCAATACGAATTTATTTTACAAAACTGCATTCAGAAACATTATACCAATCATATTAGCACATAAAAATGAAGAGAATCACAATAATATTATTTCTTTTAATCTACAATTTCTCTTTTGGGCAAAACTTTAAAGTAACAAGTAAACAGTTGTCTGAGCACGAAATTGATTCTATTTTTACGGTTAATATTAAAGATAAATTACAATTAGAGTATTCTATTAACAGAGTTTATAAATATAATGACAAGGCAGGAGAGCACTTTATTGTAATGACTAAAAAACTCGTAAAATGCGAAGAACAAGAAACATGTTCAGATTCAATTAAAACCTATTGTTTCTCGTATAAAAATGATGTTTTTAATCTAAAATGGTCTTTACGAGATTTCATATTACCAGACTCTTACGAATATTCTATTTCTCATTGGACAAAATATTTTAAAATAGAAGATTATGATAACGATGGTTTTGCCGATCCTATAATTGTTTATGGGACTCTTGCAATGAATGATTTCTCTGATGGAAGAATAAAAATATTGGTTTACTATAAAAACAAAAAAAGTGTAATAAGACATCAAAACGGAATACATGATGACGAAAGAAATACACAGGTTGATAAACAGTTTTACAAATTGCCAATTGAAATAAAAAACCGTGTAAAAGATTTAATGGAAAACATTAACGAAAATAATCATGGCATTTTCCCTTACGGTTGGAAAAAAGCTATGGAAAAGAATAAATTAAAATTTGATGAAGACTAAAATCGTTTAAACCAAAGCATCTACCAAATAAATTACATCTTCTATTGTGGCTAACACTACATTAGAAAGTAACCAAAAACAATTACTACTACCTTTTAAAAGCGAAACAATCCTACAAAAAAAACACCTCTTCATTTTTATGAAGAGGTGTTTTACTTAAACTATGAATGTCTATTTTGTTTTTTTATAGTCCTTTTTTAAGTTCTTCAATAGTTTTAGCCATTACAACACCAGGCAATTTTACTGGAGCAGCAACTTCAGCTAAAAATGTTCCTTTAACCTCTCCTGTTTTGTAAGTTGTAAAACCAATACGGTATAAACCTGCAGTTAAAGCTTTTGTAGGGCTTCCTACTTCACTTTTATATCTTAATAAAGAATTGTACTTTCTTCCACTAGGTTGTTTTGGCATTTCGCTGCTATCATCATTACTAGCAAGTGTAGTCCAAGTAGCATTTTTAGCACCATCTACTGTGATATCTTCTTTTTTGAAAATAGTAGAACGTTCTAAAGTAATGTAAGTGTCAAAATAATCTTTAGAATCTTTATTTGCAGTATAATCTGCAGAGCTTATTGCCTTTTTTACTTTTGTTTTAGCTACAGGAGATAACATTCTTACTCCTAATTCTGGAGCAACAGCAGGAACCCAGATGTATATATAAGAGAATTTTTTACCATCTACTATTGCATCTTCAGTTCCTTCAGAGGCATAACCTAAATAAGATATAACGTCTGTATAAGGTACTTTAATTGTTTTTGGTCCAATTTTTTTCTCAATAGAACTTCCAAACTTTTTTAATTTTTGAGCTTCTGCATTAAAAAGGCTACAGAAAGCAAATACTGATAATACTACTAATTTAATTTTCATGTTGGTTATTTATTATATTAATTTAAAGACATTCATTATTTTAATTCAAAAGAAACGGTTACTACATGATTTTGCACTTTAGACGTACCATAACTTTGCATGTATTGTTCACTTGTATTCTGGTCTACAATACCTACAACTTCACCAACAGTTTTATTCATTCTTTTTGCTAAAGATTCGGCTTTATCTCTTGCATTATCCATTGCTTTTTTTGCAAGACTAACTAACTCGTCGTTTGTTAATTTCTTTGCCTCTATCTCTGTATTAGAAATAGAAGTGCCTGCTAATTTAAGATTTATAATTTTTCTAACATCATCTTTATTCTCTGTTTTCAAAAAATAATATTCTGTTACTCTGCCTTGTCCATAAGATGAAGCAAACTCATAATATGTACTTCTACGAAATCGACTAAAATCGATACCTAATTCGCCCAATTTATTAATATAATTGTTCTTTACTTCGTTTACAGTGGCTACTTCTACTTCGCCCTGCCCTTCATAAACAAGTATTGGTTGTAAAGCAATTAAAACAGTGTAACTAGTATCTTCCACACTGGTTTCAGTTTCACCAACTACGGTAATTGTATTTCTATTTTCTTGTGCTATTGATGATACAGAGAATAGCACTGCTATTAAAAAGATTAATTTTTTCATGATAATTTATAGTTTAAGTTTTATATTTTTTAAAAGAATAAAATAGACGCAGCAATCATCCAAACACCTACAAATATCCCTACAACTCCTAATTTCCCTTGTTTTGGAGCTAATTTCTCTCTAAGTGCAGATGCTTTTTCTTTTGCAGCTTCATTTTTAGATAAAACATACTTATTAATAAGGCTAAACCCTAACATAAACCCAAGTACAGCTTCTACAATACTTCCTGCTAATAATGTTACCCACCAGATTGGGAATGTTGTAAGCCATCCTAAATTTAAAATTGAAAAAATAATTCCCCAAACACCATAAAAACAAAAAATAAGTCCAATCCATCCTTGGTAAGGCTCTATTTTTTCTAACAACTCTTTTGCGTTAGGTTTTTTTGATAATAATAAAGATGGTACTGCGATAATGCTTAATAAAATAAGTGTAATTCCGAAAGTCATAATTTTGTTTTTTAATGGTTAAAATTTGTTTGTTTTATTTTTGAATGAAAACACCTGTTTTTCAATATTGTCAACTTGTGGTGTTTCCTATTCTCTGGTACAAATTTATGCCAGATCACTCCTTTATTTAACCCTGTTTTTAGTGAAAATGAATACCCTGAAAACAGGGTGTTTAACTACAAAACACTAACAAACAACTACATAAAAGTCCATTGCGCTTTCTTTTTAAATGAAATAATAAATAATAGTAAGACGAGGTTAAATCTGTTTTTTATTAAACCATTGATGCACTTGCTTTTAAGAAATAAGCAATAAAAAAGGGCTCTATTATAAAATAGAACCCTTAAAATACAGTTGTTAAAAACATGCTTTATTATGAAGATACGTAGCCTTTTTTAATGGCATATTTGGTAAGCCCAGCAAGGTTTCTAACATTTAATTTTGTAATCAGGTTTTTACGGTAACTTTCTATAGTATGCTTACTTAAAAACAATTTATCTGCAATTTCCTGGGTGGTAAACTCTTCCGCAATTAGCGAAATCACTTCCACTTCCCTTTTGGTTAGCTTAATTTCTTTCTCTTTATTCTTTTCGAACTTATTTTGCAGATAGATATCTTTAATTTCTTTCGAGAAATATTTTTCTCCTCCTAAAATAGTTTCAATCGCTTGTAAAAACTCTTCCTTTTGTGCATTTTTTTGAAGATAACCATCGACATTACTTTCAATAAGTTCATCAATAATTTTTGGTGAATTATGCATACTAACCACCAGTGTTTTTATATTTCTGTTGGTTTTCTTTATCCACTTATTTAAAGCGATACCATCTACTTCTGGCATAGTAACATCGGTAATTACAAGGTCTATTTTTTCTTCGGTATTTATTGTAATGTATTTTTTAACATGCCCGCCATGCTTTGCCGTATATAAAATATTGTAATTACTTTCTGTTTTTAGAATACTTAATAAACCATCTAAAAACATTTTATGATCGTCTGCTATAATAAGGTTATGCTTCATTTTTTTATGCTTTTAATGGGATTTCTATATGGATATTTGTACCTCTATTCGCTTTAGAGTCAATATGCAATTTGCCATTATAATTTTCAATTCTATTCTTAATATTTGTTAAACCTATGCCTAATGTGGTTTTCGATACATCAAATCCAATACCATCGTCTTCATAGACAAAAAACAGACATTCATTTAAAAGGTCTAACTGTATATCTATGGTCTTAGCTTTAGCGTATTTAAGTGTATTGGTTGTTAATTCTTGAAAGATAGAAAACAATTCGTTTTGTAAAATCTTGTTTAGGCTATTAATATTTTCTTCGTCGTAAAATGAAACATTAAAATTTATCTCACTCGCCTCTTCAACCGTATTAATATATTCCTTAATTAAAAATACAAATTCATTTTCTCTAATTTTTTTCGGTAATAAATTATGAGATATGTTTCTTACTTGCTCGTAAGTATCGTCTAACTGACTGTAAATTAATTTTAACTTATCTGGATGATTAGAAAGCTGACTGAATTGTAATTTTATAGCTGCTAAATTACCACCAACGCTATCGTGCATTTCTTGGGCAATCTTTTTACGTTCTTGATCTTGACCTCTAACAGCCGCTTTAATTAGCTTTAACTCTTGGTCTTTTTTTAACGAAAGTACTTGTTGCTCATTAATCTCTTTCTCTTTTAAATTAAGTAAACTTTGAGCCTGCAATTTTTGATAGTAGATAATTAAGAGTCCTGCAATAGGAACTAATAAAATAAAAAAAGCGACAAGAACAATGTATTTAATAGTCTTTTCTCTGTCTAGCTCTACCGCTTTTAAAGCTTCTTTTTCTTTTAATAATGCAATTTCATTTTTACGTTTTTCAACTCCATTTTGTAATTGCAATACCTGATTTTCATTTTGTTTTACAATTATAGCTTCTTGCAGTTTGTACTTTTCTATATCTGCATCTTTGTTTTTAATATTTAAACTCTTGTTTAGGTTTTCTATCTGTAATTGTTTTATCGTCTTTTCTTTTTCTAACGTTTTAAATTTAACCTCTAAACTGTTAATCTCATTTTGCGTTTGCGAATTCTCGATAGAATCTTTTATCTGGTAATAATGTTTACCATAGCTATAAGCACTTCTATGATCTCCTTTTCTAATTGAGAGTTTTTCTAACATAAGATAACTATTCATCTCAACATCTAAATTACCCAAATTCACCGCTTTAATTAAAGTATTAGAAAAAATTAAAAGTGCTTCTTTGTCTCTTTTTTTATTAAATAATACAGTACCTATTTTGCCTAAAATAATAAGTTCTAAATTATAAGATCTATTGTCTCTACTTATTTTCTTAGCCTCGTAGAAAGCCGTAAGCGCTTTCTCTGTTTCTTCTATACCTAAATAATTATCTCCTATATTAATAATAACATTTACTAAAGCTTGTTTTCTATGAGTATCTCTCTCGCAAATAATTTTTGCTTTCTGTAAATAGTCATTTGCCTTTTCGTAGTTAGAAAGCGACGAGTAGATTGAACCTAAATTAATGTAACTGCCTAAAATAAGTTCTTCATCGTTAGAAAATTTAATACATTTATTAAAAAGTTCTAATGCTTCTTCCGTTTTACCAAGTGTAACATAAGTACTTGCCAACCCGTGTAAATGAGTATAATATAAATTTGTTTCTTTATGTTCTTCACTAAGTTCTGCTCCTTTTAAATGCCACTTTTTACTTTCTTGGTACAATCCTTTGTTTTTATTGTTTAACGCAAGTAATTGATAAGATAATATGGTTAATCGTACGCCTAAGGAGTCTTTAAGATTCTTTTTACTTTTAAGTGCTTTGTGTGTATAATAAATGGACGAATCCATTGCTACGTATTTATTATGGTAGTATGCTAATAATAAATTGGTATTCGTTACCGCTTTAATAGATTTAAAAGTACTTAATAATTTATGGGCTTGCTGGAATGCTTTTTTTTCAAAACCGTTATTATAATAGTAAAAAAGTTCATCTACTTTCTTTTCTTCACTTTCAACAATAGACGCTGCTGTTTGTGCTGTACTAATGGAAGTATAGCATACAAATAGAAAATAAAAAAAGTATCGAAACTTTAAAAACAT
Organism: Lacinutrix mariniflava; assembly: GCF_001418015.1. Taxonomy (GTDB): domain Bacteria; phylum Bacteroidota; class Bacteroidia; order Flavobacteriales; family Flavobacteriaceae; genus Lacinutrix; species Lacinutrix mariniflava. Next base: position 14,015 of record NZ_LIQG01000015.1, on the reverse strand, counting down.
GCACAAATGTAGGAATTGCAAACCTTATAAGCATCCCCGAAAACAGGGATTTATAAGTTTTTTTCACAAACTATAAAATAAGCAGTTCTACATTTTTTATTGTTATCTAATAATCCTAGCTTGCTATTTATAATAATTAATAGCGCTGAGTAAAATTCTAAAGATTGAATAATACAAATGGTTATCTTTATAATAGATATATAGTTAATGTTAACTATATATAATTGTTAGGCAACATTTGAAAATTGAGAAAATTAAGAGACATATTACTAATATTTTTAATCGGAATTCCTTTATTCATTCTGGTGATCCCGCTTATGATAATTTTTATTCCAATTGGACATTTTAATCGAAAAAAGTTTGAGAAAAAATATGCTGAATTTCTAAATGAAAATAACGGAAAGAATTTTTTCTGTTACAACAACAGAAAGAACTCAAAACAATATCTTGAGGAAGATATTGTGCCTAATTTGAATGACGGAATTGAAATCGTGTATCTGAATGGAAAAAAAGTAGAATCGGAATATAATGTGGAATTTATTTCGGAGGCTCTTTACAAATTGAAAAATTACAGTCGATTTCCACACTTAATGAAAATTCGGAATGGAAAACTGATTGACAAATCAATAAACAATCCTTTTTATAACGTGCTGAATTTGAATAAAGACAAAACTGAATTATTAACTAAAATCAATCGGTTCTTTGAACTGAATGAAATAAAAAACGTTGCCTAACACCGTATAAAAATAATTGCGGCTTAGTGCTTAATCAAAGGTCGTTGCGTGTTTGTAACGTCTGATTTTCCTTCGGAAAATCCTCGCATACAAACCCGCAACTATTCTTATACATAAACGTTAGCCACAATTAATGAAAAACCTATTAAGTATATTATTATTTTATCTTTTTGTCAGTTGCAATCAAATAAATAACGATTCAAATAATGAAAAAAACATAAATAGTCTTTACGCGGAAAAAACTAGTGAACTAATCAACTCTTTTATCGAGGAAGAATATAGATTTTGTGAATTTCTTTTGGAACCCAACGAAGGTTTTGAATCTTTTGATGTTTATACTTTTTGGACTGAAGCTGAATTTAAAGAGTTTCTATACAAAACCTTTGAATTGAAAGATGAAATAGATTATAATAGTCTGATTGGTATTAACGAAAAACTAGAAATTGACCAAAAACTATTAAAGAACAAAATTAAGTTAGTGTCGCGAAAAGAGTTTGATTCGATTTTTAGTATTAAAGATTTATCCATTAAAGCAAAAGCCAAGGAAGATTTTCAAAAAAAATATTTATCCATGTGTTACATGTCAAAACCAATATTTGATAAAGATTTCAAAACAGCAATAATTGATTTTGGTATTGGAGGTTGCTTAGTTTCTGATCCTTATATATATCGTTTTATTAACGGAAAATGGGAATAAGATTCTAAGTGATTTAACAGTGGCTAACACCGTATATAATTTATTGCTGGCTTCTAGCCTGCTTACGAAAACCCTCGCGGATTTTCTATTCGGTTTTTATTTGCTAAATTACGTTCTTAACCACGCAACAAACCATATACAAACACGTTACCATGCATAAAACTACAACCGCAAAAGTCTTAATAATGAGAGTTGAAAATTATAAAATAAAGAACTGGGAAGATTCTGAACATGGACTTCTAGTTGCGGAAAGTGACGAATGGATACTTGTGAAACATATTCCTGTAGATTATGTTGTTGATGGATACCGATTATATAAAAAAGAATTTATTGAAGAGAGATTAAGGACAGATCAAGAAAAACAAATCGAAAAGGTTTTAACTCTGAAAGACGTAAATATTGAACCTCCTAAAGGTTTCAATTTTGCTGACACAATTGGACTATTAGATTGGGTGGAATCAGCATATGGGATTTTCGAATTTCAAGATGAAGATGAAACAGAATTGTTTTATGGAAAGAAGAATAGAATTACAGAGGATAACTTAATAATTGATATGATAAAATCTGATGGCTCGGTCGAAAAAGACTTTGATTCTGAGTTTGACATCAGCAAAATTAGAGTTATCACATTTGAGACAGATTATCATTTATCAATTCAACTACTCTGGAAGGATAAACTAAAGAAGAAATAACGCATGGTAACACTATATATAGCAAATAGGGCAATTAGTGTTTAAACCAAAGGTCATTGTCTATTTACTAAGTCGCCAAATCTTTTGATTTGGTATTAAACGAGAAAAATTAAAACAAAATAAAAAGATTTGGCTTGTGGCTTTACCGAAGATTATTTTTTATTTTCCGCCCTACTTGCCATATATTTAACGTTAGGCAACATTTTGACCCGTCCTGAAATAAGGCTACATAATTTTAAACATTATGTATAGAAATGACAAAGTAATTAGACGTTACAGTGAACCTTTTAAATTAAAGATTTTAGCCGAACTTACAATCGGAAAACACACAAAGAGTGAACTTTGTAAACTCTACTCTATTGCACCTACAACAGTAAATGTGTGGATTAAAAAGTATAATCGTAAAGACTTAATGAACACCAGAGTAAAAGTGGAAACTAAAGACGAAATATCTAGAATTAAAGCACTTCAAAAAGAAATTGAACAGCTTAAAAAACTACTACTTAAAAAGGATCTCGATGCTATGGTACAGGATTGTTATCTTGAAGTAGCAGCTGAAGATCTTGGCTTTAAATCAGTTAATGAGCTAAAAAAAAAGCTAAGTATAAAGCCTTAATTAGAGCCAAAAAGATATCTAAGGGATTTGCTTCTTTGACAACTATAACCCATTGTTTTGGACTTAAACGCAATGCTTATTACAAGCATAAAAAAAGAGCTGATAAGCGTTTAAACCTAGAGCTACAGATTATTAATATCGTTAGAAAAAGACGCAAATCCCTTCCTAGAGAAGGCGTGAGAAAACTTGTAAAATCATTAAATGCCGATTTTAATAAAGCCAATATTAAAGTTGGTAGAGATACTTTATTTAATGTGCTTAGAAAACATCAAATGTTGACACTTAGAAGGAAAACCAGTGCTAGAACTACGAACTCTTATCATCGTTTTTATAAATATAATAACATCATAAAAGACTTAGAAGTTACTAGAGCTAACCAAGTTTGGGTATCTGATATTACATACATTAGAACAATAAAGGGCTTTTGTTATTTGGCTTTAATAACAGATATGCATTCTAGAAAAATAGTTGGTTATGATATTAGTGATAGCTTGGAACTTAAAGGATGTGTGAGAGCGCTAAACAAGGCCGTCTATCAAGCTAAAAACATAAAAGGACTCATACACCACTCGGATAGAGGAATACAGTATTGCAGTAATGTGTACACCCAAATATTAAAAAGAAAGAAAATCGATATTAGCATGACTGAAGAAAATCATTGTTACGAAAATGCAATGGCTGAACGCGTAAATGGCATCTTAAAAGATGAATTTTATCTAGACCATCCCGATAGCTATCGGGATTGATAACGTCGCACACGCTAAGAGAGCTGCAAAAAATGCAATTAATTTATACAATGAAGTAAGATTACATTTATCTTTAGATTATAAAACACCTAATATGGTATATAAATTATCAGCTTAATTCAATTTTAACCTGTAGCCGTATTTCAGGACAAGACATTTGAGAAAAACGCTATTCATATTGACCATTTTGATTTTCCAACAAAATCTTTACTCTCAAAAAGAAATTGTTGGAAAGGTTGAATTTCACAAATCTGTGGAAAGCGAATACCGAATTTTAGAGTCTTTTCCAGACGGAACAATCAAGAATTTGACAAACAGAAAACATAAAATTAAGATTGAACAAAAAGATAGTATTTCTGAAATAAAAACTGACTCAACTGGAATTTTTAAATTTACAACGGACTCAAAAAAAAATATCCGAATTAAAGTAAACGACCACTCACCTGTTTTCAATGAAACTTTTGAATTTGACTTTAATGAAATCCGAGATACTTTAAAACTTCGAATATCTGACAAAAAATTAGCTGTTTACCGAGATTCAATAGCAGAACCTGAATTTTATAAATTGTATAGTGAAAAACAAGCTGAATTGGATTTTGAAAATGGAATTCGCAGAATTTTTGGTGGTGGCGGATTTTTGGCGGATGAAACTTATAAAAGAAATAAATTATTAGCAGAAAAATATAACCTTAAATACGAATATCTATTTGGCTGTATAGTAGAAAGAAATAAAATAAGAATTATAAATCGTTACAACGAAGTAATGAAAAAATTTATCGGAATAAAAGAAAACGTGTGGTAACACCGTATATAATTTAGTGCTAGTTCGAGCTTGCTTACGAAAATCCTTTCGGATTTTCTAGCCGTTTTGTATTTGCTAAATTCAATGCTTTACCACGCACCAAACCATATACCTAACCGTTAGCAACAAGCAAAAAAAACCAACTATGAACAAAGATTTAACTGCATTTTCAGAAGATATAAGTTGGTTTTTCCAAGAAAATGACAAGGTTGAAATTGAAGAAAGAACTCTTGAATTAACGAATGACTTTAAAAATATATTCCCAAAACTGACAAAACTGATTGAGTGTTCACGCAAAACCTTTCTGCGAATAAATAATGTTCCACACATTTTGTTCGCTTGGAATGATATTGACGACGAAATATTTGGATGGTTAAATAAAATTGAGGATTTAGAAAATGTATCAGATAATTTAAGTGCCGAACACAGAGTTTTATTGCAAAATATTGGTGGAATACAGGAATCGTTTAATCAGCCAGAGGATTCTCTAACTAATAATCAGAATTTTATGTTTATCGGAACTGAATGCAGTTTCGGAATTGGAACTTGGAATGAATATTATAAAGAAACTTGCGAAGAAGAAAATATCGAACCGATAGACCACTCAAACCTGATTTGTTTTGTAGAAGAGGCAAACGGAAATATGACTTTCTATAATTCTAAAACCAATAAAATAATATTATTCGCTTCTGACCATTGTTTTGATGACATTACACCAATTAATGGACAGCCAGAATACACATTTTACAGTTATGACAAAATAAATACATTTACAGATTATGTTGAACAAGTAGCGAAAGAATGGACCGAAGAAAATGCCAGTTGCTAACACCGTATAAAAATAATTGCGGCTTAGTGCTTAATCAAAGGTCGTTGCGTGTTTGTAACGTCTGATTTTCCTGCGGAAAATCCTCGTGTAGGCTTCCCCATAAATAGGACAGCTATTAATTCGAATTTACTAACTTTAAATTCAAACTGTCATTATGAAAAGCAGCAAATTTAGTGAGAGCCAGATTATCAAGGCTCTAAAGGAAAACGAACAAGGAAGATCTGTTGGTGATTTATCAAGAGAATTAGGTATTGACAAGAGTACCTTTTATTATTGGCGTAAGAAATATGGAGGTATGGAACATCAAGAACTTAAGCGTCTAAAGGCGTTAGAGGATGAGAATAATAAGCTCAAACAGATGTATGCTGATGTAAGCTTAGATAATAAGATGTTAAAAGACATTTTATCAAAAAAGTTCTAAGGCCTTCCGACAAAAGAGTTCGTGTAAAGTACCTCATTAAGCAATATGTAATCCCAATCGTTCGTGCCTGCAAAGTTGTAGGACTTAATAGATCGATGTGGTATTACCAGAGTAAAAGAGATGATAGCAATGTTATTGATAAACTAACAGAGCTTGCAGAGTCATATCCTACTCGAGGTTTTGATGAGTATTATTATAAGATTCGTCGTGAAGGTCTGAAATGGAACAGGAAACGGGTATTGCGGGTATATCGTGATATGAAACTCAGTCTTAGGCGTAAGCATAAGAAGCGTTTAGTTAAACGTGTAAAACAACCTTTAGAAACACCTTTAAAACTCAACGAATGTTGGAGTATGGATTTTATGAGTGATGCGCTTACCGATGGTAGGAAGATACGTGTATTCAATGTCATAGACGATTGTAATCGTGAAGCAATAGCTATCGAAGCAGGGTTGTCTTATCCAGCTAGAGCTGTAGTAGAAACATTAGAAAATCTGAAAGAAGAAATAGGAACACCTAAATATGTAAGATGCGATAATGGTCCAGAATTTATATCAAAAACGTTTATGAACTGGTGCAAAAAGAACTTTATCGAAATCAAGTACACTCAACCAGGTAAGCCAATGCAGAACGGATATGTAGAACGATTTAATCGCTTTTTTAGAGAAGATATATTAGATGCTTATTATTTTAAAGACATCTATCAGCTTCAAAAAATCAGCGATAACTGGCGTATGGATTACAATTTTAATCATCCTCATAAATCTTTAGGTCGTAAATCCCCTAAAGAGTTTATGCCCAGATTTGATGAAGAATTTAAATTCTTCATCAAATCTGATCTAAATAATAATTATTTATCGAATTTAGAGGTGTCCTAAAAAAGGGAAGCCTACATAGTTCTAGCCTGCTTATGAAAACCCTAGCAGATTTTGAACTGCACCAAAAGCAAGAAATCCTATTCTCCATAACAACTATTAGAAGACAACATTTAAATAAAAACATAACAAGGTACTTGTAAATTCACCAAATTGATTTATATTTTTCGAAATAATACTTTGTAATACAAAAAGCCACCTCAATGAGATGGCTTTTTGTTTATAAATGTTATTAGAAAACTACATTCTAATAATAACAAATTCTGATCTTCTGTTTAATTGATGTTGCGCTTCTGAACAAGGCACTCCATTTTTACAATTATTTACCGTTTGGGTTTCACCGTAACCAATAGCACTTAAAATTCTATTTGAAGCAATTCCTTGAGCTACTATATAATCTCTTGCTTCTTTGGCCCTTCTATCTGACAACTCTAAATTGTAATCATCTGGTGAACGAGAATCTGTGTGAGACTCTATATTGATTACCATGTTTGGATACTGATTCATCATTAAAACAACTTTATTAAGCTCTATTGATGCATCATTCCTTATAAATGATTTATCCAAATCGAAATAAATAATTCCGATTTTAATTTTAACTAAACCTCTGTCTTCAAAGATACCTTCGTCTGTAATTTTTAATCCAAGTGGCACGATTGTTACTTCTCCATCTTTAGCGGTCATAAAAGGCTTTTCGTTAGGATTGTAACCCACTTTGCTTACTTTAACATCATATCTCGTATTGCAATCTAAATTGCTTTTAAAAGCATAGTTCCCATTAAGGTTGGTTTGCATTTCTGCCAATACTTTTCCACTCTCATCAAACAGTTTTACTGTTGCACTTGCAATACGTTCTCCTGTTATTGTATTAGACACATAACCTGTTACTGATGGATCGCAAATGCTTTCTCTTTTCCTATTTTCGATAGGATTTCTATCAAACGAATAAATATCATCATCTCCTATACCGCCTTCTCGATTAGAACATACGAAACCTAAATTAGTCTCTTCATCTACGATATAAGCAAAATCGTCTAATTGACTGTTTAACGGTGCTCCTAGGTTTACAGGATTTTTAAAAACAGTTTCATTTTTAACTTCGAAAACATCTAAACCACCAAGGCCTAAATGTCCATCGGATGCAAAATACAGTTTCTTATTTGTAATATAAGGAAACATTTCTCGTCCTGCAGTATTTATCTTTGGTCCTAGATTACGTGGTTGAGAATAGTTATTATCATCTAAAATATCTACTACATAAATATCTGTTGCACCAATAGATCCTGGCATATCTGAAACAAAATATAATTGTTTACCATCTTTACTTACAGTTGGGTGCCCTACAGAATAATCGTCACTATTAAAAGGTAACTCTTTAATATTATGCCATTCTACTTTTTCGTTTAAATTTACATTTAAATCTGCACTATATAATTTTAAGTGGTTTACTCCTTCTTCATCTCGTTCTAATTTACCATTATAATTATTACGTGTAAAGTAAACTTTCTCTTCGTTTGGTGAAAAAGCCAAAGTTGCTTCATGATACTTAGTGTTTATTTCTTCTGAAAATTCATTTAGATATTCAACATCTGTATCTGTAGCGTTAATTCTTCCTAATTGAAAATTTAAAAATGGCTGTTCGTTCCAATTGTAGGTTCTCTTGTGATAATAAGAAGTATCTATTGCTGAAGAGTAAACCAATCGCTCACCAAAATACATAGGTCCAAAATCTGAATTCTTAGTATTAATCGATAAGTTCTTAAGTGTAAATTGCGCCTCTAAATTCAAAACATCTTCAATTGTAATGTCTTTTTGAGCATATTTATTAGCTCTAGCATCTTTTTGTAATGTGTGATTAGAGAAATCTTTCATCCACTTTTTAGCTAATTTATGTTGCCCCATACCTTCTAAGGTATGTGAGAATCTAAAGATATACTCTGGATCAACAGTCTTTAAATAATCTGATATTAAAATATCATACCATTTATTAGCCTTTTCCATATCTGTATTAAAGTAATAGGCATCTCCTGCTTTTTGTAAAACTTCCATTGATCGATCTCCTTTATCAATAGCTTTTTCGTATTCTGCAGCTGCTTCAACATACCTCATTTTTTCAAAAAGACGGTCGGCTTTCTTGTACTTGCTTTGCGCAAAACCAAATGCTGATACAACAATTAAAATTATAGTTATTATGTTTTTCATATTAAATATTTTTAGAAAAATCTTGGAGATTTTAATTTTGTTGTTTTTGAAATAAGTTCGTAACGTAACATTAATTCATGACTACCACTGGTTACTTTTTGCAATTCGGTATTTGTATAATCGTAAGCATAACCAATTAATAGTTTTGGTGATATTTGAAAACCTGCTAATCCACTAAAAGCATCATCCCATCTATAAGCTACACCTAATCTCAATTTTTCATTAAACATAAAGTTAGCCGATAAATCTACAATTACAGGAGCTCCTGCAACGTGCTTGAATAAAAATGCCGGTTTTAATTTAATGGTATCGCTTAAATCTGTCACTATTCCACCAATAACGAAAAGATGTAAACGTTCTGCATCAACTGCTTGCTGAATATCGTCATAATGTTGATCTGTAAAAAAGTTAGGAATAGAAACTCCCAAATAGCTTTTCTCTCCATGAAAATAAATACCCGCACCAACTGTTGGTAATACACGACTTATATTTTCTTGAAATAAATTATCATTACTTGTTTGTCTTCTTCCACGAGACCAATCTATATCAAACAACCTTACTCCTCCTTTTATACCGAACGATAATTTATGTGTTTCGGATGTTTTAATTGAATAAGAAAAATTAGCATCGAAATACGTTTCTTGAGATGGCCCAAGTTTATCATTTACAATTGAGATACCAAGCCCAACATTTTTCCCTATTGGAGAATCGAAACTTAAGGTTTGCGATTCTGGTGCACCATCAATACCTATCCATTGTGATCTATGAACACCTGTAACAGTAACATGACCTCTTGAACCTGCATACGCAGAGTTAACAGATAATGTATTGTACATATATTGTGTAAACTGAGGATCTTGCTGCGCGAAAGTTGCACTTCCGACAAAAAGCATACTCATGGCAATTATTAATTTAAAATTTAATCTCATATCAAAATTTATTTTGAAGGTGATTTTACTCACCTTCATTTTATGATTTATTTCTTTTTAAAACCTATCTATTTATATATAACCAACCTGCTTTAGCATTAGAACCATCTCCTAAGTCTAATAGGTAATAGTATGTTCCTACAGGTAGTTCATCTTCTTTTTTAACAGTTGCTCTTCCTTCAGAAATACCTTTAAAATCATTTTGGTATCTGTACTTTTCATAAACTATATTACCCCAACGGTTATAAATACGAAGTGTGTTATTAGGATAATTTTGTAATCCTTGAATCACGAAATTATCATTATCACCATCTCCATTTGGTGAGATTTCGTTAAATATAACTAACTCACTTTGTGTGTCTAACAATGTGATTGTTGGATCATCTGGATCTGCATCGTTATTTACATCTATATCTGAAGGGTTGTTTGGATCATCAGAGATATCACTTACTATGTTTCCATTAATATCTTGACCTGTAGCTGTTGCTGTATTTTCTACCATTCCAGCTTTAAGATCTTCAATCGTTAAACTATATGTAGCAGTAAATGTTGTATCATCCGTTTCACCAACTAATAAGTTAATTGGTTCTCCATCTACAGCTACTAAATCGTCATTTATTGTAATATCGAAAAGATTTACATTTCCAGTGTTGATTACTGTGAATGTGTAGTAAATAGTATCTCCTTCGTCTACAATATCATTATTATTTGCATCTACATACTCAGCCTCTTTTAATACAGATAATCTTGCTATTTCAAATTCTGTAACTGTTGGATCGTCTCCTGCTCCAGTATCATCTGCTGGGTTTGCACTATCCGAAATATCTGTTACTAGTTGTCCCATTGCATCTGTACCAACTACTATGGCAGAATTAATAAGAACTCCATTTTCAATATCAGCTTGTGTTAATGTATAATTAGCAATTACAATTCCTGTGTCGTTAGGCTGTAATGTTGAAGGCGTTACTGGTAAGTTAGCGATACCAATTGTTGAATCGTCAATCATTACATCGCTTATTGTTACATTTCCATTGTTGGTAACTGTAAATGTATATGCAATCTCATCACCAGCTTCAACTAAATTATTTCCGTTAACATCAATAATTTGAGCTCCTTTAATTAAAGAAAGACCTGGCATTTCAGCTATTGTAAACACTACGGTATCAGTATCTGCCACATCATTATCGAAAGGGTCATTACCTATTGCTGTTGCTGTATTCGTTACGTTTCCTGCATCAATATCTGCTTGAGTTAAATTATACGTTGCAATAACGTTTCCTGTATCAGACGGTGTTAATACATCAACTACTCCTACAATACCACCAAGTAATGGATCGTTAATTACAACATCTGTAATTGTCGCATTTCCATTATTTACAACTACAAAATTATATTGTAATTGATCTCCGAAATCAACCTCTCCATTTCCGTTTGTATCTAAATACACAAATGTTTTAGTTAACTCTATAACCGGATTTTGTTGTAAGAACACTTCCGTGTCATTATCCGGATCACCATCTCCATCTGAATCTTCTAATGGATCGTTTGTTGGATCTCCATCTGCATCAGAATCTACTCCACTTATTGCAAAATCTCTATCATGAGATACATCTCTTACTTCATCACAATCAATCCCAACAGGATCAGCTTCTATAAAGGCTGTATTTATTACATAACCAGTATCAATATCTGCTTGTGTAATGGTGTAGCTTTGTGTTGTTGTTAATGATTGTCCAACAAGAATTTCTTCAAACTCTCCAACAAAACCACCAAGTAAAGCATCAAATATTTCTGCATTAAGTAAAGTGATATTTCCTGTATTTACTGCTGTAAATTCGAAAGTAATAATATCTCCTGGTACTGGATTTGAAACGTTCCCAGAAAAAGAAATATCTTCCTTATACAGAGTAATGTCAGGCATACAACCAAAATCTACTATTGTTGGATCATCTGGGTTTCCATCTCCATTGGAATCTACATTTGCATTATTATTTGGATCATCAGATATATCTGATATTGGAGCTCCATTTGGTACTTCACCTGAAACAGTTGCAGTATTTTCAACCATTCCTGCATCAATATCAGATTGTAATAATATATAGGTCGCATTATAAATCCAGATTTCATCTAAATCTAAGACTGTATCAATATTGATATCTCCTGAAACTGGACCTGCAATAGTCCCTCCTAATAATGGGTCATTTAAACTCACATTAGTAATAGTTGTATTACCTGTGTTTGTTAAAGTGAAAGAATAATCGATAGTATCTCCTGCTTGTAAACCATCGCCTCCATCTACTAATATACCTGTTTTATCCAAGTTCATACTTGCATCTTGAGGAATATATGTATTTGTAGGATCATTGTCATTTCCAGTATCATCACCTGCATTTCCAGAATCGGATGCATCTGTTACTGCTGCTCCGCTTGGATCGGTTCCGTTGGTTGATGCTTCATTAGTTACTATTCCTGCATCAATATCTGCTTGTGTTAACATGTAGACTGCACTGAATTGTAATACATCACCTGGGTTCGCATCGAAGTCATCTGCTTCTCCATCTAAATCAAATCCGCCACCAGTATACATTGGTGTTGGTGTTGTACCTGTTCCTGAGAAGGTTGTTTCGGATACAGTAATATCGTTTACTGTAGTGTTTCCTGTATTCTCAACAGTATAGGTATACGTGATCGTGTTTGCGGCTAAGTCTAATGTTGAACTTTTTATAAGCGTTAATTTCGAACTAGATGGTAAAGGCGTTACTGTGTCATCATCTCCTAATCCGGTGTCATCTGCTGGATTTCCAGAATCTGAATCGTCACTTACTGTATTTCCGTTTGGATCTTCTCCTTCAGCTACAGCGGTATTGATAACTTGTCCTGCATTAACATCTGCTTGCGTAATCGTATAACTTGCACTTAAGGTCTGATTTGACATTGGTGCTAAGCTTGCAATTGTACCAACTAAATTTGGTGTTAAATTACTATCCGTGACATCAATACTTGTTACCGTAACGTTACCTGTATTTGTTACTACGAATGTGTAGTTAATAGCATCGCCTGGACTTACAACTCCGTCTCCGTTGGTATCTGCATATGAACTTGTTTTTACTAAGCTTAATGCTGGTGTAGATAGGATTGGTAAGTTTGTTGGGTCATTGGTATCATCTGCATCTGCATCACTGTTTCCTGGTTGACCTTCGTCATCATTTGGATTCGTACTGTCTGATGTATCTGTTACTGCTGCTCCACTTGGATCTGTTCCATTTACAGTTGCTGTATTTTCTACATTTCCTGCATTAACATCGGCTTGTGTAATTGTATATACTGATGTTATTGTTGCTGTTTCTGTTGGCTGTAATGTTGATGGACTTACCACTGCATTACTTAATCCAATAGTTGCATCTGTTATTGTTACATTAGTAATCGTTGTACTTCCTGTGTTTTCAACAGTAAAAGTATACGTTACCTGGTCACCTGCTCCTAATAAACTATCGCCATTAGTATCGGTTAAAGGACTTACGCCTTTAGTTAATGCGATACTACTTGCTGTTGGTAATGGACTATTGGTTGGATCGTTATCGGCTCCTGTATCATCTGCTGCGTTTCCTGAATCCGAAGCATCGGTTACTGGTGTTCCGCTAGCATCTGTTCCACTTGCTAAAGCTTCATTACTAATCGTTCCTGCATTGATATCTGCTTGTGTTAAGCTATAACTTGCTGTAAACGTAATGATGTCACCTGGTAAAGCATCAAATGCATCGGCATCGCCATCAAGATCTGCACCTCCCATACTATATAATGGTGTTGGTGTTATTCCTGTACCTGTAAAGGTTGTTTCTCCAACAGTTACATCGTTTATAGTTACGTTTCCTGTGTTTTCTACAGTATATACATAATCGATTTGATCATTTACATCTAATCCAACTGGTGCATTATCAACATAAGTACTTGTTTTTACTAAGGTTAATGCTGGTGTTGCTGGAATTGATGTGTTTGTTGCATCATTATCGGCTCCGGTATCATCTCCTGCATTTCCAGAATCTGAAGCATCTGTTACAGCTGCTCCACTTGGATCGGTTCCGTTGGTTGCTGCTTCATTAGTTACTATTCCTGCATCAATATCTGCTTGTGTTAAGCTGTACGTTGCTGTGAATTGTAATACGTCTCCTGGGTTAGCATCAAAAGCATCCGCGTCGCCATCTAAATCAAAACCACCTCCTGTATATACTGGTGTTGGCGTTGCTCCTGTTCCTGAGAACGTAGTTTCTGCTACTGTAATATCGTTTACTGTAGTGTTTCCTGTATTCTCAACAGTATAAGTATAGCTAATTGTGTTTGCGGCTAAGTCTAATGTTGAACTTTTTATAAGCGTTAATTTCGAACTAGATGGTAAAGGCGTTACTGTGTCATCATCTCCTAATCCGGTGTCATCTGCTGGATTTCCAGAATCTGAATCGTCACTTACTGTATTT
>NZ_LIQG01000014.1 GCF_001418015.1 Lacinutrix mariniflava | reverse complement strand
CTTGACTGAGAGACCTACAAGTCGATCAGGTACGAAAGTAGAGCATAGTGATCCGGTGGTTCCGTATGGAAGGGCCATCGCTCAAAGGATAAAAGGTACGCCGGGGATAACAGGCTGATCTCCCCCAAGAGCTCATATCGACGGGGGGGTTTGGCACCTCGATGTCGGCTCGTCACATCCTGGGGCTGGAGAAGGTCCCAAGGGTTGGGCTGTTCGCCCATTAAAGTGGCACGCGAGCTGGGTTCAGAACGTCGTGAGACAGTTCGGTCTCTATCTACAGTGGGCGTTAGAAATTTGAGTGGATCTGACTCTAGTACGAGAGGACCGAGTTGGACTAACCTCTGGTGTATCTGTTGTTCCGCCAGGAGCATTGCAGAGTAGCTACGTTGGGAAGGGATAAGCGCTGAAAGCATATAAGCGCGAAACCCACCACAAGATGAGATTTCTTTAAAGGGTCGTAGGAGATTACTACGTTGATAGGTCATAGGTGTAAAGGCAGTAATGTCATAGCCGAGTGATACTAATAACCCATAGGCTTATTGTACGCCTGTTTTTTTACTAAGTACAATACATATTATTACGATTTTCATGTTTAATACACTAAAGTGTACTTTTTTCAATATGTTATTTTATACGGTTAAGTAGTTGATCTTAAATCACTACATACACCGAAAGACTTAAGGTGATTATTGCGATAGGGCTCACCTCTTACCATTCCGAACAGAGAAGTTAAGCCTATTTGCGCCGATGGTACTACATTCGTGGGAGAGTAGGTCGTCGCCTTTTTTAGAGAATCCTCAACATTTATTTGTTGAGGATTTTTTTTGTGATAAACTTAAATGAAAATCTTAATTAATAATTACTAAATAAAAACCTGTTGTCTATAACATGTGATTTTTGATGTGATTTTTTGAGGTAGATAATTTGTGCAAGATTATAGTTAGGAATAATTATAATCTATTCATCTATGGATAGACTTAAATATTGGTTAGCTGTGCTTTGCGAGAGTGATAGAAACGGCATCCTTTTTTATTTAATAGAATAATATGCGTCTTGATTGACTACAGGAACTATGATGAGTTATAGATGTGTGGTTGTAAATAATTAAATAGTATAATTTCAAGTTTCTGTTTTCATGTTTTGTTTGTAATACTTTCTTATCTATTCAAGATAGAATGTATAGTTCTGGCTCATTATTGAGTTTTGGGTCTATTGAAAGTGACTATGGGTGTTTTATAATAATATTATAAATTGTAAATCACTGATTAGTAGGGGTTAAAAATAAGTTTTAAAAAAAGATTAAAATAAAGCTTGTCAGGTTGAAAATCAGTTGTACATTTGCAGCCGCTTAGCGTTGTAGTCACACAGACAATAACAAAAAGCGAAGTTCTAAAACAAGGCGAAAA
Organism: Lacinutrix mariniflava; assembly: GCF_001418015.1. Taxonomy (GTDB): domain Bacteria; phylum Bacteroidota; class Bacteroidia; order Flavobacteriales; family Flavobacteriaceae; genus Lacinutrix; species Lacinutrix mariniflava. The sequence continues at coordinate 522 of NZ_LIQG01000014.1, read as the reverse complement.
TAAAAATATAAAAAACTTTCAAAAAAAGCTTTTTATATAAAATAAAGGTTGTAAGTTTGCAGCCGCTAAAAACGTTAAAATTTAGAGCGAAAAAGTTCAGTGACATTAGATGTTTTTTTTAGAGTTTTAAAAGCTTCAAAGTTTTTAAAATAAAAACAAAAAAACATTGCACAGAATAAAAAAGGGTTTTACATTTGCAGCCCGCTAATAAGGTAACGAATTAGCAAATTAAAAATAAGAATACAAGTTCATAAACATATTGAATTGACAGCGTAAGTTTATAACTGGAAACGGTTATAAACAAACAAGAGAATAAACCATTCGAGTACTAATTAATTTCTTTGGTTGTTAAGCATATTAGTGGCAACACTTAAAAATTTAACGATGAAGAGTTTGATCCTGGCTCAGGATGAACGCTAGCGGCAGGCTTAACACATGCAAGTCGAGGGGTAACAGAGTAGCTTGCTATTGCTGACGACCGGCGCACGGGTGCGTAACGCGTATAGAATCTACCTTATACTA
>NZ_LIQG01000013.1 GCF_001418015.1 Lacinutrix mariniflava | reverse complement strand
TAGTATGTAATGATGTCGCCTGGGATAGCATCAAAAGCATCGGCATCGCCATCTAAATCTGCACCTCCCATACTATATAATGGACTTGGTGTTGTTCCTGTTCCTGTAAAAGTTGTTTCACCAACTGTTACATCGTTTACTGTTACGTTTCCTGTGTTTTCAACAGTATACACATAATCGATTTGATCATTTACATCTAATCCTATTGGTGCATTATCAACATAAGTACTTGTTTTTACTAAGGTTAATGCTGGTGTTGCTAGGATTGGTGTTGCTGTTGGATCGTTATTTGCACCTGTATCATCGGCTGCATTTCCTGAATCGGAAGCATCCGTTACTGCTGCTCCACTTGGATCCGTTCCACTTGTTAAGGCTTCATTGGTTACTATTCCGGCATCAATATCTGCTTGTGTTAACATGTAGACTGCACTGAATTGTAATACATCTCCTGGATTGGCATCAAAATTATCTGCTTGTCCGTCTAAATCAAAACCACCTCCAGTATACATTGGTGTTGGCGTTGTTCCTGTTCCTGAGAACGTTGTTTCTGCTACTGTAATATCATTTACGGTAGTGTTTCCTGTGTTCTCAACAGTATAAGTATAGGTAATTGTGTTTGTTGCTAAGTCTAATGTTGAACTCTTTATAAGCGTTAATTCCGAACTAGATGGTAATGGTGTTACTGTATCATCATCGCCTAATCCGGTTTCATCTGCTGGATTTCCAGAATCTGAATCGTCACTTACTGTATTTCCGTTTGGATCTTCGCCTTCTGCTACTGCTGTATTAATAACCTGTCCTGCATTAACATCTGATTGCGTAATGGTATAACTTGCACTTAAGGTCTGGTTAGCCATTGGTGCTAAACTTGCAATCGTTCCAACTAATGTTGGTGTTAAATTACTATCCGTAACATCAATACTCGTTACTGTTACGTTTCCGGTGTTAGTCACTACGAATGTGTAGTTAATGGCATCGCCAGGACTTACAAATCCGTCGCCATTGGTATCTACATATGAACTTGTTTTTACTAATGTTAATTCTGGTGTCGATAAGATTGGTAAGTTCGTTGGATCATTAGTATCATCTGCATCAGCATCACTGTTTCCTGGCTGACCTTCGTCATCATTTGGATTCGTACTATCTGATGTATCTGTTACTACTGTTCCGTTTGGATCTGTTCCATTTACAGTTGCTGTATTTTCTACAGTTCCTGCATTAACATCGGCTTGTGTAATCGTGTATATTGATGTTATTGTTCCTGTTTCGGTTGGTTGTAATGTTGATGGACTAACCACTGCATTACTTAATCCGATAGTAGCATCTGTTATACTTACATTATCAATCGTTGTACTTCCTGTGTTTTCAACTGTGAAAGTATACGTTACTTGATCTCCTGCGCCTAATATACCATCGCCATTAGTATCTGCTAAAGCACTTACGCCTTTAGTTAATGCAATACTACTTGCTGTTGGTAATGGACTTGTTGTTGGATCATTATCTGCTCCTGTATCATCGGCTGCGTTTCCTGAATCCGATGCATCCGTTACTGCTGTTCCGCTAGCGTCTGTTCCACTGGCTAAGGCTTCATTACTAATCGTTCCTGCATTGATATCTGCTTGTGTTAAGATATAACTTGCTGTGAACGTAATAATATCACCTGGGATAGC
>NZ_LIQG01000012.1 GCF_001418015.1 Lacinutrix mariniflava | reverse complement strand
TACTGATGTTATTGTTGCTGTTTCTGTTGGCTGTAATGTTGATGGACTTACCACTGCATTACTTAATCCAATAGTTGCATCTGTTATTGTTACATTAGTAATCGTTGTACTTCCTGTGTTTTCAACAGTAAAAGTATACGTTACCTGGTCACCTGCTCCTAATAAACTATCGCCATTAGTATCGGTTAAAGGACTTACGCCTTTAGTTAATGCGATACTACTTGCTGTTGGTAATGGACTATTGGTTGGATCGTTATCGGCTCCTGTATCATCTGCTGCGTTTCCTGAATCCGAAGCATCGGTTACTGGTGTTCCGCTAGCATCTGTTCCACTTGCTAAAGCTTCATTACTAATTGTTCCTGCGTTGATATCTGCTTGTGTTAAGCTATAACTTGCTGTAAACGTAATAATATCACCTGGGATAGCATCAAAAGCATCGGCATCGCCATCAAGATCTGCACCTCCCATACTATATAATGGACTTGGTGTTGTTCCTGTTCCTGTAAAGGTTGTTTCACCAACTGTTACATCGTTTACTGTTACGTTTCCTGTATTTTCTACTGTATATACATAATCGATTTGATCATTTACATCTAATCCTGTTGGTGCATTATCAACATAAGTACTTGTTTTTACTAAGGTTAATGCTGGTGTTGCTGGAATTGATGTGTTTGTTGCATCATTATCGGCTCCGGTATCATCTCCTGTATTTCCAGAATCTGAAGCATCCATTACTGCTGCTCCACTTGGATCAGTTCCGTTGGTTGCTGCTTCATTAGTTACTATTCCTGCATCAATATCTGCTTGTGTTAAGCTATACGTTGCACTGAATTGTAATACATCTCCTGGATTAGCATCGAAGTCATCCGCGTCGCCATCTAAATCAAAACCACCTCCTGTATATACTGGTGTTGGTGTTGCTCCTGTTCCTGAGAACGTAGTTTCTGCTACTGTAATATCATTTACTGTAGTGTTTCCTGTGTTCTCAACAGTATAAGTATAGGTAATTGTATTTGTTGCTAAGTTTAATGTTGAACTCTTTGTTAATGTCAACGCTGCACTTAATGGTAATGGCGTTACGGTATCATCATCGCCTGCTCCGGTGTCATCTGCTGGATTTCCAGAATCTGAATCGTCACTTACTGTATTTCCGTTTGGATCTTCTCCTTCAGCTACAGCTGTATTGATTACTTGTCCTGCATTAACATCTGCTTGCGTAATCGTATAACTTGCACTTAAGGTCTGATTTGACATTGGTGCTAAGCTTGCAATTGTACCAACTAAATTTGGCGTTAAATTACTATCTGTGACATCAATACTTGTTACGGTTACATTTCCTGTATTGGTTACTACAAATGTGTAGTTGATTTGATCACCTGGACTTACAACGCCATCGCCATTAGTATCTACATATGAACTTGTTTTTACTAAGGTTAATTCTGGTGTTGATAAGATTGGTAAGTTCGTTGGATCATTAGTATCATCTGCATCGGCATCACTGTTTCCTGGTTGACCTTCGTCATCATTTGGATTCGTACTATCTGATGTATCTGTTACTACTGTTCCGTTTGGATCTGTTCCATTTACAGTTGCTGTATTTTCTACAGTTCCTGCATTAACATCCGCTTGTGTAATCGTGTATATTGATGTGATGGTTCCTGTTTCGGTTGGTTGTAATGTTGATGGACTAACCACTGCATTACTTAATCCGATAGTAGCATCTGTTATACTTACATTATCAATAGTAGTACTTCCTGTGTTTTCAACAGTAAAAGTATACGTTACTTGATCTCCTGCGCCTAATAAACCATCGCCATTAGTATCTGCTAAAGCACTTACGCCTTTAGTTAATGCAATACTACTTGCTGTTGGTAATGGACTTGTTGTTGGATCATTATCTGCTCCTGTATCATCGGCTGCGTTTCCTGAATCCGATGCATCCGTTACTGCTGTTCCGCTAGCGTCTGTTCCACTGGCTAAGGCTTCATTACTAATCG
>NZ_LIQG01000011.1 GCF_001418015.1 Lacinutrix mariniflava | reverse complement strand
GGTTTGTATGCGAGGATTTTTCCGAAGGAAAATCAGACGTTACAAACACGCAACGACCTTTGATTAAGCACTAAGCCGCAATTATTTTTATACGGTGTTGTATGCAGTTTTTATTCTTTTTTTATTTCCATTTATAAAAGTCATTTCAGAAGCATTTATTTTGTCAACAACCTCTGAATAATTCAAACTATTTATGTTTTCCGTTTCAATTATCGGTCTGTAAATTTCCGCCTTGGTTTCAATTCCGTTTTGATAAACCCAATTATATAAATCCGTAGAATCTTTTTTATGAGTTCGGATATTTAAACGTTTCCAGTTTTTTTTCGATTATTCCAAATTCAGAAGTAGATTTATTCAGTATTATATCTCCACTTTTTGAATCATAATATAATTCTTTTAGGTCGCCATAATGGTCTTCAATTTCCATTGAGTAAAGTCCAAATCCAATAAATCCGACAACTGTAATTATTACAATTCCGAAAATCAGAAGTCCATATTTTAATCCTTTGTTCATTGGTTGTCAAATTGCATACAATATTCCATTGATATAAAAGCGTTTCAATGTTTTTATATCAGATGTTAAACGAAGTTAGTTGTTTTTTCTGACAAAGTCAAGTAAAACAAAAGCCTAGCAAAGCAAACAATTTAACCTTAATTAAAACCTATCTATAACAAAAACCGTTACTTTTATCAATAACCAATTTCGATAGTGCTTCAGGATAACCTCTATCTACGGCAAATTTTGTTGCTAAAACATCAATGTCTGTTTTCGAGATACTTTTTAATAAAGTAGTTGGTAACTCCTTTGTTCGTTTCTTAGCAATGCCTTCCTCTACAATTTTTTTCTATAATTTGATTTGCAACAGTTAAGGCAGAAGAGGCCTTAATAATTTTCGCTACGCGCATAAAATTTACTTGGAAAATGAACTTCTCCAACTCTTAAATTTGGATCGTCACCAAAAATTTGTTGTGCCCCATATAAAGGAGGTCCTCCAACAGTTGCACTTGTAAAATGAAGGTACAAATTTTACCCACAAAAGCAATAGCATTATTCGTTCTTGTATTTATATCTTCTTGACTCCAGTCACGAGACAGTTTTT
>NZ_LIQG01000010.1 GCF_001418015.1 Lacinutrix mariniflava | reverse complement strand
GATTAACAGTGTTTTTCTTATAAAATTCTAAATCTGTTATAGAACACACTCCTGGATAGTCACCAAAATTATCTTGCAAGTCTTCAATAATTTGAAAATGTAAATGTGGTGCATAATCACCGTTTACCTCAGCTGCACCTAAATAAGCAATTGTTTCGCCTTGCTTTACCTTATCTCCCAATTTTAAGCGCTTCAAAGATTCGCGAGACAAATGTCCGTAAAGTGTATAAAACACAAAACTATCTAGCTCATGTTTTAAGATTACTGTTGGTCCATAATCGCCATAATTAGTATTATCCTTAAAACTATGTATTTCGCCATTAAAAGCTGCTAAAACCGATGTTCCTGCTGCTATCCATAAATCTAAACCAATATGAATGTTACGTTCGGTTTCAGGATTTGGGTTATTAAAATAATCGCTACGATTATAAATACCACGTTTTTCAAGGTAACCACCAAAAGCTACTTTTTTGTTTCTTTTATTAAGGTAATTGGTAATATAGGTGTCCCAATCTTTAGAAGATGAAATATCGAAGTTTTGTAAGTCTGTATTAGCTTCAGATAAATCGATTGGTGTGTAGTCACTTTTAGAAATAGAAGCATCGATTACACATATATTTTGTGTACCGAAAGCTGTCAAGCGTGTTTTAAAATCTTTTGAATTCATATTTAATACGTAAAAACGATCATTCATATTGAACTCAAAAATAAAATTTATTCAGCAATAACGTTGCTATACTTTGCATTAATTACAATGGTTTTATTAGAATCTCCAGTGTTTGGGTTATGCTTAATTGTTTTATTGTTTGTTTTCTCCTTATTAAATTTTGATTGATTACCTTTAAAATACAGGTTATAATTTATTGATTTTGGTAAGTTTAAAAGCGCATCGCTATTTTCTAAAACAATATTAAGTAATTTAATATTGTTATTATCTACTTCCTAAAAAGCTTCTTAAGTAAAACCATAGAGCCTATTTTACCTGCTACTTTAACACCTGTTTGCATCCATTGAGCTGGTTGTAAACTCTCCTTCAAATCTTCTCTTACAGATTTCACTTCTTCTTTAGCAAT
>NZ_LIQG01000009.1 GCF_001418015.1 Lacinutrix mariniflava | reverse complement strand
TAGTATAATTGTTTACGTTGTTGAACATTACCACGCATTAAATCACGCATAGAAGGTTGAGACGTATTAAGTGTAATGTTTTTTACGTGTACTACAGCATCTAATGTTTTCTCTGCAGCAGTTGTAAAATCGATACCTTCAATAGCACCTAAATTAGTATTGGTAGTCTTATAACTTACTGGTTGAAAAACAGGTTGAGTTATTTGTTCTGCTTGCACAATTGCTTGTTCTTCTTTTTCAAGAAAGGTTTTGTATGTTCCTAGGGTAATTGCACCTCCCAAAACAGAAACGAAAACCAGCGTTGCTAATTTTTTCATATATAATTGTTTTTTAATTCCTGTAACTACAGAAATATAATTTAGTTTAGAATTACTGTTATAACTATAAAGTTAATTTTTTTATTGCTAGGTAAAATCAACTTTAACGGATAATTAGTTTAGAAATAGCTCTATATTTTTATTGGTACAAAGAATTAAAATTTATGGAATTCTTTGTTACACTAGGACTTTGTCATTTAGCTAATACAGCCATTTTTTTCGGATTTCTGACTGAAATACTAGCAAAAGAGAAAAGGGAATTGATAAAAAAACTATCAATAATTTTAGGCTTATCTTTTTTTTTAATCCTTTATTTTAATGGTTCTCGAGTTCAAAACCGGATTGACAATGATGGAATCTTAACAAATGGAATTGTAATCGAAAAAAAGTATGGTGCGAAAACATCACCTTACTTGATAACTGAATTTAGCCATAATGACTTAAAATATGAATCACAATTAACAATACCTGATTCGCGAGAATTTGAAAAAATAAAATTAGGAGATTCTGTCTTAATTAAATTTGTCAAAGAATATCCAAAGATGATGAACAGAACAGAAAAACTATTGAAATAATAAAAACTATGCACAACACAGTATAAAAATAATGCTTAGTTTAGTTCTTAATCAAGAGTTCGTGAGCTTTTGTTACGTCTGATTTTCCTGCGGAAAATCCTCGCATACAAAACCAC
>NZ_LIQG01000008.1 GCF_001418015.1 Lacinutrix mariniflava | reverse complement strand
ATCTGGAAAAGCTATTATCGATTTTTTCCCTCAATTGCCAACTGGAGACAATTCGGGACTTGTAATTGCCGGAATAGTAGGTACAACTATGGGCGGTGTTTGTTAGCAATCACGTAGTATTTTAGTCCAAGAAGAAGGTTGGGGATTACAAGATTTAAAAAAGGAAAACAAAGACGCAATGTCTGCTATGGTATTAACTTTTTTAATAAGTCTAGCCATTATGATTAGCGCAACAGGAACACTATATTTTAGCGGCACACCTGTAGACGACGCAACAGATATGATGCATGCATTAGGACCATGGGCTGGAGATTTTGCACTTACATTATTTACCTTAGGTATTATTGGAGCAGGATTATCTTCAATTTTTCCAAACCTTTTATTATTTCCGTGGTTGATTGCAGATTATACTGGCACACCACGTAACATGAAAAAACCGTTATACAAACTTATAGTAGTAATAGTCGCATTGTGTGGTTTAATTATTCCCGTTTTAGGCGGTAAACCTGTTTGGATTTTAATCGCCTCGCAAGCATTAAGTCCATTTGTTATGCCATTAATAACGCTATTCTTATTAATTCTAATAAATAAATCTGACGTTATGAAAGGCCATAAAACATCACTTTGGATGAATATAGCCTTAGGAGCAACTTTAATTTTTAACTGTTATATGCTCTATGTCGCTTTAATTGGATTAATTAAATTTATACAGTAACACAAACGTACACAAAAGAGAACATGAGTGATAATTTACAACAATACGCACACGTACCTTTAAAACAACTTTCTAACAGAGTTTGGAGAACTTACCAAGGTGGTGCTTTAATAGATAACTGGAAAAAAACATCACCAGAAATTGATAACAGCATGCCCGAAGAATGGATAATGTCTACCATTACTGCACGTGGAAAAGACAGACCAGAAAACGAAGGCTTGTCTCTTATAGAAACTCCAGATGGAACATTACCATTAAAGCAATTAATAGACTCTAATAAAGAATTATATTTAGGTAAAGCCCTTGCTGTTTTGTTTAAGCGTTACTTTTCGTTTCATTCTATTCAGTATAAAGTTATAATAATCTCAAAAATACAAGCTTTTGCTACTTATTTAATAAAAAAGGTCTGTATTATTTAAAAAAGCGCAATAATTTATAATTTAAATTAGATAATTCTCAGTATTTAAGAAAGTTGTCAACACGAAAACGTTTGCGCTACCTTTAAAAACAAGGCTTCTACCAAATTTAACATTTTATT
>NZ_LIQG01000007.1 GCF_001418015.1 Lacinutrix mariniflava | reverse complement strand
TTGCAGAGTAGCTACGTTGGGAAGGGATAAGCGCTGAAAGCATATAAGCGCGAAACCCACCACAAGATGAGATTTCTTTAAAGGGTCGTAGGAGATTACTACGTTGATAGGTCATAGGTGTAAAGGCAGTAATGTCATAGCCGAGTGATACTAATAACCCATAGGCTTATTGTACGCCTGTTTTTTTACTAAGTACAATACATATTATTACGATTTTCATGTTTAATACACTAAAGTGTACTTTTTTCAATATGTTATTTTATACGGTTAAGTAGTTGATCTTAAATCACTACATACACCGAAAGACTTAAGGTGATTATTGCGATAGGGCTCACCTCTTACCATTCCGAACAGAGAAGTTAAGCCTATTTGCGCCGATGGTACTACATTCGTGGGAGAGTAGGTCGTCGCCTTTTTTAGAGAATCCTCAACATTTATTTGTTGAGGATTTTTTTTGTTATATACTCAAATAAAAATCTTAATTAATAATAAGTAAATAAAAACCTGTTGTCTAAAACATGTGATTATGGATGTGATTATTTAAGGTAGATCGTTGATGTAAGATTATCCTCAGTCATAATTATAATCAGTTCTTCTATGGATAGACTTAAATATTGGCTAGTTGTGCTTGGCGAGAGTGATAGAAACGGCATCCTTTTTTATTTAATAGTATAATATGCGTATTGATTGACTGCAGGAACTATAATGAGTTATAGACGTGTGGTTGTAAATAATTAAATAGTATAATTTCAAGTTTCTGTTTTCATGTTTTGTTTGTAATACTTTCTTATCTATTCAAGATAGAATGTATAGTTCTGGCTCATTATTGATTTTTGGGTCTATTGAAAGTGACTATGGGTGTTTTATAATAATATTATAAATTGTAAATCACTGATTAGTAGGGGTTAAAAATAAGTTTTAAAAAAAGATTAAAATAAAGCTTGTCAGGTTGAAAATCAGTTGTATATTTGCAGCCGCTTAGCGTTGTAGTCACACAGACAATAACAAAAAGCGAAGTTCTAAAACAAGACGAAAATAAAAGTATAAAAAGTTTTAAAAAAAAGCTTTTTATATAAAATAAAGGTTGTAAGTTTGCAGCCGCTAAAAACGTTAAAATTTAGAGCGAAAAAGTTCAGTGACATTAGGTGTTTTTTTTAGAGTTTTAAAAGCTTCAAAGTTTTTAAAATAAAAACAAAAAAAACATTGCACAGAATAAAAAAGGGTTTTACATTTGCAGCCCGCTAATAAGGTAACGAATTAGCGAATTAAAAATAAGAACACAAGTTCATAAACATATTGAATTGACAGCGTAAGTTTTTAACTGGAAACGGTTAGAAACAAACAAGAGAATAAACCATTCGAGTACTAATTAATTTCTTTGGTTGTTAAGCATATTAGTGGCAACACTTAAAAATTTAACGATGAAGAGTTTGATCCTGGCTCAGGATGAACGCTAGCGGCAGGCTTAACACATGCAAGTCGAGGGGTAACAGAGTAGCTTGCTATTGCTGACGACCGGCGCACGGGTGCGTAACGCGTATAGAATCTACCTTATACTAAGGAATAGCCTTTGGAAACGAAGATTAATGCCTTATAGTATGATGACTTGGCATCAAGATATCATTAAAGATTACGGTATAAGATGACTATGCGTTCTATTAGCTAGATGGTGTGGTAACGGCACACCATGGCTACGATAGATAGGGGCCCTGAGAGGGGGATCCCCCACACTGGTACTGAGACACGGACCAGACTCCTACGGGAGGCAGCAGTGAGGAATATTGGACAATGGAGGCAACTCTGATCCAGCCATGCCGCGTGCAGGATGACTGCCCTA
>NZ_LIQG01000006.1 GCF_001418015.1 Lacinutrix mariniflava | reverse complement strand
GCATTTTACCGTTTTTATCCGTTTTTGTTTTTATAATTGAAAGCGTATCTATTATGTTTTCGTTATTATCTATGGAAACTTCAAATGTTGTTTTACTAAAATTCAATTTATCAATTTCCTGAATTATAGATTTATTGTCAGTCAAAAGGTCAGATTGACAAGATTGAATTATTATTAATAGTACTAAAAATAGTAGGTTTTTCCTCAATGTTTATTGGTTTGGTTAATTGCACACAACGTGTTTGTATATGATTAGTGGCGTGTTTCAGCACCTAATTTAGCAAATAAAAACTGAATAGAAAATCTGCAAAGATTTTCGTAAGCAAGCTAAAACTAGCCATTAATTATATACGGTGTTGGCAACTGTAATTTCTTGGTCAAATATTAATTCCGTTCTAGCATTCAATTCCGTTGTTTTAAATTCAATATTCGTTTTTCCGTTTTCAGATTTCATTGATATAAATTCAGAAATAGTACTTATTACGGAATATTTATCATTTTTCTCTGTTGTATTATAAACTATCCGAAATGGTTCCTCAAGCATATCATAATAAGCTCCTTGGTCTTTCAATTCAGCCGAATCGAATGGGAAAACGTAAAGAGAATCGTTCGTAACAGCTACGTGCGCTTTATTAAATTTGAATTCAATTCGTTCAGTTCCGTAATTTTTTAATAATTCGATAAAAGTTGGTCTTTTTCCATTGAACTTACAATTCAGTTCAGGATAGAAATTCAATAGTTTATTCTCTATCGATTTGTGAATTTCATTCCACGATTTTTTGTTTGATAATTAAATGTTCCAAAAACGAACAGTTGAAAAAATGAGCAGATTGTTCCGAAAATTCTTTTTCTTTTTTTACGTGTTTTGAATTCCGATTTTAGAAATTCAAACAGATTTATATTTTCGAAGTTCGGATTTTTCATTATTGTTGCCAACGTTGTTGTATATGGTTTGTTGCGTGTTTTAAGCAACTAATTTAGTAAATAATTACCGACCAAGAAAGTCCGCGAGGACTTTCGTAAGT
>NZ_LIQG01000005.1 GCF_001418015.1 Lacinutrix mariniflava | reverse complement strand
ACTATAAGGCATTAATCTTCGTTTCCAAAGGCTATTCCTTAGTATAAGGTAGATTCTATACGCGTTACGCACCCGTGCGCCGGTCGTCAGCAATAGCAAGCTACTCTGTTACCCCTCGACTTGCATGTGTTAAGCCTGCCGCTAGCGTTCATCCTGAGCCAGGATCAAACTCTTCATCGTTAAATTTTTAAGTGTTGCCACTAATATGCTTAACAACCAAAGAAATTAATTAGTACTCGAATGGTTTATTCTCTTGTTTGTTTATAACCGTTTCCAGTTATAAACTTACGCTGTCAATTCAATATGTTTATGAACTTGTATTCTTATTTTTAATTTGCTAATTCGTTACCTTATTAGCGGGCTGCAAATGTAAAACCCTTTTTTATTCTGTGCAATGTTTTTTTGTTTTTATTTTAAAAACTTTGAAGCTTTTAAAACTCTAAAAAAAATCATCTAATGTCACTGAACTTTTTCGCTCTAAATTTTAACGTTTTTAGCGGCTGCAAACTTACAACCTTTATTTTATATAAAAAGCTTTTTTTGAAAGTTTTTTATATTTTCTATTTTCGCCTTGTTTTAGAACTTCGCTTTTTGTTATTGTCTGTGTGACTACAACGCTAAGCGGCTGCAAATGTACAACTGATTTTCAACCTGACAAGCTTTATTTTAATCTTTTTTTAAAACTTATTTTTAACCCCTACTAATCAGTGATTTACAATTTATAATATTATTATAAAACACCCATAGTCACTTTCAATAGACCCAAAACTCAATAATGAGCCAGAACTATACATTCTATCTTGAATAGATAAGAAAGTATTACAAACAAAACATGAAAACAGAAACTTGAAATTATACTATTTAATTATTTACAACCACACATCTATAACTCATCATAGTTCCTGTAGTCAATCAAGACGCATATTATTCTATTAAATAAAAAAGGATGCCGTTTCTATCACTCTCGCAAAGCACAGCTAACCAATATTTAAGTCTATCCATAGATGAATAGATTATAATTATTCCTAACTATAATCTTG
>NZ_LIQG01000004.1 GCF_001418015.1 Lacinutrix mariniflava | reverse complement strand
TTGAGAGACGCCGACCACACCTAGTATAGTATATAGCAAACTCAGGAGCAGTAGGTAATGCTATTGGAGGTTTGTCTGTTGGTGAACCGGCAGAAGAGATGTATGCGATGACAGAGATTGTAACGGCTATACTTCCAGAAGATAAACCACGTTACTTAATGGGAGTTGGAACTCCAATTAATATCCTAGAAAATATTGCACTTGGTGTAGATATGTTTGATTGTGTTATGCCAACGCGTAATGCTAGAAACGGTATGTTATTTACAGCACATGGCTCTATAAATATTAAAAACCTAAAATGGAGAGACGATTTTTCTGCTTTAGACGATATGGCAATTACATGGGTGGATACAGATTACTCTAAGGCTTATGTAAGACATTTATTTACTGTAAACGAAAGATTAGCAGCACAAATAGCAACCATTCATAATTTAGGATTTTATATGTGGTTGGTTCGTGAAGCTAGAAAGCATATTTTAGCAGGAGATTTTAGAACTTGGAAAGACATGATGGTTAAACAAATGGATAAAAGACTTTAATATTGAAAATACTAGATTGGTACATATTAAAGCGCTACTTACTCACATTTTTAATGATGATACTGCTGTTTATTCCAATAGGAATAACAGTTCACCTTGCCGAAAAAATAGGTAAAATCCTAGAGCGTGAGGCACCTTTTGGTGAAGTAATGTTATATCTATTAGATTTTACTGTGTACTTTGCTCATCTTTTATTTCCATTATTTTTATTTCTTTCGGTAATATGGTTCACTTCTAAATTAGCAAATAACACAGAGATTGTTGCTTTTTTAAGTTCAGGAGTATCATTTTCAAGATTTTTAAGACCTTATATAATTGGAGCCACTATTGTAGGTTTAATTTCAATTGTTCTAGGTTTGTATCTTGCACCTAATGCTAGTAAAGGGTTTAACGATTTTCAATACAAATATTTAAAAGGAAAGAAAAGCACTCAAAATCAAAAGCTTTTTAAACAGATTAATGATAACGAAATTATATA
>NZ_LIQG01000003.1 GCF_001418015.1 Lacinutrix mariniflava | reverse complement strand
TGCCCCTTGAGAGACGCCGACCACACCTAGTACCTTTTACAAAAACCACTCGAAGTGACACGTTGTAATTATTGTGCTACTGTAAATTTTCCTGCTTCTACAGATGGGAAATCTACTTCTGTTTCTGCTATATGGTTTACATAGTTTGTTAATGTGTTAGACACTACATTAAGTACTATTTCTAATATTTCGCCATCGTTAAAACCTGCTGCTTTTACTTCTGCAATGGCTTCTGTAGATACTTGTCCGCGATTTAATGTTACGGCCTGTGCAAATTGTAATCCTGCTTGATCTTTATCTTCATTTGCAAAACCTTGGCGACTTTGTTGTGTTTGCTCTTCGGTTAAACCATTCATTTTACCAATTGCTGTGTGCGCAGATAAACAGTAGTTACATGAGTTTGTTTCGGCAATTGCTAATGCTAATTGTTCACGGTATTTGTTTGAAAAATCACCACTTGCTGTTAATTCTCCTAAACTTAAATACGTTTGTAATGTTGCTGGAGAGTTTCCAAATACTTTAATAAGGTTTGGTATAAAACCTAATTTCTTTTGTACTGCGTTAAATAAATCTTTAGCTTTTCCTGTTGTTGTTGCTGGATCTAATGTTTTAATTCTTGTGCTCATTGTTTTTGTTTTTATGTTTTTCGCTTTCGCGGAAATACTATTTATGTTTGTTTGTTGTTTTTAACTTTTAGTTAGAACATTTGCATAATTGTTGTTCTGGGTTTTGCTCGTCGTATGTTTGGTATCCCCAACAATTTGGGCATTGTATGTTTTGTATTGTTTTCATAATTTTCGGTTTTTAATATTACTAATTAATTACACTGCAAAGATGCGACGAGAACTTGCCTTTAAAAATGGACAAAAGTTCCTTATGCATGGACAGCCTGTTTTTATTGGGTTACAGCTACTTCTAGCGCGTCTATTTTTAATCTTAGTTCTCTTTCTGTAAGTAATCCTGTGTGTTTATCTGCTACTTTTCCGTCTTGAAAAAACACTAGTGTTGGAATGCTTCTTACTTTAAAGTAGGCTGCTAAATCTTGATTTTGGTCTACG
>NZ_LIQG01000002.1 GCF_001418015.1 Lacinutrix mariniflava | reverse complement strand
TTGAGAGACGCCGACCACACCTAGTATATTTTTAAAACGAAGTTTTAAACGGTTTGCTTGGTATGTTTCAAAATTAGAAATACTAGAGATTTCTAACCAACGGTCTTGGGCAGTCGAGAAAACTTCAAAATCGTAAGTCATAGCAGCAGGAAAACCTGTATCGCCACCACATAATCTTAAAATTCTAAAAGGTAATTTAAGCTCACGTAAAATATCTTTTACATGGTCTACCATAGCTTCAAAAGCTTTGTAAGAGTTGTCTGGATGCTCCACTCTAATAATTTCAACTTTATCAAATTGATGTAATCTGTTTAATCCACGAACATGGGCTCCATAACTTCCAGCTTCACGTCTAAAACACGGCGTGTAACCTGTAATACCAATAGGTAATTCGCTTTCGTTTAATAAAACATCTCTAAAAATGTTTGTACCAGGTACTTCGGCAGTAGGGATTAAATATAAATCGTCTCGAGAATCATGGTACATTTGTCCTTCTTTATCAGGTAACTGTCCAGTACCATAACAAGAAGCCTCATTTACTAAATGTGGTAATTGGTATTCTGTGTAGCCCGCAGAAGTATTTTTATCTAAAAAGTAAGCAATTAAAGCACGCTGTAATCTTGCTCCTTTTCCTTTATATACTGGAAAACCTGCTCCAGCAATTTTTGTTCCTAATTCGAAATCAATAATATCGTATTTTTTAGCTAATTCCCAGTGTGGTTGCGCTCCGTCATATAATTTAGGAATGTCACCTTCATTAAAAATCTCTTCATTATCTTCTTCAGATTTTCCTGCAGGCACACTTTCATGAGGGACGTTTGGTAATTTATATAATAAAGTTTGTAGGTTCTCTTCTGCAGCATTTAACGCTTCAGAAAGTGTTTTAGAATCCTCCTTTAATATACCCGTTTTTTCTTTTAACAAGTTAGCTTCAGCTGCTTTTCCAGATTTGTATAAGTTTCCTATTTCTTTAGAAATCGCATTAGATTCTGCTAAAGTATTATCTAA
>NZ_LIQG01000001.1 GCF_001418015.1 Lacinutrix mariniflava | reverse complement strand
AGAGACGCCGACCACACCTAGTAAACCATTGCAACCTGTGTAGAAGAGATTATAGTTACACAACCTTTTTCTTGAAGAAGCTTTATCGCGTAGTATTATTAATTTTTCGGCTTTAGCCGAAGAGCTACAAGCGCCTATTGGTGCCATGTTAAGAAAACCAGTTAAGACTGGAGCCATTATGATGGCTTTACGCCGTTACAATCCTCCAAAAGACTTAAGACATTCTAATCAGTTAAAGTCCGTTTTAAAAAATTTAGGAGATATTACGGTACGCTCCAACTTGGTTGATTTTACTTTTAAAAATTCTAAGACCTTAATTAATAGTCATACTAAACTATTAGAAACCATAGATAGTAATGCTTTTTACGGTTTTTCGCGTGGTATTTATGAAAGTAATATGGTGATTTCGGCTTCAGAAAAAACAAAAACACAAACGCATTTTAAAAACGAAGAGATGATTGGTTTACACGAAAACCTATCTGCTATTAGTATTCGATTGCCAGAAAACAATTCTAAAATATCTGGTTTGTACTATCAAATATTTAAGCGTTTTGCTTGGGAAGGCATTTCTCTTTACGAAGTAATTTCTACTACAAATGAATTTACGGTTTTAGTTGAAGATAACAATGTAGACAAGGCATTCTCTGCCATAAAAAAGCTAAATAATTAAAGTATACTCTTTA
This sequence comes from Lacinutrix mariniflava, assembly GCF_001418015.1. Classification (GTDB taxonomy): domain Bacteria; phylum Bacteroidota; class Bacteroidia; order Flavobacteriales; family Flavobacteriaceae; genus Lacinutrix; species Lacinutrix mariniflava. The sequence continues at coordinate 386 of NZ_LIQG01000001.1, read as the reverse complement.
AAAAAACCAGGCCTTAAATATAAATAAATGTTAAAATATTTTTTAAACCTAAACGATTGGTTAGTTTTGTCCTGTAATTAGAAATGAGTTCTGTTTTTACAGAAAGAAAGATGGCTAGAAAAAAAGAATATAACGAACAAGAAGTAGTAGAAAAAGCAATGCACCTTTTTTGGCGTAATGGTTATGAAACGACGTCGATGCAAATGCTTGAAAAAGAAATGGGCATAAACAAGTTCTCTATATATTCTAGTTTTGGAAACAAACATGGTTTATTTCTTGAAAGCTTAAATCTTTACAAATCTAAAGTAAGTGCTACTTTACTAAAGTTAAAAAATGGAACCGAAGGTATTGAAGATATTAAACATTTTTTTATGGATTCTGTAAGT